>NZ_JACIEW010000003.1 GCF_014197055.1 Devosia subaequoris | reverse complement strand
GTCAGCCTGCCAGGCATAGCCCGCTGATCAGCCCGGCCCATGCCGGAAAAGCCTCGAGGCCCAGCCTCAGCTACACCACGCTATGGGACACGATCCGAAATGTTCGCGGAGCGCGCTGTCCTGAGTGCGAACGGCAGCTAAGTTGCTTTCCCACCTTAAAGCCGACTATCCGCTTACGGCCTCGAACCGGACTTTCGGGGGGAGGCCGGGAACATGGGATCAGTGCCGGTGCAGAGTTATCTATTGATTTCAATGCAATAGGTGTTCGCAGTTTTGTTCCGACCGGCGCGCCATCATGCTAGCTAGCTAGCATTTGTAAGGGTAGGGGCCGTAATGTGCGGAATTTTGCTAGCTGCAATGGCAGCAACGCGCCCCACATCGGTCCTTCTGGCGAGCTTCCCTGTTTCCTAAATTCGGTCGGCCAGGTCTGGCATGGTACCGACATTGGCCGCATCCGCCTTAGCGCGGACCATGCCTATCTTGTCCTGTGACGAAGCAGGTCGATTACCAGCGCAAAGGCCTGGTTCATTTGTCGGCGGCTTGGGTAGTAGAGGTGGAAACCCGAGAATGGCTGGCACCAGTCGTCCAGCACCTGGATGAGCTTCCCAGCCGCAAGATGGGGTTGGGCGCTGTCTTCGGGAACGTAGGCAATCCCAAACCCCTGCAGCGCCGCACCGATCATCGGACGGACCGTGTTGAAGGTGAACTGTCCATCCACTTTGACCCGTAGGGGGCGCCCATCCTTCTCAAACTCCCAGGCGTAAAGAGTGCCGCCGGACGACAATCGCAGATTGATGCAGGTGTGCGCTACCAGTTCCTGCGGTGTCGCCGGAGCTGGGCGACTGGCCAGATAGGCTGGCGACGCAACGGCCACCATGCGCATGTCTGGTCCGATCCGCACGGCGATCATGTCTTTTTCAACGCTCTCCCCCAGCCGAACACCCGCGTCGAACCGCTGGGCGGCAATGTCGGTGAAGCTGTGGTCGACGAATAGCTCGACCTTGACGTCTGGAAACTCGACGAGGCCAGACGCCAGCTTGGGCCATAATACGGTTTCGGCCGCACGCTCGCTGCAGGTAATCCGCACCAAACCGGCCGGACGATCGCGGAGCTCGCCCAGGGCGGCAAGTTCGGCCTCGATTTCCTCAAAGCGTGGAGCAACGGCGGCCAGCAGGCGTTCGCCTGCCTCCGTGGTGGAAACGCTGCGCGTCGTCCGGGTCAGCAGACGATAGCCCAGCCGCTCTTCAAGCGATCGTATTGTCTGGCTGAGTGCCGAAGGCGAAACCCCGATCTCGGCCGCAGCCCGTGTGAAGCTCTTCGCGCGGGCAATCACGGCGAAGGCCGCAAGGTCATTGAAATCAGCACGAGCGATTTTGAAGTCCTCCTAACAAGCCGGTGTAGATTATAGCGCCTAATCTCCGAGGTTGGGCAGGGCTATCTTGCAGGTCACGAAGGCATTGCCATCAAAGGAGCGAACATGACGGTTCCGACCATCACATTGAACAACGGCGTCGCCATGCCCGCACTGGGCTTCGGTGTCTTTCAGACCCCGCCGGCTGACACCCGGATCGCCGTGGCCGAGGCCCTGCGTGTTGGCTATCGCCATGTCGACACAGCCGCCGCTTATGGCAATGAGCGTGGCGTCGGTGAAGCGATACAGGCTTCCGGCTTGGCGCGTTCCGAGGTGTTCATCGAAACCAAGATCTGGATCAACGACTACGGCTACGACGAAACGCTGCACAGCTTCACCAAAAGTGCAGGCAAGCTTGGCGTTGAGCAAATCGACCTACTTATCCTTCACCAGCCGCTCCCTTCGGCTTTCGAGCGGACGCTGGGGGCCTATCGTGCCCTTGAGACGCTGCTTGGCGATGGCAAGGTACGGGCGATCGGGATCAGCAATTTCATGCCCGAGCACCTCGAGAGGTTCCTGCCCGAGATTGAGATCGTTCCGGCAGTCAATCAGATCGAAGTCCACCCCTATTTTCGGCAGCCGGAGCTACAGGCGCTAAACAAGAAGCACGGCATCCTGACGCAGGCTTGGGCACCGATCGGCGGCATTACATTCTACCGTCCGGGCTTTTCAAAAAGCACGCTCGAGGACCCGACGATCCTGGACATCGCCGCGGTTCACGGCAAATCGGCAGCGCAGGTGATGATCCGCTGGGGCGTGCAGGAAGGACGTTCGGTGATCCCCAAGTCGGTCGAGCCGGCGCGTATCGCCGAGAATTTCGACGTCTTTGACTTCACACTTGCAGCGGGCCAGTTGGCAGCCATAGACGCGTTGAACACGAATGAGAGGGGCGGACCTGTGCCGGACAACATCACGCTCGAAGCTTTCAGTCGCGAGATTCCGGAAGCCTGAGGAGAAAGACATGAAGAAGCGCACACTGGGTCAGGGCCTGGAAGTTTCGGCCATCGGATTGGGCTGCATGGGTATGAGTGCAGCCTTTGGGCCTGCTATGGACCGACAAGAGGCCATCAAGCTCATTGGACATTCGGGGTCACCGGTCTGGTCGACGGCAACGAAGCGCGACACTCGTCTATGAGCAATTGTGGGGCAGTGAACCTCGCATCACAACGGGCATGTCGATTAGGTTGGTCTGCGGGATCCGGGAGGGCGCGAGCAGCAGTTCCACGGCGCGACTACCCATTTCCTCGTGTGGCAAGCCTATCGTTGTCAGGCCCGGACGCAAATACGAGGCCAACTCGTCATTATCGAACGAAACCAGCGCAACGTCTTCCGGAGTGCGGATGCCGGCCTCGCCAAGCGCCTGGTAGGCACCGAAGGCCAGACGGTCGTTGAGGCACAACAACGCGCGGGGACGTTGCGTCTTGAGCAGTTTCCGGGTCAGGTCGTAGCCAAAATTCGGTTCCCAGTTCCAGCAGCTCAACTCGGCCGCAAAGGTCAGGCCGGCATCGGCCATCGCGTCGCGAATGCCCATGAACCGACGCGAGATCGTCTCGGACCGGAACAAGCCCTCTTCCTGCTTCGCATTATGACCCAGGAGGACAATGTCCTTCGTGATGCCGCTACTCACCAACAGTTCCACGGCCCTGCGTCCGCCCTCATATTCTGCCGGCAGCACCGAAATGGGAAACCGCGCGCTCGTACCGTTGAGCATCACCACCGGCACATTGATTGCCAGGTCGGGGACAAACACTTCCCGCGCCCGCATGGCGGCGAAGATCAGGCCGTCCACCTGCCGGTCGAGGGCAGTTTCCACCGCCTGGATTTCGCGCGCCGGTTCGCCCCCGGTTTCGAGCACCAGCATGACATGCTTGGCCTGTTCTGCCGCCGACAGAGCGCCGCGAATAAGGCCGCTGGCGAAACGGGTTGTCGCCACATAGTCCGAGATGAAGGCGATGGAGCGCGACTTGTCTGTGCGCAGCGCGCGCGCCGCCACATTGGGCCGATAGCCCAGGCTCGCCGCCGCGTCGTGCACCTTCTTGTGGGCCTCGGGCGACAGGCGCGTGTCCGGCCGGCCCGTCAGAATCATCGAGGCCGCCGTTGTTGACAGACCGGCCAGACGCGCCACGTCCGCCAGTGTTACACGCTTCTTTCCCAAAGGCTTCTGGTCCCCTCAACGGTCGGGTTATCGCTTTTCGACTGGATAGCCATGCGCCCCCCGCTTGACAAGCGATGCACATCATAGCATGTGCTAAATGGATTTAGCAAAGCGGCAATTGCTGTGTGTTTTGCGAAGACCTCGGAAAGGGGCTTGAGGATTGACGTTTCATCTGCCGGATCATTGGGTGTGGGATTTCTGGCTCGCTGACGATGGCGAGCGCTACCACATGTTCTATCTGCATGCGCCCAAATCGCTTGGTAATCCAGAGCTGCGGCACCGCAATGCCCGCATCGGTCACGCCAGCTCGAGCGATCTGCGCAACTGGACCAATCACGGCCAGGTGTTCGACGCTGGCGCGCCTGGCAGCTTCGATGGCAGCGCCACCTGGACCGGCAGCGTGGTGCGCGGCCCGGACGGGCTCTGGCGCATGTTCTATACCGGCTCGCGCTTTCTCTCCCCCGACAGCAGCGCCAATGTAGAGTCGATCGGCGTGGCCACATCGCCCGACCTGTTCGACTGGACCAAGCATCCCGGCGCAATTTGCGTCGCTGATGGCCGTTACTACGAAACCCTGGGTACCTCGTCCTGGCCCGAAGAGGCATGGCGCGACCCCTGGGTATTCTGGCGCCAGGCGGATCAGCGCTGGCATATGCTGGTCACCGCCCGAGGCAAGGACGGTTCGGAACCCGATCGCGGGGGCATGGCCCATGCGACCTCGACCGATCTCGCCGATTGGTCAGTCGAGCCGCCGCTGAGCGCATCCGGCTCAGGCTTCGCTCATCTCGAAGTGTTCCAGGTCATCAAGCTCGATGGCCAGAACCATATCGTCTTCTGCTGCGACGCTGCCAAGCTGTGCGGTCACAGGGCAGGGGGCACGGGTGGAATCTGGAGCCTGCCGGTCGGCGACATGCCGGGGCAGGTCGATTTTGCCGCGGCGCGGCTCTTGGTAGACGAGCGTCTTTACGCCGGCAGGATCGCCCAGGACCGGCAGGGCAAGCCCTGGCTCCTGGCATTCAATAATGTCACCGCGGATGGCGCCTTCGAAGGCGGCATTTGCGATCCCTTGCCCATCACCACCGGTGTAGACGGTTTTCTTGAGGTCAGCCCGCAATGACGATTAAAGTGCATGGCGCGGTCGAGCCCGGTTTCGAACCTGTGGCAGACGCCTTTGCGTCCGCTTTCGCTGCTCGCCCCACAATGGGCGGCGCCTTGCACGTCACCATTGGCGGGCAGAGCATTGTCGATCTCTGGGCCGGCATTGCCGACGAGCGCACCGGACGCACCTGGACCCAGGATACCCCGTCAGTCGTCTTCTCCTGCACCAAGGGGCTGATGTCGATCCTGATTGCCCGCCTCGTGCAGGATGGAAAGCTTGACTACGACGCCCCCGTCGCCCGGTACTGGCCTGAATTTGCGCAGGCGGGGAAGGCTGATATCACGGTCGGACAGGCGCTGGCGCATCAGGCCGGGCTCTCCGCCCCGCGTGAAGATTTGACCGAGGATGACATCGTCGATTGGAACCGCATGTCGGCGGTGATGGCCGCGCAGGGGCCGCTCTGGCCTGTCGGGACGGGCTACGCCTATCACGCGCTGACCCATGGCTGGCTGACCGGAGAACTGGTCCGCCGGGTCACCGGCAAGTCTGCTGGCACATATTTTCGCGAGCTGATCGCGGATCCTCTAAAAGCCGAAGCCTGGATCGGGCTTCCCGACGCCCAGGCAGACCGTGCCGCCCATCTACAGGTCAGTGCGCCACTATCTACGCTCTGGGCAGAGGAGGCTAAAAAGCCAGCGCCAAACTGGCCTTATAAGGCCATGACTCTCGGCGACGCATTGCCGGCCGATCTGGTCACGGATGAGGGCGGCTTCAATTGCCAGCGCATTCGTGCCGCCGAGATTCCCGGCGCCGGGGGCGTTGCAACGGCAAAGGCATTGGCGACAATTTGGTCGGCTACCGTGGTCCACACAAGGGGTATCCGCCTGATCGATCATTCTGTCATTGCTACCGCCACCCGCACGCAAAGCGAGGGCATCTCGGTGTTCGGCGGCGATCCGCCATATTCCCGCTGGGGGTATGGTTTCCAGCTTGATTCCGAAGCGCGGCGCTATCTCGGCGACGGCTGTTTCGGGCATGATGGTGCAGGGGGACAAGTTGGTTTCGCCGATCCCGCGCGCCAGATCGGTTTCGGCTTTGTCACCAATTGGATGATGGGGCCGGAAGACCAGCGTGCGACCGGGATCATCTCGGCCTTGCGTCAGGTTATCTAGTCGTCGCGCCGGGCACAAAGCGCATATTGACTCAGCTTTGTGCCCATGCGCTAAATCCATTTAGCAGACGGAAACATCCACTGCAGATCTTACCCTGGAGGAGGTAGTCGTGAGAAACACAACCCGCCACGCACTTCGCATTGCCGCCCTGAGCCTCAGCATTGCCGCAACGGCCGGTACGGCCCTGGCCGCACCGAGCTGCGGCACCGACCCGGTCGTGCTCAATTCCTATTTCGAAACCGGCTTCCCGCTGCCAAGGCAGCTGGCCGAAGAGTTCACCAGGCAATTCCCCAATGTCACCTTCGACATCAAGGAAGACCAGTTCGCCAATATGATGGAGAACTCGCCGCGCATCCTGTCCGAGGCCAATGCGCCGGACCTGATCCGTCTGCCCTCGCTGACCGACCTGGTAGCCAACGACCTGCTGCTTAATCTGGATGGCTATTTCGACGAATTCGGCTGGGACGCATTCCCTGCGGGTCAGTTGGTGCAGTTGCGTGTCGAAGAGGGTGGCCGCCCCCGCGGCACCGGTTCGCTCTACGCCATGGGCCTCAACTATTCCATGACCGGCGTCTTCTATAACAAGGAGCTGGCCGACCAGCTCGGTATGACCGAGCCGCCTCAGACCCTGGCCGAACTGGACGCCCTGATGGCCGCCGCCAAGGAAGCCGGCATTCAGCCGATCATGCAGTGGAACAAGGGCACCGCAGGCCTGGCCTTCCCCCTGCAGAACCTGATGGGGGCCTATGGCGCGCCCGAGCCGATCAATGACTGGATTTTCCAGAAGGAAGGCGCGACCATCAACACGCCCGACAATCTCGAAGCGGCGCAGCACCTCGATGCCTGGATCAAGGCAGGCTATTTCCCCTCCGACGCCAACGCCATCGAATATTTCCAGATGATGAGCCGTTATATCGGCGGCGAGGGTCTGTTCATGTTCAACGGCGACTGGGAGTCTGGCAATCTCGACGCCAATGCCGCCGGCAAGTTCGGCTTCTTCATCATGCCCAGCGTTGAAGAAGATGGCCGTCACGCCACCATGTCCGCCCCGCTAACCTTCGGCATTGCCGCCAACGCTGCCAACCCGGATTGCGCTGCCTTCTTCCTCGATTGGGTTGCCACCAATGAAGAAGCCCGCAAGATCAATGTTGCCGTCGGTGGTTCCAACCCTGGTGGTCCGACCGATCTGCCCATGCCTGCCGTTGAACCCGGCTCGGTGACTGAAGCCTCGCTGGCCGCTGGCCAGACCCTTGCCGAGGACAATGGTGCAATGGACTTTATCGCCAATGCGACCGGTGCCATCTTCGCTGCGGGCTGGACCCCTGAATTGCAGAAGATGGTGGGTGGACAGCAGACCCCCGAGGGCCTGCTTGAAGCCGTTCAGGAAGAATACGAGACCCAGCTTTCCCGCTAAGCCTGGATCCCAACGCCCCTGAGCGGGCCGGAATGAAACATGACTGATATCACGACGTCCCCTCCGGACGCTCAGCCAGAACCAGTGCGGCTCCCCCCCTCGCGGGGGAGCCGCAAGACCAGAATGGCGGCATGGCTCTTCGTTGCGCCGGCCTTCATTGCCTATGCGGCTTTCGTGCTCGCTCCGCTCTGCATGAGCATCTACTATTCGCTCCTGCGCTGGGACGGCATCGGCGAAGCCCAGTTCTACGGGCTGAGCAACTACGTGACTGTGCTGACTGATAGCGATCTGCTGCAGATCATCGGCAACGCCTTTCAGCTCGTCCTCTATTTCACGCTGATCCCGGTGCTGCTCGGACTGGCGGTGGCCGCCGCCATTCGCAGTCACATGGCCGGGCGCTTCGGCACCATCACGCGCACTGTTCTGTTCCTGCCCCAAGTCATTCCGCTGGTTGCGGCCGGTATCGCCTGGAGCTGGATGTTCGCCTCCACTGGCCTGGTCAACCAGACCCTGAAAGCCATTGGCCTATCGAGCTGGGCACGCGGCTGGCTCGGTGATTTCGTCTGGGCACTGCCCGCCGTCGGCGTTATCGGCGCCTGGGTCCTGCTGGGACTGTGCACCATGCTGCTTGTCACCGGCATCACCAAGATCGATCCCAGCCTTTATGAGGCCGCCCGGCTCGATGGCGCACGCCCCTGGCATGAATTCCGCTACATCACACTGCCGGGCCTACGCCAGGAGATCGGCGTCTGCATCACCGTGACCGTGATCGCCGCGCTCGCCAGCTTCGACATCGTCTATATCTCCACCCAGGGCGGGCCGGGGATCACCACCACCGTGCCGGGCCTTGAAATCTACCGCCTGGCCTTCGCCCACCGGCAAGTCGGCCTCGCCTCGGCGCTGGCCATCGTGCTGATGGTCCTGGTGCTGATCTCCATCGCTCCTGTACAGTGGTTCACGCGGGACAAGAAATGAAGACCGCATCCCCCAATTCCCTGATCGCTCGCGGTTTGATCATCGTCCTGATGATCATCACGCTCCTGCCGTTCCTGTCCATGCTCTCGGCCGCTTTGGCGCCGCAGGGCACCTATCCCAACGGGCTGCAATGGCCGAGCGACCCGCAATGGAGCAATTTCGTCCGCGCTTTCGAAGTGGCCAGGATGGATCAGTTGCTGCTGTCGAGCACGCTGATCGTGCTCGGCGTCGTGCCATTGTCCGTGCTGATCGCCACCATGGCCGGCTATGGCCTGGCCAAGCTCACGAGCAATAAATACAAATGGCTCTACCTAGTCTTCGTGTTCGGCCTGACATTGCCCTTCGAGGCCGTGATTACCCCGCTTTACTACGAGGTGCGGGCGCTCGGCCTGCTCAACACGCGCTTTGCAATCATCCTGCCGCTGATCGGGCTCTATATGCCCTTCTCGGTCTATTGGATGCGCGCCCACTTCCTCAATGTGCCCCATGACCTGACCGAAGCCGCCCAGCTTGATGGCGCGACCCGCTGGAAGGAATTCTGGCTCGTGCAGGTGCCGCTGGCACGCCCCGCCATCATGTCGCTGACCATCCTCCTGTTCCTCTGGACCTGGAACCAGTTTCTTCTGCCGGTCGTGTTGGTGCAGGACCCCATGCAGCGCACCATGGCGGGTGCTCTCGGCGCCTTCCAGGGCCAGTGGGGCACCGATATTCCGCTGCTCTGCGCCGGCTCGCTTCTCATTCTGGCGCCGACCGTGGCGTTGTTTCTTGTCTTCCAGCGCCAGTTCGTCGCTGCCCTGATGCAGGGCGCGGTGAAGGGCTAACAGGAGTCCACCAAATATGTCAGGTCTCACTCTGCGGTCTGTCCGCAAGAACTACGGCGATGTGCCGGTCATCAAGGGCGTCGATCTCGATATCGCCCATGGAGAATTTGTGGTCTTTGTCGGTCCCTCGGGCTGCGGTAAATCCACGCTTCTGCGCATGATTGCCGGGCTTGAAGATATCACCAGCGGTGAAGTCTCAATCGGCGACCGCGTGGTCAACGATATCGAGCCGCGTGATCGCGGCGTGGCGATGGTGTTCCAGTCATACGCGCTCTACCCACATATGAGCGTCTACGACAATGTCGGGTTCGGGTTGAAACTGGCCGGCACGCCGAAGGCAATTCGCGATGCCAAAATCCGGGATGCCGCCAAAGTGCTGCAGATGGAACACCTCTTGGATCGTCGGCCGGCGCAGCTCTCAGGTGGTCAGCGCCAGCGCGTCGCCATCGGCCGTGCCATTGTGCGCGAACCCGATGTGTTCCTGTTCGACGAACCGCTTTCCAATCTCGACGCTGCCCTGCGCGGCGACATGCGGATGGAACTGGCTCGGCTCCATAACGATCTCGGCGCCACCATGATCTACGTGACCCACGACCAGATCGAAGCCATGACCCTGGCCGACAAGATCGTCGTCCTCGATGGTGGCGTGGTCCAGCAGGTCGGCTCGCCCCTTGAGCTTTACAATAATCCCGCCAATCTTTTCGTGGCCGGCTTTATTGGCTCGCCCAAGATGAACCTTCTGGAGCTAACATCCCGGCCAGAAGGAAACGTCTCTTCGGCAGAACTATCATCAGCACTGGCTCTCAACCGAGGTGCTTGGGCGGGCGCCAGCTTGACCCTTGGTCTTCGCCCGCATGATTTGAGAGTGGCGCCAAACGGGCCCTTGAATGGACAAGTGCGCCTCGTGGAACGGCTCGGTAATGAGACGATCCTGCGGGTGTCGCTTGCTGACACGACCGAGATTACGGCGGTCTTGCCAGGTCAGGACGAATTTGCCATCGGCCAGATAGTTGCGTTCGATTTCAAGCCTTCCAGTGCTCTCGTGTTTGACGAGAACGGCAGGCGTCTTCCATCCCCCGGTTGAGAAGCGCTACATCGGGAGGACGTCCGCGAGAGGGCGTGGACCGAAAGGTCCACTGCCGCCCTCACAGTCTATTCCGATCGGTGAACTCACCAGTTGGCGATGCGCCCGTCGGGCAAAATGGCTTCGAGAGCGGGGATTTCTTCCTGCGCGAACGGATGTCGTGCCGCTTCAGCTTCATCGATCTCGATACCCAGGCCGGGCGTGTCGGGCACGCCCCATACCCCATTTTGCATGTCGAGCGGATAAGTCTGAGTGCAGATATCGCGGAACCATGGCACGAGACCAACGGCTTCTTCCTGGATGACGAAGTTGGGCGTGGCGAGGTCGAAGTGCAATGCGACCGCGCCGGCCACCGGCCCCATCGGGTTGTGCGGCGCGACCCCCATATGGGCGGCTTCAGCAATGGCGGCGATCTTTCGACCACCGGTCAGGCCACCACAATGGGCCAGATCGGGTTGGATATAGGCCACAGCCCGCTTTTCAGCGAGATCAGCGAATTCTCGCGGCGTGAAAAGGCGCTCGCCGGTTGCCAGAGGGCATGCCACCTGGCGCGCCAGTTCGGCCATTGCGCCGGCATCGCCAGGTTGAATCGCCTCTTCCACAAATAGCGGCTTGATAGGGGCGATCGCATCGATATAGGCGCGCGCTGCTTCCACGCTATCCGGACGGCCATGAAAATCGGTCATGATCTCGACGCCGTCGCCTACGCGTTCGCGGACCGCATGCGCGAGTTTTTCCACGTGGCGAACGTCGGGCAGGGGAGCTGAATATCCAGTGTAGGGGACGAAGCCGAGCTTGATGGCATTGTAGCCCATCTCCACGGTTTCCTGCACCGCGTCGCAAAACGCGTTGACGTCGGTGGTGGGAACCTGGGCGCCGATCTTGGCGCGGCGCAGGTGGGTGTACACAGCCACATTGTCACGTACGCGCCCGCCAAGCAGGTCATGGACGGGGACGCCAAGCGCCTTGCCCTTGATATCCCAAAGGGCGTGTTCAATTCCCGAAACAGCGCTTAGTCCGATAGCGCCGAGCGGCCAGAAGCTGAACCCGGTCATGCGGCGCACGACATGCTCGATGCGGGTGGGGTCCTCACCGATCACGAAGGGCTCGAGATCCTCGATCGTGGCGCACACTGCGCGTGTTTTCCACTCAAGTGTGGCTTCGCCCCACCCGTAGAGGCCCGGTTGGTCCGTCAGTACCTTGACGAATATCCAATTGCGATGGATCGCATTCACGACCACCGTCTGAACGGCAGTTATCTTCACTTCGGCCTCATTCAGGGATTTAGAGTTTGTGGTAGCCAGGTCGATATTTCAGGGACGAGGCAGAGGATTACGACGGCTAAGAGTTGAGCGATCAGAAAGGGCAGCAGAGCTCGCAGAAGCGGGATCATGCCAATGTTGCCCACACGCATGATGACGAACAGCACAACGCCCACCGGAGGCGTCACCAGACCGATTGCCAGTGTAACCATGACGATCATGCTGGCTTGGAGTGGGTCGATGCCAAGCGAGATGACAGCAGGCATAAC
Source organism: Devosia subaequoris (assembly GCF_014197055.1). GTDB lineage: Bacteria > Pseudomonadota > Alphaproteobacteria > Rhizobiales > Devosiaceae > Devosia > Devosia subaequoris. Next base: position 383,210 of record NZ_JACIEW010000003.1, on the reverse strand, counting down.
CAGCGGCATGAATATCAGGATCGCCGCCCCGATATCGAGAAACGTGCCTAAAATGAGCATCAGCACGGACAGGGCAAGCAGGAAAAACAGTGGTTGATCCTGAAATATGAGCGCCGCCTCGCGCACAAAACCGGAGATGCCGAGCAGATTGAGCGCATAGGACAGAATGGTGGCCGCGGCGACCAACAGATAAATCGTCGCCGAGGTGCGAGCGGCACGCATAAACGCTTGCCAAAGGCCGGCCATGTCCATTTTTCTGAAGACGACCACTGAGAGGAAGATTGCGTAGGCTACGGCGATGCCACCACCTTCGGTGGCCGTGTAGGCGCCCATGACCATACCCCCGACAATGATCAGCGGGAGTGTGGCAACGGCGACGCCCTCGATGAGCATGCGCCAGCGGGGCCCGTGCTGGTCGGCGACACGCGGGCGCGGCAGGCGTCCCCGGACGGCATCAAAGAAAACGATGGCCGCGCAGGCAGAGCCCAGCAGGATGCCTGGTCCCACACCCGCCAGGAACAGATCAATGATGGATACGCCCGTGACCGCGCCAATCAGAATGGCCAGGCCCGATGGTGGGATGATGGGGCCAATGATCGAGGAGGCGACCGTGACCGCAGCCGCATAGGGCCGCGAGTAGCCTTCCTTTGGCATCTCCTGCATGAAGACCCTGCCCAGCGCAGCCGCGTCGGCCACGGCAGAACCGGAAATGCCTGCGAAGAGAACGGATGTGCCAATATTGGCGTAGGCCGTTCCGCCGCGCATCTTTCGCGTGGCACTGGAAGCGATGGCAATGAGCCTGGTGGTGATGCCGCCCTGGCTCATGATTTCAGCGGCCAGAATGTAGAAAGGCACAGCCAGGAAGACGAAGCTGTCCACGCCCGTGAACAAACGCGTTGTCACGATGGAAAGCGGAATATCGGCGAGCAACACGCCCGCCAACCCGGCCAGCCCCAGGGAAAACGCGACCGGCACCCCAATCAGCAATAGAACAAGTCCGCAAAGAGCAACCCAGATCATGTCACGTCACCGTCCGCTGCAGGCGATTTGCGGTGCTCGTCCCAGCCACCGAACCAGGACAGTCCGATCTGGATGAGCAGCAGAGCCGACCCCACAGGAAGGGCCAGATAGGGATAGATCATGGGAATGCCCGAGGCTGGTGCGACCTGCCCCGCATTGCGTAGCGCGAGGGGCCAGCCGTAAATCAGCACCACAAGGCAGAATATTGCACCAAGCGAATATAGGGCCGAACGCACCAGAGGGGCATAGCGCGGTGCTACCATGGATTCGAGGGTCTCAACCCCCATGTGTTCGATCCGATAGATGGCGGCCACGGACCCAAGCATCATCAGCCAGATCATCAGGTAGCGCATCAGTTCTTCGGTCCAGCTAAAGCCTATGCTGAAGGCATAGCGGCCCACGACCTGCGTGAGATTGAGCGCGGTGACGGTGATCAAAAGCAGCGTCGCCAGAATTTCGGTGGTACGGGCGAGCAGGAAAGCAGCGCGCTTCGCGAAAGCCTGCATTGCAAGTTTCCTTGAATGCCGCGGGCCGATGGCCCGCGGCGGATGGGATCGCTTATTCGGAACCGTACATGCGAGACTTCACAGTCTCCACTTCGTCGAGAAGTTCATCGACCAGTTCATCACCGACATTGCTGCGAATAAACTGCAGCACCGGCTCTTGCACCACGTCGCGGAAGGCAGCCTTTTCTTCAGGAGTGGAGACGTGGATTTCCATCCCCAGTTCTTCCTCCAACTGGCGGCTGTAGAGCCAGTCGCCCTCGGTCTTCTGCAGGTTCTCGGTCCAGGCGGCCAGCTTGGCGGCGTCCTGAATGATCTGCTGGTGGCCGGGAGAGAGCGATTCAAACCAATCGTTGTTGGCGATCACGACGTGCAGGCCGAAGGTGTGTTCGTTCAAAGTGTAGTACTTCTGCACTTCGCCGGCACCACCGCTGTAGACCACTGCGGGCGGATTTTCCTGCCCATCGACCACGCCCTGACGCAGGGCCATGACCACTTCAGCACCGCTGATCGGAACGGCCGTGGCACCCAGCGACTTGACCATTTCCATATAGACCGGGCTTTCCATTGTGCGGATCTTGAGCCCTGCCATGTCGTCGGGATTGACGATCGGTCGCACATTATTTGTGAACGAGCGGAAGCCATTCTGAGAGAAGGCCAAAGCGCGCATGCCGGTCTGCTCCAGAATGTCCTCACGCATGGCATCGCCAAACGGGCCATTCATGACTTCCCAGGCGATTGGGGCGCTCTCAAAGATGTAGGGCACCGACCAGACCTGCATGGGTGGATAAAAGCCAGCCATGGCGCCGTCGGCCGGCAAGGTCAGTTCGAGGCTGCCCTGCTGGACCTGCTCGAGCATTTCGCGCTCGCCACCGAGCTGATTGCCTGGGAAAAGGCGGACGGTGATGTCGCCATTGGTCTTGAACTCGACATACTCCTTGAAGCGGAGCACGGCGTTGTATTCGGGGTAGTCACCTTCGGCCACACCGATGCCGAACTTGATTTCGTCAGCCATACTGACCGAAGAAAGAGAAAGCACCCCCATCAGGGCGCCGATTGCGGAGCGGGTCATAAACATAGTTGTCCTCCCTAGAACGGCCTTATGGCCAAGTTGGCGGTTTGGTGGCTTCCGGAGCACCATCACTAGCGATGATGCAATTCTTTAGATCATATGTAAAGGTGAGTAATGGCAGACGATGATGCGCAGGCGGCGATGCGTCCGAAAATGCCTGATCTTCTCTACGCCGTGATCGGATCGGCGCTTCCAACTGGCGCTACAAAGATCGCCGTCGACGACCTGGGACGACGGATTGCGAATGATGTTTATCGTCCAGGCGAGATTATGCCGACAGAGCCTGAACTTGCTGCTTCACTGGGGGTCAGCCGGACCACAGTTCGCGACGCGATCAAGGTTCTGTCGGGAAAAGGCATGGTGCGAACGGCACGCCGCTACGGCACACGTGTGCGACCGGTCGAAGAATGGAGCCTTCTGGATGCTCAGGTTGTGGCATGGCACGAGCCGAGCCATCCGAGGCTGCAATCCATGTTCGCCGAAACGACCGAGCTCCGAAGCATTATCGAGCCCCAGGCAGCTGCATTGGCTGCGGTTCGAGCTACCGAAGCACAGGTAGCAACCATCTCGGATGCGGCCTATGCAATGCATCCCACCTCAGGGTCGGTTGAGGACCTTTTCGACGCGGATTGCACCTTTCACGCTACGATTCTGGAAGCCACCGGCAATCTAATGATGAGGCAACTGCGCCCCATCATCCTCACCATGCTGTGGATTTCATATGAGTATGGCGTGTTGGCCAAGAGCCCCGAGCCGGTGACACGCGAGGGCCACATCAAGGTGGCCGAGGCAATCCGAGCGAGGGACTCCATGGGCGCGGAGAGAGAAATGGCCCAGATGCTGGAATTTAACCGCAGAACCGCAGGTCTTGAAAATGCGGGGTCTGTCGGATTCTAGTGATTCGACCTTTTGCATCACCTCGCGGCGCTGGAGAGTTAACTGTTGTCGTGACACGGCACGCTGCTGGACGAGAAAGCTCCTGCCACAATCGTTCGCTCCACTGGCTGGCACGCGGCTATTTGCGGCGGCTGACGTCAGTGTCCGCTTAGGGCAAGGTGTGAACAGTACAGGACTGTCCGGAAACGGCCCCCTCAAATGTCACCTGCGAGCCTGGCGGGAATGGCAGGGGGCTTCCATAACCTGCCGATCGGCAACGCGCCCCAACGTTCATTCGCGATGTCAATTGACTTCTTGAAGACGGTCGGTGCGGTAAGGACGCAGGACTTCGAAACAGAGGCTTTCTGCCGATCTGAACGAAGGCGGATTCGTATCGGTCTGGTTTGCTAGATATTACATTAGTTTGGTTTGCTGAGCGAGGTGCCCGATGCCGATAATACCAGCATCGGCACCAAGGACAGCGAAGGCAACGCGAGGTATCAGCCTGGCCTCGAAAGCCTCAAGCGATCGATGCAGGGCGACTTGAAACGCAGGTGCCAGGCCGACGCCGCCTCCAACCACCAGCTCGCGTCTACGCGCCTCCACAGATCGGAAGTCGATCGTTCCGCTCGCCTTCCCTCACGTTAGCAATCTGGGGTAGTCGGTGTAGCCTTCAGGTCCCCCTCCATAGAACGTGGCCTTGTTCGGTGTGTTCAATGGCAGGTTCTGTTGGAGGCGCTCGGCCAGGTCCGGGGTAGCGATGTAGTCCCGACCGAACGCCAAAGCGTCGGCATGCCCACTCTCGATCAAGCGCTCCCCATCGTCTTTTGACATGAGTTCGTTGGCGATGACCGGACCACCGAACCGGCGCTTGATCTCACCAAGCAGGCTGTCTTCCGCTTCAATCTCCCGGACGAAAATGAAAGCGATTTTCCGCTTCGCCAGTTCGTCAGCGACATAGCCGAAGATTGCCCTGGGATTGCTGTCACCCATATCGTGTTCCTCGCCCCGAGGGCGCAGATGGACACCGACGCGATCAGGGCCCCACACCTCAATCACCGCGTCCACGATCTCAAGCAGGAACCTGGCGCGGTTCTCGACCGAGCCGCCATAGCGATCGGTGCGCTCGTTGGTCTTGTCCTGTAGGAACTGATCGATCAGATAGCCATTGGCGGCATGCAGTTCGACGCCATCGAAGCCGGCCGTCTTAGCCCTCTGCGCGCCACGTCGAAAGTCCTCGACGATGCCAGGGACTTCCTCGGTTTCGAGAGCTCGTGGAACGGGATGCGGCCGCTTTGGGCGTAATCCTGAGACGTGACCTGCTGCAGCGATCGCACTCGGCGCTACGGGGCGCTCACCACCGAGCAGGTCGGGGTCGGAGATGCGGCCAACATGCCAGAGCTGCAGGAAGATGCGACCGCCGGCTTGGTGGACCTCCCGCGTGACGTGCCGCCAGCCTTGGACTTGGGCATCGCTCCAGATACCCGGGGTGCCCCAATAGCCAACGCCCTGTGGGGACACCGAGGTCGCTTCGCTCAAAATCAATCCAGCACCAGCCCGCTGCCGATAGTATTCAGCCATCATGGAATTCGGCACCCGCTCAACGCCGGAACGTTTCCGGGTAAGCGGGGCCATGATAACGCGGTTCGGCAGCGTAAGAGCGCCAACCTGCAACGGATCGAACAAACGGGACATCTGCATTTCCTTGGTTACCGCAGATATGGCCCCGTCCCGTCCTGTGGACAATTGCGCTTCTAGTTGTCAAACCGTATACCTCAGGTCGTCAATTGGAGCGCGTGCGGATGGCTCTTACCAATGCTTTTGCTGGCGTAGAAATCTTTATCGCCGCGGTGAAGGCCGGGTCGTTCACCGCGGCGGCGGCACATTTTGGGATCACCAAGTCGGCCGTCGCCAAATCGGTGGCCCAATTGGAAGGTAAGCTTGGGGTCAAGCTTCTGCATCGGACGACGCGCCGCCTGTCGTTGACGCCCGAAGGCGCGGCTTATCTCGAGCAAGCCGAAGCTGCACTCGATCAGCTCCGCGCAGCGGAAGACGTCGCCCGGTCCAAGGCCAGCTCGGTGCGAGGTGTGCTGCGTGTGGACATGCCTGCCGCGTTCGGACGGCGGATCGCCATGCCGATCCTTATGGATATCCTCAGGGCGTACCCCGACCTTCGCATGGAAGCCAGCTTCTCGGACCGGATCATCGACCCTGTCGAAGAAGGGGTAGACCTCTGTCTTCGCTTTGGAGAGTTGCCTGACCGAACCGACATCGCTGCCCGTCCGCTCGGATCGCAGCGCCTCACTCTTTGCGCCGCGCCAGGCTATCTCGCAGAAGCAGGGGAGCCGACAACCCTACGAGATCTCCAAAGTCATGCCTGCGTCCTCGGTGGCAGACCAGGCAGAGCGGCGCCCTGGCGCTTCGTCGATGAGGACGGACGGGCGACGTCCATTGAACCACCAGCGACACACCTGGTGACTGACGGGGAGGTGGTCATAGATATGGCGGTTGCCGGTTTTGGCTTATGCCAAATGCCGCAGTCCCTTCTGCAGCCTCACATCGATCGAAAAGAACTGGTCGAAGTGTTGCCGGATAGGTGCCGGGTGCGATCATCGTTCAGCGCTGTATGGCCCGCAACCCGTGCGATACTCCCCAGGGTCCGCATTGTTGTGGATGAGCTCGTTCGGCGGTCCAACGCTGGAGCTCTCTAGCAAGCGGCCAAGGGCTGTTATTACGCGCAGGTCAGCCCCCGCAAGCGTCGAGGAGCGGATTGGGATCCGGACCTGCCGATCTGCAACACGCCCCATATCGGTCACCCGGTCGTAGCCGGGGATAGCCAAAACGTCGAACCCTTGTTGCAGGCAGCCTATTGTCGAGCTGGACGCAATCGGTTTGGCAGAAGCAAGGAGGTCGATGGATTGCAGGCGGGTGACTTGGAGGTCGCGGTCAGCACCTCACCTTCGTGGGACACTGGCAGGGCGAGATGCACGCTTCTGAGCGGCGATGCGGAACGGCGCGTTGATTGCGCCAAAGCCTGCGTAGGCCCCTTTTCTCTGGACGATCTCAAAGAAGAAACCATCACCGAAGTTGGCTGAGTAGAGCTGAAAATACTCGCCCTTCTCGTCCCGGTCATAGAGCAGATTGGCGCTTTTCAACTTTGCTATCGTCTCAGCCCCTAGTCCAAGCCGAGCCTCCAGGTCGGCATAGTAGTTTGGCGAGATTTCCAAGGTCACCAGGCCGTTTTCCTTAAGTTTCGCCGCGGTGGCGAAAATGTCGTTGGACACAAAGGCAATGTGCTGAACGCTTGATCCGAAGGTTTCTGCGATGAACCGGCCCGCCAGAGTCCGGTGACTCTCCGCTCCGTTGAGGGTCAGGCGCAAAGTGCCGGTCTCATTGGAGATGACCTGGCTTCGCACCAGGCCAGACGGGTCGATAACGTCAACCATTGGTCCCTTGTCCACGTCGAAAATCGAGCGGTAGAAGAGAATCCATGTGAGCATCTCCTCATAATTCATCGTCTGGGCGACATGATCGAATCCGATTAACCCGGCACCACCCGTCTGCGGGGGAAGCGGCTCGAACTCGATGTCCCAGACCTTTGCAAGGTCGGAGTGGTCATCGAGGAAATAAATGACCCCGCCGCCGACACCCCGGACCGCGGGGATCGCCAGTTCTCCCGGCGCAACACCCTGCAGAAAAGGCTGGGCACCCAGCGCTTTGGCGCGGTCCAGCGCTGCCTGGGCGTCATCGACTAGAAGACCCATTGCATAGGCGGACGTGCCGTGCGTCACGTAGGCAGCGTGGGCCAGCCCCTCGCGTTCGGTGTTGACGACAATGTTGATGTCGCCCTGGGTGAAGCGTTCCACATTCTTGTTTTTGTGGCGGCCGGTAAACGCAAATCCCAGTTGCCGGAGCATTGACCGAAGGCTCTGCGCTTCGGCTTCATCGGCCGTAAATTCGATGAAGGAGACGCCTTTCACCATTCTTCGCGGCGGTAGTATGGGCAAACTATGAGACAGCTCGGGCTCAGCCGCCCTGACCTCGTCCATCAGGAAAACGAGCGATCGATGTCCGTCCTGGGCAATAGCGCGCGGTGAGCCTGAGCGAAACTGGTCGTTGAAGATTTCAAGCGAGAATGGACCGTCATAGCCGGTGGCTACCACGGCGCGGGCAAAGTCAACGACAGGGAGGTCGCCCTCTCCCGGCATGTTACGGAAGTGGCGGCTCCAGTAGAGCAGGTCCATATCAAGCGCCGGTGCGTCGGCCAGTTGTACAATGAAAATTTTATCGCCGGGAATGGCGCGGATCGAATCGGAATCGATGCGGCGCGACAAGCTGTGGAAGCTGTCGAGAATGACGCCAACATTGGGGTGATCGGCCCTGCGTACGATTTCCCAAGCGTCGCGGTGGTCGTTGATGTGCCGCCCCCAAGCAAGAGCTTCGTAGCCAATTTTCAGGCCGCGTTTGCGTGCCTGCTCTCCCAGTTCGTGGAAATCGGCCGCCGCGCGATCAATGCCGCCGAGCGCCGCCGGCGCCACGTTGGAACAGACCAGCATGAGCGGCGCACCAAGTTCTTCCATGAGATCGAATTTCCGCTCGGCCCGCTCAAAGGATTGCGCCCGTTGCAACGCTGGCAGGCCCTCGAAATCCCGAAACGGCTGGAAGAGGGTAATTTCTAAACCAAGGTCCAAGGCCATGCGCCTCACCTCGGCCGGACTGCGGTCAAAGGAGAGAAAGTCGTTCTCGAAAATTTCTACCCCGTCAAAGCCCGCCGCGGCGATGGCTTCCAGCTTCTCCCGAAGGTCTCCGCTGATGGAAACCGTGGCGATAGACGTCTTCATGACACAATCCTGAACGAACCAGTTCGTACAATGTACCGATGTGAAAGAACATGGTCAACGAGACATCCGCCAAGTGACGCTGACAGGCCTTCGCTCTCCCTCCTGATGGAGCTCAGAGCCTGGGTGCGGCTTCGCGTGCCAGATAGCGCAAGACCATTTCACTGGTATTCTGCTTGAGCTTCATCTGCATTTCTGCACTGCCGAAGTCGCGTGCGAACAATTGTGAGAATGTAGCCCGGTTCGAGACGTTGAAGAAGCAAAGTGCGCTGATTTGCCAATGGATTTCCAGTGGATCCAGTCCCGGCCGAAAGTGCCCCTCGCTGACGCCGCGCTCATAGAGCTCCTTGATCCGGGCGATCGCTGTGACGTTCAGTTCCCGCACGACGCCTGACCGTTCCAGATATTGCCCATGGTGGATGTTCTCGATCATCACCATGCGAATGAAGTTTTCATGCTGGTGATGATGGTCGAAAGTAAATTCCACCAGGCGCCGCATCCCGTCGACGGGTGGAAGTCCGGCAATATCAAGTTCAGCCTCACCTTCCCGTACAGTCGCATAGGCGGCTTCCAATGCGCTGAGGTAAAGCCCCTCCTTGTCGCCGAAATAGTAGTAAATCATCCGTTTGGAGGAGCGCGTCTTGGCGGCAATCTCGTCGATCCGCGCGCCTGAAAGGCCGTTGAGGGCAAATTCCTGGCTGGCCACCTCGATAATGTTGGCCCGCGTTCCCTCCGGGTCTTGCTGGCGTGCAGGCGTCCTGCGCCCTGCCTTTTTCACATCCGACCCCATTTCCGCCATCGGGAAAAAATGCCTTTCCAATACTCTCCGAATTGACCGAACTAACCAGTTCGTACATTGTGGAGAAAATGCCCTCACGTTCTTCTAATGGCGAGGGGCGTATGAAAACAAGGGCGGAGAGTTTTCCGCCAGGGAGCTCCTCGGTGACTAAACAAGGTGATCGCGTTCGAAAAGCCTTCGCGATCGTTGATGCGGCGCGCTCCGGTTTTGCTGGTAGACAAGACAAGGTCGTGCGGGTCGGCTTATTGGGGCGGGGTATTGGTTCGTCGCTCACACCGGCCATGCACGAAGCTGAAGGGGAACGACACGGCCTCCACTACCGCTATGACTTGATCGACTTCGACCGCCTTGGCCTCGAAGACAACGACCTTGAGGCCATGCTAGCCGCAGTCAAGGAGCGTGGCTATTCAGGGCTGAACATCACCTATCCCTTCAAACAAGCTATTCTGCCATTGCTCGATGATTTGTCGCCGGAAGCCGATCTGATTGGCGCCGTGAATACGGTGGTGTTGAGACATGGCGGCTGCATGGGACACAACACCGATAGCTGGGGCTTTGCCCAAAGCGTCCGCGTCGGCCTTGGCGCGGTACAGATGGACCATGTCGTGCAGGTCGGGGCAGGGGGCGCCGGCGCGGCTATTGCTCATGCCTTGGTCCAACTTGGCGCCACTTCACTCGACATCGTCGATGCCGACGCCGCACGGGCGCAAATTCTGGCCACTCATATTGCGCGAACCAGTAATGCTCGCACCCGGGCCCTGATGCCCGACCAATTAGGAGAAGCGATCGGCCAAGCGGCCGGCGTGGTGAATGCCACACCCGTAGGGATGGAGAAGCTGCCGGGCATGCCCTTCGATCCGGCAATACTTGGTCGGCATCAATGGCTGGCCGACATAATCTACTTTCCTCGCGAAACCGAACTGATCCGCCAGGCCTCGAGGCTTGGATGCCGCACATTGCCCGGCGGCGGAATGGCCATCTACCAAGCGGCTCGTGCCTTCCGTCTGTTCACCGATATTGATCCGGACAGCGCGGAAATGAGCAAGACGTTTGCGGCAAATGCTTAACTGTCCAGCCTCCCAGTCAACAGCACATGCTCCACGCCACTATTGACGTGGGTGGCCAACATGGTCAGTGCGCCATCGACATCGCGGGCGATCGCCATTTCGAACAGCACCTGATGATCATCGACTACGCCGGCACCGCGGAAGCTGGCTGCCCACATGTGATAGCGCAGAAAGCGATCAAACGTTGCAGCATGCAGGTCAAGGAGCACCTGTGACCCGCATGCCGAGATGAGAGCGTTGTGAAAGGCGAAGTCGTATCGCACCCAGTTGACCGTCTGGCGTTCCTGCCCTGCCAACAACTTCTTTTCAGTGGCAGCCAGTATGTGATGCGCCGCAACGACGCGGCCTTCCCATTCCAGGTCGCCCGCTGCCAGGGAAAGAGCGAGGGCGTGGCTTTCGAGCAATAATCTGAGGTCGGCGATTTCACGCAAGTCCTGCAGCGTGACTGGCGCAACCGCAAACCCCTTCTGCCCCTCCGCGACTACAAGTGACTCGCTGACCAGTCGGCTCAGAATCTCTCGTAGCGTGCTAACGCCTGCATCATAGCGTTCGCGAAGCCCCTCCAGCCGCAGTTTGTCTCCGGGGCGAAGGCGGCAGGCAATGATGTCCTGTCGCATGCGTTGATAGGTGGCTGCGCCGACAGATTGCGAAAGATCGTATCTGGACATAATCAAAGTTATCTGACGAAGTGAGTATTGTCTGATAGTTAACAGTTTAGCTGAGAAATAGGAAGTAGGCTTTCAGCGTCAAATTCTCGCCATTGACATGAACGAACCATTTCGTACAAAGTGCATCCAGCCCGATGACGGGAGGTTTTCAGTGTCGGAGCACATCCGTTCGATGGGAGTGAAGACCCGCAACGGATCATGCCGGGCCGCAGTGGGTTCGGCTCACGAAGGTAACAAAAGTGGAATGTGAGACATTCCAGGGAGGAAGATTGATGAATATTTCGCTTTCACGTCGCGCCCTTATGGTGGGTGGCCTGGTGCTGGCAGCTGCCTTCCCGGCGCTTGCCCAGGATAATCCAACGCTGCGCTTTTCTGCGGTGTTTTCGGAGCAGGACATTCGCGCTGAAATGATCAACCTGCTCTCATCGCAGGTTGCGGACTTTGCCACTGTTGAGCCCTACTACGGGGCAACTCTGTTTGCGCAGGGCACCGAGCTGGTAGCGCTGCAACGTGGCAACCTGGAATTGGGCAACATTGCTCCTCAGGACATCTCCAACCAGATTCCCGCCTGGTCGCTGCTGACCTCGGCCTACCTGTTTAGGGATGCTGCCCACCTGCGTGCTTTCTTTGACAGCGAAGTGGGTGCTGAATTCAAGCAGATGGCGTCAGACCAGCTCGGCATCAAGATTCTCGGGCCGACCTATTTCGGTGCCCGTCAGGTTGGCTTGCGCGGTGACAAAAAGATCGCAACCCCAGCGGACATGGCCGGTATCAAGCTGCGCATGCCGGGCGGCGATGCTTGGCAGTTCCTGGGCACGTCGCTGGGTGCCAACCCAACACCAATGGCCTATGCCGAGGTTTATACAGGGCTTCAGACCGGTGCCATCGACGGCCAGGACAACCCGCTGCCAAACGTTGAGAACATGAAGTTCTACGAAGTCATGGACCAGATTGTCCTGACCTCACACCTGGTTGGTTTCGACCTTCTGGTGATCAGCAACTCTGCCTGGGACGCCATGAACCCGGAACAGCAGGAGGCCTTCCAGGCCGCTGCCAAGGTTGCCATCGACTTCAGCCAGGAAGAGCACCTGAAGCGCGAGGCTGAACTGGTTGACCGCTTCAAGAGCGTGGGCCTGGATATCTATGAGCCCGATCAGGATGCCTTCCGCACTTATGCGCAGCAGAAATATCTCGAGTCCGATCTGGCCAACGATTGGCCGGGAGGCGCGCTCGACGCCATCAACGCGCTGTAATTACGCGTTCGGGTGCCGCCATTGAGCGGCACCCATTTTTGCATTTCTCATACAGAGACGACGGCGATAGCGTGCCCCCATTGCTATCGACGGGGAGGACGATATGGCCGGCCTGATCCAGCTTGGACGCTGGTTGTCCAAAAGAGCTGAAAACATTCTGGCGCTGATGCTGGGCGCGATGTTCTTCGCCTTTATCATCCAGATTGTGTTTCGCTACGTGCTGCAATTGCCGACAGGTTGGGCGCATGAGATCAGCGCTATCCTGTGGGTGTGGATCGTCCTGTTTGGCGCCGCCTTTGTATTGCGTGACCGCGACGACGTCCGGCTTGACGTTGTCTATTCGGCAGTAGGCAACAAGGCGCGCCGCGTGATGACGGTGATCACCGCTCTGGCGATCGTCGTCCTTTTGGCGACAGCCCTTCCCGCCATTATCGACTACATCTTGTTCATGAAGGTCGAAAAGACCGCCTATCTCAAGATCCGCTACGACTACGTCTATTCCATCTTTATCGTCTTCGCCGTCGTGACCGTGATCCGGTATATCTGGCGCGCTGGCGTGGCGGTTTGGGGACGTGAAGAGCAGGAAGAGACCAAATAATGGAACTGCTCACCGACCCCTTCTTTCTCTGTATTGCCGCAATTCTGGTGCTGGCCGTTCTAGGGTTGCCGATTGGCTTGTCGATGATCGGCGGCTCGATCCTCTATCTCCTCCTCAACGGCTTAGACATGGGGATCGTGGCTGAGCAATTCCTCAACCGCATGTACGCCAACTACATCATCCTGGCTGTACCGCTGTTCATCCTGGCGGCCGAGTTCATGAATATCGGCTCCCTCTCGGACAAGCTACTGGTCTGGTGCAACGCCGTGGTCGGCCGATTCCGGGGCGGTCTGGCGCTGGTCAATGTGCTGCAGTCAATCGTTTTTGCGGGCATGTCGGGCTCGGCAATTGCTGATGCGGCCGGGACCGGCAAAATGGTCCACTCGCTGATGACGCGCGACGGGAAATACCCCAATTCCTTCGCTGCGGCGCTCACGGCCTCGTCGGCAGTGATCGGGCCGATCATTCCGCCTTCCATACCCATGGTGCTCTATGCCCTGGTTTCCGATGCGTCGATTGGCTACTTGTTTATGGGTGGGATCATTCCCGGTGTGATCATGGGTCTCTCGCTGGCCTTGATCATTTTTTACAAGGCCAAGAAGCACAACTTTCCGGTGGAAGCCCCGGTGCCGCTGCGGCAGCTGCCCAAAATCACCTGGCAGTCTCTACCGGCCCTGATGATGCCTGTTGTGCTGCTATTCTTTATCTACAGCGGTATCACCACACCCACCGAAGCCGCTGCTGTCGCTGCCGCCTATGCGCTCGTCGTCTCGATCGTGCTTTATCGCTCGATCAGCTGGAGGAGCTTTTATTCGTCGTTGGTGGTCAGCTCAAAAACCACCGTGTCGATCGGTATGCTGATCGCCGGCGCATTGGTGCTCAATTACGTGGTCACGGTCGAAAACATTCCAGCGTCTTTGAGCGCAGTGCTCACGGAATGGAACCTCGATGCGGTGATGTTCCTGATCTTCGTCAATGTTGTTCTGCTGCTGCTCGGCTGCGTCCTCGAAGGAACGGCAATTATCCTGATCATCATCCCGGTCCTGGTGCCCTCGGCTGCAGCTCTTGGCATCGACTTGGTGCATTTCGGCGTCGTCGCGGTCGTCAATGTAATGATCGGCCTGATAACCCCGCCCTATGGCATGCTGCTCTTCGTGATGCAGACGGTCTCGGGCGCCAAACTCAAGGACATAGTGAGCGACACGCTGCCGTTCCTGGCTGTGCTGCTGGCGGCGCTGATGCTGTTCACCTTCGTGCCCGAAACAGTGCTGTGGTTGCCGCGTCTGTTTGGCTACCAGGGTTAATCCGAAGGATACCAAATGAAGCCCATCTACGTCCTCAACGGCCCTAATCTGAATCGCTTGGGAAAGCGCGAGCCGCATATTTACGGCACGACGACACTGGCCGAGGTGGAGGCGATGTGCAGGGCTGCAGCCGGCGAGCGTGGGGTCATTTTTCACCAGACCAACAGCGAAGAAAAACTCATCGGTTTGGTTCACGAGGCAATCGATGAGGGCTCCGGAATTGTGATCAATCCAGCAGCCCTTACCTTCACTTCACTGGCTCTGCTGGATGCTTTGAAAATGGTGGAGGGCCCGGTTATCGAGTTGCATATCTCCAACATTCACAAGAGAGAGCCGATCTATCATCGCTCTTATGTCTCCATGCGCGCCAACGCAGTGATCGCAGGCCTTGGGGCCTATGGCTATGAAGTGGCCGTCAAGGCGCTGATCCGACCGCTGCCTTTGGCTGACTAACTTAAATCAATAGTTATTGGCCAAGATCGAAGCTTGGGCCGTGGTCCAGATCACGAGGCAGCTAAGACTGAATGGCTTGTCATCCTTGAGCGTCGGCTCTGGCAGGCAGACCAGCGGGCGAGAACGCGACCCGGTGCGCGTCCCGCTTGTGCCTGGCAGAAATCTATCGCGAAGCGGGTGTGCCCGATGGGGTAATCAATATCATCACCACCTATAAGGGCGATGCTGCATGATCCGGGCGTCGGAAACTGTCGGGCTTAACCGTGGCCTGGCATCCGGCCCCGCGGCGCCCGTCGGTGGCACCAAGCTGAGCGGGCTGGGCGAGAGGGCACTCAGCTCGGCAATCTCGAATTTGGGAGGTATCGCAGTCAGCTGGTAGACGAGCTCCGGTCACGCTCGGCCGCCGCGCGCCGCTGATATTCGGTGCCGATTGCAAAGTGCTGCATCAGCAGCCGATCGGCGCTGTCAGCGTCTCTGGCCGCCACGGCCGCCAGCAATTCGCGATGGTGTTCGACCAAATAGGTCTCAATGCCGTCCAGGCTGGTAATACGCTCGCGTCGTTCCAGATGCGAGCGCTTGAGCAGGACGGCGATGGCGGCGTGCAAGCTCGCCAGGGTCGGGGAATGTGCAGCCGCGATCAGGGCAGCGTGAAAGGCAAAGTCGGCATCGCCGCCGATTTGCGGATCTGTCACGGTTTCTTCAACCCGCCGCAATGCCTTGCCGAGTGCAGCAAGATCAGTTGACGTTGCGCGGGCGCAGGCCAGTCTGATGGCCTGCCGCTCAATGGCAATGCGCGCCTCCATCACATCCTCAACCACTTCGCCCTGCTGGGCGAGCATCATGGTGAACAGGTCGCCCAATTCGGCAAAATCGGGGCGCCGCACCACGCTGCCATAGCCATGGCGAATTTCGATCACGCCGATGGCGGCCAGTGCCCGCAGCACTTCGCGGATCACCGGGCGGCTGACGCCGAGCCGTGTGGCCAGTTCCCGTTCAGGTAGCAGACGGTCTCCGGCCTTCATCTGTCCTGAGAGCAATTGTTCGCGCACAAAGGCAAACACCTGGTCGTAACCGGTTGCCTCTTCGGCTGGCTCTCGCGTTAGTCCTGCTCCCATCCCGTCTTTCCCCTTGTACCGCGCGAATTGGCTGGCTTGGCCCGGTCCTGTCAAGCGCGCGATGAACGTCACTCCTTGTCAAAGTGGTAATACCACGGTATGAGCTCTGTGGAAACGAGGAGGATCGAGGTGAACGAGACGCTGTCAGCGAGGGGATTGGAGATTCCGCGCCGAGCCGCCATCGGGCTGGCCTGTGACCATGCCGGCTTTCCGATGAAGCGGTTCATCCGGGACGTCCTGGCCCAGCATTGCGATGATGTGATCGAGATGGGCGCGACTTCGGAAGAGCCGGTGGATTTTCCCGATGTCACCCGCTCCGCCATTGGCTTGATCCAGGCAGGCAAGGTGGATCGGGTCGTGCTCGTCTGCGGCACAGGCGCCGGAGCTTGCATTGCCGCCAACAAGATTGCGGGCATTCGGGCCGCCGTGGCCAATGACACCTATGTCGCCCGGCAATGTGTCGAGCATGACAATGTCAATGTGCTTTGCATTGGCGGCTGGATCATCGGGCCGCAGATCGCAGCCGACGTCACGCGCGCATTCCTCGCCGCCGAATTCAGCACCGAACCGCATTTCCGCCGCCGCGTGGAGAAGCTGGCCGAGATGGATCGTCGGCGCGGCGAATGAACATCATCAACAAGGGAGGCATCAATGGACGCCAAGAAGCGCAAGGAAATTCTCGATACGGTCGCCAAGCTCAGGGTGACCGATGTCCGCGATGGCATGGATTGGGTTGGGCTGCATCACGTCGGGACGGTTGATCCCGAAATCCGGCCGCTCTATCGCACCAAGGCTGCCGGATTCGCCCAGACCTACCGGCACATTCCGACCCAGCAGCGAGTACCGGAACTGTCACCCGAGGACTATACCAAATGGGCCTATGACTACTGGTACCGTCAGCTCTGGAACATGGGGGATTTCAAGGAGCAGGTAGGGGAGGGCGATTTTCTGGTCATCGACACCATGGGCCAGAAGACACCCGCCATTGGCTCGATGGATTCCATGGTCTGGGCCGCGAACGGGGTGAAGGGTGTTCTGACCAATGGCGGAGCACGCGACACCGATGAGCAGCTCTACCAGAAAGCCATGCCATGCTGGCACCGCTGGGTGGTGCAGCCCATGTACCAGGGGCGTGTCGAATTCGGAGAGCCCAATTCAACGGTCGAGATTGGCGGCGCGACAGTCCGTCCGGGCGATCTTGTGGTGGCGGACGGCGATGGCGCCATCGTGGTGCCGCAGGACGTGATTGATGACGTGCTCTATTATGCCAAGCAGGAATCCGAGAATGATCGTTACGACCGGGGCATGCTGTTCGAAGCGCTTGGCATTGCGCCCGATGAGTCCACCCAATCCATGTTCCCCGACATGCCGCCGCACCCCTACAGGAAGAACCGCGAGGACTTCATGAAGCGGCTGCGGAAGAAATAGCAGGGGATCACAGCCATGTTCAGAGGGGCGCTGAAAGGCGCCCCTTTTTCATCCCACCAAAGCGAAAGCGCCGGCCCATCTGGGCACGGCGCTTTCATTCCCTGGGAGGAACGTCTTGCGCTCAGAGGCGCTGTAGCATCAGGCCCCAGTCCTCGGCATCGGGACGGGGTGGCAAGGGCAGCACACCATTGCGCGGCACCGAAATGGCCTCGCCCGGTTCGCGCCAATCGCCGTTGCGCGGATCAAAGAAGCGCGGCTGGAACTGGTCACCCGGCTTAACCCCACGCAGCCTTGCTTCCATCGGCGCGTCGGCCTCGAAATAGAGCATGATCAAGGATCGGTCCTGCGTGGCCGCGCAATAGCTCCACCCCTTATAGGCGTATCCCGGGCCCGTCTTGTTGGGGACTACCATTTCGGTGCAAGGGGTCAGCTCAAGATAGCGCTGGCCCTCGACAGTCGCGAAAGTCTTGAGGTGCTGAACCTGATTGCCCGATTTCCAACCGAAGCTGTCCCACATCTTGTGCAGGGATTCGGGTTCGATGTCGGATTGCCAGATGCCCTCGGCCCCATAGATGAACCCGGCCAACCCACCTGACAGGAAGCTGCCGTAAAGGCCGGAGCGGACATAGATGCGATCATCTTCACTGTCAGGTGGCACCCGTAATGGGTAAGGCTCCCCGAGCTGGTGCAGCCCGGCATAATAGGGCTCGCCATTGATCGCCGGCTTGCGCTCGGCCTCAAACATCTCGGTCAGGTACCAATAGGTATAGTGCTCGCGCACATTGCCCGACTGGTGCAGGTCAATCCAACTGTCCGGCCCGAAATTGACCAGCGTCGAAGGATTGGGATTGGCCGTCAGCATGGTGCCGAAAGGCGGCTTGCCATAGCGCTTGATCGCCAGGTCGATCGGGACATTGTAGTCCTCCGCCGGGATCGTTTGTTCATAGTAGTCGTAATGGATGGGGCTCAGCAGCGTGATATGCGCTCCATAGCGAGCGATCATGTACTGCACATAGCGCGCGTAAGATTCCGGCCAGTCGTAAAATTTCTGCCAGCATTGGCCGCTGTCGCGGCGCGAAATCTCAATGAACGGCACCATGCCCTGATCGTTGAGATAATCGATCTTGCGATCCAGAACCTTGAAATAGTCCGGATTGATGCGGTCCATGTCGGGAAATACGTCCTCGAAGCCCGGCACCTTGCCGGGAAACTCGAAAGGACGCCCGCCTTCATTGTGCATGTCCTTGGCAGACTGGGTGCCGGGCTGTTTCCAGGCGGCCCGCACCCAGGTGCCATCGTCCATTTGCAGGCTGTTCGGCTTACCGTCATTGGCCCAGGCGGGCTGGGCCGCAATCAGGCCAACGCAGTTGAACCCCTGAGCCTTGCGCACGGCCACATAGTCATTGAGCGTCGACTGGGGCCCTAGCGTGCCGGTGGTCGTAGCTGCATCTGCAAGCGGAAAGCGGAAGCTGGGAAGAGACCACCAGGTGTCGCCCAGAAGAAAGAATGGGGTGCCATCGGCGTATTGCAGCCCACGACCATTCGGGGTCGCCCCAATCATGCCGCGTCGGTTTGGATTGGCATCCAGTTCTGCGGGCGTCCAGCTCTCGGCGACAAACCTGCCGGATTGCCCCGATAGTCCGGTATCATTGGGGCTGCTGCCACTGGTCCAGTGCCACTCGCCCGGGGCGTTGGCAAGCACGCGGACGACCCACTCGTCTCCGCCGTTCCAGAATCCGTATACGCGCCTGGAGAAATTAGGGCCTTCAAGGTCTACCCAGACCTGCGCGTCGGCATAGGGATTGTTGAACCTGGTGCTGGCCTTGAAGATCAAATCGACCCTGGTCCAAACCTTGATACGGTCGCTGGACGTGCTCACAGTAATCCTCCCGCCGCTTCAGCGGCCCTGCCATTCCGGTTTGGTTTTGCTGACGAAGGCCTCGACGCCACGCCGAAAATCCTCACTGCCATAGGTGAGGCCGATGAGGTCGTCCGCCGGGTCTATATCGCGGGCCAGGACGCGGCCTATGGCTGCCTTGCTGACGCGCAAGGTTATGGGGGCATTTTCAAGCAGACGCTCGACTACCTCCTGCGCTGCCTGGTCGATTTCGTCAGGCTCTACCAGACGGGCAAGAAATCCTGCCGCCATCGCCTCATCCGCTTCGATGAATTCTGCCAGCATCAGCATGCGTTTGGCCCGCGCTTCCCCGAAGCCACCGACAACACGGGCGTAGGTCTGCATGGAAACGCAATTGCCGATGGTGCGCGCGATCGGGCTGCCGAACCTGGCTCGCCTGCTGGCGACGCGAATATCGCAGCAGGCGGCAATGTTGAGCCCGCCACCAACCGCCCAACCATCCACGATGGCCACGGTGGGTACCGGTACCGCCAGGATGCGCTGGAAATAGCGGTTCATCTTGGCTTCATAGGCGATGCCATCGGCGCCGCCGTCAAATTCCCTGAACTGGGAGATATCGGACCCGGCGACGAAGGCTTTTCCACCAGCGCCGCGCAGCGTCACGACCCGCAGGTCCGGATCCTCGCTGATCGAGGCGAGAATGGCATCTAGCTCTTCATACATGGCCCAGGTAAAGGCGTTATGGGCGTCGGGCCGATCAAAGATGATCCGCGCGACAGCACCGTCCCGCTCAAGACGGACACGGCCGAGGTCGACTGGCTCCGTCATACCGGGATCGCTTTGTGGTTCTGCTCGTCGAGCAGGCCAAGTTCGCTCAGAATCTCGTCAGTGTGCTGGCCCAGTAGCGGTGGCGGCCGACGGACCGCTGCTGGGGTGTGCGAGAGTTTGGCTGGAAAGCCCAGTGCCTTGAAGCTCCCCTCGACAGGATGCTCAATTTCGATCACGGCCTTGCGGTGGTGGACGTGCTCGTTGTCGAGCGCCACGCTGTAATCATTGATCGGCCCGGCAGGAACGCCGGCTTCGAGAAACTTCTCAACCCATTCTTCGGCAGGACGGGCAAGGAAAGTCGGTTTCAGTTCGTCGGCCAGTTCGCTTCGACGCTGAACCCGGTCGATATTGTTGGCGTAGCGCGGGTCTTCCTTCAGCTCGGGACGCCCGATCACATCGCAGAAGATCAGCCAGAGTTTCTGATTGGCGGCGCCGACAACGAAATTGCCGTCCGATCCGGCAAAGGCCTGATAGGGTGCGCTCATCCGGTTGGCTGTACCGAGCGGTCCGGGCGACTTGCCGGTCGCCCAGTATTCTGTGCTTTCCCAAACAGACAGCGCCAGGGCGGCGTCGAGCAG
The DNA here is from genome assembly GCF_014197055.1 of Devosia subaequoris. Taxonomy (GTDB): domain Bacteria; phylum Pseudomonadota; class Alphaproteobacteria; order Rhizobiales; family Devosiaceae; genus Devosia; species Devosia subaequoris. The sequence goes on along the minus strand of NZ_JACIEW010000003.1, from coordinate 362,952 downwards.
TGAGGTATCGATATATTGTCCCTTGCCGGTGCGCTCGCGCCCGATCACCGCGGACAGGATGCCGTAGCTGGCAAACATACCCGCACCCAGATCGCCCACCGGGATGCCCGACTTGACCGGTTCTGCTCCCGGGATGCCGGTGCCGCTGATGATCCCGCCCATGGCCTGAGCGATCAGATCGAAACCGGGACGCTGGGACCACGGGCCGGTTTGGCCGAAGCCGGATATGCTGGCGTAGATCAGTCGTGGATTGATCCGGGACAATGTCTCATAGTCGGCCCCGAGCTTCTTGCTGACACCCGGTCGACTGTTTTCAACCAGAATGTCTGCCGTCTCGACCAGCTTATGCAGAATATTCTGGCCCTCCGGTGTCTTGAGATTGAGCGTAATGCTGCGTTTATTGCGATTAAGCGCCAGAAAGCCCGGGCTATCCTCACCCTTCATGCGGAAGCCCATTGACTTTCTGGTCTGATCGCCGGTTTCAGGAGGTTCCACCTTGATCACGTCCGCCCCCATGTCACCAAGCAACATGCAGCAGAAGGGGCCGGCCATGACCTGGCTCAAGTCCAGCACGCGCAAGCCGGTCAATGGCGGCAAGCTGTCAGGTTCTTCATGGTGGCTCGCATTGGCAGCGCGTTCGGACATCGGCTCCTCCCAGGTGCAGAAAGGCGGCGCCGGAGCCCCCTCCTGAAATCAATTCTTGTATACAAGACTGGTGTTAGCTGAAAATCAAGGCCGGAATTTCGGCATCTTGCTTTTTTTGTGAAAGCTGCATACGAGCAGATATGGGCAAAACCGCAGAAAACGGGCCATTGGCCAACGAACCCGGCGACTCCTTGGGGCGAAAAAAGGGGCAGTTGCATGCAGAAGCCGCTGGCAAGCTGCGCAGCATGATCCTGTCCGGAGAGTTGCCGCCAGGTGAGCGATTGCGAGAAGTGCAATTGTGCGAACAGCTTGGCGTGTCGCGAACACCCGTCCGCGAGGCGTTGAGGACGATTGCAGCAGAGGGGCTCGTCGATCTGCTGCCTAACCGCAGTGTTGTGGTGTCCGAGCTGCATGCGCCGGACCTTGAACATCTGTTCGTCGTGTTTGGCGCAATCGAGGGTATAGCTGCCGAGTTGGCCTGCCAGAAAATCACGGAAGCCGAGATTGGCGAGATCGGCCGTTTGCTGGCGGAAATGATCGACTTTCACACCCGCAAAGAGCGGGCGCCCTATATGCAAATTAACCAGAAGATCCACCAAAGAACGGTGGAAATTGCCGCAAATCCAGTGCTTCACACGGTGTGGCAGTCGCTGGTGCCAAGGGTGGAGCGCGCGCGCGCCCTGGCAAATCTGGACACCGGCCGCTGGACGGGCGCCCTGTTTGAACACACCAAGATGTTCACGGCACTGGCGTCAAGGGACGGTCAATTGCTCGCCAAACTGACCAGGGAGCACTTCTTGAACAGCCTGCCATTCCTGCAGTCTCGCCTGGAGAATGACGACTAGCGCGGCGGCTTGACGTCCCCCAATATCCGGGCGCGCTGTCCTGTCGAGTTCCTTCTTCGGCAAAAATATGCGCCAAAAAGCGTTGACACCCTGAAACCTTGCATACAAGAATGACGACGTGGATCGGGGGGAGCCCGTCCTAATCACTCATACAAGGGTGGCGCCAAGCGTGCGCCAGCAAGGATTCGTCATGTCTTACGAGCCCAAGGATGCCGACGGCAAAGCCGTGGATCCCTATCATATCCGAAAGTTTTTTGAGCCTTTGCGCGTCGTTGATGTTGCGGACGCCATGGATGGCCTGGGCTATTTCAATATTGGCCTGGTATCCCAGGAAATTCGCCCGCTCTGGCTGGGTATGAAGTTCTGGGGGCCAGCTGTCACGCAACGCTGCGTCCCGGCCAACAAGCCGATGTGGTCGCTCGAAACAACTGAAGAAATCGTTGGGGCCCATGGCATCTGGTTCAACAAGCACGGGCATAACGGGCGGGGTCTAAATGATCTCGTCAAGGATGGCAGCGTCGTTGTCACCGACGTGGGCAGCTCGGGCGAGGTCGGCTTCTTCGGGTCTGAAAATGTCCTTGCTCTGCAGGCTGCTGGTGCAGTTGGCATTGTCACCAATGGTCATTGCCGCGATACCGGCGAAGTCACCATGCAGAAGACGCCGATGGTTTGTCGGGAGCGCGGCCGGACCATCATTCCGGGTCGCATCGAGGTTGTCGAACTCAATACCACGATTGGTATCGGGGGTGCGCAGGTGCGCCCTGGCGACATTGTGGGCTGCGACGACGACGGTTTGATCGTTGTGCCGATCGAGATCGCCAAGCAGGTCGCTCTGCATGCCAAGGCGGTGCTGGTCGCCGACATGAATGCCCGGCGCAAGCGCTACGATGCCCTTGGGCGAACCCATGACGAGAGTGTCGATACCGACGCTATCGATCGCTTCTACGCCGAACTTCAAGCCTAGCCATATCGATTTCGGGAGCCGGCCCTCCGGCTCCCGCAAGGGAGGGAAATGTGCGGGTTATCGATGCACACCAGCATTTCTGGGATCTGGACGCAAATTATCTGCCCTGGCTCGCCGACAAGCCGGTGAGCTTTCGCTACGGCAATTACGATGCGCTCAAGCGCAATTATCTGCCCGGCGACTATCGGCGCGATGCCTCGGCATTTGAACTTGTTGGCAGCGTCTTTATCGAAACCGAATGGAATCCTGTCGACCCGCTGGGTGAGGTCGCCTGGGTCGAGGCACTTCGCAAGAAAGAAGGGCTGCCGAGCGTGATGGTGGCGCAGGCCTGGCTGGACCGGGATGACGCTGCGTCCGTGCTCGAGGCGCATGGCCACACCGGATTTGTCCGTGGCATCCGGCACAAGCCAAAGGCGGCAGCGCGGCCCGAAGAGGTTGTTCGCGGTGCACCGGGCAGCATGGGGGATCCCGCTTTCCGGCGTGGTTTCGCCATGCTCGCGCTAAATGGCTTGAGCTTTGATCTGCAAACGCCGTGGTGGCATCTCTCGGAAGCGGCCGATCTGGCTGCGGCGTTTCCAGACACCCAGATCATCATCAATCACACCGGCCTGCCTTCGGATCGCAGTTCAGAGGGCCTCAATGCCTGGCGCGGAGCCCTGAAACGGGCCGCCGAGTGCCCCAACATTGCCATCAAGATTTCGGGTCTTGGGCAGAAGGATCGTGCCTGGACCGTAGAGGCGAATGGCCAAATCATCCGCGACACCATTGAGATCTTCGGTGTGGCGCGCTGCATGTTCGCATCCAATTTTCCGGTCGACGGCCTCGTGGCTGACTTCGACACTATCTTCAATGGGTTCATGGCCTGCGTGAGTGACCTGCCCGAAAGGGACCAGCAGGCGCTGTTTCACGACAATGCCGCCCGCATCTACCGTATTCAGACTCAAGAAGGAGCGGAGCGATGACCAAGCTTGCCTTCGACACTTCCACCCGCCTTGGCCTTGTCGGCCTTGGCATCATGGGGGCGCCCATCGCTGAGCGGTTGCGGGAGCAGGGCTATGATCTGACGGTCTGGAATCTGGAGCCGGAACGCTTTGACACCATCCGTGGCAGCGGCGCCAAATGGGCTTCGAGCCCGGCCGAAGTCTGGAAGAACTCAGACGTCGTGTTCGTCTGCGTTCTGGGCGACGCGGCCATCGAAAGCGTCTGTTTCGGTTCCAACGGCTTTGCTGAGGCCGGGCGCGGCGCGCGCATGCTGGTGGATCTTTCGACCACGTCTCCGGAGGCGACGCTGAAGCTGGCCAGCCGTCTTGAAAAGGAGATGGGGGCAAAATGGATCGATGCGCCCATGTCTGGTGGTCCCGCGCCAGCCCGCCAAGGCGAACTCACCATCATGGCCGGCGGCGATCCTTCGGCATTTGAAGACGCAGAGCCGTTGCTGGGCAATATTGCGCAGAATGTCACGCTGATGGGGCCGCTTGGTTCGGGTCAGAAAACCAAAATCCTGAATCAGGCCATTGTGGGCGCGAACTACATTCTTATGGCAGAAATCCTTGCGAGCTGCCGCGCTGCAGGGATTGACCCGGATCTCCTGCCTGTCTGCCTTAAGGGAGGGCTAGCGGATAGCGCAATCCTCCAGCGCATCTACACGCAGATGAGCGCCGAAGACTTCGATCCACCGCGCAGCTATGTGCGCCAGGTCAACAAGGACCTGAAATCGGTAGAGCGCTTCGTGCACGATCTGGGGCTTGAATTGCCCCTCCTCGATGTCGCCGTGCGGCAATATCGTCTTTACGCTGAGGCCGGAAACGAAATGGAAGACGGCGCTTCGGTGTCGCGCCTCTACCAGAAGACCACTGATTAGTCGGGGAGGATGCAGTGCTGTTCATCGTCAGTGGCCGCGACAAGGCGAACGGTATGGCCGGAAGACTGGAATATCGCCCGCAGCACCGGGCCTACTATGCCGGGCTGGACGAAGATCTGATCCTGGCGGGCCCGTATCTTGATGCTGATGGAGAGCCGATCGGCAGCATGATCGTGATGCGTGCGGCGTCGCAGGAGGCCGCCGAGAAGTTTGCCTTTGCCGACCCTTACTGGACCCAGGGCGTATTCAAAAGCCTGACGGTCTCCCGATGGGACTGGTTCATGAAGCGACCTGACGATTTTATCTCTTAGTTGCATACAACAGAGCCTCGTTTGATCCCGATGACGGGCGTAACCATCACCTGATCCAGTGCGTCCATTGCAGGTGGATTGATATCATGCGTTCGGCGTTGATTGCTATGGCACGCAGGGCTTTGCGGGTGCAAGCGAGCTGTAAGACGGCGTACGCAAATTAGTGACTCATTATCGTTGACAGCGGTGTTTCTTGCATACAAGAATGGGATAGTAACGAGGCGCCAAGTTCTCGCGGAGGGGTGAGCAGGGTGTCGCGCTAGAAAGAAATTGTCTGCGATCTGGTTGTCAGGCGCGCAGGCGAGGGAATTTGCAAAGGGAGGAAACCATGCAAGAATTCCGTCTTAAGAAGGGGTTGGCAGGATCATTACTCGCGACCTCGGTCCTGGCTTTGTCCATGGCCGTTCTGCCCAGTGGCGCTGCCGCGCAGGATAGTGACCTGCAGGGTGAGATCCGGTTTAGCTGGTGGGGTGGTCAGGTCCGCAACGACAAGACAGACCAGATCATCCAGCTCTTCGAAGGTCAGCACCCGAACGTTTCTATCGTTCGCGAGAACGCAGACTGGTCGCCGTACTGGGAGCGCCTGACGATCCAGTCGACCGGCAACAACCAGCCCTGTGCCATCACCATGCAGACGCGTTGGTTGGCAACCTATGCCCGTCCCGACATCCTGATGCCGCTCGACGAGCTGGTCGAGAACGGAACCCTCGATGTCTCGGGTATTCCTGAGCCCGTGCTGAACTCAGCGCGTGGTGCCGACGGCAATCTTTACATGATCCCGCATGGCGTATTCTACTTCGCCCTGATGTATAATGAGCAGATGGCGCAAGCTGCCGCGGATGCTGGCGTTGCACCGCTCGAATATCCCTACACCTGGGACGAGTTCGCCGAATATCTCACCGCCATTCTTCCGCATCTGCCCGAAGGCGCGGCCTCGGTGCACAATATGGGTCGCGAGCAGGATGCCTTCGTGACCTGGGTGCAGTCGCATGGCGAGGATGTGTTCGACGGTTCGAATGTCGGCTTCACCAAGGATGTCGCCATCCAGTGGTTCGAATATTGGGAAGCCCTGCGCACTGCCGGGGTCACCGAGCCTCCCGAGGTGATGATCAGCGACAATAGCGCACTGATCGAAGAATCCAACATCGCCAATAATCGCGGCTTTATGACCAACCGTCCGCCCAACCAGCTTGGTTCGGTGCAGACTACGGTGGATACCGTGAGCCCGGGTACCACGATCGGCATCATGCCCTATCCGGTTGGTCCGGATGGAACGGTCGGCATGGATATTGGCGCCAATGGCATTGCAATTGGTGCGAGCTGTGATGAGGCACTGGTGCCTGTTGCCGCCGAGTGGATCAACTTCTGGACCCAGAACGAAGAGGCTGCCGGGATCTACGAATCGGACAATGGCGTGGTGTCCATTCCGGCTCTGGCAACCGCTCAGGCTGAAGATCCTGAGACGCAGCCCACCCAAGTACAGCATATCAAGCTGTATCAGGACGTGATCGACGACGCCAATCCGGTGTTTTGGCCGGCCGGCGGCTACCAGGCGCTGACTGATACGCTCAATCGCGCCTATGACGCGGTGGCATTTGGTCAACTGTCCCCAGAGCAGGGCGCAGACCAGCTCATCGCCGATCTGCAGCAGCAGCTGACCCAGGCTGCCCGCTAACCAAGAACTGGCGCGCGGGCCGACGTCACCCGCGCGCCAACACTTCGGCGCATAGCTGAAGCTGTTTAGACCCAAGGCCGGCCCTGTGGCAGGCGGAGAGGGAGAGTGAATGAGCTCGATTGATGCCGCAAATGGTCCGGTACTGACCGCGTCGGAAACGGCAAGGTCCGTGCGGGAAATCCCCCGAAACAGAACAGGATCTGCCCTGAAGAAGGCCGACAACCGGGCGGCTTACATGTTCCTTTTGCCCTGGTTTGCCGGCATCATTCTGATCACGGCCCTGCCCATGCTGGCGTCGCTCTATCTGAGCTTCACCGATTATGCAGTAATCGGCCTGCCCTCGTTTGTCGGGTTCGACAATTATGTGCGGCTGTTCACATCCGATCGACGCTTCATCACCTCGATCTGGGTGACGCTGAAATATGTTGGCTTCTCGGTTCCGCTGGTGCTGCTGTTCTCGCTGGCCGTTGCGGTGGCGCTCAATCGCGGCCTGCGGGGCCTGGCAATCTACCGCTCGCTCTTCTATGTGCCCTCGCTTATCGGTGCCAGTGTCGGCATCGGTCTGCTCTGGAAAGAGGTTTTCGGCGAGCGCGGCGTCGTCAACGACATCCTGGCGCTGTTCGGTGTGGCTGGCCGTGGCTGGATCAACAATCCAACCTTTGCCTTGCCCTCCGTTATCGCATTGAATGTCTGGACCTTCGGTGCGTCCATGGTGATCTTTCTGGCCGCCCTGCGGCAGATCCCGGAATCCTACTATGAGGCTGCCTCGATCGATGGAGCCAATGCCTGGCAGCGCTTCCGTCGGATCACCCTGCCGCTGATCACGCCGGTAATCTTCTTCAACACCGTGCTGCTGTTGATCAATTCCTTCCAGTCCTTCACCCAGGCCTTCGTGGTTTCCAATGGGCGGGGCGGGCCGGTGGATTCGACGCTGCTCTATTCTCTCTATCTCTACCAGCAGGCGTTCCAGCAGCTGCAGATGGGCTACGCGTCGGCCATGGCCTGGGTCCTGCTGATCGCTATCGGCCTCGCCACGGCGCTGATGTTCTGGTCCTCACGCTATTGGGTGTTCTATGGCGACCGTTAAGACATACGATCCAGAGCTGCTGCGCTCCGAGCGGCGCAAGCGCGAAAATATCCGCCGGCTCAAGGGCCTGGGCCTGCATACCTTGCTGATCGCCATACTCGGCATCATGCTTTACCCGGTTATCTGGATGGTGCTGAGCGCGCTGCGTCCCGAGACCGAGATCTTCGGCGACATGGGGTTCATCCCCACCAACTGGACGCTGGAGAATTTCGTTCGCGGCTGGCAGCTCTATGGGAATCTGACGTTCACGCAGTTCTATGTGAACTCGTTCATCATCTGTGCCCTGGCGATCGTCGGCAACCTTCTGGCCTGCTCAATGGCGGCGTACGCCTTCGCGCGGCTCGAATTCCGCGGCAAGTGGTGGCTCTTTGCCATCATGCTCGGCACCATGATGCTGCCGATCCACGTGCAGCTGATCCCGCAATATATCTTCTTTCTCAATATCGGCTGGGTGAACACCATCCTGCCCCTCGTGGTGCCGAAATTCCTGGCGCACGATGCCTTCTTCATCTTCCTGATGGTGCAGTTCATGCGCTCATTGCCCCATGAGCTTGAACAGGCGGCGGTGGTCGACGGCGCATCCTACTGGCAGCGCTACTGGCGGATCATTCTGCCTCTGTCGATGCCGGCGCTCGCCACCACAGCGGTATTCACCTTCATCAATACGTACAACGACTTCTTCAGCCAGTTGATCTACCTCACCGACACGGACCGCATGACGGTTCCGGTAGCTCTGCGGCTTTTCCTCGATCCGAGCGGCGGTTCCTCCTCCTTTGGTGGACTGTTCGCCATGGTGCTTGTCTCCATTGGCCCAGTGCTCGGCTTTTTCCTCGCCTCGCAGCGGCTGCTCACCAAGGGCATCGCCACGCAAGGTTTCAAGTGATCCGCCCGGAGCAGACCCATGGCCAGTGTAACTCTACAGAATTTGACCAAAACCTATGCCGGTGGACAGCTTCGCGCCGTCAACGATGTCTCCCTGGAGATCGAGGATGGGGAATTCCTCGTCCTGGTCGGTCCCTCGGGCTGCGGCAAATCTACCGCCTTGCGGATGATCGCTGGACTTGAGGAGATTACCGACGGGGCCGTGTGGATCGGCGATGACTTCGTCAACGACACGCATCCCAAGGATCGCGACATCGCCATGGTGTTTCAGTCCTATGCGCTCTACCCCCATATGAGCGTTTACGACAACATCGCCTTCCCGCTCCAGATCGCCAAAATGCCCAAGGAGGAGGTGGACAAGCGGGTGCACGAAGCCGCGCGCGTGCTTGAACTCGAAGCCTATCTGAAGCGGCGTCCCGGCCAGCTATCCGGCGGCCAGCGCCAACGCGTGGCCATGGGCCGGGCGATTGTTCGCAAGCCCTCGGTCTTCCTGATGGACGAACCACTGTCCAATCTGGATGCCAAGCTCCGGGTGCAGATGCGCGCCGAAATTGCGTCGATCCAGCACCGGCTGGGTGTCACGACCGTCTATGTGACCCACGACCAGGTGGAAGCCATGACCATGGGGCACCGCGTGGCTCTGCTCAAGGATGGCGTCCTGCAGCAGGTCGACACCCCGTCCAACATCTACAACAAGCCGCGCAACACCTTTGTCGCCGCCTTTATCGGCTCGCCCACCATGAACATGTATTGGGCCGAACTCGAAAAGGAGAGCGATACGCTCTTCCTCCGGCTGGGCGACAATCGGTTGAAGCTTCCGGCAACGCTTGTCGAGCAATTCTCCAGCCTGTCGCAATATGCCGGACGCAAGCTGATCGTAGGTATTCGGCCCGAGGATCTTGCCGAGGCATCCTCGATTGCCAACGCCGATCCGTCCGATTGCATCGCTGCTGAAGTCGATCTGGTCGAAGCCCTTGGTTCGGATGTGATCGTCCATATCGGCATCGACGCGAAGCCGGCCGAGGTGCGCAGCTCGGACAGCCTGGACGAGATCAAGTCCAAGGCCGGCAAGGCGCGCTGCATCGCCCGCTTCAACGCCAAAAGCCAGGTGCGCCTGGGCGACACGGTGACTGTCTGGTTCGACACCACCCGCATGCATTTCTTCGACGGCGAGACCGGCCTGTCGATCCTCAACTGAGCTCCTCAGCGCCCGCATGTGCGGGCGCCGTCAGACCTGAAATCACTAGAAGGAAAGTAACATGGCTATCAATAGCAGCACACTCGAGATCCTGCGTAAGGTACGTACCTCAGACGTAACCGACGCCCTGGATTCCATGGGCTACATGAACACCTATGAGATGGATCCGCGGCTGCGACCGTTGTTCCCCGGCATCTTTTTCGCCGGCATCGCGACGACCGCCGAATTCAACATTATCAACCGCACCATCCCGGCGATGAGCTACGACGAGTTCGATGATCGTCAATATAAGCGCAATCCGGATCGCAGCAGCCATCCCGACGCCCTCTGGCCGGCGGGCCATAGTTTCGGTGCCCCTGATGAAGTGCACGTGGTCGACACCAAGCAGTCCCGCTGCGGCCTGCTGGGCTCGAACAACCTGCTTGATGCGCGCGTCAAAGGGTCGGTCGGCTTCATCATTGATGGTGCATGCCGAGACTCGGGTGAATGCATCATGCAGCAGGACCCGGTGTTCTGCTCAGTTCGCTCCATGCGCCACATGGCGGGTCGGCTCGAACTCTCCTCTATGGGCAAGCCGATCACCTGCGGTGGCGTGTATGTGCGCCCCGGCGATGGGGTGATTGCCGACGACGACGGCATTGTGGTGATCCCGCAGGAAGACGGCGAAGAGATCGCCAAGCGGGCGTGGATGGTGCAGGACAAGGATCGCCGCATGCGTCGCGCCTTCTACGAGAAGCTGGGCATGCCCTTCGACAAGACCGTCGAACTGGAAGAGCGCCCCTGGTAATTCGGATATGCAGGCGCCTTCGGGCGCCTGCTCTTACTGCCGGGATGACGTGGACGCGCTGATCGAGACATTTCAAAACATGACCGAACAAGCCTCAACCAGACCCACCGTCCATCGCAGTGGGTGTGCTGGTCATGAAAGGGCTCGATCCCGGCCCAATCAAGAGCCGTTCAGGTTTTCTAAGAAAGCTTTGGTCCCCACCTCGTCTTCGTCCAACCCCTCGATGGGCTTGAGCCGGCCGGGTAGGGGCAAGACGCCATCCTGCCAGGCCTGCGGCACGGCAGGATGCACATAACATTGGCGGCAGACAGTACGGGTATTGCCCAGCCGATCGGCAACCTGATCAATGACACTGTTGATAGCTCGTGCTGTGGCGGATTTGGTCTCCGGCAGGCCCAGCGTCGAAAACAGACCGAACGCCCTGACGGTGGCCGCCCAGGTGCGAAAATGCTTGGAGGTAAAGTCGGGTCCGGCAAAAGCCGCGATATAGTCGTTCACATCGCGCGAGGTGATGGCACAAAGACCCTCCTCGCCCTCATACTGGAACAGGTGCTGGCCCGGCATATCCTGCAGCGAGCGAACCACATTGGCGATGCGCCGGTCAGCAAGTTGCAGACGCCACTGCTTTCCTGATTTACCTTTGAAATGGAAATGCAGTGTCGAACCGGTGATGTCGATATGCCGGTGCCTGAGTGTCGTCAGTCCGAAGCTCTGATTGTCCCGGGCATAGGCCGGGTTGCCCACGCGGATCAAGCTGTTGTCGAGGAGCCAAACCACCGATGCCGTCACGCGCTCATAGGTAAAACTGCGGCGGCGCAGATCGGATTGGACCTGCTGGCGAAGGGCCGGCAAAACCTTGGAAAAAGCCGCCAGTGTGTCGAATTTGCTGGCATTGCGATGCTCAGTCCACGCGACGTGATAGCGGTATTGCTTGCGCCCCCTCTCGTCGCGACCAGTGGCCTGGATATGCCCGCAGCCGTCCTTGCATATCCAAACATCGTTCCAGGCGGGGGGTATGGCGAGAGCCCTGATACGCACCAGCTCTGAAGCTCGGGGGTGCCTGTCGTTGTCATCGACATAAGAAAAGCCACGCCCGCGTCTCTGCCGACGCCAGCCCGGCATCTCATCGGAAGAATAGACAAGTTTGAACTCGGGGCCGGCTTCGTCAGCGCGCATCCGGTCCAGAACGATCCTCGCCGATTGCATAACCCATCACCTCATTTCCCGCTGGAAATGTTCGGGCCTGATAAACGTTCCAGTGGGGAGCGCCCGGAACGGGGAAGAGTGTCCGGCGTTGAATTGGCGAAACGAGCCAATATCTGGAAACGCCATGCCTGCTTCGCGTCCAATCTGGAAAGGCCAGCTTCGTCTGTCGCTGGTCGCCATCCCCGTGGAATTGTTCAGCGCCGCCCGATCCGGGGCCCGGCCAAGCTTCCGGCAGATACACGAACCCACCGGAAAACCTATTCACTACGAGAAAGTCGTGGCGGGCGTTGGGCCGGTTGACAAGGACGAGATCATCCGGGGCTTTGAGTATGAGAAGGGCGATTACGTTCTGCTCACCAACGACGAAATCGACGCGGTCAAACTCGAGACCCGTAAGACGCTGGAACTGACCCAGTTCGTTGGGGCCTGCGAGATCGACCCGATCTATTTCGACAAATCCTATTTCGTGGTGCCCACGGACGAATTGGCTGAGGACGCATTCCGGGTCATTCGCGATGCCCTGCGCCAGACCGAAAAGGTCGGCCTGGGCCAGCTCTCCATGCGGGGCAAGGAATATCTGGCAGCCATCAAGCCTTCCGGCACAGGGCTGATGCTGGAGACACTTCACTATGAGGAAGAGATTCGCAAAACCGATCCCTTTTTCTCGCAGATTTCCGGCAAGAAAGCCGAGGCGGACCTCTTGGAGGTCGCCACCGCGTTGATCGAAAAAAAGACCGCTCCCTTTGATGCCGGCGCCTTCAAGGATCATTACCAGGGCGCCCTGCGGGACCTGATCAAGCGGAAGCTGAAGTCCAAGGGGCGCAAGATCACCGCGACAGCAGATGAAGCGCCCGAGCGTCCGAGCGGCGAGAATGTGGTCGATCTGATGGCGGCCCTCAAGGAGAGCCTGGAAGGCGGCGAGAAGAAGAAGGCTTCGACCAAACGGCCGGCAACCAGCAAACCTAAACGCAAGAAAGCGAGCTGAGCATGGCGGCAGACAAGGCAGGGGATCTGCTCCGCGACTACAAGGCCAAGCGCAACTTCGCCAAGACGCAAGAGCCGGCTGGTGATGCGCCCAAAGGTAGCAAGTCCGGACGCGGCAGCTTTGTGGTGCAAAAGCACGACGCCACCCGGCTGCACTATGACTTCCGCATCGAGCTCGATGGGGTGCTCAAGAGCTGGGCGGTCACCAAGGGGCCGTCCAACAATCCTGCCGACAAGCGCCTGGCCGTGCGCGTTGAGGACCACCCGCTGGACTATGGCAGCTTCGAGGGCACCATTCCCGAAGGCGAATATGGCGGCGGCACCGTGATGCTGTGGGACCGCGGCACCTGGGAGCCGATCGGTGATCCGCATGAGGGGCTCGAAAGCGGCGACCTCAAGCTCAGGCTCTACGGTGAGCGCATGAAGGGCGAATATGTGCTGGTGCACATGAAGGGACGCGACACCAAGCGCCGGAATGCTCCGAACCGGGAAAACTGGCTTCTGATCAAGCATCGGGACACCTATGCGCGCGACAAGAATACGCTGACCACGCGTTTCACCCGATCAATCGAAACTGGCCGGGACCTCAAGGGGATTGCCTCCGGCACCAAGCCAGTGAAGAAAACCAGAGTACCGGCGGAGGCGGTCTGGCATTCCGAGCCGGAAAATGCGGAGGAGATCAACAAGGCTCCGCAGCGCCCCAAGGCGAAGCCGGACAAAACGCCGGCCTTTCGCTCATTGCAATTGGCGACGCTGGTCGACAGCGTACCGGCGGGCGAGAACTGGCTGTTTGAAATGAAATATGACGGCTATCGTTGCCTGGCTGCAGTTGCCGGCGACAATGTGCGTCTCTACACACGCAATGGACTGGACTGGACCGAGCAGTTTGGTGCCCTGGTGGCGCCATTGCAAAAGCTCAAGATCGGCTCAGCGCTGATCGACGGAGAAATCTGCGCTTTCGATGACAAGGGGCGCACGGACTTCTCGACGCTCAAGGCGGTGCTTTCTGATGGCGGGCGGCTCGAATATTTCGCATTCGACCTGCTCGAGGCCGATGGCAAGGATTTGACCAAGCTGCCGCTGACCGAGCGCAAGGCGCGGCTTGAAAAGCTGCTCTCCAAAACGGCCAAAAACGATCCCGTGCAGTATTCATCGCATGTGGAAGGGCATGGGCAGAGCGTGCTCGATGCCCTGTGCCGCGATGGGCATGAAGGTGTGATCGCCAAGCGTGCCAATGCGTCCTATCGGGGTGCGCGCAGCAAGGACTGGCTCAAGATCAAGTGCCTCAAACGGCAGGAATTTGTCATCGGTGGCTGGTCGCCTTCGTCCAAACGCAAAGGGTTTGCTTCGCTGCTGCTGGGGACATGGGAAGGGGACAGGCTGCTCTACCGTGGGCGCGTGGGCACCGGCTTCAGCCAGGACATGCTGGCCGAGTTGGGCCAGGCGCTAGAGAAGCGCCAGCGCAAGACCAGCCCGTTCGCTGCCGTGCCTAAGGATCGCGCGCGCGGCTCCAAATGGGTCACCCCGGATTTGGTCGCCGAGATCGCCTATACCGAGCTGACGGGCGACGATATCCTGCGCCATCCCAGCTTTATCGGCCTGCGCGGCGACAAGCCCGCCAAGGAGGTAAGCATGGAAAAAAGCCAGAGTCTTGACGATGATGGCGAGGCCGTCGCTGAAAAGCTGGGTGTTCGCCTGACCTCCCCGGACCGGATAGTCTATCCTGGGCAAGGGATCACCAAGTCGCAAATCGTCGCTTATTACGAGGACGTGGCCGAGGCCATGCTGCCCCATATCACAGGGCGGCCGTTGAGCCTGGTGCGGTGCCCGCAGGGGAGAACCAAGCAGTGTTTCTTCCAGAAGCACGATACGGGCGGTTTTCCAGAGCAATTGCGCTCCGGGTCCGTGGTGGAAAAGGACGGCGAGAAACAAGACTATTTTTATGTCGAGGATCTGGCCGGGCTCGTGGCGGGCACTCAGATGAACGTGCTCGAATGGCACGTCTGGGGCTCACATTTCGACGATATCGAGAAGCCTGACCGCCTGGTGTTTGATATCGATCCGGACGAAGGCCTGGATTTCTCAGCCATTGTCAGCGCTGCCTTCGACATTCGCGACCGGCTCAAGGATTTGGGACTGGTCAGTTTCCCGATGGTCTCGGGTGGCAAAGGCATCCACGTCATCGTGCCCTTGCGGCCAAAGGCTGAATGGCCGGAGGCGAAAGCCTTTTGCAAGGGGCTTGCCCAGACGTTGGCGGATGAGGAGCCGCAGCGCTACACGGCGAGCCTTTCCAAGGCACAGCGCAAGGGACGTGTCTTCATTGACTATCTGCGCAATGAACGCGGCTCGACTGCGATCTGCCCCTTTTCGGTACGGTCGCGAGAAGGCGCCCCGGTGGCCGTCCCGGTGGGTTGGGACGAGCTGCCCAAGGTCAGTGCCGCCAACGGCTTTTCGCTTGCAGCCGCTATTGAGCGCAGCAAGAACGAAGCTTGGCCGAATTACTTCAAACTGAAGCAGGCCCTGACGGCTGAGATGGCGGTGACATGAACGCGAGACGCTGGAGATACATGGTTGTCTTCTCCAGTCCCCTCTCCTTCACCTACAATTCGAACACAGTCCGATCAGGCAGGTTTGCCTGCATCACTTGACAATCGAGCGGGCCGAACGCCACTAGCAGGCATGAAAAAGGCAAAGTCCATGCTTGTCCTGTCCGGCGTCACGCGGCATTTCGGCCGTGTCGCGGCGCTTGACGATGTCTCACTCGAGATCGGGGCCGGACAGGTGTTGTGCCTGGTCGGGCATTCCGGCTGCGGGAAATCGACGCTGCTCAGAACGATCGCGGGCATAGAAACGCTCGATGCCGGCAGTGTTACCATTGAGGGTACGCCGATGTCGGCGCCCGGCGTGTTTGTCGAGCCAGAGCATCGCCGGGTCGGCTTCATGTTCCAGGACTATGCCCTGTTTCCGCATTTGAGCGTGCGCGACAATATCGGCTTTGGGCTCGGCCGGCTGCCGCGCGCAGAGCGTGGGGCCCGTGTAGACTCAATTCTGAGCAGCATCGGCATCACAGCCCTGGCGGATCGCTACCCGCATATGCTGTCCGGCGGCGAGCAGCAACGAGTGGCCCTGGCACGAGCCCTGGCGCCGCAACCCCGGCTGCTGCTGATGGATGAGCCATTTTCCAATCTGGACCGCGGCCTGCGCGATCGTGTGCGGCACGAGACCCTGTCAATCGTGCGGGAGCTGGGCATGACGGCAGTGGTCGTGACCCATGATCCGGAAGAGGCCTTGGCCATTGGGGACATGGTGGCGCTGATGCAAAAAGGCCGCCTGGTTGAAATGGGGACCGGCGAGCGCATTTATGATGCGCCCTGGACTGCCTACGCCGCCTCGTTCTTTTCTATCATGAATGTAATTCCGGCGCGTTTGAAGGCCAATGTGCTGGAGACGCCACTTGGGCGCTTTCCTGCGCCGGGTCTTGAGGGGGTGCCAAAGGTGCTGCTGCGGCCGCAGTCGATCATCCTGAGCGAGGCCGGCCTTCCCGCGCAGGTGTTAGACCGGACCATTCTGGGTGAAATCGAGGAACTGCTGCTGGCCGTCGAGGGGATGGATGAGCCCCTGGTGATGCGCGGTACGTCACGACATGATGTGCGCCCGGGCGATACGGTGAAAATCGCCGTAAATGCGCATGAGGTATTGATATTTCCATCGGAAAACGAACCGGTCTGATTATTGAGCACAATCAATAGTTTAGATCGATTCTAAGGTGCCTCAGAAAAACTTGACTTCTACTATCCGATATGGCTTTTGCGGCCTCGAACAGGGTGTGGCGGACCGATCCGGGCACCTCAACGTCGTCGCAATGGGAGTTCGACTATGCGCAAGCATTTCAAGAGTTTTGCTGTGGCCAGCGTGCTGGCAATGGCGGTGGCCGTCCCGGCGCTGGGTCAGGAAGTCAATATCTACACCACGCGTGAGCCGGGCCTGATCCAGCCGATCCTCGATGCTTTCACGGTTGAGACCGGCATTGCGGTCAACACAGTTTTTCTCGAGAGCGGCCTGATCGAGCGGGTTCAGGCAGAGGGCGCGAGCTCGCCGGCCGACTTGTTGATGGCCGTTGACTTCGGCGCCCTGATCGATCTGGTCGATGCCGGTGTCACCCAGCCGGTCGAGTCTGAAATCCTTGAAGCGGCCGTTCCGGCCTCGCTGCGGGACGCCGAAGGCAATTGGTTTGCCCTGTCGGGTCGTGCCCGCGTTGTCTATGCGGCCAAGGAACTCGATCTCGACAGCATCACATATGAGCAGCTCGACGACGAAGAATTCCGCGGCAAGCTGTGTATCCGTTCGGGCCAGCACCCCTACAATACCGCGATGTTCGCGGCCTATATGGCCAAGTATGGTGAGGATGCCACACGCAGCTGGCTTGAAGGCATCAAGGCCAATCAGGCGCGTCCCGCCGCTGGTGGCGACCGTGATGGTGCGCGCGACATTGCGGCTGGTGTCTGCGATATTTCCGTGGCCAATTCCTACTATTACGGTCTGATGGCCAGCGGCTCCAGCGGCGACGAGCAAAAGGGCTGGTCAGATGCGGTCAAGGTCATCCTCCCGACCTTTGAGGGCGGCGGAACGCTGGTCAATGTCAGCGGTGCGGCTGTGGCGGCGCATGCTCCCAATCGTGAAGAAGCGGTCCAACTGCTCGAATATCTGGTCTCCGACGCGGCGCAGAAGCTCTATGCCGAAGCCAATTTCGAATACCCGGTGTCCACGACCGCCGAGGTTCATCCGATCATTGCGGAATTTGGCACGCTGGAACCCGACAGCCTGTCGCTGACCGAGGTGCTGCCGTACCGCAAACGGGCCAGCGAACTGGTCGACGAAGTCAACTTCGACACTTTCAGCAATTAGAGCATTGGCGCGGCGTCCAAAGGACGCCGCTCTTCCTTATGGCCGACATGACTCGAGGGCGCCGACGAAGCCGCCCTGATATCGCAATCAGCCCCTGGGCCGCCGTGGCGTTTGTCGCGGCGGCTCTTGCGCTTGTCCCCATTGTGGCGATTGCGGCAACGGCGGTGGCCGATACCGGGGGGCTGTGGGGCCACATCTTCCAATTCGTTCTGCCGCAGTCGACCTGGAATACGCTGGTGCTTCTGGCCGGTTCTGGCCTGATCGCGACCATGGTCGGCACCGGCGCGGCGTGGATTGTCAGCGCCTATGATTTCCGCGGGCGCGGCGTGCTCGAATGGGCGCTATTGCTGCCTTTGGCGGTGCCGACCTACATCATGGCTTATGCCTATCTCGATATCCTGAACCCGTTGGGGCCGGTGCAGGGCGTGCTGCGCTGGATGCTGGGCTACTCCAGTCCGCGCCAGTTCCGCCTGCCCGATCTACGGGCGATGTGGGGCGCAATCCTGGTATTCGGGTTCGTCCTTTATCCCTACGTCTACCTGACGGCTCGGGCCATGTTCCTGACCCAGGCGGCCAACGTTACCGAAGTTGCGCGGACGCTCGGCGTGCCACGCTCCGCCATTTTCTGGCGGGTGGCGCTACCCTTGGCGCGGCCGGCTATCGTCGTTGGGGTGTCGCTGGTTCTGATGGAAGTGCTCAACGATGTGGGGGCGGCGCAATTTCTGGGCGTGCGCACCTTGACTGCAACCATCTACACGACCTGGATCGTGCGCACGGATCTGGCAGGAGCAGCGCAGATCGCCATTGGCATGCTGGTGTTGGTGCTGGCCGTATTGATGCTCGAGCGATGGGCGCGGCGCAATCGACGGTTTGCCTCCACGGCGCAGAATGCGCGGCAGATGCAGCGATTTGCGCTCAAGGGGCCTGCTGCCGCGATCGCCTTCGGTCTGGGTGTGGCGCCGATCCTGATCGGGTTTGCCGGTCCGGCGATTTACCTGGTCGTGGCCGCCGCGCGGCGGCTGGAATTTGCCGGTCTGTCGGGATCATTGCTGCGCGCCACCGCCAATACGGTTAGCGTCTCGGCGATCGCGACATTGACCATTCTGGCCATTGGCTTTGCGCTGGCCTATGCCTCACGCCTGCACGCTTCAACCTGGGCCAGCGCGGCGATGCGCATAGCCTCCCTGGGCTATGCGGTACCGGGAACTGTGTTGGCAATTGGCATTCTGGTGCCAGTCGCGGCGTTCGATCGCGCGTTGGGGGGCTGGTGGACGGCCTGGACGGGATTGCCGGGGGGGCTGTTGCTGCTCGGATCGGGAGCCGCGCTGGTCTACGCCTATGCCGCCCGCTTCATGGCCATTTCGGCGGGGGGCATTGAAGCCGGATTGAGCCGGATTCCGCCTGCTTACGACCATGCGGCCCGCACGCTGGGCCAGTCGTCGAGCGGGACGCTGTTGCGCGTTCACTTGCCCTTGTCCCGCTCAGCACTGACGGCGGCGGGACTGCTTGTTTTCGTTGATTGCATGAAAGAGCTTCCCGCGACGTTGTTGTTGCGGCCGCTGAACTTCGAGAGCCTTGCCACGCTGCTCTACGGCGAAGCGGCGCGCGGCACTTATGAAGATGCGGCTTTGGCCGCTCTGATCATCGTGGCCATCGGCATCCTTCCGGTGATCCTGCTCGCCCGCACGTCGAGCAGGATCCGGTGATTGATGTTGCAGGCTAAATCAGCCGGGCGCGAATGCGGCGGGAGATCGCGTCGATAATCGCCACAGTCACCAGGATCATCAGGATGATGAAGGCGGCTTCCTGCCAGTTGTTGATGCGGATGCGGTCGGACAATTGCAATCCAATTCCGCCGGCTCCGACAATGCCCAGGATGGTGGCCGAGCGGACATTGGATTCGAAGAAATAGAGCACGTGGCTCATCATTACCGGGAACACTTGAGGGAAGACGCCGAGCCGAACGACATGGATGTTGTCGCCGCCGGAGGCCCGGACGCCGTCCACCGGCTTGTTGTCGACGTTTTCGATGGCTTCAGCGAAAAGCTTGCCGAAGACCATGACGTCGCCCACGGCAATTGCCAGCACGCCGGCAAAGGGCCCGAGGCCAACAGCGGAAACGAAGATTAGCGCCCAGACCAGACCGTCGATGCCCCTAAAGGCGTCGAAGAAGCGACGGAGTCCGAAATGGAACAGCCAGTTGGGGGCGATGTTCTTGGCGCCGAGAAATCCAAGTGGCAGGGCCACGACAAAGGCGATCAACGTGCCCAGAAACGCCATGGCGAGGGTTTCGAACATGGCATAGGTGTAGTCCCATAGACCATCGCCCGGCCAAGGTGGGATCATCAGGGTGACCAACAGCCCGAGCTTGTTGAGGCCATTGACGATGCGCATCGGCGAGGCATCGATCCACCACAGGCCGAAGGCGAGAATAGCCAAAAAGGCTAGCCACAGGCCCCATGTGCGCAGGCGCTCATGCAGGGGGCGGGTGAAGATCTGGGGATTGGTGCGCCTGAAGCGGGCGATGTCGGCGGTCAGCGTGGCATTCATGGGTCAGGCAACCTGTGTCAGGGTGTGGCCAATCAGGCGATGGCGGATGGCTTCGCAGGTGATGTCGATGACCGAGGTCGTGAGGATCAACAGCAACATGATTGCCGAGATGTCGGTGTATTCGAACTGGCGGATGGCGACGTAGAGGTCCTGGCCAATGCCGCCTGCGCCGACAAGGCCCAATGCCGAGGCCCCGCGCACATTGATCTCGAAACGCAGGAGCAAATAGCTGGCATAGTTGGGCAGGGCCTGGGGCACGACGCCAAGGCGCATGATCATGGACCAGTTGCCGCCGGACGCACGGACGCCCTCGATGGGGCGTGGGTCGACGTTCTCGTTGACCTCGGCGAACAACTTGCCAAGTGCGCCCGCAGTGTGAACCGCAATGGCCAGCACGCCGGCAAAGGGACCGAGCCCAAAGGCGAAGACGAAGATCAGCGCAAAGACCAGTTCGGGCACGGTGCGGAAGAATTCGAGTGTGCGGCGCGCGGCAAAATAGGTGCCGGTATTCTCAACCAGGTTGCGCGATGCGGGAAAGCTCAGGGCAAGGGCAATGACGCCACCCATCACGGTGCCGACAAACCCCATAAGGATGGTTTCGACCAGCAGGCGCAGCCAGAAGCGCAGGCCCCAGTACCAGTTGGCGAGGTCGGCCCAGAAATTCTCCAGCGTCAGTGTGGGGAATGTGCCCAGGATGTAGTTCCAGGCCATGGGCAGGCCCTTGATGAGACCCGGAATGGAAAAATCGCTGACGGTTACCGACCCGACCAGCGCCGCCAGGAACAACGCCCCATAGAGCAGGGTCCAGTTGCGGCGAGTGAATTGCTGCTGGCGATAGCGCTCGTCAAACGAGAGCAATCGTTCTTCCCGCGTCGTCGAGGTCAACCGGCCATTGGTTGGGGAGAGTGTGGACACGCGCGCCTCACGAGAAAAGAGGCCGATGCGCGGGATGCGCACCGGCCAGGAAGGGATCAGTTGCCGTTCTTGCGGCGCTGTTCGGCGTTGAACTCGGTGATCGCCACAACATCGAGATAGTCGTCATGCGTTGCCGCGACATAGCCGCTGGAGGTGCCGCGGGTGTATTCGGCGAAACCTTCGGGATCCTTTTCGGGGAAGGCCATGAGGACGGTCCTGAATTCGTCCTGCAGCGCCTGGGGCAGGGTGGTGAGCATCATGACGGGCGTGTTTGGAATGACCGGGGACTTCCAAATGATACGGGTCAAACCCTTTTCGATCAGGCCGTTATTTTCCATGGTCTGGATATTGCCGGCCTCTTCGTTGCGCCAATGGGTGGCGACAACATCGAAGGTCCCGTTGACCAGGGCCATGACGCTCTGCTGGTGACCGCCGGAGAAGGCGACTTCGCTGAAGTAGTCACTGGCCGAAGTGTTCAGCTCTGTGGCGAGATAATAGGAGGGAACGGCATAGCCCGAAGTGGAATTGGGGTCGGCGAAAGCGAAGGAGGCACCTTTGACGTCTTCGATCGACTGATAGTCGCTGTCGGCGCGCACGGCCAGGATCGAGTGGTAGCCAAGGTTGCCTTCGTTATCGAGCGTTACGGCTACAGGCGCGATGTCCTCGCCCATGATCTTGCGCGCCAGGGCATAGGCGGCCGGGCCGACCGAGGCGACCTGCACGTGACCCGAGCGCATGGCTTCAATCACGGCGGCATAGTCGGTGCCGCGCACAATGTTGACCGGCACGCCCAGTTCGCGGCTGAGATAGTCGGCATAGGGCTGATTGCGGGCGATGGCGTCGGTTTCGTTCTCGCTCGACGAGATGCCGATGGTCAGTTCGGGATATTCCTCGCGCCAGTCCTGGCTGAAGGCAGGGGAAACCAGGGCGAGCGAAACCAGCGCGGCCACAAGGCCACGGCGCGTCAGGGTAAGCATTTGTGTAGCTCCGAGTTCGGGGAAGATGGGCAGCTAGTGCGCCGCCTCCAGGTGTCGTTTGCCGGTTTGGCTTGCCGCACCGGTCGCAGCAATGGTCGAGGTCAGGCTCTCGTCCACGGCTGTTTCGTGTTCATCACCATAGATCTGCTGGATCATCGAGCTGGTCAGCATATCGGGCGTGCCGTCGAACACGACATGGCCATGGGCCATGCCGATGATGCGGTCGCAATAGGCGCGCGCGGCATCCAGCGTGTGCAGATTGGTGATGACGGTAATTTTGTCCTGCTGGTTGATGGTGCGCAGCGCCTCCATCACGAGGCGCGCATTGCGCGGATCGAGCGAAGCGATCGGCTCGTCGGCGAGAATAATGCTTGGCTTCTGCATCAGGGCGCGGGCGATGGCCACACGCTGCTGCTGGCCGCCCGAAAGCGTGTCGGCGCGT
Source organism: Devosia subaequoris (assembly GCF_014197055.1). GTDB lineage: Bacteria > Pseudomonadota > Alphaproteobacteria > Rhizobiales > Devosiaceae > Devosia > Devosia subaequoris. The sequence goes on along the minus strand of NZ_JACIEW010000003.1, from coordinate 340,718 downwards.
TGCAACGCCTGGGAGAGCAGGTCGAGGCGGTCAAGCGCCATGGCCGCATTGGCCCTGTCGGCAGCCGAAAAATGCTTGAACAGCACGGGCATGGTGCCGGCATTGCCGATCCGGCCGATCAGTACATTGGTCAGCACATCGAGCCGATTAACCAGATTGAACTGCTGGAAAATCATGGCGCAGCGGGCGCGCCAGGCGCGCAATTGCGTGCCGCTCAGGTTGCGGACGTCAATATCGCCGGAAGTGATCCGACCTTCATCGGCTGTTGCCAGACGATTGATCAATCGCAACAAGGTGGATTTGCCGGCACCGGAGCGCCCAATGACGCCGACCATCTGTCCGGGTTCGAAATTGGTCGAGACATTGTTGACCGCAATCGTGTCACCGAAGCGCTTGGTGACGTTTCTCAGTTCCAGCATTTTCCACCTCGTGGCGTTGCCATGAAGAGACCCTAGGTCAACAAGATGACAGCGTTAACTCATTCGAATGACATGCTCGTGACGCCTGCTGGTCCTATGGGTGTCGAGAGTGCCATCGGCATGCACGACGCGGCCGCACGAGAATGTGGCGTGTACCTGGCCCACACCGGTGCGGGACGCGACAGCCAGATCAGCACGGAGTCCGATGCGGATTTCGCCGCGATCTTCGAGGCCCAGGGCGCGGGCGGGATTAAGCGAGGTGAGGCGGGCGGCGCCAGCCAGACCATCGGGATCGGTTTCGGCCAATACCAGCAGTGCGGGTAGCATGGCCGAGGGGTGGTAGTCGGCAGCGAGCAAATCGAGCACGCCGGCAGCGTGCGCATTGCGGGCCGAGAGATTGCCCGAATAGGATTGACCGCGCAGGGCATTGGGTGCGCCCATGGCATTGAGCATGCCGCGGCGATGCGCTTCCTCGGCGGCTTCCAGGGTCACCGGAAACTCGGAAATATTGGCGCCGAGTTGGTCCATCAGGGTGACCTTCTCGACCGTGTCGTCGTCGTGGCTGGCCACGGGCACGCCGTGCATGGTGCAATATTGGGTAATGGCGCGCAGCGTTTCGGTCATGTCGCCGGCGGTTTCCTTGCGGTCGCGAATGCGCTGCTGAAGCTGTTCCATGGCCGCTTCAAGCGAAATGCCCTTGTTCCTCGACATATTGGTCGCCTGCAGGTCGAGGTCGCGATACTGACCCTGGCCGGGAGTGTGGTCGCAGAGGGAAACCAGATCCACCGCGCCTTCGCTGACCAGTTCCTTGACCACTGAAAGGGCCGCCGGAAAGGTCACCTCGAAGCGCGCATGCACGCGATGGTCGATCAGCAGATTGGGGCGTGCCGCGACGACGGCGCGGATCAGGGCGCTGGTGAAGTCGTAGGAGCGCATGTGGCCATAGGTGGAGCCGGGCGCAAAGGAGAGAGAGGCATAGGCGGTGGTGATGCCGGCGGTGGCCAGCTTCATGTCGAGATCGCGCAGCCCCATATCGATGGGCATGCGCACGCCCGGGCGCGGCTCGATTTCGCGCTCGATCATATCGTCATGCATGTCGATCATGCCGGGTAGCAAGAGCAGGCCGTTGCCTTCGATATCGGCATCGGCAATTGGGGTTTCGCTGATCTCGGCAATCAGCCCGTCCTGGATGCGCAAGGCGCCGCGATCGATGACACGATCCGCAAGAACAATTTGAAAGTCAGACAGCCACATGGTCTTCCTCGGCGTTTTGGTCGGCAAGGACCCTGGTGTTGAGGTTGATTTCGCGGTCGATCAATTCGGCCACGTCACCAGGATGGTGGAACACGCCAATGATGGCGACGCCGTGGGCTTTGAGATCAGCCAGGCGTCGCACGAGCGCGGCGCGGGCGCCGACATCGAGGGAAGCGGTGGGCTCGTCGAGCAACAGCAGGCGCTGTGGCAGGATCAGGGCGCGGGCCAGATTGACCTTTTGCTGTTCACCGCCCGAGAAGGTGCTCGGATAAGCGCGCCAGAGTTCGGGACGCACGCCGAACTGGTCGAGCCAGTGACGGGCCTGATCGAGCGCCTCGGCCTGGGTGGCACCAGCCAGACGCAGTGGTTCGGCGACAATATCCTGGGCGGCCACGCGCGGTCTTGCGTTGAGGAACTGGGTCACGAAGCCGATTTCTTCGCGGCGCAGCAGGGCGATATCGACATCGGCGGCATTGGCCAAATCAATCTCGCCATGGCTCAATGCATAGAGCACCTGACCGCCAACCGGCAGGTAGCTGCGCCAGATGGTGCGTAGCAGCGTTGACTTGCCGGCGCCGTTGTGGCCGCGCAGCAGCAGAAACTCACCTTTATACAGATCAAAGCTGATGTCTTCGAAGGCATGCAGCATGCTGTCGAGGTGATACATGCGGAAGGTCTTGGTGAGACCCTGAACGCGCAATAGGGGCGTGGTCGTCATGGGATCACCTCAGAGCTTGGCGTGAACGAGTTGCTGGGTATAGGGGTGCTGGGGGTCCTGAAAGACCTGGTCGGCCAGGCCCTGTTCCACCACTTCGCCGTGGCGCATCACCATGACGCGGTCGGCCATGGTGCGGATGACACCCAGATCGTGGCTAACCAGCACCATGGTAATGTTGCGATCGCGCTGCAGGCGTTTGAGCGTGTCGAGCACCAGAGCCTGAACGGAGACATCAAGGCCGGTGGTCGGTTCATCGAGCAGCAGAAGAGCAGGTTCGAGGGCGATAGCCTTGGCCAGTTGCACGCGTTGCTGCATGCCGCCGGACAGCTCGATGGGCCGCGCATCCATGCGGTCGAGCGGGAATTCGGAGGCGTCGAGCGCTTCGCGCGCCTTGTCGCGCAGCACCTCAAAACTACGCTCGCCGGCGATGAGCAGTCGCTCGGCGACATTGCCGCTGGAGGAGTGCTTCATCAGCAATCCCAGATGGGGGTTTTGATAGACGATGCCGATATTGCGGGCGCAGAGCATGCGGCGTTCATAGCGGGTGAGATCGAACAGGTTCTCGTTCTCGCGGCCGGGCAGGCGCAGCGTATAGTCGCCGCTGTCCGGGGTATCCTCAAGGTTCATCATGCGCAGAAGCGTCGACTTGCCCGAGCCGCTTTCCCCGACAATACCCATGACTTCGCCGGGATAGACGGCCGCATCGACATGGCGCAGGGCACGCACATTGCCGTAGGATTTGGAAATGTCGCGCATGTTCAAGAGCGGTTCGGTCCGCATCAAGCGGGGTGCAGCGCGCTCCAGCGCCGGAAGGCCGAGGTCGAGGCTCATGCCGAATACTCCCCATTGCGATACCAGGTTTCGCCGATTTCGGTCGTATTGCCGTCGGCCTTGTCGATAGCCTTGATGCCCAGATTGCTATCGGACACTTCGAACACCGAGCCGCCGCCGTCCTGGGGCAGTTCGTTCATGAAGAAGCCCTGAACGCCAGACCGGCGGCAGGTCAGGTCGGCATGGTCTTCCACCTGGTAAGCACGATCGGAAAACACGAGTGGTTCGACGCGTGTATAGGGCGGCACGGCATGCAGACGCTTTTCGCGGCCGGCCGAAAGAAAGGTCAGATGTTTGGCCATATTGAGCTTGGGCACGTCCCAGCGGGGGATGGGCGAAGGCGTCATCACATGGCGTCCATTGACCATCGCGGGATAGGATGCGCCCTGCATGATGCGGCCCTTGCGCACGATCTGCTCGTAAAGCGTCAGCCACAGCTTGCCGTAATCGGCATCGGCATGCATCTGCCGGGCGATGGAGATGTTGGGTTCCACACCGCGCAGCGGTTCGGGGTTGGGGACCTGGAGTACCAGCACCTGATCCTCGCGCATGATTTCTTCGGGGATGCGGTGGCGGGACTGCACGATGGTCGCGTCCAAGGTGTCCCAAGTTTCCGCCGCGCCGGAAACGCGGGAAATGAAGCGGCGGATCGAGGCGGCGTTGACACCGTCATCTGCGCCCTGATCGATGACTTTGACGACCGAGGCCGAATTGACCAGGGTCAGCGTCACCTGCAGGCCGCCCGTGCCCCAACCACGGGCCATCGGCACTTCTCGACTGGCATAGGGCATCTGGCAACCCGGCACGGCGATGGCCTTGAGCATCTTGCGGCGCAGTTCGCGCTTGGCCGAGGCGTCGAGGAAGCCGTAGCTAGTGGCGGCCCAGTCTTTGGTCAGGCTTGCAAGGCTCATAAGACGGGCTCCTCTTCGGGTTCGCCGAGATAGACTTCGCCAGCTGCCTCTGCTGCGGCCCTTTTGACTTTGGCGTCTCGCATGGCGTCCAGGATCGACTGGAACGTGACGTAGTGCGGAAGTTTGAAGTGAATACAGAAGCCCGAGGCCTCCACGCTTTCGGTGTGATAGAGGTAGAATTCCTCATGCACCGGCGAGCCGACGGGGGCGTCATCGGAGTTGAGATCGAGCGTGGCCGCGGCGATGACCTTGACCTCGTTCCAGCCGAAAGTGGCGGCAAAGCCGAGTTCGAGATAGCCGCCCTTCTCCTTTGCTGTGACTTCAGCCTGGCTGACGCGCACGCGTCCGGCAGAGAACTCGGTGCCGCGTGGATGGCGGACCACGACATTGGCTTCACCCAGGCGCAGTTCGTTGACCGTGGGGTGGGCATTGCCATAGCCGCGCATGGCCGAATAGCCGAGGGCCAGGACGCCGCCGGTTTCGGCGCGGGCCAGGCTTTGCAGGCGATGGGCGCGCGAGGCTGGAAAGAGCAGGGGTTCGCGCGTCAGATCGGGAATGTCTTCAGGTGTAACATTTGACGGCTCGGTCGGCGCGACCAGCCCTTGTTGGCGCTGCCAGTCGGCCAGTGAGGGCTGCCTGGCAGGTGCGGGGCTCGCTGCTTTGTCCACTTCAGGCGGCGTGAACGGCTTGCCTTCGAGCACGTCGGTTGCCAGCACGCGGTGGGAGTAATCCAGCGTCGGTCCCAGGATCTGGCCACCGGGAATGTCCTTGAAGGCGGCCGAGATGCGGCGCTGGGTCAGGACTTCGTCCTGCCTGACGGGGCGGGCGATGGCGAGGCGCGGCTGGGTGGTGCGCCAGGCCCGCAGCACCAGCACGGCTTCGGAAAGTTCCCCACCAGTCTGGGCCAGAGCCAAGGCAGCGAGTTGGTCGTCATAGAGCGAAGCTTCGCCCATCACCCGGTCGATCAGATAGGGCATGGTGGTGCGAATGGCTTCGACGCGCTGTGCATCGATCGTGCCGAGGTCTTGGCGGAACAACCGTTCGGCCTGTTCGATGGCCTTTTCGCCACCGCGGGTTGCAACATAGGCCATCTAGAGCACCTCCACCTTAGTCGAGCGCGGAAGGCCGATGACCTTGTCGCCATCGATGAAGAAAATGTCGAAGCCTTCGGGATAAAGACAGAGCATCTCCCGCATGGCCCAGAAACGGGGGGGCACGCCTAGGGCAATCTCTGTCGTGTCCTCGATGCCGGGGCCGGTCAGGCGAACGCGCGGCCCGCCGTGAGCGGCGGCAACGATCATGGTCGCGCCGTCATCGGGGTAAAGCGCGGTGCCGCAATTGATCTCGGCCAATTGCTGGCCGGCATTGTCGATTGAGGTGAGGAACACATGGTCGGCGGCGCCGATCCGGTCAACCAGCAGCGCGCCGCTCGCCACGATGCGCTCACGCATGGCGGGCGTATCGGCATAGGCGCTGCATTCGAGATCGACCAGGGTTTCGGCAATGGCGTCGAAGCCGGCCTCTGGCAAGGTGCGGATATCGCCGGGGCGCGACAGGGCCCACATCAGCGCCTCAAAGGTGGCGTTCGAGCGCAGTTCCACGGCATCGGGAAGGGCCACAGTCAGCATCAGAAAGTCTCCATTTCAACGCGGGTGGCCTCGACCTGACGCATGCGTTCTTCGTCGACGGCGGCGAGATGAGATCGTTCCTGTTCGAGAAAGCTGGTCGTGGCATCGTCCTGGCCGCGTGCGGCGACGCTGAGGTCGATTACCGCCATGGCCATGGCTCGCTCCAGGTCGCGGCCGGTGACCATGCCATAGCCGACATGTCCGGCGGCGTCGGCAATGTGGGCTTCGCTCACCAGCACTTCGCCGAGGTGGAAGTCGACGTACTTGACCGTGTCGCGCATGGGCACCATGACCAGGCCGGTGCGGTTGGCGATGACACTGATCTCGCCCATCGCGGACAGCAGGGTTTCAGCGTGCTGCTTGAGGCGATCGGGGCGGGCTCGGGCGAGAATGTCGAGCATCTCGCCGTGACCGGGGCCAGCGGCCGGGGTTTCGCTAAACATGGGAATCGTTCTCGGTGGACATGACGGTTGGTTGATTGGTTTCGAAGGTGAACTGGACGCGGTCGCCGGCCCACACGGCTTCAGAGAAACCGATGGGGTTGCGGTCGAGATCGGCGTCGATTTTCTGCACCACCAGGACGGACTGGCCGGGACGCAACATGAGCATGCCGGCCTCGTGCTCGGTGGCGATGCGGGTGAAGACGGTCGTGCGCTGGCGGTGATAGTCGGTGATGCCGTAGGAGCGATAAACCTCGGTGATCGAAGGCGTATGGTGGCGACGCTCCTGCAGGTCGGGGAAGCGTGTCGCGTCGTGATAAGCCCAGCCCATGCTGATCGGCAGATCATTGGCAAAGCCGCGCCAGGAGCGGGCAAAAACCGGTGCGTCCTTGTCGATTCCGAGCGCCCCGGCGACTCGCTCGCTCGCCGGAATCTTCATCTCGGACAGCGTTTCGCCCGAGGCCGTCAGACCCTGCGCCATGAGATTTTCACGGAAGCGGGTGCGCGTGCCGATGACGTAGTTGAGCAGGGGTGCGCGTTCGACAAAGGTGCCACGGCCGTGCTCGACCCGCAGCTTGCCTTCCGCTACCAGGGCCGCCAGGGCCTTGCGTAGGGAATGGCGGCGGACGCCGTAAAGCACGCAAAGCTCCGGTTCCGAAGGCAGCTTTGAATCTGCCGCCAGCCGCCCGGTGGTTATCTCTTGGCTGATCCTGTCCCGAGTCTCTTCCCAGGAATGTCCTTGACTGCGCATATCACCAACTCATTCGAATGAGATGGGTCTAGCGAGCGAAAGTGACATTGAAATGACGATAGCGCTTTCCTGCGACAGTGCGACGTCGACACATTCGAATGTCATTGTCGGTTGTCGTTTGTCTGTCACAGAGCCTGAGTAGGGGAAGAGCCAAGGAGACGACCATGCCTGCCATCAGACTTGACCAGACCATTCTGACCAATGCCCGTATCGTGCGGGCTGATCAGGTGATGGAGGGGGGCGTCGAGATGGCCGGTGCGTCATCACCGCGGCGGGCGCTGGCCACAGCAGGACTGCTCGATATTGTCTCGTCCGACTATATTCCGTTCGCTATGCTGCAATCGGCATGCTGTCTGGTCGATACAGTGGAGGGTAAAAGTGTGCCTGATGCGAAAGGACTTGTGACGCGGCGCCCGGCCGAGGCGGTGGGTCCTGCTGATCGCGGCGAAATTGCGCTGGGCAAGCGGGTGGACCTGATGCAGCATCGGCTCGACGGCGTGCCGATCGTGCGTACGATGTGGCGTCAGGGCAGGCGGGTGTCATGAGCGGGGTCTTCGTTGCGGTTGTCGGCGCAAGCGGCGTCGGCAAGGATAGCCTGATCAATTTCGCCCGCGATTATCTGGCCGATCAGGTGGCCGTTGTGCGCCGCGTGGTGACACGTGCTGCCGATGATGGCAGCGAAGATCACGACAGCATGACGCCCGATGCGTTTGCGGCCGCCGAGCGGCGGGGCGAATTTGCGTTGAGCTGGGAGGCGCATGGCCTGCGATACGGGCTGCCGATAACGCTTGATGACGACCTGACCGCGGGCCGCGTGGTCATCGCCAATCTCTCGCGAGCGGCCTTGCCGCGCGTGCTGGCGCGCTACCCGACGGCTCTGGTTGTTGAAGTGACGGCCGCACCGGACATCATCGCCCGACGTCTGGCGGGGCGCGGGCGTGAGGACAGCGAAGAAATCCGCCGCCGCATGGAGCGAGGCGCCGGTTTCACGCTGCCGCCCAGTACGGTGCAGATCGACAATTCCGGCGTGTTGGACGAGGCGGGGGAGCGCTTCGTTTCGCTGTTACGTGATTTGCTCCGGCAGCCGGCCTGAGGACACAGGATATGAAAAGGCTGAGCGAAGTGCCCCTTGTTCATGAGACGGCGAGGGTGAACCAGTCGACCTTGGGGAGATACACCGAAATTGGCGCGCATTGCCATGTCGCCTATTCCAGCATGGGGGACTATTCCTATTGCGTCGGGGGTACCCAAATCGCCTACTCCACGATTGGCAAATTTTCCAATATCGCGGCGCATGTGCGTATCTATGCCTCCATGCATCCCATGGAACGCGCCTCGCTACACCATTTCACCTATCGATCGGCCCAGTATTTCGAAGGTGAGAGCGACGATGCCGCGTTCTTTGAGTGGCGTTCGGGCAATGACATCCATATCGGGCACGATACCTGGATCGGCCATGGTGCGGTGATCATGCCGGGCGTTAAAATTGGAAATGGTGCCATTGTCGGGGCCAATGCCGTGGTCACCAAGGATGTCGCCGATTTTGCCATCGCGGTCGGGGTGCCGGCGCGGACCATTCGGCAGCGCTTCAGTGATGATGTCGCCAGCCGGCTCGACGCGCTGGCCTGGTGGGATTGGGATCACGAACGGCTGCGCCAGGCATTGCCGGATTTTCGCAATCTAGGCATCGAGGCGTTCCTCGAAAAACATGAAGGTTGAACAGCCTATCGATCCGTCTGAGTCCTGGCGACCCAGGGGCTGGCCACCGCTCTGATCCCCCTGTTCCGCCGCATCATGGACATCATGCGGCCAAGGCGAAGTCACCCGCAGGAAGAAATCGCGCGCCACGGAAACCGTTGCGTCGGTCGAAATGATGTGCTTAGTTGTGTTTTGCATACGAATGCAAAACATTAGCTGCATACGTATGCGGAGGGTTGGAACGTCACATTGAGCGTGGTGCCGCCAGCGGTGCTGCCCAGAGGGTGGGTGCGGAAGCGCCCAAAGTCAGGAGAACTAATATGAAGCCCATTGTTATGCTCGCCGTCTCGGCGGCTGCCTTGGCCCTGGGAGCGGGCAGTGCCTTCGCCGATTGCGGTGTTGAGGCCGGATCTGTGCGCATTCTGAGCAATGATTTCGAAGCGCTGCGGACCATCAATGCGACGGCGCAGGAATGCGCGTCCGATGCAGTGACCGTGACGGCTAATGCGACTGCCGAGCACAAGGAAATTCAGGTGCCGGCGCTGACGATCAATCCCGCCGAATACTCGGTGGCCGTGGTCGCCAACAATTCCATCGTGCCGCTGCTCAATGAAGGCCTGATCCGCCCCCTTGACGATCTGGTGGCCGAATATGGCCAGAACCTGCAACCCAGCCAGTTGGTCAAGATCGACGGCAAGATCATGGCAATCGCCTTTATGGGCAATGGTCAGCACATGTTCTATCGCAAGGATATTCTGGAGGAAGCCGGCGTAGAACCGCCGACCAGCTATGACGAAGTGCTGGCTGCCGCCGCGGCCATCAAGGAAGCGGGTCTGATGGAATATCCGCTTGCAGCCTCGGTCAAGCCCGGCTGGGACCTGGCTGCCGAATTCGTCAATTCCTATCTTGGGACGGGTGGTGAATTCTTTGCGCCAGGCAGTGCGGAACTGACCATCGACAATGAGAATGGTCTGGAAGTGCTGCGCGTCATGCGCGAGATGACGGCGTTCATGGACCCGGACTATCTCACCTATGACGCTACCGAAATCCAGAAAGAATACGAAGCGGGCAACGTCGCCATCATGAATGAATGGGGATCGCTGGGCGGCGCCATTCTCGATGACGAAGGTGCTGTCGACGGGGTTGTCGAGAACACGGTGCTGGCCGCCGCTCCGACAATCGGCGGCGGATCAATCCCGGCGGCGGCTCTGTGGTGGGATGGCTTCACTATCGCCAAGAACATTTCCGATGAAGATGCCGAAGCGTCCTTCCGCGCCATGGTGCATGGCATCAGCCCGGACATGATGGAGGCCAACAAGGATATCGCGACCTGGTTGATCGCTGGCTATGAGCCCGGCCCGGCGGCGGTCGGCGTGATCGCCAATGCCAATGCTGGTGCCCGCGCTTATCCGATGCAACCCTATATGGGTCTGCTGCACACCGCGCTCTCGACCGAACTGGCCGAGTTCGTGGCGGGTTCGGAAGATGCCGATCAGGCCCTTGCCGACGTCAAGGCTGCCTATGAGACCGCCGCCCGTGAGGCCGGTTTCCTCCAGTAAGTCCTCCCCTGGATAAGCTGTGCCTCCCCCCCCCCGTGAGCGGGGGGAGGCAACTGGGTCGATAGCGTCCGAGCGGCGGTGAGATCCGCAGAACCGAAAATTCGGCTTTGCGCCTCGTGCGGGGTCGATCCATTCTCTTTGCCGACAGGCGGGGCGCTCTGAGGAGGCAGGCAATGCCGAACAAGACATTCTTTGCTTTCATCCTGCCATCGTTGATCGCCATGGTGCTATTTATCGCGTTGCCCATCGTGTCGGTGGTGGTGCAATCGCTCTATGTGAGCCATGAGCAGATTCTGGTCGAAGTCGAGAACTGCCAGCCCTTTGGTGGCTGTTCAACCGAGTTGCGGGTGGACTCGGCGGCAACCGCGGCATTGCGAGACGAGCAGCCGTTGGGGCGCTTCAATGGCCTGGGCACCTATGTCAATCGCGCCCACCTGGCGACGACCGAACTGGGTGTCATCCTCTCCAGCGAACGCAGCTTCGGCGAAAAATGGGGGCAGATCCTCAATCTGCCTTTCTACAAGGCGCTGATCTTTACCCTGGTCTATTGCTTCTTCGTCACGCCGCTCGCCATGGCCCTGGGCTTCACCATTGCGCTGGCAGTCAATGCCCTGCCCAAGGTCACCAAGGGCCCAATTATCTTCTTTTCGCTGCTGCCCATGATCATCACGCCGCTGATCGGCTCGCTGATCCTTTACTGGATGCTCAGTCCCAATGGCATTCTGGGCGCCACCATCCAACACATCTTCAATGATCCGACCCTGTCGCTGCGGGCTTCTCCCGCGCTGACCTGGGGAGCGTTGCTGACCTATGGGGTCTGGACCAACGCGCCGTTTTCATTCGTGGTTTTCTACGCAGGCCTGCAGACCGTGCCCGGCGATACGCTGGAATCGGCGATGATCGACGGCGCCTCGCGCTGGGAGCGCATTCGCTATGTCATCATTCCGCATCTAGCCCCGCTCGCGACCTTCGTGGCGCTGGTGCAGTTGATGGATAATTTCCGCGTCTTCGAGCCGATTGTCGGTTTTTCGGCAGAGGCCAATGCGACCTCGTTGAGCTGGCTGATCTACAACGACCTTACGGGCGATTCTCAGCAATTCGGGTCCGCTGGCGCAACGTCCGTACTGACCATTCTGGGCGTCGTCATCCTGCTCTCGCCGGTGCTGGTGCGCACCTGGCGTGAGTTCAAACACAAGGCGGTGTGATCATGTCCGAAGCTATGGCCCACAAGCGCCCGGTTCTGCTCAATACCTTCATCTACGGCTTCATCATCCTCTGGTTGATCCTGGCGGCCGTGCCGTTCTTGTGGACGGTTTGGGGCTCGTTCAAGGTGGAGGCTGACTTCTTCTCTCGCGAGAGCTGGTGGAATGCCATTTTCGGCACCGCGACAATCCGGGAGACCGGTGCGGCCTTTACGGGGGACGGCTATTATGGGGCCTGGATCACCCGGGATTTCTGGAAGGCGGCGTTCAACACGATCATTGTCACGATCTGTGTGACCACGATTTCGCTCACCCTTGGCACGCTGGGCGGTTATGCGCTGGCCCGCTCGGGCAGGAACTACGCGTTCTGGATCCTGATCGCTGCTCTGGTTTTCCGGGCCATGCCTCATATCACCCTAGTCTCGGGCTATCTGCTTCCCTTCTTCCAGCTCAATATCTGGGGCGTGCTGCCCACCTCGATTATCGTGCTTGTGGCTATCAACCAGCCCTTCACGCTCTGGATGCTGCACTCCTTTTTCCTTTCGATCCCAAAAGACCTGGACGAAAGTGCAATGGTGGATGGATGCACCCGCTTCCAGGCCTTCCGTCTCGTTATCATGCCGGTTATGTGGCCGGGCGTGGTGACGACCGGGCTGTTCAGCTTCCTGCTCGGCTATAATGACTTTGCGGTCACCGCAATGCTGCTGAGCGCCGATAACCAGACCATGGTGCCCAAAATCTCCAGCTTCCTGGGATCGATCCAGGAAACCGGCAATGTGATGTTCGCAGTTGCTGCCGTTGTGTCGGCCACCGTGCCGCTGTTTATTCTCGTCCTCTTCTTCCAACGCCAGATCGTCTCGGGCCTCACGGCCGGCGCCGTCAAGGGATAAAAATCATGGCCCAGATCCGTCTCAAGAACGTTTCCAAGCGCTGGGGCAAGTTCGTCGGCGTCGACAACTTCAATCTCGATATCGCTGACCAGGAGTTTCTGGTTTTGCTGGGGCCTTCGGGCTGTGGCAAGACCACGACCATGCGGATGATCGCGGGACTTGAGGAGATCACTGAGGGTGAAGTCTGGATTGGGGACCAAATGGTCAACAAGCTCGAGCCCAAGGATCGCGATATCTCGATGGTGTTCCAGAGCTATGGGCTCTATCCGAACATGACGGTCTACGAGAATATCCGCTTCCCCCTGAAGGTGCGCAAAGTGCCCAAGGAGCAACACCATGAACGCGTCATGGCCGCGTCCAAAATGGTGGAACTGGACGACTTCCTCGAGCGTCGCCCGGCGGCGCTGTCCGGCGGGCAGCGGCAGCGCGTGGCGCTCGCCCGTGCCATCGTGCGCGAGCCCAACGCCTTCCTGATGGATGAGCCGCTCTCCAACCTCGATGCCAAGCTACGTGTCTCGACGCGCGCCCAGATCAAGAACCTGCACCACACGCTCAAGCGCACCACGGTTTACGTGACCCACGACCAGATCGAGGCCATGACGCTGGCTGACCGTGTAGTGGTGATGAACAAGGGCGTAGTGCAGCAGGTCGGTACGCCGATGGAAATTTACGACCAGCCTGCCAATACGTTCGTGGCAAGCTTTATCGGTTCGCCGGCAATGAACCTGGTCAATGGTATGATCGCGGACGGCGTTTTCACCAGCGACGGTATCCGCATCGAGGGCCTCCCGCATCGCGCCAGCGGGGCGGTCACGCTGGGCTTCCGGGCGGAGGATGCCAACCTGGCCGAGGCCAATGGCCAGATCGAGGCGCCAATCTATACGGTTGAACTGCTCGGGGAGGCCACCATGCTCTCGATGCGGGTGGCCGGAGAGCTGGTTTCGATCAAGGTCGGCAAGGACTATCGCGCCGAAATCGGCGAGTTGGCGCGGATCGCAATTCCGGCGTCGGCCTGCCACATCTTCGACCAGTCAACCGGCGCACGGATCGAGGCCTGAACCATGACGCGGGACAGCGCTCCCAAGGGCCGGGTCCAGGCCGCATTGGAGCGTCACGGACTCACTGTTTCTGATGCGGAAGCCGCAGGCCTGTCGCAACTCGCGGCCTGGATGCATGATGGGCTGTCCGGGCTCGCGCCGGATTCGCCCGCGCCAGTCGGCAGCGACTGCCTGGATCTGCCAATCGCCGAGCTTGGCGCGCGGTTGCGTGACGGGCGGCTGACTTCGGTGGAACTGACCCGGGCGACACTGGACAGGATCGCGGTTCGCGATCAGGCCTATATGAGCTTTTATGCTGTGCTGGAAGAGACCGCATTGGCCGATGCCGCCCGCGCCGACCAAGACCTAGCCGCGGGGTTAGATCGGGGGCCACTGCATGGCATTCCCGCGGGCATTAAAGACCTCATCAACGTAGCCGGGGTGCCGACTACCGCAAATGCTCCGGGTCGTGCAAAGGCCGTTGCTGCGCAGGATGCCGAGGTGGTTCGGCGCTTGCGCGCTGGTGGCGCCATCATCATCGGCAAGCTGGCGACTTATGAGTGGGCTACGGTTGGTCCGGACAAATCGGGACTGTTCCCGCCTGCGAGAAACCCCTGGCGGTTGGATCACATTACCGGCGGCTCTTCCTCGGGCTGCGCCGCAGCGGTGGCGGGTGGTCTGGTCCGAACCTCGATAGGGACGGACACGGGTGGTTCGGTGCGCGGGCCATCGTTCTATTGTGGAACGGTGGGGCTGAAGCCTACCTTTGGCCTGGTCCCGACCTCGGGAGTACTCGATCTGGCGCCGAGCCTGGATCATGTCGGGCCGATCAGCGCCACCGTGGCTGACGCCGCGGTGACCCTGGATGTGCTGAGCGGACACAGTGGCGAGCGCCGTGCAGCGAGCCGGCTGGAAGAGCCCGTATCCGGCCTGCGCATTGGCTATGCGCGCAACTGGTTTGCTCACGACAGCCAGACAATGCCCGCAGTGACGACGGCGCTGGATGCAGCCGTCTCGGTGCTGTCTGTTCAAGGGGCGGTGGTTAGCGAGGTCGAAATGCCAGACGCTGCGGCAATCGAAGTGGCAGTGGCGGCAATCCTGCACGCAGAGAGTTTCAGACTGCACGCCCGGGCCCTGCGGGATCATCCCGAAAGCTATGGTCGCCGCGCATTCCTGAGCCTTGCCGCTGGGCTGTCGCTGTCCGATGCCGAGGTAGAAAAGGCGCGGGCCGTTGGGGCGTCGTTCCGGCGCGCTATCGACGAATTGCTGAATCAGTGTGATGTGCTGATTACAGCCGGTGCCCTGACCACGGCTCTGCCTGCCGCGCCCTTCGAGAAGGAAGCCGTTTGGACGCCGATGCGTACCATTGGCTTTAATGTCTCGGGCCATCCCGTATTGGCCGTGCCGGTCGGTTTCCATAAAGGTCTGCCGATTGGCATGCAGATCATCGGGCGTCACCATGATGAGGCCAGGATCGTACAGTTCGGCCAAGCCTTCGAACGGGCCAGCGATTTCAGCGTGCAGCGGCCACCGCCTCCGTGAATAGGGCGAAGGTCGTGCTTCCGCGCGCCACAAACTAAACGTATTGAATACGTATTCAAATTGCGAAACTGCTTAGAGAGGGGAGCACCCATGCCAGTCTGGCTGAAGCGCGGAAAAGATGTCGAGGAACGGGCCGAGGCGGATCGGCAGGTTCGAGCGACGGTCGAAACCATCCTGGGCGATATCGAAAAGCGCGGCGATGAAGCTGTCCGCGAGCTCTCGCTCAAGTTCGACAAGTGGGATCGGGCCGATTTTCGGCTGAGTCAAAAAGAGATTGAGGCGTGCAAGGCGCAACTCACCGATCAGGATCTGCGCGATATCGAGTTCGCCCAGACGCAGGTCCGCAACTTTGCGCAAAAGCAGAAAGACACCATGCTCGACCTGGCTGTCGAGACATTGCCGGGTGTAACCCTGGGCCACAAGCATGTGCCGATCAATGCGGTGGGTTGCTATGTGCCCGGTGGCAAATATCCGCTGCTGGCCTCGGCGCATATGTCGGTGCTGACGGCCAAGGTTGCCGGCTGTCCGCGCGTCATTACCTGTGCTCCGCCGTTTCATGGCGAGCCGGCTCCGGCAATTGTCGCGGCGCAGGCGATGGCAGGTGCTGATGAAATCTATGTGCTGGGCGGCATCCAGGCGATCGGCGCCATGGCCATCGGAACCGAGAGCATCGATCCAGTCGATATGCTGGTGGGACCCGGCAATGCCTTTGTCGCCGAGGCCAAGCGCCAGCTTTATGGCCGGGTGGGTATCGACCTTTTTGCTGGTCCGACTGAAACGCTGGTCATCGCCGACGAAACCGTCGACGGCGAAATCTGTGCCACGGACCTGTTGGGTCAGGCCGAGCACGGTCCGACCAGCCCGGCGATCCTGCTGACCAATTCGGAAAAGCTTGCCCGTGACACCATGGCGGAGATCGAGCGGCTGCTGGAAATCCTGCCCACGGCCGACATGGCGCGCAAATCCTGGACCGATTATGGCGAGGTGATCGTGTGCGAAAGCCATGAGGAGATGCTGGCTGAAGCAGATCGGATTGCTTCAGAGCATGTGCAGGTGATGACCGATCGCGACATGTGGTTCCGGGACAACATGACCAATTATGGCGCGCTGTTCTTGGGGCCAAGGACCAATGTGGCTTATGGTGACAAGGTGATCGGCACCAACCACACGCTGCCGACGATGAAGGCGGCCCGCTATACGGGTGGTCTGTGGGTCGGCAAGTTCCTCAAGACCTGCACCTGGCAGACTGTCAGCACGGACGACGCTTCGGCCATGATTGGGGAATATGGGTCACGCCTGTCCATGCTGGAAGGCTTTGTCGGCCATGCCGAACAGGCCAATATTCGCGTGCGCCGCTATGGCGGACGCAATGTGCCGTATGGTACCGCTGCAAGCCCGAACAGCAAGACCGGCCAATAGCATGCCTTTGCCCACGACCCCCAGCTTTCGTCTCGATGGCAAGCGTGCCCTGGTCACCGGGGGCACACGCGGCATTGGGCTGGGCGCCTCGGTGGCGCTGGCCGAGGCGGGGGCGCATATCACCGTGGTGGCGCGCACTGCTGCCGACGTCTCGCAAGTTGTCAACGAGATGGCGGCTGCGGGGCATTCGGTTGAGGGCGCGGTACTCGACATAACCGATTTCGATGCTGTCGAGGTTTTTGTCGCCGATAGTGCTCCGTTCGACGTGCTGGTCAATTCTGCCGGAACGGCGCGCCATAGCGATCTGGCCGGCGTGACACCGGCAGACTACCAGGCCGTCATGCAGGTGAACCTGGCCGCAACGCTGTTTGTGACCCAGGCGGTGGCCGGAAAATTGCAGGCTGCGGGGCAGGCCGGCTCGATCATCAATGTGTCCTCGCAGATGGGACATGTCGGCGGACCCAATCGAGCGGTCTATGCGGCAAGTAAACATGCTGTTGAAGGTCTGACAAAAGCCTTGGCCATTGAGCTCGGGGGCAGCAATATTCGGATCAATACGGTCTGCCCGACCTTTATCGAAACCGAGTTGACGGCGAAAAACCTGAGCGATCCCGATTTCCGCTCCTGGGTTCTGTCTAAGATCAAGCTGGGACGACTCGGGCGGGTGGAGGATATCATGGGGCCAATCGTGTTTCTGGCCTCTGACGCGGCGTCGCTAGTCACCGGCACGGCGCTCTTGGTGGATGGCGGATGGACAGCGGAGTAAAAAAGCCGGGGGTCACTTCCTCGCAGGTAGCACGGCGCGCAGGCGTCTCGCAGTCTGCTGTCTCCCGTACTTTCACGCCCGGCGCCTCGATCTCTCCTAAAACCCGCGAAAAGGTCATGGCTGCAGCCCAGGAACTGGGCTACCGGCCCAATGCCATTGCCCGTTCCCTGATTACCAATCGTTCGCGCATCATTGCGGTGGTGATGGCGTATCTGGAGAACCTGTTCTATCCCGACGTGCTCGAAGAGCTGGGGCGTCTGCTGGTCAAGGAAAACTACCGATTGCTGCTGTTCACCGGCCATATGGATCGGGACAGCGACCCGGTGTTCGACCAGCTTATGCAATACCGCGTCGACGGGATCATCCTGGCCTCCACAACGTTGTCCTCCCATCTGTCCGAAGAATGCGCCACCGCGGGCATTCCGGTCGTGCTGTTCAACCGTACGACCGAGCGCGATGCGGTTTCCAGCGTGACGACCCGCAACCGCGAAGGTGGGCGACGTGTAGCGGAATTCCTGCTCGCTGGTGGCCATAAGCGCTTCGGCTATATTTCGGGGGTTGAGAGCTCTTCCACCAATCGGGACCGCTTTGTCGGTTACCGGGAGGCGCTGGTCGAGGCCGGGCACGACGACATTGTGGTCGGCGTGGGCAATTATGATCGGGCGGAAGCCGAGGCGGCCGCCAGAGAAATGCTTTCCCGGCCAGACCGTCCCGATGCCCTGTTTGTGGCCAACGACCACATGGCTGTCGCAGTGATGGATGTCGCCCGCTACGAGTTTGGCTTGTCGATACCCGAGGATCTCTCGATCGTGGGCTATGACGATGTAGGGGCCGCCCGCTGGACAGCCTATGGTATCACCTCGATGAGCCAGCCGTTGAAGCGTATGGTCGAAGCCACCGTCAATATTCTGATGAGCCAGATTTCCAGTGGCGAGATCGAGGCAGAGCACCGCATCTTGAGCGGCGAACTGATGGTGCGCACTTCCGCGCGCGTGCCCAAGAGCGGCGTTGTCGAAATCGACGGCCGCCGTATCTACAAACCCGGCAAAAGCTGACGAATCGCCTGTGTGGACATGGCTTTGCCACACCCAAAAACACATATTGCATACGAATGCAAAAATGCTATCCTGCGACCGAAAGGGGATCACACCATGACCCAGAAGACCTGGACCCAAGCCGTGATGGAAAAGCGCCTGGTGCGCTATGCCGACCTCAAGGGGTTGCGCAATGCCTTTATCGATGCCCGCACGCCGGGATCGGATCGAAAGGAAAATTTCACCATCATCGGACCGGGCGTTTCGGAAAACCCGGCGCAGGTGGTGCATATCCCCGAAGCGCATGGCTTTAATGTCGGCGCAGCGCGCCAACCCTTTGGCTGTACCAATTCCCAGCACAGCCATCTGACGGCCGAGACGTTTGTGGTCCATACCGGCAAGTGGCGTTTTGTCTTTGGTCCGGACAAGGACGAGGGCTATATCGATGTCGAGCCGGGTGATGTTGCCACGGTGCCAACCCATATGTTCCGCGGTTTCGAGAAGCTCGATGAAGGCACCGGGTTCCTGTTCGTCGTGCTGGGCCATGACGATCCGGGCAAGGTGGTCTGGGCGCCGAGTGTCTTCAAGATGGCCGAAGACTATGGGCTGAAGCTCTTGAAGGGTGGCAAGCTGGTCGACACCACGCTGGGTGAGACCGTGCCGGAAGGCGCCGAACTGGAGCAGCCGCCAAGTGCCGAAGTGCTCAAGGAACTCGCCACGCCGCCGCTGGAAGAGCTTGCCAAATATGCCATCAAAGCGGGCGATATCAAAGGCGACCCGAACTCGCCGCTGGCTGGCGAAGGTGTCGAAGAAGCCGGTGTTATCGGCGATGTCGATGGGCAGGACGGCATCAAGGCCGGGCCGATTGTCGGCCATTGGAAGCACGACTTCACTTTGCGCCGCCTGAAGCTGGAAACGGGCGCGACCATTGCCGCCCATGCCCGGGCTGAGCAGGAAGTGATCTTCGTGCAGTCGGGCACGCTGGAATTTACCTGGGACAGCGGATCGCTGGTCATGGGCGCGGGAGACACGCTGACGGTGCCAATCGGTCTGATGCATGGTTTTCGCAATCCGGCCTCGGCTGATGCGATTGCCTTCGTAATCCGCGGTGCGGCGGCCCCGGCGGCACCAGTATTTGCCGCTGCGTAGGCGGCTGAATAAGCACAAGCGCTCACCGCTCGCTTCGCCCTTCGGGGCGGGGGGCTTTCCTTGATGCCTGTGCGGGGAAGGTCCCGCACTGCGCGCCACACGCCGACTTCTCCCAGAGGAGACCTCAATGTCCACAATCTCCCCGGAAACCCTTGCCACCCTTCGCAAGGCCGATACGCCGACAGTGTGCAATGCTCTTGAGCATGTCATGGGCGGGCGCACGGCGGAGGGCTTTACCAAGCACCCCGTAGTTTGCGCCGATCCGGCTCTGCCGCCGGTGGTGGGTTTTGCCCGCACGGCGAAGATCCGCGCCTCCTCGCCGGCCCAAAAGCCGGCCGCGGAAGTGCGGGCGCTGCGCATGCAGTATTACGAATATGTCTCGGCAGGCGAAGGCCCCAATGTGGTGGTCATCGAGGATACCGACTGGCCCCATGTTATCGGCGGTTTCTGGGGCGAAATGCAGGTGGCTCAGCATAAGGGGCTGGGCGTTGCCGGTACGCTGACCAATGGGGTGCTGCGCGATCTGGGCATGCTGGATGAGGGCTATCAGGTGATAGCCGGGACCGTGGGGCCAAGCCACGCTTTCGTGCATGTCACCGAGCTGGATTGTCCGGTTACGGTGTTCGGAATGAGTGTGCGGCCCAATGACCTGATCCATGCGGACCGGCATGGCGCGGTGGTTATTCCGGCTGAACATATCGAGCGCATGGTCTGGGCTATTGATGTCGTGCTGCGCAAGGAAGTGCCGGTGCTGAGCGCGGCCAGGGCGCCCGGTTTCACCATCGAGAAACTGCGGGCCGCTTGGGCCGAGGCGGACAAGATCAGCTAACGGATATCATCATCACATCCCCATGATGACTGGTGCTTCTTCTGGAACGTGCCCCCAACGCCTGCGTTGAGTCCTTGAGCAAAAGGAGGACAATCATGGCAAACGCTTCGCACAAGATGGGCAACCACACCGGCGCGCAGCATGGCGCCAAAGGTGCCGGTAAGGCCGAGCCAGGCGAGTATCTGGACGAGCACGATCTGGCCAGCGACATCATGGGCAAGAATAAGCTCCATGGCGACAACCAGAACGATCACGTCAACCAGCGGCAGGCGCAGGCCGAGGCCAAAAGCGATACCGACGACCTGCTTGAAAGCTTTGAGAAACTGGACAAAGACGTCCGCGCCAAGCGGGATCTGGGGAAAGGCAATCGCCAGTCCCGGTAAGGCAAACAGCGCTTAGATACTGAAAAGGGCCCGCTTGGGGCCCTTTTCTTGTTTGATCAGGCTTTCGTCTGCATGCGGTCGAGCCGCAATTGGGCGGCGCGGCGGTGACCTTCAAGGCCCTCGCTGGCCGACTGGCGCGCGGCGGGTGGGGCAACCTGCTTTACGCCCTGTTCGTCAAGCCACTGATGGGTGGCAATCTTGACATAGGCGCCGACCCAAAGGCCGCCGGTATAGCGGCCCGCGCCCATGGTAGGGAGCGTGTGGTTGGTGCCCGAGCATTTGTCGGAATAAACGACGCTGGCCAGTTCGCCGATGAACAGCGAGCCGTAATTGCGCAGTTTCTTGGCAAAATCCCTGGCGTCGGCGGTATGTACCTGCAGGTGCTCGGCCGCGATCAGGTCGGAATAGGCGATCATGGCAGCCTCGTCATCGCAGACGGTGATCTCGCCATAGTTGATCCACGCTTCGCGTGCGGTGTTGGCCGTCGAGAGGGTCTCAAGCTGCGCCTCGACCTCCTTCTGCACGGCAGCGGCGAGGGCCTTGTCGGTGGTAATCAGGCCGACGCGGGTCCGGATGTCGTGCTCGGCCTGGGCGAGCAGATCGGTGGCGATCATCTCAGCGTCGCCTGTCGCGTCTGCGACCACGAAGATCTCTGAGGGGCCGGCGAGCTGGTCAATACCGACAGGACCGAACACCTGTCGCTTGGCTTCGTTGACGAAGGCATTGCCGGGACCGACGATCTTGTTGACGGCCGGAACGCTCTCAGTGCCATGGGCCATAGCGGCAATGGCCTGGGCGCCGCCGATCTTGAAGATGCGATCAGCACCGGACAGGTGACAACCGGCAATCATGGCCTTGTGGGCATTGGGTGGCAGGCAGGCCACGATCTCGTCGACGCCGGCGACCTTAGCTGGGACGATTGTCATGATCGGTGCGGACAGAAGGGGGTAGCGCCCACCGGGAACATAGCAACCGACGCGCTCGATGGGGATGACGCGGTGACCCATATGGACGCCCGGCAAGGTCTCGACCTCAAGCGGCAGGATGGTCGCAAGCTGCGCTTCGGCAAATTTGCGGACATTGTCGATGGCGAACTCTGTGTCCTTGCGGGTCTGCGGATCGAGTTCGGCCAGCGCCTGGGTTCGCTCCTCGTCCGTGACTTCGAACACATCAAGCTCGGCCCTGTCGAACTTGAGCGAATAGTCCCGGACGGCAGCATCTCCATGGGCGCGGACATTGGCGATGATTTCGCTGACCAGAGTTTCAACGGGCGCATTGTCGCTCGCAGAGGAACGCTCGGGCGCCTTGACATAGGTGACGCCGGGGAAGGGCGAGGAAGCGGGGGCGGTCATTGCAAACTCCAAAGGCCATGATTTTTGTCGCCAGGCTGGCGGTGCTCTGCTTGGCAGCGCCTGCTGGACAGCTCTGAAATTCGATCTTGCATACGTATTCAAAATTTGCCAGAGTTTTTTCCGAAGCCGACCTCGATCTTTCGTCGGGGCCGAATTGTGAAGCCGGTGAGATGAAAACGCATTTGCAAGCGATCATTGAGTTTGCCGCATGAACGCGCCTGCAAGCCGAGTTGAGAACCGGTCGTTGAGCCAGGCATTGCCGCTGTTGCTGCTGCCGGGCACGGTCTGCGATGCGCGTTTGTTCGAGCCGTTAATGGCGGAACTCGATCATCCGGACATGCGGGTCATGGACATGACCGGCGCGGATACGACGTCGGAACTGGCAAGGAAGCTGCTGGCAAAGGCACCTAGCCGGTTCGCATTGCTGGGGTTTTCGCTTGGCGGGATCGTGGCGCTCGAGATGATGGCGCAGGCGCCTGAACGGGTCGAAAGGCTAGCGTTAATCGACACGACGCCGCGTCCGGACCCTGAAGCCAACGCCAAAGTGCGTCGCAATTCGGTAGAGAAAGCCCGGAAAACCGGGATGGACAGCTATATACTGGACGCTTGGGAAAAGCTGGTGTCTCCGGCCAATGTCGGGGACGAAAAGCTCAAGGAAGTCATTGCCGATATGGCCCGGCAAGCGGGGGCCGATGTGTTGGCGGCGCAATCGGAAGTGGCGATCTTCCGTGCCGATAGCCGCGACAGGCTGAAGGCGATCAAGGTGCCGACACTGGTCCTGGCGGGTGAAGATGAACAGATCTGCCCGCTTTCGGCCCATGAGGAGATCGCCGGCGGGATTGCTGACGCCCGTTTCTTCACCATCCCACACGCCGGGCACTTTGCCCCGCTTGAAAATCCTGCCGACGTGGCGCGTCATATGCGTGACTGGTTGGCTGAGACAAATGCACACCATGCCGCGCAGGCAGCAGACCAAGGAGTTGAGATGAGCGCGAATGACAGCACCGGCAAGGGCAAGGCGATGCCCGCTACCGGCAAGGAAGAGGTGCTGCAGGTCGAGCGCCATGACTATGTCGACCTAGCACCGACCGACCGGCCGCGCAGCCAGTCGATGGAGGGGTTCGACGACATCTATACCGATATCGTCGACTACATCATTCGCTGCACCCACAAGATCTGGGATGAGCGCGATATCGGGCTGATCTACACGCACTATACCCATAACTGCGTGCTCTATGGCAGCTCCGGCACGATCTATAATCGCGAAGACATCGTGCGCGATACCATCCAGCGGCTGGTGAGCTTTCCCGAGCGGCGCGGCATGGGCACCCAGGTGATCTGGAATGGCAATGACAAGGAAGGCTTCTTCACCAGTCACCTGGTGACCGGTTCAGGCCGTCATACCCAATACGGCCATTTCGGCGCGCCGACCGGAAAGCCGTTTGTCAGCCGTACCATTGCGGACTGCATGATCTTCCAGAACAAGATCTACCGGGAATGGGTGGTGGCCGACAACATGGCCATCATCCAGCAGTTGGGCCTCGATCCGCATGCATTCGCCATGCGCACGGCCAAAGCCAAGTTCGACGCGGGGCTGCTCTCGCTCGATATCGGCGAGAACCGCCGCTTTGTCGGTCAAACACCGCCGGCGGAGAAGGCCGATACATCACTGGCCCACAATGATGTGGAAGCCCAGACCATCGAAATGCTGCACGAGATTTTCGTCAAGCGCATGTTCGGCCGCATCACGCAGGACTATGCGCCGAACGCGCAGTATCACGGGCCGCTGATGAAAGAGCTCTATGGTCATGCGGCGATCATCCATCAGCATCTTGGGCTGATTGGCTCGCTGCCCGACGCTTCCTATGAAGTCCAGCACGTGGCGTCGAATCCGTGCGATGAGGGTGGCACCAAGGTTGCCGTGCGCTGGATCATGGAGGGCCACCATCTCGGCTATGGGATTCTCGGGACGCTGGGCGATCCGACCGGCAAGCGGGTGCAGGTGATGGGCATGAGCCACTATCACTGGAAGAATGGCAAGATCGTCGATGAATGGACGGTCTATGATGAGATGAGCCTGCTCACCCAGGTCAAGCTGGGGCAGTTGGCCGATGGCGCCGAATTAGAATAATACGAAAAACGGGAGCGGCCAGACCGCTCCCGTTCTTTCCTTGGGGCTGCCGACCCGACCAACTATTCGGGATCGCGTGTGGCCCGGGAGCGCAGGGCGTCCACCACCTGCTGATTGGAGATCGAACCGATCTCCTTGCCGTCCTCATCGGTGACACCAATGGAATCTGCGCCGTCCGACAGGGCGTCGATCACGTCGGCAACGGGAGCGTCGGAAACGACCTGAACGTCGCTGTCCGGGTTGGCCGAAGATGCATCAGCGCTGGCCAGCATGACGTCGGAGGCCTGCAGAACCCGCAGCGGGTTCATATGAGTGACGAAATCCTCGACATAGGCATTGGCCGGGTTGGCGGTAATTTCCTGGGGTGTGCCGGCCTGGGTGATGCGTCCGCCATCCATAATGGCGATGCGATTGCCCAGCTTGAAAGCCTCGTCGAGATCGTGGCTGACGAAGATGATGGTCCGCTTGAGCTTGGCCTGAAGTTCGAGCAACTCATCCTGCAGGCGGGTGCGGATCAGGGGGTCGAGCGCCGAGAAGGGTTCGTCCATGAGCAGGATCGGCGCCTCGGTGGCGAAGGCACGTGCCAAGCCGACACGCTGCTGCATGCCGCCTGACAGTTCGCTGACCTTGCTGTCGGCCCAGTCTGACAAGCCGACCAGTTCGAGTTGTTCCTTGACCTTGGCCTCGCGCTTGGCGCGGCTCATGCCGCCCAGTTCGAGACCGAGGGCGACATTGTCGGTGACATTGCGCCAGGGCAAGAGGCCGAATTGCTGAAAGACCATGGCGACGCATTCGCGGCGCAGGCGCAGCAGGTCCTCCTTGCTGCAGTTCTCTGGGTCGCAGGTCCAGCCATCGACATTGACGCGGACATTGCCGCGCACGACCGGGTTGAGCCCATTGACGGCGCGCAGCAAGGTGGATTTGCCGGAGCCGGACAGCCCCATCAGGACGAGAATTTCGCCCTCTTTGACGGACAGAGAGCAATCATGCACGCCCAGTACCTGACCGGTTTCCTGCTGGATCTCGGTGCGATCCTGACCGGCATCCATCAAGGGGAGGGCGGTTTCGGGCTTGTCACCGAAAACGATGCTCACATTGTCGAAGACGACAGCGTCACTCATTTCTGTTCACTCCCGATGCGCAACATGCGGTCAAGGATGATGGCCACCACGACGATGACGAAGCCGCTTTCAAAGCCCAGGGCCGTGTTGACCGAGTTGAGCGCGCGTACCACGGGAACGCCAAGGCCGTCTGCACCCACGAGAGCGGCCACCACGACCATGGACAGGGAAAGCATAATGGTCTGATTGAGACCCGCCATGATCTGGGGCAGGGCGAAAGGCAGTTCGACCTTGAGCAGCTTTTGTGTGCCGGTGCCGCCAAAGGCATCGACCGCTTCTAGCAGCGGCGTGGGCGTGCTGGAAATACCCAGATAAGTCAGCCGGATCGGGGCGGGCAGTACAAAGATGACCGTGGCGATCAGGCCCGGCACCATGCCGATGCCGAAGAAGACAATGGCCGGGATAAGATAGACGAAGGTGGGCAGGGTCTGCATCAAGTCCAAGACCGGCTGCAGGTAGCGATAGAGCTTGGGACGGTGGGCGACAAAGATGCCGATGGGGACGCCGATGGACATGCAGACCAGACAAGCGCTCATCACCAGGGTGAGACTTTCGGTGGTGGCTTCCCAATATTCCTGGTTGAGAATGAAGAGGAAACCGACCAGCACCAGCAGGCAAGTCTTCCAGTTACGCTGCAGGATCCAGGTCAGGCCCACAAACAGGCCGATGATGATGAGTGGGTGTGGGGTCTGCAGCAGCCACAGCAGGCCCTCGATCAGAGCCTCGGCGCCGTCGGCCATGGCGTCAAATACGCCGGAAAAATTGTCGCGTAGCCAGTCGAAAAAATTACTGGCCCATTTGCCGATCGGAATTTTGTTGTCAGTCAGCCAGTCCACAGCCGAACTCCCTCAAAGCGGCCAGCCCAGGCAGATAGCCGGCTAGCCGGGAGAGCGACCCCAGCATCGTGTGCCGGGGTCCCTCTGGTTCAGAGATATGTCGCGTGTCGAAGACGCGGCGGTCTTAGAGGCCGAGTTCGGCCTTGACCGCAGCAGCGCCGTCGCCACCGTCCAGCGTGGTTACGCCCTCGACCCAGGCCAGCACGGCGTCGGGGTTGGCTTGCATCCAGGCCAGCGAGGCGTCGCCGGCGTCTTCGCCGTCATTGAGGATGGCGCCCATGATTTCATTTTCCATGGGCAAGGAGAACTTCATGTTCTCGAGCAGCTTGCCCACATTGGGGCATTCCTCGGCGAAACCCTTGCGGGTGACGGTCTGAACGATGCCTTCGCCGCCGAAGAAGTCTTCACCACCGGGCAGGTACTTGATGGGGAAAGCCGAGTTCATCGGATGCGGGGCCCAGCCGAGGAACACGACATCCTCGCCATCATCAACCAGGCGGTTGACCTGGGCCAGCATGCCCTGTTCCGAGCTCTCGACAACATCAAAACCTTCCAGGCCGTGGGTGTTGTTTTCGATCAGTTCGACGAGATAGGCATTGCCCTCATTTCCCGGCTCGATGCCGTAGATCTTGCCGTCCAGTTCTTCACGGAAATCGGCGATCTTGCTGTAGGAGGTCAGGCCCTTGTCAAAAGTGTATTCGGGCACGGCCAGGGTGTAATTGGTGCCTTCGAGATTGGTGGTGATCACCTCGATCTCGCCGCTTTCCAGATAGGGCGTAATGGCACCGGTCTGGGCGGGCATCCAGTTGCCCAGGAAGATATCGACGTCGTCGCTTTCGAGCGATGCGAAGGTGACCGGCACGGAAAG
This sequence comes from Devosia subaequoris, assembly GCF_014197055.1. Taxonomy (GTDB): domain Bacteria; phylum Pseudomonadota; class Alphaproteobacteria; order Rhizobiales; family Devosiaceae; genus Devosia; species Devosia subaequoris. The sequence continues at coordinate 313,950 of NZ_JACIEW010000003.1, read as the reverse complement.
GACCTTGACGTCCACATCGTAGCCGAGGGCCTCGAGCACCTGCCGCGCGGTGGCGGTGGTGGTGGTGATGTCAGTCCAGCCGACATCGGAGAAAGAGACCGATTCGCACTGACCGGCGGCGAAGGCGGAAGTCGACATCAGCGACACGGCCAAAGCGCCCGTCAGCGTGAGGATAGGTTTGATCATGGATTTGCTCCAGAGTGCGGGTTGGAATTTTGTTGATTGACTGTTCAATCAAAACCTACATGATGGGCAATGTAAAGCCCAGAAGCGGGAAAACTGCCCAGATGCCGAAAATCGGAATGCAACCTTTGCGTCGACAAGCGATGATCCGCGCGACAATTTCCGAGATCGCTGCGGCTGGGTCGCTCGACGTTACTGTCAGTCAGATTGCAAAACGGGCTGGAATGTCTCCGGCCCTGGCCATGCATTACTTCGGAACCAAGGATAAGATCTTTTTTGCGACGATGCGGCATGTTCTCGAGCTGTATAGGCAGGCCGTCAAAAACCGGTTGGATGGAGTGTCTGACCCGTATGAGCGCATTGTCGGGATCATCGATGCGAGCTTCGAGGCGAGCCAGCTCGAGCGCGAAGTGGTGGCGGCCTGGCTGGCCTTTTACGTCCGAGCGCTGCAGTCGGGTGAAGCCCGACGGCTGCTCAATGTCTATGCCGGACGGTTGCAATCCAACCTCCGGTTCAACTTGCGCCAATTGTTCGACGAGGCGACGGCCCGGAAGATCGCGCAGGGATTGGCGTCGCTGATCGACGGCTTCTACATCCGCCATGCCTTGCAGGATCTGGTCCCCGACCAGGATGAGACCAGAGCCCTGGTTCAGGACTATCTCGAACTGTGGCTCGAAAGGAAAAATCGACTTGGCTGACAAGCCCAATATTCTCGTACTTATGGCCGACCAACTCAATGGGACGCTATTTCCCGACGGGCCGGTCGACTGGTTGCACGCGCCCAATTTGAAGGCGCTGGCCGCCCGCTCAGTGCGCTTTTCCAATGCCTATACAGGGTCCCCGCTCTGTGCGCCGGGGCGGGCAAGCTACATGTCCGGCCAGTTGCCGCATCGCACGCGGGTCTATGACAATGCGGCTGAGTTTGCGTCGGATATCCCGACCTATGCGCATCATCTGCGTCGTGCGGGCTATTCCACCGCGCTATCGGGCAAGATGCATTTTGTCGGTCCGGACCAGATGCATGGGTTCGAAGAGCGGCTGACCACCGATATCTATCCGGCCGATTTCGGCTGGACCCCGGATTATCGCAAGCCGGGCGAGCGGGTGGACTGGTGGTATCACAATCTCGCCTCAGTCACCGGCGCGGGGATCGGCGAGATTTCCAATCAGCTCGAATATGACGACGAGGTGGCCTATCACGCCACGCGCAAGGTTTATGATCTGGGGCGGCGGCAGGACGAGCGTCCCTGGATGCTGACGGTGAGCTTCAGCCATCCGCACGATCCGTACGTTGCGCGACAGAAATATTGGGACCTCTATGAGGATTGCGTGCATCTTGATCCAGAGGTGCCGGCCTTCGATCTGGCTGATCAGGACCCGCATTCGCGCCGCCTGCTCGAGGCGAGCGATGCAGGGTCGTTCGACATCACCCAGGACAATATCCGACGTTCTCGCCGGGCCTATTTCGCCAATATCTCCTATGTCGACGAAAAGATCGGGGAGGTGATGGGAGCGCTTGAGGCCACGGGGCAGGTTGACAACACGATCATCGTGTTTGTTTCCGACCATGGCGACATGCTGGGCGCGCGTGGCCTGTGGTTCAAGATGAGCTTTCTCGAGGGCTCGGCGCGGGTTCCGCTGATGATTGCCGCGCCCGACTTGCCTGCCGGACGGATCGAAACGCCGGTCAGCACCATGGACGTCAATCCGACGCTGGCCGATCTGGCGGGAATTGACCTGGGTGAAATCCTCCCCTGGACCGATGGGGAGACGCTGGTGCCGCTGGCCCGGGGCGAAGCCCGGTCCACGCCGGTGCTGATGGAATATGCCGCGGAAGGATCCGAGGCGCCGCTGGTGGCCATCCGCCAGGGGCAATGGAAGTATATCCATTGCGAACTCGACCCGCCGCAACTGTTCGACCTCCATGCCGACCCACATGAGCTGCGGAACCTGGCGCAAGACGCCGATTATGCGGCCGAGGCGGGTCGGTTTGCGGCCATGGTGCGTGAGAAATGGGACCTTTCTGGATTCGACGCGGCGGTGCGTGAAAGCCAGGCCCGTCGGCTCATTGTCTATGAGGCGTTGCGCAATGGCGCGTATTTTCCCTGGGATTTCCAGCCGCTGCAGCGGGCCTCCGAGCGCTTCATGCGCAATCACATGGACCTCAATGTCCTTGAACACAATCAACGCTATCCGCGAGGCGAATGAGCATGCGTAACGCCCAGCCCCAGGCGAGCCATTTCATCGATGGCCAATATGTCGAAGACGCGTCCGGCGCCGAGATCAATTGCCTCTATGCTGCGACCGGCGAGACCATTGCCGTGCTGCATTCGGCCACGCCGGCTATCATCGACAAGGCATTGAGCGCGGCAATGCGCGCACAAAAGGAATGGGCGGCGCTGCGGCCTGTTGAGCGCGGACGGGTGTTGCGCAAGGCGGCGGATATTATCCGCGCCCGCAATCAGGAATTGTCCGAGCTTGAGACGCTGGACACCGGCAAGCCGATCCAGGAAACACTGGTGGCCGATGCGCTTTCGGGCGCCGAGGCGCTGGAGTATTTTGGTGGCATCGCCGCGGGCATCACTGGCGAGACCGTGCCGCTGGGTGAGGATTTCGTTTATACCATGCGCGAGCCGCTAGGCGTGTGCGTGGGGATCGGCGCATGGAATTATCCCACCCAGATTGCCTGCTGGAAGGCGGCGCCGGCCCTGGCCTGTGGCAATGGAATGGTATTCAAGCCCAGCGAGATGACCCCGCTCGGTGCGCTGAAGTTGGCGGAAATCCTGATCGAGGCGGGTGCACCCGCCGGGTTGTTCAACGTGGTGCAGGGCTATGGTGATGTCGGGGCAAATCTGATTGCTGACCAGCGAGCGGACAAGGTGTCGTTGACCGGTTCGGTGCCGACGGGTCGCAAAGTTTATGCTGCCGCAGCCGAGGGAATACGGCATGTGACCATGGAGCTGGGTGGCAAGTCACCGCTGATCATCTTTGAAGACGCGGACATCGAAAATGCGGTGAGCGCGGCGATCAATGCCAATTTCTATTCAACCGGGCAGATCTGTTCCAATGGCACGCGGGTGTTTGTGCATCGCGATATCCGGGAAAAGTTCGTTGCGCGGCTGGTTGCGCGCAGCCGACAGGCGGTGATTGGCGATCCGCTGGATCCCGAAACGCAGATCGGGCCGATGGTGACGGCAGCACAGCGCGAAAAGGTGCTCTCCTATATCGAGACCGGCAAGGCCGAGGGTGCGCAATTGGTGCTGGGCGGCGGTGTGCCGGAGGGCGAGCACTATGCGCAGGGCAACTATATCGAGCCGACCGTTTTCGATGGCGTGACCGACGAGATGACTATTGCCCGTGAGGAAATTTTTGGGCCGGTGCTGTCGGTGCTGGAATTCGGGAACGAGGCGGAGGTTATCGCGCGGGCCAATGCGACCGAGTTCGGCCTCGCGGCCGGCGTGTTCACCAAGGACATCAAACGTGCCCATCGGGTCGTGGCTCAACTGGAAGCGGGCACCTGCTGGATCAATACCTACAACCTCACACCGGTCGAGGCGCCTTTCGGCGGCGTCAAGTTGTCGGGTGTGGGCCGCGAAAACTCGCGCGCTGCCATCGAGCATTATTCGCAGCTCAAGTCAGTCTATGTCGCCATGGGCGACGTCGAGGCGCCTTTCTAAGTTGGAAGGCTGCGGCATGCGTGCCGTGGCAGGGATAGTTCAATGCAAGCAGATTTCGTCATCATCGGCTCGGGTTCGGCCGGCGCCACCATGGCCGCGCGTCTGAGTGAAAGCGGGCGGCACTCGGTGATCGTGCTGGAATTTGGAGGTAGCGACATCGGACCGCTGATTCAGATGCCGGCGGCGCTGAGCTATCCGATGAACATGGCAATGTATGATTGGGGCTACAAAAGCGAGCCCGAGCCGCATCTGGGCGGTCGGCAGTTGGTAGTGCCACGCGGCAAGGTGGTCGGCGGCTCGTCCTCGATCAACGGCATGGTCTATGTGCGCGGGCATGCACGCGACTTCGACACTTGGGCGCAGAGCGGCGCGAAGGGCTGGAGCTACGCCGATGTGTTGCCCTACTTCAAGCGGATGGAGAATTGGCACGATGGCGGTCATGGCGGGGACCCGGCCTGGCGTGGAACCGATGGGCCGCTGCATGTCACGCGCGGCAAGCGCGATAATCCGCTGTTCAAGGCTTTTGTGGAGGCTGGTGCACAGGCGGGGTTTGAACGCACAGACGATTATAATGGCGAAAAGCAGGAGGGCTTCGGCCCGATGGAGCAGACGGTCTGGAACGGCCGGCGCTGGTCCACTGCCAATGCCTATCTCAAGCCGGCGTTGAAGCGATCCAATCTTGAACTGGTCAAGTGCTTTGCGCGTCGCGTGGTGATCGAGAACGGACGGGCTGTCGGGGTCGAGATCGAACGGGGCGGCAGGAAAGAGATCGTGCGGGCCAATCGCGAGGTGATCGTTTCGGCCTCATCGATCAACTCGCCCAAATTGCTCATGCTCTCGGGCATTGGTCCTGCCGCGCATCTGGCAGAGCACGGCATCGACGTGATGGCTGACCGGCCGGGTGTCGGGCAGAACCTGCAGGATCATCTCGAGCTCTATATCCAGCAGGCCTCGACCCAGCCGATTACGCTCTACAAGCACTGGAATCTGTGGGGCAAGGCGTTGGCGGGCGCCCAGTGGCTGTTCTTTAAATCCGGGCTGGGCGCCTCGAACCAGTTCGAAAGCGCTGGGTTCATCCGCTCACGCGCGGGGGTCGAATATCCCGATATCCAGTTCCATTTCCTGCCCATTGCGGTGCGCTATGACGGACAGGCTGCGGCCGAGGGGCATGGTTTTCAGGCGCATGTGGGACCGATGCGCTCGGCCTCGCGCGGCGCGGTGACCCTCAAGTCGGGTGACCCCAAGCAATCGCCGTCGATCCTGTTCAATTATATGTCCGATCCCCAGGACTGGGCGGATTTCCGCCATTGCATCCGGGTGACCCGGGAGATTTTTGCGCAGCCAGCGTTTGATGCTTTTCGCGGTGCGGAGATTCTGCCCGGAGCGGCGGCGCAGAGTGATGATGAGCTGGACGCCCATATCCGGGAACATGCCGAAAGCGCCTATCATCCCTGTGGCACCTGCCGGATGGGCGCGGCGGATGACCGGCAGGCGGTGGTCGATGTACAATGCCGGGTGATTGGCGTTGACGGCTTGCGGGTCGCGGACAGCTCGATCTTCCCCACCATTCCCAATGGCAATCTGAATGCGCCATCGATCATGGTGGGCGAAAAGGCGTCGGACCACATTCTGGGGCAGGGCATGCTGCCTCCGGAGCAGGTGCAACCCTGGATCAATCCGCGCTGGCAGGAATCGGATCGCTAACTCCGCTTGGGGCCGGGGACCGTCAGCCTGAACTTCGGTTTCTTCAGATGTCGGCCATCGTCGAGATCAGCAGTCCTGTCGTCCGAAGGCAGCTCAGAGGCCGAGGCGGTCTTTAAGCGCGTACCACCATGAGCCGAGCGTCGAATATTGCGCGCGGAACATGCGGCCACCGGGAAACGGAATCCATGGCAGGTTGGCAAAGGTGTCGAAACGGGTCATGTCGCCACGCACCGCCTCGGACAGAATGCGCCCGAACAGATGCGAGCCAGTAATGCCGTGGCCGGAATAGCCATGGGCGAAGTAGACGTTCTTCCCCAGGCGGCCGAGCTGTGGGACGCGCGAGAAGGAGAGGGCGAAATTGCCGCTCCAGGCATAGTCTACCTTCACCTCTTTGAGCTGCGGGAAGACCTTGTCCATGTTGGGCCGCAGCTTGGCCTCGACATCGGCCGGGTCGGTGCCGCCATAGACGACCCCGCCGCCAAAGATCAGCCGGTGATCGGCGGAGAGGCGGAAATAGTCGAGGATATAACGCACGTCTTCGACGCACATTCCGGTGGGCAGCAAAGCCTTGGCGCGCTCTTCGCCGAGGGGTTCTGTGGCCATCATCTGGGTTGAAACGGGCATAACGCGAGCAGTCAGCTCGGGCACGACATTGCCGAGATAGGCGTTGCCGCAGATCAGCGCGGTTTTGGCACGCACCTGCCCATTTTCCGTCGAGACGGTCGCTCCCGAGGCGTCTTGGTCGACCTTGGTGACGGGCGAGCGCTCGAATATCTTGCCGCCCAGCTCCTCGAAAGCGGCGGCTTCACCGAGCGCCAGGTTGAGCGGATGCATGTGACCTCCCGAGTGGTCGATCATGCCGCCTTCATAGACGTCCGAGCCGATGTGCTGGCGGATCTGGTTGCTGTCGAGCAATTCGTGGTCGTCCATGCCATGGCTGCGCCAGAGAGCCTGCTTGGCCTTGAGCTCTTCCATGTGCTTTGGGGTGTAGGCCGCATAGATATTGCCGTGCTTGAGATCGCAATCGATGCCATAGCGTTCGACACGGTCATAGATGATTTCGGCGCCTTCCTGGAGCAGGCTGCCGACGAAATTGGCCGTCTGCTGGCCATAACGGCGCTGGATAGTATCGAGGCTGGCGTTGAGGCCGTTGACGATTTGGCCGCCATTGCGGCCAGAGGCGCCCCAGCCAACTTCGGCCGCTTCCACCATGACGACCTTGAAGCCATGCTCGGCCAGGCTGATGGCCGCCGACAAGCCAGAATAGCCGGCGCCGACGATGCAGATGTCAGCCTCGACTGAGCCATCCAGTGCCACTGGTTGACGAATGATATGGCGGGATGCCGCGTAGTAGCTGGGCGGGTAGGCCGAGTTGGCGTCTGGCGTCTCGGACATCACACGGCCTCAAGATAGGCGGAGAATTCGAGATCCGTGACCTGCGAGGCAAAGCCGGCATTCTCCTGGCGCTTGCAGGCCACGAACATGGATTGCAGCGTGTTGTCAAAGATGCGTGGCACCATGTCCCCATCCTCAAAGGCGTTGATGGCGGAGGCCCAGTCCGCCGGCAGCTTGGGCAGGCGCTCGGAATAGGCGCGGCCTTTGAAGGGCTTGGGTGGCTTGATCTGGTCTTCGATGCCGACAAGAGCAGCGCCGAGAATGCCGGCCAGCACCAGATAGGGATTGGCATCGGCGCCCGAGACGCGATGCTCGATGCGTCGTGCCTTGGGGTTGCCGCCCGGAATGCGCACGGCTGTGGTGCGGTTTTCGTAACCCCAGGAGACAGCGCTGGGCGCATGAGTGTCCGGGCGCAGCCGGCGGAACGAGTTGAAATGGGGGGCAAAAAGCAGGGTGGTTTCGGCCATGCCGGCCATCAGACCCCCCACGGCATGGTGCATCACCTCCGAGCCGCTTTCGGTGCCGTCGTCGAAGACGTTGTTGCCGGCCTGGTCATTGAGGCTGAAATGCACGTGGAAGCCATTGCCGGAGCGGGCGCCATAGGGCTTGGCCATGAAGGTGGCGACGAGATTGTGCTTGCGCGCGACGCCCTTGACGATGCGCTTGAACAGGACGGCGTCGTCCGCGGCCTTGAGGCCGTTGGTGTGCAACAAATTGATCTCGAACTGGCCGATACCGTTCTCGGCCACGGCCGTGTCGGCCGGCACGTTTTGCTGTTCGCATTGCAGGTAGACGTCGCGGAAGAACTCACCGAAGTCCTCCAACTCATCGAGCGAGAGGATGGCGTCGGAGTCCAGCCGTTTGCCGGTATAGGGCGAAATCGGCGGTTGCGCAGAATCGGGGTCGGGATCGACCAGGTAGAATTCGAGTTCGGTGGCGACGACGGGCTCGAGGCCATGTTCCGCGTAGCGGCGCAAGACGTGCGCCAGCGCCTGGCGCGGATCGCCGAGAAAGGGTGTGCGCGCATCCTGGAACAGCCAGAGTGGGATCATGGCGCTGGGCCGGGTCGTCCAGTTGATGGGGAGCGCCCCGCGTCCCGTGGGGCTGCAGATGCCATCGACGTCGCCGCTCGAATAAACCAGCGGATTGCCCACAATATCTTCGCCCCACACATCAACACCGACGATGGACAGGGGCATGCGGATGCCGCTCTCCGCGACGCGTTGGGCCTGATCGATCGGGATGCGTTTGCCGCGTAAAATGCCGTTGAGATCGCACACCGCCGTGTGCAGCACTTCGATCTGGGGGTTAGCCGCAAGCCAGGAGACAATGTCTTCGTTTGCGATCGGATCGGAACTCATGCCTGTGCGTCGCCCTTTTTGTATGACATAGCATCAAACTAGCAGGTGCCGAGGCGTTGCGGGAGGCTGTGTAGCAATAATGCGAACAACGAATGCGCAAAGATTTCGGCATCGCCCGGTGATCGGGATCATTGCCTGCGGTCGCATGGTGGAAGGCGAACCTGCACAGGCGGTCAAGCACCGCTATCTTGAGGCGGTGGAAAAACATGCGGACGCGGTCCCGCTCATAGTGCCCTCAAATCAGGATGTCGGGCGGGCGGCCGAGCTGGTTTCCCGGCTCGATGCGGTCATGCTGACGGGCAGCAATTCCAATATTGCGCCACATCACTACGGTTCCACGCGCGTCGGGCAAGCGCCGATCGATGATGGACGCGATGGGTTCAGCCAGGCGTTGGTCCATGCGGCTATCACGGCGGCCAAGCCGGTTTTCGGCATCTGCCGGGGACTTCAGGAAATCAATGTCGCCCTGGGCGGCACCCTGCGCGATCTGCGCGAGAGCGATCAGGGCGACGCGCATCACGCTCCGGCCGGCGCTTCGCTTGAAGAGATGTTCGGATTTGGGCACGAAATCGCGGTCAATGCCGGTGGAATGCTGCGTCGCATTGTCGATGGGGATCGCGTGGACGTGAACAGCGTCCATTTTCAGGCCATCGACCGCCTCGCCGAGGGGTTGGTGGTCAATGCCACCGGGCCCAATGGCGTCATCGAGGCCATCTCGGCCAACCATACGCCGGCGCCGGTATTTGCCGTCCAGTGGCATCCGGAATGGCGGCCCGAGGAGCGGGCGCATGACCTGGCCTTCTGGCATTATCTGAGCGAGGCGGCGCGGGCACGCTACATGCCCGCCCCAGGATCGGAGTTGAGCGCATGAGTGAAATGAAAACCCGCCTGTTCATCAATGGCAGCTATGTCGAGGGCGAAGGCAAGGTTGAAGCCGCCTTTGAGCCGGCCCTGGGCCGACCACTGGCCGAGATTGCCTCGGCCAGCGATGCGCAGATCGACCAGGCGGTGCTGGCGGCCGATGCGGCTTATCGGTCCTGGTCCAAGACGACACCACGCGAACGCAGCGCGGCGCTCCTGGCCATTGCCGCCACCATTGAAGCCAAGGCGGATCAGCTTGCCGGGATCGAGTCGCGCAATGCGGGAAAGCCACTGCGTTTCGTCAAGGCCGGCGAGTTGGCCAATGTCGCCGACGTGTTCCGCTTCTATGGCACGGCGGTGCGCAATGTGCCGGCACCGGCCGCGGGCAATTACCGCTCCTCGACCCGCACCAGCCTGGTGCGGCGCGACCCGATTGGCGTGATCGCCCAGATCGCGCCCTGGAACTATCCGCTGCTGATGGCGGCCTGGAAAATTGCCCCGGCGATTGCCGCGGGCAATGCCGTGGTCATCAAGCCCTCGGAAATGACCCCGCTCAGCCTATTAGCGCTCAGCGAAATCTTTGCGGACATTCTGCCGCCAGGCGTGGTCAATGTGATCTGCGGCAATGGGCCGGAGGTGGGCAATCGGCTGATTTCGCACGACCTGGTGCGAATGATCTCGCTGACGGGCGATGTGCGGACGGGGCGTGCGGTGTTACAGGCGGCAGCAGGGAACACCATCAAGCGGACCCATCTTGAGCTGGGCGGCAAGGCGCCGGTCATCGTTTGTAACGACGCCGATCTCGACAAGGTGGTGGAAACCCTGCGCGAGGCCAGCTTCTATAATGCCGGGCAGGACTGCACGGCGGCCTGCCGTCTCCTGGTGCACAAGGACATTGCACGAGATCTGACCGACCGGCTGGAAACCATGATCGGGTCGCTGGTCTATGGCAGACCCGAGCGGGACGATGTGGAATTCGGGCCGGTGATCAGCCAGCGGCAGTTGGAACGTGTCGACGGGTTCGTGTCGCGAGCGCGCAGCGCAGGTTTTGAGGTAATGCAGGGTGCAGCGCCCGATTCCGGTGGCTATTTCTTTTCGCCTACGCTGGTGGCTGCGCCCATCGAGGCGGAAATCGTACAGAAGGAAGTGTTCGGGCCGGTGCTCAGCATCACGCCATTCGATGATGCCCAGCAGGCGGTCGATTGGGCCAATGCGTCCGAATATGGGCTTGGGTCGTCGGTCTGGTCGCGGGACGGCAGCCAGGCCATGGCTATCGCCAATGCGCTCGAATACGGGGTGACCTGGGTCAATACCCATGGCGTGATGGCCACCGAGATGCCGCATGGCGGCATGAAGAATTCGGGCTATGGCTCGGATCTCTCCATGCAGTCGCTGATCGATTACACCCAAATTCGCCATATCATGGTGGAATAGGCCCGGTTGCCTGGGCTCCAATACGGATGAGCCACACAGTGTATAAACGCCGGGCCGCTGCCAATTTCCTGACGGCTCTAGAGGCGATAGATCCGCTTTGCGTTGACGTTGAACAGTTTTGCCTGCTCGTCCAGGCTGGCGCCCCTGACGATCTCCCTCGTCGCGCCGACCCAATCGGTCAGAGAGCCACCCAAGGTGACCACCGGATGGTCCGAGCCCCAGACGATGCGGTCCCAGCCGAAGCTTTCCATGACATGCTCGACATAAGGTCGAATGGCTTCGAGCGTCCAGTCTTTGCCGGCATAGGCAATGATGCCGGAAATCTTGGCGTTCAGATTGGGGCGCCTGGCCAGCTCCGTGATGTGCTCGCGCCAGGGCGATAAATTGCCCACGGTGATGTCCTGGGCGCCACAATGGTCGAGCACGAAGCTGACCTCGGGGCAGCTATCGACCAGGGCCTGGCCAATGGGCAATTGGTCGTGGCGCACGCAGAGGTCGAAAGACAGGTCATGGGCGGCGAGACGGCGAATATTCTCGACGAAATGAGGCGTCTGGCTCAGCGTATTAGGGGCTTGATGCAGAACACGGCGCAGTCCCCGAAGTCCTGTGATGTCGGCCAAGTCGTCCAATTGCCGCTCGAAATCGGGGCTTTCGGGGCGGCATCCCGCGATTGCACCAACGATGCCATCCAGTTCGGTCACAAAGCGCGACTCTGCGGCGCTGTGTCTCTCGTCGACATCGACCTCCATATGCAAAGCCGCCTCAATACCGAGTGGGCGGGCCTCTGCCAGATAGTCCTCGATGCTCCAGGGTCGGTTGAGTGCTGGTGCGCCCGAGAGCCAGGGATAGGCAAACCGGTCCGGGTAGATCAGGTGCAGGTGGGTGTCGATAATCGGGATCATGCAGACGGACCTTTATCGGTATTTTCTGGTGATGCTGGGGTCAATGTCAGGCCTCGACGGCTTTCAGTCGCCCAGGATGGGGGAGTTCGGATCTGTCGCCCCTTACGAACGGGGACGCGTTCTCCGTCAGCGCGGGCCGACGCGTGAGGCGTCAACGGAATTGGGGCGGCCCGGCAGCGACAGCGCGCTTTCGCGGCGCGGCGCGGACGCGATCACCTTTCCCGACTTTATGACGGCCAAGCGTGTGGCCTTGAGGCGGATGGCTTCGATGGGGTCGGCGGCCTGGAGCAGGACCATGTCGGCCTTGTTGCCGATTTCGATGCCATAGCCATCGAGATGCATGATCTGGGCCGGGCCCTTGGTGACGAGGTCGAAGCAGGTGCGCATGGCATCGCGGCTGGTCATCTGGCCCACGTGCAAGCCCATCGACGCCACTTCGAGCATGTCGCCCTGACCCAGCGAATACCAGGGGTCCATGACACAGTCATGGCCGAAGGCGCAGGTGATGCCATAGGTCAGCATTTCGGGAATGCGCGTCATGCCGCGGCGCTTGGGGTAAGTGTCGTGGCGCCCCTGAATGCCGATATTGATCAGCGGGTTGGCGGTGGCGCTGACACCGGCCTCGGCCATCAGCGGCAGCAGCTTTGAGACATAATAGTTGTCCATGGAATGCATGGAGGTCAGGTGCGAGCCATTGACCCGGCCGGAAAGGCCCAGGCGCTGGGTCTCATAGGCCAAGGTCTCGATATGACGGCTGAGCGGGTCGTCGGTTTCGTCGCAGTGAAGGTCTACCAGAAGGCCGCGTTCGGCGGCGATTTCGCAGAGTGCTTTCACGCTGGCTGCGCCGTCGGCCATGGTGCGTTCGAAATGTGGAATGCCCCCTACCACATCGACACCCATGTCGAGCGCGCGTTTAAGCAGATCTACGGCGCCGGGAGAGCGGAAATAGCCGTCCTGGGGGAAAGCCACGAGTTGCAGATCGATATAGGGCGCGACCTGTTTTTTGACCTCAAGCAGCGCTTCGACACCGAGCAGGCGTTCATCGCAGATATCGACATGAGTGCGGATGGCGAGCAGGCCCTGGCTGACGGCGAGATCGCAATAGTCGAGCGCGCGTTGGATCACAGCCTCCTGGGTGAGCAGCGGTTTCAGCTCGCCCCAGATCTGGATGCCTTCGAGCAAGAGGCCGCTTTCATTGTAGCGCGGCAGGCCGAGCGAGAGCGTGGCGTCCATGTGGAAGTGGCAGTCGACAAAGGGCGGGGAGACGAGTTGTCCGGCGGCATCGATTGTCTCGGCAGCATCGCCCCCGAGCTCGGGTTCGATAGCCGCGATACGGCCGTCCTGGACGCCGATGTCGATGCCGGTGCGGCCGTCAGGCAGGGTAGCGTTGGTGAGCTTGAGGTCAAACATGGATGGTCCCGCGGTTAGTGGCGCTGCCCCTTGGTCCAGGGCTGAAGCAGGGCTCTTGGATAGTCGGCTTTGCGAGCGACCAATACCAGGGCCAGGATGGAGAGCAGATAGGGCATCATCAGGAAGACCTGGCCGGGCACGACTTGGCCGATCTCGGCCTGGAGACGAATCTGGAAGGCGTCAAAGGCGCCAAACAGCAGGGCGCCAAGCAGCGCCTTGCCGGGTTGCCAGGAGGCAAAGACCACCAATGCGATGCAGATCCAACCGCGGCCATTGACCATGCCGAAGAAGAAAGCGTCGAAGGCCGACATGGTGAGGAAGGCGCCGCCCAGCGCCATGAGGGCTGAACCGATCACCACCGCGCCGATCCGCAGGCCGCGGACTGAAAGCCCCTGTGCTTCGACCGAGGCAGGATTGTCGCCAACAGCGCGAATGGCGAGCCCCAGCGGCGTGCGATAGAGCACAAAGGCGACGAGTGCCACCAGGGCCAGGGCCAGCCAGGTGAACAAGGTTTGCTGGAACAGGGCCGGGCCGAGAAAGGGCAAGTCTGACAGTCCGGGGACGGCGATGGGCTGGTACGGGATGATGCGTGGCGGGGAGGACACATCGGGCAGGGTGGTGCGGTAGGTGAAATAGCTTGCGCTTGTGGCCAGCAAGGTAATGCCGATGCCCGAGACATGTTGGGAGAGACCGAGAATGACTGTGAGAAAGGCATGCAGCAGACCGAACATGGCGCCCGCTAGCGCGGCGATCAGCACGCCGCCCCAGAGGCCCGCACCAAGATAGACGGCGAGCCAGCCGGCCATGGCCCCGGCAACGAAGATGCCTTCGATACCCAGATTGAGCACACCGGCGCGTTCGCAGAGCAGGGCGCCCAGCACGCCGAAAATCAGCGGAGTGGCGATGCGAATGGCGGCGGCCCAAAAATTGGCGGAGCTGAAGATATCAAGAAGGGTATCCATGGCTCAGACCTCCTGCCGGGATTGCCAGCGCAGCCGAAAGCGCAGGAAGAAACTGCCGACCAACACGCAGAGCAGGGACAATGCCACCACCAGATCGGCCAGATAGTTGGAAATGCCGGTGGCCCGGCTCATCGAGTCCGCGCCCACGAACACGGCGGCAATGAATATGGCTGCAAGGACACTGCCAATGGGCGAAAGGCCGGCGAGCATGGCCACGACAATGCCCGAATAGCCGAAACCGGGCGAGAGATCGGCCGAGAGATAGCCTTTCACCCCGGCCACCTCGCCAACGCCGGCCAGACCCGCCAAGCCGCCCGAAATCAGGGCAACCTTGAGCATGGTGGCGTCAACCGGAATGCCGGCAAAGCGGGCAGCAGCCTTGTTCTCACCGACCGCCTTGATTTCGAAGCCGAGCACGGTGCGCTTGACCATGAGCCAGAGGATGAGCGCGGCTACAAGGCCAATGACCAGCCCCCAATGCATGCGCAGTCGCGGGATCAGCTTGTCGAATCTGGCCTCTGCGACGAGCGGGACCGATTGCGGCCAGCCCATGGCCAGCGGGTCCTTGAGCGGGCCTTCGATCAGCATCTGAATGAAGAGGATGACCACGAAATTGAGCAGCAGGGTGATGACCACCTCATCGGCGCCGAAGCGCAGCTTGAGCATGGCCGGGATCACCATCATCAGACCACCGGCGAGAAAACCGGCCAGCATGATGGCGGGGATGGCGAGCGGGCCCGGAAGCTGTAGAAATCCCGAGCCAACCAGCACGGCTGCAAGGGCACCCATATAGAGTTGACCCTCGGCGCCGATGTTCCATAGCCGGGCGCGAAAGGCCACGGCGGCGGCGAGGCCGGTGAGGATGAGAGGGGTGGCGCGATTAAGGGTTTCGGACAGGGCGAACATTGAACCGAATGCCCCCTGCGCCATGAGCACATAGGCGTCGAGGGGATTGGCGCCCGCCGCCATGACTGGAATGGCCACCAGCAGCAGCGCAACCAGACCGGCGAGCAGCGAGACCAGCAGGCGCAATGGCAGAGGCGCGTGTTCACGGGGATCGAGGCGGAGGCTCATTGGGCAAGGGGCTCCGTGGTGCGGGACTGACCGGCCATCATCAGGCCGATGGTGGCGCGGTCGAGGGTATCGGCTGGACCGGCCTCAGCCACCTCTCCTGCATGGACTACGAGGAACCGGTCAGCCAGGGCGAAGAGCTCGTCGAGATCTTCGGAAATCACCAGGACCGCGGCGCCCCGATCGCGCGCAGCAATAATGCGGCGATGCACTTCGGCCTGTGCGCCAATGTCGAGTCCGCGCGTGGGCTGGTTGGCCAGAATGATGCGGGGTTCGCGTTCGAGTACGCGAGCGAGAATGAGCTTTTGCACATTGCCACCCGAGAGAAGCCGCGCCTCAGCGTCCGGTCCAGGACAACGCACATCATAGGCCGCAATGGCGCTCTCGGCGCGGGCCCGCATGGCGTTCCGATCTAGAAAGCCGAGGCGTGACAACTCGGGGGAGCGCACTTCCTCGATAGCGATGTTCTCGGCCACGCTCATGGTGCCGACGACGCCATCATGCTGGCGATCCTCAGGCATGCGGGCAACGCCAGCTTCCACGAGCCGGCGTGGACTGGTCATGGTCATGGGCTGACCATAAAGACGTAGTGTGCCGCGGTCGGGCACGGCGAGACCGGAGAGCAGCGCGGCAATGGTGGTCTGGCCATTGCCTGAAATGCCCGCAAGACCGACGATCTCTCCGGCCCGCAGTTTGAAGCTGACCTGACGAAGGGCGGTGCGGGTTGATGGCTTGCCCAGGCAGACGTTGTCGAATTCGAGCAATGCCTTGCCAATACTGCCGGGCGTGCGCGTTACTTCGGCCAAGGCCTTGCCGACCATGAGATCGGCGATGGCACGACGGTCGGCCTCGGCGGTGGTCAACTCACCGGCTTTCCTGCCCGCACGCAGCACCATGATGCGGTGCGAGACGGCCAGCACCTCGCCCAGCTTGTGCGAAATAAAGATGACCCCAAGGCCATTGGCCGCCAGCCGCCGCAGCACGGCGAACAGTCCCTCCGCCTCCTGGGGCGTCAGTACGGCTGTGGGTTCGTCCAGAATGAGGACGCGGGCATCGCGATAGAGTGCCTTGAGGATTTCGACGCGCTGCTTCTCGCCCACCGTGAGATCGGCAACGCGGCGGTCGATGTCGACCTCCAGCCCGCTCACGGCGATGATTTTCTCAATCCTTGCACGCGCCGTGGCGCGTTGACCAAAGGAGAGAAGTGCCTCGGTGCCAAGGCGAATATTGTCCAATCCAGAAAGGTTTTCGGCCAGAGTGAAGTGCTGATGTACCATGCCGACACCAGCTGCCAGGGCTGCGCCCGGCGAGCCGGGAGGCAGGGTGGTCATGCCTTCGGCGTCGGTCCGGACGCGGACGATGCCATCGTCCTGCACGTAGTGACCGAACAGGATGTTCATCAGCGTGGTCTTGCCGGCGCCGTTCTCTCCCAAAAGGGCAAGGATTTCGCCCTCGCGAAGGTCGAGAGAAATGTCGTCGTTGGCGACAAGGGCGCCGAACCGCTTGGTGATGTTGGTTAGCGAGAGCAGGAGATTGGGTTCGGTCATAGTGTCCTGCTTCGTTTACCTCCTATCCTCCCCCCTGTTTCAGGGGGAGGACGGGTGGGGGTGCCCCGCTTACTGCGTCGAGGTCGGTTCACTGTCGTTGATTTCGACCACGAATGAGCCATCGAGAATGGAGGCTTCGACGGCCTTTGCCGCTTCCACAGCTTCGGCGCCGGCCAGTTCCTCATCGACCACCATGGACGACCCGCCATATTCCATGAAGGCATAGACGCCATAGTCCTTGGCCTCGAAGGTGCCGGCCTTCACATCGGCGATAGCTTGATTGATCATCGGTTCGCCATGCCAGAGGGCAGAGGCGAGAATGGTGCCTGGATAGTCGGCAGCGGTGTCGATGACATTGCCGATAGCGAAGATGCCACGCTCCTTGGCGGCGTCGGAAACGCCAAAGCGCTCGGCATAAAGAATGTCGGCACCAGCATCGACCATGGCGAAGGCGGTTTCCTTGGCCTTGGGGGGATCATACCAGGAGTTGATGAAGCTGACCGAGAAAGTCACGTCCGGATTGACCGAGAGTGCGCCGGCCATGAAGGCGTGCATCAGTCGGTTCACTTCAGGAATGGCATATCCGCCCACCATGCCGATCTGGTCGGTTTCGGTCTTCATGCCGGCAATGATGCCGGTGAGATAGCTGGGCTCGTGGATGAAATTGTCGAAGGTAGCGAAGTTCGGTTCCACCGGCGGCAGGGACGACCCCATGAGGAAGCTGATCTCGGGATAGTCTGCGGCCACGGTACGGGCAGGCTGCTCGACACCGAAAGCCTCGCCGACCATCAAGGCGATGCCCTGTTCGGCATATTCGCGCATGACGCGCTCGTAGTCGGTATTGGTGATGTTTTCCGAATAGACATAGTCGATCTCGCCGGCCTCTTCGGCGGCGACCAGCGCATTATGCAGGCGGCTTGCCCATTGCTGTTCGACCGGTACGGTCCAAATAGCGGCAACCTTGGGCATGTCCTGCGCCAAGGAGGCGCCGGTGAGGCTGAGCGCGGTGGTCAGCCCGAGTGCCGCGATCAGAGTGCGGCGATTGAGAGTTCCCATTTTCGTTCCCCGTTTCCTTGTTTGCTGGTCGTCGCCTCCCTTGTGTCATCTAGCCGTCACAGGAAGGTTTGTGGAAGTGGTCGCGGCATCATTCCCCAATTGTTCGCGCTTCCCAGGTCGCGACAAGGCGTTGATGCCAAAACAAAAAGGGCGCACCGTGCGGCGCGCCCTTCAAGAGTTCAGCGGAAGGCGGGAATGACGTGCCTTCCGTAATTGGCGATGATCTCCTCCTCATCGCCGCTGTCGAGATAGATGTTGAACTGGGTGACACCCGCCGCCTCCAGTTCATGCAGCTTCTTGATGTGATCCTCGGGTTCGCCGAGCACGCAGAAGCTCTCCACCACGTCATCAGTGATGAAATCGAGATAGGGATTATCGGCCTGGCCATGCTTGGAATAGTCATAGCCACGGCGCTTTTCGATATAGCTGGTCAGGCTTGACGGCACCTTATCGCTATCGGCGCCGTATTTCTCGACAATATCGGCCACATGATTGCCGACCATGGCCGGAAACCACTTCACATGCTCGATGGCGCGTTTCTTGTCGCCGAAATAGGCCGGCGCGGCAGCCATGGAGCGGAAGCCGGACATGTCCTTGCCGGCTTCCTTGCCAGCATCGATGCATTGGTCGGTGAACCATTTGCAAAGCCCCGGATCGGCAATCTGCAACACGACACCCTCGGCGTGCTGACCCGCGGTTTTCAAGGCCAGCGGGCCGTAGGCGGCGATCCAGCTCGGCATGTCGTGGCCGACTGCCCAGGGAAATTTCACCGCCGCAGGAATTTCGCCATAGGTGACTTCCTCGCCGCGCACCATGGCTTTGGTCTTGTCGATGAACTCGGCGACGCGCTTGAGGGTCGCAGGCTTTTTACCCATGACGCGCATGGATGAGTCGCCACGGCCCACGGCGAGATCGAAGCGCCCGCCGGATTGCTTGGAAAGCGAGCCGAAGATCGAAGCGGCAACCGACCAGTCGCGCACATCGGGATTGGTGACCAGCGGACCGAAACGCATGTCAGTGGTGTGTTCCATGCACATGGCAATGGCGGCGTAGCAATCGCGCCAGAGAATGTGGCTGTCGTAGAACCAACAATAGGAGAAGCCGGCATACTCGGCGGCGCGAACCAGATAGCGGGCCCGCTCATGCTCGATAAAGCCCTTGAAGGTGATGCCGAATTCCATTGTGTCCCTCTGCGCTCCCGTTGATCTGGAAATTTGACCAGTCGATCAAATTTTTGAGTGGCTGAGGCACGATTGTCAATCGGTTAATTGCCAGTGGTCTTCCGCAATCGCTTCGTCAAGGACGATCAAGGGATGGCCATTGGCGCTGTCGGGGACCAGCCTGGCGGCGACGCCGTAGACCGTACGCAGCAGTTCGGGGGTTAGGACATCGGTAGGTGCCCCCTCGGCAGTCGTTCGGCCATTTGCCAGCACGACCAAGTGGTCGCAGAAGCGGGCCGCCAGATTGAGATCGTGCAGGGCCACGAATATGCTCATTCCCGCTTCGGCTTTTTGCCGAAGCAGTGTGAGAAGCTGAAGTTGAGAGCGAATGTCGAGATGGCTGGTCGGCTCGTCGAGCAGCAGCAGGCGCGGCTGCTGGGCTAGCGCTCGCGCAACATGCACGCGCTGTTGTTCGCCGCCGGACAGGGTGGTGAACCGTCTGGCGGAAAAACCTGTGGTGCCGGTGTCCGCCAGTGCCTGGGCGATGATGGCCTGATCGTTTGGACTGGGTTCGGATTGCCATGCCGCCTCGAAGGGGATGCGGCCCAGAGCGACGACATCGCGCACGCTCAGGCGCTCCTCGGTGGCAGCGGACTGTTCGACAAAGGCCAGGAGCTGTGCCCGATCGCGCCGGCGCAGGTTGGGCAGGTCGTGGCCCTCGAAGCGAACGCTGCCCTCGGTCTGCAAGAGGCCGAGCAGGGCGGCCAGTAGGGTGGATTTGCCGGCGCCGTTGGGCCCGATCAGCCCGGTAATGCGGCCTGCCGGAGCCGAGAAGCTCACATCAGTCAGGATTGGCGTGCCGGATTTTGCGACCGACAGCCCGGTAACCGAGAGGGTCATGTGATCCTCCGATAGCGCAGGAGAACGGCCAGGAAAACCGGTGCGCCGATCAGGGCGGTGATGATGCCGACGGGCAATTCGCGCGGATCGAACAGGGTACGCGCGGCCGTGTCGGTCCAGAGCATGAAGATGGCACCGGCCAGCATTGCATGGGGCAGCAGTTTGCGGTGCGCCGAGCCGACCGCCAAGCGCACGGCATGCGGCACAACCAAACCGACAAAGCCAATGGCGCCGCCAATTGCCACCATGATGCCGGTCAGCAGCGCCGTCGCCCCCAGCAAGGTCCAGCGCAGGCGAGGCACATCGATCCCCAGACTGGCGGCGGCTGTATCACCAAAGGCGAAGGCGTCAAGTGCCCGGCTACTGACCAGAATGATCGGCAGACACACGACCAGCGCAAGATAGACCATGGCCGCATCTGACCATATCGAGCCCGAGAGCGAGCCCATCAACCAGCTCAGGATATCGCGATAGCTATCGCCCGTCGCTGACCAGAAGATAAGAAAGGAGGTGGCGGCCGAGGCCAGGGCCGCAATGCTGATACCGGCGAGGATGGCCCGGCTTGGGGTGGCGCCTCCCAGGAGTTGGGCGATGAGCAGGGCAAGCGCCAGCGCGCCCAGACTGCCGAGAAAGGCACCGAGCGGCATAAGGAGGGTGAAGCCTAGCAGCAGGAAAAGCACGGCCCCCAATGCTGCTCCGGAGGACAGGCCCAAGAGATAGGGATCGGCGAGCGGATTTCGGGTCAACGCCTGCATCACGGCGCCGGAGACCGCCAGGCCGGCGCCGACCCCGAGAGCGGTCAACACGCGCGGTAAGCGCAGTTCCCAGACGATCGCATCGCGCAGTCGCGAAACCGGACTTTCTGGGAAAAGGCCTAGATGATGCGCGATGACCGACCAGACCTCGCCCGGCGTGATGTCAGCCGGCCCGAAGGTGACCGCAGCGATAGCGCTGACGACAAGGAGGACGGTAAGGGCCGGCAGGGAGAGACGATGCGTGATCGTCATTCCCCAAAGGTCAGCTTGGCCAGTTGCGCGGCCAAATCAGCGGTCGCGGGGACGTTGCGGATGCCGGCCTCGGAGGCTGGAAACGGAATGATCAGGTAACGCTGGTTGATGACCGCGTCGAGCTGGCTGGTGATTGGATTTTCGGCCAGCAGTGTCCGCTTCTGCTCGGCTGAATTCCAGGCGGCGTCGACCAGAATGATTACATCGGGATTGGCGTCGACGATGGCTTCCCAGGAAGCCGAGGTCCAGCCTTCATCGATTTCGGCATAGATGTTCTGCAGGCCAAGGGCCTCCATGATCATGGCCGGGGCGTTGCTGCCAGCGCCCACATAGGGGGTCTTGGTGCCGGAAGAATACCACAGTGCGGT
The DNA here is from genome assembly GCF_014197055.1 of Devosia subaequoris. Classification (GTDB taxonomy): domain Bacteria; phylum Pseudomonadota; class Alphaproteobacteria; order Rhizobiales; family Devosiaceae; genus Devosia; species Devosia subaequoris. The sequence continues at coordinate 292,952 of NZ_JACIEW010000003.1, read as the reverse complement.
CAGGCCGCGTGGGTCGGGCGTGATGGCATTGAGGGCCGCCTTCTGGTCGGCCACGAGGCGAGCGGCCGCGTCGCCTGCGTCGAAAATGGCGCCCAATTCATCGATCTGGTCAAGGAGATGGTCGAATGTCAGCTTGGCCGGTTTGGTCGAACGACAGGCGGCAGGGGCGACATAGGTGGCGACACCGAATGTTGCGAGTGTCGAGCGCTCACCGGCGCCGTCGGCGGCGAAATTGCTCTCCCAACCGCCATAGATGAGATCGGGTTCGACCTCGAGTACGACTTCCTGACTGGGCAATTTGTCGGAGAGGACTGGCAGGCCCGCGCCGGCCAGTGCCAGATGCGGCGGCAGGGGGCCATCCTGGAAGCCGACGCCGACAATGTGGTCGCCAAGGCCAAGCGAAAGCAGCATTTCGGTTGTCGTGGACTTGATGGTGACGACCCGTTCAGGTGCCTGGTTGAAGGTGATCGTATGGCCGCAATTGTCCACGGTCAGGGGATAGGCGGCAGCCTGGGCGGGGAGGGCCAGGAGGGGCAAGATGAACGAAAGACGGCCGAGGTGACGCATGGTCAGTCCTGCTTCTGCTTTTTGCGTGAGTTCATTTCCGCCATGGCCGCTTCATAGCCAAGGCGATATGCCTCTGCAGACCCGAAGCGGAACATGTCGTCATCACCCGTGCGGCTCAGGGTACGGGCGCCGGGCGCGTCGAGATCGGTAACGTAACGGTCCAGTCCGCGCACCACGGCAACGGGAATTCCGGTCGTCTTGCCCTTGACCAGATCGGCGGCGCCGGCGATCTCGTCGACAATGACCGCCTGGGTGACATGCAGCGGCCGCCCATTGGCATCATTGGCACCGCGCAGATCGTCTGTCAGTTGCACACCGGCGGCGCCGATGGCCATGTCGGTCTGGCCAATACGCCAGGCGCGGCCAATGGTGTCGGTGACGATGATGCCGATGTCCACGCCGAGCCTCTCGCGCAAGCCCGTGCAGAGAGCGCGGGCCGACGCGTCCGGATCGGCGGGGAGGCGCAGGGCAGTGCCTTCGGGGACATTGGACATGTCGATGCCGGCGGCGGCCATGACCAGGCCCTGTCGGGTTTCGACAATGCGGAACGTGCCACCGGGATGTACGCGCTCGGCCACCACGCGCACCGTGTCCGCGGCAATCGCCTGTTCGCGTTCGGCCGCGGGCACCTGCATGCCTTCAGCCTTGGAGACGATCTTTGAGGTGACGACGAGGATATCGCCCGATTGCAGTGCCAAATCCGGGTCGGCGTTGGACTGTGTCGTGATCGCCTCGGCGATCAGCGCAACGAGGTCATCGTTAGGAGAGATTTCGGGGATGCCGGTGATGCCCCAGAGAGACAGGCGTGGGGTCATCCGACCAACTTTCGAAGCCTTGGCAGAATTTCTTTCGCATAGAGCCCGAGGAAGCGGCTCTGGTCGGTGCCCGGGGCGTGGAACACCAGATGGTCGAAGCCGTAGTCGATATAGGTCTTTATCTGCGCGACGTGCTCATCGGGGTCGGAGGAAACGATCCAGCGCTTGGCGACACGTTCGATGGGGAGCGCGTCGGCCAGCCGCTCCATCTCTTCTGAATCCTTGACCGAATGCTTTTCTTCGGCGGAAAGCGACAGGGCGGCCCAGTTGCGGGTGTCCTCAAGGGCGCGTTGGGCGTCGGTGTCGAATGAGACCTTGACCTCGATCATGCGCTCGAATGGCTTGTCCTTGAGGACGCTTTGGGCCCGCCCGGCGGCAACATTGGGCAGGAGCTGGTCGACATAAAGTTCAGCACCCTTGCCGGAGGTGCAGATGAAGCCGTCGCCGGCGCGGCCGGCATATTTCGCGTTGAGCGGGCCGCCGGCGGCGATATAGATCGGCACCGGCTCAGCCGGCTTGTCATAGATGGTGGCATTGACGGTCTTGTAGTATTCGCCTTCGAAGCTCACCCGGTCCTCTGACCAGAGCTGACGGATCAGCCTAACCGCCTCGCGCAGCCGGGCCGAGCGCTCCTTGAGCTCGGGCCACACCATTCCGGTGGCGGGCACCTCGTTGAGCCCTTCGCCAGTGCCTACGCCAAGGATGACGCGGCCAGGAAACATGGCGCCCATTGTGCCAAAGGCATGGGCGACCACGCTGGGATGCAGACGAAAGGTTGGGGTGAGGACGGAGGTGCCCAGCGTGATTTTTTCGGTACGGGCCAGCACGGCGGACATCCAGCCCGGCGCAAAGGGGGCGTGCCCATCGGTGTGTTTCCAGGGCTGGAAATGGTCGGAGACGAAGACGGAGTCAAAACCGGCCTGCTCGGCCTCTATCGAAAAACGAAGCAGGTCGTTGGGTCCAAACTGTTCGGCTGAAGCCTTGTACCCAAAACGCATGGTCGTTCCTCCCGCCTGCGACAATCGATTTTTGATCGTTTGGTCAAAAACTATCGATAGTCAACCCGCTTCATGTTAGAGCACGGTCGATACATAAGAATAACAAGGGATATAGCCTATCCCGAATTCCGGATCCAAAGGGGCCGGCACGAAAGCGAACGAGACGATGAAAGTTATTTTTGATACCGATCCCGGCATCGACGATGCCATGGCGCTGCTTTACCTGAGCAAGCTGCCGGAGATCGACCTGCTGGGCATCACCACTGTGGTTGGCAATGCCGACCTGGCCACAACCACACGTAACGCCCTGTTTCTCAAGGAGCGGTTCGGGTTGTCTGCGCCGGTGGTGCAGGGGGCAGGCAAGACGCTCGATGGGGTCGAAAAGGCCGAGCCGGTGATCGTTCATGGCGTCAACGGGCTGGGCGAGATTGAAATTCCGCCGGTGGACGAAAACGGGTTGGCGTCCGGTGAAGCCAGCCAGTTCATCATCGATATGCTCAAAGCCCATCCGGGCGAAATCAGCATCATCGCAGTCGGCCGCATGACCAATCTGGCCCTGGCGCTGCGCGCCGAGCCCGAGGTGGCCAAGCTGGCCAAGCAGGTGGTCATCATGGGCGGCGCATTTGGCTATCAGGGCCGGAGCGGCAATATCACGCCGGCGGCGGAAGCCAATATTCATGGCGATCCGGTCGCCGCAGACGAGATTTTTGCGGCGGACTGGCCCGTTGTGGTGGTTGGGCTCGACGTGACCCACGACATTATTCTGGACACCGCCTATCTTGAGTCCTTGTCACGCGAGGTGGGCGAGAACGGCACCCTCCTGGCCCAGATGTGCGAGCACTATGCCCGCTTCTACAAGGAAATGATGGGACTTTCCGGCGTGGTCGGACATGACCTCCTGGCGGTGACCTATGCCCTTCATCCGGAGTGGTTCGAAACCCGCCGGGGGCCGGTTCTCGTGGTGCGTGAAGGGGTGGCGGTTGGCCAGACGATTCAGATGCCTGAATCTCGTAAGGGTGGGCATCCGGATTGGGCAAATCGGCCAGTTCAGACCGTCTGCACAGGCGTCGATGCCGGAAAAGTCCTTAGGCATTATCGCGAAACGGTTGGGCGGTAGAGTCTGTCATCGATAACAGTCTGACCAACGGCAGATTGGCCATTGTCTCATGGTCAAAAAGTCATAGTGTTTTCCCTGATGGGGGAATTCCGGTGGCCGATCGAGACCGTTCTGTAGGGTTTGCCGAGGGCATCCAGCGCGGCTTTGCGCTGGATGATGCTGTGTCATTCCGGCAGCTCATGCTGGAAACTTATAACCGGCGCTGTGCCGTGACCGGGAAGAGTTACGCAGCAGACGAAGCCGACGAACATCTTGAGGTGTTCCTGTTTCAACCCCTGGAACATGGTGGCCGTATGGCCCCGGACAATGCCGTTGTTGTGGACACAGTAGTGGCTGGACTGCTGAGCAAGGGCCATCTGCTGATTAGCGACGCCTATTGCGCCTATACTTCACATCCTGAAATCGTCTCCGAGCCGGTGGAAGCAAGTGATGCGCATGGGCGCAATATGGTGTTGCCCGATAACATATCGCTCTGGCCGCAGCGGGCCATGGTCGGCTATCACCGCAGCCTGTTCCGAGCACAATAAGGACTGCGTATCGACCTCTGAGGACTGGATAGTTCGGCGCATAGGGGGCAGATTGCCGGGGTTATCTTCAGCCTCTTGGAAACATCATGCCCTTTCCCGACCTCGTCCATCCAGCCCTTGATCTTTACGAAAGCGCAGTGGATCTGCCGGGCGATTTCGCCGCGTTCTGGGGCTCGACGCTGACAGAGGCGCGGCAGGCTGGCGGGGCCGTGGAGATCGCACCGGCTCAGACCACGCTCAAGCTGATCGAGGTGTTCGACGTCACTTTTCCCGGTTTTGGCGGGCATCCGGTCAAGGGGTGGCTGGTGTTGCCGAAACAACGCGAAGGCCGGCTTCCGCTGCTGGCACAATATGTCGGCTATGGCGGAGGACGAGGCTTTCCGCATGAGCTCTTGCATTGGGCGGCATCGGGCTTTGCCTATTTCCGCATGGACACACGCGGGCAGGGTTCGGGCTGGAGCACTGGCGCGACGCCGGACCCGATCGGGTCGACCAGCCAGATCCCCGGGGTCATGACCAAGGGAATCCTCAATCGGGATGACTATTATTACCGCCGGTTGTTTACCGATGGCGTGCGCGCCATCGATGCGTTGATCGGGCAGGACTTTGTTGATCCCGACCGCGTCGCGGTCTGCGGTGGTTCGCAGGGCGGCGGCATTGCGCTGGCGGTGGCAGGGATCGACGCCAGGGTCAAGGCGGTGATGCCTGATGTTCCGTTTCTCTGCGATTTCCCCAGGGCCGTACGCGTGGCCGGGCGCGACCCCTATGGTGAGATCGTGAGATTCCTGGCGCAACATCGGGACAAGAAGGACGATGTATTCGAAACGCTGCGGTATTTCGACGGTGTCAATTTCGCACGGCAGAGCCGGGCGGCGGCGCTGTTTTCCGTGGCACTGATGGACGATATCTGCCCGCCCTCAACCGTCTATGGGGCGTTCAAGGCCTTTTCGGGCACAGACAAGACCATTGTCGACTATGAATTCAACAACCACGAGGGCGGTGGGCCGTTCCAGGACCGCCAGCAGATGACGTGGTTGTCCGAGCGCTTCGGGGTGTAGCGCAATTCAGATGTGATCGGGCGGTGCCGGAACTTCGGTTCAGCGCCATCGTTCCAGAGCCAGCGTCATCATTCCAATCCGAACCGGAGCTGAAGACAATGGCTGAGAAGCAACTGGACGATCTTTTCCTCGATACTCTCAAGGACATCTATTACGCCGAGCGGCAAATTCTGAAGGCTCTGCCGAAAATGGCCAAGGCGGCCACCTCGGAAGACCTCAAGGCGGGTTTTGAACAGCACAAGTCCGAAACGGAAGTGCATGTCGAGCGCCTCGAAAAGGTGTTCGAGCTGCTTGGTAAGTCGCCGCGCGGCAAGACCTGTGACGCCATTCTCGGCATTATCGAGGAGGCCAAGGAGATCATGGACGAGTTCAAGGGCACTCAGGCGCTCGACGCTGGTCTGGTTTCGGCGGCGCAGGCTGTTGAGCACTACGAAATCGCCCGTTATGGCACTTTGGCCACCTGGGCAAAGCAGCTCGGCCACACCGAAGCGCTGGACCTGTTCCTTGAAACCCTGAAGGAAGAAGAAGCCACCGACGAGAAGTTGACCAAGCTGGCCAAATCGGCGGTCAACCTCAAGGCTGCCGCCTGATCCGCTGCAACGGGGGGCGGTTCATGCACAAGAATTCTGCCATCGCCGAGCAGCTCAGACAGACTGCCTACTTCATGTGGGAGCAGGATGGTCGGCCCGAGGGTCAGGCAATGGCCTATTGGCTCCGTGCCAAGGAAGCGCTTGTGCGGCAGTTTGCCTATGATCGGTGGCTTGCCGGCGGCGCTCCGCCGGACCAGGCGGAATTGTTCTGGACCGAAGCCGAGCGTGATCTGGACGAGAACTGAAAACGGGTCCGCAAGGACCCGTTTCGTATTTGCGCAGCAGCGTTGCTCTCCGGGGTCAGAAAGTCGACGCCGGCGATCAGTCCTTGGCGCGTTCGACGTAGGAATTGTCTTCGGTGAGGATGACGATGCGGGTGCCGGTGCCGATATGGGGCGGGACCATGACGCGCAGGCCGTTGCTGAGGACGGCGGGCTTGTAGGAGGAGGAGGCGGTCTGCCCCTTTACCACAGGCTCGGTCTCGACGATCTCGAAAGTCAGGCGCTGGGGCAGTTCCATGGACAGCGCGATGCCCTCATGGGTCATTAGATGCACCTTCATGCCATCGGTGAGATAGGCCTTCTGGTCGCCGATCACGTCGTCGGAGACGGTGATCTGCTCATAAGTCTGGGGCTCCATGAAATGGTGGCCCTCGCCATCGGAATAAAGATAGTCGTATTCGCGATCGTCCACGTCGGCCTTTTCGACCATCTCCACGGTACGCCAACGGCCAACGACCTTCACGCCGTCAGTGATGCGGCGCATGTTCACGTTGGTGATCGAATTACCCTTGCCGGGGTGGACGTTTTCCGCCGTCAGCACGACGTGCAGATTGCCGTCCTGCTCGACGACATTGCCTTTGCGTAGCGACGAGGCGATGACCTTGACCATATTTCTTCCTTGTTCGTATCGATGGCGCGGGCTAGAGGCAGGGCCATCCGGGCGCCGGAATATGTCTATGTGGTGCGCCCGATACAGTATTCCGCGCCCTTTCGCCAGACCGGACGGCAAGAAACCCATCAATGACGGCATCCCAGACATCGCCCTGGTGGCACCCCGACCGCCATGCCGACCGGCGGCCGGCGCTGCTGGCGCGGGCGCGGATCGAGGCCCGCCTGCGTGGCTGGCTGGCCGAGCGAGACTTCCTGATTGTCGATCCGCCAGGACTGCAGCGCTCGCCTGGCAATGAGGCGCATCTGCACGCCTTTGGTACGCAGATGATCGGCAATGACGGGGTGGGGCAGGGCATGTACCTACATACCTCGCCCGAATTCACCATGAAGAAGCTGCTGGCCGCCGGGGAGAGCCGGATTGCGAGCCTGCAGCACGTCTGGCGCAACCGTGAGCGCAGTGCGCTGCACCATCCCGAATTCACCATGCTCGAATGGTATCGGGCGGGCGCGCCCTACGAGGCTGTCATCGCCGATACGCTGGCTATTATCCGGCTGGCGGCAGAGGTGACGGGGATCGCGCGCTTCGCATTTCGCGATCGTGTCTGCGATCCGCTTGCCGAAGCGGAGCGGATCAGCGTGGCCGAGGCGTTCGAGCACTTTGCGGGCATCGACCTGTTGGCGACCATGGATGACGACGGCGAGCCCGATGATGCGGCGCTGGCCGAGCAATTGGTGCGAGTGGGTATGGCGCTGCCCGAGGATCGACGCTGGAGCTATCTGTTTACGCATGTGCTGGTGGAGAAAGTCGAGCCGGAACTGGGCAATGGGCGCGTGACTGTGCTGGATCGGTACCCGACCTGCGAGGCAGCGCTGGCCCGGCGGGTGCCGAGTGACCGTCGCGTGTCTGAGCGTTTCGAGGTCTATGCGGCCGGGGTCGAACTGGCCAATGGCTTTGGCGAATTGACGGACGCTGCCGAGCAGAGGGTGCGGTTCGAGGCGGAAATGGCGGAAAAGCAGCGCCTTTATGGAGAACGCTATCCAATTGACGAGGATTTTCTAGCTGCGCTCGATTTCATGCCCGAGGCCAGCGGGGTTGCTCTCGGGTTCGACCGGTTGGTGATGCTGGCCACCGGTGCGCAGCGGATCGAGGCGGTGCTGTGGGCGCCGGTGGCGGAATGAGGGTTTCATCGCTCAAATCCGTTGCGGATCTGCAGGCCGATGGGCTTGTTGCCCCGGACGCCGCGCTCGACAAGGTCGCCGAAAAATACGTTATTGGCATTACGCCGGCAGTGCTGGAGCTGATCGATCGAGGTGATCCCGATGACCCGATTGCCCGGCAGTTCGTGCCTACGGCCGATGAATTGAACACGACGCCAGACGAGCGGGCTGATCCGATCGGCGATCTGGCCCATTCGCCGGTGGACGGGATCGTGCATCGCTATCCCGACCGGGTCTTGCTCAAGGCGGTGCATGTGTGCCCGGTATATTGCCGGTTCTGTTTCCGGCGGGAAATGGTGGGGCCACAGGGGCTGGGCACGCTGAGTGCGCCGGCGCTGGATGCCGCCATCGACTATATCGATAACCATCGCGAAATCTGGGAGGTGATCCTGACCGGCGGTGATCCGCTGGTGCTGTCGCCGCGCCGGTTGCGTGACCTGATGGAGCGGCTGGCGGGTATCGAGCACGTCAAAGTTGTCCGCTTTCATACGCGGGTGCCGGTGGTTGAGCCGGAGCGGATCAACGAGGCGATGGTGGCCGCGCTGACAGCGAGCGGCAAGACGACCTATCTCGCCGTGCATGCCAATCACCCGCGCGAACTGACCGATGCGGCGAAAGCTGGTTTCGATCTGATGCTGGCAGGTGGCATCGCGCTGATCAGCCAGAGCGTGCTGCTCAAGGGTGTCAATGATGATGTCGAGACATTGGCGGCGCTGATGCGCGGTTTCGTCGAAAACCGTATCCGGCCCTATTACCTGCATCATCCGGACTTGGCGCCGGGTACGGGGCATTTCCGTGTCGGGATCGAGGAAGGACAGCGTCTGGTGCAGGCGCTGCGCGGGCGGATTTCGGGGCTGTGCCAGCCGGTCTATGTGCTTGATATCCCGGGTGGGTACGGCAAGGCAGATATCGGCGCAGCGTCGATCACGGGAGCGGATGGGTGCTTTACCGTGCGGGACTGGCAGGGTGGGGAGCACAAATACCCGCCGACCTGATTTAGGTGGGGCGCCGCGGCGCCCCAATTAGTTTGTCGGTCAGTCCACCACGCGCGGATCGACATCTTTCGAATAGTCGACGCCGCCCACTGAAAAGCCGAACAGGCGCATGAATTCTTCGCGGTACTTCGGCAGGTCGGCGAGATCGGCGAGGTTTTCGGTGTTGAGCACGGCCCAGCGCTTCTTCAATTCGGCCTGCATGGCGTCGGACAGCTCCCAGTCGTCGACGCGGACGCGGTTGTCGTCGTCGAGCACTATGGTGCCCTGCAGCTTGTCGCGGAACAGACGATCGATCTGCTGGATCGGGCCTTCGCCCAGGCCCATTTCGTCTTCGACCTTGATGAGCAGCGTGCCATAGAGCGGTACCACCGGAATGGCCGAGCTGGCCTGGGTGACGACCGCCTTGAGCGCGACGACATGGGCGGCATTGTCGCCATGGGTGGCACGGATGGCGGCGGCAGCCCGGTCGAGGTCGCCCTTGGCCTTACCCAGCGTGCCCTTGTGGTAGATCGGCCAGGTCAGCTCGCTGCCGAGATAGGTGTAGTTGAGCGAGACGAAATTGTCGGCCAGCACGCCCGCCTCGGACAGGGCGGCAATCCAGAGCTCCCAGTCCTCGCCGCCCATCACCTTGACGGTGGCGGCGGCTTCTTCTTCGGTGGCGGGCTCGACGGTGACCTCGGAGACCTCGCCAGTGCCGGTGTTAAGGGTCTTGGAGGTGACCTGGCTGCCATAGGGCTTGATGGCGGAGCGGTAGGTGACGCCGTCCTTGGGGTCGGTGCGGACTGGAGAGGCCAGCGAATAGACGATCAGGTCGACCTGGCCCAGCGTCTCCCTGATGGCCTCGATGGTCTGCGCCTTGACTGCATCAGAAAAGGCGTCTCCCTCGATGGTCACGGCCTTGCTGCCGGCGGCACGGGCGCGGTTTTCGAAGGCCCGGTTATTGTACCAGCCGGCCGAGGCAGGCTTGGTCTCGCCTGGCTCGCGTTCGAAGGAAACACCGACGGTGTCCGCGCCAGAGCCAAAGGTGGTGACGATGCGCGAGGCGAGGCCATAGCCGGTGGAGCAGCCAAGCACCAGAACGCGCTTGCGCTCGGACGGGATGGGGCCCTTGATCACGACATGATCGATCTGACGCTGCACATTGGTGGCGCAGCCTGTGGGATGGGCGGTGGTGCAAATGAAGCCGCGGATCTTGGGTTCGATGATCATGGGATTTTCTCCTCAGTTTGACCAAGGCAATAGCGGGAATGGCGGCGCAGGGCTAGGGGCGGGTTCGGAGTACCCCCCAACCAACTCTCCCGATAGGGGGAGGGGTGGCTCGAATTTTGAACTCAATCCGCCTTCGCCGGGCCGGCGGGAAAAATGCCGGACATGACGGTGAAGCCGGGAACGCGGCGCACCCTGTCGGTCCAGCGCCGCAGCGCGGGGTAGTCCTGGCGGGAAATGCCGCCTTCTTCACTGAGCATCACATAGGGGAAGCACGCGATGTCGGCCGTGGTCGGATGGGCTGGCGAGCAGAGCCAGTCGCGGCCGGACTTTTCACCGAACCAGAGATGCTCGTCGATCAGCCGGAAAATGCGATGCGCGCCCTTCTGGCACTTCTCGATATCGAAATCATAGTCATAACCCAACGCCAATCGAGCCGCTGAACTGGTCGAGGTGATGTCGTCGGCAACGGCATGCCAGCGCAGGATTTCGGCAGTGACGGCGGGATCGTTCGGAAACCATTGGCCGGAGGCGTCATACTTCCTGGCCAGGTAAGCGAGGATGGCACCGGAGTCCGAAAGCACAAGATCGTCGTCCTTTAGCACGGGCAACTGCCCGAAGGGATTGAGCCGCAGGAACCAGTCGGACTTGTGCTCGCGGCCGGGGAAGAAATCGACCGGCACAATCTCATAGGGGAGCCCAAGGATGTTCATCAGCAGGCGCAGCTTGTAGCAATTGCCGGAGAGCTCGAAGTCGTAAAGGGTAATGGCCATGGGTCAGATATCCAGCACCAGGCGCGCGGATTTGGCCCGGCTTACACAGGTCATCATGCAGCTATTCGAAGCCTTCTCGCTCTTGTTGAGATAGACGTCCTGATGGTCGACCTCACCTTCCATGACGGTGGTGAGGCAGGTGCCGCAGGCGCCCTGTTCGCAGGAGGATGGGACGGTCAGGCCAGCCTCGCGCATCACCTCGAGAATTGTCTTGCCGGCGGGGACATGCAGGGACATGGCCGAGCGGGCCAGCTCGATATCGAAGGCGGATGACGCGTCGATCGCCCTGTCGTTCTGAAAATATTCGAAATGCACCGCCTCGTCGGGCCAGCCCAGCCCGGCGGCGGTTTCCTGCACCATTTCGAGCATGGCGCCGGGCCCGCAGATATAAACATGATTGGCGAGCTGGTGCGGCCCCAGCACTTGATTGATAGTGCCCTGAATGGCGTCGCGAGCAAGGCCGGTATGGATATGTACTGCCCCATGCAGCACATTCAGTTCGCTCTTGAAGGCGACGCTCTCCCCGGTGCGGGTGAAGTAGTGCAGCTCGTAGGGCAGGTTCGATTTGTCGAGAAAGCGCGCCATGGAAAGCAGCGGGGTGATGCCGATGCCGCCGGCCACAAGCACGGCGCGGGTGGCGTCGCGCCGCAGCGGGAAATTGTTGCGCGGCTCGGAAATAGCAAGCACATCGCCCTCGCGCACGGTTTCAACCAGCACTTTGGAGCCGCCTTTTGAAGCGCTCTCCTGCTTGACGCCGATGACATAGCTCAACAGGTCGCCGGGCCCATTGGTGATGGAGTATTGCCGGACCAGGCCGTTGGGCAGATGCACATCGATATGGGCGCCGGGCTGGAAGGTGGGCAGATGGTTGCCGTCGCGGTCAGCCAATTCGAAACCGATGACACCGTCGGCGCTCTGCCATTTTCGCTTAACCACCACATTGAGCGTATTACCGCGCGGCACGGCAATGTCGGGCATGGTGGCAAGGTCTGTCGAGACCTTTTCGAAGGTGGGTTGCAGCGGTTCGGGCGCAGGCTTTCTGGCGGCAGCGCGTTCGAGACGGTCGCGCAAATTGGTCAGATGCTCGTTGTAGTGCCGCAGGGTCGCCATCTCATCGGCATGGGTCTTGGGCAGGAGGCCGCGAACGACGGCACGACCAGCGTCGACGGGCTGGACGAGGTAGACCACGTCGCCGAGGCGAACCGTCAGGCCGGGCAACAGGTCGGCCGGCTGATCGTCGGGGGCCAGACGGGCGAGGGCCGCCACGACATCCTCAGGTGCTGCATTGACCGGCATGGGCCGCAGCGGGAACCATTCGTGACCCTCGGCGCCGGGGAAGGGGGCAAAGGGTTTGTCGTCATTGGCCGCCGACCAGATCAGGCCGAACGCTTCCCTGACCGGATATTTGCGGTTCTCGATGCGGCGGGCCGGGGCATCGGCGGGGTGCGCGGGAATATAGGTGCAGCCAGCGGATTGGTTGGCATAGCGCCAGCCATGATACTGGCATTTGAGCTCCTGGCCTTCATTGATGCCGATGGAGAGCCGCACCCCGCGATGCAGACACCGGTTCTCCCAGACATTCACATTGCCATCATCAGCCCGCCAGACGGCGAGTTCGCGGCCGAGCAGCTGGCCCTGATAGACATGGCGGAAGGGTAGATCCTCACTCGAGGCGATAGGATACCAATTGGGGTCGGAAAGGCTCAGGGGCATGTAAATTGTCCGTCAAGGCCGGCAGTCGCGCCACGACTGCAGATTTTGTGGACTGGTTGCCGGGGGCCCTTGGCGTACGAGGCGGCAACCTGAAGCGATCAGTTCGCTTGAGGGATCACGCCATAGGTGATGCCCTTCTGGCTCAACCAGCGGCGATAGGCGATGGCGCTCTTGTCGGCGCGGATCGGGGTTTCGGCGCGCGGGTCGAGCGGCAGTTTCTTGGGGAACTGGTTTTCCAGTATCGGCTTGTCCTGGCCAAAAATCGTCTGCTGGAACCGTCGCAGGTCGGTGATGGTCGAAGTCGAATCAATCATCGATTGCAAGAGATGGGCGCGGCAGCGTTCCTCGGTCATGGGCTGGAGAAAGATGCCGATCACGTCGCGGCGGCTCTCATCCTCGGGGCAGGACTTGTAGAGCACCGAGCAGAAGGGGTGCGGCACGCGATAGACATATTCCACTTCCATGGCTTCCGTGGCCGATTTGGCCGCGCGGGGCTGCATGAAGCGACATCTGGTGGCCAGCACTTCGTCGCGCTCCTCGGAGACCTCGACGTCGTATTCCTTGACCTCGGTGTGCGGTTCGGAGCCCAGAATATCGGTGTGGACGTAGGGGAAGTGGCCCATATCGAGAAAATTCTCGACCGCGCGTGGCGCGGAGACATGAATGCCAATGGAGCCGCAACTCATGTTGACCCGGTCGGGTTCGGCGAATTCGGGAATGGGGAAGAGGTCGTCGTTCGGGGTGCCGAGACAGGTCCAGGTATAGCCATAGGCCGTGCGGACGGGCAGGCGTTCGAGGACGGTATCAGCGTCGATCTCGTCGCCCTGCTCCTCATCGCCACGCAGCCAGACGACCGGTTCGCCGTCAACGCTGCGGGTCAGCGCCAGACGCGTTTCTAGCAGCAGCGTGGTCTCGACAAGACCAATGGGCAATTCGCTGGTGGCGGCGACGACGTGCCAGAGATTGCGGGTGATCGGATCAGGGGCGTTTGGCATGGGCAGTCTCTACTGTGTCGGCCAAGCATAACCCGGTGTACGGTGAGTGCCAGCACAAAGTTGGGCATGGGCCGTACGCCTGGGGCATGATGGTGGACACTGAACACGCCAAGACCGCATGGTGCGCTTGTCGCTGTGCGTGCGCGGTCGAAAGCCTTGACGGCTGTGACCTCGTCCTTCGACATGCTGAGGAATGAATGAGGATGATACGTCGTGGAAAGTGAAGCGCCCCGTTTTGCCGAATCCCTGCTGGTCGAGCGCGTCGAGACGCGGCTGGCCGAGGCGGGCGCGAGTGTTGCGTCGCGAACGGCGGCAACGAGGGCGATGCTGCATGCTTCGCTGGTGGGCGTCGACAGTCATGGCGTGCGCCTGACCGGGCACTATTGCCGGATGCTGGGCGGTGGGCGGCTCAGCAAGGATCCGCAGCTTGGCGTAGACAAGCGCGGCGCTGGCAGCGCCATGGTGGATGGCGATGACGGGTTGGGCCATTACGCGGCTTACAAGGCCGTCGAGGTTGGCATGGAACTGGCGCGGGAGGCCGGCGTCGGGGCGGTGGGGATAAGGAACTCCTCGCATCTGGGCGCTGCGGGGGCTTACGCGCTGGCAGGCGCTGAGCAAGGCTTCATTGCCTTTGCCACTACCAATACCGATTCCATGGTGGCGCTATTCGATGGCGCGCAGAAATTTCACGGCACCAATCCGCTGGCCTTTGCGGCGCCGGTGCCAGGGAGCAGGCCATGGCTCCTCGACATGGCGACAAGCTCCATTCCGCTCAACCGGGTGTTGCTGCATCGCTCGCTCGACAAGGCATTGCCGTCAGGCGTGGCCGCGACCCCGGATGGCGAAATGACCACAGATCCTCATGAAGCCGACATGCTGCTGCCGCTGGGAGGCACGGATTACGGCTATAAGGGTGCCGCGTTGGCCGGGGTCGCGACGCTGTTTTCGGCGCTGCTCACCGGCACCACGCTCGATCCCGATTTCATTCCAATGTATGGCGGTGATGATATTTCGACCCCACGGAATATGGGGCATTTCGTGCTGGTGATCGACCCGGACAAGTTCGCCGGCCGGGCCGCCTTCGGGGCGGCGATCACCACCTATCTGACGGCGTTGCGCGGCTCTCCGGTGCGCGCGGGCGGGCGGGTGATGGCGCCGGGCGACCGGGAATGGGAAGAGTTGGACCGACGGCGCGCCCATGGCATCCCCGTCGATCCCGATACGGTGCGATATCTGGGGCTATAGCCTATTGCTCGCGATAGATGTCGAAGGCGCCAATTGCCTGAGTAGTGGCCATGAGCTGGATCTTGTTGACGTTGACATGTTCGGGCAGCGAGGTGGCCCAGAAGATGGACTCGGCGATGTCCTCGGCGGTCATGGCCTTGGTGTTGGCGTAGACGTTGCCCGCCTTATCCTCGTCGCCCTTGAACCGGACCACGGAGAATTCGGTCTCCGTCAGGCCTGGTTCGATATCGGTGACGCGGACATTCTTGCCCTGCAAATCGGAGCGGATGGCGAGGGCGAAATGCTTCACGAAGGCCTTGGAAGCGGCATAGACCGACCCGCCGGGATAGGCGAATTCGCCTGCCACAGATCCAAGGGTCACCACATGGCCTCCGCCGCGGGCAATGAGGCCGGGCAATAGCAGGCGGACAGTATAGACCAGACCCTTGATGTTGGTGTCGATCATGGTCTCCCAATCATTCAGATCCGTCTCGGCGGCCGGTTGCAGGCCGAGCGCCAGCCCAGCATTGGCCAGCACGATATTGATCTGGTCGAAGGGGGCGGGAATGGCGGCGATGGCTGCCTCCATGGCGGCGCGGTCGCGCACATCGAGCGGTATGATGTGGCAGTTATCATGGCCAAGCTCGTCGCGCAGGGCCAGCAGCCGATCCTCGCGGCGACCGGTTGCGATCACCTTGCCGCCCGCAGCGACGTAGCGCCGGGCGGCGGCGGCGCCGAAACCAGAGGTGGCACCGGTGATGAAGACAACAAAGCGGCTGGGATCGAGCAGCGAATACATGATGGGTCCTGAGGGGAGGTGGTCAACAGTTCGCCTTAAGGGTGGACTGGCCTACCGCCGCCGTCAACATTTCCAAAGTTTAATGCGTCTTACCCCGAGCTAACGTGAATCTGCCGCCCTTTGGGCGTATGGGAAGCTGATACTGAATTTTTTGAGCCATGAAGCGCTTTATCAATTTCCTGCTTGTTCTGGTCGTGTTGGGCTGCGGCGCTGCGGCGGGCTGGTGGTATTTCCTGGCCCCGACACAGGCGAGTACGACGCCCGATACCGTGACGGTCGGACGTGGAGACATTGAAACCACAGTGTTGGCCTCGGGCGTGCTGGAGGCCAGTGCGCTGGTCAGCGTGGGCGCGGAGGTGTCGGGCAGCATCAAGGCGGTGCATGTAAGCCTGGGCGACAATGTATCCCGTGGCGATCTAATTGCCGAAATCGATAGCCTCAATCAGGAGAACGCGGTCAAGTCGGCGGAAGCGGCTCTTGCAGGCATTCAAGCGCAACGGCGCAATCAGGAGGCGGCACTTGCCAAGGCGGAGGCCGCGCTGACCCGGCAGCAGCAATTGAGCGCCAATAGCCTGGTCTCTCAATCCGATCTGGAAACGGCTCAAGCCGCCGTCGAGCAGGCCAAGGCGCAAATCGACCAGCTCGACGCGCAGATTTCCCAGGCGGAACTGACGGTGGAGTCCGCCGAACTCGATCTTGCGCGTACCCAGATCGTGGCGCCAGCCGACGGGACGGTGGTGGCGCTGCTGGTCGAGGAGGGGCAGACGCTCAATGCCAATTCGGCCACGCCGACTATCGCCAAGATCGCCAATCTGGACACCATGGTGATCAAGGCCGAGATCTCGGAAGCCGATGTCGTCAAGGTGAGCGCCGGCCAGAAGGTCTATTTCACCATTCTGGGCGAGCCGGATCAGCGCATCGAGGCGACGTTACGCGAGATCGAGCCGGCGCCGACTACCATCGCCGACGACACGTCAAGCTCCGGCAGCGCGGTCTATTATAATGGGCTGTTCGAGGTTCCCAATCCAGATCATCGCCTGCGCATTTCGATGACGGCATCGGTGACCATCGTTCTGGCCGAGGCTCGCAACGTGCTTACGTTGCCGTCGAGCCTGGTTGCCCGGCAAGGCCCGCAGGGCGAGACCGTGGTGATGGTGTACGACCCGGCCAATGAAGAAGTCCGCCCGGCTCGCATCGAGGTGGGGCTCAACAACAATATCCATGCCGAGATCGTTTCCGGGCTCGAGGAGGGTGACCAGGTTGTCAATGGCACGGGCACCCCACCGAATCCATCGTGCTGGCCATCGTCTCGGCCAGTGTCATCGGGGTGATCTTCGGCTTCATGCCGGCCCGATCAGCGGCGCGGCTTGATCCGGTCGAGGCGCTGGCACGGGAGTAGGTCGGCTAAGGCTCGAAACGTTGCAGATGAGCCACGCCCGGCCACCCAAAATCCAACAAATTCAATGCAAAGGCTGTTCGCTGCGCCTTGGTGGCCCTAAACTCGCCACGAAATCTTCGCCTTCTGGGCGGGAGCAAGAGGGGGCGGGGAAGGATTAACGCAATCTTTTCGTCCATGCGGCAATCTTGGTTTCAGCCCAGTTTGGTTGAAGCGTAAAAGGGCGGGATAGACCACTGCAAAACGCGCGTCTGGTAACGAGTTTTGGCGCTTTGTGCATCGCGCTGGCCCTGTCGGCTGCGGCGGCGATGCCGGCTGTCGGTTTTGAGCTGTTTGGTATCAAGTTCTTCGAAGACCAATCCGAGATCGACGCCGACGCGGTGATCGTCGATCCCCAGCCCTATTTCGTGACCTTCACCTCAAGCGAAGGTGGCGGCGTGGAAACGGCGCTGCGTAATGCCTCCTCCTTGCTGGCCGATGAAGCTGAGCCGGCCTCAGGCGCGGCCGGGTTGATCGCCAAGGCGCGGGGTGACTATCGGCGCTTGCTGGCAGCGCTTTATGGCGAGGGATATTATGGCGGTGCGGTGAGCATCCGCATCGGGGGGCGCGAAGCGTCCAGATTAGCGCCCGATACGCGGCTGCCGGACCCGGTCGATGTAGCCATCGCGGTGACGGCCGGGCCGCTATTCCGATTTGGCGACGTGGTGATCGCCAACCAGGCCCCGCCGACGCTGGACCCCTATGACCAGGTCGACCTGCCGGCGCTACGCGGCTTCGGCGTGGGCGAGGTGGCCCGCTCTGCAGTTATTCTCCGGGCCGAGCAACTGGCGCTCGAGGCCTGGCGGCAGCAAGGCTATGCCAAGGCCGAGATCGTGTCGCGCGACGTGGTGGCCGACCATGCCACCAACACGGTGGCTGCAACGATTACCGTCAATCCGGGCAGGCTCGCTGCCTTCGGCCCGGTGCGAGTCACTGGCACGACGCGGATGAATCCTGAGTTTGTGGCGCAGCAAACGGGTCTGGCCGTGGGGCAGGAATATGACCCCGACGATCTTGAGCGCGCCCAAAAGCGCCTCGACCGGCTCGACGTGTTTCGCGCGGCGCGGCTGGAAGCGGCCGAAAGCATCGGCAGCGATGGCCTGCTGCCCTATGACCTGATCGTGGAGGAACTGCCGGGGCGGCGGTTCGGCGTGGGCGCGACGTTCTCGACAGTCGATGGGCTGGGGCTCGAGGGCTACCATCTCTGGCGCAATCTGTTCGGGCAGGCCGAGCGGCTGCGTCTCGATGCCCGCGTGGCCAGCATTGCCTGGCCGCTCGATACTGCCCAGTTCGATTATTTCATTGGCGGCACCTTCACCAAGCCGGGCTTTTATCACCCCGATGTCGATCTGGTGGCCACGGTGTCGGCAGAGCGCACGATCTACCCCAAGTATACCGAGACCTCAGCGGGCGGAAGAGTTGGGCTGAGCTGGTTCTTCTCCGATGAGCTGACCTTCGAGGGCGGCGCCAGTTTTGAAATTGCCCGGTTTGACGACAGTTTCGGTACGCGCGATTTCCAGACGGCGGGGCTTTATGCCGGCCTGGTCTATGATGGCCGCGACAGCAGCGTCGATCCGACCGAGGGCTGGTATGCCTCGGCCAATATCGAGCCCTTTTTCGATCTTCTAGGTGGCACGCCAGGCGGCCGTCTTGTGGTGGAAGGGCGCACCTATTTCGGCTTCGGTGAGAATGATCCCTTCGTGCTGGCCGGGCGGCTCAAGGCTGGTGCCGTGGTCGGTCCGGCGCTGGTCGATATTCCGCCCGACAAGCTGTTCTTTGCCGGCGGCGGCGGCTCGGTGCGCGGCTATGGTTTCAAGTCCATTGGTGTCGATGACGGCATGGGGAATATCACCGGCGGCCGTTATCTGCTCGAGGGCTCGCTCGAAGCACGGGCCAGGGTGACCGACGATATTGGTGTGGTCGGTTTTGTCGATGGCGGCTACGTGGCGGCTGACACTTTCCCGGGTCTTGATGACCTGCGGATCGGGGCAGGGCTTGGGGTGCGCTATTACACCGGCCTTGGACCATTGCGTCTCGATGTGGCCGTGCCGCTCAACCGCAAAGCCGGTGATCCGGACTACGCGATCTATGCCGGTATCGGGCAGGCGTTCTGATGGCCAATCTTTCCGCACCCAACCGCCGCCGCCTGATGATCGCTGCGCTGCTGCTGGCTCCGGCCGCCGTGCCGGTGGCGCTGGTAGCGCAGGACATGAACAATGAGGAGCAGAAGGATTTCCTGACCGGTTTTGTCGAAGGTCAGCTTTCGACGCCGGAGCGGCAGATCCGCCTGTCCAATATCGACGGCATTCTCGGGTCGGACGTCTCGATCCGCGAGATCACCATTTCCGACGCGGAAGGGGTCTGGTTGCGCGTCAACAATGCCAGCCTCAACTGGAACCAGGCGGCGCTGTTCGGCGGGCGGCTTGAGGTCAACTCGTTGCGCGCCGAGTCCATCGACTATGTCCGCAATGCCATTCCGGTGGAAGGGGCGGTGGATTTGCCGCCGCCCGAGGCTGGGTCGTTGGAAATTCCAGAGTTCCCCGTCGCCATTCAGATCGGCGAACTGGCGGTGCCGAGTGTGACCTTCGGGGAGGGTGTGTTCGGGCTGGGGTCGGAAATTGCGCTCAATGGTTCGATGACGCTCGAAGGTGGCAATCTTGATGCAGTGCTCGATATTGAGCGGCTCGATGGGCCGGGCGGCACGCTTGATCTAGATGTCGCCTATCGGCGCGAGGGCGCCACTATCGATCTGGGCCTGTCGCTGGTGGAGCCGCCCAATGGGGTGCTGGTGAACCTGTTGAACATCCAGGACCGCCCGGCCATGACGCTGACACTGGATGGCGAGGGGCCAGTGGCCGATCTCACCACGCAGATGCAATTGTTGGCCAATGACCAGACCGCGTTGGCTGGTACGGCGACCATTGCGCAGCAGGCCGATGGGTTTGCCATAAACGCCAACCTGGGCGGGCCGCTTTCGACCCTGGTGGCGTTGCCTTATCGCGACTTCTTCGGTGCAGAGACCCGGCTGACGGCAAACGCGCTGGTCAAGAGCGCCGGTGGGGTCGACATCTCCAATCTGACGCTGAGTGGTGGGCAATTGGGGTTGACGGCTCGTGCGCAGACCACGGCGGATAATTTTGTCAGCCTGCTCGACCTGACCGCGACCATTGCCGATCCCGACGGGGACAAGGTGACCCTGCCGGTAGCCGGCAGCTCGACCCTGGTGCAGGGCGGGCAGGTGCGCGTGTCTTTCGGGACCGAGGGCAGTGACCAGTGGCAGGCGCGCATCGATGTCGAGGGATTGGAGACCGATGGCTTTGATGCGCAGACCTTCGGGTTGGGCATAGGCGGGGTGGCGCGCAATCTCGACGATCCGGCCAGCCGCATGGTGACTTTCAATGGCGATGGCACCCTGTCCGGAATTTCCGCCGATCCTGGCATCGAGGCGGCGCTGGGCAGTTCGGTCGGGCTGGGCATTGCCGGGCTGTGGAATGCGGGCGAACCGATCGAGTTGGCTGAATTTCGGGTGGTGGGCCAGGCCCTGACTGCGGCGATGGCCGGTGAGATCGACGGCACCGATTTCGACGGTCAGATCCGGCTATCCACCGACAGCATAGCGCCGTTTTCCGCATTGGCGGGGCGTTCCCTGTCCGGTGGCCTCGAGCTGACGGCGGACGGCCGGATTTTCCCGCTCACTGGCGGTTTCGACCTGGTGTTCGACGGGACCGGTACGGATTTGCGGGTCGACGATGCGGCGGCCGATGCGTTGCTCGCAGGGCGGGTCGATCTGTCTGGCCGGTTGGCGCGCACGGAGGCTGGCATCTCGGCCGATGACTTTTTGATTGCCAATAATCAGGTGCAATTCAGCGCCGATGGCGTCTACGCCAGTGACACCGCCGATTTCGACATCGCACTCGATTTAACCGATCTGGGACTGATTTCCGAGCAAGCCAGCGGCGCCCTGGCGGTGCGGGGATCGGCGCGGCTGACGGCGCCGGAAGAACCGCTAATGCTGGTGCTGGACGCGCAGGTGCCGAGCGGCACCCTGGGCGCGTATACCCTGCGCGATGCCAAGCTTGGCGTGGCGGCAACACTGCTCGAAGGTATGGTCGATGGCGACGTTACGGGCAACGCGATGCTCGATGGTCATCGCGCCACCCTGGAAACTCATTTCGAGACCGATGCAGAAATGCAGGCGCTGTCCGGCATTGTCTTCGAAATTGCCGGTACGCGGATTTCCGGCGATCTGAGGCGCATGGTCGATTCCGGCCTTTTCGATGGTCGGCTGAACGTTGCCGCCACTGATGTTTCCCTGGCGGCAGCACTACTGTTGGCCGATGCGTCGGGCGCGGTCGATGCCGCCGTCGAACTGACCCCGCAGAATGGCAAGCAAGGGGCCGGCGTAACGGCCAATGTCGCCGATTTGCGGATCGACGAAATTTCTGTCGGCCGGGCCGATATCGCGGCGGGTATCTCAGACCTGTTCGGGGTTCCGGTGGTCAACGGCACCGCGAGCGCAGACAATGTGGTTGCCGGCGGCGTTGTGGTCGATACGCTGAGTGCGCGCGCCACGCAATCCGGCGACACCACCAGCTTTGATGCGCAGGCGCGCCTCGCCACGGGCACCGATCTTGATCTTGTCGGAGCGCTGAGCCCGGTGGAGGGCGGATACCGCCTGGCGCTGGATCGCGCGAATCTGGAGCAGGGCAGCCTGGCGGCACGCCTTGCCAATCCGGCAGTGCTGATGGTGCAGGGCGAGAGCGTCGCGCTTGACGCTTTGCGCTTCAATGTCGGTTCGGGCAGCATCACGGCGACCGGCACGGCCGGGCAGGCGCTCGACATGGTGGTCGATATTGCCGATCTGCCGCTCTCGATCGCCAACGCCGTGGCGCCCGATCTGGGTCTGTCCGGCACGCTCAACGGGCGCGCGGTGGTGTCGGGCCAGGCCGACGATCCGCAGGTGTCGTTCGAGGCGCGCGGCGGGGGCATCGGTGCCAGAGCCATCGCGCCTTTCGGCATTGCGCCATTGACCTTCAGCACATCGGGCAGTTTTGCCGACGAGGTGGTGACACTCGACAGCTTCACTGCCAATGGCAGCGGTGGGCTGGCCGTAAGCGGATCGGGCCGGGTGCCACTGGCGGGCAATGGCGTTGCGGTGTCACTGACCGGCTCAGCTCCGTTGTCGCTTGCCAATCAGTTCGTCGCCAGCCGCGGAGCGCAGGTTTCCGGCACGGCGCAATTCGATGCGCGTGTCGGCGGAAGCCTTTCTAACCCGCAATTTTCCGGGAACGTTTCGACCAGCGGCGCCGAATATGTCGATCCCTCGCTCAATCTGCGTCTCACCGGCATTTCTGGGCGGGTGGCGCTGTCGGGGACCAATGCCAATATCGAAAGCCTCACGGCCAATCTTGCGACTGGAGGCAGCGTCGCTGCATCCGGTACAATCGGTCTGACAGGCGACTTGCCGGTCAATCTGGCCGTGCAGATCAATTCGGCCCGCTATGCCGATGGTGACCTGTTCGTCGCAACCTTGTCCGGCGGCCTCAACCTGACTGGTAATCTGTCCGGCGCACCGCTGCTGGCGGGTAATGTGTTCGTCGAGCAGGCCAACATTACCGTGCCTGAGGGCCTGGGTGGCGGTGCGCAATTGATCGATGTCGAGCACAGGCGCACCCCCGCCGATGTGCAGCGGACGCTGGATCGGGCCCGGATCAATGAACGCACGGGTGTCGCTGCAGGTAGCGGCGGACCACAATTGCAGCTCGACATCAATGTCAACGCACCGAACCAAATCTTCATTCGAGGCCGTGGCCTCGATGCCGAGGTCGGCGGGTCTGTTCGATTGACCGGCTCGATCAACAATATCCAGCCGGTCGGCGCCTTCGATCTCATCCGGGGGCGTCTGTCCATTCTGGGTCAGCGCGTCATCTTCGAAACCGGCACGGTGACCCTGGTGGGCGATCTCGACCCGCAGCTCAATTTCGTAGCGCGCGCCGAAGGTGATGGCATTACCGTGTTCGTGACCTTGTCGGGTCGCGCCTCGGCGCCCGATATCAGCTTCAGCTCCAATCCGACCCTGCCGCAGGACGAAGTTCTGAGCCGGCTGATTTTCAACCGCTCGATGGGCGAGCTTTCGCCAATCCAGCTAGCGCAGTTGGCGGCAGCGGCGGCTGAACTGGTCGGCGGCGGCGGGGGCGGCGGGCTGGTCGATAGCCTGCGTGGCGCTGCAGGCCTCGCCGATCTTGACGTGGTCACCGATGACGAGGGCAATGTCGGCGTAAGAGCCGGCACCTATATTCAGGATAATGTCTATCTCGGGGCTACGGTCGGCGCCAATGGGCAGTCGAAGGTGACAATCAATCTCGACGTCACCGAAGATTTGACCATCCAGGGTTCTGCCGGTCAGGATGGCAATTCCAGCGTTGGCGTGTTCTTCGAGAAAGACTACTGAGCCGATGGCGATCAGCTTCTGGGACGAACGCTACAATACCGACGAGTATATATTCGGCGAGGCGCCCAATGCCTTTCTGGCGTCGCAACGGGAGCGGCTGGCTGGTTACAGCAACGCACTTGCCGTCGCTGATGGTGAAGGCCGGAACGGTGTCTGGCTGGCGGAGCAGGGTCTAGAGGTCACCTCTGTCGATGCATCGCCTGTCGGTCTTGAAAAGGCGCGGCGGCTTGCCGACAAGCGTGGCGTAGCCCTGACGACGGAACTGGCCGACATTGCAGACTATCCCTGGCCGGAAGACCAGTTTGATGTCGTTGTGGGTATCTTCTTCCAGTTTGCGCCGCCGGCCATGCGTGACGCCATCTTTGCAGGCATGGTCCGGACGTTGGCACCCGGCGGCCTGCTACTGGTCGAGGGG
Organism: Devosia subaequoris; assembly: GCF_014197055.1. Lineage (GTDB taxonomy): Bacteria > Pseudomonadota > Alphaproteobacteria > Rhizobiales > Devosiaceae > Devosia > Devosia subaequoris. Next base: position 269,163 of record NZ_JACIEW010000003.1, on the reverse strand, counting down.
TATGGTCCCAAGCAAATGCAGTATAAAACCGGTGGTCCAGGCATTCTCGAGCAGCTCTACACCGAAGAGCTACTGGCCGACCGCTTTTCTGCGCTCGATATCATCGAGTTGCGAAGCTATGACGCCGAGTTGGCCGAAGGCAATCGCCATAGCGGAACGTCGGCGCTGGTCGATCTGGTGGCGCGCAAGCCCGAATGAGAAGGGCGGCTCTTGAGCCGCCCCTGCTTATTGCGCCGTGGCCCCGCCGGTCCGGGCGGCCTTTTCCTCATCCCACCACCAGAGTGAAGGGAAACCTGACGAGAATTCGGGTAGTTCCTCGGGGCGGCTGAAGCGGTCCCAGCGGGCCGAGCGCGTGGTGCGCAAGGTGTAGCTGGGGATAACGAAGTGCTTGTTCAGCAACACGCGGTCCAGTGCCTTGGTGGCCGCTTCCTGGGTCTCGCGGTCGTCGGCAACGATCAGTTTTTCGATCAGCGCATCCACTGCGGGGTCGGCCACGCCGGCATAGTTCTGCGCGCCCTGCTGATCGGCGGTGGACGAACCAAAGAAGAAGCGTTGCTCATTGCCGGGCGAGTAGGACTGGGCCCAGCCCGCATAGATCATGTCATAGTCAAAGCTGCGGGCGCGGTTGATGAATTGCGGGCTGTCGACCGTGCGAATGGTGGCGGTGATGCCGATCTGAGCCAGATTGGTCACCAAATTCTGCGCCACCGGCTCGATGGTGGGGCCGTTGAGCAGGATTTCGAAGGTGAAGGGCTGGCCATCAGGGTCAAGCATCTGCGTGCCCTCAAGCGTGTAACCAGCCTCGGTGAACAGGTTCAGCGCCGTGCGCAGGTTCTCGCGCAGTTTGGTCGGATCGCCACTGACCGGATTGGTATAGGGTGTGGTGAACACCTTTTCCGGGATCTGGTCGCGCACGCTTTCGAGGATCTCCAGTTCCTCGCCCTCGGGCAGGCCCGTGGATTTGAAGGGCAGGCCGAAAAAGAAGCTGTCGATGCGCTCATACTGGCCATAGAACAGCGTGTTGCTCAGTTCCTCGAAATCGAAGGCATAGTTGAGCGCTTCACGCACGAGCGGGTCGTCGAACTTGTCGCGGCGCAAATTCATGATGAAGCCGACCATCAGGCCGGAACCAGCATAGTCCTGCGGGAACAATTCCTTGATGACGCGGCCCTCTTCAACAGCCGGGAAGTCATAGGCTGTGGCCCAGCGGCGGGCCTGGTTTTCGCTCCACCAGTCGAACTGGTCGCCCTTGAAGGCCTCGAACATCACGGTCAGGTCGAGGAAATATTCGATGCGGTACTCGTCGAAATTGTGCTGGCCGATCTGGGTCGGGTGGTCGTCGCCCCAATAGTCTTCCACCCGCTCGTAAGTGATGGACCGTCCGGCATCGAAGCTGGCGAGGCGATATGGGCCCGAACCTAGCGGTGGCTCGAGCGTGGATTCACTAATTGAGCGGCTTTCACCCTCGGCATTGGTGCCTTCCCACCAATGTTGCGGCAGCACCGGCAATTGTCCCAGGATCAGTGGCAATTCGCGATTATCGGTCTGGTTGAAGGTGAAGGTGACTTCGCCCGGTGCAGTGACCTCGGCCGAGGTGATGTTGGCGTAGTATTGCGCGCGGTCCGGGTTGACCTCGATCAGCTTTTCGAAGGTCCAGACCACGTCCTCGGCAGTCACCGGTTCTCCGTCGTGCCATCTGGCGTCAGCGTCCATGCGGAAGGTCACGGCGCCGTAATCCGGGGCGATCTTCAACGCCTCGGCCAGATGCACATAATAGGTGTTGTTTTCGTCCAGCGACGGCGTCATCAGGGACTCGTAAAGCAGGCCGATGCCGCCTGCCACTTCGCCCTTGGGCAGGATGGGATTGAAGGTATCAAAACCGCCCATGTCGCCCATCCGCACGGTGCCGCCCTTGGGCGCTTCAACATTGACATAGTCGAAATGGGGGTAGTCGAGCCCGTATTTGGGCTCGCCTTCCAAGGTAAAGGAATTGACCCAGGTGTCGGTCGGGGTTTGCGCCTGGGCCGCCGAGGTCAGGCCGGCGGCCAGAAGGCCGATGGCGAGGAGCGAGGAGAGCTTGAAGGGCAGCGTCATGGCGTGGCTCCGATTGGGACAGTCGATCAAGAGGTTATCCGGTTGCGGGGGGTGGCGGCAATCGATCATCCGTCACATTTGAAGGCGCGGCTAGATCGAATGCGGCGGCGAGCAATTGGCGGGTATAGGCTTGCTGCGGGTCCGCAAAGATAGCGGCGGCTTCACCCTGTTCCACGACATGGCCATTGCGCATGACGATCAGGCGGTGCGCCAGGGCTTTGACCACGCGCAGATCGTGGCTGATGAACAGATAGCTCAAATGCCGGCGCTGCTGGATATCCCGCAGCAGATCGATGATCTGGGACTGGATGGAGACATCGAGCGCCGAAGTGGGCTCATCGAGCACCAGAAAATCGGGTTCAAGCACCAAGGCACGGGCGATGGCGATGCGCTGGCGCTGTCCGCCGGAAAATTCGTGGGGGTAACGGGCGGCGGTGGCGATATCGAGACCGACTTCCCTGAGGGCGGCCGCGACCTTGTCGTCCCGTTGCTGGGCTGACAGTCCGGGCATATGGACCTTGAGGCCCTCGCCGACGATTTCGCCCACCGACATGCGCGGGCTGAGCGATCCGAAGGGATCCTGGAAAACGATCTGCATGTGCTTGCGCAGGGGTCGAAGCGCGTTCCAGGAACGAGACTGGACCTCATTGCCAAGCAGCACAATGCGGCCGGTCGAGGGGATCAGCCGTAAGAGGGCATAGCCGAGCGAGGATTTGCCCGAGCCGCTTTCGCCGACCACACCCAGAGTTTCGCCCTTGCGAATGCTTAAGTCCACGCCATCGACGGCGCGAATGTGTCCGACCGTGCGGCGCAGCAGGCCGCGGCGAATGGGAAACCACACCTTGAGGTCCTGCGTGGAGACGACATTGGTGCTTTGTGTCGGTAAGGGTGCCGGATCACCCGTCGGCGCGGCGGCCAGCAATTGTCTGGTGTAGCTGTGTGCTGGATTGGCAAAGATGGCCTCGGTGGGGCCCGTTTCCACCATCTGTCCATTGGTCATCACACAGACCCGGTCGGCAATGTGCCGGACGATAGAAAGGTCATGGGTGATGAACAGCAGGGCCATGCCGTAGGCCTGTTGCAAGGATTTGAGCAGGTCCAGCACCTGGGCCTGCACGGTGACGTCAAGCGCGGTGGTGGGTTCGTCGGCGATCAGCAGTTTGGGATCATTGGCCAGGGCCATGGCGATCATGGCGCGTTGGCGCTGCCCGCCGGAAAGTTGATGCGGATAATCGTCGATGCGGCGCTGCGGATCGGGGATGCCGACGGCGTCGAGCAGCTCGAGTGTGCGGGCGCGGGCGGCATTGCGGCGCAGGCCCTGATGCACGCTGAGGACTTCCCCGATCTGCTTGCCGATGGTGTGGACCGGATTGAGCGAACTCATCGGCTCCTGAAAAATCATGCCCACCTGATTGCCGCGCATCGCGCGCAAGCTTGTCGCATCGGCGCCGACAAGCTCAGTGCCGTCGAATTGAACCTGCCCTGTCACGAACGCCGTCGGCGGCTGCAGGCCGAGCAGCGAGAGGGCGGTGATCGACTTTCCCGAACCGCTTTCGCCCACAAGCGCCAGGGTTTCGCTCGCTGTCAGGTCGAAGGACACCTTGTCGACAGCGGCACTGGCGCCGAAGTGAACGGACAGGTCGCGGACCGAGAGGAGGGGCGCACTCATCGGAACGTCTTTCGCGGATCGAAGGCGTCGCGGACGGCTTCGCCGATGAAGACCAGCAAGGTCATCATGATGGCTACGGTGAGGAAGCCGGTCAGGGCCAGCCAGGGGGCGTCGAGGCTGGACTTGCCTTCGGCCAGCAGGCGTCCCAGCGATGGTGCGGTGACGGGCAGGCCGAAGCCGAGGAAGTCCAGCGAGGTCAGCGTGGCGACCGAGCCCGAGAGAATGAAGGGCATGAAGGTGAGCGTGGCGACCATGGCGTTGGGCAGCAGATGCCGCCACATGATCCGCCGGTTGGAGACGCCCAGGGCGCGGGCGGCGTTGACATATTCGAAGTTGCGGGCGCGCAGGAACTCGGCGCGGACGATGCCGACCAGGCTCACCCAGGAGAATAACAGCAGAATGCCAAGCAGCACCCAGAAGTTGGGGGCAATCACCGAGGAGATGATCAGCAGCAGGTAGAGCGAGGGCACCGAGGTCCAGATTTCGATCAGGCGCTGGGCGATGAGATCGATCCAGCCGCCGAAGTAACCCTGCATGGCACCGGCCACCACGCCGATGACGGAAGAGAGGATGGTCAGCACGAGGCCGAACAGAATGGAAATGCGGAAGCCGTGAATCAGCCGCGCCAGCACATCGCGTCCTGCGCCATCCGTGCCCAGCCAATGGTAGTTGCCCGGCACACAGAATGGGTCTTCGGTGCCTTGGGGATAGCGTTGGCAGATCTGCTCGCGGGTCAGCAGCCAGCTTGGTGGATTTGCGCCGGGAAAGGCGACGAAGCTGTCCACGGTATTGTGGTTGTAGCGGATGGGCGGCCAGAGCATCCAGCCATTGGCCTCGATCTCGTCGATATTCACCTTGTGGCGGAAATTGGTGACGCCCAGAAATCCGCCGAACCTGGATTCTGGGTAATCGACAAAGGCGGGGGTCAGCAACTCGCCCTTGTACATCACGAGGATCGGTCGGTCATTGGCGACGAATTCGGCCCCCAGCGTTAGGATGAAGAAGAACAGGAAGATCCAGAAGCTCCACCAGCCGCGCTTGTTGGCGCGAAAATTGGCAAGGCGCCGCTGATTGAGCGGAGAGAGGCGGGCTGGCCTGATGCTTTCGGTTGCCTGGCTCATACGTCGCGGCCCTCGAAGTCGAGGCGCGGATCGACCCACATATAGGTGAGATCGGAAATCAGGCCGATGATGAGGCCCATGAGGGAGAAAATGTAGAGCGTGGCAAAGACCACCGGATAGTCGCGATTGACTATGGAGAGATAGCCCAGAAGCCCCAGGCCATCGAGCAAGAAGATGGTTTCGATCAGCAGAGAGCCGCCAAAGAATACGCCGATGAAGGCGCCGGGAAAGCCGGCAATGATCAGCATCATGGCGTTGCGGAAGACGTGGCCGTAAAGCACCTGGTTTTCGGTGAGCCCCTTGGCTCTGGCCGTCACCACATATTGCTTGCCGATTTCATCGAGAAAGGAATTCTTGGTGAGCAGGGTCGCGGTGGCGAAGGCTCCCAGCCCCATGGCGAAGATGGGCAGGGCCAGATGCCAGAAGTAGTCGAGCACCTGCTGCCACCACGGGAAGCTCTCCCAACCCGGTGAAGTCAGGCCGCGCAGCGGAAAGAATTGCCAGAAGCTGCCACCGGCAAAGAACACGACCAGCACGATGGCGACCAGAAAGCCCGGCACGGCATAGCCGATGATGATTGCGGTGGAGGTCCAGACATCGAAGCGCGAGCCATCCCGCACCGCCTTGGCAATGCCCAGGGGTATGGAGACGCCATAGGCAATCAGCGTCATCCACAGCCCCAGCGAGATCGAAACCGGCATTTTCTCGAGGATCAGGTCGATCACCGAAATGTCGCGATAATAGCTTTCGCCGAAATCGAAGCGCAGATAGTTGCCGAGCATGGAAAAGAAGCGCTCGAGCGGCGGCTTGTCGAAGCCGAACTGCTTTTCGATCCGCTCCACCAGTTCGGGTGGCAGGCCCTGACTGCCGCGATAGCTTGAATTGCTGCCTTGCGCCTGCTGGCCGGCAAAATCGCCGCCCTCGCTTCCGGTGACGCGCTCCAGCGCGCCGGTGTTCTGCCCGGAAAGATTGGCCAGCGCCTGCTCGACGGGACCGCCGGGGGCAAACTGGGTGATGAGAAAGCTGACGGCCATGATGCCGAAAACGGTGGGGATCATCAGCAAGAGACGGCGGATGATATAGGCGCCCATTCCTGCTCCGGCGATCCCGTTTCACGCGTGTTTTCGGCGGTCTTGCTCCAGCACAAATCACTGGATGACCGGATTTTTCACAATGCAACATTTCGATGACTGCTTGGCAAGTCAGAGGGCACCAACATTGCGTGATTTGCGCGAAAGTCCTTGCGGGGACGGATGTCACCGGTCACGATCTTGCCTGACAAGGAGCGTGACGCGTGAAATTTGCCCCCATCATCCAGGTGAAAGATCAATCCATGGCGCGTGTGCTGATCGTGGCGCTCAAGGCGCATGGCTTCCATCCGCTGGAGCCGCGGGAAGGCGGATTGCCCGGCGTGCCGAACCTTTTCGGCCCTGAAGGGTTCATAGTGGAAGTGCCCGAGGATGAAGTGCGGGACGCCACCATGCTGGCACAGGATCTGCTCAAGGATATGGTGGACCGCTCCGCATGACTGGCGTATTGCCCCGAAAACGGCCACATTGGTGTGAGACAGGTCCGATGCGGGTCGGGCAATTGAACAGGGTGGAGGCTTTGGGTATAAGCCGCCACAAGTGTTAATGTGCATTAAGCCTTTGCGGCAGGAGTGATCAATGCAGGATTGGAAGCGCGGCGCTTCATCCGTAGTCGGCCTTGCGGCCCTTGCCCTTCTGGCGGCGGCTTGTTCCCCGTCCAGCCGGACCAACACAGCCAATCTCAATGTTGTGGGGCAACCCCAGCAATTGCAGCCGGTGCAGAACTCGACCGTGCAGCAGTCGAGCTTGCCGGCAATTGGCGCCACAGGCACGCCGGCCCCTGGGCTTTCGGGACAGCCGGTGCTGGGTGGCCAGACGACCACGACGGCCAGCGCGACGAGCGCAGGTACGGCAACGGGCACCAATAGCTCGATCGTGTCGGTCGGCACCCCGATGACGACTGGCGTTTCTACCGGTCCGGAAGGCGCCTGGAACGTGGTTGCGGCCGGGCAGACCTGCCGCCTCAACCTCCCCCTCACCACCAAGACCGGCACCAATTATTATCGCGCCTCGGCGCCCGGCTGCACCGTGCCGCAGATTGCCTCGGTGACCGGCTGGCAGCAGGTGGGCAGCCAACTCCAGCTCTATGATGAAAACGGCAATATCGCCGCTTTCCTCGCGCCCTCTGGCGGCCGCTATATCGGCACCATGGGTGGCGGCCAGGCCGTCTCGATGGCCCGCTAGGATCCTGGTGAAGCCGGTCTGCAAAGGCCGGCTTTTTTTCAGACAGCTTCAAGGTCTGCCTGCCCTTGGTTCACTCCAGGTCGGGCTCCGGATTATCTCATGTCTTCGAGCACAACCGCACCCCGGTCCCCAGTCCGCGCCGCCTATGATGAACTGGTGGCGCGCGGCGCACTGACGTCCGATCCGGCGCAGATCGACGCCGCCAGGGAACTCGACCGGGTGATGGCTGACCTGCTCGCCCACAAGCCCAAGCGCCTGTTCGGTTTCTTCGAAAAGGCGCCTGTGGCGGTGCGCGGACTCTATCTGCATGGCGAGGTGGGGCGCGGCAAGACCATGTTGATGGACCTGTTTTTTGCTGCGGTGCCGTTCCGGGAAAAGCGGCGGGTGCATTTCCATGAGTTCATGGACGAGGTGCATGCCGGCATTGCCACCTTTCGCAAGTCGGTGCGGGGCAAGGACGAGGATGCCGATCCGGTCGAGGCAGTGGTCAAGCCCATCCTCAAGAATGGGCTGCGGCTGTTGTGCCTGGATGAATTTCACGTGCACGACATCGCCAATGCCATGTTGCTCGACCGGTTGTTCTCAAAGCTGTTTGCCGGTGGGGTGACGCTGGTGGCCACGTCCAATGTTATGCCCGACGGGCTCTACAAGGATGGGCTCAATCGCCAGCTCTTTCTGCCATTTATCGCGCTTTTGAAGGAAAAGACCGTCGTGGCGGGCCTGCCGAGCGCGCAGGATTACCGGCGGCTGAAGTTCGCCGGCCAGCAGGTCTATGCCTTCGGCAATGGGCCGGCAGTGCACGCGGCGATGGACCAGATGTGGCTGCGCATCACCGGTGGCGAGCCGGGTGAACCGGGCGTGGTGGAGAGCATCGGTCGGAAAATTCCGGTGCCGTTGATGGCCATGGGCGCGGCGCGGTTCGGGTTTGCCGATCTGTGCGAGAGGCCATTGGGCACGCGCGACTTCGTGCGGATTGCCCACCAGTTCGATTCGATTGTGCTGGACGACGTGCCACAGATGGATCGGACCAAGTCCGACGCGGCCAAGCGGTTCATCCTCCTGATCGACTCACTCTACGACCGCGGTGTTAAGCTGGCAGCGAGTTTTGCCGTGCCGCTCGAAGAGCTGGGCGCGGATGACAAGACGGCTTTCGAGTTTCAGCGCACGCTTTCGCGGCTGACCGAAATGCAATCCGAGGACTATCTGGGGCAGGGGTTGCGGGGTGCGGCGCCATCAGAAGCTGCGCAATAGTATGACCAATGCTCAACCGGCACTGCCCCTTCGCCCATCAGCATGAGCTAAATCCCGATTACGACGAAGGGTTCACTTGCCCGTATGTCCTGACAGGGTTAAGACGTGCGCCAATTCAACGCAGTCTGGGATGAGGATTTATGGCGCGCAAAAAGATTGCCCTTATCGGTGCAGGTCAGATTGGCGGGACGCTGGCCCTGCTGTCGGCGCAGAAGGAACTCGGTGACGTGGTGCTGTTCGACGTGGTCGACGGCGTCGGCCCGGGCAAGGCGCTCGACATCGCCCAGTCGGCGGTTACCCAGTCCTTCGACGTCAAGATGAAGGGCACGTCCGAATACAAGGACATTGAAGGCGCCGATGTGGTGATCGTCACCGCCGGCGTGCCGCGCAAGCCCGGCATGAGCCGCGACGATCTGCTCGAAATCAACCTCAAGGTGATGGAGCAGGTGGGCGCGGGCATTTCCAAATATGCATCCGATGCCCTCGTCATCTGCATCACCAACCCGCTCGACGCCATGGTCTGGGCGCTGCAGAAGTTCTCCGGCCTGCCCGCCAACAAGGTGATCGGCATGGCCGGCGTGCTCGACAGCTCGCGCTTCTGCCACTTCATCGCCGATGAACTGGGCGTCTCCATCGAAGACGTCAACGCCTTCGTGCTGGGCGGCCATGGCGACACCATGGTGCCGCTGCCCCGTTATTCCACCGTTGCCGGTATTCCGCTCACCGACATCGTCAAGATGGGTTGGATGAGCAAGGAAAAGCTCGACGAAATCATCCAGCGCACCCGGGATGGCGGCGCCGAGATCGTGGGGCTCTTGAAGACCGGTTCGGCCTTCTATGCGCCGGCCGCCTCCGCGATTGCCATGGCCGAGAGCTACCTCAAGGACAAGAAGCGCGTATTGCCCTGTGCGGTGCAGCTCAATGGCGAATATGGCGTCAAGGGCACCTATGTGGGTGTGCCGGTCGTCATCGGCGCTGGTGGCGCGGAAAAGGTTGTCGAAATCGCCTTGAACTCCGCCGAGCAAAAAGCCTTCGACAAGTCAGTCGGGGCCGTTGAAGGCCTGATCGAGGCCTGTCAAAAGATCGCGCCGAAGCTGGCGTAACACTTCAAGCCGCTGGCCCCGCCAGCGGCTTTTGGCTTTCCGGCTCCAGAAATGTCGGAACATTGTCTGCCCACCCAAGGGGAAAAGAATGAATATCCATGAACATCAGGCCAAGGCGCTGCTGAAAGAGTATGGCGCGCCGGTTGCTTCGGGCGTTGCCATCTTCTCGGCAGACGAAGCCGAAGCTGCTGCCAAGTCGCTGCCCGGCCCGCTCTATGTGGTCAAGAGCCAGATCCATGCCGGTGGGCGCGGCAAGGGCAAGTTCAAGGAACTCGGACCCGATGCCAAGGGCGGCGTGCGCCTGGCCAAGTCGGTCGAAGACGTCATTGCCAACGCCAAGGAGATGCTGGGCAACACGCTGGTGACCAAGCAGACTGGCGATGCCGGCAAGCAGGTCAACCGCCTCTATATCGAAGATGGCGCCGATATCGCCCGTGAGCTCTATTGCTCGCTGCTGGTCGATCGCGCCTCCTCCCGTGTCAGCTTCGTTGTCTCCACCGAAGGTGGCATGGACATCGAGGCCGTGGCCGAGCACACGCCTGAGAAAATCATCACCGTCGCCATCGATCCGGTGGCCGGCGTGACGGCTGACGATGTTGCCAAGATCAATGCGGCGCTCGAACTGGACGGCGCCGCTGCCGAGGACGGCAAGAGCCTGTTCCCGATCCTCTACAAGGCGTTCACCGAGAAGGACATGAGCCTTCTTGAGGTGAATCCGCTGATCGTGATGACTGATGGCCACCTGCGCGTTCTCGACGCCAAGGTCAGCTTCGATGGCAATGCCGGGTTCCGCCACGAGGAGCTCAAGCCGCTGCGCGACCTGACCGAAGAAGACGCCAAGGAAATCGAGGCGTCCAAATATGATCTCGCCTATGTGGCGCTCGACGGCAATATCGGCTGCATGGTCAATGGGGCGGGCCTGGCCATGTCCACCATGGACATCATCAAGCTCTATGGCGCCGAGCCGGCCAATTTCCTCGACGTTGGTGGCGGTGCCTCCAAGGAGAAAGTGACGGCGGCCTTCAAGATCATCACGGCCGACCCGGCGGTGAAGGGCATTCTGGTCAACATCTTTGGCGGCATCATGCGTTGCGACGTCATCGCCGAAGGCGTGATCGCCGCGGTCAAGGAAGTTGGTCTGGAAGTGCCGTTGGTGGTTCGCCTGGAAGGAACCCGCGTCAAGGAAGGCAAGGAAATCCTCGACCAGTCCGGTCTCAATGTCATTTCCGCTGATGACCTGGACGATGCGGCTCAGAAGATCGTCAAGGCGGTGCAGGGCTAAGCCGATGCGCACAGGCCTCGCACTCGTCCTGGCACTGGGGTTGGCGGCTCAGCCAACACTGGTGCAGGGCAAGACCAAGTCGTCACCGGCCCAAGAGGCCGTGGCGGCGCTGGAGATGTGTGAGGCTTTCGCCGAGGGTGACGTGCTTGCCCTGGAAACAGCCATCGGTGCCGGCTGGGACGCATATGAGGATGAATCGGAGAGCCCGTTTGTCCGCTCCTATTCGGCAGGGCGCGAGGTTCCGGGGATCGGCTGGGGCGACATGTTCGCGCTGGTCGAAAGCTACCCGGACCGCACGTTGGGCTATTGCCGCATCGATATTGTCGAGCCCAAAGGGCAGGGCGAAAGCGCTATCGAGGCGCTTGCCGCGCTCGATGGCTATAAGGGTGATGTGACCAATGAAAATGGCGGCACCTACGCAAGTCTCATTGGCACCGGCACCCTCGACAGCCTGCTTATTACCCATTGGGACGCTGCGGGCTTCGTTACCCAGCTCACCATCCTGACGCCAAACACCGCCACGCGGGAACAGTAAACCGCCCCGGATTTGCGGGCATGAATTGGCGCCTGGCGCCGAAAGACGGAAGAGAAACAGATGTCCATTCTCGTCAACAAAGACACCAAGGTTCTAGTGCAGGGCCTGACCGGCAAGACCGGTACCTTCCATACCGAGCAGGCCCTGGCCTATTACGGCACCCAGATGGTGGGTGGCACCCATCCCAAGAAGGGCGGCGAAGTCTGGTCTTCGGGTGTCGACGGCACCGAACTGCCGATCTTTGCCTCGGTTGCCGAGGGCAAGGAGAAGACCGGCGCCAATGCCTCGGTCGTCTATGTTCCGCCCGCCGGCGCTGCCGCTGCCATCGAGGAAGCCATTGATGCCGAGATCGAACTGATCATCTGCATCACCGAGGGCGTGCCGGTGATGGACATGGTCCGCGTCAAAGCGAAGCTGGAAAAGTCCAAGTCGCGCCTGATCGGGCCGAACTGCCCCGGCGTGCTGACCCCGGAAGAGTGCAAGATCGGCATCATGCCCGGCTCGATCTTCTCCAAGGGCTCGGTGGGCATCGTCTCGCGTTCGGGCACGCTCACCTATGAAGCCGTATTCCAGACCACCAATGAGGGCCTGGGTCAGACTACAGCTGTGGGTATCGGCGGCGATCCGGTCAAGGGCACCGAATTCATCGATATGCTCGAGATGTTCCTGGCCGACGAAGCCACCAAATCCATCATCATGATCGGTGAAATCGGCGGTTCGGCCGAGGAGGAAGCCGCCCAGTTCCTGATCGACGAGGCCAAGAAGGGCCGCAAGAAGCCGATGGCTGGTTTCATCGCGGGGCGCACCGCGCCTCCTGGCCGCACCATGGGCCATGCTGGCGCCGTGATCTCTGGCGGCAAGGGCGGCGCGGAAGAAAAGATCGCGGCAATGGAAGCGGCCGGGATCAAGGTGTCAGCTTCGCCGGCCCGCATCGGCGCCACGCTTGCGGAAGTGCTCAAAGGTTAAGGAAATGGCCCGCCTTACCTCCTCTTACCAGGGGAGGTAAGGCGGGAGTGTCGAGACATGTGCGACCAATGTCGGTCGCGCTTCGGTCACGGTTCGGTGCTAGGCCGGACCACAATGTGTTTAGTACACGGATGAGTGAGCCGTGGCGCCTTGCGAGGCGCCGCTAGACTTAACAAGATACAAAGGAAACGCGGTCAATATTCGGCCCACTTTATGGATGACCGCATTGACACCGGATTGGATACTCCAGGCCGGTTCGTTGAGAAGGATGGCAGGGCGCAAGGCCTTGCGACAAAAGCGATGACACGACAGGAAAAGAACGACACGTTCTTGCTGACCTCGTTCCTCTATGGGGGGAACGCCGACTACATCGAACAACTTTATTCCCGCTTCAAAACCGATCCTTCCAGCGTCGATCCGACCTGGTCGAGCTTCTTCTCCCGGCTCGACGACAGCCAGGCTGAAGCGCAGAAGAGTGCGGACGGTCCGAGCTGGGGCCGCAAGGACTGGCCGCCAGCCGAAAGCGGCGAACTGGTCAGCGCCCTGGATGGCGATTGGGGTCAGGCCGCACTCAAGGTTGAGAAGGCCGTCTCCAAGAAGGCCGCTGCCGAAGGTAAACCGGCGCCGAGCGCCACCGATGTGCTGCAGGCGACGCGCGATTCGATCCGCGCCATCATGATGATCCGTGCCTATCGCATGCGCGGCCATCTGCACGCCGATCTCGACCCGCTCAAGCTCAAGACTGACGAGCCGGCGCCCGAACTCGATCCAAAGAGCTACGGCTTCACCGATGCCGACAATGATCGCAAGATCTTCATCGACAACTATCTGGGCCTCGAATACGCCACCATCCCCGAGATGCTCGCTGTTCTCAAGCGGACCTATTGCGGTACGCTGGGCATCGAGTTCATGCATATCTCCGACCCTGAAGCCAAGCAGTGGATCCAGGAGCGCATCGAGGGGCCGGACAAGGAAATCACCTTCACGCCCGAGGGTAAGAAGGCGATCCTGAGCAAGCTGGTCGAGGCCGAGGGCTTCGAAAAGTTCATCGATGTCAAATATACTGGCACCAAGCGTTTCGGCCTTGATGGCGGTGAAGCCACCATTCCGGCGCTCGAACAGATCATCAAGCGCGGCGGCGCGCTGGGCATCAAGGATATCGTCCTGGGCATGGCCCACCGCGGTCGCCTCAACGTGCTCACCCAGGTGATGCAGAAGCCGCATCGTGCGCTGTTCCACGAATTCAAGGGCGGCGCCTTCTACCCCGACGATGTCGAGGGTTCGGGCGACGTGAAGTACCATCTGGGTGCATCATCGGACCGCGATTTCGATGGTAACCGGGTGCACTTGTCGCTGACGGCCAACCCCTCTCACCTGGAAATCGTTGATCCGGTAGTACTTGGTAAGTCCCGCGCCAAGCAGGATCAGCACATCGCCCCAGACGGCAAACTGGTGAACATCGCCACCGACGGCAAGCCTGACCGTTCCATGGTGCTGCCATTGCTGATCCATGGCGATGCAGCGTTTGCCGGCCAAGGTGTGATCGCCGAGTGTCTGGGGCTTTCGGGCCTCAAGGGACACCGCACCGGTGGTTCGATCCACTTCGTGATCAATAACCAGATCGGCTTCACCACGAGCCCGATGTATTCGCGCTCCTCGCCTTATCCGACCGACGTCGCCAAGATGATCGAGGCGCCGGTGCTGCATGTGAATGGCGATGATCCCGAAGCAGTGGTTTTTGCGGCCAAGGTGGCTGTCGAATATCGCCAGAAATTCGGCCGTCCTGTCGTCATCGACATGTTCTGCTATCGCCGTTTCGGTCACAATGAAGGCGACGAGCCCAGCTTCACCCAGCCGACCATGTACGCCAAGATCCGCGGTCACAAGACCACGCTCGAGCTGTATACGGAAAAGCTCATCGGCGAAGGTCTGATTACCGAGGAGGAGGTCGACAAGATCAAGGCCGATTGGCGGGCGACGCTGGAAGCCGAATTTGAATCCGGCCAGGACTATCGCCCCAACAAGGCGGACTGGCTCGATGGCCAGTGGAAGAGCTTCAAGCCGGCTGAAGATGAAGGGCCGCGCCGCGGCCAAACCGGCGTTGACCTCGACAAATTGGTCGAGATCGGCACCAAACTCGCCCAGGTCCCCGAAGACTTCAACGTCCACAAGACGGTGAAGCGCTTCATGGACAACCGTCTCAAGGCGATTGAAAGCGGCGAGGGTATCGACTGGGCGACGGCGGAGGCCCTGGCCTTCGGTACGCTGGTGTCCGAGGGGCATCCGGTGCGCCTTTCCGGCCAGGATGTGGAACGGGGCACATTCAGCCAGCGCCATTCGGTGCTCAACGACCAGCAGGTCGAGAACAAGACCTATACGCCGATCAATAATCTGGACCCCGAACAGGCCCGCTATGAAGTCATCAATTCGATGCTCTCGGAAGAAGCGGTGCTGGGCTTTGAATATGGCTACTCGCTGGCAGAGCCCAAGGCCCTGACCCTGTGGGAGGCCCAGTTCGGCGATTTTGTGAATGGTGCGCAGGTCGTGATCGACCAGTTCATCTCCTCGGGCGAGCGCAAGTGGTTCCGCATGTCGGGTCTCGTTATGCTTCTGCCCCACGGGTACGAAGGGCAGGGCCCCGAACACTCTTCGGCGCGCCCCGAGCGCTTCCTGCAGCTTTGCGCCGAAGACAATATGCAGGTGGCCAACTGCACCACGCCGGCCAATTACTTCCATGTGCTGCGCCGTCAGCTCAAGCGTGACTTCCGCAAGCCGCTGATCCTGATGACACCCAAGAGCCTGCTGCGTCACAAGCGCGCCGTATCCGGCCTGGCCGAGATGGGCCAGGATTCATGCTTCCATCGCCTGCTCTGGGACGATGCGGAGGCACCCGGCGCGCCCAAGACCACGATCAAGCTCGCCGCAGACGACAAGATACGCCGCGTCGTGCTGTGCACGGGCAAGGTCTATTACGACCTGCTCGAAGACCGCGAAAAGAAGGGCATCAACGATGTCTATCTGCTGCGTGTCGAACAGCTCTATCCGTTCCCGGCCAAGGCCGTGCTGGATGAACTGGGCCGATTCCCCAATGCGGATGTAGTCTGGTGCCAGGAAGAGCCACGCAATATGGGGGCCTGGGCGTTCATCCAGCCCTATGTCGAGTGGGTGTTCGACCAGATGGGTCGGGGTGGCGAGCGCGTGCGCTATGTCGGCCGTCCGGCCGCTGCTTCCCCGGCTACGGGTCTGATGCGCACGCATCTGGCTCAGCTTCAGGCATTCCTTGACGACGCGTTCGCGCAGTAACCCGATCTAGAAGGACAACTCTCAATGTCGACAGAAATCCGCGTCCCGACCCTGGGTGAAAGCGTTACCGAAGCCACTATCGGCCAGTGGTTCAAGAAAGTGGGCGACAGCATCGCTGCTGACGAGCCCATCGTTGAACTGGAAACCGACAAGGTGACCATCGAGGTGCCGGCGCCCGCCGCCGGTGTGCTCGAAGCCATCGCTGCCGAACCCGGCGATACCGTCGATGTCGGTGCCTTGCTTGGCGCAATCGGTGCCGGCTCCGGGGAAGCGGCGGTCGCGCCTTCGAGCCAGGATTCGAACTCAGCTCCTGAGCCCTCCGCCGAAAATCCGGTCAACGTCAATCCGGAGCCGATACCCCAGACACGGACGGCCACTGATCGCGCGCCCGCCCCTTCGGCCCAGAAGATGATCAACGAAAAGGGCCTGGATGCCGACAAGATTTCTGGTTCGGGAAAGTCGGGCCAGGTGCTCAAGGAAGACGTGTTGTCTGCCCTTGCAAAGCCGGCTGCCGCCCCGGCCGAAGCCAAGGCACCTGCCGAAGCCAAGGCGCCAGCCGCGCCGCGTGCACCGGTCGCTGCCGACGATGCCGAGCGCGAAGAACGAGTCAAGATGACCCGTCTGCGCCAAACCATTGCACGGCGCCTCAAGGACGCGCAGAACACCGCTGCCATGCTGACTACCTTTAACGAGGTGGACATGAAGCCGGTGATGGACCTGCGCAGCCAGTACAAGGAGCTGTTCGAGAAGAAGCATGGCGTCAAGCTCGGCTTCATGGGCTTCTTTACCAAGGCCGTGGTGCATGCGCTCAAGGAAATCCCGGCGGTCAATGCCGAGATCGATGGCGATGACCTGATCTACAAGCAGTACGCCCATATCGGCGTCGCCGTGGGTACCGACAAGGGTCTTGTCGTGCCGGTGGTGCGCAATGCCGACCAGATGAGCATTGCCGAGATCGAGAAGGAAATCGGCAATTTGGGCAGGAAGGCCCGCGACGGCCAACTGTCCATGGCCGACATGCAGGGCGGCACCTTCACCATCTCGAATGGCGGTGTTTATGGCTCGCTGATGTCGACCCCGATCCTCAATGCCCCGCAGTCAGGCATTCTGGGCATGCACAAGATTCAGGAGCGCCCCGTTGTGGTCGGCGGTCAGGTGGTTGTTCGCCCAATGATGTATCTGGCGCTGAGCTATGATCACCGCATTGTCGATGGCAAGGAGGCGGTAACTTTCCTCGTCCGCGTCAAGGAAAGCCTCGAGGCCCCCGAGCGTCTGGTGCTCGATCTCTAAGACTTGCCACATTTGTGCGTTTGAAGGGCCCGCTTCGGCGGGCCTTTTTCGTGTTCACCCAATGGTGTGTGGAGCGAGAGCGCACAGTAAGGTTCTGTTAGCATTTGGCCCCGATATGCAGTGGGCGTGGACGCGCGAAACAGGCGTTCAGGAGAAGTGGTGTTGAGAACAGGACTGATGGTTTGGGCGGCGGCGGCCCTGATGGCTTCACCCTCTGTGGCGCAGGAGCAGAGCGCCGCCGACACGGAACTGGTCGGCGAACTGATGGCCTTTCATGGCTCGAAGGCGATCGTCGAGGTGATGACCACGCATTGTTATGAGACCACGGGCCTGGACAGCGCCTACGAAGATGCCGCGGCTAATTGGTATCTGCGCAATATCGGCTATCTCGATCTGGCGGACCGGGTTATCGAGCGGCTGGGTGGCGGCAGCGAGGGTCAGCAAAAGGCGGCCGAAACCTATGGCGGCAGCCAGATCATGTCGGCGTATAACCAGGCGGCGGACAAAGACACGTTCTGTCGCGCCTTTCTCGAACAGATCGAAAGCGAAGCGCTCGATATCGATCAGCAATTGCCTGGTATCCTGAAACGGGCGCAGGACATCTCGGCGTCCTAGAAAAGCTCAGCTAAGGTGTTGGCTTACCGACTTAATTATGTAATCCATGCCGCGCTGTTGACCGTGGTCTCGACAGCACATGGAGCATGGCATGAGCGTTGAACTGACCCTTCTGATCTGGAGCGCCGGGCTGGCGTTCGCCTATCTTGCCGTCCAATCGGCGGCGTATCGCCTGGATTATGGGATCGTTCACGCCGGCACGCAGCGGGATAATGAGCGCCCGCCGAACAAATGGGCGGCGCGGGGCAACCGGTGTCTGCGCAATTTTCTCGAGACCTATGGCATTTTCATTGCCCTTGCGGTGGCGACTGAAATCTCCGGCCGGTCCGACAGCCTCACACAATGGGGAGCACAGATCTGGTTCTGGGCGCGTTGGGCCTATCTGCCTGCCTATTTCATCGATGTGCCGCTGATGCGCTCGTCGTTCTGGATGGTTTCGCTGATCGGGTTGCTCATGCTGTTCGCGGGTGTTGCCGTCTAGTTTGTGCGCCCCTGCCTATCGGGCAGGGGGCAATCACATGGCGCGCGTTGCCGGGCGCAGTCTGCTGGTGTAACCGTTAGCCGATGTCTCGCGGCGGTGGCGACTGATGGATTTCCCCTGGTTCGAATTTTTGAGCTTGATGCTCGCCTTCGGTATCAGTGCGCTTATTCCAGGCGCCGATTTCGCCATGGTGCTACGCCAGGCGGTGGTGCACGGGCGGCGCGAGGCGCTGTTCACCTCCGCCGGCATTGCCACCTCGATCCTCGTGCATGGCAGCTACACTCTGCTCGGCGTCGGCGTGATCGTGGGGCAGTCGCTGCTGCTGTTCAATATTCTCAAATGGATCGGGGCCGCCTATCTGGTCTGGCTGGCGATTTCGGCGCTGCGCAGTGCGCCGCCGCAGCCGCCCGAAATGTCCGAGCAGGGCGCGGCCCGCAAGGGCGATATGGCCGCGTTTGCGCTGGGCTTTTTCACCAATCTGCTCAACCCCAAGGCCGTGCTGTTCTTCCTGGCGCTGTTCACCACGCTGGTTTCAATGCATACGAGCGGGCAGGTGAAGGCGATTTATGTGGGCAGCATGGCCCTCATGCTTTTTGCCTGGTTCGCACTGGTCTCGGTTTTCTTTACGACCCCTGCGGTGCGGCAGTCGTTTTTCCGTTTTGGCCGGTGGTTTAATCGCGTAACCGGCATTACATTCCTGGCGCTGGCGGTGCGTGTTGCACTGGCTCAGCAGCGCTGACCAACATCTGAGGCTTTAGGACAATGGCAGACCAATTCGACCTTACCATCATCGGCTCGGGCCCGGGCGGCTATGTCTGCGCGATCCGCGCGGCGCAGCTCGGCATGAAGGTAGCCGTGGTGGAGAAATGGGCGACCCTTGGCGGCACCTGCCTCAATATTGGCTGCATTCCGTCCAAGGCGCTGCTGCATGCTTCGGAACTGTTTGAAGAGGCCGGGCACGGCTTCAAGGCGCTGGGCATCGACATTCCTGCGCCCCAGCTCAATCTCAAGCAGATGCTCACCCACAAGAGCGAAACCGTGGCCTCCAATGTTGGCGGCGTCGATTACCTGTTCAAGAAGAACAAGATCACTGTGTTCCGCGGCATCGGTTCGATTCCGTCCGCCGGCAAGGTACTGGTGACGCCGCAGACCGGCGGGCAGACCGAGATCGTCACAAAGAACATTGTTATTGCCACTGGTTCGGTTTCGGCCAATCTGCCGGGCATCGAGATCGACGAAAAGCAGATCGTCACCTCGACTGGTGCGCTGACCCTGGAACAGGTGCCTAACAAGATGGTCGTGATCGGCGCCGGCGTCATCGGGCTGGAGCTTGGTTCGGTCTGGATGCGCCTGGGCGCCCAGGTCACCGTGGTCGAATATCTTGATCGCATCCTGCCCGGCATGGATAGCGAAGTGGCCCGCCAGTTCCAGCGCATGCTGCAAAAGCAGGGCATGGAATTCAAGCTCTCGAGCAAGGTTGCCGGCGTCGATAAGCAGGAAGACGGTTCGCTTAAGCTCAAGGTGGAAGCGGCCAAGGGCGGAGAGGCCGAGGAGATCGATGCCGATGTCGCGCTAGTGGCCATTGGCCGCAAACCGCATACCGAAGGGTTGGGTCTCGATCTGGCTGGTGTGGCACTGGACGAGCGCGGCCGGGTGCGGGTCGACGGGCATTACAAGAGCTCGGTCGATGGCATCTATGCCATTGGTGATGTGATTGCCGGTCCGATGCTGGCGCACAAGGCCGAGGACGAAGGCATTGCTGTTGCCGAAATCCTCGGCGGGCAGGCCGGCCATGTAAATTATGCCGCCATTCCGGCCGTCGTTTACACCAATCCCGAAGTGGCCTCCGTCGGCAAGACCGAGGACGAACTCAAGGCCGATGGCGTTGAGTACAAGATCGGCAAGTTCCCCTTCACCGCCAATGGCCGTGCCAAGGCCATGCTGGCCACGCAAGGCTTCGTCAAGATCCTCGCTGATGTGGAGACCGATCGCGTGCTGGGCGCCCACATCGTGGGTAAGAATGCCGGCGAAATGATCCACGAGTTGGTGACGTTGATGGAATTCTCCGGCGCGTCGGAAGATCTGGCCAGGACAACTCATGCCCATCCGACCCTGAGCGAAGCCATTCGCGAGGCGGCGCTGTCGCTTGGCGACGGCGCAATTCATATCTGACGGACACTGATTACAGCCGAAATTCACAGAATCCCCGGGCAGTTGCTCGGGGTTTTCTTTTAATTTCAGGGAGCTGCTGGCTTCCGACAGAGTCGTCATACAACATACGAATTTTCGTATGTTGACTTGTTCTTCTAACTTCCATACCAGTTTGCACAAGGCTCGCCGATCGACAAGATGATGCGACGAGCCGGCGGCAGACAATCTGCCGTTGTGGCCGGGAGGGACAAAAATGCCCGGCCTTTGAGACACATTGGGAGGACAACCATGTTTCATCTGCCAAGGATGGCGGCTGCTGCCGTCGTCGCATCCACGCTTATGGTTTCGGCTGCGAGCGCCCAGACGGTGCTGCGTTCATCCGATACCCATCCGGACGGCTATCCGACCGTCGAGGCGGTCAAGCGCTTCGGCGAATTGCTGAGCGAAAAGACCGATGGCGCCTATTCGGTGGAGGTTTTCCATTCGGCCCAGCTTGGCCAGGAAGCCGATACGATCGAGCAGACCCAGTTCGGCGTGATCGATCTTAACCGCATTTCGATCGGCGCGTTCGGCACACAAGTGCCCAAGGCGACCGTGACCCAGTTGCCCTTCATTTTCCGTTCCGCCGAGCATTTCCACAATGTGCTGGACGGTCCGATCGGTGAAGAAATCCTGGCGGCGTTCGAGGAGGTGGATGTCGTCGCGCTGGCTTATTACGATGGGGGCGCGCGCTCGTTCTACAATAGTGTCAAGCCGATCAACTCGCCGGCCGACATGGAAGGTCTGAAGTTCCGCGTGATGGGTTCGGACATCTTTGTGGACATGGTGGGTGCACTGGGCGGCAATGCTACCCCGATGCCCTATGGCGAGGTGTATTCCAGCATTCAGACCGGTGTTATTGACGGCGCTGAGAACAACTACCCCAGCTACGACACCGCCGGCCATGCCGAAGTGGCGCAGTTCTACTCGCTCGACGAACACCTGATGGTGCCCGAGGTGCTGGTGGTCTCGAAGATCGTCTGGGATGGTCTTAGTGAAGATGTCCAGCAGGCAATGCGCGAAGCCGCCAAGGAATCCGTTGCCTATCAGCGCGAGCTCTGGGCCGAAAAGGAAATAGAATCCAAGGCAGCCGTGGAAGCCATTGGCGTCACCATCAATGAGGTCGACAAGGCCCCGTTCATCGATGCGATGAAGCCGGTCTATGACAAGTATGTCACCGATCCTGAACTGCAGGATCTTGTCGCCCGCATCCAAGCGACCGAAGGCTAAAAAATCCCCGTCGGGCCGGCTTTCCGGTCGGCCCGGCTCTTTGATTTGGGAGACTGAGCCGATGAAAAACGGGCTCCTCGCAACAAGCCGGTTTTTTGGCCTCATATCCAAGCTGGCCCTATGGTTGGCCGGTACGGGTCTAGTCGCCATGACAGTGCTGGTCGCCTATCAGGTCTACATGCGCTACGTGGTCAATGCGTCGCCGCCCTGGACCGAAGGGGCGTCGATCATGATCATGAGCTGGTTCATATTCCTCGGCGCTGCCGTAGGTGTGCGTGAAAAGTTCCATATGGGCTTTGACGTGCTGCTCTATGCCTTGCCCGACAGCGCCAAGCCCTGGCTGCGCAGTTTCAGCGATATTGCCATCTTCGCCTTTGCCTTCGGGATGGTCTGGTATGGACTGGAGCTGGCCATTCGCGGCTGGAGCGTGCGCATTCCGGTGCTCGGCCTGCCGCAAACCTTCACCTATCTTCCCATCGTGGTGTCCGGTGTTCTGATCTGCCTGTTCGTGCTCGAACGCATGGCATTGCGGCTCGCCGGTGAACCGGTTGACGCCGAGACCACCGACGCGGCCGTCAGCGAGGCCTAAAAATAATGGAATACTGGATTCTCTTCGGCACCTTCGGCCTGCTTATGGTGGTCGGTACGCCCATTGCCTTTTCCCTGGGTATCGCCAGCTTTGCCACCATCGTTTATCTCGGCCGACCGCCGGTCGTGGTGTTTCAGCAACTCAATTCGGGCGTTTCGCCCTTCACCCTGCTGGCTATTCCGTTCTTCATCTTTGCCGGTGACCTGATGATGCGGGGCGGCATTGCCGCGCGGATCATTGCCTTTGCCGGGGCCGTGGTCGGCCATATCCGGGGCGGGCTGGGGCAGGTCAATGTCGTGGCCTCCACCCTGTTCGGCGGGATTTCCGGTTCGGCCGTGGCGGAGGCCGCTGCTGTCGGTGGCATCATGATCCCGCAGATGAAGGCGCGCGGCTACGGCGCCGACTATGCGGTCAACGTTACGTCGATGGCGGCGCTGATCGCGCTCCTGCTGCCGCCCAGCCACAACATGATCATCTATTCGCTTTCCGGCGGCGGTCGCATATCGATTGCTGATCTGTTTACCGCCGGGATCATTCCGGGCCTGATGCTGGCTCTGGCGCTGATGTTCACTGCCTATGTGGTGGCGCGCCGGCGCGGTTATCCCACCGAGCCGTTCCCGGGCTTTGCCAAGGCGCTGCAATATTTCCTGATTTCCATTCCGGGTCTGTTGCTCATCGCCATCATCTTTGGCGGCGTGCGCTCGGGCATTTTCACTGCCACGGAGAGCTCCTGCATCGCGGTGATCTACGCCTTCCTCGTGACGCTTCTGGTCTATCGCACCATGAGTTGGTCGACCTTCGTGCACTGTGTCACCGGCGCGGTACGCACCACGGCCATGGTGCTGTTCATCATTGGCGCCGCGGCGTCATTCGGCTGGCTGATGGCCTATCTGCGGGTGGCGCCCATTCTCACCGAAATGGTGGGGCAACTGACCAGCGACCCGCTGATGGTGTTGCTGCTGATCAATGTGCTGTTGCTGCTGCTCGGCACCTTCATGGATATGGGGCCGTTGATCATCATCACCACGCCGATCTTCCTGCCCATGGTCTCCAGCTTCGGTGTCGACCCGGTGCATTTCGGCGTCATCATGATCCTCAACCTCGGGATCGGCCTCAACACGCCCCCCTTGGGGCCGGTGCAGTTCGTAGCAGCGGCTGTGGGCAAGATTTCGATCTGGGCCGCGATGCGTAGCGTCTGGCCGTTCTACATTGCCGGCATCATTGTGTTGGGCCTCGTGACCTATATTCCGGCGCTGTCCTTGTGGCTGCCCAGCCTGTTCCGGTGATCTGATGGCTATGATCGACATGCCGGCCCCTGCCCGGAAGCCCAAGCTTGCCCAAATAGTGGTCGATGCGTTGCGCAAGCGCATTGGGGCCGGGGAATTCGGGCCCGGCGAAAAGCTGCCTACGGAAAGCCAGCTGACCACGCATTTCGGGGTCAGCCGAACCGTGGTGCGCGAGGCCATCGCTGCCTTGGCCGCCGACGGCATGGTGCAGCCGCGCCAGGGGGCCGGTGTGTTTGTCATGGCGCACGCCAGCTCGGCTTTCAGGGCCATCGCTGGTGAGCGTTCCAATAAGATTTCGGTCGCGCTCAACGTGCTCGAAGTGCGAATGGGCATCGAGATTGAAAGCGCGGGGCTTGCCGCGCACCGCCACAGCACGAGCCAGGTGGCCGCTATCCAGGAGGCCTGGAACGAATTCGGCCGGCTGCTAGACGAAGGCAATCCCACCGGCAAGACGGATTTTGCGTTCCATCGTGCCATCGCTGCGGCGACCAACAATCCTTTCTATCTCGAAGTGCTCGATGCTCTGGGCAGCCGCACCATCCCATGTGACGTGGCCTCGCCCTGGGGCACCGAGAGCGTGCTGACTTATGAATATCAGGTTGGCCTGCACGAAGAGCACAAGCGCATTCTCAATGCGATCTCCGCCCGCGATGCCGATGGCGCGCGCGAGGCCATGCGAGATCACCTCTCGCGCAGCCAGGACCGCTACCGCGCTCGCCTGGCCGAACAAGGCACCAGCAAACAGGACTAGACCATGAGCACCGATTTCGACATTCGCTTTGCCATCGATCCATCCACGGCAGCAGCCATGGGGACCGATGAACTGCGCGAGAATTTCCTGATCGACGATCTGTTTGCCGCTGGCGAGGTGCGCTGGACCTATACCCATTACGACCGCATGGCGGTTGGCGGGGCCTTGCCCAATGGTGGTGCGCTGGCGCTGGAAGCGATCAAGCCGACCGGCACAGCCAATTTCCTCGACCGGCGTGAATTGGTCGCTGTCAATATCGGGGAGGCCGGCACGATCTCGGTCGATGGCACCGATCATGCAGTGGGACCGCGCGACATGCTCTATATCGGCATGGGTGCCAAGGATGTGCGTTTTGCCGGCGAGGGTGCCAAGTTCTATCTCCTGAGCGCCCCGGCCCATGCCAGCTATCCCACGACTCTGTTGCAAAAATCGGGCGCCAAGCGGCTCGACCTAGGCAGCAACGAGACCGCCAATGAACGCTCGATTTTCCAGTATGTGAATGCCGACAGCGTCAAAACCTGCCAACTCGTGGTCGGATTGACCCAGTTTGCGCCGGGCTCGGTGTGGAACACCATGCCTGCCCATGTGCATGACCGGCGCATGGAAGCCTATCTCTATGTCGATCTCAAACCCGACGCCTTTGTGGTGCATCTGATGGGTGAGCCGGACGAAAGCCGACACCTGATCGTGCGCAACGAACAGGCAATCCTGTCTCCGCCCTGGTCGATCCATTGCGGCGCCGGTACCGGCGCCTACACCTTCATCTGGGCCATGGCTGGCGACAATGTCGACTATACAGATGTGGAGAAGGTGGCGATGGAGGATCTGCGCTGATGAGTCTCAGTGCCTTTTCTTTGACCGGCAAGACCGTGATGGTCACCGGCGCCAATACCGGCATCGGTCAAGGCATCGCCCTGTCCATCGGCCGGGCCGGCGGGCGGGTCATTGGTGTTGGCCGGTCGACCATGGACGAGACCGCAGAACTGATGGCCTCCATTGGCGCAGAACTGGTAGCCGTGCAGTCCGATCTTGGGTCAACCAGCGATGCCCAGGCCATGTTCGAGGCGGTCTGGGACAAGCATGGTCCCATAGACGGGTTGGTCAACAATGCCGGCATCATCAAGCGCGTCGATGCTGTGGATTTCACCGAGGGCGACTGGGACGCGGTGATGGATATCAATCTCAAGACGATGTTCTTTCTCAGCCAGTCCCTGGGGCGCAAGGCTATCGCGGCAGAGCGCGAGGCGCGCATCGTCAATATTGCCTCCATGCTGAGCTTTCAGGGTGGCATTCGGGTGGCGAGCTACACCGCGTCCAAGAGCGGGGTGTTGGGGATTACACGTCTGCTGGCCAATGAGTGGGCGAGCAAGGGCATCAATGTGAACGCGGTGGCGCCCGGTTACATTGAAACCAACAATACCGAGGCGCTGCGCAACGATCCGGACCGGTCCGCTGCCATACTCGGACGCATTCCGGCGGGGCGGTGGGGTGTGCCATCCGACATTGGCGATGCGGCAGTTTTCCTGCTGGCGCCCGCTTCCAACTACATGCACGGCGCCGTCATTCCAGTCGATGGCGGCTGGCTCGCGAGGTAATGAGATGACTGAACAGAAGCTATTTGCGCAGCCTGAAGCCACCGGCTGGACCGAGCTGGCGCCCGGCAATACCCGCAGGGTGCTGATTCATACGCCGGAGTTGATGCAGGTCGAATTCGGCTTCGACAAAGGGGCGGTCGGCGCGCCGCACAGCCATCCGCATATCCAGGTCAGCTATGTTGCCGAAGGCAGCTTCGAGGTAACCATCGATGGTAAGACCGAGGTGGTTGGCCAGGGAGGCAGCTTCATCGTGCCATCCGGCCTCGTCCATGGCGTCGTTGCCCTAGAAAAGGGGCGGCTGGTCGATGTGTTCACGCCGATGCGGCAAGACTTCGTCTAGCCGATCTCCTCGAGCATCGCCGCATAAGCGTCCTCATGCCGCCCATCCCAATTGGCCATGCCCGGTTTGGTCAGGCAGCCGCGGCGGGGTGGGATGAAGCTATGAATGCTGCGGGTCGGGACCTCGTGCCATTGTAGGTTGAAGGCCGCGAACTTGGGAAAGAACTCCATATTGGAGTAGGGCAGCTTATCGTGTACCCACCAAGCCAATGCCTCCCAGTCACCGCTACGCTGATAATAGGAAATGAAGCGGTTGACGATTATGCAGGCGGTGGCGCCCATGTGGCCCCCGGCGTCGCGCCGGTCCCAGATGTGGCCGGCAAAGTTCTTCTCATTGATCGCGCAGTTGAGCTTGTTGGCGTTGCCGAACGCGTTCACTCCGGAGGAACGATAGGCCGAGCGCACCGAGATGCGGCCGAACCGGGATTGCAGCGGTTCGAGCAACTCTTCGCACAGCCGCTCGCCGGCAGCGATGGCGAGGTCGGGGTCGTCGGGCAAGTTCGGAAGACCATTGATGGCGGCGATCTCGGAATAGAGAAAATCGCGCATGAAGAAACTTTGCGAGAGACGCGTTCTGCCGAATTCTTCGAGGGCGCGGACGGTGCGGGGCTGGCGCATGGGGGTTGTTTCCGAAGCGGGCGACGGGCAGATGGTGATGGCGTAACGTTGTCCGGACAACCCGGTTTCGACGATTCTGGAGACCCGTGCCATGCTGCTCATCGCCTTCTATGTCGCCATCACCGTGGAGGCGATGACTGCCGCACTGGCGGCCGGGCGACGCAATATGGACTGGTTCGGCGTGTGCCTGATTGCCTGCGTTACGGCGTTGGGCGGCGGCACCATGCGCGACATCCTGCTCGATCATTATCCCCTGGTTTGGGTCAAGAACCCCTATGTGCTGCTGCTGGTGTGTGGCGCGGCACTGGCGACAATTCCGCTGGCGCAGCTAGTGGACCGGCTGAAGTGGCCGTTCCTGCTGCTCGACGCATTGGGGCTGGTGGTGTTCACGGTGATCGGCTGCAATATCGGCATCGAGGCGGGCGTGCATCCCATCATCGTCATTGTCGCGGGCATGGTGACCGGAACGGCCGGCGGCGTGCTGCGCGATGTGTTGTGCAACGACATTCCCCTAATCTTTCAGGGCGAGCTTTATGCAACCGTGTCGCTGATTACCGGGGTGATTTACTTTCTCGGGCTGACCAACGGCATGCCGGGGGATCTGATGGTGCTGATTGCTATTGCCATCGGCTTCACGCTACGTGTTCTGGCGCTGGTGTTGAAATGGGAAATGCCCAGATTTGTCTTCGACCGGAATATGCGCAGATGAAGCCAGCACGCATCGTCCTATCCCGCAAGGCGGGTTTCGATCTGCAGGCCGTATCGCAGGCGCTCAATGGCCTGCCCGCCCAATCCGTGGCGCGCCCCGGTCTGTGGGGTAACCCGTTCACCATTGCCGGCGTGATGGCGGAAACCGGGCTGGGCAAGGAGGCGGCGCAGGCCGAGGCGGTAGCGCGCCATGCGCGCTGGTTGGGCGGAGAGATCGAGGCGGATCGGCCCCGACCTCCACAAGCCGAAATCCGCGCCGCGCTCGGCGGTAAGAATCTGGCCTGCTGGTGCAGGGCAGGGACACCATGCCATGTCGAGACACTGCTGGCGCTGGCCAATGATTGAGGCTTTCGGCGGTGCGCTGAATATGGCATTAAACTTCCATACAAGAAAGGAATTCTGACTTGCGACAGACGTGGCGGTGGTTCGGCCCCAAGGACCTGACCAGTATTGACGATGTTACTCAGGTCGGCGCGGCTGGTGTCGTAAGCGCCTTGCACCATGTCCCCAATGGCGTGGTGTGGTCGCCCGAGGAGATCGCCAAACGCCATAAGGAGATCGCCACCCGGAAGGGTGGCTCGGCATCAGGGCTGACCTGGGATGTCGTCGAAAGCCTGCCGGTCACCGAGGACATCAAGAAGCAGAAGGGCGAATGGCGGGAGCACATCGCTAACTACAAGATATCGATGAAGCATCTGGCCGATAGCGGCATCGAGACAATTTGCTACAATTTCATGCCGGTACTGGATTGGACCCGCACGGATCTGCGCTGGACGGTGCCCAATGGCGGCTCCTGCATGCGCTTCGACATCAATGACTTCGCCGCGTTCGACATCCACATCCTCAAGCGTCCCGGCGCAGCTACTGACTTCACCAACGCCATTGCCGACGAGGCAGCGCGACGCTTCGAAGCCATGAGCGAAGATGAGCAAAAGCAACTCGGGCGCAATGTGACCATGGGGCTTCCCGGCTCCACCGAGTCCATGTCCCTCGAGGATGTGCAGGCGCATTTGGATGAATATGGCACCATCAGCCGCGAGCAATTGCGGGTGCACTTCATCGATTTCCTTGAGGAGGTGGTGCCCGTGGCCGAAGAGTTGGGCCTTAGGCTCTGCTGCCACCCCGACGATCCGCCATTTGCGCTATTGGGCCTGCCGCGCATCATGTCGACCGAGGAAGACTACAAGTACATTCTCGAAGCCGTCGACAGCCCTGCCAATGGGATGACGCTGTGTTCCGGGTCGCTCGGTGCGCGACCCGATAATGATCTGCCCGGCATGATGGAGCGCTTCGGTCCCAAGGTGCACTTCCTGCATCTGCGCAACGTCAAGCGCGACAATGACGACATTGTCGGCTCCTTCTTCGAAGCCGAGCATCTGGCCGGTGACACCGACATGGTGGCGCTGATTGCGGCCATCCTCAAGGAAGAACGGCGACGCCAGGCTGAAGGCCGCAAGGACTGGGAAATCCCGATGCGACCTGACCACGGGCAGGACATACTCGATGATCTCGGCCGCCGCTCGCAACCGGGCTACCCCACCATTGGGCGCATGAAGGGCCTGGCCGAACTACGCGGCGTGATGACTGCGCTCGACCATGCACAATGGGGACTGGCGCGTAGCTAGCGTCAGTCCTCCAGCAGGTAGCCACCAGCGCGCGTGGGCAGAACTTCGCTGCCCACGATCTTGGCCACCGAGGATCCTGCCACGACATATTTTGCGCTGGCGCGGGAGAGAATGAACCCATCCGTGCCAGCCCGCAGCGGGGTGCGGGCGAGGAAGGCCTCCGGCCCGTCCATGGCGATGATATCGGCAACGACATCGCCTTTCTTTACCTTGTCCCCCAGTGCCACGCGATAGGCCAGGAGGCCGGGACGGTCGGCACGCAGCATTTCGGTGGCCTCCAGCGAGGTTGGATGGGGCGCCGGGTCGACTGGAGGCGGTGTCATGTCAATCAGACCGCGACCAGAAAAGAAGTCGAACAGGCCCTGTGCGTCTGCGCGACCCAGCTCGTCATGGGTATCGGCCTGGCCGCGATATTCCAGTGTTGCGGTTTCGGCACCCATCGGGATTGCAACGTCGGGGGTAGCCCGCTGGGCCTTGCGATAAAGGCTGGGCAGCACCTCATCGAAGGACCCGCCGCCGCTGTCTTCGGCGGTCAGCGTTGCGGCCACCTGCATGCGGTCGGCCAGATCCTGCAGGCCCGGCATCAGGTCGGGAGAGGTGAAGATGTGTTTCAGGCTCTCATCGTCGCAATGCAGATCGAGCACGATATCGGCATCATGGGCCGCCTTGAGGGTCAGCAGGCGCAGCTGCTGGGCGGCAGTTGCCGGTTGCTGCCGGTCGATCCAGTCGCCGACGGCCTTCCGTATGATTCGCAGGTTTGCTTTAGGATCATCACCGAGTTTGCCGGCGACAGCCTCGGCGACCAGCGGATAAAGATCAGGCCAGCGGCGATTGAAATTGACGCCGGTTGTGAGGTCGTAGCGGCCGATATGGCGGCGCAGAACACGGGTGGCCAGGCCCAGCGGATTGACCGAGGGAAACACCACGAAGCGTGCCTTGAGCGTGCCGGCAGCGTCAGCATCGCGCAGCATGGGCAACAGGTGGTGCAACGCCATGGTGCCGGGCTGTTCGTCGGCATGGAGCGCCGCTTGTAGATAAATCTTAGTTTCGGCCGTTTCTGGTCCGGCGGAGTACCAATAGAGAGTGGTCGAATGGCCCGGCGCATCGCCGGTCAACCGCTGCTGATGCTGTTTGAAGGTCATGCTGCGTTCTTCAGGCGAGACGGGCGAGCTTGTCGGCCATGGTCTGGGGTTTGTCGATGCGGGTGGAGAAATGCATGGTGCAGAAGATGCGCTCGACGCCGAGCTCGTGCAGGCGCGCGCAACAGGCCTCCACCGCAGCGCTGACGTCTGCCATTTCGCCTTCGATATTGGTGCCATTTGCATGCATGTCGTGGGAAAGGCCGGTCGCCGCCAACACCTCGCGGACCTCTTTGATATAGGCGGATACCGAAGGGCCTACGCCCATTGGGACAATGCAAAGATCGGCGATGACTTTCATGCTCGTTCCTTGTCTCAGCGCATCCATTTGGGCGCAAAGCGCAGGCCCGGTTGGGCTGGCAGATGGCGCATCAGCCGCTGATAGATCAGACCGAACACAAAGAACACCACCAGGGAGACCGCAAGGAAATAGAGCGCGGCGACCGAGAAATGCAGGAATGCATTGAAATCGCGCTCGAACAGCGTCTTTGCCGTGGTCATCAGGTCGGCCTGCGCACCGACCACAGGCAGCGCAAAATAGACAATGGCCGTGGCGTGAAACAGGAACACCACCTCATTGGTATAAGCCGGCCAGGCCAGTCGGATGAGGTTAGGCCAGACCACGCGGCGGAACTGCTGGGATCGGCTCATACCATAGGCTCTGGCTGCCTCGACGGCGCCGCGGGGCACCGCGCGCAGTGCGCCATAGAAGATTTCGGCCGTATAGGCCGAAGTGTTGAGCACCAGTACCAGCGGCCCGATGACCAGGGGATGCAGCACGAAGCCGGAGATGCCGAGTGGTCGCCAGACCGTCAGGTTGAGCGAAAGCGCCAGCGAATAGAACATGAAGAACTGGATGAAGAGCGGCGAACCGCGAAAGGCATAGATATAGCCGCGCGACAGGGCGTTGATCAGCTGGTTGTCAGACGCCTTCCCGAGCGCCAGGAAAATCGCGAGCACAAAGCCCAGCGGGATCGAGGCGACCGCGAAATAGATATTGAACAGCACCGCCGGGGCCATGATGGCCAGATCGTCCAAGAACGCTTCCATCAGGCCGGCACCTCCGAGAGAATGCCGCGTCCGGTACGTCGCATGAGGTATTCGAAGGCGCGTTCGGACAGCCAGGTGACCAGGATATAAAAAACGAACAGCACGAGGTAATAACGCCAGCGCCAGTCGTCATGAACCAGGCCCACAGTGGGCAGGAAATTGGGCGCGCCGAGCCGGTCGGCCCAGAGTACGATATCGGCGATCTGCAGCAGAGAAAGCAGCGAGGTCGCCTTGACGATCAGCATCCAGACATTGGAGAGGCCGGGCAGGGCATAGACCCACATCTGGCGGATATGCACGCGCCAGAGCACCTGAGTGGTGCTCATGCCATAAGCGCGGGCTGCCTCAAGCTGACCAGCCGGAACCGCCCGCATGGCGCCATGGATAACATTGGTGGCAAAGGCGCCGTAGACGAGCCCCAGCGACACGCTCGCCAGCAGGAGATATTCTGTCGTGCCAAGGAACCAGTTGGCTTCGCGGCAGGGTGGCCATGGGGCCGTCTGTGCAGCGATGGCCTCGGGTGAACAGACCTGGGTGGACACCAGCCATTCCACGCCCTGTTCGAAGGCCAGGGGGAAGAACAGGAAGAACAGCACATCGGGCACGCCGCGCACGATGGATGAATAGGTCGAGCCAATCAGGCGCAGCATGAAGAAGCGCGAATTTTTCAGCGTCGCGCCGGTCAGGCCGAATATGACGGCAAGGACGCCGCCCAACAGGCCAGCATAGATCGTGAACTGGAAGCTTGCGTACCAGGTCAGATGCTTGCCATTGGTGATGTAGCCGAGCCAGAAGGTGAGGTCTTCGGTCATGCCGCACAATCCGCGGTTGATGTCCCTCTCGAGGCCGGGAGGGACAGGTTCTGGAGCCGGATCGGCTTATTCAGCGAAGAACGGACCCATGCCGTCGAACCACCGGGCGATCAGCGCATCCACGGTGCCATCGGCCTTGAGCGTGGCCAGGGTCTCGTCAACGGTCGCCTTGAGCTCAGCGTCTTCCTTGCGCACACCGGCGCCCACGCCGCCGCCGATCATCACGTCTTCACCCACGAATTCCAGCGCGCCGTTCGAGGCGGTTACGACGGGCTCAAGATAGGCACCGTCGGCCAGGATGGTGTCGAGATTGCCGGCGGCCAGATCGGCCATGGCCTGGTCAGCGGTTGAGAAGGTAACGATGGTGTTGGCGCCGCCCAGGTTTTCCTCGGCATAGCCGGCCTGGATGGTGCCACCCTGCACGCCGACGCGGGCGCCGGAGAGATCGGAGAAGTCAAGGTTGGCACCGGCAGCGGCGACGAACTTGGACGGATCGGGTGGGAAATAGTTGTCCGAGAAATCGATGGTTTCGAGACGTTCATCGGTGATCGACATGCCGGCCATGATCAGGTCGTAGTTGCCGGCCAGCAGGTTCGGGATGATGGAATCCCAATCATTGATGACCCACTCACAGTTCAGCTCTGCGGTTTCGCAGATTGCATTGCCCAGATCGATCTCGAAGCCGGCCGGCTCGCCGGCATCGTTGAGGAAGTTCCAAGGCGCATAGGCGCCTTCAGTGGCGATACGGACAGTGTCCTGGGCGAGGGCGGGGGTTGCCAAGGCCAGAACGGCGGCCGCTGCCAACATCGTCTTTTTCATTCTCGTTTCTCCGTTTGCGTTTCGTGTCGTCGTTGCGCCCGGTTTTCCGGGTCGTTTTCCATGCAGGTCAGTCGTGGCTGGCCGCATTGAGAAATTGTTTGAGACGAACCGATTTGGTAGCGCCGAACACTTGATCGGGCGCACCTTCCTCTTCGATCAGTCCCTGATGCAGAAAGATCACCCGGTCGGACACCGAGCGGGCGAAATCCATGTCGTGTGTGACCAACACCATGGTCCGGCCCTCGTCGGCCAGCAGCTTGATCACGCGCAGCACTTCGACTTCCAGTTCGGGGTCGAGGGCAGAGGTGGGCTCGTCAAACAGCATGACGCGCGGATTGATGCAGAGGGCCCGGGCGATGGCGGCGCGCTGCTGTTGGCCGCCGGAGAGCTGGGCGGGATAGGCATCGGCCTTTGCGCCGATCCCTACCTTGTCGAGCATGGCGCGTGCCTCGTCTTCGACCTCGGGCCGAGCGCGCTTCTGCACCACCAGCGGCGCTTCCATGACGTTTTCGAGAATGGTCATGTGCGCCCAAAGGTTGAAGGACTGGAAGACCATGCCCAGTTCGGAGCGGATGCGGCGGATCTGGTGTTCGTCGCCAATGCTGCGACCCTGGCCATTGCCCTTGAGCACGATGGCTTCGCCGTCGATCAGCACATCCCCGCTATCGGGGATCTCAAGCATGTTGATGCAGCGCAGCAGCGTGGATTTGCCTGATCCGGAAGACCCGATAAGGGAGACGACCTGTCCTTCGCGCGCGGTAAAGGAAATGCCCTTGAGCACTTCCAGGGCTCCGAAGGACTTGTGAAGTTCGCGCAGTTCGACGACCGGCGATGGCTCCGCTTTTGCGGGCGCTGCCTGCTTCATGCTCACCATTGGCCCGTTCCCGGGCGCTTCCTGACTGGCGACTGCCTTATTATTCGATTGGCAATCTTGACCGTCTGGTAGAAAACCAGAAGCCAGTGAGATAGCAAGCGAAAAAGCGGGTTTTGCCCGTACCGTGCAGGGTGGAGTGGGCATGTTCTTTGTTGTCTCGAAGCTATTCTGGCTGGTGGCGCAGCCGATCAGCGTCGCGCTTTTGCTGATGCTGGTGGCGGGCGGCCTGGTTGCACTTGGGCGCCGCCGGCTTGCCCTGACATCGCTGGGGCTGGCCGTATTATTGCTCGGCCTCGTTAGCCTGACCAATATCGGTGGAATCCTGATCCGGCCGCTGGAAGACCGGTTTGCGGTGCCAGCGGTGCCGGCACGGGTCGATGCCATCGTGATGCTCGGCGGTGCGACGGTGTCCAGTGTCAGCGGGGCCCGGCAGACCGTGGCGATGAACGATGCCGCAGAGAGATTGTCGACAACATTGTGGCTGGCGCAGCGCTTTCCGGCGGCGCGTATCGTCCTGTCCGGCGGTGGTGGTGTGCTGGGCGGCCGGGGTGAAAGCGAGGCGGAAACAGCGCGCCGCTTCTTTGTGGGGCTGGGGATCGACAGCGACCGTCTGGTGCTTGAGCCGGATTCGCGCAATACGATCGAAAATGCCCGCTTCACCCGCGAGTTGCTCACAGAAGACGGCGAGACAATTGCGCTGGTGACGTCGGCCTTTCACATGCCACGCTCAGTCGGCCTGTTTCGTGCTCAAGGGGTTCAGGTTCTGCCCTGGCCAACGGACTTTCGCAGCACCGGCACTGAGCAGTTCGGCCTTGATCTGGCCGACCCTGGGGGCAATCTCACCATTGCCTCGACCGCCATGCGCGAATGGATCGGGTTGACCGTCTATTGGGCGACAGGGCAGATCGAAAGCTGGTTTCCCGAGCCGTAAATAAAAAGCGGCGCCCGGGCGGCACCGCTTTCGATGGGCATTACGCCTCGGAGCTATGTGCCCCTGCGAAACAGCCCAATGACCAGAGAGATCACGAGGAAGGCCAGGAAGAGGAAGAACAGAATCTGCGCGATACCAGCCGACGCGCCGGCAATGCCACCAAAGCCCAGTACGCCAGCGATCAGCGCGATGACCAGAAACACCAGTGCATAATACAGCATGGGAAACTCCATGTTTTGATACTTGCACTAACAACGCTGCTCTTTACAGCAAGTTCCGGACGCAAAGAAAAAGGCCGGATCGCGCCGGCCTTTTTCAACAATTCAGCTTCAATCAAGCTGCGGCGCGGGAGCCTTCATCAAAGAACAGTGCCTGGCTGATCAGAGCCTTCACCATGTCGGGGTTGAATGGCTTGGTGACCAGGAAGGTCGGTTCCGGACGCTCGCCGGTCAGCAGCCGCTCAGGGAAGGCGGTGATGAAAATAACCGGTACAGAGTGGGTATTGAGGATGTCGTTGACCGCATCGATGCCCGAGCTGCCATCAGCAAGCTGGATGTCAGCCAGGATCATGCGGGGCTGGGTCTGCGCGAACAGGCTCACCGCTTCCTTGTGCGTCCGGGCAATGCTGACCACCTTGTGGCCGAGGCTCTGCACCATCTGCTCGATATCCATGGCGATCAGCGGCTCGTCTTCGATGATCATAATCTCGGTCGCCACCTGACGGGAAATGTCGGTAGACGCCCGGTCGAGCAGTTCGGCAAATTCATCCTCGCTTGTGGAGAGGATTTCCGCTGCCTGCGGGTGGGTGAAGCCTTCTACCGCTACCAGCAGGAACGCCTGGCGGGGCAAGGGCGCCAGATTGGCCAAATTGGCCGCAGCGCGCTGTTCCCAGGCAAAGCTTGAGGCTGGCTCGGGCACTTTCACCGCCGAGGAGGAAAACAATGCTGAGAACAGCTTGTAGAGCGCGATGCGGTCGGTGCTAGCTTCGGGGAACAGGGAGATATCGGCAATCAGTGCTTCAAGTGTGGCGGCGACATAGGCGTCGCCTGAGGTCTGCGAACCGGTAACGGCGCGAGAAAAGCGCCGCAGGTAGGGCAGGTGCGGTGCGATCCGCGTGGACAAGGACATAGACGAAAACTCCCGGGTGACGCTTGTTGTATTGCACTCAACGATGGCTCAAAACGTGTGCTGTCGAGAAAAGTTCCAGCGAGACGGAACTTTTGTGGCCCTCATGGCATTTGGGCATCGATACCGCGCGAGAGATGAAGACTAACGGTCATATTCGGAATGAAGAAGGATAATTTGGTGACGCAGCAACGTGTGCGCATGCAGGCGGAGCGGGCGGAAGATGGACTCGGTCCGACTTCGGACATCGGGTCGCGTCTGCGCGCTCTCTATGGAGCGGTTCAGGACGAGGGCGTCCCCGACCAGCTTCTTGATCTGCTCGAAAAGCTAGACAGCGCCGAACAGGCTCAAAGCGACAAGTCTTCCAATCGCGGGGGAGAGTAACGGCATGAGTGCCGAAGGAACGTCCTTCAAACGGGAAATGCTGGCGACCTTGCCAAGTCTGCGCGCCTTTGCGGTATCGCTGACCGGAAAGCATGACAAGGCCGATGATCTGGTGCAGGACACGGTCATGAAAGCCTGGGCCAAGCAGTCCAGCTTCGAAATGGGCACCAATATCAAGGCGTGGCTGTTCACCATCCTGCGCAACGAATTCTACAGCCAGATGCGCAAGCGTGGACGCGAAGTGCAGGATACTGATGGGGCCTTCACCGAGCGTCTTTCGGTGCATCCATCACAATATGGCTCGATGGATCTCGAAGACTTCAAGGCAGCGCTGTCCGAGCTTCCCGACGACCAGCGCGAAGCCATTATTCTGATTGGCGCTTCCGGCTTTTCCTATGAAGAAGCTGCGTCGATCTGCGAATGCGCCGTGGGCACTATGAAGAGCCGGGTCAGCCGTGCCCGCACGCGGCTGACGGAATTGCTCAAGGTGAGCGGGGAGTCCGATTACGGTCCGGATGCCGTTTCCGCGCAGGTGACATCAGGTAATCACGGCTTCTGAGCGAGACGGACCTCGTACGGCCTCGATCAGGACCGCGTCAGGTAATGGCTTGAGCAAAATAGGGGTGCCGGGAAGTTCCGGCACGCCTTGCGACACAAGCTTGTTAGCACTCAGGCCAATCACTGCTATCCCGCTCCGCGGGGTCAGATCCGCTGGCTTGGGCGGAGTTGCGAATTGCTCTATGCGACCGAACTGGCGCAGCTGGCTGGGTGGGAAGGTCTGGGTGAGCCAATCCGTCCGCTGATTTAGCCGTGTCGGCCTCATTGCTGCCATCGCTGGAAAGCATTGCTCGGCATAGCGGCCGCACCCGGCGCAGGAGCAGGAGATGAGCGTCTTGGTTGACCGCCTCAAAAGCGTCGAGGAACCGCATCTTGTTCGGCGCGGCACACGGCGCCTGGCGGTGTGGGTTTCGCTCGGCCTGGTCTGTCTGGCTGCGGTTGCGGCGCTGATGCTCATGCAAGGTTTCGACCGGCAGCTCAACGACATCAACAAGACCTATGCGGTGCGCAATGCCGCGCGCGAGTTGGCCCATGCGCTGAGCCAGGCCGAGGCCAGCCAGCGCGGTTTTTTGCTGACGGCCGATCCGCAGTTCCTCCAGCCCTATCGGGAGGCTGTCTCTAGCCTGGATCGTCGTGTCGTCGCCCTGATGGAAATGACAACG
Organism: Devosia subaequoris; assembly: GCF_014197055.1. Classification (GTDB taxonomy): domain Bacteria; phylum Pseudomonadota; class Alphaproteobacteria; order Rhizobiales; family Devosiaceae; genus Devosia; species Devosia subaequoris. Next base: position 231,895 of record NZ_JACIEW010000003.1, on the reverse strand, counting down.
GATGATCGCGGACAAAGCGACCGCGTGGCCAGCATTACCGGCGACATTTCAAGCAAGATGGCGGAAATGGATCGCACCGTGGAGCTGGTTGCGACACGGCGTAATGAAGAGGCCCAGACCCTGACCGAGACCGGCATGGGCGCGCGGTTGATGGCCGGGGTCAGCGCGACCTTGGAAGAGTTCATCGCCGAGGAAGATACCAAGCTGGCTGATCGCAACCAGCAGATCGACCAGACTCGAACGGGCCTGGTCGCGGCATTGATTGCCGCGCTCACTGCGGCGGCGATCCTGGCCTATGCCTTGTTGATGCGCACCCAAAAGCAGGTCAGCGCCTTGGCCCAGCGCCATCGCGGGCTGTTGAGCCAGAACGAGGCATTGGAAGAAGAAGTGGCCGAGCGCACCAGGGATATCGAGGAAGCGCGGGCTCATGCCGAGCGCGAACGCCAGCGGGTGGAAGCGCTGTTGCAGGACACCAATCATCGCATCGGCAATTCGCTGGCCACGGTCTCTTCGCTTTTGGCGCTGCAAGTGATGCGCGCGGAGTCGGACGACGTCCGCACAGCGCTCGAAGCGGCGCGGCTGCGGGTCCATGCGGTGGCCTCGGCCCATCGCCGCCTGCGCCTGGGCGATGACCTTGAAACCGCGCGTGCCGATGAATTCCTCGCGGCCGTGCTTGAAGACCTTGCCGAAACCCAAACCGATGGCGGTCGGATCGCGGTGCGCGGCGTGTTGTCGCCCATTGAAGTGAGTGCCCGCGATGCCACCACGCTGGGCATTCTGGTCGGCGAACTGGTGACCAACGCGCTCAAGTACGCCTTTCCGGGCGCGCGCAGCGGCACCATAACCGTCACCATGGCGCGTGATGAAGAAGACGTGCCGATGCTTTGCGTCAAGGACGACGGTGTTGGCATGCCGGAGGGCGAGAATGCAACAGAATCCGGGCTCGGCTCGGTCATCGTCAAACAGCTCTCGGCGCAGTTTGGCGGGGAGCCGCATTATGCGACGGTGGATGGCGGCGGGCTCGAAGTCATAATCCGGCTTCCCGAACTGGGCCGCGCCAGCACGGCAAAAAAGGATGACGCAAATTGAGAATCCGGGCCATTTTGAACAAGGACGGCGGGACCCTGCGCACCATGGATCTCGACGAGCTCTGTGTCCTGGCGAAGGATCTGTTCGCGCGCGAGGGGCACGAGCTCGAGTGCACGATGGTGGCGGGCGAGGATGTGGAGGAGGCCCTCAAGGCCGCTGCGAGTGACCCCTCCGTCGAGGCGGTAGTTGCGGGGGGTGGCGATGGCACGATTTCTGCGGCGGCAGGCATTGCCTTCAAGAGCAACAAGCCTCTGGGCGTTTTGCCGGCCGGCACGATGAACCTGTTCGCGCGTGCCTTGGGCATGCCGCTCGAGTTGGACCGCGCTTTGGCTGCCATCGCGCGCGGAGAGGTCGACCGCATCGACATCGCCACGGCCAATGGCCGGCCGTTCGTGCATCAGTTTGGAGTTGGCATTCATGCGCGACTGGTGCGCATCCGCAATAACATGGTCTATCGCAGTCGTGTCGGCAAGATGCTGGCCAGCATGCGCGCAATTCTGTCGTCGGCAGTCGATCCACCCCGCTTCGATGTGGAACTGCACACCGAAAAGGGCGACAGGACGGTGACGGCCACCGGTGTGGCCATATCCAACAATCCGCTGGATGACAGTCCTGTGCCGGTCGCCGAATCCCTCAATTCCGGGCGTTTGGGCGTATATGTCGCTCATAGCGTCTCTACCGGCGAACTGCTCAATCTGGCGTTTGACGTGATGACCGGCCGCTGGCGGGCCAATCCTGCGGTCAGCGAGACCGAAGTGAACGGCATTGTCCTGCATTTCCCCAAGCGCAAGCGGGGCACCCATGCGGTGGTCGATGGGGAACTGATCGATCTGGAAACCGAGGTGGTTCTGAAACTGCATGCTCAGGCACTGCCGGTGATCCGTCCAGGCCACGTGGAGCGCTCGAACGAGATCTGACACTTGCGCGTCAGCTCTCGTCCTTGTCGCCGTCCTTGTGCAGCAGCGCGATGGCCGCAATGGCGGCCGCGGGCAATCCAAGCCGCAACAGCATGGGGGATTTGGTCAGCAAAGGCAGGGCTGTGAGCGCGGCCGTGGTGAGAAACGTACTCGTTTCCTTGGCTCGGCGGCGTTCGGCGAGCTCGCGCTGGCGATGACTGCGCCCGATCAGCGAACCGACATAGACCGCCAGTGCCAGAACCAGAAAAGTGCCGGCCAGCACAAGGGCAGCAATGAGCGGTCCGAGCAGGTCAGCAAGAACCATGAACCCTGCAGCGATCAAAAACCCAATCGCGATAGTGCAGAAAACGCCAATCAGCCCCCAAACCAGGACAGCTGACTTCGCTTTGGCCGCCAGACCTTCGACCTCGAGCCCCAGTAGGGAAGCGAGTGGCGAAATCAAACCCATAATCAGTGCCGGGTGAGCAGGGCGAAGACGAAGCCGATCCCGGCGGCCGCGGCCACGGCCGTCAGCGGCTTTTCGCGGATGCTATCCTTGAGTTGTTTTTCAGCCTGGCTTACCTGCTCCTGCGCATCGTCCAGCATGTGCTGGCCGCGGGCCTGCAATTGCTTGACCTCATTGGTCGCCAGTGCGCGCGCGCCCTCGACCTTCTCGCCTGTGAGCTTTCCCAGCGTGTCGGAAATCGCCCGGATGTCGGCCTGAAGCTGGGCGACCTGTGCCTCAAGTTCCTGCTCGCGGATTTCGGTCTTAGCCTTGGCGGCCGCGCCGCCATTGCCGGCCTTGCGACCAGAGGGGGCCATATCGGAAGTGGTTGCCATTTGACGCTCCTATCGTGAAGTCTGAACAACGCCGGGGAGGAGCGGTAGTTCCGGCCAGGGTGTGAGCGAACAAAAAAGAAGTCCCGACGAGCCATTGGGCTGTCGGGACAAAAGGTGCGGATCGAAAGGGGGGCGACCATCGACCCGCGACGGGCACATTCCATTTGAAGGAAAACCAGAGGGACCTGGCGTGCCCATTTGGGTATTTGCGGTGGCTTCGGTTTGGTGGCTAGATGCGACCCATCAAAACCAGGATCAGCACTACGACCAGAATGACGCCGAGGATTCCCGAGGGAAAGTAGCCGAAGCCACGCGAATATCCCCAGGTCGGCAGTGCGCCGATCAGCAGAAGAACTAGAATGATTAGAAGTATCGTACCCATTGAACCCTCCGGGATCTGTTGTTGGCTGGCTCGCCTATCTCGACCCTAGAGCAGGGCGACCAGTAGCGCGGTGGCGGTTGCCAGAATGAGCGACGCCGGAAGAAGAGCCAGAGCCACGTTGGTAAAGCGCGATTGATGATCGTAAAGATCGTCGCTCCAAGTGGCTGCGATAACCCGGCTGCGGCCATTATGGGTTCGGTACTGGGACTGGTTCATCGTCGTCATCTCCTGCGGTCCGGTTTTCCGGACCTTCCTGGCGGGGCCGCTCGGCCCGCGTGTCGAAAGAACGAGGAGATGACGATATTGGTTCCGTTTCCGGATTATTCGACGCGCAGCACGTCCACCGACTGCTTGGTCTCGTGCGAGCCATGGGTGCGCAGCACGCCGACAATGGGCGAGATGTCGGAATAGTCGCGCCCATGGCCGATCGAGATATGGTCGGGGCCGGCAATCATGGCGTTTGTGGGGTCGAATTCGACCCAGCCCAGATGCTGGCCACACCAGGCACGTACCCAGGCGTGCATGGCATCAGCGCCTTCCAGGCGAGCCTGTCCTTCCGGTGGATTGGTGCGCAGGAAGCCCGAGACATAGCCTGCAGGAATGCCGAGACCGCGCAGGCCTGCAATCATCACATGGGCAAAATCCTGGCATACGCCCTTGCGCAAATTGAAGGCCTCCGCAGGGCGGGTTTCGACATCGGTCGCCTTGGGATCGTATTCGAAATCCTTGTGGATCGCCATGCAAAGAGCTGTAGCAACGGCCAACGTGGTGGGCGCGTTCGCTGTCACGGCGCGGGTATAGTCCGTGATCGCGGAATCTATCTGCACGCGGGACGAGGCAGCCAGGAAGTGCTGCGGGCTGGCGGACGCCACCGACCAATATTGCCCGATCTCGCGAGACAATTGCGCCAGTGGCGGCGAGAAATCGGCCGGCGGGGAGAAATCCTCGATCTGAACCCGCGCCGTCAGGCGGATGGTCAGCTTGTCATGCGGCTCGGTCATGGTGATGGCGGTCACCGAATTGCCGAAGAAGTCGAGAAAGCCGTTCTGGCGCGCCGGCGCCGGTTCGATTGCCAGTGACGAGGCGATGACACGCTGCAGGCCGGGCACATTGGCTGGCGTCACGCGAATGTGGTGGCGGCCGCCATGCACCGGGGCGTCATAGTCATATTCCAGGGCCAGGCGGATATCGTAGAGCATCTTGCCTGCCACTAGGTGAAATAGGCTGCGGCGATCAGGCTGGATAACATGCCGAGGTCGTCGGCAAGCCGGTCGAGCCGCTCGGGCGTCAAATTGCTGGCCTCGGCGATGACCAGATCGGTGTGGACCTCCAGCGCCAGCTTGGCGGCAGGCGAAAGCTGCTCATCGTCGATACCGCCAGGCAAGGCCTCGATCTGTTCTCTCAAGTCGGCGAGCTGGAACAGCACCGAGCGTGGATTGAGCGGATCGAGCACCAACAGGTCGACGGCGCTCAGCGCTCCGGCCGTTACCGAATAGCGGCGACGGTGCGACATTACGCTGTCGCCGATTTCGAGCAGCATTTCGACCGATCCATCGGGGGCTTCGGGGGCTGTCAGCCAGCCCGTGATGCGCGCCAGCTGCATTGCCCGCTCCAGGCGCCGGCCCAGTTCAAGAAAACGCCAGCCGGCAAAGCGGTACATGTTCTCGTGCACCAGACCTGAGAAACCAGCCAACTTGCGCAACAGCACCGTCATGGCGCGGGTGGCGTCGTCGCCCGTGTCGATGCGTGCGGCGAAGCGCTGCGCGGTCTTTTGCAGATCGGTCAGCGCCAGCCAGCCATCGGGCGAAAACCGGTCGCGAATTTGCCCGGCGCTATGCACGGCACTGTCGATAGAGGACAACAGCCCTTGCGGCATTGCCTCGGTTGCATCGACATCAAGCGTTTCGAGCAGGGCTGCGCAATGGGTGAGGATCGGCAGATCCGGTTTTGAAAGTTCTGCCAGCCGGGCATTGTAGGCGCGCAGAATGCGCACTGTGGCTTCGCAACGTTCCGCATAGCGCCCCAGCCAGATCAAATTGTCCGCGGCGCGGCTGGGCAGATTGCCGGGGGCGTTGCGCACCAGCTTTTCGCCCTCGCGCGGTAGCAGGGAGACCTGCTCGACAGGTTTGCTCGACAGCACCCACACATCGGCCGCCTGACCCCCGCGTTGCATGGCCAGGGCCGACGTGTCGGTGGTCGAGCCGACGCGGGCAAAGCCGCCGGGCATAATGGTCCAGCCGGCTTCAGTGCGGGCAGCATAGACGCGCAGGGTAATGGGCCTCGGCTCGAGCTTGCCATCGACATAGACCGGCGCAGTAGACAGCCGCACCGGCTCTTGTCCGACATAGGCGCCGCCGTCCTTAGCGATGCGGGCCTTGAGATCGGCTTTTTGCTCGGCAGTCATGCTGGCGCCCAGCGCGGTGCCGCGCAGATCGTCAAAGGGCAATTGGGTTGAGAAAGCCGGGCCGATCATCAGGCTATCGAAATTGTCGAGCACGAATTCGCGCTCGGCGCCCTGGCCGCACCACCAGGTAGCGATTTCGGGCAGTTCCAGCCCGGTGCCCAGCAGATGCTTGCACAGGCGGGGCATGAAGGCGGCCAGCGCCCGTGTTTCCATAATGCCGGTGCCGAGCGCATTGATCATCGAGATCGAGCCGGCGCGCAGTGCCTCGACCATGCCCGGCGTGCCGATATGGCTGTCATAGCGCAATTCAAGCGGATCGGCGAAGCTGGCATCGAGCCGCCGCCAAAGCACGCTGACCGGTTTCAGCCCGGCCACGGTGCGCACCATGACTTGCCCGTCCTCAACCACCAAATCCTCGCCTTCCAGCAGCATCAGCCCGAGATAGCGGGCAATATAGGCGTGTTCGAAATAGGTTTCGTTGAGCTGGCCGGGGGTAAGAATGCCGACGCGACCGCCATCGCGTTGAGCCTGATTGAACAGCGCATCGCGGAAGCCGCGGAAGAAACCGGCCAGCCGGTTGATGTTGAGCGAAGCGTAGATTTCGGACAGCGCGCGGGTGGTGGCCACACGGTTTTCCAATGCGAAACCGGCCCCCGAGGGGGCCTGCGTTCTGTCGCCCAGTACCCACCAGGACCCATCGGGGCCCCGTCCCAATTCAAAGGCGCAAAAGTGCAGATAATGTCCGCTGACCGGTTTTGTCCCGACCAGGGGGCGCAGGAATTCGCCGTTCTGCGCGATCAGTTCGGGCGGCAGCAGGCCCTCCTGCACCAGGGTGTTATTGCCATAGATATCGGCGACGATGGCTTCGAGCAGTTCGGCGCGCTGGGTCAGCCCGCTCGATATCTGCACCCAATCGGCCTCGTCGATCAGCAGGGGGATGTGGGCCAGCGGCCAGGCGCGTTCCTTGCCCTCGGCGCCGTCATATTTGCGGTAAAACACGCCGGCATCGCGCAGGTACTGATCGGCGCGTTCAACCCGGGCCGCCAGTTCGGTGGGACCCAGCGCATCGAAGGCCGCCATGAGTTTATCCCAGCCGGGCCGTATGGCGCCGGACGGGTCGATCATCTCGTCCGGCACGCCGGGCAACAGGCGGTAATCAGCAATGATGCTGGGGCCGGCTGGGGGCTTGCCGCGGGTCTGCTGATTCCGCGAACTCATGGCATTACGTGAACCGTGCCGGCCGCCTGAGGTCAAGCGTTAGCGGGAATTCGTCCGCAGGCTTTTCCGGGGTGAGTTGGTAGCCGCCCGGTGTGTGATTGTGCGGCACGAAGCGTGCAAGACGCCGCGCCTCGGCTTCATTGCCATTGACCGGGAAGGTTTCGTAGTTGCGCCCGCCAGGATGAGCGACGTGATAGGTGCAGCCGCCAATGGGCCGGCCGGTCCAGTTGTCGTAGATGTCGAACACCAGCGGCGCGTGCGCCGGTATGGCCGGATGCATGCCCGAGGCGGGCTGCCAGGCCTTGAAGCGCACCCCGGCCACGGCGCCACCCTTGGGGCCGGCGGGTTGCAGCGGCATGGGACGCTGGTTGCAGGTCACCGTGTAGCGGGAGGAATTGGCGGCTTCGAGACTCACCTGCAGGCGCTCCACCGAGGAATCAACAAAGCGCACTGTGCCGCCGATCGCGCCTTGTTCACCCATCACATGCCAAGGCTCGAGCGCCTGGCGCAGTTCGAGCCTGACCCCATCCACTTCGACTTCCCCGCAGAAGGGGAAGCGGAATTCGAGCTGGGCGGCGAACCATTCGGGCTCGAAATCAAACCCGTGCTGGCGTAGGTCCTCGAGGACGCCGAGGAAATCCTGCCATACGAAACTGCCAAGCATGAAACGATCATGCAGGGTGGTGCCCCAGCGGGTGAAGTCGCCGGACAGAGGTTTGTCCCAATAGCGGGCAATCAGGGCCCGGATCAGCAATTGCTGGGCGAGCGACATGCGCGCATTGGGCGGCATTTCGAAACCGCGGAACTCCACCAGCCCAAGCCGCCCGGTCGGGCCATCGGGGGAATAGAGCTTGTCGATGCAGATTTCGGCACGGTGGGTGTTGCCGGTGACATCGACCAGCAGATTGCGGAACAGGCGGTCGGTCAGCCAGGGCAGAGGCGGGGTGCCTTCGCCTGGCGCCGGCACCTGCGCCATGGCAATTTCGAGCTCATACAAGCTGTCGTGGCGTGCTTCATCCAGGCGCGGGGCCTGGCTGGTCGGGCCGATAAACATGCCGGAGAACAGGTAGCTCATCGAGGGGTGCCGCTGCCAATGCAGCACCAACGATTTGAGCAGATCCGGCCGGCGCAGGAAGGGGCTGTCATGGGGTGTCGCCCCGCCGACGACGACATGATTGCCGCCACCAGTGCCGACATGCTTGCCATCGATCATGAACTTGTCGGCGCCGAGGCGGCATTGGCGTGCCTCCTCATAGACGGCGTCGGTCGTGGCCACGCAATCGTCCCAGCTTGACGCGGGATGGATATTGACCTCGATGACACCCGGGTCGGGTGCCACGCGAATGACGTTGAGCCTTGGGTCCTGCGGCGGAGCATAGCCTTCAAGATGGACCGGCTGGCCGATTTCTTTTGCCGCTGCCTCAGCCGCTGCGATCAGCTCGAGAAAATCTTCCAGCTTCTCCACCGGCGGCAGGAAGATGCAAAGGCGATGCTCGCGCACTTCGGCGGTGACGGCGGTGCGCACCTCGCCCTCGATTTCGCTGATCACCTGCTCGGTGATGTCCTGTTGCTCAGTCGCTGCGGTGAAGTCGGCAGCGGCCTGCGCGCGCGGATCGATTTCGAGCCCGGTCTTCTGGCGCGCCAGTATTGCCTCTGGGTCAGGCAGGGGGCCGCGCGGCACACCCGGGTCCAGGGGCACCACATGCGGGTAGTCGGTCGGCTTCAAATGCTTGAGCGAACTCAATGGCAGGCGATAGCCCGCCGGACTGTCGCCGGGCGCCAGGAACAGCTTGCCGCGCCTGGTTTTCCATTTTTCAGTCAGCCAGGGGCTGGAGGCCTTGGCATTCCAGCGCTGCACGGGCAGGACATAGCCGGTGGGATGGGTCAGGCCCCGCTCGAATACCTTGGCAATGCGCGAGCGGGCCTCGGGATCGGCCAGTTCGGAATTGGCCGGATCGACATTCTCGGGCAAGTTGGCTTCCTTGAGCAGCCATTCGCCGGGGTCTTCATAGGCCTCATCGATGGTTTCGCCCGTCAGGCCGAGATTGCGCGCGAAGGCGTCGAGGAATTTTCGTGCATCGGCATGGGTGGCATCGGTCTTGATGCCCTCCTGGGCGATCAGCTTTTCGTCCTGCCATACCGGCTTGCCGTCGACGCGCCAATAGAGCGAGAAGGTCCAGCGCGGCAGGGTTTCCCCCGGATACCACTTGCCCTGGCCATGGTGCAGCATGCCATTGGGGGCAAAGCGCTGGCGCAGGCGGCGGATCAGCTGATCGGCCAGGCGCCGCTTGGTGGGACCGACCGCGTCGGCATTCCACTCACCGGCCTCGAAATCATCGATGGACACGAAGGTCGGTTCGCCGCCCATAGTGAGGCGCACGTCCTGCTCATTGAGCTTTTCGTCGACCTTTTTGCCCAGGGCGTTGAGTCGCTCCCAGCTCTCGTCGGAGAACGGCTTGGTGATGCGTGGATGCTCGGCAATTCGGGTCACTCGCATCTCGAAGGCGAAGTCGACCTCGGCGAAAGAGGCAAAGCCGGAAATCGGCGCCGCATTGCGGTAATGCGGCGTTGCTGCCAGCGGCACGTGGCTTTCGCCGGTCAGCAGGCCGGAAGTGGGGTCAAGACCAATCCAGCCCGCGCCGGGCAGATAGACTTCCGCCCAGGCATGCAGATCGGTGAAATCATGGTCGGTGCCGGCCGGACCATCGAGGGATACAATGTCAGGCTTGAGCTGGATCAGGTAGCCGGAGACGAAGCGCGCGGCGAGGCCCAGGTGGCGCAGAATATTGACCAGCAGCCAGCTCGAGTCCCGGCACGATCCCTTGCCATTGCCCAGCGTTTCCTCGGGCGTCCAGACGCCGGGTTCGAGGCGAACGATATAGTTCACCACGCTTTGCAGATGGGCGTTCAGATTGGTAACGAAAGTGACGGTGTTCTTGGGGCTTTTGTCGAGCCCATCAAGGAACTTTTGCAGTAGCGGCCCGGCCGGTTCCGGCTTCATGTAGATCGTCAGATCGTCGCGCAGATCCTCGGGATATTGGAATGGCCAGGTCTCGCCGCTCTCCTCGACGAAGAAGTCGAACGGATTATAGACCGTCATGTCGGCGACCAGATCGACCTCGATCTTGAGTTCGGTCACCGGCTCGGGAAAGACAAAGCGCGTCAGGAAATTGCCATAGGGGTCCTGCTGCACATTGACGAAGTGCAGGCTTGGGCTGACCCGCAAGGAATGGCTGAGCACCTTGGTTTTGGAATGCGGTGCCGGCTGCAGGCGAATGACCTGCGGCTGCAAAGTGACCGGGCGGTCATATTTGTAGTGGGTCAGATGATAGATGGCGGCTTTGATCGACATGCAGCTTCTGTCGCTCGCTTTAAGGCCACGGATTTTGGCTTCCCGGAAAAGAGCTTACCGGGGATTGCGAAGCGTGGATAGGCGCTGCATGCGCCCCGCGCATCAGCGAACGCCAATGGCGGCGCTAGTCGAGCGCGTCGATGACTTGGCGCTGTTTGAGCATTGCAAGGAAAATGCGGTAGTCGCGGTCGAATTGCGCCCGAGCTTCGGCCTTGGGCGCACGGGCGGTGCCCCCCTGCTGCATGGCCAGACACGCTTGATCGAGGCTTGAATAGAGCCCGGCAGCATTGGCAGCGACCATCGCCATGCCGAGCAGGGTAGCGTCAGGCGTCGAGGGCTCGACCACGGTACAGCCGGTCGCATCGGCGTAAAGCTCCATCAGCAGCGGGTTGCGGGTGTGGCCGCCGGTAATGTGCAGCGTGTCGATGGCATAGCCCTTGGTGTTGAGCGTATCGAGAATATGCCGCACGCCGAGCGCGATGGACACGCAGGTGCGCCAATAGAGCCGGCATAGACTGTCGAAGTCGCTGTCGAGCGTCAGGCCGGAAATTACGCCCAATGCGGACGGATCGCCCAAGGGCGAGCGATTGCCGTGAAAGTCCGGCAACACGTGAAGGCGATCTGCCAGGGCAAGCCCTTCGCTTTCTCGGAGTTCCATCACCCGGTTGCAGATCGCCAGATGCTTGTCGCGGCTCGGCTCTCCACCCGCGCCGTGCCACTGGATGATGTGGTCAAGCAGGGCGCCAGTGGCCGATTGTCCACCCTCGTTGAGCCAGACACCGGGCAGGACGGCCCCGAAATAGGGCCCCCAGACGCCTGTAGTCGGCCGGTCTTCGGCGGAAAGCGCCATGACGCAGCTCGAGGTTCCGGCAATCAGCGCCAGATGACGGTCGATGGTCTCGACATCGGCGGTAAAGGCCCCAAGCACACCCAAGGCTCCGGCATGGGCATCTATCAGCCCGGCGCCGACCCGGCAGGTCGTTGTGAGGCCGAGTTGTTCTGCGGTCTTGGCTGTCAGCGGTCCGAGATCGGCACCTACCGGGCTGGCTTTTTGTGGCAGAGCCGCCTTTTCGAGCAGGTCTTCAAGCCCGACCCGGGCGAGAAAATCCTGCCGCCAGCTGCTTTCCTCGTGCCCCAGATAGGTCCATTTGCAGGTGAGGGTCGATTGCGAGCGAGCCAGTGAGCCCGTTGCTTGCCAGGACAAGAAATCGGCGAGGTCGAACATCTGCCCGGCGCGGTTCCAGCTTTGTGGCAGATGCCGCTTGAGCCACATCAGCTTGGGCACTTCCATTTCCGGCGACATGACGCCACCGGCATAGTGCAGCACCTCGTGGCCGGTGCGGGTGCATTCGTCGGCCTCGTCAAGCGCCCGGTGGTCGAGCCAGACAATGGTGTCCCAGCGGTCTTCGCCATCACGCGAAACACTTACCGGGGCGCCGGTAGCGTCCCGCACCACCAGCGAGCAGGTGGCGTCAAAGGCGATTCCGGAGACATCCTGGGGCCTTGCACCCGCTATGGACATGGCCTTGCGGACTGCTTCACACACGGCCTGCCAGATCTGACCACTGTCATGCTCGGCGAAATTGGCGTCGGTGCGCCGCATGAGAATAGGCACTTCGTGCCGACCAAGGAACTGGCCACCGCGCGTGAAGACACCGGCCCGGGCGCTGCCGGTTCCCACATCCACACCCACCAGGAAGTCTTGCGACACGCCGCCCTCTTATGTTCGGTCCGGGCGGACCATAGCGAATGGGATAGACAGCGACTAGAGGGAGAAGGGCAGAGGCAAAACCTAGTGCCGACCCGCCAGATACCCCTCGAGCGTTCGGGCGGTGCCCTGCATCCACAGCGCGTTCAGAGCCTTGGTGAAGGCGGCAATAAAGTCAGGGGCCCTGGCCAGATCACCATAGATGTCGGCCATTTCGAGCCAGGCTTTGGGGTTATCCTTGGCCTTGATGGCTTGGGCGTTGAGTCGGTCCCAATTCGGATCGTTCGGCTCGATCTCCGCGCCGCTATCGGTGGTGCCAAAGCAATAGCGGCACCAGAGGGCTGAAACGAGCGCCAGGCCAGTGACGCTCTGGCCATCGCGAATGCGATCGAGCGCCGAAGGGATGATGAATTTGGGCTGCCGGTTGGAGCCATCGAGCGCCAGGCGCCGCACGGTGTCGCCGATCTTGGGATTGGCAAAGCGCCGCTCGCAAAGCGCGAAATAGGCGTCGAGATCGGTGTCGGGCACGGGTGGTACGACGGGAATGATCTCCTCGGTCTCCACCTTTTTGAGGAAGGCGGAAACCAGTGGGTGCTCCATGGCCTCGTGCACGAAATGTATGTCGAGCAGGCCGGCCGGATAGGCGATGGTGGCGTGGCCGCCATTGAGAATGCGGATCTTCATATGCTCGTAGGGCGCAACGTCGGGCACGAAGTGCACACCGACCTTTTCCAGCGCCGGGCGCCCGGCGGGGAAATTGTCTTCAAGCACCCATTGCTTGAAGCTTTCGCAGAACACCGGCCAGGCGTCGTCGATGCCGAACTGGTTGGCCAGCAAGGTCTTCTCGCGTTCCGAGGTGGCCGGGGTGATGCGGTCCACCATGCCATTGGGGAAGGAGACCGAGGACTTGACCCACTCGGCCAGTTCCGGGTGGATCAGGGCGGCCAAGCCCGCGACGGCGTTTTCCGTCACGTGGCCGTTGCCCGGGATATTGTCGCAGCTCATTACCGTGAAGGGGGCGATGCCAGCCTCGCGGCGTTTGACCAAGCCGGCCAAGATCAGACCGAACGCGGTTTTCGGGGCGTCGAAATGGGTCGCGTCATGCGCAATGTCGGGATGGGTTGGATCGAATGTCTGGCTGGCCGGGTCGATATAGTAGCCGCCCTCGGTAATGGTCAGCGAGACGATGCGGATGGCCGGATCCGCCAGCCTGGAAATAACGGCCGCGCTGTCGCCGGGCGGCAGATAGTCGATCATGGCGCCGGTAATGTGGGCAGCGCTATGGTCGGCCTCCTGCTCGACCACGGTGGTGAACCAGTCCTGCCCCATCAGCTTTTGCCGCATCGCCTCATCGGCCGCGCGTACGCCGGCGCCCACCAGCGCCCAGTCATGGCCCTCGCCCAGGTTGAACAGGGCGTCGAGGTAGACTGCCTGATGGGCGCGATGAAAATTGCCGACGCCGAAATGCACGATGCCGGCGGTGAGATCGGCGCGGGTATAGGCCGGGGTGACCGCAGTCTTGATCGCTGGAAGCGTTGCAGTGGAAAGCCTGGTGGTCATGTCGGTTTGTCCTGGAGTGCCAGCCCGGCCGCGTCGAAGCGGTAGATGCGGTTGGCGGCGGGCGTGAGGTAGACCTTGTCGCCATGGCGGAAGGTCTGTTCGCCATCGGTGCGCACTGTCATCAGTCCGAGCCCTTCGACCTCGACGTGCAGGAAGGTATCGGAGCCGAGTTGTTCGGCGACATTGACCGTACCGGCCCATTGTCCAGCTCCCGCGGTGGTCGAGAGCGCAAAGTGCTCAGGCCGTACCCCGATGGAGTGGGCATTGTGCTTTTCGGCCTCGGGACCATCGACGAAATTCATCTTCGGCGAGCCGATAAAGCCGGCCACAAAGCGGTTAGCGGGCCTCTTGTAGAGTTCGAGCGGGGAGCCGAATTGCTCGACATTGCCCGCATTCAGCACCACGATCCGGTCGGCCATGGTCATGGCTTCCACCTGGTCGTGGGTCACATAAATCATGGTGGTCTTGAGCTGCTGGTGCAGTTCAGTGATTTCAAGCCGCATGTTGACGCGCAGCGCCGCATCGAGGTTTGACAAGGGCTCGTCGAACAGGAACGCCTTGGGTTCGCGCACGATGGCGCGGCCAATCGCAACGCGCTGGCGTTGGCCACCGGAGAGGGCCCGCGGGCGGCGGTCGAGATAAGAACCGAGATTGAGCGTGCGGGCTGCATACTCGACCTTCTTGTCGATCTCGGCTTGCGGCATCTTGGCCATTTTGAGGGGGAAGGCGATGTTGTCGCGCACGCTCATATGCGGATAGAGCGCATAGGACTGGAACACCATGGCCAGGCCGCGCCGGGCGGGCGGTGCGCCGGTGACGTCCTCGCCATCGAGCTTGATATGACCCGAGGTGGTGTCCTCAAGCCCCGCGATCAAGCGCAGCAGGGTAGATTTGCCGCAGCCCGAGGGGCCGACAAAGACAACGAATTCGCCGTCCTCGATCTCAAGCGAAATGTCGGGGATGATTTCGACTTCACCGAAGGACTTGTTGACGTGTTCGAGCGTGATGGAACCCATTTCATAAAGCCCTTTACTTGACGGCGCCGAAGGTGAGGCCGCGGACGAGCTGCTTCTGGCTGAACCAGCCCAGCAACAGGATTGGTGCAATGGCCAGAAGAGATGCGGCCGAAAGCTTGGCCAGGAACAGGCCCTGGGGTGACGAGAAAGAAGAGATAAACGCGGTCAATGTGCCGGCCCGACCCGAGGTCAGGGTGATGGTCCAGAAGGCCTCGTTCCAGGCCAAGATCACATTGAGCAGTAGGGTCGAGGCAATGCCGGGAATGGCCATGGGCACCAGCACATGGACGATTTCGTTCCAGAGCTCGGCGCCATCCATGCGCGCAGCTTCGAGAATATCGACCGGGATTTCCTTGAAATAGGTGTAGAGCATCCAGATGATGATCGGCAGGTTGATCAGCGTCATGATGATGGTCAGGCCATGCACGGTGTCGAGCAGGCGCAGATCGCGGAATATCAGGTAGATCGGGATCAGCACGCCAACGGCAGGCATCATCTTGGTGGAGAGCATCCACATCAGGATGTCCTTGGTGCGCTTGGTCGGCGCGAAGGCCATTGACCATGCTGCCGGGATGGCAATGACGAGGCCCAGCAGGGTCGAGCCTACCGACACCAGGATCGAGTTCCAGGCGTGCTTGATATAGTCCGAGCGGTCCTGCACATCGCCGAAATTGTCGAGCGTAAAGGTCAGCGGAAGAAAAGTGGGCGGAGTGGCGATCGCCTCGGCTTCGGTCTTGAAGGCGGTGACGATGGTCCACAGGATGGGCGAGAACAGCAGCAGGGCCACGGCCCATGCCAGCACGGTGAAGCCAACTTTGGTCTGAACGGATGCGTTGCGGGCCATGATCTTGTCTCCTTACGCGTCCAGGTTCTTGCCGACGGCGCGCATCAGGAAGATGGCGACGATGTTGGCGATGATGACCGCGACCACGCCACCGGCGGAACCGGCCCCGATGTCATTGGACAAAATACCGGTTCGGAACACCAGGAAGGTGATATTGGTCGAGGCATAGCCGGGTCCGCCGCCGGTGGTGACGCGGATTTCGGCAAAAATGCCGAGCAGGAAAATGGTCTGGATCAGGATCACGATGGTGATCGCCCGGGCCATGTGCGGCAGGATGATATAGCGGAAGCGGTTGACCGCGTTGGCGCCATCCATTTCGGCGGCCTCGCGTTGCTCCTCGGAGAGCGACTGCAATGCGGTGAGCAGGATGAGCGTGGCAAAAGGCAGCCACTGCCAGGCGACAATCACGATCACCGAAAACAGCGGATATTGCGCGAACCAGTCCACCGGCTCGAGGCCAAGAGCCTTGAACAGGTGCCCGAGCATGCCATAGCCGGGATGCATGAAGCCGTTCTTCCAGATCAGCGCGGCGACCGGCGGCATGACGAAGAAGGGGGAGATGACCAGGATTCGCAAAACGCCCTGGCCCCAGATCGGCTGATCGAGCAGCAGCGCCAGGAAGGTGCCGCCGATCACGGTGATCAGCAGCACCCCGCCGACCAGCAGCAGGGTATTGACCAGCGCCTGGGTGAAGCTGGGGTCGCCGATGACGTATTCATAATTTCCCCAGCCGGCAAAGCCGGTCATCATCGGGTTGATCAGGCTGTAATTCTGGAACGAAAACCAGATGGTCATGGCTAGCGGCACGGCCATCCAGATCAGAAGCACGATGACGGCAGGTGCCATCATGGTGCGCGCCAGGGTGCGGGTTTGCCGGGTCGCCATGCAGTCCTCCCAGGGCCGATCAGATCTGCCCGATTTGTTCGGGTCCATCGGTCCTCATCGGATGGTCACCTGAAATGGCCATCGGATCAGGCCCGCCAGCCTGCGGCGCAGCCGCAGTGCCGGGGATGGAACCGTCCGGCGTCCTGAGGGGGACGAATTTGCCGGGCGGCTCCAGTTCAGGACGCAGATGCAAGGGAGGAAGAAATATCCGTGCATAGGGTCCGGAAGAGGACGGCCGAAAAAGAGGTTCCGGCCGCCTGAGGCTTTGGAGGAAGCCTTATTTGAGATAACCGGCGCGGGTCATGTCGCGGGTTACGGCGTCCTGGGCCTGTGCCAGGGCGTCATCGGCCGACATCTGACCAGCGAGCGCTGCTGAGAAGAGCTGGCCGACATTGGTGCCGATGCCGGCAAATTCGGGAATGGCCACGAACTGCACGCCCACATAGGGCACAGGCTGGACGGTCGGCTGGGTCGGATCAGCCGCATAGATCGACCCCATGGTCATTTCCGCGAACGGGGCGGCCGCCTGGTAGTCGGGGTTTTCATAGAGCGAGATGCGAGTGCCCGGGGGCACGTTGGCCCAGCCTTCTTCAGCGGCAACCAGTTCGAGATACTCCTTGGAGGTCGCCCAGCCGATGAACTGCTCGGCCGCATCGGCATTCTGCGAGGAAGCCGGGATCGCCAGGGACCAGGCCCAGAGCCAGTTGCCGCGCTTGCCCAGGCCCGTGTCGGGCGCCAGGGCAAAACTGACCTTGTCGGCCACGGTCGAGTCATCGGGATTGGTGACGAAGGAGGCCGCCACGGTGGCGTCGATCCACATGCCGCACTTGCCCTGCTGGAACAGGGTCAGGTTCTCATTGAAGCCGTTGGAAGAAGCGCCCGAGGGACCGGCATCGGCCATCAGCGAGAGATAGGTGTCCAGCGTTTCCTTCCATTCCGGGCTGTCGAATTGCGGGTTCCAGTCTTCGTCGAACCAGCGGGCACCGAAGGAGTTGGACATGGCCGTCAGGAAAGCCATGTTCTCGCCCCAGCCAGCCTTGCCGCGCAGGCAGATGCCGTTGATGTCGTTCTCGCGATCGGTCATGGCGCGCGCGGCTTCACCGATGAATTCCCAGGTCGGGGCTTCCGGCATGGTGAGGCCCGCTTCTTCCATCAGATCGGTGCGATACATGATGAAGGAGCTCTCGCCATAAAACGGGGCGGCATAGAGCTTGCCATCGACGCTCAGGCCGTCGCGGATCGGCGGCAGCAGGTCGTCAATATCATATTCGGCGTCCGCCGTCAGGCCATCGAGTGGCTTCAGCCACCCTTGGCCGGCCCAGATCGGGGCCTCGTAGGTGCCGATGGTCATTATGTCGTACTGGCCACCATTGGTGGCGATGTCCGTCGTCACGTTCTGGCGCAGCGTGTTTTCTTCCAGAACCACCCAGTTGAGCTCAATGCCGGTTTCTTCGGTGAAGGCGCTCGACAGGCCCTGCATGCGGATCATGTCGCCATTGTTCACGGTGGCAATGGTGAGCGTCTGCGCAGAAGCGGTGCCGACGAGGGCGAGCGTTAAAACGCCCGCGAAAAGCGGTGTCAGTCTCATAGAAATCCTCCCAGATGCCGAAACGGGCATTTGCCTCGGCTATGAGCAAATGTTTACATAAATGGCGTGCGAGTCAAGCGGTGAATTTCTTGGGATGTCTTCTGTTCCTTGGTAAACAGCGCTGAAGCGCGGTTCTTAAGCGCTCGTGTAAGTGGTATGAGCAAAGACGCTGTTCAACGAACTTATGCCCGGAATCAGAATGTCTTACTGCAGGGGGAACCTCCTGACCGTGGGTGGGATCGAGCCTGTCAGACGTGACCTTCGAGCTTGCGCGGTGGGCTGCGAGTTTTGCTGGCGGCAGTTTGCCGAAAAGCGGTTTCTAGGTTTAACTTCTTCAGCCCAAGAGCGCACTGTCACTCAGCTCTGTACTGGTGGCTGCCGGACAACGCTCAAATATGGGTGGGCAGAAAGCCGTCTGCGATCTCGATGTGGCAATTGTGGCGATGGATGTCTTCTCAGTGCACCAGCTTCGACTGAGAGGAAAAAGGACTAAGACCCAACCAGGTCTGCATTGTGCTCGCCATTGCCGGATCGCCTTCAAACTGGATCTTGTCTCGAACTTGCTCTACTCTTGCCAGACCCATCCAGATTTCAGTCATGGTGCGCAGATTCGTCGTCACCCAGAGATCGACATCGTATCCAGGATCGGTCGAACAGAGGTCAACGGCACCGAAGGGCTCTACGACCAGCCACCAGTGTCGCCTGCCACCCGCAAGTTCAGGATAGAGAAAACTGATCACTGTCCGGCGGTCGGGCAAGGGAGACGGGTCCAGGTTGCGGCGCATGTCCCACATCAGCAGCGACGGGTCCAGGTTCTCCAGCGTTGCCTGTGTCTCGATCCATTTTTGCCCCCATATACCGAAGGCTTCAATAATAGACTGCAGGTCGTGCCCGGCCTTGGTCAGGCGGTATTCCTGCACACTCGGCTCGTCATCTGCGGGGCCACGCGAGACTATCCCGGCAACTTCGAGCTCCTTCAGCCTTTGGGATAAAAGGCTCGGGGACATGCGCGGAACGCCTCGTCTCAAATCGTTGAACCGAGTTGAGCCGGCCACCATTTCACGCACCAGAACGATGGTCCAGCGCGTGCAGAGCATTTCGGCCGCCATCGCGACCGGACAGAACTGTCCGTAACTGCCGAGAGTCATCTTGCAACTCCTCCTCTGGAGAAAAGCCCGCTATCGCCCACGCTTCAACCTAGCACGATTTCACCCTTCGCCCGTCAGGAAAAGGCAGGTTCAGTTTCAGGACTAGTTCACCCTCATGTTGGGGCGCAGTCTGCCGATAGGCCAAAAACCTATTGGAGAAATCGCCATGACCGTAGAGCTAAAAGATCTGAACGGTGGGACCTTGCAGGTCCTCGACGAGAGACTGGCAGAATTGAGGACCGCGCTGGAGGGCCAGCTGATCGGCAAAGACGACGCCGGCTACGACGAGGCCCGATCACTTTGGAACGGCATGCTAGATCGGCATCCTGGTCTGATCGTGCGCGCAAAGGACCGGAGAGATATCCAGCTCGTGGTGAACTTCGCGCAGCACAACAGCGTCTTGCTGAGTATAAAAGGGGGCGGCCATCAGATTGCGGGCCATGCGGTGGCTGATGGCGCGTTGCTTCTTGATCTTTCGCAGATGAAGGGCGTTCACGTCGATCCTGATGCAGCCACAGCAACTGTCGAGCCCGGCTGTCTTTTGTCCGACGTGGATAAGGTCACCCAGGCTCACGGATTGGCGGTGCCTCTGGGCATCAACTCGACAACCGGTATTTCAGGTCTGACCCTTGGTGGTGGCTTTGGCTGGATTACTGGCAAACACGGGCTGACGATTGATAACCTGCTATCGGCTGAAGTTGTCTGCGCCGATGGCGAGATACGAACAGCAAGTGCTTCGCAAAATCCTGATCTTTTCTGGGCGATCAGCGGGGGAGGGGGCAATTTCGGCGTAGTCTGTTCGTTCAAGTTCAAGCTGCATCCGATCGGTCCTGAGGTCTTGTCTGGGCTGATAGTGCACCCCTTGTCTGATGCGCGCGGTCTCCTGCAAAAATATCGTGATATCTGTGCCCGCGCGCCTGACGAACTGACTGTCTGGGTGGTCCTGCGGCAGGCACCTCCGCTTCCCTTCATCCCGTCGGCCTGGCATGGCAAGGAAGTTCTTATTTTCGCCGCCTGCTATGCCGGCGACATGGAGCAAGGGATGCAGGCAATGCAGGAGTTGCGGGCCCTTGGCGAACCGATTGCCGACGTGATCGCCCCACACCCCTATGAAGGGTGGCAGCAAGCTTTCGATCCACTCCTCACCCCAGGTGCGCGCAACTACTGGAAGAGCAACGACTTTCTTGCTCTGCACGATGAGGTCATAGACGCGACCTTGTCGGCGGTTGCCGAATTGCCTGACCCGCAGACAGAGATATTTATCGCACATCTGGGCGGTGCGATGACACGTGTTGATCCCTCCGCCACACCTTTTCCTCAGCGTCAACGCCACTTCGTGATGAATATTCACACGAGATGGTCCGACCCTGCACAAGATCAGTCATGTATCGCTTGGGCCCGCGAGCTTTTTGAGCAGACTGCGCCTCACGCCGCCGGCACCGTATATGTAAACTTTTTGCCCACGGACGACGAGGGCAGAGTATCGGAGGCCTACGGATCCAATATTGAGAAGTTGCGCGGCATTAAGGAGAAGTACGATCCGCAGAACCTTTTCCGACTGAACCACAATATTGTGCCGAAAGCGGATGTGGAGCTGATGTCCGCTTAAGGTCCGGCGCATAAAGCCAGGGCCAAGCGGACCATGAACGATCATGCTGTCACGCCAGCAGCAGTTCCGCCGTCTGTTCGTCGGTGATGATGCCATTGGCGAGGCGCCTTGCCAGGGCGGCGCGGATGGCGGCGGCTTTGGCCGGGCCCATGGCCAGGGCAATGACGCGGCCATTTTCGCGGCTGGGAATGGGGGCAGACGCGACCCGGTCATTGGTCTGGCCTTCGATCAGTCGTCCCTCGGCATCGAACACCCAGCCGCAGATTTCGCCGACCGCACCGGCCTTCTGTAGCGCCTTGTGTTCGGTTTCGGAAATGAAGCCGTCGAGCAAAAGGGGCGCATCCGAGCCCAGATGGCCGATACCGACAAAGGTGATATTGGCGCGGGCCGCCAGGTCGAGCGTCGAGGCGATCATGGGCTGGGTGTGGAGCATTGCGCGCTCCTTGGCCGAGGAAGCGATAACCGGCAAGGGCATAGGAAAGCTACGGGCCTTCACCGTATCGGCCACGTTGAAGATGACGTTGTAGAACGCGGCCGAGCCGTCCGGGGCAATATTGCCGGTCAGCGACACCACGGTGTGGTGCGGGCAATCCATGGGCTGCAGTTGTTCGATCGCGGCCTTGAGCGTGCGGCCGGTACCGATGGCAATAATCACCGGGTCGGGGCTGCGCAGGCATCGTTCAAGCTCAGCGGCCCCGGCCTCGGCAATGCCGATTGTGCTCGAGGTGCTCCCGGGATCGGACGGCACGACCTCGCAGTGGTCGAGCGCGTAGCGGGCGCGCAGTCGCTCGGCCAGGTCCAGGCAACGGCCGATGGGGTGGTCGAGCCGCACCTTGATCAATCCTTCGCTGACCGAGAGCGAAACCAGCCGCTGCGCCGATTGGCGCGATATTCCCATCTTGGAGGCGATCTCCTCCTGTGTATTGCCGGCCACATAATAGAGCCAGCCGGCCCGCGCTGCATCGTCCAGCCGAGTTGCAGAAGTCTCGTTACGCGCAGCCATATGCCCTCATCCCTAGTCGCTCCCGCGATTATTCCGATGCGGCGGCCCACCGCAAGGGGCAATGACGGAAAGGGTGGCGCCAGACTTGGTGGCACCCAACCAGATTGGAGCCAGTTGTTGATGCCGAATGATCTATCCAGCCAAATCGTCGTGGCTGCGCAATATCGTCGTGGCTGCGCAATACCCCCCGATGCAGGAACCAGGCGCGGCTGAACAAGCTCAGGTCGAGCGGGTTTGGCAGGCGAATATCTGCAGGTCCGGGCAGGGGGGCGTTTACGGCCTCGAAGGCGCGCTCGATCTGACAGACAAAAACGATGATCACGCCCCGCGCACTCGCAAACCGGGCCAGATCCGAAACCTGGTCCTGCAACGTAGGCGTGGACCGCTTCTGGTCGAGCAATTGCAGGTAGTCGATCACCGCAAGGCTCCCTCTCGGTGCATCAGCCAGGGCTTGAAGGACATGTCCGGCGCTGATGTCATCGGAGCAATCGACGATAAATCGGCCCGGCAGCCGGCGGGGATCGGCGCCAATCGCTTCCAATTTCGCCTGCACATCCGCCGGGGTGTAGTCAAGCGAAAAGAGATGGGCAGATTGGCCCGCCTCTGCAGATGCAACGGCAATCTGCAGGGCCAGACGTGTCTTGCCTTGACGGGGGCGCGCTGCAATCAGGGCAAGTTCGCCCGGCCGCAACTGGGCCAGAAGATCACCCGGATCAATCGAGGCGTCTGCGTGTCGCGCAGCGAGCAAGCTCCAGCTCGAATAGCCTTCTTTCGCAGCGATCTGGTCGAGCGCAACATGAAGAGGGATGGTCCGGTCGCGGACTTGCGTCTTGGCGGCGCGCTTGAGGCGGTAAATCGGTGCGGAAAGCGGCATGGTCTTGCTCCAGTCGTTGCTGGCTCAGGCAATCCCTCCTTATGCCGTCGCACGACGGGGCGTATGAATTGCGAAGTCGTCCGGCAGGTTTGCTGCTTACCAGGTGGAGGGTGGAGGCGTGGACGGCGCCATGCATATTGATAGCCGATTCTCGATCGCCGTGGCGATGGGCTTGACCATTCCATTAAATTGTAACAATGCAAGTTACATATATCATTGGAGGTGATGATGTCCGAATTCGCCGATGTCGCGCAGCGTTATGCTGAAGGGCCGCCCAGGCAGGTGCCGGGGTTGGATTCCCTACATCGCATGACTGATCTGCTGCTGACTGAACGCGTGCCAGAGACGGGTCGAGTGTTGGTTCTGGGTGCCGGTGGTGGCATGGAATTGCGCAATTTGGCGAGCCGTCATGCGGGATGGCAATTTGATGGTGTCGATCCCTCCGAGCAAATGCTCGATACCGCCCGCGCAGCGACGGCGGCTTTCGCTGATCGGGTGCAACTGCATGAAGGGACAATCGCTGAAGCGCCAGAGGGGCCGTTCGACGGCGCCACCTGTCTGCTCACCTTTCATTTCATTCGGCTGGATGAACGGCTCGACACCCTCGTGCAGTTGCGTCGCCGTTTGCGGCCGGGCGCGCCGCTGGTCCTGGCACATATGAGCTTTCCACAGGATGCGCAGAGCCGCGAGATCTGGATGCGGCGGCATGCGGCCTTTGCCGTCTCTAACGGGGTCGATCCGGCCCACGCTGAAAATGGCCGCACGGCCATGCTGGAGCGGCTGCATCTGCTCTCACCGGAGGATGAAGAGCGCATGATGGCAGAGGCTGATTTTTCCAGCGTGAGCCTGTTCTTTGCCGGGTTCAACTTCCGCGGCTGGGTCGCCTACGCCTGAGGCCGGTCAGCTCTCCACTTCGGCATCGTCCCGCGCGCCCCATTCAGCCCAGGAGCCGTCATAGACGGCGACATGCTTTGCCCCTGCCTGCTCGAGCGCCAGAGCGAGGGTGACGGCAGTGATACCGGAGCCGCAGGAGGTGATGATGGGTTGGTCCAGGCGCACACCGCGTTCGGCAAAGATCGCCTGCAGCGCTTCGGGAGATTTGAGGCGCCCGTTTTCCGTAACAAGGCTCACCGGCACATTGGTGCTGTCAGGAATATGGCCGGCCCTGAGACCCTTACGTGGTTCGGGCACTTCGCCGTGAAAACGCGGGGCGGGGCGGGCATCGACTATTTGGGCGGCGTGGCTGCGCAGATTGGCCGAGACAGTTTCGAAGCCGACCGCCGCATCGGCGTCGAATTTGGCCTCGAAGCGACGTTTTTCCCGGGGCTGCAGCCCGGTTTCTGTGCCGCGCTTTTCGGCGCGCCATTTCGGGCCGCCCCCTTCGAGCATGACCACATTTTTCGCGCCAAAACTGCGAAATGTCCACCAGACGCGCGGGGCGCTGAACAGGCCGACCTCATCATAGACGACGATGGTCATTTCCTCGCTGATGCCCAGTGCCCCCACAGCGCGGGCGAATTCCGCCGGGCTGGGCAGCATATGAGGCAGGTCGCTCGAGGTGTCGGCAATGCCGTCGATGTCGAAGAACACGGCGCCGGGAATGTGGCCGGCCAGATATTCGGCCTGGGCATTACGCGCGCCATTGGGCAGGTGCCAACTCGCATCGACAACGACGACGTCCGGATCTTTCAGGTGCTGGGCCAGCCAGTCGGTGGTGACGAAAGGAGGCGTCATTCAATACTCCGTGCCGCGTGCTGCTGTTAGTGGTAACGCTGCGTGTCGATGCGCTTCAAGCGTCAATCTGGCGATAATGCAGTGCAGTGGGTCAATGCGGCAGAATCAAGAGGGCGCTCTGCCCTTTGTTGTCAGCTCTTTGGCGCAGGTCCTGAGCTTTCGCGCAATACCAGTTCCACCGGCCAGAGTTCATGCACGTCGGCCAGCGGCTTGCCGGCCAGAATCTGCATGATGAGTTCGGCGATGCGGGTGCCGGCCTGGCGGATCGAGGAGCGCGTCGTCGACATGGTGGGGTACATGTTGTCGGCGTTGAGATAGGGGAAAACGTCGTCATGCGCGATCATTGAGACGTCGGAGCCTAGTTGCAGGTCGGCTTGGCGAATGGCCCGGAAGACGCCCAGCGCCGTCATCATCGAACCAGCCAGAAAAGCGGTGGGACGGGGGCGCTGTTCGAGCATGGCCTGGGCCATGCGGAAGCCGATTTCGTCGGTGAAGGCCGAATTACCGATCAGCGCGGGGTCGACCGTCAGACCGCGCGCGGTCAAGGCGGCGCGGTAGCCGGTCTCACGGTCCTGGGCAAAGGTGCGGCCCTTGACGCCATTGAGCAGGGCGATCCGCCGGTGTCCCAGATCGAGCAGGTGGCTGGTGGCACGTTCGAGCGCGCTGGTGTTGTCGATATCGAGCCAGGCCACGGGGTGACCGATATCTGTCCGGCCATGCAGCACGAAAGGAATTTTGAGGTCCATCAGCAATTCGGCCCGCTCGTCGCTGATGGTGGGAGAATGCAGGATGACCGCATCCACCTTCTGGCTGGCGGCCAGGCGTCGATAGGCGGCAAGCTCTTCCTGATGGCTGGCGACCGTGGAGACCAGCATGTCGATCTCCTGGCTGGCCATATAGCTGCCGACGCCGGAGAGAAATTCGGACATATGCGGGCCCAGCTCGTCGGCGCCGCGCAATACAAGGCCGATGGCACCGGCGCGCCCGGTGGCCAGCCGCAGGGCGCTGGCATTGGGGCGATAGCCAAGCAGATTGGCGGCCTCGGCCACACGACGGCGGGTGGCCTCATTGACTTCAGGGTAGCCGTTGAGCGCACGGCTGACCGTGGTTTGCGACAGGCCGAGATGCTCGGCGAGGTCTTTTAGTCTCATCGCGGCTTTACGGCCCACAAGGTTTTTGAGCTCCGGTCCGTCATCCGCATTGGTGCGAAAAACCCGGTGGCTACAGCCATTAGGGCAGGCGCGTCCCTTTGAACAGGGAACTTTGCCATTCTCCTCCAAACGCCATTCAAAGCGATTTCAAATTCTGAAGCAAGTCCCGGGAATCGTTTCAGAGAGTTGAGGTGCGTACGTCATGGATTTCTTGCATGGGTTTTGAGTTCCTGGATGCGTAATCCAAATAAGTGTCTGAATTTTATACTCTTTTTACAGCGTCCGTAGAAAAGTTCCGAAAATCAACCCGGGTGGCGCTTGACAGTTTTTCGGGGCTCTGTTTCCTTAACTTCCAAAGCGCTTTCAAACCGAACGGCAATAAGACGGTTCGGCGAGGTGCTTTTGAGGGGGAGGAGAATTGACCACGCGTTCCGGCGCGAGGCCCGTTCAGTGCGCCTCCCCCGTCACATGTTTTTCGGGAGGATTTCCAATGAAGATGAAACTGATGCTCGCCGGCCTACTGACGAGCGTGACCCTGGTGGGGGCCGGTGCTCAGGCAGCCGAGCTGTCCATTGTCTCCGGCGATACAGGCAGCGGTTTGGCGTTCCTGCGTAGCCAGCTTGATCGTTTCGAGGCAGACACCGGTCACACTGTCACCGTGGTGCCGATGCCCTCTTCGACCACCGATCAGTTCGGTCAGTATCGTCTCTGGCTCGCGGCCGGCAATTCGGACATTGACGTCTACCAGACCGATGTGATCTGGGCGCCGCAACTGGCCGACCAGTTTCTCGATCTGAGCGAGGCCGCAGCAGATGTGGCCGGCAGCCACTTCCCCTCGATCATTGAGTCGCAGACGGTAGACGGCAAGCTAGTTGCCCTGCCGGCCTTTACCGATGCTCCCGCGCTCTACTACCGCACGGATCTGCTTGAGAAGCATGGCAAGTCCGTTCCCTCGACCTGGACCGAGCTCGAGGCTACGGCCATGGAGATCATGGAGGCCGAGCGTGCAGAAGGCAATTCGGAGATCTGGGGCTTTGTATTCCAGGGTAACGCCTATGAGGGCCTGACCTGTGACGCCCTTGAATGGGTCAAATCCAATGGCGGTGGCCAGATCGTGGAGCCCGACGGGACCATTTCGATCAACAACGAGCAGGCGGCTGCTGCGATCGATCGTGCAGCAGGTTGGGTCGGAACCATCGCGCCTGAAGGCGTGCTGGCCTATATGGAAGAGGAAAGCCGCGGTGTGTGGCAGCTTGGCAATGCCGTGTTCATGCGCAACTGGCCCTACGCCTATGCGCTGGGCAATGGTGATGACTCGGCAGTGAAGGGCAAATTCGACGTTGCTCCGCTGCCTGCTGGCGATGGCGAAAACGCCCGGTCGGCCGCAACTCTGGGTGGCTGGAACGTGGCGGTGTCCAAGTACTCGCCCGATCCGGAAGCTGCTATCGAGCTGGCCAAATTCCTGGCTTCGGAAGAAGTCCAGAAGGAACGCGCGATCCAGCAGTCGAACCTGCCGACCATCCCGTCGCTTTACGAGGACGCGGATGTGCTCGAAGCATCGCCATTCATGGAAAACTGGAAGGCAATCTTCGAACAGGCCGTGCCACGTCCGTCCGCTCCGACCAAGACCGACTACAACGAGGTTTCCTCGCTATTCTGGAGCGCGGTGCATGACACGCTTGCAGGCAATGGTTCTGCGGCAGAAAACCTCGAAATTCTTGAGGCCGATCTGCAGGACCTGAAGGGCGACGCCTGGTAGTCCTCCCGGCGGCCTGAGCAGGGCGGATGGTTGGGTTTCCCGGCCGTCCGCCCAGCACTTTTAAATCAATTGTGGGAGGAGACGAGTATGGCGACTGACGCCATGGCGCCTGCAGCTACGGTGGCTACCCCGAAAAGTAGATCGGAACTCTCACGGCAACGTGCACGTGCGGCGCGCTGGTTCCTGGTCCCGATGTTGATCGCGCTGTCGATCGTTGCCGGGTGGCCGCTGCTACGCTCGATCTGGTTCTCCTTCACGGACGCTACACTGAACGACCTATACGGCGCCGAGTGGATCGGCATCGGCAATTATTTGCGCTGGCAGGTGCTGGAAAGCGGCACGGTACGGTATCGCGGTGTGCTGGCCGATCCGGACTGGTGGAATGCGGTTTGGAATACCGTGCGGTTCGCCTTCTGGTCGGTGCTTTGGGAAACTGTGCTGGGCATGATCGTGGCGCTGGTGCTCAATGCCGAGTTCCGTGGCCGCGGCATCGTTCGCGCCGCCATTCTGATCCCCTGGGCCATTCCGACCATTGTTTCTGCGCGCATGTGGGGATGGATGCTCAACGACCAGTTCGGCATCATCAACGATCTGGGTATGAAACTGGGTTTGCTCTCCGCTCCGGTGGCGTGGACGGCCTCGGCAGATACCGCCATGACGGCGGTGCTGATCGTTGATATCTGGAAGACCACCCCGTTCATGGCTCTGCTGATCCTGGCCGGGTTGCAGATGATCCCCAAGGACATCTATGAGGCGGCCAATATAGACGGTGTGCACCCGGTCAAACAGTTCTTCAGGATTACCCTGCCATTGGTGCGGCCAGCGCTGATGGTAGCGATTATCTTCCGCGTGCTCGACGCCCTGCGCATTTTTGACCTGATTTATGTTTTGACGCCCAATTCGCGCTCGACCAAGACCATGTCGGTGCTAGCACAGGAAAATCTGTTCCAGTTCAACAACTTCGCTGAAGGCTCGACCCAGTCGACGCTGTTGTTCCTGATCATCGCCATCTTCACCATCCTCTACATCTGGATCGGCAGAGTGAACTTCGAGGGGGGAGACCGCTGATGCCTGCGACCTTCGACTACTGGAAGCTGACCAAAACGATACTCTTCTATGCGCTCGTCGTGGTCATCGTGGTGATTTCGGTTTTCCCGTTCTACTACGCGATCCTGACCAGCCTGAAGTCAGGGACTGATCTGTTCCGTGTCACCTACTGGCCGACCTCGATCAGCTTCGACAATTTCCGGCAGGTATTCTCCCAGGGGGCGTTCCCGCGCAATCTGCTGAACTCGGTTTTTGTCGCGTCGCTCACCGTGATCCTGGCCCTGTTCCTGGCGGTCACGGCGTCATTCGCGCTGAGCCGGGTGAGATTCCGAGGACGCAGCCTGTTGCTGATGACCATCCTGGCCGTGTCCATGTTTCCGCAGATTGCGGTGCTGGCGGGTCTTTTCGAGGTGATCCGTTTCCTGGGCATCTACAACACCCCCTGGGCTTTGATCTTCGCCTACACAATCTTCACCTTGCCGTTCACGGTCTGGGTGCTGACCACCTTCATGCGCGACCTGCCGATCGAAATCGAAGAAGCAGCCATTGTCGATGGGGCAACTCCTTGGGTCATCATCACGCAGGTATTCATGCCACTGATGTGGCCGGCACTGGTCACCACGGGGCTACTGGCCTTTATCGCGGCCTGGAACGAATTCCTGTTCGCGCTGACCTTTACGGTCTCGAACGAAACCCGCACGGTGCCGGTGGCCATTGCGCTGCTTTCAGGCGGCTCACAGTATGAGATCCCATGGGGCATCATCATGGCTGCATCGGTTGTCGTGACCGTGCCGCTGGTGGCGCTGGTGCTCATCTTCCAGCGCAAGATCGTTTCCGGCCTTACCGCCGGCGGCGTCAAAGGATAAGGAGAAGCCAAAATGGCATCAATCGAACTTCGTAACATTCGTAAGTCCTTTGGCGCTGTGAACGTCATCAAGGGCGTCGATCTGGAAGTGCGCAAAGGGGAGTTCATGGTCTTTGTCGGCCCATCGGGTTGCGGCAAGTCTACCTTGTTGCGGCTGATCTCGGGTCTTGAGGACATCACTTCGGGCGAAATGCTGTTCGACGGCAAGGTGGTGAATGCCCTGACGCCTTCCAAGCGCGGCATCGCCATGGTGTTCCAGTCCTACGCGCTTTATCCGCACATGACGGTCTATGAAAATATGGCGTTCGGCCTCAAGCTGGAGAAGGCACACAGCAAGGAGGCCGTTCGCGAGCGCGTGGAAAAGGCGGCGGACATGCTGCAGATCCGGCAATATCTGGATCGTCTTCCCAAGCAGCTTTCGGGCGGTCAACGGCAGCGCGTCGCCATTGGCCGGGCCATTACCCGGGATCCGAAAGTGTTCCTGTTTGACGAACCGCTGTCAAACCTGGATGCGGCCTTGCGCGTGGCGACCCGTATCGAGATTGCCAAGCTGCATGAGGGCATGCACGACGTCACGATGATCTATGTGACGCATGATCAGGTTGAGGCGATGACCCTAGCCGACCGGATTTGTGTGCTGCGTGATGGCTTGGTCGAGCAGGTGGGTACGCCTATGGAGCTTTATGAGAAGCCTGACAGCATTTTTGTTGCCGGGTTTATCGGCTCACCCAAGATGAACTTTCTGACCGGGGAGAAGGCTGCGGCGTTCAAGTGCACCACGCTGGGCGTCCGTGGCGAGCACATGCTGGTCAAGCCCGATGGCATCTGGGAAGGCGAAGTGATCCACACCGAAAACCTTGGCGCGGACACCTATGTCTATCTGGAAATGGGTCAGGAGGAGCCAATCGTGGTTCGTCTCGAAGGCGCCATGCAGCATCCGAGTGGTTCGAAGCTGCGGGTGTCCCCGATGGAAGACCGCCTGCATCGTTTCGATGAGGCTGGGAAACCCATTCGCTAGGGTCAGATTTCAATGCGCGGACAAGCTGCCGCCACCATAACCCTCCACCGTGTCCCTCCTGGCGGGAACCTCAGTTGAATAAACAGGGGTTCCCGATCTCGCGGGAATGACGCAGAACCAAGCAACACCCCCGGCGCCTGTCCGCCGGGAATTTGATATTAGGAGACTCTCATGCCGATCCGTACCCTGGTTTGGGGTGAAAACGTTCACGAGCAGAAGAACAAGGTCGTCGCCGAAAACTACCCTGATGGCATGCACAATCAGATTGCGTCGCTGCTGCGGCAGGATGCCAATCTCGAGGTCAAGACCACCACGCTGCAAGAACCCGAGCATGGGTGTACCGAAGAAGCGTTGGCCAATACCGATGTGTTGCTGTGGTGGGGCCACGCGGCCCATGACAAGGTCGATGACGCGGTGGTGAAACGCGTCATGGAGCATGTCTGGCAGGGCATGGGGTTGATCGTGCTGCATTCGGGGCATCACTCCAAGGTGTTCAAGGGGCTGATGGGTTCGCCGGCGAATTTGCACTGGCGCGAAGCCGGTGAACGCGAGCGCCTGTGGGTGGTCAATCCCGGGCACCCGATCGCCAAGGGCCTGCCAGCTTATTTCGAGCTGGAATATGAAGAGATGTATGGCGAACCATTTACTGTGCCGGAGCCGCTGGAGACTGTGTTCGTGTCCTGGTTCCAGGGTGGCGAGGTGTTCCGCTCGGGCCTGACCTACAGGCGTGGCGCAGGCAATATTTTCTATTTCCGCCCCGGCCATGAAACCTATCCGACCTATCATGACGCCAATGTCGGCCAGGTGCTTCGCAATGCGGTCAACTGGGCCCATCAGGGCGATCGCCAGGCGCATCTGATGAAGGCACCCAACACGCCGGTTGCCGAGGCTATCGAAAAGATCGAGGAACGCGGGGCAAAGCTGAGCGCCGCCGATCACGCGGGCGAAGTGAAAAGCTGACCGAGCCGTAGCGCGGCTTCTGCCCTGGCGGAGTGCGCCGTGTCGGACCAACGGTCATTCCCGCCCATGGCGGGGGTGACCTGCAAAGACAACAGACGAAAGGGCCGTCGGCGACGGCCAGGGATTTGAAATATGCGTATCCTCATCCTGGGTACCGGCGGCATGGCCAATACGCACGCCAAGAACTTCGCAAGCATTGAAGGGGTCACCCTGGCCGGCGGGGTCGACGTCGACCCCTCGCGGGTCGAGGCCTTCTGCGCGGCACACAATATCGAGCGCGGCTTCGGTTCGCTCGACGCGGCCCTGGGCTGGGGACAGTTCGATGCCGTGGCCAATGTGACACCTGACAGTGTGCACTACCCTACGACAATGGCTGCCCTGGCGGCGGGCAAGCATGTGTTCTGCGAAAAGCCCCTGGCGACTGATCACGCACGAGCCATGGAAATGACCGAGACCGCCGAACGGCTGGGCCTGGTCAATATGGTCAACCTGACCTATCGCAATGTTGCCCAGCTCCAGAAGGCACGCGAAATCGTGCAGTCGGGCCAGGTTGGCACGGTCAAGCATTTCGAGGCTAGCTATCTGCAGAGCTGGCTGGTGTCTCGCGCCTGGGGCGACTGGCGGACGGAGAGCCAGTGGCTGTGGCGCCTGTCCAAGAAGCACGGATCCAACGGTGTATTGGGTGATATCGGCGTGCACATTCTCGACTTTGCCGCTTATGGCGCGGGCAGTGACTTCTCGAAAGTCTTCTGCCGCCTGGAAACCTTCGACAAGGCACCGGGCAACAAAATTGGCGAATATGATCTGGACGCCAATGACAGCTTCGCCATGACGGCGCAGCTGGAAAATGGTGCGCTGGGTGTGGTGCATGCCTCGCGCTGGGCGACGGGCCACTTCAACGAGCTGCGGCTACGGGTCTATGGTGAACTCGGCTCGATCGAGGTGCAGCATCGTCACGACTGGTCCAGGCTTTATACGTGCTTGGGGCAGGATGCCGAAACCGGCACCTGGACCGAGGTCGAGGTCGATCCGGTGCCCACCAACTACGAGCGCTTCATTGACGCGTGCCGACAGGGTCAGAATCTGGAGCCCAGCTTCCGGCATGCCACCAATATTCAAAAGGTGCTGGATATGGCGACGGTGACTGATCGGGAACGGGCCGAACATGCCGTTTAGTCACAAGAAAGGCCCCGGCACTTGCCGGGGCCCTTACATGCCGTTTAGTCACAAGAAAGGCCCCGGCACTTGCCGGGGCCCTTTGTAGATTTCTCGCAAGAGAAATTATCAGTCACGATCATCGACATAAACGATGACCGAACCGTCAGCCTTGGTCTTCACGCTGACAACGTCCTCGACGGCATGGCCTTCAGCTTCGAGCTTGGCCGTGATCGCCGTGTTTCCTTCAATACGGGAATGCAGACCGGCCTGCGCGTCGGCATTGGTTGTCAGTTCAGCGTCGAGTGCAGCGCTCTCAGTGGCGGCATCGCCCTGGAGGGACGAGAGCAACACGATGCTGATCTTCGATTCATCTGTGATGCTGGACAGGTCCAGGTCAGCCGAACCCTTGATGGATGCCATCACCGAGCCGTAGGTGTTGTCGGCCATGTCGCTGGCATTGGCATTGGCGTTGGCGTTGGCGTTTGCGCCGGCATTGGCGCTCGCCTTGCCCTTGGCACCGGCATCGGTGTCGACACCTGCATCCACACTGGTGTCGGTGCTAGCGCCTGCATCGAGGCTTGGGGTTTCCACAGATGCACCTCCGCCTGCGTCAACGCCGACATTGGCGTCCTGAGCAATCGCGGTGGAAGCGAGAAGCGCGGTAACTGCAGTTGCGATAAAGGTCTTTTTCATTTCAGTACTCCGTTTGTGGGATGTGCCCCCCACTTGGACAGCCACACAACGAACCTTTCTGCGTTGAGTTGCGCAGTTCCGGATCACAAACGGCGATCAAATTTGTCATCGCTATTGCAACCGGTTGAGGCGATGCCAATTTCCTTGTGAATAACAGGAGCGTCATATGAGCATTGTCTGGGCCATAATCGTCGGATTCTTCGCCGGGCTGATCGCAAGGTGGATCACGCCAGGCGACAACAAGCCTTCGGGCTTCATCCTGACCACAGTATTGGGCATCGTCGGTTCGGTTCTGGCGACCTGGCTCGGGCAACAGATCGGCTGGTTCGGTCCCGATGATAGTGCCAATTTTATCGGTGCCATCGTTGGCGCGGTAATCATCCTGCTCGCCTGGGGACAATTGGCGCGTCGCACCTGACTGGCCGGGCAAGTAAAAAAGGGCGCCCGAGAGCGCCCTTTCCTGTGTTCAGGCATTTAAGCCTACTCGATTACCGTGATGCGGCCATCGGTGTAGGGAGTGTATTCACCGCCGAGCCCGGCGATGTAGTCGGCCAGCACCTGCTCCAGCGGGGGGCCAAAGTCGTAGGGGTTGTCGCCCTCGGCAAAGGTACCGTAGCCGTCGCCACCGCCGCGCATGTAATTGTTGGTGACGATCGTATAGGTGGCCTCTTCGTCGATCGGCACCCACTCATCGCCTTCACCCTTGACCAGGACATCGCTGATGCGATCGCCGACCGGGTTGGCGAGGGTATAGGAGTATTTCAGACCAGCGACCTGCGGGAAACGACCGGCGCCGTTCTCGATGTCGGACACACCATTTTCCAGCGCGTCGATAACATCGGCACCGGAGATATCAACGGTGGCCAGGGTGTTGGAGAAGGGCAGAACCGTCAGCACTTCACCCATGGTGATTTCACCGGCATCGATGGACGAGCGGAGCCCGCCACCATTCTGGATGGCGATTGTCGCGCCAGAGGAAGAAGCGGCATCAAGAATAGCGTCCGCAACCAGATTGCCCATGGAACATTCGACCACACGACAGACTTCACGTGAGCCTTCGATAGCCTCGGTCGAAGTGCCGATGACTTCTTCCATCAGCGAGTTGATCGGCTCCTGAAGTTCCGCAAGGCGAGCAACGTAGCCTTCGTCAGGAGTGACCGACGCGTCCATGATGATCGGAGCGCCTTCGGCCGAGATCACGTTGCCATCGTCATCCCAGGTGACGGTGAGATCGCCGAGATACTTGGCGTAGGCGCCAGCGGTGACAACCGGCACTTCATTTCCGTCTGGGCCGTTGACCATGGTGGGGTAGGGGCCCACAGCGTTCTCATCGGTGTTGGAAAGCAGCGAGTGCGAGTGACCGCCCACCACCACGTCGACATTGGGCACGTTGGCTGCGACCCGGAGGTCCTGCGAGTAGCCAATGTGCGTCAGTGCGATGATCTTGTTCACGCCAGCCGAGGTCAGCGCTTCGGCCTGTGTAGTGAGACTGGTAATCGTGTCTTCGAATTCGACATTGTCGCCCGGAGACGAAGTTTCGTCTGTGTCTTCGGCCAGAGCGGACACAAAACCAATCTTCTCTCCTCCGATCTCGAGGACCAGGGTGCCCGGCACGCGACCGGCCAGCAGAGGTTCGTTTTCAACATTGGTGTTGCCCGAGATAATCGGGAATTTCACCGCGTCAAGCAGCTTGGCGAGCTCTTCGGGGCCGTCGTCAAACTCGTGGTTTCCCACGGCCATGACCTCGATGCCCAGATCATTGGCGAACTCGGCGATAATCTCGCTGCGGTATTGGGTGTAGAAGAGCGATCCCTGGAACTGGTCACCGGCGTCCACCAGCACGACGTTCTCGCTCTTATATTCAGCGCGTTTGTCATCGATGGCGGTTTTGAGCCGGGCAATGCCGCCAAAGCATTCGCCGGCAGCGTCGTCCTCGGCGCTGCAATTGGCATCGTATTGCGAGATCGGGGCGAACCGGGAGTGGAAGTCGTTGATGTGCAGGATATTGAGCGTGAATTCCGCGTAGGCGGCCGGAGAAAATCCGGCGCAGAGCGTGAGCGCCGTTGCGCCCAGAAGTACTTTCTTCATCCCTGATGTCCCTTGTACTTGTTGCTGTCGTCAATGTACCTGCCATCAGCCCGACGCCTGAAGGGCTGTCAGCAGTGCCATAGAACAACTAATCAGCTAATTGTGACAGTGGAAAGTGGACCTTTTGGTCAAAATTCCGGTCACAGTTTTTCGGGCGGGCGGCGGCGGACCGTAAACGCGGTTGCAAGGGTTTTTCGGTATTGCTGGACAAGCAACCTGCCTGCAGAAAGCGCCACCAATGAATGTCGCCCTGGAAAGTCTGATGCATGCGCCTCCCGAGCAGGGCGCGATGCGTCCGACCGGCGGTGGGATCGTAGTGTTCCTGATGATCGGCGCCTGTGCCGCGGCGAGCTGTGTCGTGGTCAGCACGGGTTTGATCTGGGTGTTGCCTATGGTGGAAAGCTGGCTTGTCAGCGCATTTTGCTATGCTGCATTCATCGTCCCCGTTTATCTGCTGCACCGGCGCTTCAGTTTCGGTTCCGAAGCACCGCATGGGCAGGCGCTTCCACGCTATGTCGCGGTGCAGATGATGGCTCTGGGGTTAGCCACCATGTTCAGCCTCCTGCTTCATGGCACATTTGCCCTGCCCAGTCTGCTAGCAGCAATTCTGGTCATCGCGCTGACCTCAGGGCTCAATTACCTTGTGCTGCGCGCCTGGGCTTTTAACCGTGAACGGCGGCTCGAAGCCAGGCCGGCATGAGTGTACGGTCCCGGAGCAAGCGCCTGCTCAACTCGGTGCATGGCGCTCTGATCTTCAGGCGGCGCGTTGAGGCGCTGGCGGATAGCCTTGCCATTGCCATTCCGAGCGACGCCGTTCGAGTCCTCGATGTCGGGTGTGGCGACGGGCAGGTGGCCAAAGCGCTGATGCAACGGCGGCCGGAACTGGTGATCGAAGGCGTTGATGTTCTGGTGCGCCCGGTGACGCATGTTCCTGTCATGGCCTATGACGGAGACAGGCTACCCTTTGCCGACCAGCATTTCGATTGCGTCACGATCGTGGATGTCCTGCACCATGCCAAAGAACCGGCCCGGGTGTTGGCCGAGGCCACACGGGTGGCCGCGGTGAGTGTGGTGATCAAGGATCATCTGCGCCGTGGGATATTGGCTGGACCAACGCTGCGATTGATGGATTGGGTCGGCAATCGGGGGCACGACGTGCACCTGACTTACAATTATCTCGATGCGGCTCAATGGGAGGAGCTGTTTGCGCAGGCGACCCTCAAAGAGGCGCACAGGCAAGAAGATCTGGGCCTTTATGGCCCGCCATTGCGCTGGGTATTCGAACGCCGCCTGCATTTCGTGAACAGGCTTTATCACATCAATCGCATCTGATGGGCTTTCAATACCAGCTCAGTCGGGTATTCTCCGCGCCGTTTGATTTGCAGGGGAAATGCTCATGCGCAGTGCTTTGATTGTCTACGGCGGCTGGGAAGGTCACGACCCGGAGGAGTGCGCCACCATCTACCGCCGCTGGCTGCATGAGGACGGCTATTCGGTGCGCACGGCGACCGAGACTAGTGCCTTCGCCGATCCCTCGATTGCCGATCTGTCGCTGATCATTCCGATCTACACGATGAGCAAGATCGAGAAGGAGGAGGCAGAGAACCTCGCCAATGCCGTGCGCGGTGGTGTCGGTCTCGCCGGTCATCACGGTGGAATGTCGGATGCCTTCCGCGAGTCAGTGGTCTACCAGTTCATGATCGGTGGACAATGGGTGGCGCATCCGGGCGACATTCTCGATTACACCGTCGATGTGACCAAGCCAGATGATCCGATCATGGCGGGGATCAAACCCAGTTTCCCATACACCTCCGAGCAGTATTACATGCATGTCGATCCGATGATTGATGTGCTGGCAACCACGACGTTCACCGGCGAGCATGCGCCCTGGATCGAGGGTGCCGTCGTTCCAGTGGTGTGGAAGCATCGCTACGGTCAGGGCCGCGTCTTCCATTCGACCCTGGGGCACGTCGCCAAGGAATTCGAAAACCCGAACTTCGCCACCATCATGCGCCGTGGTATCAACTGGGCAGCGCGGGACGAATAGTCCCGGTCGCTACCAGCGGAGCAAGTATCGCCCGATGATCGCGCCCAGAAGCGCGGTCAGGGCAATGCCCAGAGAATACCAGACAGCCATGAACATCATGCTGGTTTCGCCGCAATAGAAGGCGTAGGACGCTGCGCCGAAGCCTCCGGAGAGAAGGCCCGCGGCCAGACCCGCCAGTGTCGGCGAAGCGGGGGCGAAGCTGCGCATCATGCCAAGCAGCACAGCCAGCAGTGGGGCCGCTGTCAAAATTATCAGCCATGGGCAGACCAAGGCTGTTGCGCCCATCAGCACCGGCATGGCCCAGTCCGACTGCATCCAACCCAAGGTGCCGACGATCAGGGCCAGCATCGCCAGAGCGCCGGCGAAGAGCAGCGGCCAGATGCGCGACTGGTCCGGGCGGGAGAGAGCCGGTAGGGCGAGCAGCCCAAGACTACCCAGACCAATGGTATAGGCCAGTTTGCCCCAGAACATGGAGTCACCCCAGGCGCCTCCAAGAGGGCGGCCGACCACCAAGTCAAGCACTAGCGGGCCAACCAGAAGCGTGCCGATCAAACCCAGAGCCAGAGCCAGCCATAGTCGCTTCTCCAACGCTCGCGGCGCTGTCGGCTTGAGATCGGATGTCAGGCGATCGATCAGTTCATCGGTCATTTGCTGCCTCCCGCAAACCTGCGCACCAAGGATTTGAGGCCGCGGTGTATCGACACCTTTGCAGCGGTTTCACTCATACCGTGGCGAGCCGCAGCCTCGGCGATGCTAGCGCCTTCTATACGAGTTTGGCGGATGAGATCGGCGGTTCGTTCAGGCACCTGGGTCAACACTGCATCGACATCGCGGCGGTCGGCGGCGTGGGCGCTGTCGTCGAACGCAAATATGGGCGCGTCGTCGTCAAGATGAACGGTGGGCCGGATGGCGTGGCGACGGACATGATCGACAAATTTGTGATGTGCAACAGCATGCAACCAGGCCGTGAAGGGCCGGCTGCGGTCGTAGGTCGAACGTTTGGCGTGCAAGGCAAGTAAAGTTTCCTGCACTAAATCCTCCGCGTGAGAAACATGGGACGCGCTCAGGCGTCTTGCAAACCAAGGACGCAAATAGCGTGTGAGCTCGGCCAGCAGCCGGCGATAAGCGGCTGCATCGCCGTCGAGTGCGGCGAGCATCAACTCGCGCATCCGTTTCTCGGTTGCATCCGCCTGCATTGGTTCTCCATTCGCGCCGCTTGTACAGGAGGTTACACAGCAGGGGCAATAAAGCGAGCGCCGAACACGGCTGCGTGAACAGGTAACCCGATTAGCGGATGGTGCGAACAGGCGATGTGAACTGCATAAGCGCAGCAATAACATCGACGTGATAGCGACCCTCCGCTCGATACGCTACCGTTACTAGAGGCGGATATCACGCGATTGGCCCGAGGGGGGAACATGACTAAAGAAGACAAGGGCCTGCCGCCGGTCAAAGGTCCGTTGGTCTATCGCCAGTCCATCTGGACGCGGCTGACCCATTGGGTCTGGGCGATCTGTCTGTTTTTCCTGCTGCTCTCCGGCCTGCAGATTTTCAACGCCCACCCCAGCCTCTACATCGGCAAGCAATCCGGCTTCGAATTCGACAATTCAGTGCTCAGCATTGGTGCTGTCAACACGCCAGATGGGCCACGCGGGCAAACCACAATTTTCGGGCAGACCTTCGACACGACCGGCGTTCTGGGCATGAGCGGGCCGGCGGCCAATCCCAGCTTTATCGGCTTTCCCGGCGCGGTGACAATTCCCTCCTTCCGCGACCTGGCGACAGGGCGGGTCCTGCATTTCTTCTTTGGATGGATTTTTGTTGCCGCCTTGTTCATCTGGTTTCTGGCCAGTTTCATCAATGGCCATTTGCGGCGCGATATTCTGCCCAGGACCGGCGACATCACAGGCTTGCCGCGGGATGCCCTGGATCACGCGCGGCTGCGCCTACATCACGGCCGCAGCTACACGCCGCTGCAGAAGCTGAGTTATTTCGCGATCTTCTTTTTGCTGTTCCCTCTGATCATCCTGACGGGCCTGACCATGAGTCCGGGCATGGATGCGGCCTGGCCGTGGCTGCTGGATATCTTCGGGGGCCGGCAGACGGCACGCACCATCCATTTCGTTGTGATGGTGCTGCTGGTGCTGTTCTTCGTTGTCCATATCATCATGGTGCTACTGGCCGGCCCGCTCAACGAGCTGCGCTCCATGATTACCGGCTGGTATCGCACCAGCCCCGGCACGCCCAGGGAACAGGGAGACAAGCCATGAGCCGCCTGATCGTCAATCGCCGCAAGTTTCTGGTCGGCTCGGCCGCGCTGGGGTCGTCCCTGGCACTATCGGGATGCGATCAGTTCGACTTTCTCGGCCAGCGCGGCAATCCGGTGCGTCAGGCACTCGAGCAAGCCAATGTACTGACCTACCGGGCGCAGCGCGCCCTGATCGGCAATCAGGTGCTGGCGCGCGAATATGCGGAAACCGACATCCGCCAGGGTCAGCGCCCCAATGGTTCGACCGATCCCACGACGGCGGAATATATGTTCCTGAGGCAGGCCAATTTCGAACCCTATCGCCTGACCATCAAGGGCATGGTGGACAAAGAAGTCAGCTTCTCGCTGGCCGAGTTGCGCAACATGCCGGAGCGTACACAGATTACCCGGCACGATTGTGTCGAGGGCTGGAGCTGCATTGCCAAGTGGACCGGCACACCCTTGGGGCCGGTGCTCGACCAGGCCGGGGTGAAGCCGGGCGCGCGCTATTGCGTCTATCACTGCTACGACAATATCCAGCGCGGCCTGTCCGGGGACATTCTCTATTACACCAGCTCGGATCTGGTGGATGCCTATCACCCCCAGACTATCCTGTCCTATGGGCTCAATGACGAGGTCTTGCCGGTGAGCAATGGTGCACCGGTTCGCCTCAGGATCGAGCGGGCCCTTGGCTACAAGCAGCCGAAATATCTGCACACTATCGAGCTGGTCGACGACCTGTCATCCTTCGGCCGCGGCAAGGGCGGCTATTGGGAGGACAATGGCTATGACTGGTATGGCGGGATTTAAGACCCGACAGCGGCGCAGCACACCACCCATGCGCCCATCGCGCTTGCCTTTCTGAGCCAATTCCCCCATATGAACGCGACGTCACGGCGAAATGGCCGTTGATGGACTTCCCTTCTTACTCAAGCGGTGAGCGGCGAAGTCGACCCGGATACCCCAGAATGTGCGGTCCGGGTTTGAGCCAGCACCCGCGCGATAATCCCATCGCCCGATTGCAAAGTTGTTAGAAGCGCCACCCGCATTGCGGCTTGGCGCATGCGCGGTTTTGCGCAAGATGAAAGACACGAGTTTGAACGATTTTACCTCGCTCGGCCTGCCGACACTGATCACCGACAGCCTGACTGCCGGCGGCTTTACCGAGCCCACCAAAATTCAGGCCCAGGCCATTCCCAAGCTCATTGAAGGGCGGGACATGATGGGCATTGCCCAGACCGGTTCGGGCAAGACGGCGGCCTTTGGGCTGCCGATCCTGGCCGGCCTTCTTGGGTTGACCGGTCGGCCCCGGCCGATGACAACGCGCGCGCTGATCCTGGCGCCGACGCGCGAACTGGCCGTGCAGATCGAAGAGAATATTCGCAAGTTTGCGGGCTCGAAGATGAAGCTCGATACGGTTCTCGTGCTGGGTGGCGTTTCGCGCTACCACCAAGTGCAGAAGATCGCCAAGGGTGTCGATGTGGTCGTGGCCACGCCAGGCCGCCTCAAGGACTTGCTCGACGATAACAAGATCCGCCTCAACGAAACGCGCTGGCTGGTGCTGGACGAGGCCGACCGGATGCTCGATATGGGCTTTATCGCGCCGGTGCGGGCCATTGCCAAGGCCATCGGTCTTCGGCGTCAGACCATGTTATTCTCTGCCACCATGGCGGCGGAAGTCGAGGATTTGGCAAAATCTTTGCTGAAAGAGCCAATCAAG
This sequence comes from Devosia subaequoris, assembly GCF_014197055.1. GTDB lineage: Bacteria > Pseudomonadota > Alphaproteobacteria > Rhizobiales > Devosiaceae > Devosia > Devosia subaequoris. Next base: position 190,991 of record NZ_JACIEW010000003.1, on the reverse strand, counting down.
GTTGAAGCCGCACCACAGGGCTCCACGGTGGTCAAGATCGACCAGCGGGTGATCATGTCCGGCTCCAAGGCCAAGCGCGGCGTACTCAACAATCTCCTCGCCGATGAAGCTGAAGGCATGGAGCGGGTTATCGTCTTCGCCCGCACCAAACACGGCGCCGATCGGGTGGCCAAGAATCTTGCCATTGATGGACATGACGCCGCTGCCATTCACGGCAACAAGAGCCAGAATGCCCGCCAGGCTGCGCTCAAGGGCTTTGCCAGCGGCGGCGTGCGCATTCTTGTTGCAACTGATATCGCGGCGCGCGGCATTGATGTGCAAAGCATTACGCATGTGGTCAATTATGACCTGCCGGATGATCCGGAGAATTATGTGCACCGCATTGGCCGCACCGGCCGCAATGGCGCCTCAGGCATTGCCATAACGCTGTGTGATGGTACGGAAAAGTCCAAGCTGCGCGATGTCGAACGGCTGATCCGCCGAACACTTCCGGTGTCGGGCGATCTGAATCTGGTCGAAGAAGCCGCGGCGCCACGTCAGCCGCGGAGCAATGCCGGTGCACCGGGCGGTGCGCGCACCGCCCGCAACCCAAAGTCCAAGAGCCCGCGCAAGTTCAATACGCCTCGCCCGGGTGGTGAGCGCAGCAAATCGGGCGAAGGCATGCCGCAGTCTGCCCGGCCAGCAGGCAACAAGCCGGCCGGTGCCAAATCGGGCAAGCCGCGCTGGAACAAGGGTCAGCGCGACGCAGGCCGTGCCCGGCGCGCATCAGCCAGCGCGTGAAGCACATTTTGAGCAATGGGCGGCCTTCGGGCCGCCCATTGCATTTTCGAGGGGATTGCCATGACTTCCATCGCTATTGTCGGGCCGGGCGCTATCGGGGGAACCCTCGCCGCCTGGCTGGCCCAGAACGCAGACTTTGATGTTTCGGTCTGCGTTCGCACGCCGATCACCGATCTGGTGGTGGAAACGCCAGAAGGCGTGATCAAGGCCGCGCCGACAGTGCTGACCGGCCCCTCGCAGGGCGAGCCGGTGGATTGGGTTCTGGTGACGACAAAGGCCTATAGTGTCGATGCGACGGCGCCATGGCTCAAGGCATTGTGCGGGCCGACAACGCGCGTGGCGATCATCCAGAATGGGGTGGAGCACGTGAGCCTGTTTGCCCATCTGGTGCCGGCAGACCGGCTGGTCCCGGTGATGATCAATCTGCCTGCCTCGCGCAGCGCACCTGGTCGTATCGTCCAGAGCCGACATGGCATCATCGCAGTGCCCGCAGGGCAAAATGGCGAGGCGTTGGCGGAGTTATTCGCCCATACGGAAATCGAGGCGGCGACACATGCCGATTTTGTGTCCCAGCTCTGGGTCAAGCTGACCGGCAATTGTGCTGCCATTGTGCCGGCGCTGACCTTGCGGGCGACTGGTCCGGTCTGGTCCCATGACATGGAGGCCATCGTTCGCGCCTTGGCGGAAGAGTGCGCGGCTGTCGGGCGGGCAGAGGGCGCTGTGGTGCCGCAAGCTGTCGTGGACTCCACCGTCGAGAACATGCGAGCGATGAAGGAGGGCGCGATAGCCGGGTCAATTCATGCTGATCGGCTGGCGGGCAACCCCATGGAAATCGAAGCCCGCAACGGGGTTATCGTGCGGCTGGGCGAAAAACATGGCATCGCCACCCCGGCCAACCGCATGCTGGTTACACTGCTGGCGGCGTCGGGGACCCCATGGCGTTCGGAGGCGTAGCCAACTCGCTGGCTGAACCGAGATAAAGCACATCGCGCGTCGCGCTGGGTTTGTCCGGTCCACCCTGGGTCAGATGATTGAGGAAGCTCACTGCCCAATCATCGACATTGTGCTTCTGTGCGGATTTCATCAGAGCGGCCCAACGCTGCTTGCGTTCATCGAGCGGCATGTCGAGCGCCATGCGGAGGGCCTCGGATGTCTCGTCCGTATCAAAAGGATTGACCAGAAGGCCCTCTGGGAAGATTTCGGCGGCACCGGCGAAGCGTGAGAGCACCAGCACGCCAGGGTCGTCAGGGTTCTGTGATCCGACGAATTCGTGCGCCACCAGGTTCATGCCGTCGCGCAACGGCGTGACCAGGGCCACACGAGCCATGCGGTAAAGTCCGGCCAGGCTTGGCTGACCATAGGCGCGCTTGACATAGGTGAGGGGCTGCCAGTCGGGCTCGGCGAAATGCCCCATGACCCGGCCGCACATGGCGTCCAGCGTATCGCTGGTTTCCTGATATTCCTTGATACTGTCACGCGACGGCGGAGCCACCTGGAGCAGGTGTACGGATCGGCGCAGCCGAGCATTATTGGCGAGCAGTTTTTCATAGGCTTCAACGCGTTGCGGCAGACCTTTGGAATAGTCGAGCCGGTCGACGCCCAGGATCAGCCGCTGATCGCCCAAAACTCGCTTCATGCGGTTCACCATCTTGGTGGCGGCGGGACTGACGGAGAGCCTGGCAAAGGCATCCGGGTCCGAACCGATGGGGAAAGCGTCTACCTCGGTGCGGCTGAAATCGATCGCCTGCACCTTGTGGCCGCCAAACGTGGAGGGCGCCTGATGCTCCGCAAATTCGGTGAACGCGACAACGTCGCGCTTGGCCTGCATGCCGACCAGATCATAGCGCGACAGGTCGCGCATCAGTTCTTCATGGTGCGGAATGGCATAGAGCGCATCGGTCGTGGGGAAGGGAATATGCAGATAGAAGCCCATGCGGTTGCGCGCGCCGAGCTGGCGCAATTCAGAGGCGAGCGGGATCAGGTGATAGTCGTGCACCCAGACCACGTCATCGGGCTTGAGCAGCGGCAGCAGCGCTTTGGCGAATTGCTGGTTCACCCGGCGATAGCCCTCGTACCAGTGGCTTTCGATCGTTGCCAGATCAAGGCGCAGATGGAAGCTGGGCCAGAGAATGGAGTTCGAGAACCCCGCATAATAGGCGTGATGATCCTCACGGCTGAGGTCGATCTGTGCGACCTTGAGGCCATCGATATCCTCGATGCGGGCGTCGCGGGCGGGCTGCTCCGTCAGCTTGCCAGACCAGCCGAACCAGAAGCCCTCCCTTTCGCTCAGTACCTTGCGCAGCGCGACGGCAAGCCCACCGGCGGCGGGACCCTTGCCGGGCGTACGGTTCGATACAATGACGATGCGGCTCATGTGGCTGGTGCCTCCGTGTCTGGTTGAACATATATGTTTGCCGGCATGACCGGCGGTCGGCAGATCAGTGTGCAGTCGTGTCCGCCAGAATCGGCGATTCGTCCGCGAGATTGGCTGTTGCGTGCGGCTGCGCCACGATCTGGGTTAGGCCCTCAAGCAACGCATATACAGAAGCAACGTCGGCGATACGCATGCGCGCAATCGTCTTGCCCGGCCCAAGCTTGATGCCGATGCCGCCAAGGTCCTGTGCGGCCCGAAAGGCATCTTCATCGGTTGTGTCGTCGCCGATGAAGATCGGCGTGCGACCGGCAAAGGGTTCTTCTTGCATGTAGGCTTTAAGGGCACTGCCCTTGTCGATGCCGGCGGGACGCGCCTCAAGGACCATCTTGCCCGGGACGAGGGTGAATTCAGGATGTGTGCCGATAGCCGCCTGCATGGCGAGAAGGCAGTCTTCTTCCAACTCCGGTGCCTGGCGGAAATGTAGCGCAACGGCGCCGTCCTTGGGCTCCAGGATCAATTCGGGATGCTCTTCGAGCAACGGCCTCAAAGCGTCGGCAATGGCTTGGGCGGCACCGCTGATATTGGCATCGAGTTCAAGTAGCGTACCATCGGCCCGGCGGCGCTGGGCGCCGTGGGCGCCGGCAACTGGCAGGTGCAGAGGAGAGAGAAAGCGGTCGATATCTGCAATCTCACGTCCGGTAATCACGGCGAATGCATGATTGAAGTCGCGGGCAGTCCGTTCCAACTGATCCGCCAAATCGGCGGGCACGTCCACAGCGTCAGGCGTTTCTGCGATTTCAACCAGCGTGCCGTCGAAATCGGTGAAAATGGCGAGCATCGGTGCCGCGCCGCCAGACTGTGCAATCAGTTCGGACATGGCTACCCCTTTGGTTACATTGATAGTTACAGCTTGCAACGCGCGGGGGGGCAAAAAGTTCGGGCCACATGGCTGGTATGCGCCCGGTGGGATTTATGAATGACACATTAATAGTGCATTGGTCCTGCGTTCAAAGCCGCATGCGTAGAAGGAATCAGAAAGCGGGAAGGGCCGAGCCCGGCCCGCCAAGAGAATAATGAGGGGCCCTTACACCATGTCACAGCTTTTACTTACCGCGCTGTTCGCCTTGTCGATCAGCTTTCTGACCTTTGCGGCCTCCTTTGCGGAGGCTCCGCGTAGCGAATTCATGCCGGCGGTCGCCGTAGGTCTCGACTAGGCCAGCGGGATGCCCTTGCTGCCCTTGTGCTTTTGATAGTCATCGGACAATTCGGCGTAGAGGGCGTTAAGATCGTCGATGCGCGCCGAAAGTGCCTCACGATTGCTGCGGGATAGCCCGGCGATCATGTCCTGCAGGCCATGGCTGGTCCAGAAGTCGTTGCTGCGATTGTAAAGATCGCGTCCCGGAGACACGATGCCGGTCTCGGGTTCGGGCACCGCGTAGACAGATTTAAGAATCTGGATGTCGTAAGGAATGGCGAAGCTGTCGCGGCTGTCCTGATGGCTGAACAGATAGTAGAAATTGTCAAATCCCGACCAGGTTATGCCTGAAAGGCAAAGCGAGCAGGGCTCGTGGGATGACAGGAACAGACAGTCGCTGGTGGCCGGCCGCTGATTGGTGGGCAGTTCAAAGAAACGCTTGATGGCGTGCATTTCACCATGCCAGAGCGGATTTTCGATTTCGTTGTTGGTTTCTGCCACGATCACCGAAAGATCGGATTTCTTCAGGATGGCCGCGCCGAACAACTTGTTGCCGCGCGCAACACCTTTGGCGGTAACAGGCGCAATGTCCTGCTCGATGACGTCGAGCAGGCGCGAAATCAGTTCAGCAGTCTCCAACCCGATCTACTCCGTGGTGCGCACAAGCCCGATGAGCGGTACACCGGCTGCATCGAGCAGCCGCAATCCTTGTTCATCGAGTTCATAGGACGCTACGGCGGACAGTGCTGTGAAATAGGCGGTCTCTTCGTTCATCAAGTCTGGCGCGCAAGCCATGCGGGTTGCGGCGGCAGGACCGAAGGTCAGTGCCTGAGCTTCGGTGCTGGCCTCAGTGAAGTAATTGTTGCACCCGCCGAACCCACCAGCGCGATGGTCCGGGGCAATCGACAGGGTCGGTGGCCGCAGTGCGGCTACCGGTCGTCCGCCAATGCTTGTGACTGTCCAGAGCGTTTCGAAGAGGTCGGACGGGGTGGCGGGAATAGGCGGCTCCGGGCTGGGCGGCTGGGGCGGGGTCCGATAGACCATGATAGCGGTTGGCGCGGTGGCGCCGATGGTCACCGGCACGGGATCGGGTGTGCGAAACAGGACCTGGCCGGCGCTGGAAATCTCGGCGAGCAATCCATAGGCGCCGCTGCTCTCTCCGATTTGCGAATGCACATTGAGTGCAAAGCCGATCGGCACCTGACCCTTGGCTGGAATGCCCGCTGAAGCGCCCACAACCGGGGCCATCGTGGACAGGTCAACCAGCGTAACGCGGAGCCAGGCGTCCGCCGGCAGTGCGATGCGTTCGCGATAGGTCACGGTGCCATTGAGTGTGGTCGCGGCCATGACCGGCGCTGACAGAACCAACATCAGCAGCATTGCTGCGGCCTGAATCAGCCTTGAAAGATGCATTTCTGCCTCCGTCCCTTTGCTCCACAAACTACAGCAAGCCGCTGACGGTTGCGAGACAAGGACGCTTTCTAGGTTACCCTGGGCGATCCGCTACTATGGTCCAGGGATGCTTGAAGTGATGCTCTTCGAGATTATTGCCCTCGCCACCGCGATCAACGACGAGGAATTCGCTGGTCTTCTCAAGGGGCGTGAGGACGCCGTGCCAAACATTGATGGCAATGTTGACGCCCTGTCCCGCAGCGGGACGGAAAGCGCGCAGACGCGTCGGCTCGCCACGATTGTCCTGGGCGACAATCACCAGCCAGGGGTGGGTGGATAAAGGGAAGAACGCCTGACTTCCCAGGGGGTGCCGCTCCATCATCAACAAGTCGAGCGGCAAGGCGTATGGGCGCCCGCGAAATATCGAGATCAGGGGGCGGGCCTTGTCCCCCTCCAGTTCAATTCGGGCCAGGTCGTGAAAGCGCTCAGTCATGCCCAGATTGATCGGATAATGATCGGCATTCTCGGTCTGGATAACCTGGCCGAACGGCGCGAAAGCCTCGGTGGTGAGGGGTTCTGTGAAGATCGTGTTGTCGGCAGGCATGGCTCAAAACGGCAGTTTGGCGTGGCGGTTGACGTCCTTGTAGAGCAGGTAGCGGAACCGCTCGGGACCGGCATAGCAGGCTTGGGGACAGAAGGCGCGCAGCCACATGAAGTCGCCTGCTTCCACTTCCACCCAGTCGCGATTGAGCCGATAGACCGCCTTGCCTTCGAGCACGTAGAGGCCGTGCTCCATCACATGGGTTTCCTCGAAGGGAATGACGGCGCCGGGTTCAAGCGTGACGATATTGACGTGCATATCGTGCCGGACGTCATCGGGTTCGACAAAGCGGGTGGTGCCCCAGCGCTCATTGGTGTCGGGCATCCAGCGGATCGGCTGGTCCTTGTCGCTGGAGACGAAGGCTTCTGGCGCGGCGATGCCTTCGACCGCTTCATAGCGCTTGCGTACCCAGTGAAAGCGCACCGCTTCGGTGGATTTGTTCACAAGGTTCCAGGCGCAGCCGGGGGGTAGAAACGCATAACTGCCCGCTTCGAGCAAATGGGTCTTGTCTTCGATCGTGACGGTCACCTGTCCAGCGACCACGAATAGCACGCCTTCGGCTTCGGGATTGTCTTCTGGTCGTTCACTTCCGCCGCCGGGCAACACTTCCACAATGTATTGCGAGAAGGTTTCGGCAAAGCCGCTCATGGGGCGGGCGATGACCCAGAGCCGCGTGTCGCGCCAATGGGGCAAGCAGGAGGTGACAATGTCGCGCATCACGCCGCGCGGGATGAAGGCGTAGGCCTCTGAGAAGGTGGCGCGGCCGGTATGCAGGTCCATCTGACTAGGCAGACCGGCACTTGGAAAGGCGTAGGAAGAGACCATGACTCGTTTCGAATTGTGTCGTGCTGGGTCGAGCTTAGAGGTTTGCGCTGGCCGAGGCTATGGGGCAGGGCCTCAGGCGTCGACACTATGTTTCAGTTTGCCCAACATCGCGGCGGCATAGGCCGCATGGCCCGATCTAACGCTCGTGAATGGCGTGGACGGGCAGAGCGTTGAGATGGTTCCAGCGTTCTCGTCCTCGCCTCTCAGCGACCACCCGCCTGGCCTCGTCAAATGCGCGTAGATGTTGCTACCCGTGCAGCGGTCGATTTCCGGGATGAGGTCGCACAAAGACCATGACGGCCGGATGGTTTTTCAATCCGGCCGGTATTGTTCATCTACTGCGCCAGGACTCGACCTTCTAGGGCAGGATGGCCTTTAAACGCAGCAGCGCAATGCGCTCGACCTGCGCGCAGGCCGCAGCGAATTCCTCGGCGGCTGTATTGGCGATGCGTTTCTCGAAGTTGTCCATAATGGATTGCTTGTTGTGATCCCGGACGGCGATGATGAACGGGAAGCCGAATTTTTCGACATAGGCAGTGTTGAGCGTGGTGAACCTGTCGCGTTCCTCGTCGGTCAGAGCGTCGAGGCCTGCCGAGGCCTGCTCGGCGGTGGACTCGGCGGTCAGGCGCTTGGCGGCGGCAAGCTTGCCGGCAAGGTCTGGGTGGGCCTTGAGGACCGCAAGGCGCTCTTCGGGCGTGGCCATGCGGAACTGCGTCCGCAAGGCAAAGTGCAGGCCGATGGCCGTATCATTGGCCGGCCCCATTTCAGCTTCCCAGGCGCGCTCGGCAATCCAGGGTGAGTGTTCGAAGATTGACCCGTAGCGGGCAATGAACTCAGCGCGATCGAGTTGGCTGGGGATCACTTCGGGTGCCTTATAGGGGTGCTCCCTGGCCCAGTGACGGGCGATGTCGAGGCGGGTGGGGACCCAGACCCTGTCGAAGCCCTTGATGTAGTCGACGAACTTTTTGAGGCCCTGATAGCGGCCTGGTTGGCCGACCAGGCGGCAATGCAGGCCGATTGACATCATCTTGGGTGATCCGGCCTGGCCTTCGGCGTAGAGACAGTCGAAGCTGTCCTTGAGGAAGGTGAAATATTCCTCGCCATTGTCGAAGCCCGGCGCGGTGACAAAGCGCATGTCGTTGGCGCTGAGCGTATAGGGAATGATGAGCTGCGGCTTGCCGCCGATCACCTTCCAATAGGGGAGGTCATCGTCATAGGTGTCCGAGATATAGGCAAAACCGCCATGGTCCGCCACCAGGTCAACCGTGTTGAGGCTGGAGCGGCCAGTGTACCAGCCAAGTGGGCGCGAGCCGGTGGCAATTGTGTGCAGGCGCACCGCTTCGGCGATCTGGGCGCTTTCTTCGGCGGCCGGCATGTCCTTGTGTTGGACCCATTTCAGGCCATGGCTGGCGATTTCCCACCCGGCTTCCTGCATGGCCGCGAGCTGCGCGGGCGCACGCATCAGAGCCGTCGCGACACCATAGATGGTCAGGGGCAGGTTCGCCTCGGTGAACAGGCGATGCAGCCGCCAGAAGCCGGCTCGGGCGCCATATTCATACATGGATTCCACATTGGCATGGCGCTGGTCGGGCCAGGGTGCTGCGCCCAGGACGTCGACCAGGAAAGCCTCCGAAGCGTCGTCGCCATGGAGGATATTGTTCTCCCCACCTTCCTCATAATTCAGGACGAACTGCACCGCGACATGGGCACCGCCGGGCCAATTGGCATGGGGCGGGGTTTGGCCGTAGCCATGCATGTCGCGGGGATATCGGTTCATGGATGAGTCTCTTCTGCGTCAGGCGGGAGGCCCAATGGTAAGCAGAAGCGCCGCCCCTGCGCTAGACGGAAGCGGCGCCTGTATCCATGACGGGGCGTTCAGCCCCCACGTGCGGAAACTGTTTCGAGTTGCTCCAGAAACTGCTTCCAGCCGGCATGGGCGCCGCCATAGGCCTGCTTCTGCTCCGGGCGGAAACCAGACTGCTCCACGCGCAGATGCGTGCCGGTATCAGTTGGTGTGAGGGTGTAGGTGACCACGCTTTTGAGGGCATAAAGCGGATCGTCATTATGGTGATCCCACGCGTAGGACAGGGAGCGCTCCGGATCGATGGAAATCACTTCGCAGTCCAGCACGCCGCCCCATTCGCCCCGCAGTTTGAACTTGTGGCCCACCTTGAGATCGAAATCATTGTCCATCAGCCATTCCGAGATCAGGTGTGATTGGGTCAATGCTTTCCAGATTTTGGCAGGCGGCTGGGGAATATCGCGCTCGACAATGACGGAGCGGGTTTGTGTGGCAGTGGTCATGCGGGAGATCCTATTTCCGGGCGCGTTTAGTGGCGGCATTGGCCGTTGCGGCGCCCTGGATCAGGGCCTTGAACGCGGTTTCGTTGATGGCTTCACCTTCAAAGAAATCGATGGCACGGCGGACCTTGCCTTCGAGGCTGGAATTGAACAGGTGATCGGGATCTTCCAGTGAGGCGCCCTTGGAGAACGTGGACTTCACCGCCGCCTTGTAAACCTCGCCGGTGCACAGGATCCCGTTATGCGACCAAACGGGCTTGCCCCATTTCCACTCTTCCTCCACGTCGGGCAGGGCTTCGTGGATCAGCTTGCGAATATGGGCCAGTTTGTCGCCCCGCCAATCGGGGAGGTCGGCGATGCGCTTGTCGATCAGTTCAGTTGGGGTGGCGCCGGTGGCCAGATCAGCGGCACTATTCTTGGAAAATGCCATCGTTCCGCTCCTCACAGTTTCTCGCCAGGCAACTTGCTGGCCTGCTTTACCCAATCGGCGAACGGGTCTTCATCCAGCGCATCGTTCTCGTAGATGTCGAGATAGCGCACCTTGGCCTGTTTCGAAGTGCCGGGAGGCATTGGGCGCAGTTCGGCGCCGTTGTGGAAAGCGACCTTCACGTATTTGGTCATGCAGTGGTAGCTGACAAAGTAGATGTCTTGCTCCAAGCCGTAAAAGGGCGTGTTCCATTTGACGGCCTTATGAATGCCGGGCACGGTCTTTTCGATGATGGCATCCAGTTTGCGACCGACATCGCTCTGCCAGCCCGGCATGGCCGCGATGTATTTCTGTACCACTTCGTTGCCATAGCCCTTGGCAATCTGAGGGTTGCCGCCGGAGAGCCTGACGATGCCGTCAGGCCCGGGCTTGAGCGGCGGGCGCCTGGGCTTTCCCTCAGGCATGGTTCAGGCCGGCGCGGCGACGCGCGTAGTGCTGGACGAACATAAACAGGCCCGAGAACAGCAGGAGAAAAAGCGGCAGGAGCGGCGAAAACGTCACGAGCGGCGGCACGCCAGCCTGCCCCAGAAAGCCGATGGCAACAAAATTGGCGATGACCGTCAGGGTAAAAACAATCGAGGTCCAGCGGTGAAAGGCACGAATAAAGCGCGTCATTGATCTATCCTCGTGAGCAAATTTTCCAAGGCATCGAGCCGCGACTCCCAGAAGCCGGTCATTTCCTTGGTCCAGTCCATCAGCGGCGTGAGTGCCTGGACTTGAGCCGAATAATGGGTCTGTCGGCCTGCGCGGCGATCACGCACCAGCCCGGCCTGCTTGAGTACAGCCAAATGTTTCGAAACGGTCGGCTGTGCGACGCCGGCGAATCCGGTCAGCGTGCCGACCGTCTGTTCGCCTTGCCTGCAGAGCTGTTCGAAAATGGCGCGCCTGGTGGGGTCGGCCAGCGATCGAAACAGAACGTCCTGATGGTTGTTCATTGCAATCCATTCATAAATGGCTATGGATTGAACCAATAGCCTTTTGGCTATGAATGTCAACCCTCGCATGCATTCAGATGGCGCCGGGGAGCGATAGGTCCTCAAAGAAGCTCTTGGCGTGTTCGAAGAAAATCGCCGGTGCAAGGTGGAGGGCGCTGCCTGAGCGTACCAATATTCCGAAGCGGTTGGTTGGCAGTCCGCCATCGTGCAGCGGGCGGAAGACGAGGCGCCCCGCTGCGATCTCGTTCTGGGCCCCAATCGGCGTCATGATCGAGGCATAGTGGCCGCCCAGGGCCAGTTCGACCAGCAGGCGGATTGAGTTCACTTCGACCAAAGGCGGGGTGATGTTGGCCGAGGAGCGTAGAAAGGGTTCAATCACCTCACGGATCGATATTTCCGGTTTGCCGACGGCAAGGGGATGCTCGAGGCACTGCGCCATTGTCAGATTCCGGAGGCCTGCCAGGGGATGATCGGGAGACATCACGGCGCCGATGGAGACATCCCGGCGAAAAGCCACGTCCACCTGCCGGGGCGGCTTGGCGATGAAGCCAAAACCAATGTCGATACGCTCCTCGACCAGGCGTTCGACAACTTCGCTCGAGGAGATAATGGAGACATCGAGATTGAGGCGTGGGTAGCGCTTGCCGAAATCGCTGATGAGCTGGGGCAAGAAGGACAGGCCGACGCTTTCGGCTGCGGCGATCCGCACCGATCCGGCACGGACACCGCGCAGCAACTCAATTTCCGACACGGCCGCTTCCATGGGCGCGGCAAGACGACGTGAATGGCGAAACAGAATTTCGCCGGCGGGAGAGAGCCGCAGGCGCCGCTTTTCGCGCAGGAACAGTTCGATGCCCAAAGCGTCTTCAAGTTGCGCCACCTGACGGGTGACGGCCGATGAGGCAATATTGAGCCGCCGCGCTGCTTCGCGGATGGACAGATGGGTGGCAACGGCGTTGAAATAGATCAGCGATGGCTGGTGGAACACCCGTGCCAGCAGTCCTGCTGACAAAGCGTGCTCACGTGGTCTTTCGGGTGGGATGCGCGGTGCCATGCCGGTGTCCTCTTGTTGCCAGACCGGCAGCATATTGCTTCCAATTTGAGAGTATCAAGAGCAAGTGCCCGTGCTATTGTGCCTTTCGGGGAACGAATACGGAGCAGCAAAATGGGCGGAGCGCTCACCACCCATGTCCTGGACACCATGCATGGCAGGCCGGCGCGCGGCATGCGGCTGGAACTGCACTATGTACATGGAGACCACACGCATCACCTGCTCGACAGCTACACCAATGAAGACGGGCGGGTGGATCAGCCATTGCTGGGCGAAGAATTCCAGCATGGCGAATATGAGATCCGCTTCCATGTGGGGCAGTATTTCGAGAGAATCGGCGTCGGCCCCGAAACTCCGTTTCTCGATATTGTGCCGATCCGCTTCACGATTTCTGAAGACAAGCATTATCACGTGCCGCTGCTGGTGAGCCCCTTTGCCTATTCCACCTATCGGGGGAGCTGAACCATGGTCGAAGTCGCCAATGCCCTGAAATTCCTGCTCAACGGGGAAGCGGTGACGCTGACCGAGGTGCCGCCCGACCTGACCCTGCTCGACTGGCTGCGGCTGGAGCGGCGGCTGCGCGGCTCCAAGGAAGGCTGTGCCGAGGGTGATTGCGGTGCCTGCACGGTTCTGGTCGGTCGGCTGATGGATGATGAAGTCATCTATGACTCGGTGACCGCCTGCATTCGCTTCGTCGGTAGCCTGCACGGAACGCATGTGGTGACTATCGAGCATCTGCGCGGCGAGAACGGTACACTTCATCCGGTGCAACAGGCCATGGTGGATTATCATGGTTCGCAATGCGGCTTCTGCACGCCTGGATTTGTGATGAGCCTTTACGGGCTCTGGATGCGCAATCCCGATCCGTCGCGGGCGGCCATCGAGAAGGCGTTGCAGGGTAATCTGTGCCGTTGCACAGGATATGCGCCGATTATCCGCGCCGGGGAAAAGATGGGAACCTACGGACAGCCGCAGGGTGATCCGCTTTGGGCCGAACGCATCGCGGTGAAGGAGACGCTCCAGGCATTGCACGATGGTCGCCGTGTGGAAATCGGCGAGGGCAGCAAGCGGGTCATCATCCCGGCTTCGCTTGATGATTTTGCGGCGGTTTACGAGGCTAATCCCGAAGCGCGGATTGTTGCGGGCTCGACCGATGTGGGCCTGTGGGTCACTAAGTTCATGCGCGATATCGGGCCGGTCATCTTCATCGGGCACCTGCAGGAGTTGAAGCGAATCGCCGAGAATGACAGCGAAGTGCGGTTTTATGCCGGGGTGTCCTATTCGGAGGCGCAGCCGGTCATTGCGTCAAGTTTTCCTGAACTGACCGAGCTATGGGACCGGGTTGCGGGCGAGCAGATCCGCAATATGGGGACAATTGGGGGCAATATCGCCAATGGTTCGCCCATTGGTGACACGCCGCCACCCTTCATCGCCCTGGGGGCCAAGCTGCATTTGCGCAAGGGCGCGCATCGGCGCGAGATCAAGCTCGAGGACTATTTCCTGGCTTATGGCAAGCAGGATCGGCAGCCCGGGGAATTTGTCGAGAGCGTAACGCTGCCGCTGCTGCCGGCTGGCGAGAAGTTCGCCACCTACAAGCTCTCCAAGCGGCGAGAAGAGGACATCTCTGCGCTGTGCGGCGCGTTCCGTGTGTTTATCAACGATGCCGGCTCGGTGGGCATGGTGCGCATTGCATTTGGCGGCATGGCCGCGACCCCCAAGCGCGCGAAGGCGGTCGAGGCGGCGCTGATTGGTCAGCCCTGGTCGATGGAGACTATCGAGGCGGCGATCGCCGCCTTTGCCGAGGACTATCAGCCGATCAGCGACATGCGCGCGTCGGCCGATTACCGCATGCTTGCAGCACAGAACCTGCTCAAGCGCTTCTTCCTGTGGACACAGGAGCGGAGTGAGCGTCTGGCGAGGGAGGTGGCGTGATGAACAAGCAGAGCAATATCACTCTTGCGACACTCCACGCGCCCACGCGGCATGATAGCGGGCCGAAACATGTGACCGGCACGGCCGAATATATCGACGACATGATTGAGCCCGTGGGCACGATGCATGCCTATCTGGGGCTTTCGACCAGGGCGCATGCGCAGATTGTTTCGATGAACCTCGATGCCGTTCGTGCGGCGCCAGGCGTCATCGGCGTGCTGACGGCTGAGGATATTCCCGGCGAGAACGACGTTTCGCCAAGCCACAAGCATGATGAGCCGATCTTTGCCGTGGGTAAGGTGCAGTTCTGGGGACAACCGATGTTCGCGGTGATTGCCGAGACGCGGGACGCCGCGCGCCGTGCTGCGCATTTGGTCAAGGTCGAGTATCGCGATCTGCCGCATATTCCCGATGTCCGGGCGGCCCAGGCCGCAGGCGGCAAGCTGGTCACCGAGCCACTAAAGCTCGAACGGGGCGAGGTCGATGCTGGACTGGCCGCCGCGCCGCGCCGCGCCAAGGGTGCCATCGCCATTGGCGGGCAGGATCACTTCTATCTGGAAGGGCAGATAGCGCTCGCGGTGCCGGGCGAGGATGAAGACGTCACCGTGCACTCATCGACCCAGCATCCGAGCGAGGTGCAGTTGATGGTCGCCCAAGTTCTAGGGATCCGGCACAATGCGGTAACCGTCAATATGCGACGCATGGGTGGCGGTTTCGGCGGTAAGGAAACGCAGGGCAATCTTTTTGCCGCAGTTGCGGCGGTGGCCGCCAAGAAGTGGAACCGCGCCTGCAAAATTCGGCCCGACCGCGACGACGACATGCAAGCCACCGGCAAGCGGCACGATTTCGTGGTCGACTATGATGTCGGCTACGATGAGACAGGAAAAATCCTGGCCGTGGACGCCGTCTATGGCGCGCGCGGCGGATTCTCTTCGGATCTGACCGGGCCGGTGTCAGACCGTGCGCTGTTTCACTGCGACAATGCGTATTGGTACCCGGCGGTGCGCGCTCGGTCCGAACCGCTTTACACCAATACCGTGTCCAACACCGCCTTCCGCGGCTTTGGTGGCCCACAGGGCATGGTGGCGACCGAGCGCTGGATCGAAGATATCGCCTATGCGCTGGGCAAGGATCCGCTGGAGATCCGCAAGGCGAATTTCTACGGCACCGATACCAATAATGTGACGCCCTACCATCAGACCGTGGAGGACAACATCATCCATCGGGTGGTGGATGAACTGGAAGCGTCGTCGGACTATCAGGCCCGGCGTCAGGCTGTGCAGGACTTTAACAAGTCGAATACCGTGCTCAAGAAGGGCATTGCCCTGACGCCTGTGAAGTTCGGCATCTCCTTTACCGCTACCTGGTACAATCAGGCCGGGGCGCTTGTGCATGTCTATAAGGATGGTTCGATCCATTTGAGTCACGGCGGCACGGAGATGGGGCAGGGGCTCTATATCAAGGTCGCGCAGGTGGTAGCGGATGCCTTCGGGGTCAACCTGGACACGGTCAAAATCATGGCCACCTCGACCGGCAAGGTGCCCAATACGTCGGCGACTGCGGCATCGTCTGGTTCGGACCTCAACGGCATGGCGGCCTGGGATGCCTGTGAGCAGATCAAGGCTCGCATGCTGGCGCATGCGGCAAAGCTGTATGACGCAGACGAGGCCGACTGCCGCTGGGTGACCGGCGGGCTGGATGTCGGCGAGAAACACATTCCCTTCGCCGAACTGGCCGCATCCGCCTATTTGAACCGGGTGCAGCTTTCGGCAGCAGGCTTTTACAAGACGCCCAAAATTCATTGGGACCGGGCAACAGGCCGTGGGCATCCGTTCTATTATTTTGCTTATGGTGCCTCGGTCAGCGAGGTGACCATCGATACGCTGACCGGCGAATATACGGTAGACCGCGTCGATATCCTGCACGATGTGGGCAAATCGCTGAACCCGGCGATCGACCTGGGGCAGATCGAGGGTGGCTTCATCCAGGGCATGGGGTGGCTGACTACGGAAGAGTTAGTCTGGGACGATAAGGGCCAGTTGCGCACCCATGCGCCATCGACCTACAAGATCCCGCTGGCTTCCGATGTTCCCCCCATTTTCAACGTGAAGATCGCCGAATGGTCGGTGAACCGCGAGCCGACGATCGGGCGCTCCAAAGCAGTCGGAGAGCCGCCTTTGATGCTGGCGATCAGTGTCGTCGAGGCATTGAGCATGGCCGTTGCAAGTGTGGCGGACTATCGAATTGCTCCGCAACTCGATACGCCGGTAACGCCCGAGCGGGTGTTGATGGGCGTCGAGCGCCTGAGAAGGGCGCAGAATAGCTGATATGACCGCTTCCGCTGCCCTTGAAGTCTTTTTCGCTGCCAATCCCGAAGCGATTGCATGCGAACTGACTTCGGTTCGCGGGTCTTCGCCCAGGGAGCAAGGCACCTTCATGCTGGTGGGCATGGAAGCGATCTTCGGGACAATCGGCGGTGGTGCTCTCGAATATATGGTCATTGCGCATGCGCGCCGCTTGATTGTCGAAGGGCGGGCCGAAGAGGCCATGGATGTGCCGCTGGGCCCCGAAATCGGTCAATGTTGCGGCGGACGGGTCACGGTCACGCTTCGTTATGCGGACGCCGCGGTTCGGCGCGATACACTGGCCAGGGTGAGAGCCGACGAGAGTTCGGCAGCCCATGTCTACGTCTTTGGAGCGGGCCATGTCGGACGGGTGCTGGCGCAAATCCTGTTGCTGATGCCAGTCAAGGTTGAGGTGATCGACACGCGGCAAGACGAGTTGGAGGCCTTGCCGCCGGGCGTCCCGCATCGTCGAGTGGCCATGCCGGAGGCGGTGGTAAGATCCGCGCCAGCGGGCAGCGCCTATGTCATCCTGACCCATGATCATGCGCTGGATTTCCTGATTGCCAATGAAGCGCTGGCGCGCCCCGATTGTCCCTATGTGGGCATGGTCGGGTCGCGGACCAAGCGCGCAAGATTCGCGAGCTGGTATGTCGAGCAGGGGGGCGACCGGCAAAATCTGGAGCGTCTGATTTTGCCTATCGGCGCACAAGGGCTTGGGGATAAACGACCTTCGGTTATTGCGGCACTGGCGGCGGCTGAAATTATGGTTCACATTGGGGCAAGGGAAGTTTCTGTCGGGCAGGTGTCCACCCCCAAAAGATCGGGGGTGACGAGTGGATTTTGATATGCCCAACCGGCTCGAGTTGAGCGGCATCACCAAGCAGTTTCCCGGCGTTCTGGCCAATGACCATGTGTCATTCGCGGTCAAGCCGGGTGAAATCCATGCGCTGCTGGGCGAGAATGGCGCGGGCAAATCCACTCTGGTCAAGATGATCTACGGCATCATGCAGCCTGATAGCGGCGAGATCCGCTGGAATGGCGAACCGGTGGTGGTGCCGAGCCCCAAAGCGGCCCGCAGGCTGGGCATTGGCATGGTGTTCCAGCATTTTTCGCTGTTCGAAGCGCTGACCGTGCTCGAAAACATTGCTCTTGGCATGGACGCGAAAATCCCGTCCCGCGACCTAGAAGCCCGCATTCGGGAGGTCATGCAGACATATGGATTGCTGCTCGATCCGCATCGGACGGTAGCTACGCTTTCGGTGGGTGAGCGGCAACGCATCGAAATCGTGCGGGCGCTGTTGCTGAACCCGAAACTGCTGATCATGGATGAGCCGACCTCGGTGCTCACTCCGCAGGAAGTGGACCAGTTGTTCACAGTGCTGCGCCAACTCGCCAGCGAGGGTTGTTCGATCCTTTATATTTCCCACAAGCTGCACGAAATCAAAGCCTTGTGCGATACCGCCACGATCCTGCGCGGCGGGAAACTTGTTGATACCTGCGATCCGCAGGCCGAGACCAGCCGCTCCATGGCGGAGAAGATGATCGGCGCGGGATTGCAGGACATCGTCAAGCCCGAGGGACGCAAATTTGGCGATCCGAAACTGGTCGTGAACGGGCTGACGACCAAGAAGACCGGTGATTTCGATGTGCCCGTGGCAGATGTCAATTTCACTGTGAGAGCGGGCGAAATTCTAGGGATTGCCGGTGTAGCGGGAAATGGGCAGAACGCCTTGCTCGATGCGCTGTCGGGTGAGCTCAAGGGTGAAGAGCGCGAAGCGATCAGTATTGATGGACGCGCCATTGGGTTGATGGACACCACGGAGCGTCGGCGCCATGGATTGTGCGCCGTGCCCGAGGAGCGCAATGGTCACGCTGCGGTGGGTGATTTCTCCCTATCGGACAATTCGGTGCTCACCGCACGTGATCGGCTCGGCATGGTCATGCTGGGATTGATCAATTCGGGCGCTGCCAAGACCTATACCGGCAAGGTCATCGCCGATTTCGCCGTCAAGGCACTTGGCCCGGCCGCGACTGCCGGTTCGCTTTCGGGTGGCAATCTCCAGAAGTACATTATGGGTCGGGAGATCCTGCAAAAGCCCACTGTGCTGGTGGTCAGCCAGCCGACCTGGGGGGTTGATGCGGGCGCGGCCGCAGCCATCCATCAAGCGCTGGTCGATCTGGCCACGGCTGGTTCGGCAATCGTGGTGATCAGCCAGGATCTGGATGAACTGCGGGCGCTCAGCGACACGCTGGCGGTCATCAATATGGGGCGGTTGAGTGCGAGCCGGCCTATTGGCGATTTCAGCGTCGAGGAGATCGGTCTGCTGATGGGCGGTGTGCATGGCGAGGAGGCTGCATAATGCAATTCCGTCTGGAAAGGCGCCGCGAGCCATCCCGTTTCATGCTCTATGCCACGCCTGTCGCGGCAGTTCTTCTGACGATGATCATTGGTGCGATCATTTTTTCTGCCATTGGCTTTGACGGTATTGGCGCGGTGCGGGAAATCTTTCTGACGCCGCTGACCAATAGCTACAAGTGGCAAGACCTCGGCGTGAAAGCAGCACCGCTGATTATCATCGGGGTGGGGCTTTCGATCTCCTACCGCGCCAATGTGTGGAATATCGGTGCCGAGGGGCAATACATCATGGGCGGGTTGGCCGCGACCTGGGTGGCATTGGCCAGCCACGGTGCGGGCGGCTGGTGGACCTTGCCGGCAATGATGCTGGCCGGGACGGCCGGCGGTGCTGCCTATGGCGCCATTCCTGCGCTGCTCAAGACCCGGCTGAACGTCAATGAAATCCTGACCTCGCTCATGCTGACCTATGCATCGGTGCAGTTGATCTATTATCTGGTGCGGGCGCCCTGGAAGGACCCCATGGGCATGGGCTTTCCCCAGACGCGACGTTTTGCCAGCGAGGCGCTGTTACCCAATATTTTCCCTGGAACCATCGTTCATGCGGGTGTGCCGATCGCCATCATCGTCGCGCTGGTCGCCTGGTTCATCATGTCGCGCTCGGTGTTCGGCTATCAGATGCGCGTCGTGGGCGCGGCGCCGCACGCGGCCCGCTATGGCGGGTTCTCTGAGAACAAGACGATCTGGCTGGCCCTGCTCGTCAGTGGTGGGTTGGCGGGACTTGCCGGCATGCTTGAAGTGGCCGGACCGTTCCAGCGCATGGTGCCGGGCTTCCCGACCAATTATGGCTTCACTGCGATTATCGTCGCGTTTCTCGGGCGTCTAAATCCGCTCGGCGTGATTTTTGCCGGAATTGTCATGGCAATCACCTTTGTGGGTGGTGAAGTGGCGCAGACCACAATCGGGTTGTCGAACTCGGCGACGGGCGTGTTCCAGGCCATGATGCTGTTTTTCCTGCTCGCCGGGGACATCCTGGTGCGCTACCGGCTCAGGCGGGTGGCGCCGCAGACGGAGGCAGGCATATGACGCTGGAACTGGTCATAGCGATCATTGTTACCGTGGTTGGTGCCTCGACCCCGATCCTGATCGCGGCCCTTGGCGAACTGGTGGTCGAAAAGTCCGGCGTGCTAAATCTGGGCGTCGAAGGCATGATGCTGGTGGGTGCTATTACCGGCTTTGTCGTGGTCTTCACCACCGGCAACCACTACCTGGCGATCCTGCTGGCGGCCGGGGCCGGAGTGGCAACCTCGATGATTTTCGGTTTTCTGACCTTGAGCCTGTCTGCGAACCAGACCGCGACGGGTTTGGCGCTGACCATTTTCGGCACGGGTTTTTCGGCACTGGCGGGCCAGGGTTATTCCGCCCGGCCGGTGACTCTGCTGGGGCCGCTGTTTCCGGCGGAACTGGCGGCCCACCCCGTCTGGCGTGTGCTGTTCGGCTATTCCGCGCTGGTCTATTTCTCATTCGTCATGGTGTTCGCCGTCTGGTGGTTCCTGAAAAAGACCCGCTCCGGGTTGATCCTGCGCGCGGTGGGGGAAAATGATCATTCCGCCCATTCCATCGGCTATTCCGTGGTCGCAGTGCGCTATGGGGCGGTCGCCTTTGGTGGGGCCATGGCCGGCATTGCCGGGGCCTGCTTCCCCTTGCTGCTGACCCCGCAATGGGCAGAACGCATGACGGCCGGGCGCGGCTGGATCGCCGTGGCGCTGGTAGTGTTTGCAAGCTGGAAGCCGTTCCGATTGCTGGCCGGCGCCTATTTGTTCGGGTTGGTCATGACCATGGAGCTCTACGCCAAGGCTGGCGGTGGACCACTGTCCGCCATCCCGGCCGAGCTCTGGGCCGCCATGCCCTATCTTGCCACCGTCGTCGTGCTGGTGCTGATATCGATCCGGCGTGATGCTTCTTCCAATGCTCCGGCCTGTCTCGGCAGACCGTTCTTGCCCAGCAATTGAAATGGCGAACGACCACCGTTTCGATGAACAATGACGTCAATCAGGAGAGAACAGATGACCCTAAACCGTCGTAACCTGCTCAAGATCGGTGGTGCCGCTGCAGCCCTGCCGCTGCTGGGCTCAAAGGCCTTTGCCCAGACCGAACCGCTCAAGGTCGGCTTCGTGCTGGTCGGCACGATCAACGACAATGGCTGGAACTATGCGCACAACCAGGGTCGGCTCTATCTCGAAGAGCAGCTCGGCGATGCCGTCGAAACTGTTTATGTCGAGAACGTGCCGGAAGGTCCAGACTGCGAACGCGTGCTGCGCGAATTGGCGCAGCAGGGTTGCAAGCTCATCTTTGCCACCAGCTTTGGTTTTGGTGACTCGGTGATCAAGGTCGCCGAACAGTTCCCCGATATCACCTTCGAACACGCCACCGGCTATATGCGCGCGGATAATGTGGGTACTTACAATGCCCGTTTCCACGAAGGCCGCGCTGTTTGCGGCACCATTGCCGGGCATATGTCGAAGACCGGCAAGGCCGGTTATATCGGCTCGTTCCCGATCCCCGAAGTGGTGATGGGTATCAATTCTTTCGTGCTCGCAGCGCGCAAGATCAATCCCGACTTCACCATCACGCCGGTCTATATTTCGACCTGGAATGACCCGGCCAAGGAAGCCGATGCGGCCCGCGCCATGATCGACCAGGGTATCGACATCATTGCCCAGCACACGGATGGTCCGGCCGCCCTGCAGGTTGCCGAGGAACGCGGCATTGTAGGCGGTTTTGGCCAGGGCGCCGACATGAGTGCCTTTGCGCCGCAGGCACAGCTCACCTCGATCATCGACAATTGGGGCCCGCACTACGTCAAGACTGCTCAGGCCGTTCTCGACGGCACCTGGGAGAGCAAGGATAGCTGGCCGGGTCTCGCCGAAGGCGAAGTCATGATCGGCGAATATGGCCCGAAGGTGCCCGAAGATGTCGTTGCTGCCGCTGAGGCCGTGAAGAACGGACAGATCGATGGCTCCTTCAACATCTTCACCGGTCCGATCAACGATCATACCGGTGCCGAAAAGGTGGCCGCCGGCGTGACCTTGACCGATGCCGAGCTGCTCAGCATGGACTGGTATGTCGAAGGCGTGATTCCGCCAGCTTAATGGCGCGCGCGATGTAAGCTGAGGGGGCGGGCATGCGCCCGCCCTTTTTGCATGTCTCCGGGGATGGAGACACAAAGGGGCTGACGGAGACTTTGATGGGCGATCTGGCGATATTTTACGAATGGACGATGTTCGCGGCCCGATGGCTGCATGTCGTGACGGCTATCGCCTGGATCGGCTCGTCTTTCTATTTCATTGCCTTGGACCTAGGATTGCGCAAGACGCCGAGCCTGCCGCCATTGGCGCATGGTGAAGAGTGGCAGGTGCATGGCGGCGGGTTCTATCACATTCAGAAATATCTGGTGGCGCCAGAATTTCTGCCCGAGCACCTGACCTGGTTCAAATGGGAAAGTTACGCGACCTGGCTATCGGGCGCGATGCTGATGGCGCTGCTCTACTATGTCGGGGCCGATCTGTTCCTGGTTGACCGCAATGTGCTGGACGTTCCGAGCTGGGCGGCGATCCTGCTTTCGGCCGGCTCGATTGTGCTGGGCTGGCTGCTCTATGACACGCTGTGCAAGTCGCCGATCGGGCAGTCGACGAGCGGACTGATGCTGGTGCTGTTTGCCATTCTGGTGGCCATGAGCTGGGGCTATACCCAGCTCTTCACCGGTCGAGCGGCCTTGCTGCATATGGGCGCCTTCACCGCGACCATCATGACGGCCAATGTGGCCATGATCATCATTCCAAATCAGAAAATCGTGGTGGGGGATCTCAAGGCCGGGCGGGTGCCGGACGCCAAATATGGCAAGATCGCCAAGCAGCGGAGCCTGCATAACAACTATCTGACGCTGCCGGTGATCTTCTTCATGCTCTCGAGCCACTATCCGCTGGCCTTTGCCACGCAGTGGAACTGGATCATTGCGAGCCTGATCTTCCTGGTTGGCGTCGTCATCCGGCACTATTTCAACACCCGCCATGCGCGCAAGGGCAATCCGCACTGGACCTGGGCGATCGCGGTGGCGCTGATGCTGGTCATTGCCTGGCTATCGACCTCGCCCAAGCTGCCTGGGGCCGACAGCGAAGCGCTGGTGACCGCGAGCGGCGAAAAGTTCATGGCCACCGAGCATTTCGCGTCGGCCAGCCTGGCGGTGCAGACGCGCTGTGCTATGTGCCACACCGCGGAGCCCGTGTGGGAGGGTGTCTATGAGGCGCCCAAAAACGTCTTTCTCGACACTGATATCGCCATTGCCAACAACGCCCACCAAATCGCCATACAGGCCGGTTGGAGCCACGCTATGCCACCGGGCAATGTTACCGAAATGACCGAGGCGGAGCGGGCCTTGCTAATCGAATGGTACCGCGAAGGTTCGGGCTCATGACGCGCACCATATTGCGCGGGCGCGTGCTGAGTTTTCTGCGTGCCCCGCAAGCCCTCGATGATGTCGAGAGCTATCTCTATCTGGAGGACGGCGCCGTCAGCATGGAGGGCGGTCTGGTGGTGGCCGTCGGGGATTTCTCCGAGGCCGAGACGGCAGGCGCCGTCATCATCGATCATCGCCCGAACCTGATCATGCCCGGTTTCATCGACCTGCATCTGCATTATGTGCAGAGCCAGATGATGGCCGCCTATGCCGGATCGCTTCTGGAATGGCTCAATACCTATACCTTCGTCGAGGAGCAGAAATTTTCTCAGCAGGGGCATGCCGATGCTGTGGCTGTTGATTTCTACGATGCACTGATCCGGCATGGGACCACAACCGCCGTGGCGTACTGTTCAAGCCACCCACGCTCGGTGGATGCATTCTTTGCCGAGGCCCAGCGGCGAAATATGCTGATGGTTGGCGGCAAGGTGATGATGGATCGCAATGCGCCAGAGGAACTGTGCGATACGGTCCAGTCCGGCTATGACGACACCAAGGCATTGATTGCGCGCTGGCACGGGCGAGGTCGGGCGCTCTACGCGATCTCGCCTCGCTTTGCGATCACCTCGACGCCCGAACAAATGGAGATGGCACGGGCCTTGGTGCAGGAGCACCCAGAGTGTTTTGTGCAGACGCATCTGAGCGAGAATGACGCCGAAATCAGTCTGTCGATGGAGCTTTATCCCACCTCACCCGACTATACCGGCATCTACGAGGATTACGGGCTACTCGGGCCGAAGACCCTTTTGGGGCACAGCATACACCTCAATCATCGAGAGGTCGGCGTGCTGGCAGAGACCGGGTCGGTAGCCGTTTTCTGCCCCACGTCGAACCTGTTTCTAGGTTCAGGGCTGTTTGACCGTGAGCGGTTGATGAACAATGGCGTCCGTGTCGGCATCGCCACCGATATTGGCGGGGGCACAAGCCTTTCCATGCTGCGCACGCTGGATGAAGGCTACAAGGTTTTGCAGTTGCGCGGTCAGCGGCTCAACCCGCTCTCTTCCTTCCACATGGCGACGCGTGGCAATGCCGAGGCGCTCGGGCTGGGTAACACCATCGGCTCGATTGCGCCGGGCCGGGCAGCGGACCTTGTCGTGCTCGATGCAGGTGCCACACCCACCATGCGGATGCGGCACACCACCATGACAACACTGGCCGAAGAGCTGTTCCTGCTCCAGACAATGGGCGATGACCGGTCCATTGCCGAGGTCTATGTTGCTGGCGCAAGGGCGAAGTCCACTTTGGTCGGGTTGTGAAGCAGGGCCGCTATGGCCTACACCTTCATCACAATTGCGATTGGAGAGCCTTCCGCCATGAGTGACTATTTGACCAAATCCGGCCTGTCCGTTCATCCGCTTCTCGTCGACTTCGTCGAGAATCAGGCGTTGGCGGGTCTGTCGGTAACGGCGGATCAGTTCTGGGAAGGCTTTGCAGCGCTGGTGCGCGAGCATGCGCCGACCAATGCCAAGCTGCTGACGAAGCGGGACGACATCCAGGCCAAGATCGATGAATGGCACCGCAAGTACGGGCCGGTCGCCAACAACGCCCAAGGCTATGAATTCTTCCTCAAGGAGATCGGCTATCTGGTCGAGGAGCCAGCTGATTTTTCCATCGAAACCGAGGGACTGGATCCTGAGATTTCCAGCATTTGCGGGCCGCAGCTCGTCGTGCCGGTTTCCAATGCCCGCTATGCCCTCAATGCCGCTAATGCGCGCTGGGGGAGCCTATATGATGCCCTCTATGGCACCGATGCTGTCAGCCGCGACGGTGATCTGGCGCCCGGCAAGGCCTACAACCCCGCACGCGGCGCGGCCGTGGTGGCGCGGGCGGCGCAGTTTCTGGACGAGGCCTTTCCGCTGACCGCCGGAAGCCATGCCGACGTCACGTCCTATGTGGTGGCCGAGCAGGGCGGTCTGGCTAATCTCGTGATCGACACCAAGACCGGTCCCGCGACGCTCGCGGATGGTTCGGCATTTGTCGGTTATGCTGGCGAGGGCGATAAGGCCGAAATCGTCCTTCGGCACAATGGACTGCATGCCATTCTGGTGATCGACAGGTCAAGCCCGATCGGGGGGACGCACGCTGCGGGATTAAGCGATGTCATCGTGGAATCAGCGCTGACCACGATTCAGGACTGCGAGGACTCCGTTGCGGCGGTGGATGCCGAGGACAAGGTTGGGGTCTATCGCAACTGGCTCGGATTGATGCAGGGCAATCTCGAAGATACGTTCGAGAAGGGTGGGCAGACTGTTACCCGCAAGCTCAAGGCCGACCGGGTCTACAAGGGCGTCGACGGCAAGGACCTCGTGCTCAAGGGCCGCTCGCTGCTGCTGGTGCGCAATGTGGGGCACCTGATGACTACCGATGCCGTACTGCTCGATGGCAAGCCGGTGGGCGAAGGGTTGATGGATGCGGCCGTCACCGCGCTTTGCGCCATGCACGACGAGGGAAACAATTCGCGCAATGGCTCAATCTATGTGGTCAAGCCCAAGATGCATGGTCCCGAGGAAGTGGCGTTTGCCTGCGCGATTTTTGCGTCTGTGGAACAGTTCCTTGGCTTGAAACCCAACACCATCAAGATCGGCATCATGGATGAGGAGCGGCGGACCTCGGCCAATCTCAAAGCCGCAATCTACGCAGCGCGGCAGCGGGTTTTCTTCATTAACACCGGGTTCCTCGACCGCACGGGTGACGAAATCCACACCTCGATGGAAGCTGGCCCGGTGCTGCGCAAGGACGAGATCAAGTCCGAAAAATGGATCAATTCCTATGAGGACCGGAACGTGCTGATCGGTCTGGCCTGCGGGTTCTCGGGCAAGGCGCAGATCGGCAAGGGCATGTGGGCGCGGCCGGACGACATGGCGGCGATGATGGATGCCAAGATCGGTCACCCGAACGCAGGTGCCAACACGGCATGGGTGCCCTCGCCGACGGCAGCGACGTTGCATGCTCTGCATTACCATCAGGTCGACGTGTTCGAAGCACAGAAGCGCCGGCACAATGAGGCGCTACCGGGGCTGTCGGATCTGTTCTCCATGCCCGTTCAGGCACCATATTCCTTGAGCCGGGAAGAGATTACCCGCGAGCTGGAAAACAACGCGCAGGGGATACTGGGCTATGTCGTGCGCTGGGTGCAGCAGGGTGTGGGGTGTTCCAAGGTGCCGGACATCAATGATGTCGGGCTGATGGAAGACCGCGCAACCTGCCGTATCTCAAGCCAGGCCGTTGCCAACTGGTTGCGGCACGGTCTGGTCAGCCGCGACGAAGTCACTTCGGTATTCGAACGTATGGCCAGCGTGGTGGACGAACAGAACGCCGGTGATCCGCTCTACCGCCCCATGGCCGAAAACTTCCAGTCGGTTGCATTTCAGGCGGCGCTGGATCTGGCCTTGCACGGGGCCGACCAACCCAGCGGCTATACCGAACCGCTATTGCATGCTGCGCGCCGCAAGGTGAAAGCACGCGACGCTCACTGATCCAAATCGAGAGCCCGCCTTTCGGCGGGCTCTTTGCTCCTTATTGGCAGGCGAAGCTTTGGTGGCTGGCTTCGTCTCCGCCCTGATAACGCGCGATGGCGGGGTAGGGGCACAGCTTGCGGGTAACGCCGATCAACTCCGGCACATAGGGGTTGTCCGGTGTCGCTGTCGCCACCAGGTGGGTTGGCTGTTCGCCGTTCTCGACCCATTCCACCAATTCGGTGAAGGCGTCGAATTTGTCCGCTGCCGGGCTGCCGGTGCCGTGGGTCATGCCTGGAATGGGGTAGAGCAAAGCGAAGTCCTCGGCGTCTCCGCCATTATTGGCGTCGAGCTTTTCATACCAGTCGATGGTATCGAGCGCCGAAAATACCGGATCGCTCATGCCGTGGAAGACAATCATTTTTCCGCCAGCATCCCGGAACGCTGCGAGTTCGGGATTGTCCACGTCTGTCGGCGTCATGAATTCCATTGGCGATTCGGCAAATGTCGCGTCGGTTGCGTCTACACTGACATCATTGTCGAAATCGAAGTCGAGCAGATATTGCTCCAGCGCCGCAGGCGTACCATCGATCTCCACCGGCGGGTTGGAGAAGATCTGTGCCAGGGAGGCGGCACCCATGGTGGCGATCAGAGGCATGCCATCCCAAGGCGGAATGCCGCTCTCAAGCTTCCAGAAGCGCCAGTCACCGCTGGCAATGCCGCGATCCCAGGCCCAATCGCTGTAGAGCTGTTCTCCTGTTAAATTTGTGGGGCCGGCATGAATCCGCTGCAGCGCCTCGACCTGCGCCGGGGCAAGGCAGGCATTTGCCTCTTCTGGGTCGCAGGTGAGGGTAGTGACATCAAATGCGCCTTGGCAAGCCGGGTGGTCGGCGATGATACCGTCCTCCAGACCATCCAGTCCATCGCAAGCCGCCAGGACCGCATCGGCAACCAGCGTCAGGTCCTCCTGGCTGAATGCAGTGCGCACATCTCCGGTAATGGGTTTGAAGCTTTGCACATCCCAGGCGTGCTGAATGGCGGCCTTGGGCAGGTTGAAGCCGGGATAGGCTGCGAGGATGCCGTCGAAGGCCTCTGGCGAACGCGTCGCCTGGACCAAGGCGTGACGACCGCCATTGGAGCCTCCAACCCCGTAACTGTAAGCGATGTCTTCGCCATAATAGGCTTCTACCAGATCGGTTGCGACAGGATTGAGTTTGGTGACCGCGGCATAGCCGTAGTCGCTGCGGGCTTCGGGATCGAAACCGAAGCGGGCACCGCCCGCCAGCCCAGCTTCCGGGTTGGCGCTGCCATCATGGCCGGCGTCACTGGAAACCACGGCATAGTTGCGAGCCAGGGCCGTGTCGGCAGGATCGGACGTGAAAATATTGCCCAAGGCCGGCACAACGGCGCCGTCATTGCCACCATTGAACTGGTGCACGAAGCGGCCATTCCACTCATCCGGCAGGCGGAGCTCGAAGCTGATCTTGTAGGTCTTTCCATCAATGCCAGTGCGTTCGGCGATGTGGCCGCGAACCAGACAGTGGGCAACCGGTGCGTTCTCGCCCACCGGCTCGGCTGCGGCCGAAGTAATGACCAGTCCATCGATGCCGAAATCCTGCGCGGCCAAATCCGTGCAATTCAGGGCCTTGGCGTGGGCCGATCCAGCCCAACCGGTCGCGATTATCACCGTGCCCATGGCCACGGCGTTCTTCCATTGCAGTCGCATCTCATCTCCTCCGTTGAGCATCAAGCTGCAGGATGGATTGTTATGTAAAATAACTAAATTTGCAACGGACGATCTGGTGAGCTCATCGCACCGTGGTGCGATTGTGGTCGTCGAGGGGATTTTTCAGGTTTGTCAGATTGTTAACCCGACCGGTGTGACGCGTGTGCGTCTCTACTCGCCGCGAACTCAGCCGACATCATAACCGGGCAGTGTGATGCTGATTGAGGATCGGACGATTTCGATGTCGTTTGCGACCATGATCGTCGCTGAGTTGATCGGCTCATCTGTCCCCAGATTGCGGGCATAGCGCGGATGCGCTCCTGAAGCGACGAGCAGGCGCAGGCGATGACCGGCGCGGAAACTATGTGCAGTGGCATGCAGGGGGACGGTGAGGCGCCAGCATCCGTTGGATTGCCGGGGTGTATTGGGCGTGACGCGGACGAAACCGTCACAGATATTTCTGGAGACGCCGTTCGGGTCCACATCGTTGAGGCGCACAAAGACGTCGACATCCGGCAAGCTCGCGCGACCTTCGAGGGTGACGGTGCATTGGCCGATAATGGTCAATGCACTGGTGAGAACGCGGCTGGTATAGCTCAGAACGTCGGAGCGGGCCTCAAGTGTTTCGTTGTTGACCGCCCCGGCACCGGTAAAGGCAAAGATCGCGCCCCCCAGATTGGGCGTCGGGTCTTCTGGATCGTAGCGATAGCGGTCCATGCCTGTGGCGCGATCATCGGTTTGGGTGAGCTTCCCTTCGGCCGAGACATACCAGTTAGAAGGTTGGGAGGGTCCCGGCGGGTACGCATCGAATTCAAACCACTCGTCCAACCCCGATATGTGCATGCGCACCGGCCGCTGCCGCAGGCCAGATTTGTCGCCCATCAGCCATGCCCGCATCCAGGTCAGGGTTTCGCGCAGGTTGTCGCGCTGCAATTCCTCGGCCACATGGAACCAGGTGCCGATGGTCAGGAAAGGCCGGTGGCCCAGTGACACCAACTTCTGGTAGTCGGCCAGGAGCGGGTCGAGCATGAAATCGTACCAGCCCGAGATGAAGTGCACGGGTGGCGTTTGTTCGGTCAGGCGGTGGCGGTGGTCCAACTCGGTCCAGAAGGCGTCATTGCCAATTGCATGGTCGAACCAATAGCGCCAGAACGTCACCTTGTGGCGGACGGCGATCTTGTCGGCTTCGATCAGCGGCAGGACGGCAGCTGCTTTTTCGGTTCGGCGCTCGATATCGCCGGAAAACATGCGCGCCGCCGTGGCCAGGGGGCTGTTGCGCAGGCCCTCGATGACCTGGACCCAGCTTAGCCAGAGATTGAGATGGAAGGCGCCAGAGGGAAAGACAACCGGGCGAAAGTCAGCGGTTGTCACTTTGGTCGCCATGGCGGCGGTCGGCGGCAAGGCGTCGCTGATGGCCCATTGCGCGTAGCCCAGATAGCTGGGACCGGTGAGACCGATGCGGCCATCGAACCAGTCCTGTTGCTTGATCCAGTTGAGCGTGGCCAGACCGTCGGCGCGCTCATTGGCGAACGGATCAAACTCGCCCCCTGACTTTTCAGTGCCGCGGCAGGCCTGAATCACGACATGAAAGCCGCGTTCGGCATAGGCCTCGGCAATGCCGCCAAAGCCTTGTCGTCCATAGGGCAAGCGCATCAGTATGGTTGGGTGCGGCCCCGGCGTGTCCGGGGCGTAGTGATCGGTTTTGAGGATCACCCCGTCATCCATGGCGAGGGAAAGACCGCGCCGCTTGCGCACGCCATTAAGGCGTGGCGGCAGGTCTTCTACCCAGGCCAGGTAGAGGGATGAAAGGCCCACCGCCTCAACTCACGAAATCGAATTTGTCGACGTCGAAGAGGCCCCTGTCGGTCATTTTGAGATGCGGGATTACCGGGAGGGCGAGAAAGGCGACTTGCAGGAAGGGTTCGGGCAGCACGCAATCGAGCGCCCTGGCGGCGTCGCGCAGATGATGCAAATCTTCGGCAACCTCCTCGAAGCTCTTAAGGCTCATCAGGCCGGCAATAGGCAGAGCCAATTCGGCTGTCACCTGGGCGCCATCTGAGACGACAAAGCCGCCCCCCAATTCAATCAGCCGGTTGACCGCAATGGCCATGTCCGCATCGGTGGCACCGACCACCGTGATATTATGGCTGTCGTGCCCAACTGAGGAGGCAATGGCGCCGCGCTTGAGGCCGAAGCCGGTAACGAAGGAGCGGCCGATATTGCCGTTCCTGCCATGGCGCTCGATGACAGCTACCTTGATGACATCGGCATCGAGATCGGGCTGCAGTCCCTGATCGGTCGAGGCGAGGCTGGCTTCTTCCCGGAAGGTCAGGATGAGACCTGGGCGAACGCCAATGACCGG
The DNA here is from genome assembly GCF_014197055.1 of Devosia subaequoris. GTDB lineage: Bacteria > Pseudomonadota > Alphaproteobacteria > Rhizobiales > Devosiaceae > Devosia > Devosia subaequoris. The sequence continues at coordinate 160,361 of NZ_JACIEW010000003.1, read as the reverse complement.
TACGCGGTTCTGACCCGGCCTGGGCTCGGTGATGAAGGCGTCTGAGGTGACCGGCTTTGCCTTGACTGAGTGGAGCCCGACTGGAGCGACGTCCCCCCGCGTTTCGAACAGTTCGGGGGTCACCAAACGGCCCGCCGCGATGACATCACGGACGCGGCAGTCTTCAAGACTATCGAGAATGGCGATATCGGCACGCCAGCCGGGCGCCACCAGGCCACGGTCCTTGAGGCCAAAAATGCGGGCGGCGGAATGACTGGCGGCGCGATAGACATGGTGCAGTGGCCGGCCCATGGCGATAAGGCGACGGATCGAACTGTCGAGGTGTCCTTCCTCGGCAATATCGAGCGGATTGCGGTCATCGGTGCACAGGGCCACGAAGCTCGAGCTGTTCTCGTCAAGGATCTCGGCTAGCGCATTGAGGTCCTTCGACACTGAACCTTCGCGGATGAGGATGGCCATGCCTTTGGCGAGCTTTTCGCGCGCTTCCGCGGCGCTGGTGGCTTCGTGGTCGGTGCGGATGCCAGCGGCCAGATAGCCATTGAGTGCCTCGCCAAGCAGCAGGGGCGCATGACCATCGATATGGCCGTCCTGAAAGGCGACAAGCTTGGCGATGATACCCGGATCCGCACCGAGCACGCCGGGGAAGTTCATCATCTCGGCCAGGCCCACGACCTGAGGATGGCTGCGGAAGGGTAGGAGGTCGTCGATTTCGAGCCGTGCGCCGGCCGTCTCGAAGGGCGTTGCCGGCACGCAGGACGAAAGATTGACGCGCACATCCATGATGGTGCGTTCAGCGCTGTCGAGAAAGTAGCGAATGCCCTCGGCGCCCAGCACATTGGCGATTTCGTGCGGGTCGCACAGCACGGTGGTTACCCCATGGGGCAGCACGCAGCGGTCGAACTCCAGCGGCGTCACCAGCGACGATTCGATATGCAGATGGGTGTCGATGAACCCGGGGACAGCAAATCGGCCGGTGCCATCAATGACTTGCTCACCTTCATAGGAAGCATGCGTGCCCACGATACGATCGGCGACGATGGCGATATCGGTTGTGGTCACCGCGCCGGTGATGACATCGAGCAGTCCGATATTGTGGATAACCAGATCCGCCGGCGCCTTGCCCTGTCCGGCCATGATCATGCGGGTGAGCAGGGCGGGACTGGTCATGGTCTTATTCTCATTCTTGTTCATGCCGAAAAGTCGACCTCGTGGGGAGCGCAGTCAAGTCCCTGTGAGGACAGAACAAGGAACCGCGCTGCCCTCCGTTCGTTGTTGCTGATTGAACACCTACAGGAGCGTCACATGGAAACCTACGATCCGGACAAGAACACGACGGAAGTGCGTCAGGCCAATCCACGCAGGATGAACCTGCGCGTGCTTGTCCTCTCGCTGATTGGGATCGTGGTGCTGTTCGCCATTGTCTACCTCGTCTTCGGGATGATGCAGCCAGCGCCGACTCCAGCCAGCTAGGACGGTCTTGCGTTCCCGTGCTTTCGCGCGGAACCGCCAGGGGCCCAAGGTGTTGTGATATAAGCGTCACAAGTCCGGACAGGATCCCATGGATATCGGCAATTCCATCGGCTGGGTGGACAGCCATCTTCCTACTCATATCATCGCGATTCGCCTCGCCATCGCCGCCGTCCTCGGCGCGTTGATCGGCTTCGAGCGGGAGGTCAATACGGCCGAAGCGGGCTTGCGGACACATATTCTGGTGTCCGTGGCGGCGGCGCTTTTCACCATCCTGGCCTTTGAAATCTTCCACACCATTCAGGACGCTAGTCAGACTAATTCCGATCCCATCCGCGCGGTGGAGGCGGTCACGGCCGGCATAGCCTTTCTTGGGGCAGGCGCGATATTTCGGAGTGGGGCCGGCGTGCAGGGGCTGACAACAGGTGCCGGCATGTGGCTGGCCGGCGCTGCCGGCGTCGCTACTTCGCTGGGATATTACCTTGTCGCAGCAGGGGTAGCCTTGCTCGCCGTCATCGTCATGGCCGCGTTGCGCGCCTTCGCGCACCATATCGTGCGCGGGGAAGAACCCAAACCAGATTGAGAAACTGCTTGGCAGAAGGGCCGCGGGGAGAAGCAACAGGCGTGCCGTGTGACGCTGAGGGACATGCGCCTCCGGCCATTTGCTTCTCCCCATACGGATGCAGCCGGGAGGTGCCACATCCGCGCCCATGCGTCGGGTCCACAAAAGGCAGGGACCGCGCGTAAGGGTTAGCGGTGGTGCAGACCGCCAACCTTTGAGGTCGACGGAGAGGATACTTGGGAATGCATGCCGGTCCGGGGACCCGCGCGCAGCATCACTCTCCGCCTAGAGGCATGTAACCTGTGGACGCAGGAATCACATGCCAACCGCATCCAGGCGCTGATTGCGCGCCCAGAAACTGACTATGGCTGCCGCCTCGCGCCGATAGGCGTCGAGTTCGGCTTGCCGAAAAAATACTGTCGCAGCACCTGAATCCTGCATTTCCTGGCGGCGGGCCCGGTCCGTGGTCTGCATCATCACGGCAAGGGGAATGCCCTTTTGCCGCAGCAAAGCCTGATGACGGGTGACAAATTCCAGATTGGCCCCGCTATGGCTCTTGAGATCCAGGATCACCAAGCCCGGCCATTCGCGATCGATATCGGACAGGCACTCGACGAGGAAAGCTTCGCTCGCTTCGGCCGAGCCGATATGTCTGACCTGCGGAGCCCCGTGTGCGGCAAGCATGCGGATCAACAGATGCGCAGAATGGCCGTCATCATCAATCAACGCGATGAAGGGCATGTCGCCGCTAACAACGTTCAAAAGTCACCTCTTCCCCGCCGCAAGGTGGGTGCTACGCAAAAGCGCTAACGCCGTCCGAGTGCCGCTGAGGTGCTCGGGCAGGTGGTTTATCGATTTGTAAACTGGTCTGGAGCGGGGCCTAACCGCCTGGCAAACAGGTCGAGTCAATGACGTCGACGGTCGGGCGTATGATTGATGCTGCCCAATTCAGGGAGGCAAAATCGGGTAACACATGGGTAAGCCGCCCTTGTGTTTTACATGTAAACCGATTCACTATGATTGAGGCGGCGTAGGAGGCCTAGTGCATTGGCGGACAATTCGGACCGGGAGGGGGTAAAACGGGCGTTGGCCCGCTTACTTGACTGGCCCGAAATCGCGCGTTCGCCCCAATTGGCCGGACTCCTGTCATACATCGTTGATCGGCAACTAGCCGGCGAGGGCAAAACGATCAAAGCCTATTCAATCGCCGTGGATGTTTTTGGACGCCCGCCCGATTTCGATCCGCAGGCGGACCCGATTGTTCGCGTGCAGGCGAGGCGCTTGCGCTCCCTGCTCGACCAGTATTATCGCGGTCCCGGGGGCGATGATGACGTTCAGATTCAATTGCCAATCGGGCGCTACGTCCCCGTGTTTGTCTCGGCAGACACGACAAACTCGTCGGGGACCGGGACCGCTGATGAGAACTCGACGTCTGAGGCGACACAGGAACACATTGCCGGGGGCGGCAAGGCGACGGTGGCGCGCGGGCAGGTCACCGTGTCCTGGTTTGTCCTGCTGGTCCTCGCCATAGGTGCAGCGGCGCTGGCCTATTCGCTTTCGACAGTCGAGACGCGACGCGGGCAGGGGGTCGTGGCCAGCGGCGCCATGCAGCCACCGCGCCTGCGGGTCATGGAATTTCAGAACCTGACCGAGGATAGCAGCATAACCCCAGCCATATCGGCGCTGGCCATCGAGTTGGTGACGGATTTTGAATCTTTGGTGATCGTTGATGCTGCGTTGGATAGCAGGAGTGAGGACGGGCGTGACGAAGACTATTCCCTGACTGGTATTGTGCGGAGCGACGCCATGTCGCCGCAAGACTATCAGGTGGGGGCGATATTGACCGAGTTGGAGACAAACTCGATCATCTGGAACTGGTCGGCATCGTTTCCGCGCGATCAATTCACGCGCAGGGGCGGTGTTGATGCGATCTCGCAGGAGTTGATCCTGTTGCTAGGCGGAACACGCGGGCCCCTTCATGATCATGCCAGGGCATTTCTGAGGCAGGGCAGTATTGCGGGTCGGGAAAGTTTCTATCTTTGCGGCGTACTGTTCAGCATGTACCGCACCTCGGGATCGCTTGGGTTGGCGGAACGTATTCGATCCTGTGTATCGGGGTTGCCGGAGAGCGAGCGTGAGAATGGGAATGTGCTCGCTGGACTCGCCAGCTTGATTGCAGAAGGAGTCGGCGAAGGTGCCAACGCCGTGCTGACGTTGGATGATCGGCTGGCCGAGGCCGACGAAATGCTGGATCGGGCAATACTGTCCAATCCGCGCAGCAGCTTCGTCTGGGAGCAGCGGGCGCGGCTCGATGAGATGATGGGCCTGCATGACGCGGCAGAAGCTGCCTATGGCACGGCGCTGCAGATCAACCCGTCCAATATCGACGCGATGGCGGCACATGCGCGTCACCTGGCATTGATCGGACGGCTGAATGCTGCCGTCCGGTCGGCACAGCGGGCCATTTCATCCGTACCGCAGACACAAATTCCGAATTGGTATTTCTGCGTGCCAGCGCTGGCATCGCTGTTTGATGCCGAATATCGCAGGGCGCTGTCTCATGCAGAACGCTGTGCGCGGATGGATGTCGAACTGGGCAGCATTCTAGCGCTACTGGCGGCGCAGGCGACAGGCGAAGAGGAGCTGGTTGACCTGCAATTGCCACGGGTCCTCGAGGTGCACTCGTTCCGAGAGGCCGGGATCCTTCCGCGCATGCGGGAGCGGGCGACGGACCTCGCCTTACTTGAACGGATAGAGACCGGCCTGAAACGGGCCGGGGTGCCGGAAGCGTCGCTCAATTCCCCTTACTGACCCGGGGCTGGTTGATCGCGCGTAACACCCTGGGCGAACCTGACGCGACAGAGTTCGACGAAGCGGGCGCCGCGCTCCTCGAAATTCCTGAACTGATTGTAAGAGGGCGCGCCGGGCGAAAGGATCAGCGTGTCAAAACGCGTCTTCTGGTTCGAAAGCGCGCTGATCGCGTGGTCGAGATCCGGCGCTTCGATGACAAGAATGTCAGTGTTGAGGACTCGCGTGGCCTGCGCCAGACGCGTGCCGGTGACCGGCAGGGTGACCAGGGTGGTGACGCCGCGTGAAACCAAGAGGCCGGCCAACTCGGTATAATCCTGCCCCCTTTCATGTCCGCCGGCAATCAGGGCGATGCGGCGGCCGGGATAGGCGGCGAGGGCCGCCTTGGTCGCCTCGGGCGTGGTCGCGATGGAATCGTTGACGATGACATGATCGCCAATGCGGTGCTCTTCGAGGCGGTGTGGCAGGGGACGGAAGGCGGCGATGCCCTGCATGATGCCATCGAGTGTGCCGCCAACACCTAAGGTGATCTGGGCGGCGAGCAGGGCATTGTCGAGATTGTGCGCGCCGCGCAGGCGCGAGCCGGCCACGGCGTTTTCGACGGCGATGCTCACCTCGGCAGTGAGGTCGGGAAGTAGGCGGCGGTGATCACGCACGGCGCGGGCGACAAGAGCGTTGCCTTTGGCGGCGGTTCCGAGCGCCACGGCAAAGCCGCCATCGCGATCAATCAGGTGGAGCTTGTCGGCGTAGTAGCGCTCGACCGAGCCGTGCCAGTCGACATGCTCAGGATAGAGGTTGGTCAGCGCGGCCACATCAGGCAGGAAGTTCATGTCCGCAGTCTGATAACTGGAGAGCTCGAAGACCACGACGGCATGTTTATCGGTGATCTCGAGCGGAGCAAGGCCAACATTACCGGCCAGGCCTGCATCGATGCCCGAACGGGTGAGCATGAGATGGGTGAGCGTGGCGGTGGTCGACTTGCCCTTGGTGCCGGTGATGGCAATGACGGTGCGGTCATGCCGGAAACTGGCACCCCAGAGATTGAGGTTGGAGGTAACCGGAATAGCCGCATTGCGCGCTGCCTCGAAGATGGGCTTGTAGCGCGAAACGCCGGGGCTCTTGATGATAAGGCCGAAACGGCGCGCGGCGATGGCGGCGGGCAGGTCGGTGGCGGCAATCAGTTCGGTATCGGGAATATCGGCAGTGCCGCTGTCGACCGTGACATAGACCTTGAGGTCTGGTTGCCGTGCCTTGAGAAAAGCGCGCGAAGAGAGCGCTTCGCGCCCGGCGCCGTAGAGCAGGACGGGTTCTTCAAACCGCATAGGCGGCCACCTTGGCGGCGAGCGCCGGGGGGATATGGTGGTCGTGGCTGTCGGTCAGGCATTCGGCCATGGCGCGCTGCAGCTTTTCCTCGCCATATTGGGCGAACAGATCCGTCTTGATGGCGCGCACAACGGCGTCCTCATGCCAATCGGCGTGGCGGGTAAGGGTGTAGAAACAGGCCGCGGCCTCAAGGATTTCGCCCACGCATTCCCAGGGCTTCTGGCCGGTCAGGCCGGCCAGTTCGCGGAAGGACTGTTCATTGGCCGGATCGTCGAGCAAGTTGCGGCCAAATATCCGCAGCATGCGGTCCTTGGCCATGAAGGGCGCGAAAATCAGGAACACAAAATGGCATTTGGGGCACTCGCCGCACCAAAGCGGGCCGTCATTGCCATCGAGGCGGAAGTTGCGATTGCAGCTCGAAAAGACGGCGTCGAACTTCTGCTCCTTGGTGAAAAGCGAGGCGATGCGTGCTTCCGAATAGGGGCGTAGCAGCGAGAAATATTTCAGCGCGCCGCCGGTGGCATTGGCGAGGGTATCGGCAGTCAGCAGTTCGAAGCCGAGAGACTTGGAATATTGATGATTGGTCTCGCGCCCGTCGAACATGACATTGCCCTCGCTGGCGGAGCGCTCGTTGGAGAGCACGATCTGGTCGTAGCCGAAAAGCAGGGCGCACAGAGACGCGATCATCGAATTGATGGCAGTGGAGGGGACGTGGCCGTTGTAGTAGCCGGTCTCTTGTCCGAGGCGGATCATTTCCGGGTCGAGGGTGCGGGTGACATAAAGCGGCGGGGTGCCGATGGCCTCGACCGAGGTGAGGATCGGCCCCTTGGGATTGACCGCAAAGGGCGTGAAGGGCTGGCCGGTATGGGTCAGCAGATCAACGCTGACGAGGGAATCCTTGCCCCCGCCAATGGGCAGCAAAGTGCGGTTGGGCAGATCCGGGGCCGGCTTGTGCTCTTCGGGATCATGCGGCGCGGCCAGCTCGAGCTTGCCGAAGCGGGTGAGCGCATTGCGGGCGTAGAATTCTCCCATACCATTTTCATAGACATCGATGACGAAGGCGCGCTCGGCTGCGTTCAGCGCAATGTCGGGCGCCTGGATGGCGAAGGGCGCGCGCAGCTTGAAGTAGGAAACGCCGAGCACGATAGCGGTGAGGCCGAGCAGCTTTTCGAAGGCGGGCGAGGCGGCCGCGCTTTCGCTGGCCCCGGTAGGCAGAACCAGCTTTTCGGTGAAGGCGAGATCGTTCAGCCTATAGCCAAAAACGGCCCCGCCACTGGCCGGGTCGAAGGTGGGGCGCTCTATGCGGAAGAATTCGGTCACGGGCAACTCACTGGCTTTGGTGCCACATATAGGTGATTTGCACGCGTGGTGGGAGTGTGGCGTTGAGGATGAATTGCCTGTCGCGCGCCCCCATTCAGCCGGCAACTGTTGGCGAGCCAGCTATCGAGGCAATGAATCGAGCTATCCTGCGGGCTCCCTAGCCCGCAGTATTCTCCGACGCCGCAGGCAGCTTACGTTGGGTGATGATCTGGCGGAGCCAGACCAAGACAAGAATTGTCGAGCCGATAGCAGTAGAGATTAATTCCGGCGCGATCAGCAGGAAAGCGCCGACAACGAGGAAAAGCCGCTCAATTTTCCACAGTGGCGCAGTCAACCAATTGGCAATGGCGGCCGAGAGCGACAAGATTCCAAGAACTGCGCCCGTGAAGGCCAGGATGAAATCTGGCCAGGTGAAATCGGCGGTAATCAGCAGTAGCGAGGGCGAGAACACGAACACGAACGGCACCAGCGCCTTGCCCATGGAAAGCCGGAATGCGGTATTGCCCGCCTGGAAGGCATCGGCACCCGCGATGCCAGACGCGGCATAGGCGGCCAGAGCAACAGGTGGCGTCACGTCAGCAATGACCCCGTAATAAAACACGAAGAAATGGGCCACCAAGGGCTCGACATTCAACATGACCAAAACCGGCGCCGCGATGGCCACCATGATAATGTAGTTCGCGGTGGTTGGAATGCCGGCGCCCATGAGCACGCACACCACAGCCGTCATCATCAGGGTGAAAAGCAGCGTCAGGTTCTCCTGGCTCAGCACTTCAAATGGGAGGAAAGCCAGAACCCCGTAGACATCGACTGCCCACTGCTGGGCAACCGAAGTGACCATGAAGGCGATCTTGAAGCCGACGCCGGTGAGGGTGACGACGCCAATCACCACGCCGACCAAAGCCGCTGCAGCTGTGATGGAAAGAGTTTGCCGTGCGCCGAGGGAAAAGCCCTCATAGACGCCGATGCAGAAATCCTTGAGTCCGCCGACCAATCCGCTGCGCATGAACGACTGTACGAGATAGACGGCCATACAGGCCGTAATCGACCAAAAAGCTGCTGCGAATGGGGTGCGCCCGGACATCAGCATGTAGATCAGCAATATCAACGGAATAGTCGACATCCAGCCCTCGCGCAGCACTTTGACTGCGTTCGGCAGTTCTTCCTTGCTCAGCCCTCGGATGCCCTGCCGCCGCGCCTCGAGATGCACCTGAATGAGCACGCCGAAGAAGTGCATGAAGGCCGGCACTATGGCCGCAATCAGAATGAGGCGAAGTGGGATGCCAAGATATTCGACCATCAGGAAGGCAACGGCACCCATGACTGGCGGCGTGATCTGGCCCCCGGTGGACGACGCGGCTTCTACAGCGGCCGCGAAGTGGCGTTTGAAGCCAATCTTGATCATGGCGGGAATAGTCAGCGCACCGGTGGTGACTGTGTTTGCGATGGATGAGCCCGAAATCGAGCCCAGCATGGCCGAGGCCAGCACGGACACCTTTGCCGGCCCTCCCGAGTATCGACCCGTCAGCGCGCTCGCCAGATCAATGAAAAGTTTGCCCAAGCCGATGCGCTGGGCCATTACGCCGAACAGCACGAAGTGGAAAACGTAGGTGGCGATGACACCCAGCGCGGTGCCGTAAACACCCTGCGAGGTCAGATAAAGGTGATTGACGATGGTGTCCCAGCTAGCACCCGGATGGACAAAAATGCCCGGCATGTGCTGGCCGAAATATGCATATGCCATGAAGAGGATGGCAATAAGCGGGAGAGGCCAACCCATGGCGCGTCGGACCGCCTCGAGCAGAACGACCAGCAGCGCCGTGCCCATGAGCACATCAATGGCGAGAGGATCGCCGACGCGGAATGCCAGCTCGCTATAGATCCAGGGAACGTAGAACGAGGCTACTGCGCCGACAAGGGCCAGCATCCAATCGAGGATGGGCAGGCCAAAAAAGCTCGGCTGGCGTGAGGGTTTGCTGGCGCCAGAGAAAGCGGCAAAGCTGAGAAACACCAAAAAAAGCGACACGCCCATGTGCAAGCCACGATGGGTCGTGGCCTGGGGAATACCAAACCCGGCTGTGTAGAAATGGTAGCATGCCAGCAAGAACAGAATTGCGCTGGTCAGTATTGCGATGGGACGCCCGAGCGGTCGAAAGCGCGCCTCGGGATCATATTCCTTTTCCAGAGCCTGCAAGGCTTCGGCGCTAAGAGCTTGGTTGTCTTGCTTGTGGGCGCTGCTGGTCATGGTGTCTCATCCCGAATTAAAATACGCGGCCAGAAACTGGCCGCGTATGATCGTGAAGCTGGAAACTGCTTAGAGCTTTCCGGCTTCCATATAGAACTTCTCGGCACCGGGGTGGAACGGAATGCCAGCGCCCTGAACGGCATTATCGAGCGTGATCAACTTGCCCTTGGCATGGCCAGAGGCGAACAGACGCTGGGTATTGTCGTTGTAAAGCGCCTTGGTGATGCCATAGACGAGATCTTCGGACAGCTTGGCCGATGTCACCATCTGCGCGCCAACGGACAGGGTGGGGACGTCTTCGGAAACACCATCGTAGGTGTCGGCCGGAAAGCTGTCCTTGGCGAAGAACGAGTATTCGGCAAGCAAGTCATCGACTTCAGGGCCCGTCACAGGGACCAGAACGATATCATGGCCGGATGCCAATTCGGCAATCGCGCCAGCCGGATAGCCGCCAACGAAGAAGAAGGCATCCATCTGGCCATCACGCATGCGATCAGCAGCCTGGTCTGGCTTGAGATACTCGGCCTGAATATCGTCTTCGCTCAGCCCGAAGGCATCAAGGATGATCTTGGCGTCGACCAGTGTGCCCGAACCGGGCTCATCCAGCGAGACCTTCTTGCCGGCCAAATCGGCAACTGTTTCGATGCCAGCGTCCGCACGGGCGACGATATGGATGCTTTCTGGATAGAGATTGGCGATCAGGCGCAGGTCGGAGATAGCTTCCTTGTCTTCCCAAATGCCCGTGCCGGTCTGTGCCCAATAGGCGACGTCAGACTGAGAGAAGCCGGCCTCCAGGCTGCCACCGGCAACGCCGTTGATATTGCCAACCGAACCGTTGGACGCAACGGCGGTCGCCACCAGGCCGGGGACGCCACAGGAGCCACCTTCATCACAGGCGCGCGAACCGGGTGGATTGGAGATGGCATTCGCGATCAAACCACCGATCGGATAATAGGTACCGGCTGTGCCACCAGTGCCAATACGGAAGAACTGCATATCCTGCGAAACGGCTGGCTGCGCCGCAAGGCTCATCAGCGACGCGGCCGCGATAGCGATCCACTTGTTCATATAGTTTTCTCCCTGTCTGTGCAGTTTTTTATAGTGTTCATTCTTGGCAAAGCCAGCCGCATTATGGATGACGCGCGGGATATGACAATACCTGGCGGCCGGAGATCATTTATCACCAAGATGCGCCCCTCGACTGAGCCTTCGTAGACGCTGTTGGTGGTGCTGCTAGGATGCGCTCATGGCCTCGGACAGCACGCGTGCCGTGGTCGGACCCAGGGTAAAGCCCTGATGCCCATGACCAAAATTATACCAGAGGCCAGGTTGGCGTGGCGATCGCCCAATCATGGGCAGCATGCCCGGCAGGCAGGGACGCGTGCCCATCCACGGCTGGTCCTCGACCGGAGCCCCCAGCTTGAACAATTGCTGGGCCGACTTGGTCGAATGTTGCAACTGACGCAGACGGGGCGCTGCACCGAGGCCGTTCAGTTCGGCGCCCGTCAATATACGCAGGCCCTTGGTCATGGGGGACAGGAAGGTTCCTGTCTCGACATCCATCATAGGCAGGCGGGGCCCCTGCTCCACTCGGAAATGCAGGTGATAGCCCCGCTTGAATACCATGGGAACGCGATGCCCAAAGCGCGACAACAGGGTCGGAGACCAGGGGCCGAGGCAGACCACGGCGCGCTCCGCATTGACTGGTCCGGCATCGGTGGCAATTTGCCAGCCGGGTCCGTTGTGCTGCAGGCTCATCGCATCACCCCGCAAGATACGACCGCCCTGGCGCTCAAATAGCGCTGCATAGCGCCCGACCAGCGCGCCAGGGTCCTTGCAAGACCATGAGCTGGTCCAATGCACTGCCCCTGCCAGCGGATGACGGAGGCCTGGTTCGACCGCCGCGATTTCGGCGCCATCCAGCAATTGGTGCGGCACGCCATGTTCGGAACGGTAGCGTTCGGCCGCTGCGGCGGCAGCCGCGAAACCCCGCTCACTGCGATAGACCTTTCGATATCCGTCACGGGAGATAAGATCGTCGGCGCCAGCCGCTGTGATCAGCGCGCCGTGGTCGGCGGTGGCGCGATGGATCATCCGGGCCCATGCAGGAACAATCTTCGACCGATAACCGCCCGGCCGTGAGTGCTGCGCGTAACGCAGCACGGGCCCCAGCCAGTGGCGCATGCCGCCAAGACTCCAAGCAACATTGTTGGTGCGCGCCAGTGCGATATCGACCAGGGTGGGCAGATCGAGCGGCAGCGGATAGGGCTCAACGGCCTCAGCCTGGATGATGCCAGCATTGCCATAGCTGGTTTCCTGGCCCGGTCCGAGCCGGTCGACCACTGTCACCACATGCCCCTGAGCCTGCAGAGCCAGTGCTGTAGACACGCCAACCATGCCGGCGCCGAGTATAATAGTATCCGTCATGTCGACTAAGATTCTCTTGTGATCGGCCTGGCTTAAGCGAGCTTGAGACTGGGCTGCAGACAGGCGCACGTCACCGTGGATAACTGCGCGCTGGAGCAGCGTCACCACAAATCAGCGACTTGGCCTGGGTTTTTTGTAAGCTGACGCAGGAAAGCGGTTCGCCGAAGCACCTCATTGCCGAGGCCTATAGGGGAAGTCGTGCAGGTGCTGGCCCTGGCGAACTCATGGCAAACTGCCGCCGCCGTGTGCAGCGGCGCGGCAGCGTCACCGCAACCTGACCCAGACCGGAGCGTGGTCGCTGGCGCCATCCGCACCGCGCACGAACTTGTCGACGCCGGCCTGCTTGAGCTTCCCGGCCAGCGAGCCGCTGAGCAGCAGATGGTCGAGGCGTAGTCCGGCATTCCGTTGCCAGCGATTCCGCCTGTAATCCCAGAAGGTATAGACCGTTGCCTCGGGATGTTTGCAGCGGATGGCGTCGGCCCACCCCTGATCCAGCAATTGCTGGTAAAGGGCCCGGCTTTCGGGTTGGACGAGGGCATTGTCCTTGTAGGAAGTGGTTTCATAGATGTCCCTTGGCTCGGGCACGATATTGAAATCGCCCGCCAGGACGACCGGCAAATCGCTCGACCACAGCTCGAGCGCATGCTCAACAAGGCGCTGGGTCCAGGCGAGCTTGTAGTCGAACTTGGGTCCCGGCCGAGGATTGCCATTGGGCGCATATAGGCAACCGACGATCACGCCATTGCAGGCAGCTTCGATATACCGCGCCTGATGGTCGTCACCGGCACCGGGCAGGGCATCACGCGTCAGGACCGGCGTGCTGTCGCGAACAAGGATTGCGACCCCGTTCCAGCTTGCCTCGCCTTTCCAGACCGCCTCGTATCCCGCATCCGCCAGAGCGGACGCGGGAAACTGTTTGTCGGTGGCCTTGAGCTCTTGCAGGCAGACGATGTCTGGAGCGGCCTCGGCCAGCCAAGCCATGAGGTTGGGCAATCGCCGGTTGATGCCGTTGATGTTGAACGTGGCGATCTTCACGGGGCGATGCGATGCACCCAGTCCGACACCTGCCCGGCGAGGCTTTGCAAGTGCTCGGCGGTGGTGAAGCCTGAGATCGTCTTGCGCGGCTTGAGGTCGTGGTCGCCGTCTTCGAGCCAGAACAGTTCTATTTCGTCCGAGAGGCCGTATTCGCCCACTTCGTAGCGGTCGCCAAACTGGTCGCGTGTGCCCTGGCAGATGAGCGTGGGCGTCTTGAGTCCCGTCAGATGCGCAGTCCGCAATTGCTGGGGTCGACCGGGGGGATGGAAGGGGTATCCAATGCACAAAAGACCGGCGATGCGGCCCGCATCCAACAGCGCATCGGCGACCATGCTGGCGACCCGTCCGCCCATCGATTTCCCGCCGATGATCAGCGGCCCGTTGGTGGGTCCCAGATCATCCACGGCGGCAATGAATTCTGGCATCACTTTTTCCGCTTTCGGCGGCGGCTTCTTGCCCGCTGGCGTTCTCCGGCTGGCCATATAGCCGAATTCGAACCGCGCTACGCGAAATCCCTGCTCGGACAGCGCCTTTGCCGTTGCGTTCATTGATGCCGAATCCATCGGCGCGCCGGCGCCATGGGCCAACAGCAGGGTGACGCGCGCATCCTCGGGGCCATCGAACAGAAATTGGGTGCTCATCGAGCCTGGCTCCGGGTAATTTGGCCGACGAGGGTAACCCCGGCCCTGGCGCGTCGGGCCCAGTCCGAGCTGTCGTCGAGTTCGAGATAGCGGCGCCAACCAGTCACCGCCGGGTCGTAGTGGCCCATATCATAATCGAGGGCTGCCAAATTGTAGATGGCATCGGCATAGAGTGGGTCAAGCGCGATGGCGCGCTGCAGATGGGCGCGTGCGGCTGCGCGGCGCCCAAGCCGACGCAATACGTCCCCGCAATTGAACCAGGATTCGACAAATGCCGGATCTCGCTTGAGGCTCGTGGCATAGGCAATCTGCGCCCCTTGAAGATCGCCAGCCTCGCGCAGGCAGTTGCCCTGATTGAATGGCGCTGTCGCATCGCTCGCATCGACAGCGGCGCAATGGCCGTAGAGCACCGCCGCTTCGACGAATAGGCCTGCCTCCTCGGCCGTTTCAGCGTGTACGTAATAGTCCTCGGCGGCGTCAGGCCGATCTTCGAGCGGCAGCAGACGCTGGCCATCCAACTCGGCCCGCGAATAGGGGTCCTGAGCAATGATCCTGTCGCCGCTGGTCTGCAGCGTCAAAGCCGTCAGTGAACCAACTGGTCCTGCGCCATGCAGCGATCTCGCGATGTCATGCCAGCTGGCGCCGGACTTTTCGAGGCCGGCGTATTTTCTGGCAAGGATGAGATCGCGGAAGGAGAAGGGCTCGGCGTCATGCTCGAACGCATCGAACAGGGCGAGCAGGTCAAGCGAGTGGGGGGTGAGGCCGGATTGATCGAGCAGCGCCTGGCGCGCCATCACGCCTGGTGCTGCCTGGTTCAGCAAGCCCATCTGGCGCATCAGGCCGCCCTCGCTTTGCAGCCGGGTGACACTGGCCCGGGCCCGATCCACGCGGTCCTCAATCGTCGCGCGGTCGAGCCGGTAGAGCAAGCTGCGGCAGAAGACCCCGATAGAGGTGCCGCGCGGCAAGCCGCGGTGCAGTCGACCGCCGCCCTGGGTCACGCGCCGCGCCGCCGTCCGCAGCGGGAAGGCCTTTAGCGCGCCGACGACGCCGATACTGGCCCCGCTGAACTCCATGCCGGATCAGGCCTTCTTTCGGGGCGCCGCCTTGGGCTTGGTCGCTTTGCTGGCTTCGAGCGCAGCCTTGAGCGAGGCCTTGGTGGCCGACTCCTTGGTGGCAGCGGGCGCCTTGGCCCGGCTCTTGGCGGCCGGCTTGGCTTCGCCCAGGCTGGCTTTGAGGGCGTCCATGAGGTTGATGACGTTGCCGCGTTCGGGGGCGGCCGCCACGATCGGCTTGTGGCCCTTGAGCTTTTCCTTGATCATCGCCATCAGGGCGACCTCGTAGCGGTCTTCATAGGCCTTGGGATCGAATTGGGTGACCTTCTGTTCGATCAGCTTTTCGGCCAGTTCCAGCATCTCCGCATCGGGGTTCCCCTCGGGGATGTTGCCGAAATACTCGGTCGTGGCGCGAACCTCACTGGGGTTGCGCAGCGTGGTGATGAACATGCCGTTTTCGCGCGCGCCGATGGTCACGATCCGTTCGCGGCTTGAAAGCACAAGGCGTCCAATGGCCACTTTTCCGCTGCGGCGCAGGGCTTCGCGCAGCACGATGAAGGTTTCTTCGGCCATGGCCCCATCGGGGGCAAGATAATACGGCGCGTCCTGATAGAGCACGTCGATTTCATCTTCGTCGACGAAGGCTTCGATGCTGATTGTGTGATTGGATTCGATGCGGACGGCTTCGAGGTCGGCTTCGTCGATGATCACATATTGCTTGGGCTCGTATTCATAGCCCTTGATCAGGTCGCTGCGCTCCACCAGACCCAACTCGGGATCGACCGGCTTCATGTTGATCCGGTTGTGCGTGTCCTTGTGCAACTGGTTGAAGCTGATGCGATCGGACGAACTGGTCGCCGGGTACATCTTGACTGCACAGGACACAAGGCTCAGCCTCAAATGTCCCTTCCAACTGGCTCGTGGAGCCATGGCGGCCTCCTACTCAAACACAATAGCCAATACTATGCCGGCAGGTCTTGCGAGAACGTATTAATGTCAGCCCAAGGGTCGCCGGACATCGTCAGTAATCTGGGAAGAGTAGAGTAATTGAGGTCTTCTGGCGAGTCGATTGACTCAAGGTCGTTCCACTCTATTGGCGTTGATGCCGGCAGGTGCGTTCGCGCGCGCAGCGAGTAGGCCGCCACCGCTGTCGCGCTGCGGGCGTTGCGGTGATAGTCGATGAAAATCCGACGCTTGCGGTTTGCCGCGCCCATCACGGTGACGAAAGTATCAGGACCGGTGGCGGCCAGTTTTGCGGCAATGCTGGCGCTCGCCGCATGCGCTGCCTTCCAGGTCAGCTTGGGTGTCGTGGGCACCACGATGTGGACGCCCTTGCCGCCCGATGTCTTGACGAACGGAGCCAGCCCCAGAGCTTGAAGTTCCCCGCGCAGATGCACGGCGGCATTGACCACGTCGCGCCAGGCAACGCCTTCGCCGGGGTCGAGGTCGAAGATGATCCGGTCTGGCTTGTCGATATGATCGAGATGGGTGCCCCAGGCGTGATATTCGACCGCTCCGAATTGCGCCAGCGCAAGATATCCCTTGGTGTTGGTGACAGCAATGAATGTCTGCTTTTCCCCTTCTCCATTGGCGCTTTCCACCTTGGCGATGCCTTCGGGCATGCCGGTGAAGGGATGACGCTGGAAAAAGCAATCCGCCGACTTGCCGGTGGGGCAGCGGAACAGCGACACCGGACGGCCGAATAAATGCGGCAGCATGAAATCACCGACGCTGGCGTAGTAGACGGCGATGTCGAGCTTAGTCGGGCCGTTCCTGCCAAAGAGGCGTCGGGTGGGATTGGTGACCCAGATGCCGGCCAGATCCGCGTCGGTCACCAAACGCTTGCGCGGCGCCAACCCGCGGGCCGTAAGGCTCGCCTCGCGCAGCCCCCGAAACACGGCATGCCGCAGCAAACCCTCGCTGGTGATCTCGGCATATTGGATGCGCGCCGTCAGTAGTGGTTTGACGGTGATGACTTCCTTTGGGGCGCCGTCCAGCCGATCATCAGTTTCGAGCGATTGCAGGCGCGCAAGCAGGCTTGCCATGCCGGTGGCATCAAAACCGGTGCCCACCTTGCCGCGATAGACCAGATCGTTCTCCGCCCACTCGGCGACAGCGATTGCCCCGATCCCGCCCGCGCTCGGGGAGGCGGTATAGCCGGCGATGACAAAGTCACCTGTTTTCGGCGCCTTGATCTTGAGCCATGTGCTGGAGCGCTTCCCGCTATAGATGCTGTCGGCACGCTTGGAAACGATGCCCTCAAGGCCCTTGTCGATAGCTTGCGCGAAGAGGGCTTCTCCGAGCCCTTCGACATGATCGCTGAACTGGATGGCCGGGGGTGCATCGATGAGCAGATTCTTGAGCAGCGCTTTTCGGTCCCTGACAGCGACACCGCGCAGGTCCCAGCCATCCAGATACAAGAGGTCAAAGGCGAAAAACAGCAGATTGCGCGGCTGGCTGCCCGAAAGTGCCTCCTGCAAGCGGCCGAAGTTGCTGACGCCCTGCTCGTCGAGCACAACGATCTCGCCATCAAGCACCGTCTGCTTGCAGGGAAGGGTGGTAAACACCTCCGGCAGGTCCCCGTACCGGCGCGTCCAGTCCAGACCGCCGCGAGTGACAAGGCGAACTGCCTTGCCCTCCAGGCGCGCCAGCGTGCGATAGCCGTCGAACTTGATCTCGTGCAGCCAACTGATCGTTCGGCTATCCGATGGCGGTGCCGCTGCCGCAGTGGCAAGTTGGATCGGGGTCTTGTCGGGTAGGGGCGCCGCGACCGCCCCTTCGAGCTTCTCCGGTCTCAGCGATGGGCGGCGGCGCTTTCTTGCGGACGGGGCAGACGTCTCAAGCAATTGTTCGATGCGACGGCCGGTCTTGACGCTTTCGGGGTGGGTTTCAAGGACATCGCTATGTGTATTCATGGCCTGGTCGTGTTCCTTGAACAGCAGCCAGTTTGACTTGCCCTTGTCCTCCGGGCGGTTCTTGAGCCGGGTCAGCATCCAGCCGCCACTGAGCTTTTCGCCCGCCAGGCGAAACTTGAAGGCACCCTTGGCGATATCGGCTTCGGGGTCGCCCATTGGCGCCCAGGTGCCCGTGTCCCAGACGATCATCGGGCCGCCGCCATATTCGCCCACCGGAATGACGCCTTCAAAATCAATATAGTCGACCGGGTGATCTTCGGTTGCGACAGCCAGACGCTTGTCGGCCGGATTGAGCGAAGGACCCTTTGGAATGGCCCAGCTCTTGAGTACGCCTCCAAGTTCGAGACGAAGATCGTAATGGTCCGCCGTGGCGTGATGCTTGTGGACGACAAAGCGAAACCCGTCTTCACCATCGGTCCCGAACGGTTCGGTGGTGCGCTCGAAGTTGCGCTTGCTGCGATAGCTGGTGAGACGTGTTCCGACCATGAGCCAATCAGGGCACAAAATCGACCATGGGGCTAGCGTTTGCAACGCGCCCTGTTCCCAGACCCTGGCTAGCGATGTGGTCGAGGAATTCCGCAATCGCGGCGTCGAGGTAACATCCTCAACCCTGAGCAGGTCGCTGTATTCCGCGACGCCGCCAAGCATTATCCAGATGCTCTTGTGCCGGAAGAACTTGGGGTTTCGATTCCACAACCTTCCAGTCCGCTGGAAGCGTAGTTCACGCATGGAATTCCCGCCTCTGATATCTGCCATCACGCATGTGAATTGGTGCGGCAGGCCGCGGTTTGTTATTAGTGTGGCATGTACACACCTCCAGCTTTCCGCGAGGACGATCCATTCGTCCTTCGTCAGATCATCCGCGAAGCACGCCTCGCGACCCTCGTGACTGCCACGGCCGAGGGGTTGATGGCCACGCCCTTGCCGCTAATCCTAGACGAGCAGCAGGGAGAGAACGGTGTGCTGCTGGGGCACCTTGCCAAGGCCAACCCGCAATGGAAGACGCCCGCAATGGGCGAGGCGATGGTGATCTTCTCGGGGCCCGATGCCTATATCACCCCAAGCTGGTACGCGACCAAGCAGGACCACGGAAAGGTCGTGCCGACGTGGAATTACTCGGCCGTCCACGCCTATGGCGAGGTCGAATTCTTCGAGGATCGCGACCGATTGCACCAGGCGGTCAGCCGCCTCACCGATCTTTACGAGCAGGCTCGCGCGAAGCCGTGGGCGATCACTGACGCGCCCGACAACTACATCGAAAGCCAGCTCAAGGGCATTGTGGGACTTCGCCTCTCGATTACCCGCATCGAGGGCAAAAGCAAGATGAGCCAGAACCAGCCCGAGCAGAACCGCCGAGGGGTGGCGGCGGGGTTGGCCGAGAGCGAGCGCGAAACGGATCGGGCAGTGGCCAGCATGATCGCGACGGACCCGCAGGAGTAAACTCGTCATTCCGGTGCTGCTCGCCACAGGTGCGCGTATGCGCTGTCAACGTGTCTCTGGCTATAGGGTTCAAGCAGGTCTATTCTTGTCCGGTGACCTGCTGCGGATGCGATAGCCGCTCGAGTGTGGCACATGGCTTCCATGCCAGCCTTGCGCGCCGTTGCGGCTCCATTCTAGCACCCCTAGTGAACGCTTGTTGCCCGACCCTGAGGAGGACGAGATGGCTGAGGCGATCCAGTTTCAAGACGGCGAGACTTATGAGTCCATGATGGGCGTATGGAGCGCTTTGGTGGGCGCCCCGTTTCTCGACTGGCTGGACGTGCCAGCAGGCGCAAAATGGGCCGATATTGGCTGCGGAAACGGTGCTTCGACGGAACTGATTGTCGAGAAGGCACAGCCGGCACTGGTTGAAGCGATTGATCCATCCGAAGCCCAGTTGGCCTATGCCCGGAAGCGCCATCAGGCAGGTGTTGCCAGCTTCACCCTGGGCTCCGCGCTGGAGCTACCTTATTCCGATGGTGCCTTTGACGCCGCCATAATGGCGCTGGTGATCTTCTTTGTTCCGGAGCCTGCGCGCGGCACCGCTGAAATGCGGCGGGTCGTGCGCAGCGGGGGCGTCGTTGCTGCCTATGCGTGGGATCTTGAAGGGGGCGGCTTTCCCTATGAGGATGTGCATGCTGCACTGAGCGAGGCTGGGGTCGAGGCCCTGCTGCCACCACATCCGGAGGTGGCGCGGCTGGATGCGCTCAATCGCTTGTGGACAGATGCCGGTCTTGTTGATGTGGAAACACGAGAAATCACGGCGAGCCGGGCGTTCCCTTCCTTTGACGCATATTGGTCGACCGCCACATCCGCTCCCGGCATAGAGCAGGTGCTTCCCAAGCTGAGCGCTGAACAGCTGCAGCACGTCCGCAACACTGTCCGCGCTTCTCGCGGTTCCGGAGAATGGGTGGTGCAGGGCCGCGTTCATGCGGTTCGGGGGCATGTGCCGAGCTAGTCGGCTAAAGCCGCTCGCGGAGAGCAGGCCGCCGGACGGGTCGGCGGCGCATGGCTAGAACAGCGGTTCGAGCCGGCCCTTGCGCCTGACGATGTTCTTGTAGTCCCACTGGATGATGCGGGCTTCTTCGAGCCAGCTTCCGAGTGCATTGGAATTGATCTGCTCGGGCGCGGTGTAGCGGACCTCGGCGGCCTTGAAGCTGCCTTCAGGGGTGAGACCTGGTGTCTTGAAGGACTGGCCGCTCCAGAACATCAGGCGGACGGAGGATTTGAGCTTGGAATAGCCGACAACGGGATTGCCGAGGAGGAACCAGACCGGATGAGCGTGCCAGATTTTGCTTTCAGCGTCGGGCAGGTGTCGGTCGATGATGGCGCGCAGCGTATTGCAAATGGCGCGGTCGGTTTCGGCCTGGGCGGCGTGATAGGCGTCGATCGTGATGGGTTTTGCGGTCGTCATGCGGTCGGCCTCCCGTTGCCACGGACTATAGCGGGACGAGACGCGCGGGGGGAGGGGGCGACGGGAATGCGTGGCGGCTTCACGGCATAGCCATTCGAGCTTAGCTCTCATGGCCTCCTGGCCTAAAATCTCCCCACCGGGGTGATTTTGCCTTTGGTGGCCCGGCTAGTAGATCCGCATCTGCATGCGCATGACGATGTCGGCGCCCAAGCGCTGGAAGCCGTATTCGCGCATGGTGCAGCGCCATTCGTCGCCGGATTTCTCGATACGGAAGAGATTGTAGCGGGCCGGGTCGTCCAGCGTGCCGCCCTGGGCAGCACTGGCGGCGGCAACACCGATTACCGGCACTTCGTGGTTCTTGCCGGGAATGTGGTGGATCGAGGAGCGGTGGGTGTGGCCGTGCAGGACCAGTTCGGCGCCTTCCTCAGTGATGACGCGGCGGAACGTGCGGTGGCCCTTGAGGCCGAAGGCGGGGTGCTGCAGTTCGGCATTGGGCGGATGATGGATCAGCACGACACGAAAATAGCCGGCATCGCCCAAGAGCTTGAGAATGCGCTTGAGGCGGGCGGCCTGTTTCTCCTCAAAGCGGCCAATAGCAAAGAATGGCGCGGTGGGCACGGCGCTGGAGCATGAAATGATGGCCACTTCCCCTACGCGGCGCACAAAGGGAAAAGCCTGGCCCTCTACGGTTTCGCCCTTGAGGTAGTCGCCCCACTCATCCTGGGCATATTCCAGGGCTCCGGGGACATAGGCGTCGTGGTTGCCGGGGCAAACCACGGTCTTGTCGGCGCCGCCCAGTTCGCGCAGCCAGCGGCCGGCGCGTTCGACCTCGCTGTCGAGTGCCAGATTGGTGAGGTCGCCAGTGACAGCGGTAAAATCGGCTTTCTGGTCCTGCATATGGGCGACGAGGCGAGAGAGGGTCTCGGTGTTCATCTCGCCGTGGCGCTTGAGCTTCCAATTGAGAAAGCCGGTCAACCGCTTGCCTAGGAGATCGCGAAAACCCACCTCGGGCAGGGGGGACAGGTGGATGTCGGATATGTGAGCAAGGGTGATCATCGCGGTGGGTTGTGCCAGAACGGATGGGGCAAGAAAACGTTCAATCGACACAACGCACGATTTTGTCGCGGGCCAAGCTCTGATAGCCAAGGGGCAGAGATGGAGCCAAAAGCATGATGAATCGCTTCCAAAGCGTGCGCGCGAGTGCCTTTTTGACCCTCAAAGGGTTCTGGCACCGGATGACGGTGGGGTCCCGGGTGATGGTGGTGGATGGCGACAAGGTATTGCTGATCCGCCATACCTATGTGCCGGGTTGGCAGTTTCCCGGTGGTGGGGTTGGGCCGGGCGAAACCTTCGAGGAAGCCGGGGCGCGCGAGACGCTGGAGGAGACCGGCTATCGGGTGACCGGACCCATGGAACTGTTCGGAATCTATCACAATACCAGCCCGGTGACGAACCGAGACCATGTGGCGCTTTACGTGGCCAAGAATTTCAAGTTCGAATTCAAGCGCAAGCCAGACTACGAGATCGCAGAGGTGGGCTGGTTCGACCGGCACAGTCTGCCTGAAAAAGTGACCCCCGCGACCAGCCAGCGGATCGATGAATATTTCGATGGCGTGGAGAAGCGGTCCATCTGGGGGTATTGAGCTTCTGTTTGAATGACCCCCACCTAACCTCCCCCTGAAATAGGGGGAGGAATGCAATGGGTTTGTTGCGATGCTGGTGGCTCACCCCAGGGCCAGTCAATCCAGAAACGGCAGTTCGGGGCCGATGGGCACGATGCGGTGCGGATTGATGGTGGTGTGGCTCCAATAGTAGTGCGTGCGGATGTGGTCGAGATCGACCGTTTCTCTGACGCCGGGAACCTCGTAGAGCGCCTTCAAATAATGGCTGAGGTTTGGGTAATCTGCGATGCGCTTGCGATTGCACTTAAAGTGACCGACATAGACGGCGTCGAAGCGCACCAGAGTTGTAAACAGCCGCCAGTCGGCCTCGGTGATGGTGTCGCCGGTGAGATAGGCGGTTTCGCCCAACAGGCCCTCGGCCCAGTCGAGCGCGTCGAAGAGCTTGGTGACCGCTTCCTCATAGGCGTCCTGTGTCGTGGCAAAGCCGGACTTGTAAACCCCGTTGTTGATGTCGTGATAGACGCGGTCATTGATCTCATCGATGCGCGGGCGCAGGGCCTCGGGATAGTAGTCGTCGGTATTGCCGGTCAATTCGTTGAAGGCCGAATTGAACATGCGGATGATTTCCGAGCTTTCGTTGGAGACGATAGTGCCGGTCTTCTTGTCCCAGAGCACTGGCACGGTGACGCGGCCGGTATAATCGGGCACGGCTGTGGTATAGACCTGCCAGAGCTTGTCCTTGCCGAATAGGGCATCGCCGGTCGAGCCTTCACTCTTGTCGAAATTCCAGCCGGTTTCATCGGGCATCTTGTGGGCAACGACCGAGACTGAAATCAGGTTTTCGAGCTCCTTGAGCCTGCGGAAGATAAGGGTACGGTGCGCCCAGGGGCAGGCGAGGGAAACATAGAGGTGGTAGCGGTCAGCTTCGGCCGCGAACCCGCCTTCGCCCGACGGACCAGGGCTGCCGTCCGGGGTGATCCAGTTGCGAAAACCGGCTTGAGAGCGAACAAATTTGCCGCCGGTTTTCTTCGTGTCGTACCACTGGGTCGACCATTCTCCATCGATCAACTGTCCCATTAAATCTGCCTTTCGGTCATTTTGCTGTCGGCATTTACGGGTTGGATCCCTCGCCTATCGGATCTGTTCTCTAGACTTAGCTATGTGGTGAAGCCGCAGACAAAAAGGGCCCATGCGGCAACACACTGTTGCGCAATCGCGAAACGGTTGCGGCGGACACCAGGGAATTTGGAAATTGCAGGCCGAAAATTCCCATTTACGAGCAACCATGTGGGTGCTAATCCGGTTCCAGACGTGGAGGCGTTCAGGATGATGAAGGTTTTGCAGATGAACCGACGACCCTAGTTGGTCGTTTAGAGCGGAGGGCCGGTGGCCGATCCGCACGTTTTATGCACTTCTTTTCCTGGATCAGACCCATGACCACGCTCGCAGCGGCCAAGGCCGCCTCTTCCCCTGCCGCCGGCCAGTTGATCGTTCGAGCCGCTACCAGTGCCGATGATGTATTCGTCGATGACCTGCAGGCCATCGCCTTTGGTCCGGGCCGGTTTGCGCGTACGGCCTTCCGGGTGCGAGAGCAATTTCCCATCGACCCGAGCCTGAGCCTGATCGCCGAGGTGGATGGCACCGCCTGCGGATCAGTCTGGATGACCCCGATCAGTGTGGACGGGCTCAAGGGCTATCTGCTGGGACCGCTGGCGACCCACCCTAATTTCAGAAAGCGGGGCGCTGGCAAGTTGTTGGCGCGGGAAGTGGCCAAGCTGGCCTTGGCGCGCGGCGAGGGGCAATTCGTGCTGCTGGTCGGCGACCAGGACTATTATTGCCCGCTGGGCTGGGACATCACCACGCCGGGCAATATCCAGTTTCCTGGTCCGGTCGACCCGACCCGCGTCTTGCTGCTGGCCGAGGATAAGAGCCTGGCCAAGTCGCTCAAGGGCGAAATTGCGGCCTTCGATCCGGAGGCGTGAGGTCAAAAGGGGGTGCAGGATGGGGACGGGATGACTACATTCCTCTCGTTGCTATGAAATCACTCCGGGTGCGCTTTGGCTCCAAGTTCCGATATTGTCCGGCTACTATCGCCCAGGCTGCTGGCTGACCCGCCAGAATTGCCGCCGGCGCGGACGCTGGTGCCAGACTGGCAACCTCTCAAACCATTTGAGCGCGGACCCGTACCGGCAGCGGTGCTGATCGCGCTGGTGCGCCGGCCGGAAGGGCATACAGTGCTCTATACCGAGCGCTCCCCCGATCTGCGGGCGCATTCGGGTCAAGTGGCATTTCCTGGCGGCAAGATCGATGGTTCGGACGATGGCCCTGCGGCGGCGGCCCTGCGCGAGGCCAATGAAGAAGTGAACATGACGGTCGAGGATGCGACCATTCTGGGCTATATGCCGACGTATTACACCGGCACCAATTACCTGATTACGCCGGTGGTGGCCGAAGTCGATCCGACCGGGCCATTCGTGCCCAATCCGGGCGAGGTGCATTCGGTTTTCGAGGTGCCGCTGGAGCGCATTCTGGACGCCCAGAGCTATGGGCGGTTCAGCATCAGCCGTGGCGGCAAAGAGCATTCGACCTGGCAGATCGACCATGACGGGCATGTCATCTGGGGCATTACCGCCAATCTGACCCGGCAGTTCCGTGATTTGGTGGTCGGCGAGGTAGCTGCATGATACCGGATCGGCTCGAGGGCGCGGAGTGGCTTGAACGGCCGCAGGTGCAGACAATTCTGGCGGCGCTCGATGGCGCGACGGGCAAGACAAGGGCCGTGGGCGGGGTGGTGCGCGACAGCCTGATTGGGCGCATGCGCGAACACGCCGATATCGACATGGCGACCGAACTGCTGCCCGTCGCGGTGATGCAGCGGGCCAAAGCGTCAGGTATCACTGCCTATCCGACCGGGATCGAGCATGGCACGGTGACTCTGCGGCTGGATGAGACGACCGTGGAAGTGACCACGCTGCGCCAGGACGTGGTCACCAATGGCCGGCACGCAGAGGTTGCCTTTGGCACAGACTGGGTGGCCGATGCCGAGCGGCGCGATTTTACGCTCAACGCGCTTTATTGCTTTGCCGATGGACGATTGTTCGATCCGCTTGGTGGGGCGGGGGACCTCATCAATGGGCGGGTGCGCTTTATCGGGGATGCTGCGCAACGGATCGCCGAAGACGGGCTGCGCGTCTATCGGTTCTTCCGGTTCTCGGCCAGCCATGGGGGCGAACAGTTCGACGTTGACGGCCTTGCAGCTTGCAAGGAGGCCGCTGAAGAGCTGGAGCATATTTCGCGCGAGCGCGTGGGGGCTGAAATGCTGCGCATGCTTGCCCTGCCGCGCGTTGCGACGACGCTGGCGTTGATGGATCGGCTGGGTCTAGTGCGTCTGGCGGCGGGCTCAGTGGCAGCGCTGCAGCGTTATGAGGCGCTGGGTGGGCAGAATGCGGCCGCGCGGTTGGCCATGCTGGGACGCGATGATCTGGCGCAGCGGCAGGCGGATTGGCGGCTGAGCAAGGCGCTGATTGCGCAAGCCCACCATATCGAGGAGGCCGCCGCGATGCTGCGGCGTGGCGATACCGGCTGGGCGGCCTATCGTTTCGGTGAAGACGCAGTTGAGGGGCTGGCAGTTGCGGCGGCCGAGGAGAACTGGCCACCCGAGCAATTGGCGGAACTGGCTCGCGACATGGGACGGCTGCCCGTGGCCCCCTTGCCAGTTGGTGGCGCGGATTTGGCGGCGCGCGGTATGAAGCCGGGACCAGACATGGGCGCGGCGCTAGCGATCATGGAGCGCGCCTGGGTGGAAAGCGGGTTCTGTCTGAGTAAGGACGCGCTGCTGGAGCGGATTTTTCACTAACCCTACAGCGGGTCCATTAAAAAGCCCCGGTGTCCCGGGGCTCTATTGATTAGTGCCGGGTCTGGCGACCCATGTCGTCGACATCAACTATGCGTTCCTTAATGCGCTCAACCATTTCGGGCCGCACTTCGGTTTCGCCGTTGAGATTTCGCATGTTTTCGACCGCACGTCGCACAACTTCAGCCTCGGATTCGGCCTCGGCGCGCCAGGTTGATCCTGGAATGAGTGTGCCGGAATCAAAGCGTTTCATCGCTGAACCTCCTAGTGTCACTCCCTTTGGCGGGTCTGATGAAACGCGGCGAAGTCGAAAAGGTTCCCCACATTGGTCAGGGCCACTTCACCGCGGGCGGCATGGAGGAGAGGATCGAATTGACGTTGCCGCCGGTTTTGAGGCCGAAAGTGGTACCCCTGTCATAGAGCAGGTTAAACTCGACATAG
The DNA here is from genome assembly GCF_014197055.1 of Devosia subaequoris. Classification (GTDB taxonomy): domain Bacteria; phylum Pseudomonadota; class Alphaproteobacteria; order Rhizobiales; family Devosiaceae; genus Devosia; species Devosia subaequoris. Next base: position 133,757 of record NZ_JACIEW010000003.1, on the reverse strand, counting down.
CGGCCGCGGCGGACGAGTTGTTCGTCGCGCTCGGCTTCGGTCCAGGGCTTTTCGAAATTGCGGCGGACCAGCCTGGGGTAAATGTCGAGGAAGGCCTCGCCCACAGCCTGGGTGAAATCGAAGTCGGCGGCCCAGTCGCCGGAATTGAAGTGATCGTAGAAGATGCCGCCAATGCCGCGGTGCTCATTGCGGTGCGGCAGGAAGAAGTAGTCGTCGCACCAGGCCTTGAACCGTTCGTAGTCGACGCCGGGTCGGCCCTCACATGCGGCCTGCATGGCCGCGTGAAAGTCGACCGTATCGGGATCGGTCTGGGTGCGGCGATTATCGAGCACCGGCGTGAGGTCAGCGCCGCCGCCCCACCATTGCTTGCCGGTGACAATCATGCGGGTGTTCATATGCACTGCGGGAACGTGGGGGTTCCAGGGGTGGATGATGAGCGAAATTCCCGAGCTCCAAAAGGCCGTGCCAGCCTCGGTGCCCGGCATCTGTTTGGCGAAATCCTCGGAGAAATTGCCGTGTACAGTCGAGATATGCACGCCCGCCTTTTCAAAGACCCGGCCATGCAGCATCGACATCTCACCGCCACCACCGGCAGCCCGATCCCAAGGCGTACGCTCAAATTGGCCAGGCGTCATATCGGCATTTGGGCCGGTGACTTCAGTCTCGATGGCTTCGAGTTCCGCGCAGATGCGGTCGCGCAGCGTCCGGAACCAGCCGGTGGCAGCGGTTTTCTTGGTTGCGATATCGGCGGGCAGAGTGGGGGCTGGCGCAGTCATGGCGGGGGAATGGACCTTCAGCTCGGTTCTGTAAAGGGCGTCACGGCGGGCAGGGTGCCGGTTTGTCGCAATGCTTCGCCCAATATCATGGCGCCGGCGATGGCCACATTGATCGAGCGCAAGTTGGGGTGCATGGGAATGCGAACGCCCAGGTCAGCAGCTTCGGCAACACTGTTGGGGACGCCCGCGCTTTCGCGGCCGAGGAGAAGGATGTCGCCGGGCAGGTAGCTCGCGTCATAGGCTGAATGGCTGGCTTTGGTGGTGAGCAGGACAAGGCGGCGGCGCTGTTCAAGTCGCCAGTCCTGGAAGGCGGCGAAGCTGTCGTGTTCGAACAGGACGGCCTTGTCGAGATAGTCCATTCCGGCGCGGGTCAGGTTGCGATCGGTGAGGGCGAAACCGGCGGGATGGATGATGTGGACCTTTATCCCCAGACAGGCGCCAAGCCTGAGCAAAGTGCCGGTATTGGCGGCGATGTCGGGCTGGTAGAGAGCCAGGTCTATGGACATTCTTTACGGTCTCGCATGCGATAAAGCGCCGGATTTACGGGCTGGCTTGGGTATAGTGTCGCAGTTGTGCGCTGTCACGGCACCTGCACTGGACAAGCGCCCATGACAGTGCAAAAAGGACGGACCTGACGGGCCGCTTGAGGGCGCACGGCGGTCGATTCTGCGTATGCGGTCGACCAGTCCGGGGCCGGTTCCGTCAAATGTGCATGTTACGGGGATACGGACCTTGGCCACGCAAGCAGAACATTCATCCACCAACCGGCGGGACTTTCTTTATGTCGCCACCGGCGCCGTCGGCGCGGTCGGCGCTGCCGCCGTGGTCTGGCCGCTGATCAACCAGCTCAACCCCGACGCGTCGACCCTGGCACTGGCCAGCATCGAGTTTGACGTTGGCGCGATTCCCGAAGGGCAGTCGGTGACCATCACCTGGCGCGGCCTGCCGGTTTTTGTGCGGCATCGCACCGAGGCGGAAGTCGCGGAAGCCCGCTCAGTTGATCTGTCGGAACTCAAAGATCCTCAGACCGACGCGGCGCGTGTGAAGGAGGGTCATGAGCAGTGGCTGGTCATGATCGCCAACTGTACGCATCTGGGATGTATCCCGGTGGGCGAGGCCGGCGAGTTCGATGGCTGGTTCTGCCCCTGCCATGGTTCTCACTATGATACGTCCGGCCGCATTCGTCGTGGTCCTGCGCCGGCCAATCTGGTCGTGCCGCCTTATGAATTTGTCAGCGATACGCTGATCCAGATCGGTTAGTGGGGGCTTTTCCGATGTCCGAACATTCTACCTACACTCCGGGAAGTGCCGTCGAGAAGTGGCTCGATGACCGCCTGCCGATCATCCGGTTCTCCAAAGAGCACCTGATGGATTTTCCGACGCCCAAGAACCTCAACTATTGGTGGACCTTCGGGGCCATCCTGGTGATGTGCCTGGGTATCCAGATCGTCACCGGCATCATCCTGGCGATGCACTATACGCCCAATGTCGCGATGGCGTTCGACTCGGTCGAGCATATCCGCCGTGACGTCAATGGCGGCCGCATCATCCAGGCCGTTCACGCGGTCGGCGCCTCGATGTTCTTTGTCGCGCTCTATATCCATATGTTCCGCGGTCTCTATTACGGCTCCTACAAGGCGCCGCGCGAGATCATCTGGATCCTGGGCGTGCTGATCTTCATCCTGACCGTCGCCACCGCGTTCATGGGCTACATCCTGCCCTGGGGCCAGATGTCGTTCTGGGGTGCCACGGTTATCTCGAACATCTTCTCGGCCATCCCGGTTGTTGGCGAGAACATCAAGCAGTTGGTGCTTGGCGGCTTCGCGGTCGGCAATCCCACGCTGAACCGCTTCTTCTCGCTGCACTACCTGCTGCCGTTCGTGATTGCGGCTATTGTTGGCCTGCATATCTGGGCGCTGCACGTGCCAGGCAACAACAACCCGATCGGCGTCGAGGTGAAGGAAAGCCGCGATACCGTGGCCTTCCACCCCTACTACACGATGAAGGACATGTTCGCGATGGTGGTCTTCCTGATCCCCTTCGCCTGGTTCGTGTTCTTTGCGCCCGATATCCTGGGCCACCCCGACAACTACATCATGGCCAATAGCCAGGTGACGCCGGCTCATATCGTGCCCGAATGGTACCTGCTGCCATTCTACACAATCCTGCGCGCCATCGATTTCAATGTGCTGTTCATCGACTCCAAGCTCGGTGGCGTGATCGCCATGGGTGGCGCGCTGGTGATGCTGCTTGTTGTGCCGTGGCTCGATACGTCCAAGGTACGCTCGGGCACGTTCCGTCCGCTGTTCAAGTGGTTCTACTGGCTGTTCGCGATCAACTTCGTGGCCCTGACCTATCTGGGTGCGCAGCCGGCCGAGGGCATCTACACGGTGCTGGCCAAGGTTTGCACGGCCTACTACTTCATCTACTTCCTGGTGGTGCTGCCTGTGCTCTCGCGCATCGAGACGCCAAAGCCGCTGCCGACCAGCATCTCCGAGAGCGTTCTCGGCAAGGCACACGCGTGATCGGGGCGATAGACATGTTCAAGACAAAGTTCATCATCGCCGCCGTCGCCGCCATGGTTGGTTTGACCACCGTTTCGGCCCAGGCTGCCGAAGCCGGTGCGCCTATCGAGCGTCAGAACTGGAGCTTTGCCGGTATATTCGGTACCTATGACGAGCATCAGTTGCAGCGCGGTTTTCAGGTGTTCCGTGAGGTCTGCGCAAGCTGTCACAGTGCTGATCTGATGGCCTTCCGTAACCTCAGCGAGCCGGGTGGCCCTGGCTTCTCGGAGGCACAGGTCAAGGCGCTGGCTGCCGAGTACGAGGTTGAGGACGCCACTGCCGAGGGCGGCCGTCGTCCGGCTATTCCTGCTGACCGCTGGCCTTCGCCATTTGCCAACGACCAGGAAGCGCGTGACGCCAATGGTGGTTCGCTCCCTCCCGATTTCTCGGTGCTGGCCAAGGCTCGTGGCGTAACCGATCCATTCCCGACCTGGGTGTTCAACTACTTCACCGGTTACCAGGAAGGCGGCGCGGACTATATCTATGCGCTGCTCAATGGCTATCACGAAGCGCCCGAGGGCTTTGAACTGGCTCCCGGCCAGTATTACAACGAATACTTTCCGGGCAACGCCATTGGCATGGCACCCCCGCTGGCAGACGGTTCTGTGACCTACGTTCCCGGCGAAGACGGTGTGGGCGTACCAGAGACTGTCGAACAGTATTCAGCCGACGTGTCCGCATTCATGATGTGGATGGCCGAGCCACATCTGGTCAGCCGCAAGCAGACTGGTTTTGTCGTGTTGCTGTTCCTGGTGCTATTCGCCGGCCTGATGTACGCCACCAAGCGTAAGCTCTGGGCTGGTATCGAGCACTGATCCGAGGTCGTCTGGCCGCAAGAGCTTTACTTGCCGGCCATACACCTGGACGAAGATTGAGGGGCCCGAAAGGGCCCCTTTTCCATTGTGCCTTGTCGCAATAATTTGCGCTTGCCGCGGCAGTGTGCCCCTTGCCTTTGTCAGGCTCAGTCGCGATATTGCAACAACACCGTGTTGTTGAAGGAAACCGCGATGTCCGCCGTTCGCCTTGCCGTCACAGTAGTGAGCACCGCAATCGCCGTCAGTCGCCACCCGGCGGTCCGGGCTGGTGTGCACGCCGTGGTCAACAACCCCAAGGCCCGCGAGACAGCAATCACCACCACGCGGAATGTGGCTTATAATGCTGGCGTCATCGCCCGGCATGTGCTCGGCCGCAACAAGACCTGATTTTCCATTTCAACTGACAAGGCCATCGATGTCGCTCGACCTGAAGTCGCTCGTCCGCACAATCCCGGACTACCCCAAAAAGGGAATCCTGTTCCGCGATATCACCACGCTGATCGAGCATCCCGAAGGGTTTCGCGAAAGCGTGGAGCAGATTGCCGCGACCTATCGGGGCAAAGGCATTACTCATGTGGCCGGAATTGAAGCGCGCGGATTCATCTTTGGCGCAGGAGTCGCAATCGCGCTTGGCGCGGGCTTTGTGCCGATCCGCAAAAAAGGCAAGCTGCCGGGTGAAACCATCGGGCAGAACTATGCGCTCGAATATGGGGTCGATACCATTGAGATCCATGCCGACGTGGTGGGGCCTGGGCACAAGGTGTTGCTGTTGGACGATCTTATTGCCACCGGTGGCACGGCCATTGCCGCGGTCGGCCTGCTACGCCGCACCGGGGCCATTTGTGATGACGCCGCCTTCGTGATCGACCTGCCCGAAATCGGTGGTGCTGAAAAGCTGCGCGCCGAGGGCATTACGATATCCTCATTGATGGCCTTCGACGGGCACTAGAGGCGCCCGGCGCTAGAAGGTGCGGGTCAGCACTCAGGCGGCCCGCTCTACCTCTCCTGCCAAATGCTGCTCGCTCTTGTCGATCAGGCAGAACTGGTTGCCCTCGGGGTCGCGCATGACGGTATAGGTGGGCAGAACGCGGTCGACGGAGGCGCCGGCCGCTTTGAGGCGCTCGACTTCAGCGCCGCGATCCCCGACCTGTACGTCAAAATGAACGCGATTGTTCTCAGGCCGCTGGCCATCAACATTCTGAAAGCAGATTGAAGGGCCGGGTCCATCAATTATCTGGATGGTAGGGGTGGTGGGATCAAGACCCAACACCTGACTAGCCGCCGGGTCCATCTCGGTTTCGCGTAGAGCGTAGCCCTCAAGCAAGCCAGCCCAGAACGGAGCCAGGACGGCGGGTTCAACACAATCAAATACGATTTCATGGATAGCGCCCATTTGGCCTGTCTCCTTGTCGTTTGACAGTTTGTTAACGGGCAAATGCGGCAAGACTGGTGCAGAGGCGCGGCGGGAAAAAGAAGCGGCAGGAACGAACCTCCGAAAGGTGGCCAAGGCAACAAAAAAGGCCGGCGTTAACCGCCGGCCTTCGTTTCGGCTCGTACCTTGCAATACGATTAAGGTTCCAACTGGCCCGTCTTGGGCTGGTCCTCGGCGCTGATATCGGGCTCGTTGCGCGTCTTCCAGAGCGAGTAGAGTACGCCGCCGGCCAGGATCGAGATGGTGACGCCAAGCGAGAGCATGGTGTCGATCTTGATACCCAAGGGCACGAGGAAAATCTTGATACCGATAAGCACCAGGATGATCGCGAGCGAGATCTGCAGGTAACGGAAGCGGTTCATCGCCGCTGCGAGGGCGAAGTAGAGCGCGCGTAGGCCAAGGATGGCGAAGATGTTGGAGGTATAGACGATGAAGGTATCCTGGGTCACCGCGAACACCGCCGGCACCGAATCCACGGCAAAGATCAGGTCGACGATTTCGACCATGATCAGCGCCACCGCCAGCGGGGTCAGCCAGGTGACCAGCTTGCCCGTCTTGGGGTCGGGCTCCTTGACGGCGAAGTGACGACCGCGCAACTCGTTGGTTATGCGGAAATGGCCGCGGAGGAATTTGAGAATCCTGTTGTTCTCCATGTCCGGCTCTTCGTCGGAATGGGAGAACATGCGGATGCCGGTGAACACCAGGAAAGCGCCGAAGAGGAACAGGATCGCTTCGAACTGATGAACCAAGGCGGCGCCGACACCGATCAAGACGGCGCGGAACAGAATCACACCCAGAATGCCCCAGAACAGTACGCGGTGCTGGTAGAGACGGGGTATGCCGAGGAAGCCGAAAATGGTGGCGATGACGAACATATTGTCCATCGCCAGTGACTGCTCGATGAGGTACCCGGTGTAGAATTCGAGGCCGGATTGCGCCCCGCGGCTGAACCAGACCCAGGCGCCGAAGACCAGGGCAATCAGGACATAAAAGCCGTAGAGCAGCAGGCTCTCCTTGGCTTCGATCTCGTGTTCATCGCGGTGCAGGATGCCGAGGTCGAAAACAAGCAGGGCTATGACGATCGCGATGAACGCGACCCAGAAATAGGTTGGTGTACCGAGAAAATCGCCCGAAAGGGCGGCAAGAAGCGATTCCATCGCCGGACCTTCTCCATGTGAATAAGTGGAGCAGTTCCGACATCGCCATAGCAAGGGGCTATGACCAGAGGGGCCCGGCACTGCCCCCTCTAAATGCGGGAGAAAGCGAAAAAGTTCAACCCCTGCTTTTGGGGGCGTGGCGAGCCCGATCTATCGCGGATTGCAAAGCATGACGATGGCGTCGGCGGTTTCGAGCTGCAGGGCGGTGCCGAAATTCGCGTCGTCGACCAGCCGGCCGGCCTGGATGGCCGCGTTGGCGCGCAGATTGCCATCGTTGAAGCCAACGCCGTCCTGATAAGGGATCAAGGTGCCAGTGCCGGAATTGGGATCGTTGGCCACGCGGGAGGCCCAGCCATAGACCTGACCATAAATGGTGAGGATGCCGGCGCGATTGGTTGTGGCGTCGCGACAGCTCCAATTGCCCTGATAGGCCTGGGCAAGAGCAGGCGCGGCGGACAGGGCGGTGAGGGCGAGGCAAAGAGCGAATCGGCGCATAGCCAGAGCATGCCGATGCGCCGCGACACGATCAAGAGGCGCGTCTGATCAGCTTTCCAAGACCGGGAATTTTCGCCAGGGCGAGCATCAGGCGCATATTGAGCGGCATGACATAGTCGCGCAGCTTGGAGAAGCCAACCAGATGGGCCTCATAGACCAGTTCGCCGCGCTGGTTGACGGCGGTGAGCTGGTTGAACAGCAGTCCCCAGCCGGGGATGGAATTGGACGGGCGCTTGTCGGTGACAGTCAAGGTATAGGTGACGGTGTCGCCGGGACGCACGGGTGCCTTGAAGTCCATGGAGTTGACGCCGGGGGAGGGGCCGGAGACGCCGGGTTCCTGGCCCAACCCGCGGAGCCGCTCTTCTTCGGCAAAGAGCGCGTCCACCATCTTGCGATGCCCGACGCTGACCGTGTGCCAGCCCGAGGCGATCAGTCCGCCGAAATGGCTGTGTTTGGCCTGTTCGGGATCAGTATGGAAATATTGTGGGTCGTAGAGGCTGGCGAAGCGGATGATTTCTTCGGCGGAGAAAGTGTGGTCGCCGAGCGGGAAGGCTTCATTGATGGCGATGTCTTCGAACCAGCGGGTCATGCCTGGGCCTCTGCATTGCGGCATTCGACCAGATTGGCCAGGCGCATGGTCATCACCGGCTTGTCCTTCTGATTGCGCACATCAAAATCGAGAGTGACAATGCCCCATTGCGGGTGGCTCTCGGAGCGGCGCAATTCGGCAATCGTGACTTTGCCGCCAATGGTGTCGCCGACCATGACCGGCGTCTTCCACTTGAGATCGCGGAAGCCCAGGCCGCCACAGGACGCGATGGTTGAGAGAAAGCTGTCGACCAGCATTCTGAGGCTCAGTGCGCCGGTCTGCCAGCCGCTGGAGGCGAGGCCGCCTAGCAGGCTCGCTTTGGCCGCAGCTTCGTCCAGGTGAAAGGGAAAGGGGTCGAACTCGCGCGCGAAGGTGACGATCATCTCCTTGGAGACGGCGGCACGTCCCAGGTCGATGACTTCGCCGACGGTGAGGTCCTCGAAGTGGCGCCGATTTTTGGTGACAGGATTGGTCATTTAATTGCCCTATACGTCAACCGTGCTTTTGACATGGTGGAGCAGCCGGGGCAAGACCTACGTGGTTGGCGTGAGGTTCGCAAACCCCGCTTGGGGCTTTGAGTGAGCCGCAAACATTGACATCGGCGTCGATCCGACCCAAGTGGAGCCCAACATTTTCCCCGGAGATACCCATGGGCTTCAAGATGGGCATTGTCGGCCTGCCGAATGTCGGCAAGTCGACGCTTTTCAACGCATTGACCCGCACCGCGGCTGCGCAGGCGGCCAATTTCCCGTTCTGCACCATTGAACCCAATGTGGGCGAGGTCTCTGTACCCGACCCGCGGCTGGAAAAGCTGGCGGCTATTGGCAAGTCGGCACAGATCCTGCCGGCGCGCATGAGCTTTGTGGACATTGCGGGCCTGGTTAAGGGCGCCTCGCAAGGGGAAGGGCTGGGCAACCAATTCTTGGCCAACATTCGTGAGACCGACGCCATTGCCTATGTGCTGCGCTGTTTCGAAGACAACAATGTCATTCACGTTTCCAACAAGGTCGACCCACTCGCCGATGCCGAGGTGGTCGAAACCGAGCTGATGTTGGCAGACTTGGAAAGTCTCGAAAAGCGCCGGCCCGGTGTCGAGAAGAAGGTCAAACAGAACGACAAGGAAGCCAAGGTTGCGCTGGAGCTGATCGATCGCTCGCTGGCCGTGCTGCGCGAGGGTAAGTCGGCTCGGTTCGTCAAGCGTGATGCCGAAGAGGAAAAGGCATTTAACGAGCTACAGCTTCTGACCAGCAAGCCGGTGCTCTATGTCTGCAATGTCGATGAAGGCTCGGCGGCGACTGGCAATGAATATTCCAAGCAGGTGGAAGACTATGCCGCCGCCAATGAAGCGGGCGTCGTCATTATCTCCGCTGAGATCGAGAGCCAACTTGCCCAGCTTGCTGATGAAGAGCAGGCGGAATATCTGGAATCGCTCGGGCTCGAGCAACCCGGCCTCGATCGCCTGATCCGGTCGGCCTATGATCTGCTGCACTTGCAGACCTATTTTACCGTTGGCCCCAAGGAAACGCGCGCCTGGACCATTCACCGCGGAGACAAGGCCCCGCAGGCGGCCGGCGTGATCCATACCGATTTCGAGCGCGGCTTCATCCGCGCCCAGACCATTGGTTACGAGGACTTCGTGACCCTGGGTGGCGAAGTGCCGGCCAAGGAAGCGGGCAAGGCGCGCGACGAAGGCAAGGACTATGTCGTCAAGGACGGGGACGTGATGCTGTTCAAGTTCAACGTCTGATCCGGTTGGCGATCAAATGCATTGAGGGGAAGCCGGTGGCTGCGCAAATCGCAGCGCCGGCTTCCCGTTTTTTTGCGTGACACGGTAGTCGACCAGATCCCCCCAGTCGGCCTGCCAGTGCGCCGGGTCGTCCAATAGAATGAAGATGGCCGAAAGGTCCTGTTGCAGGCGCAACAGGGCTGCGCGGAAAAGCACCAGGTCCGGCGCACTTTCGACTTCCTCAGCATCGGTCAGGATAGAGGCAAGCAGGGCACCGTTATCCTGCCGGATACGCACCAGCACAGCCTGAAGCGGCAGGTCTTCCGCATCCTCCAGACGATAATATCTGTCCCGCATGGCGCGCTCCGATTGCCATGCGAGTCTGATCCGGTGCGGTTACGAGCGGCCTATTCCGGCCATAAGGGAAAATCCGCTGGCAGCTAGTGCGGGCCGGTCGGAATGGGTTGGGCGGTGCCGCAAGGACCGCCATCCGTGTTGATGGCAATATCCACTGTTTCTCCGGCAAAGCTGATCGCCTCATACCAGTGACTGATCTCGACGGTGCTGGCTGGCACGTAGTGGAAGATCAGCGAGCGGCGGAAACGGTCTGCGCTGGTATTGGGTGTCGAGCCGTGGATGACGCTGCCATTGAAAAACAGCACATCGCCTGCCTTTAGGTTCATCATGCGTGGCTCATGTCCGGGCGGAGGCTCGACGTGGTCGGAGGTGAAGAACAGTGACGGATCGGAAGGTTCGGGACAGGCAATGTCGAGGCCGTTGGTTTGGGGCACACACATCATGCCGCCATTGCCCTCGTCGGCATCGTCGATTGCGATCCAGGCGGCCAGGCAGGTGCCCGGCTTCACGCGCAGATAGAAATTGTCCTGATGCAAATCCTGTCCACGGGCGCCGGGTGGCTTGAAATAGAACATGGACTGGCAGGCATAGGGGGCTTCATCGAAGAGTTCGGCCAGAATTGGTTCGAGGCGGGCGTCGAGCATGTAGCGGCGGGCAAGCGGGCCAACCGGTTTATCGTTATGCTTGTGTGGGTGCATCATGCGCGGATAGCGCGCCAAAGGGTCGTTGCCGGCGGGGCTGCCGCTGCGCATGTCGGATAGTCCCGGGACGGGTCCGTCACTGGCCTGCGCCATGAAGGTGTCGCGGATCAGAGCGATTTCGTCGGGGGCAATCAGGCCGCGCAGGGCCAGGAAGCCATCCTGCGCATAGGCAGTGCGCTGTTCTGTCGAAAGGGTCATGGGTAATCCTCCTGAGTTCGAGACTATCAGGCGTATGTGCCGGCGCCATGGTCTGATGTGCTGAAGACATGTATTATCCTGCTATGGATACGACTGATGAAACCCCGCATGACGATGTCCTGCGCCTGTTGACGGGACATTTCGACGAAGCTGCAGGCTATAGGGCCTATCGGCCGAAGGGGGTGGGAGATTGGCTGCTCATTCTAACGCTTTCCGGTGTCGGGCGGTTCGGACATCGGAACGGCAGCTATCGCGCCGAGGCCGGAGACTGGGTGTTGCTGCCGCCTGGAACACCACATGATTACGGGGTGGCCGAGGATGCCGAGCGATGGCAATTGGTCTGGGCGCATTTCCGACCGCGTGCGGACTGGCACGAGTGGTTGCGGTGGCCGCGCCTGCATAGCGGGCTAAGAGTGTTGCGCCCCGACAGAGACCAAGGCGCGCTGGTTGCACAATTCCTGCGCGTGCATGACCTGCTCGGCAGTGGTCAGCGCAGGGCGGAAGCGCTGGCGATGAATGCGCTGGAAGCGCTTCTGCTGCAATGCGACATGCATAATCCGCCTGACACAAATGGTCTGGACGGGCGGGTGCAACGGGCCATGGCGTTCATGGAAGCCCATCTGGGCGAGCGCGTGAGCGTTGAGGACGTGGGCCGGGGGGTAGGGTTATCGCCGTCACGTCTGTCGCATCTGTTCCGCACGGAGACCGGCCAGAGCGTGCAGGGCTATCTCGAAGGGGTGCGATTGCGGCGGGCCAGTGACCTGTTGCAGCGCACCAGTTTTCCAATCAAGCTGATCGCGGCTGAAGTGGGCTTTGAGAGCCAATTTTATTTTTCTCGGAGATTTACCCGGGCGACGGGATGCAGTCCGCAGGCCTTCCGTCGCCGGAGCTGGCAGCCCCGTAGCGCCGCCGAGCAGGATTCTTAGAAAGCCGGAATAAAGGCATTCTATCCCGGATTGCATCATCGGCATTGGGCGATAGCATATGGACAACGCGGCAGGAGGAGCCGCAGGCCGGTCCCGGCCCACTACGGAGCATCCCCAATGGCAAACCCCAAAATCACCTTTATCGGTGCTGGCTCATCCGTGTTCATGAAGAACATTGTCGGCGACATTCTGCAACGTCCTGCCCTGGCGGGTGCGGAAATCCGGCTGATGGACATCAATCCGACGCGCCTGGAAGAGAGCGCAATCATCGCCGGCAAGCTGGTCAAGACGCTCGGCGTGCCGGCCACAGTCAGCACCTATTCCAACCAGCGTGAGGCGCTGGATGGCACCAATTTCGTGGTCGTTTGCTTCCAGATCGGAGGCTATGAGCCTTCCACGGTGGTCGATTTCGAGGTGCCCAAGAAGTACAACCTCCGCCAGACCATCGCCGATACGCTGGGCGTCGGTGGCATCATGCGGGGCCTGCGGACCGTGCCGCATCTGTGGAGCATTTGCGAAGACATGATGCAGGTCGCGCCTGATGCGGTGATGCTGCAATATGTGAACCCGATGGCCATCAATACCTGGGCGATCGCGGAAAAGTACCCGTCTATCAAGCAGGTTGGTCTGTGCCACTCGGTGCAGGGCACCGCCATGGAGCTGGCGCACGATCTCGACATTCCCTACGAGGAAATCCGCTATCGCTCGGCCGGCATCAACCACATGGCCTTCTACCTCAAGTTTGAGCATCGCCAGCCGGACGGAACATATAAGGACCTTTATCCCGAGCTGCATCGTGCCTATGCCGAGGGCCGGGCGCCCAAGCCGGGCTGGAATCCGCGTTGCCCCAACAAGGTGCGCTATGAAATGATGACCCGGCTGGGCTATTTCGTCACCGAAAGCTCGGAGCACTTTGCCGAGTACACGCCCTATTTCATCAAGGAGGGGCGCGAGGACATTATCGAAAAATTCGGCATTCCGCTCGATGAATATCCCAAGCGCTGCGTCGAGCAGATTGCCAAGTGGAAGAAGACTTCGGAAGACTATCGCAACGCCGATCGCATCGAAGTGGCCAAGTCCAAGGAATATGCCAGTTCGATCGTCAATTCGGTGTGGACTGGCGAGCCTTCGGTGATCTACGGCAATTTGCGCAATAATGGGGTCATCACTTCACTGCCGAACAATGCGGCCGTGGAAGTGCCGTGCCTGGTCGACGACAATGGTTTGCAGCCGACCTATATCGGCGAATTGCCGCCCCAGCTTACAGCGTTGATGCGCACCAATATCAATGTGCAGGAGCTCACCGTGCGGGCGCTGGTCGAAGAAAAGCGCGAGCATATCTATCATGCCGCCATGATGGACCCACACACCGCTGCCGAACTCGATCTGGATCAGATCTGGAACGTCGTTGACGATCTCATCGAGGGGCATGGCGAATGGTTGCCGGAATGGGCGCGGGGGCCACGCAAGGCGGCTGTTGCATAGATCAAAAATTTGCAAAGCACTTCCCGGCCCGGGCCGGGAAGTGCTTCAGTCGTTTGGATGCCTCAAGGGGCGTTCTTTTGCACGATGCAGTTGCCGCCCATAGCGAGAAGACGCTGACACAGTTCTTCGGCTTCTTGCCGGTTCGGGCGACCGACCATCGCCGAGAAGCGCAGTTGATTGCCAAATCTTGGATTGCGAACGCTGATCAGCATCGGTTGCTCGTTTGCCAGCAGGCTGCTGAACCGTGTCTGGGTCTCAAGGAAGCGGCTCCGGGCCCGGTCGGCGGAAGCATCCTGGGCCAGCAAGACACCCCAGGGTTGCCATTGGGCGGACGTAGTCGTGAGGCTGGGAGGGCGCATCGTCTCGGCCATGGCGACACAGGCTGTGCGAAAGTCACTGGTCTCGTCCAACGTGTAGTCGACCTCGCCAACGGCGTTGATGAGCCACTGGTCAATGGAATGGCCGGTGACGATCGTAACGTAGTCGCGCGTTTCTGCGGGCAGAGCGCCGCCGCTATTGGCAACGTAACGCCCTATCCTGCCTTCGCCGCCATTGTAGGCAGCAGCAGCAAGTCCGAGATTGCCAAACTTGAGTTCGAGGAAGCGCAGATACTCGGCCGAGCGCGCCATTGATTCAGCAGCGTCGAACGGATTAACCAAGCCGCGCAGGCGGGCAGTTGATGGCATGAATTGCGCTATTCCCTGTGCTCCAGCAGGGCTGACGGCCGCCGGATTGAAACGGCTCTCCTGCCAGATAAGCCGGGCAAAGTAATCCGCCGGTAGGCTCCAATGCTCGGCAAAAACCGCGATGGCGGCGCACACGTCGGCCTTGTAACTGTGCTCTGCGATGCAAATTTCTCGTTCTTCCAACGCATGGCAGGTTCGGACCTCCCGCTCCTGGGCCGCACCCTGAGGTGCCCAGAACTGGAACAGGAACAGCAGCGCGGTCAGCAAGGCTCGACTGGCTTTGAGTGGCATGCCGCAATATTGGCAAGCCGGTGGTGCGGGAGCAAGCTGCGCGAGACATTCGTGATCTGGGCGCGAGGACAGACGACCGACGCGGGAACTAGTCGCGCTTGCCGAAGAGTTTGCTCAGCATGTCGGCCATGGGGCCGGACTTGGGCAGTTCGGTTTGCGTTTTTGTCGGGCGGGCCTGGCGAATGTGACTCTGTCCCTTGGGGGCGGCCGGCTTGTCGTCCTTTTTCGGTTCATCGCCCTTCACGGCCAAAGCGAGCTTGTTCATAAAGCCGCTGTCGTCGCCCCTTAGCAGAAGTGGTGCCTGGCGGGCGATTTCGTCGAGCAAAGGCGTGAGCCAGGCCTGATCAGCCTTGGCGAAGTCGCCCAGCACATGATGGGTGACGAACTCCTTGCCAGGATGACCGATGCCCAGGCGCACGCGCTTGTAGTCCAGACCAATCTGCGGGTCGATGGACCTGAGGCCATTGTGGCCGCCATTGCCGCCGCCTACCTTCACCCGCACCTTGCCAGGGGCCAGATCGAGTTCGTCATAGAAGACGATGATGTCGGCATTCTCGATCTTGTAGAAGCGTGCGACCTGCTGGACGCTGTCGCCGGACTTGTTCATGAAGGTCTGCGGCTTAAGCAGGATTGCCCGCTCGCCACCAATGCTGGCTTCGGCGATGTGGCCAGAATGCTTGGATTTCCAATTGGACACGCCACTGGCAGCGGCGATGGCATCAATGGCCATGAAGCCGATATTGTGGCGGTTGCCCGCATATTGGGCGCCGGGATTGCCCAGTCCAACAAGCAATTTCATCAAGCCAGCCTTTGCAAATGAATGAGGCGGCCATGGGCCGCCTCACTGCACAATGCTCCGGAGTGAGAGGATTACTCCTCTTCGCTCTCGGTAGTGTCCTCGGCTTCTTCGGCGCCGCCAGCAGCATCAGCTGACTTAAGGCCCGAGGGAGCAACCAGGGTCGCGATAGTGAAGTCGCGGTCAGTGATTGCAGCCGTCACGTTCTTGGGCAGAGTAACGGCCGAAATGTGCAGGGAATCGCCAATTTCGGTACCGGAGAGATCAACAGTAATCTCTTCGGGAATCGCGTTGGCCGGCGCGATCAACTCAATCGTGTGGCGAACCACGTTGAGGGTGCCGCCGCGCTTGAGGCCGGGGCTCTTTTCTTCGTTGATGAAGTTGACATGCACTTCAACGTGGATCTTGGAGCTACCCGAGACGCGCAGGAAGTCGATGTGGACCGGCTGGTCCATGACGACGTCAAGCTGATAATCGCGCGGGATCACCTTGTGCACGGTGCCGTCGACATCGAGGTCGAGAACGTGCGATTTGAAACCGCCCGAGTAGATCGACTTCAGCGCATCCTTGAATGCGACGGAAACGGTGACGGGGGGCTTCTTGTCACCATAAATAACAGCGGGAACACGTCCCTGACGACGCAGCTCACGAGCGGCCCCCTTGCCCACTCCCTCACGCGCCTGTGCCTTGAGCACCTTGTTGGCAGCCATGGAAATCATCCATTCTGGGTTGGTGTATGTCGTTCCTACAACAACATACGCGCCCGTCCTCCAGGGGTGACGAGCGCTTCATGGCGCTGGGCTATAAAGGATAAGAGGTCACTGGGCAACAGATTCCCGCGGTCTGCTGTCCCTTACAGGCTCGGCATGGGGAGACAGGGCATGATCTTGACGCCCGTTCCCGGAAAAATCGCAAAGTGTGGGTGGTCCTTGAACATCTGCGCGGCCTCTTCGTGGGTTTCTGCTTCCACAATGACATAGGCTGTGATGGGGTTTCGGGCAGGTGTTACACCCTCGGGGGAGGCCAGCAAGGTCTTGCCCAGTGGCGCGCCAATATCCACGATCACGTGGCTGTGCCGCTCAGCCCATTGGCCCCATTCCGTCATGGCGCGCTGGCTGCGCTCGGCCTTTTCCGCCTCGGGGAGACTATCCCAGGCCTTTTGCACTTCGGAATTCTGCGTGCCCATGTAGAGGGCGAGAAAGCGGGGCATAATCGGCTCCTCCTGTGCTGGTGAGCACAGGATAGCCCCATTTGGGTCCCGGCAATTAGTTTTATGGGCCTGATGCTAGTCGAAAAGGCTCGAAACGCTCTGCTCGCTGGCGGTACGCGCGATGGCTTCGCCAATCAGCGCATCGATCGACATGCGACGGATATTGGCGGCGGCCTTGGTGGCATCGGTCTCAAGGATGGAATCGGTGACGACCAGTTCCTTGAGCTTGGAGGCGGCGATGCGTTCGGCAGCGCCTTCGGAGAGTACGCCGTGGGTGATATAGGCCGAAACTTCCTTGGCACCAGCTTTGAGCAGGGCTTCGGCCGCGTTGACCAGGGTCCCACCAGAATCCACGATATCGTCGATCATGATGCAGGTCCGGCCTTCGACTTCACCGATGATGTTCATCACTTCGGAAACACCGGCGCGGGGGCGACGCTTGTCGACGATCGCCAGGCTCGCTCCAATGCGGCTGGCGACGTTGCGGGCGCGCACCACACCGCCGACGTCAGGCGAAACCACCATGACGTTCTTGACGTCGTAATTGTCGCGAATGTCGCGCACCATGACGGGCGCAGCGGTAAGATTGTCGGTGGGGATGTCGAAAAAGCCCTGGATCTGGGCGGCGTGCAGGTCGAGCGTCAACACGCGGTTGGCACCGGCTTCGGTGATGAGATTGGAGACCAGCTTGGCCGAAATGGGGGTGCGGGGGGCCGACTTACGGTCCTGCCGGGCATAGCCGAAATAGGGCAGCACGGCAGTAATGCGACGGGCGGAGGAGCGGCGCAGCGCATCGGTGATGATGAGCAGCTCCATCAGATTGTCGTTGGCCGGGTAGCTGGTGGACTGGAGGATGAACACATCCTCGCCGCGGACGTTCTCGTGCACCTCGACATAGACTTCCTTGTCGGCGAAGCGCTTCACCGTGCAATCAGTCAGGGGAAGTTCGAGGTAGCTGGCGACGGCCTGGGCCAGAGGTCGGTTGGAATTGCCGGTCACCAGCTTCATGGGCGCGATCCTGTCTCAACCGGTCCCGCAGGGAATGGGACCTTCCAGTTTCGCGGGCAGCTTTAGCGACAAGTGTCCGGCGTGACAACGCCACATTGGGCTAAGGGGTAAATAAACCTCATGTCATTGCGATGACAGCGATCTGGCGGCCGGTTTTCGTCTGCCGATGGGTGGCGTAGCGGTGCGAGAAATAGCGGTCGGGGGCGGCGTAGGTGCAAATGCCCAGTTTCTCCACCGCACCGATGCCCGCCGCGCGCAATTGCGCTTCAACAAAACCGGGCAGGTCGAAATGCGGCTTGCCGCCTGCGGGCGTGGTGAAGAAGGGTTCGCCGTCGGGGTTGATGGCGAGGAGGTCGGCCCGGAACTGGTCGCCCACTTCATAATTGGGGCCGGAGATAGTGGGGCCGATGGCGGCGCGGATGCGGGCCGGCTCGGCGCCCAGGGAGACCATTGCGGCGATGGTGTTGAGGGCAATGCCTTCGGCCGCACCACGCCAGCCGGCATGGGCGGCGCCGATGACACCGGCGTCGGGGTCGGCAAACAGGATCGGCGTGCAGTCAGCGGTAAGAATGCCCAGCGCTATACCGGGCGTGGCGGTGACCATGGCGTCGGCATCGATGCTGCCAGGGGCAATGGGGCCGGTGAGGGTCTGGACGCGGGTGGAGTGGGTCTGCTTCAAAATATTGAGCGGACCAAGGCCGATGGTATCGGCGACAATCTGGCGATTGGCCTCGACATGGGCCGGTTCGTCCCCCATGGCGAGCGAGACATTGAGCCCGGCGTGTTCGCCGGTGGAGACGCCGCCGGCGCGGCCGAAGAAGCCGTGGCGGATCGTCGGGATGGCGGCAAGGGCCGGGGTCCGTTCGTGGGGCACATTCATGCGGTAAAACCGGGTGGTTGCAGGCCGGGGCTGTGGGCGCAGAACGCCTTGAACAGGGTGCCCATCTGGTCGGAGCCCACCAGCCGATCATGGGCGGTGCGGATGTCACTGGCCGAGCCGGGATTGGCGCCGGAAAGCGCGGCGGCGCGCTCGCCAATGCCGAGACGGGTGAGGAATTCGCCCTGCGTGGCCAAAGGCTGGGTGGCGAGACCGGCGGCGCGGGCGACATTGCCCAGGGCGCCGAAATCGACATGGGCGGAAATATCGGTTTCGCCGGGGGCTTCGAGCACATCGGCATAAGCGTGGCGGCGGACGGCCTGGAGGGTGTCGCCTGTTTGGGTGGTGCCATAGCCATAGTCGATGGCGAGCAGGGCCCCGCCCTGCTTGGCGATCACCTTGCCCAGGCGCGTGAGGACTTCGGCTGCGGCAAAACAGACTTCGAGCATGGTATCTGGCGCGGCATTGGCGACCGCATCGGGCATGGAGGCGGGTGGAATGGGCGTGGGTGAGAGGCCAAAGGCGCGCTTGCCGTCCTTGAGGCCCACTTGGCGCTCGTGCCAGCCGTTTTCCTTGCGGATGAACTGGCGGATGGGCAGGGCATCGAAAAACTCATTGGCGACGACGAGCACCGGGCCCTCGTCGAAGGTCTCGAAATCCTGCAGCCATTTCGGGTCATAGACTTCGAGCCTGGCCTTTTGCTCGGCCATCAGCACCGGGCTGGTTTCAAAGAGGCGAAGCTGCAAGGCGTCGCGAAAGCCGGGGGCGCGGCAGGCGACGCGCAGGATATCGGCCATCAGCGTGCCGCGGCCGGGACCGAGTTCGAGCAGGGTGAAGCTTTTGGGCTCGTCCATCTGCTGCCAGAGATTGACCAGCCAGAAGCCGATCAATTCGCCGAACATCTGGCTGATTTCCGGGGCGGTGACGAAATCGCCCTTGGCGCCGAGCGGTTCGGTAGCGCGGTAATAGCCCTTGGACGGGTGGGTAAGGCAGAGGCCCATATAGGTGGCGACCGAGATCGGGCCGGAAGTGGCGATCTGCAAATCGATCTGCTGTTCCAGCGTCAGGCTGTCGAGCTTGGTTTGGGTGGGTTTTTCAATCATGGACGCAACGGGTTTTCGCGGCGGGTGGCCGCATAGATGACAAGGATCAGGCCGCCGAGGAGTATGGGGAGGCTGAGCACCTGGCCCATGGTGAGCCAGCCGCCATAAAGATAGCCAAGCTGCGCATCGGGCAGGCGGACGAATTCGACGGCAATACGCGAGAGCGCGTAGCCGATGGCGAAGATGCCGGCGACCAGACCGGGCTTGCGCAGCGCGTAGAACACATGAGTGGCGACGCGAATAACGAGGAAGAGCAAGAGGCCCTCGAGCGCGGCTTCGTAGAGCTGGCTGGGATGCCGGGCCAATTGCAGTGGATCGGTGGGGAAGACCACGCCCCAGGGCACGGTAGTAGGGGCGCCATAGAGCTCGGCATTGATGAAATTGGCCAGGCGCCCGAGCAGGATGCCGATGGTGGCGACGGCGCCGAGCAGGTCGAGGCTGGAGAGCCAGTTGCCGTCCTTGGAGCGGGTAAACAGTATCGCCGCCAGCATCAGGCCGAGCATGCCGCCATGATAGGACATGCCGCCATCGAGCGTGTTGATGATCTGGGCCGGATTTTCCAGATAATAGGGCAGGTTGTAGAACAGCACATAGCCGACGCGCCCGCCGATGACGATGGCGAGCATGGCCCAGAAGGCGAAATCCCAGATGTCGCTGGCCTTGAAGGGCGGCGCGCCGCGATGCCAGAGGCGCTGATTGCGCAACAGCAGATAGCCATAGCCCGCGCCCAGAATGACCCCGAACAAATAGGCCAGCGCATACCAGCGAATGGCGATAGGGCCGATGGCAATGGCAATGGGGTCGATATTGGGGAAGGGCAAGGCTCTGTCTCCGTGAGGCCGACCGGCATGCCGTTCGATTATGGCAGCACCGTGAGTGCCGTAACCCGATGCGGGCGGCGGTTCAAGGCGCGTATGGACGGAGGGGGTGGGCTGATGGACGGGAAGGACCGTTTTCGGTTCCGCGACAAAATCAAAGAGCGTTCCGCGATGCGTCGGGGATGCCGAAGGGCCGGACGGTCCTGGTGACCTGCGGTTTTGCATAGGACGTGTCCCGAGGCGCGTGCGTCTACGGACGTGGCAGGATCTTCGTAGGGCGGGACATGCAGACCTCGCGCGACGGCGTCTATGTCGCGAGTGACGTCACCGACCGCGAGCAGTTTGTTTCATGGCTGCAACTGCGCCAAGATCGCGGCCCGCAACGCTGTCGCTAACGGCAACGAGTGCTACGACAATACCTCAATGCCTTGGGCGCTACGGAACCTGCGGGACATAATGTCGTTCGATGAACAGCACAGAACTAAATCAAGCCGGCGGCGCCCTCTCGGAATTGTAGCTATCTGTCTGGAGAGACAGGAGGCGAAAGCTTTTTGTGAGGGCGGCCGGGTTCAGGGATTCTAATGGCCAAAACTTACGACGTGATCGTCATCGGCAGCGGAACCGCTGCGACCACCGTGGCAAAGCGCGTCAGCGCCACGGGCCGAAGCGTTGCGGTAACCGATTTCCGACCCTATGGCGGCACCTGTGCGCTTCGCGGCTGCGATCCCAAGAAGATGCTGATCGGGGGCACCTCTGCCGCCGACCACGCCCGCCGGATGCACGGCAAGGGAGTCGAGGGCGACGTGCGGATCGACTGGCGCGAACTGCTGGAGTTCAAGCGCGGCTTCACAGACCCAGTGCCGGACAAGAAGGAGAAGAGCTTCTCCGACAGCGGCATCGCGACCTTCCACGGGCGGGCCCGGTTCGTTGGCTCGAATGCTGTTGAGGTCGATGGCGAAACACTGGAGGCCAGGCACATCGTTCTGGCGACCGGGGCAGAGCCGATGAAGCTGGGCATCCCCGGCGAGGAGCACCTGATCGACAACGAGGGCTTCCTTGAAATGGAAGACCTGCCGCGCCGGATCATACTGGTCGGCGGAGGCTACATCGCCGCCGAGTTCTCCCATATCGCCGCGCGAGCCGGGGCCGAGGTCACGATCCTCCAGCACGGCGACCGGATGCTCAAGGGCTTCGATCCGGACCTGGTCGGATGGCTGATGGAGAAGTACGAAGAGATCGGCGTGACCCTGCACACCGGCACCGAGGTCAAGCGTATCGAGAAGACCGGCGATACCTTTCGCATCACTGCAGCCAGCGGCGGCGGCTCTGAGACCTTCGAAGCGGACATGGTTGTGCATGCCGCTGGCCGGAAGCCCAACTTCGAGCCGCTCGACCTTGAGGCTGGTGGGGTAGAACTGCGGGACGGCAAGCTGGCCCTCAACGAATACCTGCAAAGCACGTCGAACCCGGCCGTCTATGCCGCTGGCGACACTGCCCAGATGGGCCCGCCGCTTACCCCCGTGTCCAATCACGACGGCAAGGTGGTTGTGGCGAACCTGCTGGAAGGCAATCACAGCACGCCGAACTACAAGGGCGTTCCTTCGGTCGCGTTCACCCTGCCGCCCCTTGCCCGAGTTGGGCTGGACGAATCCGAAGCTCATGAACGGGGGCTGAAGTTCCGCGTGCAGTGTAATCGGACGCCCGGCTGGTTTTCGACGCGCCAACAGGCGGAATCCGTCTCGGGTTACAAGGTTCTGGTGGAGGAAGGCAGCGAGCGCGTCCTGGGCGCGCACCTGCTAGGACCGCACGC
Source organism: Devosia subaequoris (assembly GCF_014197055.1). GTDB lineage: Bacteria > Pseudomonadota > Alphaproteobacteria > Rhizobiales > Devosiaceae > Devosia > Devosia subaequoris. The sequence goes on along the minus strand of NZ_JACIEW010000003.1, from coordinate 111,937 downwards.
CGACGAGGTCATCAATGTCTTCACCTTGGCCGTGCGGCACGGGCTGACGGCGGACCAACTCAAGGACACGATGTTCGCCTATCCCACCGGGGCGTCTGACATCTCGTCGACGCTTTGACAGACTTCCCACTAGAGCAGCGCGAAGGCGCGCTCGTCGCAACCCATTGTCAAAAAAATAGACTGAGCGCGGACCCTATGCCGCCCCAAAGGTAGACGGGTTCGGTCCTCGGCACGGTGACATCTTAAACGGTCGGACCGCTGATGGCCCTGAATTCGCCAACCGCAGGATGTCTGCTTTCCTGGCTGGCGGCTTAAGTAGTAGACCATCAGAAAACCACCCCAATCCTCCCCGCACCAATCCGCCGCACTGGTCATTCCCCGGTCCATCGCTTACATATCGGGGAACAGGAATTTTCCACGACACGGAGCCGTGCCATGAACCAGAACAACAAGATTTTTGACGGGTTGGGCCGGGTGATGAATGAGGCGGCCGGGGTGGCCGATGGGGTGCGGCGGGAGGTGGAGACCGTCGTCAAATCCCAGGCGACGCGGATCGTCAATGACATGGACCTGGTCAAGCGCGAGGATTTCGATGCGCTGCGCGAGCTGGTGCAGGTGCAGGGCGAGGAAATCGAGGCGCTGCGCAAGGAGCTGGCGGCGCTGCGTGGCGATAAGCCGGCCAGCTAGGCGGGCCAGGCGATGCGGATCGCGGTTCTTTCCGATATTCATGGCAATGTGCCGGCGCTGGACGCCGTGCTGCAGGATATCGAGCGGCATGGGGTCGAGGCGATTGTGTGCCTGGGCGACCATGTGAGCGGACCGATCGATCCGGCGGGGGCGGCCGAGCGGGTGATGGCGCTCGGCGCCACCGCCATTCGCGGCAATCATGATCGCTGGGTGGTGGACCCCTCGCTGCGGCACGAGCCGTGGTCGGTGGACGAATTTGCGCGAGCCCAAATGAGCGCGCACCAGATGGGGTGGCTGGCGGGCCTGCCGGCGACGGCCAAGCTGGGCGATGCGGTGTTCATGTGCCACGGCACGCCGAGCAGTGACGAAAAGCCCTGGCTCGACAATTTCTTTGATGGACGGAACACGGTTTTGCCCTCGGAGGCCGAGGTGGAGCGCGAGGCTGTGGGGCTGGACCAGCCGGTGATCCTGTGCGGGCACACCCATATTGCGCGCACACTGCGGCTGAGTGACGGGCGGTTGCTGGTCAATCCCGGATCGGTGGGGATGCAGATGGTGCGCGGTTCACCCGACGCGCATTACGCCATTGTCGAGCGGCGGCTGGGCAAGTGGCAGACGGCGCTGATTTCGGTGCCCTACGACACCGAGGCCGCCGCGCGGCTGGCCAAGGAGAATGGTTTTGCCGGCTGGGGCGATGCGATCCGGTTCGGCTGGGCGGGGCCGGAGAGCCTGGGGTAGGGGCTCGTTCCTCGCTTTGCTGCGGCGCGGCTTGTGCTTGTTGAAAAGCACCGTTTCGAGACAGGCTGGCCGGGCGTTTTAACGGCTCGTTAACCATAACGGTCCGATCATCATCCACAAGAGAATGGTGTTCTCCGATCCCGTCGCGTCCCCTGAATCAGAGACGCAGTGTAGGGTTCAGACATGGAGGACGATTCTTGAGGCCGTCGCGTTGGCGGTGTTGTTCTCCAAGCGTACCCCAAGAGTGGTGGCCCAAGGGCTGCGTGGACGAAAACGCCTTCCAAGGACGGACGATCTATATGTCCCTGATTGAATATGAGCCCGACCGCGTCTCCCATCCGGTGGACCTTGTCGAGCACATCGCCTCGATCAACGACTGGAATTTCGAGCGGCAGGATGCCGACGAGATTTCCATTTCCGTGCGCGGGGGGTGGAGCGATTATCACGTCTCGTTCAACTGGATGGAAGATCTGGAAAGCCTGCATATCGCCTGCGCTTTCGATCTCAAGGCGCCAGAGGGGCGGCGGGCCGAAATCAAGCAACTGATCAGCCTGATCAATGAGCAGCTCTGGATCGGCCATTTCGACATCTGGCAGAAGGAAGGCGTGGTCCTGTTCCGCAATTCGCACCTGCTGACGGGCGGGGCCGATGTTTCGCCGCAACAATGTGAGGCGCTGCTGCGTTCCGCTACCGATAGTTGCGATCTCTACTATCAGGCGTTCCAGTTCGTCGTGTGGGCCGGGAAGTCGGCCGCCGATGCACTGAGCCATGTGATGTTCGAGACAGTAGGCGAAGCATAATGAGCGCAAATCTGCGGACTTTGGGTCCCGTCATGCTGGTTGGCGCCGGCAAGATGGGCATGGCGATGGCGCGCGGCTGGCTCGAAGCCGGGCTGCCGGGGAGCAATCTGGTGCTGGTCGATCCGGCGCCGAGCGATGCGGCCAAGGCGCTGGCATCCGACTATGATCTGACCATTCACGCCGAGGCCGTGGGGCTGGAGCCCAATGTGCTGGTGCTGGCGGTCAAACCACAGATCATCGGCGAAGTGATGGACGGGCTCAAGCAGGCCGTTGGACCGCAGACGCTGGTGCTCTCCATTGCGGCGGGTATTTCAATTGCGACGCTGTCGGCGGGGCTGGAAACGGGGCGGGTGGTGCGCACCATGCCCAATACGCCGGCGCAGATCGGCAAGGGCGTGACCGGCGCCGTGGCCGGCCCGGAGGTGGGTACGGACGATCGTGGGGCGGCCGATGCGTTGCTGTCGGGGGCGGGGCAGGTGGCCTGGTTTGACGCCGAAAGCGACCTCGACGCGGTAACGGCGGTATCCGGTTCGGGCCCGGCCTATGTGTTCAATCTGGTCGAGGCGCTGGCAGCGGCCGGCGTCAAGCAGGGGCTGCCCGAACATGTGGCCATGCAATTGGCACGGCAGACGGTGATCGGCGCGGCAGCGCTGATGGAAGCCGATCCGGCCCCGGCGGGCGTGTTGCGGCAGAACGTAACCTCGCCCAATGGCACGACGGCGGCGGCGCTGGCCGTGCTGATGGCTGATGACGGACTGACGCCGCTGATGGAGAAAGCCGTCGATGCCGCCCGTAAGCGCAGCGAAGAGCTGGGGCGCGGCTGACGCCTGTTTCTAGAGTTTTCTGGTGAGATTGAGCCGATCGAGCACAGCGCGGTCGGTGGGATCGACCATGCCGACGAGAAAGCGGCGGACCATATTGGCGGCTTCAGGGGACAGAGCGTTGATCGAGGCGTCGATCCGGCTGGCCTGGGTTTCAGACAGCTTCGCGAAGAATTCGCGGCCCTTGTCAGTGGCGTGTAGCAGGCGCTGGCGCCGGTCTGAATGGCCGGTGCGCTGCTCGATATAGCCATTGTCGATCAATTGGCGCAGCACGCGCGCCAGGCTCTGCTTGGTGATTTTCAGGATGTCGAGCAGGTCGGCCACCGGCATGCCGGGGCGGAGATTGACGAAATAAAGCACGCGGTGATGGGCGCGGCCAAAACCCTGACGTTCGAGCAGGGCATCGGCATCGCCGGTGAAGTCGCGATAGGCAAAGAAAAATAGCCCCATGATGTCGAGCGGCAAGTGTGCCTGATCGGCCAGAGAATTTATGTCAGCCTTGTTGACATTTTTTCGATCCGCTGGCATTGTTCCTCCATCGGCACCACAGCTTTGACTTATTCCAGAGCCGTTCCGGTTTGCCAAGGGTTTGACCCTGATGCATGATTGAGCAAAAGGCGCGTTCAGGAAGAACGGCGCGAGTCTTATTTTTCGGAGAGGAACAATGGCAGGCCTGCCTATGGACCAGCGTGATGGCTGGATCTGGTTTGATGGCGAACTCAAACCCTGGAAGGACGCGAAGGTGCACGTGCTGACGCATGGTCTGCACTATGCCAGCTCCGTATTCGAAGGTGAGCGCGCCTATGGCGGGGAAATTTTCAAATCGCGCGAGCACACCGAGCGTCTGATCCGCTCTGCCGCCACACTGGATATGAAGCCTTTCCCCTATTCGGTCGAGGAGATCGAAGCGGCCAAGCAGCTCGTGCTGGAAAAGAACAACCTGGTCGACGCCTATGTGCGGCCCGTGGCCTGGCGCGGTTCGGAAGAACTCTCGGTGCCGGCGCGCAACAACACCATCCATGTGGCGATCGCGGCCTGGGTGTGGCCGAGCTATTTTTCGGTTGAGGAGAAGCTCAAGGGCATTCGCCTGGAATGGAGCAAGTGGAAACGCCCGAGTCCGGAAACTATTCCGTGTTCGGCCAAGGCGGCTGGGCTCTACATGATCTGTACGCTGTCGAAAGACGCGGCCATGGCCAACGGTTATGCCGATGCGCTGATGCTGGATTATCGCGGCTATGTGGCGGAAGCCACGGGCGCGAACGTGTTCTTTATCGAGGGCAAGGAGATCACGACGCCGACGCCCGATTGCATCCTGAACGGCATTACCCGCCAGACGCTGATTGGTCTTGCCAAGGAGCATGGGTTTACCGTGACCGAGCGGCATATCAAGCCCGAGGAACTGGGCCAGTTCGATGAGTGCTTCCTGACCGGGACTGCCGCAGAAGTGACGCCGGTTTCGGAAATCGGGGAGTACCGGTTTACCCCGGGCGAGGCCTGCCGCACGCTGATTGATGCCTATACGCAGGCGGTGCAGCCGAAGAAGGCTGCCGCGGAGTAGATTTTCAAGATTTTGGACTTGGAAAGGGCCGGGCGGAAACGTCCGGCTTCTTCTGTTTGTGAAACCATTCAAGCTACAGGTAGCACTCCGGGCGGCGCGAAGCCCTCACCCGGCGCTGAGCGCCGCCTTCTTCGGAGAAGAATGGTCCTTCGCTAACTGGCAGGGATGGAACTGGTACCGAACACGGTTTCGCGCACCAGGCCCGTGGTGTAGCCGCGGGTGTTGTGCGCGCGGGCGGCATAGTCGGGATTGGCCATCAGGGCGGCGTGCAATTTGGGCAGGTTGTAGAAGGGCACGCTGGGGTAGAGGTGGTGTTCCAGGTGGAAATTCACATGATGGGGGGCAAAGAAGGCTCGCTCCCAGAAATAGGGCAGCACTGAACGGGTGCCGCCCAGTTCGTGACTATAGTCCATTGAGCCGAAATGCTCAGCGACGCTGCGCACATGCATGAGCAGGAAGAAGGCTGTGAAATAGGGCACGAACCAATAGAGCAGCACGTCGGTCCAGATGCCGAACCAGGTGAACAGAATGGCGCAGGCGATGTAGAAGCCGAGTCGCGCCAGCCGGTAGGTTAGCGGTGGTTTTTCAGCGGCCTTGAGGCGGTGCAGCATGCCGAAAATATCGATGATCGAGCCCACGACCACCAGATAGCTCAGCAAGTCCAGCGCTCCTTCCTGCCAGGCCTTGGGGAAGGTGAAGCGGCGGTTGCCCAGCTTGAACACCCAGTCGGGGTCCTTGTCGGTATTCGTGTAGCGGTGATGGGCAAGGTGATTGCTGCGATAGCTGGCCACGGTTGTGAGCACCGGCCAGGCGAGCAGCAGATCGCAGATCCAGTCGCTTAGCGCCTTGTTGCCGGAGATGAAGCGGTAATGAGCGAAATCGTGCAGCAAGACGCCAAAGCCATGCATGCGACCCCCAATGACGGCCACGGCGAGGAGATAAACCAGCGGATCCTGCGCCCATTGCGAGACGGCGATGGCCGCAAAGATGACGCCCCAATCGAACAGGATCGCAAGGGCGGTGCGCCAGGTCTGCAGTACGGAGAGGCGCTTGACCGTGGCGGCGTCGATATAGGCTTGCGACGACATGGCTGGCCTAAGTCCTTGTTTCGTCGCGTTTCCGAACCGCAACACCGGTTCCACTTTCGCTGGAAACGCTCCATGGTTAATGCAAGATTAACACAGGAATTGAGGCCGGAACGAATCCTTTGAGAATGGGGTTAACGGGCCCAGCGCGCGCGCGCGTCGTCGTCTTCGGGCTTGGCCTCGACCCAACGCAGGCCGGTGGCGGTCTCTTCCTGTTTCCAGAAGGGCGCGTCAGTCTTGAGATAGTCCATGAGGAATTGCGCGCCATCGAACGCAGCCCGGCGATGCGGGGCGAGAGCCAGCACCATCATAATGGTTTCGCCGGGGACCAGACGGCCATGACGGTGGATGATGGCGGCGTCGATGAGCGAAAAGCGCTCTATGGCGGTTTGCCGGATGGTGGCCAGTTCGTTCTCGGCCAGTTCCGGATAGCATTCCAGGATCAGCGCGGAAATCGGGTCATCGGGCTTTGAGCGGACGATGCCGGTGAAGCTCACCAAGGCACCGGCTTCGGTGTGGGCTGCCTGGAAGGCGTTGAGTTCGGCGCCGGGATCGAAGGTTTTTTCGGTGACGCGGATCATTTTAGCCGCCGGTCATGGGCGGGAGAATGGCGATTTCACGGGCGCCGTCGATAGGGGTGTCCCAGGGCACGATGCGGGCGTCGCGGGAGAGTTTGAAGATGGCCGGGTTGGTCATCGCGTGGTCGAGCACTTCATCCTGGGCGCGCAACCATGCGACGAGATCGGCCAGGGTGACCACTTCGGGCGGCGGGGAGACTTCGTCGCTGGCGCGGTTGAGGCGCTCACGTAGCCAGGCAAAATAGAGCACCTTCACTTGCCGATACCCGACAGATGCGGCCAGGAGGCGCGCAAATACTGCCAACCGGTCCAAAGGGTGATGATGCCCGCCACCCAAAGGACAAGGCTGGCTAGCAGGGTGAATCCGGGAATGAGCGGCACGGCCAGCACGACGGCCAGGGCAACAAGCTGAATGGTGGTCTTCCACTTGGCGAGTTGGCTGACCGGCAGGACCACGGTCTTGTTTCCAAGGAATTCGCGCAGGCCGGGGATGAAAGTCTCCCGGAACAGAATGGCGATGGCCGGGATCATATCGAGGCCGGAGAGGCTGCGGTCCCAGGCCAGCACAGCGATGAGGATGGCGACCAGCATCTTGTCAGCAATGGGGTCGAGCATGCGGCCCAAGTCAGAATACTGATCCCAGGCGCGGGCCAGATAGCCATCGAACCAATCGCTCACGGCAGCGGCGATGTAGAGGAACAGCGCGATGGCGCGGGCCGTGGTGTCGCCCGACATCACCAGTGCGGCGATGGGGATGATCGCCGCGATGCGGGCGATGGTGATGATATTGGGGACGAGGAAAAGCGGGTTCCGGTTCATGGCGGGAGAGAACAGGATGGCGGGGGAGCGGTCAAGGCGGATGTGTCTCTTGATTGGATACCCCCACCGAACCTCCCCCTGATAGGGGGAGGGATTGATCGAGTCTGTTGAGGAGGGCGGGAATGAGGCTAAGCGCTGCCACGGCTGGCTCCTCCCCTTATCAGGGGAGGCCGGGTGGGGTGCGCTACGCCACGGCCTTCTTGCTCACCGCCCGACGCTTCTCGACGGCTTCCGCGAGGGCTTCGAGGGCGGCGACTGTGGTGTCCCAGTCGATGCAGCCATCGGTGATGGACTGGCCGTAGTTGAGGGGCTGGCCGGGAACCAGGTCCTGGCGGCCGGCGACCAGGTTGGATTCAACCATGACGCCGATAATGCGGCTTTCGCCGGCGGCCAGCTGAGTGCCGATATCGCCAAGGACCGAAGGCTGGTTCTCGTGTTTTTTGGACGAATTGGCATGGCTGGCGTCGATCATGATTGCCGGGTTGAGGCCAACCTTTTGTGCTGCGCTGGCGGTAGCATCGACGCTGTTGGCATCGTAGTTGGGGATTTTGCCGCCGCGCAGGATGATGTGGCAATCCTGGTTGCCGGTGGTAGCGGCAATGGCCGAGCGTCCGTCCTTGGTGACAGCCATGAAATGATGCGGCTGGGAAGCCGAAAGCACGGCGTCGAGCGCTATCTTGATATTGCCGTCGGTGCCGTTCTTGAAACCGACCGGGCAAGAGAGACCAGAGGCCAGCTCGCGGTGTATCTGGCTTTCGGTGGTGCGCGCGCCGATGGCGGCCCAGGTGACCAGATCGACCAGATATTGCGGGGTGGTCATGTCGAGAAATTCGCAAGCGGCCGGCAAGCCGAGATTAGCAATGTCGAGCAGCAGGGCACGCGCCGTGTGCAGGCCATGATCTATGTTGAAGCTGCCATCAAGCTCGGGGTCGTTGATGAGACCCTTCCAGCCCACGGTGGTGCGGGGCTTCTCGAAATAGACGCGCATGATGATTTCGAGCCGGTCGCCGAGCTTTTCACGCAGGGGCGCGAGACGGTTGGCGTATTCTATGGCGGCCTGAGGATCGTGGATGGAGCAGGGACCAACAATAACGGCCAGCCGATCGTCTTTGCCTGAGAGGATGTTGTGGAAGGCGTGGCGCGCGGCAATCACGGTGCGGGTGGCGGCGTCGGTACGCGGATGTTGGTGCATGACCTCAATTGGCGTGGTCAGCGGCTTGATTTCGGTGATGCGCAGGTCGTCAGTGGATTTGAGCATTTTATGTGGTCCTCTGGGAGATGATCCGGAGGGGCCAATAAAAAAGCCGCCTCGGAAGTCGGGCGGCTGGCTTGCGATTTGGTGGTCTTTTCTGGGGTCAGATCACGCGCGCAATAGCCTCCGCCGGGAGCGGATAGCTAAAATACCAAAAGAAGGTCGCGGTGTTGATCATGGGCGGGAAGGTAGCGGCGAGTCGGAAGCTTGTCGAGTCCCGACTTTGGTAGGGGCTCGACGATCTTGCCTCTGGTTCCGCCCTGCTAGCCAGGGATGGGGATGGCTGCTACAGCTTCGCCTTGCCGGTCTCGCCCAGGTCGGGCTTGGAACCAGTTGCGGCAGCAGCTAGCATCTTGGCACCGGTCACCACCATATTGGGACTGTCCCAGACCTCGCCATCTTCGGGCGTGACCTTGAGCAGGCGAATTTGCGGGTCCTTGGCGTCGTCCCACCAAGCCTTGTCGAACTTGGTCCAAAGCTCCTCGATCTTGGCACGGTCGTTGGAGACCTCAGCCTCACCCGCGATCACCACATATTTGTGGCCGCCATTGTCCGCCCAGGCGAGCGAGACGTGGGGGAATTTTTCGATCTCTGTGAGCTTGTGTCCCTCGATATCGGTGAGGAAATAGATGGCGCTTTCTTCGCGGCGAACGCGAGAGGCCATCGGGCGGCTGCGCTGTTGTTTGCCGTCCCAAGTGGTCAGCATGCAGATGTCGATCTTGTCCGCCAATTCCCAGATGCGATCGATGGCTTCCTGGGGAGAAAGTGTGTCGCTGTGCTGTTCGGTCATGTCTGGTGCTCCATTGCTGCGGAAGCAACGAGCCAGAGGAACAAGGGTTGCCGAAGACGAGACCGAGAGCTGGAGCGCCTCAGTCGGACCAGCCCTGACGCATGAGCGTATAGGCGAAGGACGCTGTCCAGCCGATCAGCGCGAAGCCGTTCAAAGCTTCGATGCCGGACACGATGCGCAAGGCACCCAGGGGGAAGATGTCGCCCACGCCCAGGGTGGTGTAGCTCATCAGCGAGAAGTAGAGCGGGTCGAGGAAGCCGCCTTCGATTTCTCCGTTCAAGGATCCAAAGAAGGGGCGCAGGGTCATCAAGTAGTAGATCACCGCGTAAAGGAGCACGCTGAGGATTTGCGCGACGGTGACGCTGGCCATGCCGACAATCACGCCGGTTCGCCGCGATAATCCGCTGCCCTGGAGAATGTTCCGCGCGATCAGCATGGATTGGTAGTGCAACAGCACCGACACAGCCATCGCGGCCAGGCTGATCAGGGTGGCCAGAACGATGTCCATGCAGATTTCTCCATTGCTTGTTCTTAGCTAATGGAGAACCGGCGGGACCGTTCCCCTGAAGCGCTCGCTGGCGGGCGTTCAGGTCCGGTTGAAGTGGTCGTAGATCAAATGTGCCATGGCCTTCGAGATCGTCGGTACGGCTTCGAGATCGGTGAGTGAAGCGCGGGAGACGGCTTTGGCGGAGCCGAAGTGGTTGAGCAGAGCGCGTTTGCGGGCGGGGCCGATGCCGTCGATTTCATCGAGCGGGTTCTTGACCACGTCTTTCTTGCGGCGGGCGCGGTGGGTGCCGATGGCAAAGCGGTGGGCTTCGTCGCGCAGACGCTGGACATAATAGAGCACCGGATCGCGATGCGGCAGCATGAAGGCGTCGCGGCCCTCGATGAAGAATTTTTCCCGACCGGCATCGCGCTCTTCGCCCTTGGCAATGCCAATGAAGACGACTTCGCGGGGCAGGTTGAGCTCGGCGATGACCTCGCGCACCGCGTTGAGCTGACCGGCGCCACCGTCGATGAACACCACGTCGGGCCAATCGGGCATGCCGGTATTCTCGTCCTCGGCGTCGGTCTCGCTTTCGCTGGCCAGGCGGGAAAAGCGGCGGGTGAGCACTTCGCGCATCATGCCGAAGTCGTCGCCGGGGGTGATGTCGGTCGATTTGATATTGAAGGTCCGGTAGTGCTTTTTGGAAAAGCCTTCTTCACCCGCGACAATCATGCCGCCGACGGCATTGGTGCCGGAGATGTGGGAATTGTCGTAAACCTCGATGCGGCGCGGGGTTTGCTCAAGGCCGAAGGTTTCGGCAACGCCCTCGAGCAGGGTCCGGTTGGAGGCGCCTTCGGCCAATTGGCGGCCCAGGGCCTCACGGGCATTGTTGAGAGCGTGATTGACCAGATCGCGCTTCTCGCCGCGCTGCGGGGTTTCGATGCGCACCTTGCGGCCGGCGCGGGAGGTCAGCGCCTCCTCGATCAGAGCGGGTTCAGCCATGTCGTGGCTGAGCAGGACCAGTTTTGGCGGCGTGCGATCTTCGTAGAACTGGACGATGAAGGCTTCGAGCACTTCGGCGTCGGTCAGGCTGACATCGGCCTTAGGGCGGAAAGCGTGGTTGCCCCAGTTCTGGAAGGCGCGGAAGAAGAAGACCTGCACGCAGAACTGGCCGCCTTCATGGTGGATGGCGAAGACATCTGCTTCTTCGACGGAACGCGCGGTGGCATCGCCCTGCGACTGGATGAGCGCCAGGGCTGACAGACGGTCGCGGATGAGGGCGGCGCGCTCGAAATCGAGATCCTCAGCAGCCTTGTTCATATCGGCTTGCAGGTGGTTGCGCACCGCGTCGGATTTGCCGGAGAGGAACTGGCGGGCGTCCTCCACCAGCTCGGCATAGCCTTCGAGGCTGATCTCGCGAGTGCAGGGGCCGGCACAGCGCTTGATCTGATATTGCAGGCACGGGCGGGTGCGGGCGGCGTAGAAACTGTCCGAGCAATTGCGCAGCAGGAAGGCCTTTTGCAGGCTGGCAATGGTGCGGCTGACAGCGACGGCCGAGGCAAAGGGGCCGAAGTAGTGCCCCTTGCGACGCCGCGAGCCGCGATGCTTGGTCAGTTCGGGCGCCTCGTGATCGCCAGTAATCAGGATATAGGGAAAGCTCTTGTCGTCGCGCAGCAGCACGTTGAAGCGGGGACGCAAGCGCTTGATGAGATTGGCTTCAAGCAGCAGGGCTTCGGATTCAGTCTCGGTGCGAACGAATTCCATCGAGACCGTGGCCGCAATCATGCGCTGAATACGCACCGGCAGGCCCTCGGGGCGCGTGTAATTGGTCACGCGGGATTTCAGGCTCCGCGCCTTGCCGACATAGATGACGGCCCCATCGGCATCGAGCATGCGATAGACGCCCGGAGCTGCCGGCAGTGTGCGGACAAAAGCGCGGATTACCTCCGGGCCGGAGGGCGGCGGGGCAGGGGTGGCGGAACCGTCGGTCATGGTCGTGGGGTGGGGCCCCGGCGGGCGGGGAAGCTCAAATGCTGGCCGCCATCAAGGGCCAGCATCTGGCCGGTAAAGGATCGCATTGAGAGGATGGCCAAAACGCCCTGGGCAATGGCTTCGGGGCCGGCATTGCGCTCCAGCGGCAGGCTGGCCACCGATTGTTCGAAGTCGGCCTTGGTCTGATGTGCATTGGGCAGCACCGGGCCGGGGCCAATGGCGTTGACACGAATGGCCGGCGCCAGCGACTGCGCCAGGGTCTGCGTAGCGGTCCAAAGCACGGATTTGGACAGGAAATAGCTGAAGAATGCCGGGCTGGGCTGCAGCACGCGCTCATCGACAAGGTTGATGATGTTGCCCTCAATACCATCGGGCAATTGCGCGGCAAAATCGCGGGCGAGAAATACCGGGGCTTCGGCGTGCACCGCGAAATGTGTGTCCCACAGGGTTTCCTCGACATCCCTGGCGCTGTCTGGCTCAAAGGCCGAAGCGTTGTTGACCAGCAGGGTCAGTGGGCCGAACAGGCCGGCGGCTTTCTCGACCAGGGCTGCGCGCTCGTCGCGATTGGCCAGATCGGCCTGGATAATTTCGGCGCGTCCACCAGCCTCGACGATGCGGTCGCGCACGGCGCTGGCGCCGGCCCGGTCAGAGCGGAAATGGATGATCACGGTGTGACCCGAATCCGCCAAGGTGGTGGCGATGGCGGCACCGATGCGGTCGCCGGCGCCGGTCACAAGAGCGACCGCCTGATCCTGATTCGGGACGGAAAATGGTGAACTGGACATCGGGCGGACCATAGGGGGGAAGGCTGGGCTCATCAATCGGTCAAGTGTCGTGCCGTGGCGGTAAAGTGGCTTCAGGTCAAACTCTGGCAGCAGGGTTTAAACTTTGCCCGAATTCAGAACAGGCGTAGCGTGATTGTGTTGCAGGGCGGGAGGCTCTGCGCAATCACAGAGGGGGATCTGCATGGAAGTCATCGTGCCTATCCTGGTGCAACTGATCGCTGGCGGTGCCGGCGGCAATGTCATCGGGCAATTGGCGAAACAGCTCAATCTCGGCACTGCAGGCAATTCTATCGTTGGAGCCATTGGCGGACTCGCCGGAACCTGGTTGGCCGGCATGATACCGGGCCTTGATGCGCTGGTGGGTGCAGCCGCCGGCGCGGCAGGAACGGCAGGCGGGCTGCATTTTGGTGCCCTGGCAGGACAGGGCGCGACCGGCCTGGTCGGTGGCGGCCTGCTGACCGCGATTGCCGGCATTATCAAGTCGGCCATGGCCAGGGCCTGAATTTTTGCAACACGCATTGACGCCCCGCAGCAGTTGCTGCGGGGCTTTCTTTTGCGCGAGCGCCGGATGACGCGATTGGGCAAGAACGTGCGGAAGTCAATTTCGCTTTTTCGCTCAGGGCTCTGGTCTTGCACTTGGCCAGTTGAGAGGGCATGTCTTCAGCCAAGGAGGCCCGCAATGATCTGGCTTATCGAAATTGCTCTGGTGCTGTTGCTGCTTGGCGGCGGCTGGACGATGTTGACGCGCGGGCGACAGAGCGACAAGCGCGATGCGCTGACCATGCGGCGGGTGGATGCCTATATCGAGACCATTCGGCGGGAGCGCCGTTCGCCCGAGTTGGCGGCCATGACCGACATGGAATTGCGCGATCTGCTCCATTCGGGCGCGCGCAACCTCAAGATTGCCGAGCAGCGCAAGCAATGGATCATTTTCGGCATGGGCATTGCGACGCTGCTGATTGCTTCGGTCGTCGGCAACGAGGAGGGATGGCTGGCTTTTGGCGCGGTCGCTGCCATTGGCGCCATAGTGACCTATGGCACCAGTGAGTTTCTGACGCGGCGGATGCGGGCGCCACTGGAAAAACGCGGCATTGAGATCGACCGGTTGATGGTGGAGTAAACCAGCATGCAAACGCCGCCCCGGATGAGGGCGGCGCTAGTGTTCGTTGATGCGGGATCAGGTGCCGATACAGAAATAGCCGTTGGGACCATTGAAGCACATGCTGGCACTTGGATGGCTCGGATAGATGGGTTGCGGGCGCGGTGGGCGCGGGTTCCAGTGCGGCCGACGCGGATAGTGGGGACGATCCCAACGCGGGGGACGCGGGCGTTCCCAATAGTCGTCATCCCAATCATTGCCCCAGCCGGGACGTCCGCTGCGCAGATAATTGGCCGAAACCCAGCCATCGGGGCCGCGCTTTTCGACAAAGCACCAACTGCCTCGGCAATACTGGATGTCCACGTGTTCTCCGCGCCGCAGCGTGTCGATGACGCGATAGCCGGTGCTCGGGCCAGTGCGCACGTTCACATTGCCAGTCGCGACAGCGGGAGCGGCGAAGGCGGCCACGCTGGTGGCCATGACGGCCATAGTAGCGATGCCCGCGGCGATCAGTTTGGTCTTGAAGGTCATACTGGGACTCCTTCCAAAAAGGGAGGCGATCAAGCCTGGATGCCATCCAAACCCATTGCCCCTGAACCCAAGCTGAACGGATAACAGACCAGAGCGCGCCGTCAGAGGCGCAGCAGATCGACGAAGCGCCCCAGAGCGTCGGAGAATTTCTTGCGCTGTTTGGTCTTGAGCTCACCCATCAGCGCCTCTTCGAGCTGAGCCCAGTGATCGGCAAGGACATTGCGGATGCGCAGTCCGCGCTCGGTGAGGGCCAGACCCGGTTCGAGCTCCGGGCCAACGGCCTGGCGGGTGATGAAATCGCGACTGGCGAGGCGCTCAAGCCTTGTGGCGAGCATGTCGGTGGTGAGCCCGAGTTCGTGGGCCAGGTCTGCCTCAGTTATCCCTGCACGGCCCAGCACGAATAATATGGCATCGTCGCCCGGCTCGAGACCTTTCTCGACCAGCGGCAAGAGCAGCGCCTTGTGCGCGAGTTGGCCGGCTTCGATGAGCCGGTAGAGCGCGGAGCGGGAGGAAGGTCTGGCCATAGGCGGGAAAATAATCCGATCTCCTTGTCGCCGTCGATTGGGCATCTATCCTATCGTTAATCGCTCAACGACCAAGGGGCGTTATTGTTCACCCCACGCAGATGAGTTATGCGTCCATTGACCATCTCCGAGTGAACGGACACGTCCCATGTCGCAGGACCTTTCCCGCATCCGCGCCTTTGTGCAGGTCTTCGATGCGGGCGGATTTTCCGCCGCCGCACGGCAGCATGGGCGTTCCAAGGCGCTCTTGAGCAAATATGTTACCGATCTCGAGGATTATCTGGGCGTCCGGCTGATGAACCGCACGACGCGCAAGCTGAGCCTGACCGAGGCCGGGGAAGCGTATTATCGCGAGGCTTCGGGGCTGTTGCAGCAGCTCGATGAACTCGATGCCAATATCGCCGATCAGACGGCCGAGCCGCGGGGCCTCTTGCGCGTTTCGGCCCCGCGCAATTTCGGCGAAAGCACGCTGGCGCCGGCGATCTTTGCGTATCTGAAGAAGTTTCCCAAGGTGACACTCGACCTGCGACTGGAGGATCGCTATGTCGATCTGGTCGATGAAGGGATCGATGTCGCATTGCGCATTTCGACCCTGGCCGACTCCTCGCTGATCGCGCGCAAGATTGCCGATATGCATGTGGTGGTCGGCGGTGCGCCGCGGCTGATCGATCAGGTCGGAACGCCCAAGCATCCCGAAGATCTGCGGCATCTGCCCTGCATAGTCGATGTGAACCTGCAGGGGCAGTCGAACTGGCGGTTCACCGAAGAGGGCAAGACGCTTTCGGTGCCGATAAATGGCCCGTTGCGGGTCAATTCGCCGCTGGCGGCGCGGACCGCGGCGACCATGGGCCTCGGTTTTGTCGTATTGCCGTCCTATCTGGCCGAGCCGAGCGTGCAGAAGGGCGAGCTGGTGCCAGTGCTGGCCGATTTCCTGCCGACCGGGCAGACCTTGCAGGCCGTTTATCCGCATCGGCGGCATCTGGCAGGCAAGGTGCGGGCGTTGATCGATCATCTGGTGGAGTGGTTCGCCACCCATCCCATCCATTAGGGGTTTTGCTTTGTCGGGTCGTTGGGGGCAGGCGGTTCTGGCCGCACTGGCAGCAGTGTTTTTTGCGCAACCGGTGGTCGCCCATCCTCACATCATGATCGATGCCAAGGCTACGATCCGGTTTGATGATCAGGGGCGCGTGGCCGGGCTGCACCATAGCTGGACTTTCGACACGGCGTTTTCGGTGTGGATGGTGCAAGGGCTCGATTCTGATGGTGATGGCACAGTCAGTTCGGCCGAAATGCAGGAGCTGGCGGACGAGAATATGCTCGGGCTGGCCGACTATGGTTTTTACACCTACGCCGGCGATGAGATGGACTTTGTGGCCGTCGGCGACCAGCGCATGGTTTACGAGAACAATCGCGTCACGCTGGGCTACTCCATCTCGGCCATTGACCCGCAGCCGGTTGGCGAGCGGTTTGAGTTGGGGATCTATGATCCCGAATATTACGTGGCCATTACGGTGAACGACGCTGCCGACGTGACGCTGGAGAATGCGCCGGGCGATTGCGCCGTGCGTCTCGAGCCGCCAAAGCCGATGCCGCCAGAGGTGGAGGAGCGGCTCTATTCGCTGGGGCCCGAAGTGCTGGAACTGCCGCCCGACCTGGCTGCTGCCATGCGCGGAACCCAGGGGCAGGTCGTGGTGTCGTGCGGTGCGGCCGCGGTGGCGACAACGGCGCTGGAGGCGACCGAGGATGTGGCCCGAGCCCGGCCGGCTGCTCCATTCGGCGGGCCGCCGCCGGAGGTGGGGATCAACCTGCCGCGCAGCGGGTTTTTCGGCTGGCTACAGAACCAGCAGCGGGAATTTTATGCGGCGCTGACCGCTTCACTCGATGCGCTGCGCACGGACTGGACCGCGTTCTGGGTGCTGGGCGGGCTGAGCTTTCTTTATGGCATATTCCATGCGGCCGGGCCGGGGCATGGCAAGGTGGTGATCTCGTCCTATGTGCTGGCCAATGAGAGCCAGTTGCGGCGCGGGATTGCACTGAGCGGGCTGTCGGCCCTGTTGCAGTCCCTGGTGGCCATCGGCTTTGTGTTGGTGCTGGCGGGCGCCTTGAACCTGACCAGCACGGCGCTGGGCGATGCGGCGCATTGGGTAGGCGTGGTTTCCTATGCCATGGTGGCGCTGCTGGGTGCATGGCTGGTGCTGCGCAAGATTTTTGGTTGGGGCCACTCTCACGACCACGACGGCCATCAGCACCATGACCACCACCATCATGACCACCATGAGCATGGGCACAGTATGCATCATGCGATTGCACCAGGTGATATCCGCGGCAATTGGCGGGAGCAGCTGGGCGTGGTGCTGGCGGTGGGATTACGGCCCTGTTCGGGGGCGCTGGTGGTGCTGGTGTTTGCACTGTCGCAGGGATTGCTGGCGGCGGGCATTGCGGCGGCGCTGCTGATGGGGCTGGGCACGGCGATAACCGTGGCGACATTGGCGACGCTGGCGGTGACGGCCAAGGGACTGGCGGCGCGCATTGGCGGGGCGGACAGCGCCCTGGCCGGCGTGATCGTCTGGTGGGCGGAACTGGTGGGTGCGCTGAGCGTGCTCGGCTTTGGCGTGCTGTTGCTGATGGCCAGTGTCTAAGCCGGATCACTGCAGTCAGCGCGACCCATAGCCGCTTTGCGCCGGGGAGCGAAATGCGTATGGTGCGGCCAATTCTGGAACATTTCCAAACTGGCCCCCGATGTCCTCGCATCTTCCACCGAACCACCCGCCCGTGCCCAAGCAGAAGATTGGGGTGCTGCTGCTCAATCTCGGGACGCCAGACGGCACCGATTACTGGAGCGTGCGGCGCTATCTCAAGGAGTTTCTCTCCGACCCGCGGGTGATCGAAACGCCCAAATGGCTGTGGTGGCCGATCCTCAATTTCGTCATCCTCTCCTTCCGTCCGCAAAAGAGCGGGCATGCCTATGCCCAGATCTGGGACAAGGAGAAGGATGAGAGCCCGCTGCGGGTGATCACCAGAGAGCAGACGGAAAGTCTAGCACAGCGGCTCAAGGGCGAGGATATCGTGGTGGATTTTGCCATGCGCTATGGCAATCCCTCGACCCGCTCGGTGCTGGAAAAGCTGCAGTCGGCCGGGTGCCAGAAGATCCTGCTGGTGCCGCTTTATCCGCAATATTCGGCGACCACCACGGCGACGGCCAATGACAAGGCGTTCGAGGCGCTCAAGCATATGCGCTGGCAGCCGGCAGTGCGCACGGCGCCGGCCTATTTCGAGGACCCCGATTATATCGCGGCGCTGGGCAATTCGATCCGCGACGGGGTGGCCAAGCTCGATTTCGAGCCCGACCTAGTGATCACCTCCTATCACGGCATGCCGGTGGAGTATCTGCAAAAGGGCGACCCGTACCACTGCCAGTGCTTCAAGACCACGCGGCTGGTGCGCGAGTATCTCGGCTGGGACGCGGACAAGCTGATGGTCACCTTCCAGAGCCGGTTCGGGCCGACCGAATGGCTGCAGCCCTATACCGACAAGACGCTCGAAGCGCTGCCGGGCAAGGGGATCAAGAAGGTGGCCATTCTGGCTCCGGCCTTCCATGCCGACTGCATCGAGACGCTGGAAGAGATCGCCATGGGCGGCAAGGATACCTTCCTTGAGGCGGGCGGGGAGAAGTTTGCCTATATCCCGTGCCTCAATGCCTCGCCGGGCAGCATGGACCAGATCGAAGCCATGGTGCGGCGCGAGCTGGGCGGGTGGCTTTGACCGCCATTCGAGCCTTGTTCGCTCAAATCTCTCCACCGGAGAGATTTGCCCCTATGGGGCGCTCCAAGCTCTCATGGCCTTCTTGGCTTGAAAGGCTCCACCGGAGCCTTTCATGTGCTGCGCACACCGCCTGCGAAGCTACCACCCCGGCCCGACGAAATCGGGCGGGGTGACGTTGACGAGGCCCCGGCCGGTGAGATAGCTGCGCTGGACCCAGCCATAATCGGGAATGCGGCACCAGGTGGTGGCGCCGTTGGGCCAGAGGGTGTGGCCGGCATCGCCGATCCATGAGCCGGAACGGCTGTCGCTGTCGGTCTGGGTGCAATAATCGACCGGGATTTCCTGGCCGTCGCGCAGCTGGCCGATAATGGCAAAGCGCGCATCGGGCCCCTCATGCACGGCAATATTGCCGCCGGTGACACGGGCGGTGATGGTCAGCGCCTGGGCCGGCGCGCTGAGGGCGAGGGCGGCGAGCGCGGCGAGGATCATTGCATGAAAGGGGCGCATGGCGGCCTCCATTTGTGTTGTCCTCTCCATGCGCGCAGGCTGTGGCGAGTTCATGACATCTTGCCGCACGGGCGCGGCTCAGTCGCCGGCCGGATCGTCAATCGCGTCCCAATCCTCTTCTCCCAATTGGTCGGCATGGTATGCGCCGAACTGGCGCGCGGCGGCGGCGAGGCGATGCACGTGGACGGCGAGATCGGTCTGCGAGAGCGGCCCGCTATAGGCCAGCGGCGGGAAAAAGGGGAGTTCGGCGTGGCGGCAGAACAGCTTGTTGGCGCGGCGGCGGACGGCTTCCAGCGCGTCGACGGTGGGCGCGGTGACCGGGCCGGTGAGACGGCTCGAATGCAGCGCCGTCTGGAGGGCGGTGACTTCAATCTCGAGGCGGCGATAGCTGGCAAGGGCGCGGGGGCCGAGGGGCGGGGTAGGGCTCATCTGTGTCTCCTGTGGGTGGTGGAGACAGTCTACGCCCGGCGCCGCCAGTGGGGATAAGCGCCCGGCCTTGCGGCTTGCGCTTGCACTTGCCCCTTGGGGCTACGGTAACGGGCGGCCTTGGGCTCTATCCTGTTTACTACAATGGGAGCCAAAGGCCGCCCGCTACGGAAACACGGATTTTCCACGGGTCCGGATTCAGGCGGTACCGTTATTGCAGGTCCGGCTGCCGAGCTTCTACCCGCGTAAAGAGGCGCCCCTCTTCCCGGCCTCCCCACCCGACCCTGCGTGGGGGTCGCGTAACGGCGGGGATGGGGGGAGGATAGGGGCGGGGCAGGGGGCGGGGATAAGATTTTGCACTTTTCCCGATCGTTACCCTTGGGCTTGACCGCTTTTTCTTGGATACCCCCACCCAGCCTCCTCGCCTCGAATGGCTCCACTGGAGCCATTGGCCCTTCGGGACGGGTCGGAGCCCTGATAGGGAGGAGCGCATCGAGGTGAGGCGCGATCTTCGGCAAAGGCTCGGCCCCTTCTCCTCCCCCTTCTTCAGGGGGAGGCCGGGTGGGGGTGCCTTTCCTAGTACCGCACCCCGCGCTTCGCCACTATCTGCGCGATGCGCTCCGCGTCAGGTACCGCCCACGTTGAGGATTTCGAGCCCATATTCCTCGTCGGCCAGCCCGACTACGGCGGCGCGCTGGGCGCGGAGCTTTGCAATGTCATAAGGCGCGTCGAAGGCACGCTTCCTACCTGTACACCGGGCCAGTCACCTTCGACGGGTTCCCTACAAAAGCGCCAGAATAAGCGCTGCGTAACCCGCTATTTTCACTACATGTTCACCGGAGCCGGCCACCGAGCCCAACATGCCCTCAATAGACTTTAAGGAGCTGGCAACCACACCAAGGCGCTCTTTCGTGGGATTGTCTTTGGCTTCGGCGATCGCTTTTTGAGCCTGAGTTTTAGTGGCGGCATTCACTGGCAGATTTTCAACTGTCTCAGCAGCCATGTCGAGATATTCGATGGCCTTCGTTGCCATTTCTTGGGACAGCAGGTTGTTAAAGTTCCCGTTGTTTGTGGCGGTGCCACTCACAGAAAATGCGCCAGCCTGAACATTCTTAATGTTGTTGTTCGTCACGAAATTCACCTCCGAGTAGTTGAGAAGGGGTGCATCAGTTTCTGCCAAGAGCCGCTGGAACTCACCGTACAATGGAGTTCTGCTAGCTGCCAGCTCCATCCGTTCTCTTACTAATGAGCCCTTGTTTTCTGCCGCATAGATCTCAAGTGCAAGATCTTTATAGTATGGACAATTTTCTGATAGATTTGACATATGTTCAAGCAGAAGTAACCTTACTTCTTCTTCGGCTTCGTCGAAATACCACTGTCTGACGACTGTATCCAGGCCGTCGTAGTAATTGTCGCGAAGACCCGTTGCTAATTCTCGTCGAACCTCCAACTCCGGGCAGGCCGACCCTTGAGCGATCATGTCGTGGCGTAGGCGGTGGCCTGTCACGTCCGATCCGAACAGTCGATAAACCCAACCCTGTACGTTGGTCGGCAATTGTTCGATATCATTCAATGACACTCCCAAATCGGACAGCGATAGGTCGTCATTCTCTGCAATCGCCCATACAGAGTACTGAGAGACAATTGGGTCGTCATGTGATCCGAGTGCGCGTACTATTTCTCTATTACTAAATTTTGGATCAAAAACATTTGGTGGTGCTTTCTTTAGCCCCACTGCTAATAAAGCTACCTTCAGAACTTCAGGGTCGGCAATATTTATATCAATTTTTATATCTGCAGGTCCCGCCAGCGATATATTTGCGGTTCTGAGGGCAGAGAGTACCAGTAATTCGCGAGAGAAATTTCCTCCAGAGAGAATTTTTGCGAACTGAACTGGATCGTGCTTTACTAACAGCGCAGCGGCGGAACCAATTACATCCGGTTGCTTATCCCATTTTGAAATAGCCAGATTTGCGGTGGGGATAGAAATATTGCGAGGTCCGGCTAGGGCGAGGTAATTGAGAGACCACCTAACGACCTTTACGTCAGAACTGGTCAGCACCAAGCTACCAACTAGATGAAAGAAGCCATAGGCTAGGTTCGGCGGAACTCGGAAGCCCGCCTTAGACGCCCTGCTGAGCTGTTGAAGCGCTAGTTTCTGACGTCTGGCGTCGCCAGACTCTAGTTCGTGCCGACTGTAGTTTATCTCAAGAGTGTTGAAATTGCGCACGGCCCCCCGGTCGCCTTCCGCTAGTATGTTGATTGCAACGTATGCAGAATCCTTTGAGACCACGGGTCAAAATCTGCAACATTATTGATCTTCTGGCTCAAATCAATCCAGTGCAAGTTGTTGAGAGAAAGCCTTCGGCTAGTTGGTTCAAACCATTCGGGGCAGTCAATCTTTACCAACATTATAAGCGCGCTATGGCGTCCATGATCGTATAAGACAGTGTCTAATTGCGCTTCAAACACGTTATTAAGGTTGTCATCCTGACCAACAGGAATATCAAGGTCTGTTGCTATGGCTGTTACCGCGCTGTCTACGATCCCAAGGTCGTTGAAGTTGAACAAGTTCAAGTCCTCTTCCGTCACTGCTGACGAGAATACAAACGTCCTTTTCAACTGAAAGTCATCACGGCCGTCTCGATATCGGCCAATTCTGTAACCTAGAACGCTCTGGTCGCGCATCATCACGGCTAGGGACCAGACGGCTACTTCATCCTCCGGGATCGTCGAAAAATGTCGGTACAAAAACTTTTGGCCTATCGAGCTTCCTAAGAATTCCTTTGCTGTGCTTGTGTCGCTCTGTCCGAGTAATTCGTCTACATCGCTGCGCCGGAAAGTAAGTACGCGGCCATTAACCAGCTCTCTTACACGTCTGCGCGCTGCTATGGGCGTCCGGTAGCTTACTGGTAACGTAGCGTCAGTGATGTACTTTCGTAGGAAGAATTGTCCTGGCTTTGTGCGGAAAAAATCACTCCGATCCTTCCGAAGTAGAATGTCCTCGCTCAGCCGTGCTTGGAGCGTCTTATGCTGGGTACGACCGTACAAGCCACTTGGAACTAACCGAAACTCAAACGCGCGCCTCATAATTTGGCGCGCTGACATCGGTTTTTTTTCAAGGTCCAAAATAGCTTGAGCTATATCTAGATATGAACTCATGATTGCGTGCGCTGACCGTCCGGAGACAAGTCAATGATATCGATCATCGCAAAGTCGCGCTCGGCCTGCTTATCCAGGTCGTATGCTACGAGTATCCACTGTTCGCCAACGTGCCATTCCGAGGTCTTATATTCCACACGAAGTGGCCTAACGCGACGCCTGTCCGTAACGCCTCGATGGTTTCGATAGACGAAGGTGAGGGGCGGTACTGAAGTCATATTCCCTCATGATAAGGCTAGGGTAACCTTCGAATTGCCAGGCATGCTAGCGCAAGTTCGGCCTAGATGATATCGGCGTAAGTGCAATTCTTCACGACAAAAAGTGCCTTGTGGCCCACGGTTTAATTGCCTCACGGAAATTCGACAGCATCTCGGAGCCGGCTGCACCCACTTGGCGCTGTGCGCGCCGACCTCTTCCCGGAGGGGCGAGGTGACTAGGAGACCTCGCCTTCCAACGTATCCAACTCCATTTCACGTAGGCGTTTGACTTCGTCGCGGAGGCGGGCGGCTTTCTCGAATTCCAAATTCGTCGCGGCCTCGCGCATTTCGCGTTCGAGGTCCTTGATGACGGTCGCGAGATTGTCGCCGGTGACGGTCTTTTCCTTGCCGTCCTTGCCTTTGCCGATGCTGACGGTGACGTGGTCTTTTTCGTAGACGCTATCGACGATGTCGTTGATGCGGGCCTTGACGCTTTGGGGCGTGATGCCGTGTTCGGTGTTGTAGGCGATCTGTTTTTCGCGGCGGCGGTTGGTTTCGGCCAGGGCGCGTTCCATGGAGCCGGTGGTGCGGTCGGCATATAGGATCACCTTGCCGTCGACATTGCGCGCGGCGCGGCCGATGGTCTGGATGAGAGAGGTTTCGGAGCGCAAAAAACCTTCCTTGTCGGCGTCGAGAATGGCGACGAGGCCGCATTCGGGGATGTCGAGGCCTTCGCGGAGGAGGTTGATCCCCACAAGGACATCGAAAGCCCCAAGACGAAGATCGCGAATAATCTCGATGCGCTCGATGGTGTCGACATCGGAGTGCATGTAGCGCACGCGAATGCCCTGTTCGTGCATGTATTCGGTGAGGTCCTCGGCCATTTTCTTGGTGAGGACGGTGCACAGGGTCCGGTAGCCGGCCTTGATGGTCTGGCGGATCTCGTCGATGACGTCGTCGACCTGATGGGTGGCGGGGCGGATCTCGACCGGGGGATCGATCAGCCCGGTGGGGCGGATGACCTGTTCGGCAAAGACGCCGCCGGTCTGGTCCATTTCCCAGGAGCCGGGGGTGGCCGAGACATAGACCGATTGCGGGCGCATGGCGTTCCACTCCTCAAAGCGGAGGGGGCGGTTGTCCATGCAACTGGGCAGGCGGAAGCCGTATTCGGCCAGGGTCGCCTTGCGCCGCAAATCGCCGCGATACATGGCGCCGAGCTGGCCGATGGTGACGTGGCTTTCGTCGACAAAGACCAGGGCGTTGTCGGGGAGATATTCGAACAGGGTCGGGGGCGGCTCGCCGGGCTTGCGGCCGGAAAAGTAGCGCGAATAGTTCTCGATGCCGGCGCATGAGCCGGTGGCTTCCATCATTTCCAGATCGAACATGGTGCGCTGTTCGAGGCGCTGGGCCTCGAGGAAGCGGCCGGCGCCGTTGAGCTCCTGCAGGCGCGCAGCGAGCTCGGAGCGGATCAGCTTGATCGCCTGGTTCATGGTGGTGCGCGGCGTCACGTGGTGGGAATTGGCGTAGACGCGGATGAAGGTGAGGTCGGCGCTCTTCTTGCCGGTCAGCGGATCGAACTCGACGATGGATTCGATCTCGTTGCCGAACAGCGAAACGCGCCAGGCGGCGGCTTCATAGTGGGCCGGGAAGATTTCGACGGTATCGCCGCGCACCCGGAAGGTGCCGCGCACGAAGCCGGTATCGCCGCGCTTGTATTGCAGGGCCACCAGCTTGGCGAGCAGCTGGCGCTGGTCGATCTGCTGGCCCTTCTGCACGTCGATGGTCATGGCGGTGTAGTCTTCCACCGAGCCAATGCCGTAAATACAGGAGACCGAGGCGACGATGATGACGTCATTGCGCTCGAGGATCGCGCGCGTGGCCGAGTGGCGCATGCGGTCGATCTGCTCGTTGATGGTCGATTCCTTCTCGATATAGGTATCGGTGCGCGGGACGTAGGCCTCGGGCTGGTAGTAGTCGTAGTAGGAAACGAAATATTCGACCGCGTTGTCGGGGAAGAAGCCCTTGAACTCGGAATAGAGCTGGGCCGCCAGGGTCTTGTTGGGCGCCAGGATCAGCGCCGGACGCTGGGTGCGGGCGATGACCTGGGCGGCGGTGAAGGTCTTGCCCGAGCCGGTGACGCCGAGCAGCACCTGGTCGGTTTCGCCGTTCTCGACGCCTTCGACCAGCTCGGCAATGGCGGTGGGCTGGTCGCCGCGCGGCTCGTAATCGGTGTTGAGGCGGAAGGGGCGGCTGTCGCCGGACCTGGCCGGGCGGTCGGGGCGATGCGGCACCCAGGGGGCGGAGCCTTCCACCTCCTTGCGGCCATGCAGGATGATCTGTTCGAGCGCTTTCACGGTCGCGGTGACGCCGACGCCGGCGCCGGACACGTCCTCGTTCTTGCGGGCCTTGTTCTTTTTCACCGAAGCGTCGAGCGCTTCGCGGATCTTGCCCTGGGCCTCGGGATCGGCGGCGGCGGTGCGGGAGATTTCGCGGGCAGTGAGGGGCCGGTCTCCGTTGGTCGCGCTACGCGACGACTTCGGCACATGGCCGAAGCCGGCCTGCGGGGCTTCGCCCATGCCATCGAAATCGACGCGGTCGACCGAGTTGATCTTGGTCTTGCTGGTGCGTTTCGACATGCCGGTGGCGGTGTCGTGGCTCGACTTGGTGGTGCGGCGCTTTTCGAGGGCGGTTTTAGGCTCGGCCGCCGCCTTTTCCGCCGCCTCGGCGCGATCGAGCGCGCGTTTGTTCTTCATCCGCTCGGCGTAAAGCGGCTTGCTGGCCTGGATGTCCTCGGCCTTCTCGATTTCGGCGAAGAACTCATCGATGGAGAATTCGGCTTTGCCGGGGCGTGTGGATTTGGGGGCCATGGCGCTCACGAGATCAGCAACAGGAGGGTAGACAGATGAACCCATAGATGGGGGCTCTGTCACGCAATGTCAGCAGGGAAATGGATCACGTCTGGTAACACGGTGCGAACGAAATGGGAACGGGGTAGCCGCAATAGTTTCAAACCTTGACCTTATAATCCATGGACTATAAACGATGCGTATGACCGTAAAGCTTCCTTCCGCCCACCGCCGTGCCAGCGTCAGCCTGTTTCGAACTGCCGGCTGGCTGGAGAGCGTCTTTGATATCCGGCTGCGCCCCCATGATCTGAGCGCGCAACAGGTGCGCGTCCTGTCCATGCTGGTTGCAAAGGGGGACGAGGGGCTGACCGTTGGCGAACTGCGCGAGGGCATGACGGACCCGAACTCCAATATTTCGCGCCTGCTGAACAAGCTGATGGACAAGGGGCACATCGCCAAGGTCCGTCAAAGTGACGATCAACGGGTGGTGCGTATTCAACTGACGCCGCAGGGCCGTGACGCCTGTGAGCGGGCGCAGCAGGCCCTGACGGCGGAAGAAGCCGTCTGGTCGCGCCTGACCGCCGCGGAAGCCGAAACCCTGGCGGATCTACTTGATCGACTGCGCGGCTGAGCTCGCGCCAAGCGAGATCTTCTGCGCGCGATTATAATCCATGGAATATACACTCAAGGAATGTGATATGACACGAACACTGTCGCTGGTGACCGGCTCCACTTCAGGCATCGGGCAGGCGCTGTGCCGGCAATTGTTGCAGAACGGGCACGACCTGGTTCTGCTCAATCGCGACATGATCAAGACGCAATCGCAGGTCGAGTCGCTGCTGCAGCGTTTTCCCGACGCGACAATCGACATGTATCAGGCCGACTTTGCCGATCAGGACGCGATACGGGCGGCAGCGCAGCAGATCGGCGCAGCACATGACGCAATCGATGAGGCCTATCTGGTCGCCGGAGCGCTGTCCGATAGAGGGCAGGTGTCTGCCGATGGGCTGGAAATGCATTTTGCGGTCAACTGCATCGCCCCGCTGCTGCTGGTGCGGCTGTTGCGCAGCCCATTGCGGGCGGCGGAAGGGCAGGTGGTGGTCGCCGGGTCTGCCGCGCGCAAAATGGCGCGCAAGCTCATCTCGACCGAGACGGCGCAGAGTGCCGGTCAAGGCGGGATGACCGCCTATGCGCAATCCAAGCAGGCGGTTACGGTGGCGTTTTCCGCGCTGCGCGACCGCTATGCCGAGGACGATATTGGCCTGCACGTGGTTGATCTGGCCCCGACAAAGACCGGAATGGCGACGTCACCGGCCCTGCCGCTGCCCTTCAGACTGTTTCGCTTCCTCTTCAGCAGTCCCGAGGCGTCGGCAAGGCGTTTGATGGCTGCGGCCAGATCCCCGGCGGGACAACAACCCTTGCCATATGAGGCTGCGGAGGTGGCGGCGTTGATGGCGCTGATCGATAGCTCGACCGCCGCGCCGGCCATGGTCGCATAGTCGAGAAGGCGCGAACCGTGGCGGGCAGCAGTCCTCAGGCGCCTGGGCCCGTCAGCGGCCCGGTTTGGTGGCGAACCAGAGGGTGTGGCGGTCGCCCTTGCCGTTGTCGCGGGCGCGGACAGTGACTTGATCCACCTGCATGCCGGTTTGCCTCAGACGTCTGGTGAAGCGCTCGTCGGGATGGGAGGACCAGATGGCCAGGTGGCCGCCCGGTGTCACGGCGGCCTTGGCGGCAGCGAGGCCAGCGGCATTGTAGAGCCGGTCATTGGCGGGTCGGAACAGGCCGTCAGGGCCGTTGTCGACATCGAGCAGGATGGCGTCGAAGGGTTTTGCGGCGGTGATGGCCGTCGACACATCGCCGAGGTGAATGCGGACGCGGGGATCGTCGAGGCTGTCGCCATGCAGTGGCTGGAGGGGCCCACGCGCCCATTCCACGATTTCGGGAACAAGTTCGGCAACGGTTATTTCGCTGTCGGCTGCAAAGCACTTGAGGGCCGCACGCAGGGTAAAGCCGAGGCCCAGGCCACCGATGAGGATGCGCGCTCCGGGGCGCGATCCGAGGCGGGAGGCGGAGATAGTAGCGAGCTGTTCTTCGGAATTGCTCATGCGGCTGTTCATCAGCGTAACAGTACCGGACATGACGGAGAATTCGGTGCCGCGCTGCATCAGCGTCATCGGGCCACCGCCGGGCATGGTGGTCTCGCCAAGTTTTTGCCAGGGAATCATCGGGGGTCCTGTCGGCGGTGGCGTGGGGTTGCCTGTGCCGTAGCAGGCCGCTTGTGCGAACGGCAAGTGCCGACGATTGCTGATGCCGCCTTGCAGGCCGCGCGAATGGCCGCGCGACCTGACGCTATTCGTGCTGGTCAGGGGTAGAGAAACCCGACAATTGGACCAGGGCGTTGGCCTTGCGCCGGCCCGTCGCTGGTCCGTTCAGCAGGCGGGAATGGGTGCTTGCGTCCAGGCGGCGGCCAATCTGGCAATGGCCGGGAGATGCGATGTGCCCGTCGGGTCGGTGAGGCCGTGGTCGAGAGCCGGAAATTCCCAATAGGTGAGGTTACAAAGTCCCTGTTCGGCGAAGGCGGCCAGGGTAGTGCGAGACGCCGCAACGGGCGCGGATCCGTCCAGACCGCCCTGAATGAGCAGAATGGGAGCGGTCGCTCTTTGCATATGGTCGAGTGGGCGCAGGTCCAGACCGTCGGCCCAGAAACGGTAGGTCGAGCCGCCGAGACGTTCCGAACTTTGCGGATTATTGCGCGCCATTTCAAAGCCGGACTGGACCTGCTGCCGTGCCTCGGGTGGTACGGTTGACAGGACCATGTCGCCAAAGGTTTCCCCGGTGGCCGTAGAGAGCAGGATCGTCGCGTTGACAGGGACCAGTTCGGCCAGCATTGCCATGGCCAGGCCGCCCTCCGAACCGCCGAATAGTATCGTATTGGCGTTGTTTACGGCCGGATCTGCGGCCAACGCATCGAGGACGGTGCGATAGTCCGAGACGCGCTGGCTGACGGTGTAATTGTCGTAGAACTGCGCCGGGCAGTCGCTGAACGGATCGGCAATTTCGACGTCTGGAGTGATGCCGATCTTTTCCACGATCAGGGCGGCATAGTCTGGAAAAGCGGCCCGCACGGTGGCCAGGTTGGGGCTGGTGGCGGCGCGGGCGCAGCCGGACCCTTGACTGAGAACGAGCAAGCCCGAGGTGTCACCTGCGGGGGTGTCGAGCGTGTAGTGAACGGTGGTGCCGTCGGCCCGACTGACTTGGCGATAGTCGATGGCGTGGGCCTGAGGCAGGGCGAGCAAAGTCAGCGCGGCGAGCGCGTTAAAGCGGTTTAGCATTGTATTGGTCCGTTAGCGGCGAATGGCGACTGGGAGCAGGACGAGCGTGCCGGTAATCAGAAGCGGCAGCAGGCTTGGGAACCCGACGGCGACGCTGATTTCGCCAGCTTGGCCTGGCAGGGAGGGCAGCACGCTGATGCTCACCATGGCGGCCAGGACAGCGCTCGACAGGGCACCGGCAATGGGCCAGGCGTTTGTGGCGCGGCGCCGATGGGCAAAAGCCAGCATCAACATGCCAATGAGCACCGGTGCGGCATAGGAGAGGAGTTTCAGACCATTGCCGAGATCCAGGACGCTTGCACGGAGCGGCGTGCCGGTAGCGAGGAGGAGCAAGCATAGTCCCAGTGCCAGCAGCACGAATTGGCAGCACACGGGGATTGCCAGATAGACCAGAGCCGGCCAGCGCGCCGCCAGGCTGCGGAAGCGGCGATTGGCCAGCATGGGCAGCAGCAGGGCATCGTTGCTGCCCAGGCGGCGATCCGCCTCTGTCTGAGCGACCTGTGGTGCGACACCTTCGGCGATCAGATAAGCGACGATATCATCGCGGTGTTCGGCCAGTTCGCGCAGATAGCGTTGAACATGAGCGGGCGAGAGCCCTGCCTTGAGCAGATCCTCACGCATGATTTCCAGACGGTCAGGCATGGTGGGGCGCCTTAACAATCGTTGCGATGGTGCTTTGCAGCTGTTGCCAATGGGCAAGCAGGTCGTTGAACCGGTCTTTGCCCGTGGGGGTGACGGAATAATAGACGCGGCTGCGACCATTGACTGTCTGGCGTCGGGTAGACAGTGCGCCATCGCGCTCCAGGGAATGCAGGACAGGATAGATGACGCCTTCGGCGAAGCTGAGATTGTCGTTGCTCGCGGCGCGAATGGCTTCGACCAGTTCATATCCGTACATCTCCTTGTCGCGCAGCAGGCGCAGGACAAGGAGCTCGGGGACGCCATTGAGAAATTGGGAGGTCGTAGTGGGCATGAATCTATTACCTATTAACTCTAGGTATAATGCCTAGAGTTAATAGGTAATGCAAGCGGTATGCCGTAGCCGTGTCGAAATTTCCGCTGCATCATCGTCGTTGGCTTAGGAGCAGCGTGATGCTGCGGGGTTTTTACAGGGGACGAAAATGAGGATTGCGGGCTGGGTATTGAGCGTTTTGATCGGGCTGTTTCTAGCGGTCGCGTCGGCGGCGCCGAAGTTTTTGGGGATCGAGGCGGCCACCGATGCCATGATGGTGGTGGGATGGCCGGTGAAATATATGGTGCTGATCGGCGCAATCGAGGTGGTGTGTGTAGTGCTGTTTCTCGTTCCGCGCACGGCGTTGCTGGGGGCTGTGCTGACCACGGGGTTGCTGGGCGCGACGCTGGCGGCAAATTTGCGGGTGGATAATCCGCTGTTCAGCCACACGCTGTTTTCAATTTATCTCGGGGTCGCGGTGTGGGTGGCGCTGTGGCTGCGCGAGGGCAAGGTCAGGGCGGTGTTTCCGCTGCTGCGGTGAAAATGAAAAGAGCCGGGCGATGCCCGGCTCTTTTCTTGTGCTAGCTGATCGCCCAGGTGGCGATGGGCGGGAAGAAGAGGATGGTCCCGAGCACCACCAGCTGCAGGGCAATGAATGGCAGCAGCGCGGTATAGATGTGCTTGAGGGTGATCTCCTTTGGCGCGACGCTCTTGAGATAGAAGGCGGCGGGTCCGAAGGGCGGAGTCAGGTATGACACCTGCATGTTTACCGCGAACAGGATGCCGAACCAGATCGGATCGTAGCCAAGCTGGATGACGATGGGCACGAAGATCGGCAGGGTCAGCAGGGCAATGCCGATCCAGTCGAGGAACATGCCCAGCACCAGCAGGATCAGCATCATCACCATGATGAGCACCACCGGCGGAGCGTCGAGCCCGAGAATGGCTCCGGAAACGAAGCGGTTGCCGCCCATGAGGTTGTAGACGCCGACAAGCACGGCAGCGGCAATACCGATCCAGATGATCATGCCGCAGGTTTCAAGGGTGTGGACCAGACTGTCCTGCAGCATCTTGAAAGTCATTTCGCGCCGGATCAGCGAGACCAGCAGCACGGCGGAGACGCCCAGAGCCGCAGCTTCGGTGATCGAGGCGATGCCGCCATAGATCGAGCCGAGCACCACCAGCACGATAAACAGCGGTGCGGCGACAGATTTGAGGGCGCTGCCAACCGACTCCTTGGCCATTTCTTCATTGGACATGGGCGGGCCCATCTGCGGATTGCGAATGCAGATGAACAGCACATAGGCCACGTAGAACGCCAGCAGCAGCAGGGCCGGGGTGATGGCTGCAACGAACAGGTCGGCAATGGAGACGCTGGCGACCAGTCCATAGATGATCAGCACGATCGAGGGCGGCATCATGGTCCCGAGCGAACCGCCGGCGCAGACGACGCCGATCGAGAGGCTGCGATCATAACCCAGGCGCAGCATTTGCGGCAGCGCCAGAATGCCGAGCAGCACGATCTCGCCGCCGATGACGCCTGACATCGCTGCCATGAGAATGGCCACGATCAAGGTCTGCACTGCCACGCCGCCGGGCAGACGGCCGGCCAGCACCCGCATGCCATTAAACAGGTCCTTGGCGATGCCGGAGCGGTCGAGGATCGCCGCCATGAGAATGAACATCGGGATGGCCACCAGGGAATATTCGGTGATGAACCCGAAGATGCGCGAGGTTACGAGCGGCAGGGAGTTGGTGCCGAACCAGCCAAAGGTGAAAGCCAGTGCGACCAGCCCGGTGACCCAGGCGAGCGGCTGGCCGGTCAGCAGCAGCAGGAAGATGCAGCCGACAAGAATGTAGGAGCCGTATTCAATTCCAAGAGCGCTCAAGCCCATCGTTACTTCTCCCCGGCAGGCTTGGCCGGCGTGGACACGTCGCGGCGGATGGCTTCGATAAGATGCAGTAGGGTCTGCACGAACATCAGGACGACACAGACCAGCACCAGCATCTTGAGCAGCGCTGGGGTCGGCGGATTCCACGAGGTGCCCGTGCCTTCAAGACGGAATTCTCCGGTCGGGGTGTGGGTGGCCTTCCAGGACATGATCCAGCCCGCATAAGCCAGGCCCGCGAAGAAGACCATGGCAATCAGGGAGTTGATAATGTCGAGGATGCGCCGCCCCTTAGGGGATACGGCGTCGTAAATCATGCGGACGCGAATATGCTTGTCGCGGGCCAGGGCGATCGGCCCGCCCACAAGGAAGATCGCGGCGATCAGGAAAGTGGTCGTCTCATGCGCCCAGAAGGTGGGGCTATCAAAGACATAGCGCGAGATCACCTCGAAGACCGTCACGGCAAAAGCGAGGAATATCGCCCAGGCCAGTGCTTTGCTGATACCGGCTACCGCCCGGTCAAGCGGGGACCGGATCTCGGCTTCGCCCCCATCGGCGACCGCCGGAATGTCGACCTCGTCGGCCATCTATTCTCTCCTGTGGCGACAAATTTGCGCCCGGCGGAGTTCTCCCCCGGGCGCATTTCTTTTTGCAGACGACCGGCCTAGAGCAGGTTACGGCCTTCGAGATAGTCGATGACGGTGTCGTAGTAGCGCTGGGTCATTTCGCTCTTTTCGGCCCAGGTCTGCCACTCGTCCTGAGCGATACGGCGGAACTTGGCGCGTTCGTCACCGGACCAGTTGATGATCTCGATATCCGGGTTCTGCTTGGCTTCGGCCACTGCCTCGGCGTCCTGCTGGCGCACCGAATAGACATGCTGGAAGATGAACTGGTCGACAGAAGCGCGCAGGATGGCCTTGAGGTCATCGGGCAGCCCGTCCCAGGTTTCCTTGTTCATCGAGATGTCGATCAGCGGCAGCGAGTGGAAGCCGGGATAGAGCGGATAGTTGGCAATGTCGTTCATGCCCTGGCCCTGATTGGCCGCGAACACGGTGTAGTCGGCCGCGTCGATCACGCCCTTGTCCAGCGCGGTGAACACTTCGGAGCCCGGCAGAGCCACAGGAGCGGCACCGGCCTTGGAGAAGATTTCGTAGACCATGCCTTCGGGGGCGCGCAGCTTGAGACCTTCAAGGTCCTCCACGCCACGCAGGGGAATCGAGGCCACGAAGGCTTCCGGCTCAGTCGCGGCCGTGCCGATCAACTGTACGCCGTAGGGCTCGACCAGCTCGGCATAAAGTTCGTTGCCGCCGCCTGATTTCATGAAGCCGAGCAGTTCGAACGGGTCACTCCAGGCGCCCACCAGATTGCCCATCATGGCAAAGGCGGGATCCTTGCCGGCAAAATAGCTCGGGTCGGTGAGGTGGCCCTGAAGAATGCCGGCGCCGACGGCTTCAAGCGTATCGGTATGCGGAACCACTGCGCCAATCGGCAGCAGTTCGATCTCGATGCGGCCGCCGGACAGCTCGGTGACGCTATCGGCCCATTTCTGCTTGTTGATGAACCCCGGTTCACCGGCGGTTTCAGAGGTCTGGAACGTCCAGCTATATTCCTGAGCCATAGCTGCGCCGCAAAGCATCAAGGCCGCGACCGCTGAAGCGGTGGTGCTGGCAACAAACTTGGAAAAAGTCACGATGTTCTCCCTTTCGATGCTCGATTTGATTTACGTAACGCAGGAGTGCATCGAAGACTCTTGCGCCGTTCGCTCGCCAGTCTGCACGGATTGGCGAGCCGATCAACCTGTCACGTCGCGAACCCCTTTGCCGCGGGCAAAAGAACGGCGCGGCGGACGCTAGCGCGCCACCCAGGGAACAGTGTCGCACGGGCGTGTTGTTGCCCCAGGTGGTGTGGTGTCAGTACAGCCGGATCGAGGAGAGGTTGTCGCGCAGATATTGGTGCAGCACTGGCTGGCTGGTGGCGATGCGCTCGCAATAGGACTGGAAGAAACGGTCGCGGCAGATGGCGGCGCTGGTCGGGGTGATCACCCGGACTGAGGAGATGGTGTTGTCCCAGCCCCAGGTGGCGAGATCCTGAAAGACATCACCGGAATCGGCGCAGAAGGCGCGACCGGTGTAATGCGTGCCTTCGTAAAAGCACATCTCGCCGCCAGCCAGGTCCGGCCAATTATTGTCGGGATCGAGGATCGGCCAGTGCGGATCCTTGCCGAAGTCGATGGCGGCCTTGCCGGTCCAGCCGCGACCGCCGGGGCCATCGACATTGCACCAGAGCTTCTGGCAGCGCAGAATCTTGATGGCCTGTTCCCCGGCAATCTCGCCGGTAATGTCATAGGCAACGCCGGGGCCGGCGCGCAGGACGAGGTCCGCGCGGCTCCAGCCGTGGCTGCCGGAGGCAGAAGCGGACAGGGCGGGAAGGCTGGGCATAAGCGAGACGGCAAGGGCAAGTGCGAGGGCGAAAAGCGAGCGCATGGCAATATCCATCTATGTGTACGCCGGGAGATTAGCCTGCCGCGTCAGATGTTGCAAAGCAAAGCGCCGCCCTTTCGGGGCGGCGCAGGAAGATGTTGTCGGTTAGTATTAGCGCACGCGGACGGAGGCGATGTAGTCGTCGTAATCGCCGAGCGAAGAAGCGCCCGTCGTGTAGGTGCGGCAGGAACGGAAATTCTCCTGCGAGCAGACCTGCACGTTGAGGCCTGCGGGATTGTCGAAGGAGGAAATGCGATCGGTCCAGCCACGCAGGTCACGGATGGACTCGCCTTCTTCCAAGCAGAAGCTGTCACCGCGGAAACGGGTGCGGTCGAAGAAGCACACTTCGTCATAT
This sequence comes from Devosia subaequoris, assembly GCF_014197055.1. Taxonomy (GTDB): domain Bacteria; phylum Pseudomonadota; class Alphaproteobacteria; order Rhizobiales; family Devosiaceae; genus Devosia; species Devosia subaequoris. The sequence goes on along the minus strand of NZ_JACIEW010000003.1, from coordinate 77,483 downwards.
ACGGGCTGCACGACCGGCGGGCGCGGCGGACGGGGCTGGGGATTGTTGCCATTGCCTACCCCGATGCTGATCTGCGGACCATCAGGGCCACCAATGGTGAAGCCGAAGGAAATGCCGGGATTGGACGGATTGACCGGGCGGCCGCCGGCGCTGAGATAGCTGGCCGAGACCCAGCCATCGGGGCCGGGTTTGACAACATAGCACCAGGAAGACTGGCAGCGCTGGACGTCAACCTGTTCGCCGCGACGCAGCGTGTCGACCACGGCATATCCGGTGCCGGGTCCGGAGCGTACATTGACGTTGCTGGTGGCCGTGCCGGGCGCGGCTTGCGCTGCGGGCAAGAAAACCACCACGGCAGCGGCGGCCACGGCGACGCCGGTGGCCAGATTCAGAAGATTCCTGCGGGTCTGACGATGCATGACATGCTCCCTCCGGCTCGGTCTTTCCGGTCCCGGATTTCCAGGATGACGCGTTTTGGCGACCTCGCCAATTGTTTATGACTTCAGAAACGAATTGCTGGCGCAAAGAGTTCCGGCAGAGTCGGAGAGAGTATTCAGATGGTGAATATCCCGGGGCACTGTCGGAGCGCCGGGTGACAATTGAGCAAAGTCTAGCTGAACACAGTCTGAACGGGTTGGCCGTCTTCTTGCACCGGAATTGGGCGCTTTTTGCCGGTGTCGTCGAGCGAGACATAGACGAAGCGCGCTTCGGTGACCTTGCTGCGTTCATCGAGGCGGTTGCGGCGGACCCAGGCTTCAAGGCCGACGGTAATGGAGGTGGTGCCGATACGTTCGATATCGGCATAGACGCAGAGCACGTCGCCAACCTTGACCGGGGCGATGAAGGTCATGGCTTCCACCGCCACAGTAACCACGCGACCCTTGACCTGTTCGACGGCGGCGATGGCGCCGGCAATGTCCATCTGGCTCATCACCCAGCCGCCAAAAATGTCGCCGGCCGGATTGGTGTCGGCCGGCATGGCCAGGGTGCGGATGATGAGGGCACCTGTCGGTTCGGTTGCATCGGACAGCATGGTCGGAGGCTCCTATTCTGGTCGCTTGACGGGCCAGCGGCCCACGGCTTCTTCCCAATGTTTGCGGCACAGGGACAGGTAGACGGACTTCTCGATAGACACCTGGTCGCCATCGGTGAGGACGCGCCCTGACATGTCCTGACGAACCACCATGGTGGCCTTGGCGCCGCAGGTGCAGATGGTGCGGATTTCGCGCAGCGTATCGGCGATCGCCAGCAGCTCCATTGCGCCAGGGAACAGCTTGCCCTGAAAATCGGTCCGCAGACCATAGCACATGATCGGAATATTGAGCCGGTCCGCCACGCGGGCCAGTTGCCAGACCTGCTCGCGGTTGAGGAACTGGGCTTCGTCTATGAAGACGCAATCGACCTTGGATTCCTCGTCATAGTCACGAATGGACTGGTAGAGATCATCGCCCGCAGCATAGAGATCGGCTTCCTCAGCGATGCCGATGCGGGAGGTGATCAGGCCAACCCCTTCCTCGGCATAGAGCGCGGAGGTGTAGAGCAGGGGGCGCATGCCGCGCTCACGGTAGTTATGGGCCGCCTGCAGCAGCAAGGTCGACTTGCCGGCATTCATCGCCGCATAAGAAAAATAGAGCTTGGCCATGGTCGCGCCTGAAACGGGGCTTTTGTTGTGGCGCAGGGACGAGGCCGGTGCGAGGCAAAATGCGGCGCGGTCCACAAAAAAAAGGCCGCCCTGAGGCGGCCAGGACCGATCTTGTCGGTCGGGAAGGCCGGGGGTTGGCGGTCCGGGCCCTCCGATGCCGGCGCGGCGTTGGGGACGCGGGGCCGGCAATCCTGGCCAATGGGGGGAGCCGGGACATGGGGACCCTATGGGGCCAAGATGACAGGGCCGTGACGGCGCAATCGTGTCGTTTGTTCCATTGTCACCGCCGTGCTTGTTCAGCTTCGGTTCAGGTGATGGAGGCCAGTTTTTAAAGCATTGAACTTCCAGAGGATTACCATGCCGAGATTTTCGCGTCTGCTTGCAGCCCTTGTCCTGTCCTGCGCCGCGGCTGTGCCGGCGTTTGCTTCACCCGCGGGCGTTTGGGAGCTGGAAACGCGCGACACGCGGTTCGGGCTGGATCTGTGTGGCGACGGCACGCAGCTTTGTGGCGAACTGGTCTGGTTATCGGATGCCGATTACAATGATCAGTACAAGCCCTATCTCAATAAGCCCATGGCACAGGCGCTGAAACAGACCGGTCCGGGCGAGTGGAAAGGGACGCTGCATCTTTTCGGTCACCGGATGAGCGGGACAATTACCCAGCACAGCGAGAACCACATGACGCTGTCCGGCTGCGCATTCCTAGTGGTCTGCAAGACCTATCAGATGTATCGGCACACGCCATGATGCGGGCGATCTTGGCATCTTTGTTCGCGCTGATCGCGGTGGCGCCGACCCTGGCTTCGCCGGTCGGGGTGTGGGAAATCGAGATGCGGGATTCGCGCTATGACGTGACCCTATGCGGCGACGGCACCCAGCTTTGTGCCGAGCTGATCTGGCTGGGCAATGGCGCAGACAGTGCGGAGAATCTTCCCTATCTCAACACCATGCTGATCGACCATGCGGTGCAGACCGGGCCGGGCGAGTGGAAGGGCGAGTTGCACATTTATGGGCAGAGCGCGGCCGGGACCATTACCCAGGTCAGCGAAGACCAGATCACGCTCCGGGGGTGCGTCGCCCTTGTGATCTGCAAGAGCTACCAGATGTACCGCTATGGTGAATAGGGAACCTTAGTTCACCGTTCGGGGGACATGCACCTTGCGGCGAGCCCAGAGCGGCGGGATCGCTTCGACGAGCAGGATGGCCGCAAAGATCAACGCCGCGCCGGCATAGCCGATCGGGGGCAGGCGCTCGCCCAGCACCACGGCCGCACCCAATGCTGCAAACAGGCTCTCGGCCGAGAGAATAATGGCAGCATTGGCCGAGGGCACGTGTTGCTGACCGATGGCCTGCAAGGTGAAGCCGACCGCCGTGGAGAGCACGGCGGCATAAGCGATCTCGACCCAACCGGCTGAAATGCCAGCCAGGGTGGGGGCTTCGGTGGGCAGGGCGATGGCGCTGGCGGCGATGCCGGCGAACAGGAAACTCACCGACGACACGAAGATGGGCAGGCCGGTCATCTTGGCGACATGCCCGAGCAGCAGCACATGCAACCCCCAGAAGATGGCGCTGGCGATGATGATCCAGTCGCCGGTGTTGAAGCTGTCGAGGCCACCGCCGTTCAGAAAGTAGATGCCGACAAGGGCGAGGGGGACGCCGACGAACACAATCGGATGTGGTCGGGTGCGAAACAGGATGAACCCGAGCAATGGCACGAAGAAGACATAGAGGCCGGTGAGGAAGCCGCCATTGGTGGCGGTGGTGGTGAGCAGACCAGCCTGCTGCATCCAGGAGCCGAGAAAGAACACGGTGCTCATCGCCATGATGAAGAACCAGTGGGTGCTGGTGAGCTTGACGGCCTTGCGCCGCAGCTCATGCAGGGCCAGGGGCAGGATCAGCAGTCCGCCGATAAGGAAGCGGACACCGGCAAAGGTCAGCGGCCCCATGGCGTCCATTGCCGTTTTCTGGGCGATGAAGGCAAAGCCCCAGAACATGGTGCAGAGCAGAAGCAGGAGGGAGGCGAGGGGGCGGGACATATTGTGTGTATCTCGTGGATGGATTCCCCCTCACCCGTCTCGCCCTCCGGGCGATCCACCCTCTCCCCGACGGGGAGAGGAACAAGGGGGCACAGTGCTTATACTCACCCTAGCGGGAGACGGTGGCGCGTCGCGCCGGATAAGGGGCCTATCTCAGTTCGGCATCGAGCGCGGCGATCAACTGCTGGATCTCTTCAGGTGTGGTGTAGTGCACGAAGGAGAGGCGGAGGACGCCGTGATTGTGCGGGTCGATACCGAGGGCTTCGAGAAGGCGAACCGCATAGAAATTGCCTCCCGCAGCCATGACGCCGTGGCGGGCGAGGCGCCGGGCGATGTCGATGCCCGGCTCCTTTGCCAGCACGGCAATGGTGGGGGCGCGGGTTGCGGGGTCGGCAGGGCCGATGAGGCGGAGGTCGTTGCGGCTGCGCAGATAGTCGAGCAGGGGCGCGGCCAGCGTCACCTCTTGAGCGCGCATGGCGGCATGGGCACGGCGGTATGGATCGGCGCCCTCGACCGATGCGGGGGCCAGCGCCGCGACCTGATCGAGATAGTCCACAATGCCGGCGGTGGCGGCGATCTGGGCGTGGTCGGGGCCGGCCGGGGTCAGGCGGTAGCGCAGCTTGGCATCATTGAAAAAATGCCCCTGATTGGGGAGGGCACGGGCAAGGTCGGGCCGGATGGCCATGACGCCCTGATGCGGGCCATAGGTCTTGTAGGCGGAAAAGAAATAGATATCGGCGCCAAGGGCGGCGAGATCGGGCAGACCGTGGGGGGCGTAGCTGACGCCGTCAATGGCGAGCACGGCGCCGACCGCATGGGCGCGGGCGGCGATCTCGGCCACCGGGTTGATATCACCAACGATGTTGGAACAATGCGGCGCGGCGACCAGCTTGACCTTCTCGTCGAGCAGGGTGTCGAGGCTATCGAGCGAAAGGCGGGCGGTTTCGAGATCGACCTGCCATTCACGCACTTCGATGCCGCGCTCAGCCAGGCGGCGCCAATTGCCGGTATTGGCCTCGTGGTCCTGATTGGTGACGATGATGACGTCGCCGGGCTTGAGCCAGTCGGCGAAGGCCTTGCCCAGTACATAGGTGTTGGCGGAGCTTGAGGGGCCGATATGGATCCAGTCGGTGGCCACGTTGAGCGCCTGGGCAAGGCGTTCATAGGCGCGGTCCATGGCCTGTCCCGCGGCCTCGGAGGCGGCATAGACACCATAGGGCTGCACCTTGGTGGCGCGATAATAATGATCGAGAATGTCGAGCGTCGCCTGGGCCGTGTAGGAGCCCCCCGCGTTTTCGAAGAAAGCCTGACCATTGAGGCTCGGTTCGGCAAAGGCCGGGAACAGGGCGCGGATGCGCGCCGGATCGAGGGGAAGAGTGGTCATGGATTGCCCGCAACAGATTACGGTCTCACTGGTAATCGAGCCGAGGACAAAAGCAAACCCCGGCTGTTGAGAGCCGGGGTTCGGCGGCGCCTGCAATGGCTTGGGGCCTGCAGGAGCCGCTGGGCCGACCTGCCGACGAAGGAGCGCGGCAGATCGGGTCTGGAGGTTCGGCGCCGGGCCGACCTTAGCGGTTGCCCGGACCCATGGGGCGCTGGCCACCATGATGACCATCGCGATGGCCGCCCTTGTGGCCCTGCTTGCCCATATGGTTCTGGCGGTCGCCGCGTTCGGGAACGAGGTCTGCCTTCTGCTCGTCGGTCAGGCTGTCGAAGAAAGCGGTAAAGGCTGGCTGAACGGCTTCGAGTGCGTCGAGCCGGGCTGATTCAAAGGCGATGCGGTTGTCGAAACGCTCAGAAATGTCCGGGCGTTCAGAGGATTCCCCTTCAGCCGGCGGGGTCGGGCGCAAGCCGTCGGTTGCGGCCTCGAAAGCGGCGGCAGCGGCCAGAGCGTCGGTCTTGAGCGCTTCGAGCAAAACGGTCTGCTCATCGGTCATTTCGACAGCATGGCTGAGGCGCACAATGGCGATCTCGATGGCCACGGCGCCGCGCTCGATGTTGAGCAAGCCACCGGCTCCGCCGCCATGGCGCATGCCCGGGCCCTTGCGGAAGCCGCGTTCGTCACCGGAAGCGGGGTCGGCAGGCTGGGATTGGGTGGTCGCAGGGGCGGTGGTTTCCTGAGCCGCGACGGGGGCAATAGCGCCCAGGCCGATGGCGGTGGTCATCAGGGCCACGATGGCGGTGGTGGAAATCGTCTTCATGGTGGTTCATCCTTTGCATGGGACATCGCCGGTAACCGGCACAGGTGAGACCATAGGACGGGCCAACTCTTGGCGACCTTGCGGATGGATGAAGAGTTGGAGAGGTTGGTAAGGTGAAGGGCCCTTCTTGATCGCGTATGTCGTTAATCCGTTTCCGGAGGCGGGGGTGCTGGATGATTTCTGGCGCCGGGCCTGGGGCGGGCCGCCGCTAGACAATTATGACCAAGTGCTCAAGCGGAGCCTGGCCCATCTAGGGGCGATGGATGGGGGCCGGCTGATCGGTTTCGTCAACATCGCCTGGGATGGCGGGGTGCACGCCTTCATTCTCGATACGGCGGTCGATGTCGCCTACCGCCGGCGCGGCATTGCGAGCGAATTGGTGCGGCGCGGCGCTGAACTGGCGCGGGGGCAGCAAATGCAATGGCTGCATGTCGATTTCGAGCCGCATCTGGAAGGGTTTTACCGCGCATGCGGCTTCGGGCCGACAGCGGCGGGATTGATGCGGCTGTCGCCTTGAGATCAGCTGGCGATGTATTCGCGCAGGACTTCGGCCTCGTGCTCGACTTCGGCGATCTTGAGCTTGACCACGTCGCCGATGGAGATAATCCCGACCAGCTTGCCGTCTTCGGCAATTGGCATGTGACGGATGCGCCGCCTGGTCATGGATTCCATGACATCGTCGATGGTGGTGGTGCGCTCGGCGGTGACGACGCCGGTGGTCATGCAATCGGCGATAGAAAGGGCCAGGGCGCCGGTGGGGTTCTTGCCAAGCTGGCGCACGATGTCGCGCTCGGAGAGTATGCCGACGATCTGCTGGTTGTCATCGGTGATGACGACGGCGCCTATGTTGTGGGTGTTGAGCAGGGTGACGGCGTCGGTCAACGTGCCGGTTTTGGGCAGGGTATGAACCACGACGCCCTTGGTCTGCAGGATGGTATCGACATGCATAGGGTCAGTCCTCCTGTAAGAGGACTTGAGTTTGAACCTGCCTCGGGCGCTCGGCAATAGGCGAAAAGTCAAAAAAATGGCCGGCGCAGGGCCGGCCAGTGTCGTCAGGGGGAACAATATCAGGGGTTCGGTGCACCTTCGCCCGGCGTCGACCAGTCCGGCCGGCGTCTGATGCGGGCGGGGGCTTGAGCGGGCAGGGGCGCGCGCCAGGCAAAGCGCGCAACCTCGAAAAGCAGGGCCAGAACCAAAAGCGTGAGCGGCACCATAAACACCGCAATCTGGGTATCAGGCTGGGCGGCGAAACTGGCGGCCCGGGCGGGGGTGACACCCATTATCAGTACCGCAGCGCTCAGCGCGGAGCCAATGGCGCCGAAAACGGCCAGGAACCTGAAACTTTTGCGCCTGGGCGACGTAGATTTATGCATGGGATCGACGTCTCTTCCTCGCTTCCGATGCTGAGAGAAAAGCAGCGAAAAGCGGTTCGACTATGAACCAATGGGGGTCGGCTCGGGACCATTTGAGGGCAGAACTGTGGCGGGTTGGGCCTGCCCGAAAACGGGAGATAGACCATGCGTATTCTCTGGGTTCTTGTCTTGAGCATCCTGCTTATGGTTCCGGCGTCTGCGCAGGAGGCGGTGGAACAACCATGGCGCGCCAGCGTGACCGGTCAGATCGAGGCGCTGCGCAGTGCTGACGGCGAAACGGCGCTGTCGTTTGCCGGTGCCGCCTTCAGGGCCAGCTACCAAAGCAATCCGCAGCGGTTCGCCCACGATGTGGCGCGATCGGGCTATGGGCCGATCGGTCAATCGCGCTCGCACAGCTTCGGGGCCTTCCGTGAGCTTTCTTCGGGCGTGGTGCTGCAGGAGGTGGAGTTCATCGACACGGATGGCCGGGTCTGGGAGGCGGTTTATCAGCTTGCCGATGAGCGCGACGAGGGCTGGCGCGTGCAGGGCGTGGTGCTGCGCAGCACGCCGGGGATCGGTATTTAGCCAAACTGCGGGCCGGGGCTTTTCGTGCCTCCGGGCTTGCACTAAACCCGTTGCCGTCCAGCAAGGAGGCGATGATGGGTTTTTTGTCCGAGGCATTGGGGCGCGTGGCGCCGTCGGCAACGGTGGCGATCAGCCAGAAAGCCCGCGTCATGGCTGCCGAGGGCAAGGACATTATTGCGCTCTCGGCCGGTGAGCCGGATTTCAACACGCCCGAGCACGTGCGCGATGCGGCCAAGCGCGCCATGGATGAGGGCAAGACGCGCTATACCAATGTGGATGGCATTGCCGAGCTCAAGGAAGCGGTGGCGGCCAAGTTCCGGCGCGACAACGGGCTTGAGGTTACGGCGGCGGATTGTTTCGTCGGGTCGGGCGGCAAGCAGATCATTTTCAATGCGCTGTTGGCGACACTCAATCCGGGCGACGAGGTGGTTGTGCCCGTGCCCTATTGGGTGAGCTACCCCGAAATCGTGCGGCTATGCGGGGCGGAGCCGGTGTTCGCGGTCGCCGATGCTTCGAGCGGATTCAAGCTGACTCCGGAGGCGCTGGAAGCGGCCATTTCGGAACAGACCAAGTGGCTGATCCTCAACACACCTTCAAACCCGACCGGCGCGGCCTATTCGGCCGAAGAGTTGAAGGGGCTGGCGGCGGTACTGATGCGGCATCCGCACGTCCACATCCTTACCGACGATATCTATGAAGTGCTGGTCTATGACGGCAAGCGGTTTGCGACCATCGCCCAGGTAGAACCGGAATTGCAGGCCAGGACCCTAACGATGAACGGGGTCAGTAAGTCGCACGCCATGACCGGCTGGCGCATCGGCTATTGCACGGGGCCCAAGCCTTTGCTGGCGGCGATGACCAAGCTGCAGAGCCAGTCGACCACCAATGCCAGCTCGATTTCGCAATGGGCGGCAGTAGAAGCGCTGAATGGACCGCAGGGATTTCTTGCCGAGTGGCGCGATGTGTTCCAGGCGCGGCGCGACATGGTGGTGGCGGGCCTAAACGCAAATACCGGGCTCGACTGCCTGGTGCCGGAAGGCGCTTTTTATGTATTTCCCTCGTGCCAGCGTTTACTAGGCAAGACCAGCGCCGGCGGCACTAAGCTTGGGACCGACGAGGACTTCGTCATGGCGCTCTTGGAGGAAACAGGCGTGGCGCTGGTGCATGGCGCGGCATTCGGCCTGTCCGGGCATTTTCGCCTGAGTTATGCGGCCAGCAATGCGGAACTGGAAGAGGCGGTGAAGCGCATCCAGCAATTCTGCGCCGGGATCAGATAGTCGAGCAGTCCGGCTGGACCCTGAAAGGCGAAAAGGCCCCGCCCGAGGGGATGGGCGGGGCCGTTCGGTCTTTGGCCGGAGCCGCTGACCTTGGAGGAGGCCGGGTCACCACGAACCCTGCCGTTGAACGCAATATCGGATATCGGCGCCTGCGGCACAAACGCACAATCGGAAATGCTGCCATGCAGATTCGTGTGGAATCGAGATGACGACCAGATAGGGCAGACGCAAAAAAAGAGGCTCCAACCGAAGTTGGAGCCTGATGATAGGGCCGAAGCCAAATCGCAAGTGATGGTCCTGTGCAAGGGAGGAGGATTTGCACCAGACCGGTGGATCGTCGCCGCGGGAGGAGGATGCGGTTTCGATCCGATGTCGCAAGAAGCGGGTCCGAGGGAGGAGGATACGGAGCGGCTTCACCAGCGACAGGACCAATATAGGTTTTGACCTTTTGGTCAGCAATGCATTTGGCGTCATAACTGCCATGCATTAGGCACAGCGACATTCTGTCCATTAAACAGGCAACTCGACAGGCTGGTGACAGGTTCCGTCCAGGGACCAAAAAAAGGCCCCATCCGAAGATGGGGCCTGATGATAGGGCCGAAGCCAAATCGAAAGTGGGGCAGAGAGCAAGGGAGGAGGAGTATGCCGCTCTGCCATGAACCTCGGATCAAGGGAGGAGGAAATGATCCTAAGTTCGGTATCGCGATGCGGGGTCCGAAGGGAGGAGGAGATCGGAGCGCGCCTCAGCGATGGGTGCTATATGAACTCTACTGATCTGATAGACAATCCCGAAACCGACATGTCAGCCATGCGTTTTTGCGAGGGATGGCTGTGCGTTCGGAAAAAAGAAAGGCCCCGCTCGAGGGGAGAGCAGGGCCCTAAGGAGGACAGGTCAGGAACCTGTCAGGAGGGAACGCAGCGGGCGCAAGGGAGGGAGGAGAAACACCCGCTGTGATGGGTGGGCATATAGGGGTGCCGCTGGGTCGCGCCAATCCACTAACGGTTATGCCAGCTATGCAAAACTTGCATGGAGATGGAAAAAAGCTAATAAAATCAATGGCAGGGGGCGAGGGTGCGGCGGCCTGTCGCGGCGATACAAGCCGCTTTTCGGCTGAAATTCAGGCGCGATGCCAGAGATTGGAGCAGGCGTTGAGCGTTTTTTAAGCGTGGAAACGGTTCAGCGCGGTGCGATTCCTCACCGGCCCATATGGTCGGATACGAACTGGTCGATGACCTGCTGCAGTTCGCCCAGATGTGCGATGCGCGCGTAGCGGGGTTCGGTGACCGGTTCTTCGGCGTGCTCATAGGACCAGGTCAGGTCATGCGGCACATAGGCGGCGAAGGCGCCGGCGGCCAGAGCGGGCAGTATATCGGATTTGAGCGAGTTGCCGGCCATGATGGTGTGTTCGGCGCCCTCGGTGTGGCGCTCGAAAATGCGGCGATAGACCGCTTCGGTCTTGTCGGAAACCACTTCGACGGCTGCGAAATATTCGGCCAAACCGGAGGCGGCCAGCTTGCGTTCCTGATCGAGCAGGTCGCCCTTGGTGATCAGGATCAGGCGATAATTTTGTTGCAGGTGCTCAAGGGCGGCATCGACATAGGGCAGGGTTTCGAGCGGATAATCGAGAAGTTCGCGACCGGCGGCGAGAATTTCAGCAATGACGGTGCCGGGAACCCGATGCTCGGTGATCTCCAGCGCCGTTTCGAGCATGGAGAGCGTAAAGCTCTTGGCGCCGAAGCCGTAGAATTGGAGATTGCGGGCGGTTGCCGAGATGAGGCGCTCGGTCAGATCCGGAGCGTCGCTGTAGTCGCGGAGCAGATCGGCGAAGCGCTGTTCGGTCAGGCGAAAGAACTGCTCGTTCTGCCAGAGCGTGTCATCAGCATCGAGGGCGATGGTGGTGATGCGGGGCATTTCCCAACTTCCGGTCGGCATTTGGTTGTTTCGCTACCGGAGCCGCCCATCTGCTTCGGCGGCATGGCCGCGAAGCTAGAACGACCACTCCCGAGCTTTGGAGACCAGGAAGTCGCGGAAGACACCGACGCGCTTGGAGTTCTTCAGCGCCGGCGGATAGACGAAATAGGCCTCATAGGCCGGCAATTCGATCTCGGGCAGGATCTGGACCAGGCCGTCTTCCTTTTCCGTTACATAATCGGGCAGCATGGCGATGCCAATGCCGGCGCGGCAGGCCTGCATCATGCCGTAGATGGCATTGACGCGCAGCGCGGCGCGGCGCGGGCTGGAATCGGCGCGGCCCATGCGTTCGAGATAGTTGATGTCGCCCAGATAGGAGGGGACCGGCTCGCCGAAGCTGATAATCCGGTGGTCGTCCAGATCCTCAGGCTTATGCGGCATGCCGTGTTCGTCGATATAGGTATTGGCGGCGTAGAAGTGGTTGTGCACCGTGAACAGCTTGCGCTGGATCATTTCGGACTGATTGGGGCGGTGCAGACGGATGGCCACGTCGGCCTCACGCATGGCGAGGTCGAGTTCGGCGTCGTTAAGGCGGATTTCGAGCTGGATGAGCGGATAGAGCTTGAGGAATTCGTCTAGCCGCGAGGAGAGCCAGGTGGAGCCGATACCCACGGTGGTGGTGACAATCAGTGGTCCGGTAGGGACGTCCTGACTTTCGGACATCTGCGTCTCGACCTGCTGCAGCTCCCAATGCATGCGGTGGGCGGTGCGGAAGAGTTGTTCGCCCACTTCGGTGAGCACCAGGCCGCGCGCATGGCGAATGAAGAGCTTGAGGCCCAGATCGTCTTCAAGCGCGGAAATCTGCCGGCTGACCGCCGACTGGCTCATGCCCAGCTTTTCCGCCGCGTGGGTGAAACTGCCCGACTCGGCGGCGGTGTGGAAAATCCGTAGCTTGTCCCAGTCGAGCATGTTTGTGACGCTTTCTTTTGTGTGTTCTCAGCCAGGTCGGACCGCGACCCTCGCCAGCGGCGAGGGAGGCGCAAATATTGTGACGGCAGCGTGACTATCGCAGGAGATATGCACCACTATTCTGCAGCCTCGGCCAGTTCGTGCTCGGCCAGAAAACGCTCGGCGTCGAGCGCCGCCATGCAGCCCATGCCAGCCGCGGTCACGGCCTGGCGGTAGATGTCGTCGGTGACATCGCCCGCAGCAAAAACACCGGGCACATTGGTTTCGGAGGTGCCGGGCTTTACCTGCAGATAGCCGCCAGGCTTCATGTCGAGCTTGCCGGCGAAAATGGAGGTTGCCGGGGCGTGGCCAATGGCCACGAAGACGCCGTCAATCGGTTGCTCATAGGTCTCGCCGGACTGCGTGTTGCGCAGGGTGACCGAATTGACCGAGGGCGGCATCGACGTGCCGCCGACTTCGGCGACCTCGGTATTCCAGCGCACTTCAATCTTGGGATTTTTGAACAGGCGGTCCTGCAGGATGCGTTCGGCGCGGAACTCGTCGCGGCGGTGCACCACAATGACCTTTTCGGCGAAATTGGTCAGGAACAGTGCTTCTTCAACGGCCGTATTGCCGCCGCCGACGACCAGCACCTGCTTGCCTCGGTAGAAAAAGCCATCGCAGGTGGCGCAGGCTGAGACGCCAAAGCCCTGGAACTGCTGTTCGGAAGGCAAGCCAAGCCATTTGGCCTGGGCGCCGGTGGCGATAATCAGGCTGTCGGCGGTGTAGGTATCACCGCTGTCGCCATGCAGCACGAAGGGGCGTTGGTCCAGGTCAACCGAGGTGATGATGTCGTTGACCATGCGGGTGCCGACATGTTCGGCCTGCGCCTTCATCTGGTCCATCAGCCATGGGCCCTGGATGACGTCGGCAAAGCCGGGATAGTTCTCGACATCGGTGGTGATGGTGAGCTGGCCGCCCGGTTGCAGGCCCTGGATCATCACGGGCTCGAGCATGGCGCGGGCGGCATAGATCGCGGCAGTATAGCCGGCCGGGCCGGAGCCAATAATGACGACTTTCGCGTGCATCGCGACGCCTCTCCAATAGGTCAGGAAAACTCCCTCGTCCCTACTTAAGAGGCGAAGGAGCAAGGTTTCAAGGCAAACTCACTCCCGCAGGCGAGATGCCTGCGGGAGTGGACAGAAAAAACACAGGAATTTTAGTTGGTGCCTAAAGATTAGGCGTCAGACATAGCGGATCTTGACGATCTCGTAGCTCCTGGCGCCGCCGGGAGCGGCGACCTCGAACGAATCGCCCTCTTCCTTGCCGATCATGGCGCGGGAAATGGGCGAGGAAATCGAAATACGGCCAGCCGAGGCATCGGCCTCGGGATCGCCTACGACCTGATAGGTCTTTTCTTCCTCGGTGTCCTCGTCAATGAAGGTCACGGTCGCGCCAAACTTGACGGTTTTGCCGCTCAGCTTGCTGACATCGATGATGTCGGCCAGGGCCAGAAGCGTTTCGAGCTCCTTGATGCGGCCCTCGTTGAGGCTCTGCTGCTCCTTGGCGGCGGAATATTCTGCGTTTTCAGACAGATCGCCGTGGGCGCGGGCTTCGGCAATGGCGTCGATGATACGACGGCGTTCATTGCTGGTGCGGTGTTCGAACTCAGCAGAAAGGGCTTTGTGGCCCTGAACCGTCATTGGAACCTTGTCCATAATCGTGCTGCCTCCAGTCGGCTCGGCATAACAATAGCCGCCGCGCGACCGAATTTCCGGTCCGCGACAGGCTAACAAATGATGTTGGCCCTGCCCGGGGGCGCTTCCGCCGCCCGGCAAGGTGTCCCCCAGCCAGACTTCGTTCGGCCAATGCTTCACGACAAGTTTAAGTGGGAGATGACACCAGCTTGCCCAACCGCCGCGTTCCGGTCAAGCCGGTGTGTTTCAAGCGCATGATGCGTGTGCACAAGCTGGCAGCTTGCGGTGACCGGGCCTGGATGCTGTTGCGGGCGGATCGACCAAATATCGATGCAGGGAGATCGTTTATGCGGGATCGAATCAGACTTTTTTCGGGCGTGGTGCTGGCCAGCGTGGTCACCGGGCTACCGGTGGTCGCACAGGAAACCAGCCAGAGCAGCGCCGGGACGCTGATGGCCACAACGATTGCCGATGGGCTCGAACATCCCTGGGCATTGTCGGTGTTGTCCGACGGGCAGTTTCTGGTGACCGAGCGACCTGGTCGGTTGCGGGTGATAACCGATGGCGTGGTGGGCGAACCCATCAAGGGGGTGCCTGAGGTGGTGGCGCGCGGGCAGGGCGGCCTGCTCGATGTGACGCTGGACCCCGATTTTGCCGACACCGGGCAGCTCTATCTCAGCTATGCCGAACCAGGTGACGGCGGCACCGGCACGGCGGTGATGTCGGCGCGGCTGGAGTTGGAGGGGAATAGCGGGCGGCTGGTCGACCAGGCGGTGATTTTTCGGATGAACAATTTCGATGGGTCGACCCGACATTTCGGCTCGCGCATCGTCGTCGGCAATGACGGCAATCTGTTCATTACGCTGGGTGAACGGGGTAGTCAGGACAGGGCGCAAGATCCGGGCGATCTGGCCGGCGGCGTCGTGCGCATCGCGCCCGATGGGTCCGTGCCCGAGGACAATCCGCAACTGGAGGGCTGGGCGCCGGAATTCTGGAGCATCGGGCATCGCAATCCACAGGGTGCGACGCTGCGCGAAAGCGATGGCGCGCTGTTCGCGGTCGAGCATGGCGCGCGCGGGGGCGACGAGGTCAATCTGGTGGAGGCCGGCAAGAATTATGGCTGGCCGGAGATCGCCTACGGCACCAATTATGACGGCAGCCAAATCGGTGTGGGCGAGACACAGCCGGGCATGGAACAACCGCTGCACTATTGGGATCCCTCGATCTCGCCATCGGGACTCGATTTCTACGAGGGTGCGCTGTTCCCGGACTGGGAGGGGGATCTGCTGCTGGGAGGGCTGAGCGGCACATTGCTGGTGCGGCTCGACATGGATGGCAATGAGGTGGTGGACGAAGAGCGGCTATTTCAAGGTGTGCTCGGGCGTATTCGCGATGTGACAACTGGGCCAGATGGCGCGATCTACCTGATCACCGATGCCGGAAAAGGGCGATTGATCCGTATAACGCCGGAGGAATCCTAGGCAAAAAAAGAGGGGCGCGCCTGATTTCAGGCACGCCCCAATCTGTCTCCGATCAGTCGATCAGGACGGTGTCAGATTGTCGGCGGCGGATTTGCCGGTCCGCTTGTCCTTGACGATCTCGTAGCTCACCTTCTGGCCCTCATCCAGGCCATTCAGGCCCGAGCGCTGGACAGCGGAAATATGGACGAACACGTCCGCCCCGCCTTCGTCGGGCTGAATGAAGCCATAACCTTTTTGGCCGTTGAACCATTTAACGGTGCCAGTTGCCATGTCGCGCGTTCCCTCGTGCATTCGCTGCTGGTGCGGTCCTGGCCGTGCACCCGGCCAGAGCCTAGTTGATATCGAAATATCGGAAGATGACGTCAGCAGTGGCGAATGGAATTCGCGTGTTCAGATCAGTCGGCCGCAATATTCGATGGCGCAAAGCCTAGCCTGAAATTCGGGAGGCATCAATATCCCGTGTAGGCAAGCAGGAACGCCCGGCAGAACGGCAGGTTCTGTCGGGGAATCAACGGTTTGGTCTCTAAAATATCCGGCATCTGGATGATGGACCGGACAGGCTGGCACGAGGGGCGCCGCCACCAATTGGCAAAAACGACTGTGGTCTATCGCCATTGGATAGCGGTGATTTTAGCCCAGCCACCGTGTTTGGAAAGTGCACATTTCGTCACGGGGGCAGGGACAGGCGTGTCTTAGTTGCAAATAGCTTGCCTTTGAGCGCGCTTTGCGGCAAATCCCGCGCGCCGCGCCAAATGGGGCCGGTTTTCTCGAAAGCACTCGTCTTGACCAAGGCGTTCTTTTCTTCCGGCGATGTGATCGCCGACCGGCGCGCGGATTATGCCCGCATGCTGGACGAGCAGGGTGACTCCGCTGCCGCGGCTGAACTGATGGAGCAGGCGCTCGAGATGGCGCCGGACTGGGCAGCCGGCTGGGATCTGGTGGGCAGTTTTCACGAGAAGGCGGGCAATGTCTCTAGCGCCATAGCGGCCTGGCGGCGGCTGGAGGCGCTGGACGATGCCGGCGTGTTCGGAGCGCGACTCAAGTTGGCCGTGCACGATGCAGGTCCGGCTGGCGAGGGCACGGCAGTGGGGTATGTCGAGGCGCTGTTCGATCAGTATGCGCCGCAATTTGAGGAGGCTCTGATCGGCAAACTCGGCTATCGGGTGCCGGACCTGCTCGATGGATTGGTGGCAGAGGAGATGGCGCGGCTGGAGCTTTCCGGTTTTGAGCGGGCGCTCGATCTCGGTTGCGGCACTGGGCTGATGGGCGAGCGCCTGCGGGCCAAGGTGGGACATCTCGAGGGCGTGGACATTTCTGCGGCGATGATTGCGGAGACGGCGCGCAAGGGACTCTATGACAGCCTGCATAAGGCCGAACTGGTGGCAACGCTCAATGCCAGACGGGCCGATCTGGATCTGGTGACGGCGGCCGATGTGCTGATCTATTGCGGGGCGCTACAGCCGGTGCTTTCGGCGCTGCTGCCGGCCATGCGCCCGGGCGGGCTGGTGGCTTTCTCGCTGGAGGCGCATGAGGGCGAAGAAGCGCTGTTTTTGCGACCCAGCCTGCGCTATGCCCATGGCGTGCAGGCGACCCGCGATGCGCTGGTGGTCGCCGGGCTCGAGGTGTTGCGCTTCGAGACGGCTGTACTGCGGTTCGATCGGGGGGCACCGATTACCGGGATTCTGGTGGTGGCCCGCAAGCCGGTGGTGGAACTGTCGGCGGCTAATGACGGCGCCGAAGACGGGAATGTCGCCGCCTAACCCCTAGCCAAGTTCCTGTGCGCTTGCCACAAAGGCCCCTCGCAGGAGACCCGCCATGAATGCCATTCGCCACGATTTCCGATCCGACACTGTTACCAAGCCCAGCGCCGGGATGCGCGCGGCCATGGCGTCAGCGGAGGTCGGCGATGATGTGTTCGGCGACGACCCGACGGTCAATCGCCTCGAACAGCGGATGGCCGGCATGCTGGGCAAGGACGCGGCGCTGCTCGTGCCTTCAGGAACGATGTCGAACCTATTGGCGCTGATGAGCCATTGTGGGCGGGGCGACGAGTTTATCGCGGGGCAGGATGCGCATTGCTACAAATATGAGGCGGGCGGAGCGGCCGTTCTGGGCTCGATCCAGCCGCAGCCAATTGCGCACCAAGCCGACGGCACGATGGCACTGTCGGACATCGAAGCGGCGATCAAGGGCGGCGACGTGCATTTTGCCACAACGCGACTGATCGCGCTGGAAAACACTTTTGGCGGCCGTGTGCTGCCGGTCGACTATATGATGGCCGTGGCCGGCATCGCCGAGCGGCACGGACTGGGCCTGCATCTGGACGGCGCGCGGGCGTTCAATGCCTGCATGGCGCTGGGTGTGGATATTGGGGATTTCGTTGCGTCTTTCGACACGGTTTCGATCTGTCTCTCCAAAGGGTTGGGTGCGCCGGTCGGGTCGGTGCTTGTCGGTCGTCAGGACCTGATCGACACGGCGCGTCGCCATCGCAAGATGCTGGGGGGTGGGCTACGGCAGTCGGGCATTCTGGCGGCAGCGGGCCTGTATGCCCTGGAACACAATGTGGCGCGGCTGGCCGAGGATCACCGGCGTGCCAAAGCGCTGGCAGAGGGGCTGGCGCGGCATGAGGCGCTGCGGGTGACGCAGCCACATACCAACATTGTCTGGGTCGATATGGACGAGGCTGTGGAGGAGCGGCTGACATCCTTTCTCGAGCAACAGGGGGTCGGTATCTCAGGGCGCTATGGCAAGCAACGCTGGGTGACCCATCTCGATGTGACTGACGGGGATGTGGAACAGGCATTGGGTCTTGTTGAGCGCTTTTTCGCCTAGCGCCCAAAGATCTGTCCGACGGGCTGTATGACTCTTTTTTGTCCTGTCGCGAAACGTATTGTTCAGCGCTGCGCGTTAGGCTCTCGGGCATAAAGAGGGGACATGAACTTGCAGCCGAGGGAAGAGCTGGACAGTCGCGTGCTCGGCACGCTGGATGAGATCGAAGCGGTCGCCGCGGCATGGCGCGAGCTCGAGGCCGAGTGTGCCGATCCTCTGGGCTATTTCCAGAGCTATGACTGGTGTTGCAACTGGATCCGGGAGTTTTGTGGTCAAGGGACGCATAAGCCCTATGTGGTGACGCTACGGCACGGCGATGTGCTCGTGGCCCTGTGGCCGCTGATGATCGTCGAGGCGGCGGGCTTAAAACGGCTGGAGACGCTGGGGGCACCGCACAGCCAATATTGTGGTGCATTAGTGCGGCGCGGATATGCGTCTGCGGCCCAAATAGCCAAACAAATGCGAGACGTTGTTCGTGCCTCTGAATGCGATGTGAGCGTTTTGCGCGCGGTGGTTGAGGGGACGGCACTGTCCGAGCTAGTGGCCGGCGACTCTCAAGTGCGCGGGACGGAGAATGTCGCTTCTATGCTCGACCTGTCCGCTTATGGCTCGGTCGAGGACTATACGGCGCAACTGGGCAAGCTGCAGAAGCGCAATCGCAATCGTCGGCGCAATCATCTGGCCCGTCTCGGTCCGCTGCATTTTGAGGTGATCTGGCCAGACCATGCGGAGTTTTCGACGCTGGTCCGCCAATGCACGGAGATGAAGCGGCGTTGGCTCGCGGAAACACATCGGCTCAGTGCCGGGTTTTCGATGCAAGGCTACGAGGATTTCCTCGCGCGGCTGGGCGGCGATGAAGCTGAGCTGAACGGGGCCTGCCTATCGGTGCTGCGGGCTGGCGATCAAGTAGTGGCGATGGAGCTGGGATTTATCCAGCAACGGCATTATTACGCATATATTGGTGGCTTCGACTGGGATTTGCGCAACCTGTCTCCGGGCAAGGTGCAGATGGATATGACGGTCGGCTGGCTGATCGAGAATGGTGTCCAAGCCTACGACCTCCTGATCAACCCGGCCGACTACAAGGCCAGTTGGACCAATCGCTCCCTGGCCGTGACGACGCGGGCGCAGGCGCTGAGCTGGAAGGGACGCATCTATACATCGGCCTGGCTGCCACGGGTGCGGCCGGCCCTGAAATGGCTACATGGGCGCATCCCTGCGTGGATGGAACGGGTCAGCACCCTTCTGCGGCCTACCGTCTGTCTGCTACTTTATGTCTGAAGAGCGATCAGGCGCGTTGGATGCTGCCATAGCGCTGGGCACGAGAGTGTTGAGCGCCGGTCTGGTCTTCGGGCTGCAGGTGTTGCTGGCGCGGCTGATGCCGACCGATGGCTATGGCGGCTTTGTGACACTATGGACCTGGATGTTGGCCTTGGGAAGCTTTGCTGCGCTCGGCTTTGCCGAATCCAGTGTGCGTTTCCTGCCGCGTTACCAATTGCGCAACAGGCAGGCGGCCCTCCGCAACTACTGGCAGTTCGGGCTGCGGCTGGTGCTGGGGGGCAGTTCGACACTGGCGCTGATAGCGATTGGCCTGGCATTGGGCATCGGCGCTGCCGATGGGGCGGTGCTGTTGGTGGCGCTGGGGCTGCCGTTCCTGGCCATTGAGTATTACCTTGAGGGTGTTGCCCGCAGTTTCGGGTGGTATCGGCTGGCAGCGGTGCCGGTCTATATCGTGCGGCCAGCGCTCATCGGCCTTGTTTGCCTTGGCATTGATGCGGGCGGCGTGAGTTTGACACTGCCGGTGGTGGGGGCGGTGCTGGTCGGGTCGATGGCGCTGGTGACCATAGGACTGGCATTGGTCCTGGCGCGCCGGTTGCATCGGCTGGCACCGGCCAAGAGCGTGCCTTCAAGGGGACAGAAGCGGCTTTGGCTGAGGGCGTCGCTGCCCTTGCTGGTGTTGTCGGGGTTGGAGGATCTGACCAGCTATGCCGATGTGCTGATGCTGACGCTATTGGCGCCATCGGACGCCGTGGGCATCTATTTCGCGGCGGCGCGGAGCCTGGCGCTGGCCGGGTTCGTGGCCTACGCCATGACATTGGTGGCGGGGCGGCGGTTTGCACTGGACCTGGCGGGCAAGTCGAAGGTCGCATTGCAGGAGAGCGTGCTGCAAAGCACGCGACTGACATTGTGGGCGACGGTGATTGCGGTGGTACTGGCGCTGGCGGCAGGGCCGCTCCTGCTCGGGGCTTTCGGCCCGGAGTTCCGGGACGGATACGGCGTTATGCTCGTGCTCGGTGGCGGCATGGTGGTGCGGGCCATGGCGGGGCAGGCGGGCGAGGCGCTGATCGTATTGGGTCGACAGCGGGAGGGCGTGCTGATCGGATTGGGCGTTCTGGCCGTGACCACAGCGCTGGCCCTGCTCCTGGTGCCGATGTTCGGCATTCTGGGGGCGGCAGTGGCTAGCGCCGCGGCGATGGCGTGCCGGACCCTGGCGCTGGCGTTTGTGCTGCTGCAGCGCGAGCAATTGCGCGTGTTGGCGTTTGGACTGCCGCTGCTCGCCAGGGGATGAGTTAGTTTCTCATCGAGGGGAGCGCCGCCTCCCCCCCCTGCGCCAGCTTTTGCCTGGCAAATGCGCATACGCTGAGCGTGAGCGCGGATCGGCCCCTCCCAATAAGGAAGGGGCCGGAATGGCTAGGCTGCGAAGTATTCCTGCAGCGCCTTGACCTGCAGGCTGCCCTGCTTGAGGGCGATGATCCCTTCCACGGCAGCAAGGGCGCCGTCGATGGTGGTGTAATAAGGGATCTTGGCATAGAGGGCGGTGCGACGGATATCGCGGCTGTCGGAGATCGACTTGAGGCCATCGGTGGTGTTGATGACCAGCTGCACGCCGCCGTTTTTGAGGCTGTCCACAATGTGCGGACGGCCTTCGAGCACCTTGTTGATCTTGGTGGCCGGGACGTTGTTGTCGACCAGATAGCGCTGGGTGCCGCCGGTGGCGAGGATTTCGAAACCGGCTTCGACGAGATGGCGGGCCATGTCGACAATGTCGGGCTTGTCGCTGTCACGCACCGAGATGAAGGCCTTGCCCGAGGTTGGGACCTTCTGGCCAGCGCCCATTTGCGACTTGGCGAAGGCCATGGCGAAATCAGCATCCAGGCCGATGACTTCGCCGGTCGACTTCATTTCCGGGCCAAGCACCGTATCAACGCCAGGGAAACGGCTGAACGGGAAGACGGCTTCCTTGACGGCGATGTGCTTGAGTTGCTTTTCCACGAGGTTGAAGCTGGCCAGGCTCTCACCGGCCATGATGCGCGAGGCGATCTTGGCGATCGGTTCGCCGATGACCTTGGCGACGAAGGGCACGGTGCGCGAGGCGCGCGGATTGACCTCGATGAGGTAGATCGTGTCGTCCTTATAGGCGAACTGCACGTTCATCAGGCCACCCACCTTGAGGGCGAATGCCAGCTCGCGGGTCTGGCGCTTGAGTTCGTCGATGATGGCGGGCGGCAGGGTGCGCGGGGGCAGGGAACAGGCCGAGTCGCCGGAGTGAATGCCGGCTTCCTCGATGTGCTCCATGATGCCGGCCACGAACACGTCCTTGCCATCGCAGAGGCAATCGACGTCGATCTCGGTGGCGCCGGAGAGATAGGCGTCGAACAGCAGCGGGTTGTCCGACAGGACCGAATTGATCTGGCCGGTCTTGTCATTGGGATAGCGCTGCAGAATGTCTGGCGGGACGAGGCCGGTCAGGGTGTCCTGCACATAGCTCTCGAACTCCTTGGCCGAGTGGACGATGGCCATGGCCCGGCCGCCGAGCACGTAGGAGGGGCGGATGACCAGCGGGTAGCCAAGGCGCTCGGCAACGAGACGGGCCTGTTCGAGGCTATAGGCGATGCCGTTCTTGGGCTGGGTCAGCTCGAGCTTGTTCAGCAGCTTCATGAACAGGTCGCGGTCTTCAGCCAGATCAATGGCCTCGGGCTGGGTGCCCAGGATCGGCACGCCGGCCTTGGCGACGGCTTCGGCCAGGTTGAGCGGAGTCTGGCCGCCGAACTGCACGATGACGCCGTGCAGGGTGCCGTTCTGCTTTTCGGTCAGCAGAATTTCGATGACGTCTTCCTCGGTCAGCGGCTCGAAATAGAGGCGGTCGGAGGTGTCGTAGTCGGTCGAAACGGTTTCCGGGTTGCAGTTGACCATGATGGTTTCATAGCCGGCGTCAGCCAGGGCGAAGGCGGCGTGGCAGCAGCAATAGTCGAACTCGATACCCTGGCCGATGCGGTTGGGACCGCCGCCGAGGATGACCACTTTCTTGCGGTCGGTGGGGCGGGACTCGTCCTCGACCTTGCCGGCAAAGGGCGTTTCATAGGTCGAGTACATATAGGCGGTCGGCGAGGCGAACTCGGCCGCGCTGGTGTCGATGCGCTTGTAGGCCGGGCGGACCTCGAGGCTGTGGCGGAGCTTGCGGACGTCGGAAACCTTGAGATTGGCCAACTGGGCCAGGCGCGCATCGGAAAAGCCCATGGATTTGAGCATGCGCAGGTTGGCAGCGTCCTGGGGCAGGCCGAATTCCTTGACCTTGGCTTCCATGTCGACGATGCCGCGCATCTGCTCGAGGAACCAGGGGTCGATCTTGCAGGCGTCGAAAATGTCTTCGTTGGACACACCCAGGCGCATGGCTTCGGCGACATGGAGCAGGCGTTGCGGCGTGCCGGTGCCCAGGGCCGCCTTGATGGCGTTCTTGTCTTCGCCTTCGCCAAGACCGGGAATGCCCACTTCGTTGAGACCGGTGAGGCCGGTTTCGAGCGAACGCAGGGCTTTTTGCAGCGCTTCCTGGAAGGTGCGGCCGATGGCCATCGCCTCGCCCACCGACTTCATCGAAGTGGTCAGGCGGTTGTCCGAACCCGGGAATTTCTCGAAGGCAAAGCGCGGGATCTTGGTGACGACATAGTCGATGGTCGGCTCGAAGCTGGCCGGGGTGGCGCCACCGGTGATGTCGTTTTCCAGCTCATCGAGGGTGTAGCCAACGGCGAGACGGGCGGCGACCTTGGCAATGGGGAAGCCGGTGGCCTTGGAGGCCAGCGCCGAGGAGCGCGACACGCGCGGGTTCATCTCGATGACGACCATGCGGCCGTCCTGGGGGTTGATACCGAACTGGACGTTGGAGCCACCGGTTTCCACGCCAATCTCGCGCAGCACCGCCAGCGAGGCGTCGCGCATGATCTGGTATTCCTTGTCGGTCAGCGTCAGGGCCGGGGCGACGGTGATGCTATCGCCGGTATGGACGCCCATCGGGTCGATGTTCTCGATGGAACAAATGATGATGCAGTTGTCGTTCTTGTCGCGGACAACCTCCATCTCGTATTCCTTCCAGCCGAGCACGCTTTCCTCGACCAGCACTTCATTGGTGGGCGAGGCGTCGATGCCGCTTTCGCAGATGGCCAGATATTCCTCGCGGTTGTAGGCGATGCCGCCACCGGTGCCGCCGAGCGTAAAGCTGGGGCGAATGATGGCGGGCAGGCCGATGACTTCGAGCGCCTGCAGGGCTTCGATGGAATTGTGGGCGAGCATGGAGCGCGGGGTTTCAAGCCCGATCTTCTTCATGGCGTCGCGGAACAGCTCGCGATCCTCGGCCTTGTCGATGGCCTCGGCCGTCGCGCCGATCATTTCGACATTGTATTTTTCGAGCACGCCCATCTTGCGCAGCGAGAGAGCGCAGTTGAGCGCGGTCTGGCCGCCCATGGTGGGGAGCAGCGCGTCCGGGCGCTCCTTCTCGATGATCTTGGCGACGACTTCTGGAGTGATCGGCTCCATATAGGTGGCATCGGCCAGATCCGGATCGGTCATGATCGTGGCCGGATTGGAGTTCACCAGAATGATCCGGTAGCCCTCTTCCTTGAGCGCCTTGCAGGCCTGGGTGCCCGAATAATCGAACTCGCAAGCCTGCCCGATAATGATCGGCCCCGCGCCGATGATGAGGATCGATTTGATGTCGGTACGCTTTGGCATTCGGGGCTCGCTCTGCTCGTTCTAACCTGTGACACGGGCGAGGGGGAGAATCGCCCGGAACACACCTGTCCGCGCGAAACCCGCGCTGCAGTTGAGCACTGCGCCGCAGGGGAAAAGACCGAACATGGTGGTTAAGCGGGCTGTCTAACCGAAGAGTCGGCGGAAGGGAAGGGGGTGGGGATCACTCCGGCACCTGAGCGATCCGATCTTCACCAATCAGGCTGTCATATCCGACAACTGGCATGGGAAAACCATAGCCCATTCCCGGCTCGCCCCAGCGGAGCTTTCCCTTCGCGTGATACTGGCTGGCATAGAGGTGGACCGCGATGTTCTGCATAGCCAGGTAGGTCGCTTGAACGCTGTCAAAGCCGCGGGCTCGGAAGGACTTTATACCTTCAGGCCAATGAATTTCGAAGGCGCATTCCCAGAAGCCGTCGCCTTGAATGGGGGCGGAGGATTATGACGACCGAAGTTTCCGAATTGCCGTCATCGATTGTGAGGGTCCGGGTGAGCATGGCTGCAGATTAGCCGTTGGAGGCGGGAGCGAAAGTTCGTACGACGGCAGACTGCACTTGGTGTTGGTCTATGCGGGAAATTTGTGATCTGTCTGCGAGATTTTGTACATGTATTTCAGGGAGTGAGGGCATTCGCTCGATGCCCTCGGGGAAGCGGGTGTGGACATGTCAGAGGGCGTCGGTCCCACAACTGTCGTCGGCCCACCCCCTCCTAGCTTTGCTATGGCCCGTTGGGCCTAGCGGCGCTACCTCCCCCTGTCAGGGGGAGGTGGGAACAGTGGTTTGGGCGCGATGGGCCGCATGACCCGATATGTCCCTCCCCCTAGCAGGGGGAGGCTAGGTGGGGGTGGCGGAGCTGATAGCCGCGACGCCCCTCACCCAATCCCCACAATCTCCACCTCTGCGTCACCCAGCGTCGCCACATCCCCCACACCCTTGCCTATCAGCGCCCGCGCGAGTGGCGAGGCGAAGGACAGAGTGCCCGCCTTGGGGTCGGCTTCGTCTTCGCCGACGATGGTGAAGGTCTGGGTGCGGCCGTCGTCGCGCTCGATGGTGACCCGGGAGCCGAAGGCGACGAGGTCGTTGCTCTCGGGCGGGGGCACGAGCTGGGCGGTGCGGAGGCGTTCGTTGAGGTAGCGCAGGTCGCGCCAGGGATTGGCGGACTGGCGGCGGCGTTCGTTGATGTCTTCGATGGCGAGGGCGGTTTCATAGGCGGCGGTAGCCTCGGCCAGTTGCCGTTGGAGCTGCGCCAGTCCGTTCGCCGTCACGAGATTGGGGCCCGCGGGCACGGGCTTTTCCGGCAGCATGGTTTCGGCGGCCGTCTCGGCGCTGTCTTCCTTGGTAAAAGCTACGCTCACTGAACTCTATCCTGTTGGCGATGACATCAAGGGCCGCTGCCCGGCGCAGCCTGCCTTGCCAATATGTAGGCATGCTGGCGGCGAAGTGAAACGGCCAGTGCGGCAGCCCTCTATTGCGTGGGCGTCCGGAGAATTTTCTCCATCTTCTTCCCCTTCGCCAACTCGTCCACGAGTTTGTCGAGATAGCGGATTTCCTGCATCAGGGGGTCTTCGATGTTTTCGACGCTGATGCCGCAGACGACGCCGGTGATGAGGGTGCGGTTGGGGTTGAGTTTTGGGGCGTTGGCGAAGAAGTCTTCGAAAGTGGTCTGGTTGGCCAGTTCGGCTTCGAGCGAGGCCTGGTCGTGGCCGGTGAGCCAGCGGAATATTTCATCGACCTCGGCCTTGGTGCGCCCCTTCCTTTCCGCCTTGGCGATGTAGTGCGGATAGACGCTGGCGACGCTGGTGGAAAAGATGCGGTGTCCGGGCATTTCTCAGTTCCGGGAATGGATCAGGCTTACACCGATGAAGCACGAAAAAGCCCGGTCTGGATAGACCGGGCTATTGTTGAAGCGTTCTGCTGCAAGCGTGACGAACGCGTCAGTTCTGGTTGCTTGACCAATCGTCGACTTCCTTGCGGACTTCGTCCTTGGACTTGCCGTAGCGCTCCTGGAGCTTGCCTTCGAGCTGCTCACGATTGCCATTGATCTGGTCCATGTCGTCGTCAGTCAGCTTGCCCCAGTGTTCCTTGGCCTTGCCAGAAAACTGCTTCCAACTGCCTTCGATGCGGTTCCAGTCCATTTCTTCGTCTCCTTCACTTGGTGAAATTGCGTGACTGGAAAACGTTTGGAGAGGGCGGTCGTTCCAAAAATGTTAGGCTCAAGACGAGCGGCGCTGCTTGTGCGGACGGGCGGATGCGGTGAAGAAATCAAGGGCCAGGCCGAGGGCCATGGCCAGACCGATCGCCAATGCAATGCCCAGTAGGGGTGGTTGCGGAACCAATGGCCGGCGAGATAGCCCAAGGTGACATTGTAGGCAGCCCAGATCACGCCAGCGATGAAGCAGAAGGGCGCAAAGCGAGCATAGGGGAAGCCTGTGCTGCCGGCGGTGAGGTTGACCGCAAGGCGAGCAAACGGAATGAAGCGGGCGGTCAGCACCACCATGCCGGCGCGTGGGCCCATGCGGCGGCTGGCCCAGCGTAACAAGCGGGCCAGGGGGCGAAGGCGCGTGGACTGAAGGCGGCGGACGCCGATGAGCCGACCCAGTGCATAGGTCAGGCTGTCGCCGAGCATGGCGCCGAGCGAGGCAGTGAGCAGTAGCAGGACAATGTCGGGGACGGCGCTGGAGGCGGCAAGGGCTGCCAGACCGGCCACGACCATCTCACTGGGGAAGACGGGACAAATCCCATCGAGCACCACCAGCAACAGGGCGATCAGATAAACCCATGGCGAAGCTGCAAGGGGCAGGACGAGATCGTTGAAGATATCCATCGGGCTCGCGGATTTGCACATCGAGGCATGCAGGTTAGCGGGCTGATGGCACAGTCCTGTGACGGCCGGGGATCAGGCGGCCCGGGCCGCCTGTCGGGAGGCGAGGGCGGCCTGGATATCAGCGACCCGATAGGGCTTGGGGAGAAACACGGCGCCGGAAGGCAATTGGGCGTGCGTGGGCCGGACCCCGCCGGAGACCACGACAATGGGCAGGCCGGGCCGAGCCTTGGCAGCAAGGCGCGCGAGCGCAAGGCCGTCCGGACCGTCACCGAGCTCGATATCGGTGACGAGGGCGTCGATATTGCCGTCGATCAGGCGCGCAGCCGTACGGGCGGTGCCTGCCGTCACGACGTGGTGGCCGAATTCGATCAGCTGATCGGCCAGATCGAGCAATAATAATGGCTGGTCTTCAACGACCAGAATGCGCAGGGCTATGGGCATTTCGGGATGCCTCCAAACGCGGTTACAAGGAGTGCGTGAGACAGGAAGCGCCGGCGCGATGGATCGTTGCATGCGGCGACCGCATAGCTGATCACATGGTTAGGATTTGGTTTAAATTGTATGGATCGGCGTGGCTGTCCGGGCGGTCAGAGGGCTGCCCGGTAGAGCCCCACGCGGATGCCGCCGTGCAGCACCGGGGGGAGGGGCGGTTCGAACCCAAGGCCGGTGGCTTGCGCCAATTGCCGGTCAGCGGTGACGATGCCGACGCGCCAGCCGGCGAAGCGGGTTTTGAGGACGGTGCCCATAGTCCGGTAGAGGCCGATGAGCGGACCCTTTTCGCCCACACGCGTGCCATAGGGCGGATTGACGATGACAAGGCCCGCAGGGCCTTGGGGCGGGGTCAGGTCCTCGATGGATTGCTGGGTAAAGCTTGTGCAGTCGGCAACGCCAGCGCGGGCGGCATTCTCGGATGCCATGCGGATGGCGCCGGGATCGCGGTCGCAGCCGAAAAAGCGCAATGCCGTAGGGGTGGGCGCTGCAGGCTGGCGCAGCGTCGCCCAGGCTTTGGCGTCAAAACCGGGGAGCTGTTCAAAGGCATAGCTCCGTGCACGGCCCGGCTGCAGGCCAAGGGCGATTTCGGCCGCTTCGATGACGAAGGTGCCCGAGCCGCACATCGGGTCGAGCACCGGTTCGGTGCCAGTGTAGCCGCATTGCGAGAGGAACATCGCCGCCATGGTTTCGCGCATCGGGGCTTTGGCGACACCTTCCTTGAAGCCGCGCTTGTGCAGGGACTCCCCGGAGGTATCGATGCTGATGGTGACCAGATCGTCCTCGATGCGGACCATGATGCGCAAGGCAACGTCTTCGGCAATAGGGGCGCCCAATTCCTCGCGGATGGCGGTGGCGACGCGCTGGGCCGCAGCGCCGGCATGATAGATGCGCGAGCGCTTGCAACTGGCTTCGACATGAACGGGGATGTCTGAGCGAAGGAATTCGGCCCAGGGGAGCTTTCGCGCGCGCTTGTCGAGCTGGGCCAGATGCATGGCGCGGAAGGAGGCGATGCGGGCGAGAATGCGCGTGGCGCCGCGCAGCACCAGGTTGGCACGCCAAACATCGGGCCAGGTGCCGGAAAAAGTCACGCCACCATCGGTGATTTTCGCTTCGGTGAAGCCGTTGGCGCGTGCCTCGTCGGCCAAAGGGGCTTCAAGCCCGGGGGTGGCGACCAGGAAGATATCGAATGGGGGCGTGTTCATGGGCGAGCAGTAGCCCCGGGCGGAGGGGCTGGCAAGTTTGCTTGGGGGGAAGGGTTACGCTCGGCGTGATCTATGCTTATATCGGTGAAAGGCGATGAACCATTCGCCGTAATTTCAGGACACTGTCGAAAGAGCCGTTGCGATGACCGAATATGTGCCGCCCAAAGTCTGGACCTGGGACAAGGAAAACGGAGGTGCCTTTGCCAGCACCAATCGACCGATTGCCGGGCCGACCCATGACCAGGAACTACCGCGCGGCGAGCATCCCATCCAGCTCTATTCATTGGCAACTCCCAATGGGCAGAAGGTCACAATCATGCTCGAGGAGCTGCTGGCAGCCGGGCATGACGCGGAATATGACGCGTATCTGATCAATATCGGCAAGGGGGACCAGTTCGGGTCGGGTTTTGTCTCGGTGAACCCGAACTCGAAGATCCCCGCGATGATGGATTATGGACCCAAGGAGCCGATCCGGCTGTTCGAGAGCGGCTCGATGCTGGTCTACCTGGCCGACAAGTTCGACGCGTTCCTGAGCAAGGATGTGGCCAAGCGGGCCGAAACCATGAACTGGCTGTTCTGGCAGATGGGCAGCGCGCCCTTTGTGGGTGGCGGGTTCGGGCACTTTTATGCCTATGCCCCAACCAAGCAGGAATATCCGATCAATCGCTATGCCATGGAGACCAAGCGTCAGCTTGATGTGCTGGATCGCGAATTGGCGGACAAGGAATTTATATCCGGGAGCGAGTACACGATCGCCGACATGGCGATCTTCCCCTGGTATGGAGGCATGGTGCTGGGCCGAGCCTATAATGCGGCCGAATTCCTCGATGTCGGCACCTACAAGAATGTCATTCGCTGGGCCGAGCAGATCGATGCGCGCGAGCCGGTCAAGCGCGGGCGCTGTGTCAATTCCGGCGGTGGACCGGAAGACGAACAATTGCACGAGCGGCATTCAGCTGCCGATATCGACAAGGTTGTGGCGCTACGCAAGCAGCGCGGCACGGTCTAGCGCACCCTCTTTGACGAAATCCAGTCACCCTCGGCCATCGGGGGTGACTTTTTTATCCGATACTCGGGGGTGGCAAATTCAATTGTTGATGGCGATGATGCCCCATTGAGTGGCTGCGCAATCGTCGTCCAGACACACATTGCTGATCCATACTGCGCCATTGCCAACGCCCACGCCCTCTGAGGTGACGATGAGGTCTGCCACATCCTGATTGAGGAACGCCTGCTGCGTGTCGGAGGAGACCAGCATGTCGAAATTGTCGGCCAAGTCCTGTTCTTCGAGCACGTCGTAGGTTTCCCCATTGGCATTCACCACTAGCGGAAAGAAGGCATATTGTCCCCACGTGACAGGGTCGCCGAACATTACGGCGTCCTGGAGCAAGGAGAAGACCTCGAAGAACCCATCGGCATTGCCATGGATGGATTCGATACGGGCGTACACGTCCTCTTCTGACTCGGCGGCCACGGGGGAAGCCAGCAGCAGGGCGGCTAGCAAGGCAAGAGCGGGGCGAAGGAACATTGTGGTCTCGCTGGGGTAAGATTTGCCGTCACACTAGAGCGGTCCAATTCAATCTACATGCAAGGCGCGATGGCGGGAATACACCCCCTGTTAAGCGTAACCGGACCATTATGTGGGCTGTCGGGGCGCGTTTTTTTGCCCCTCCTGCCTGTTTGTATTGAGTTTGAGTAAGCCCTATGCGCCTGATTATCGGTATCGTCGTCGTCTTTGCCTGCGTGTTTGGTGGCTATGCGGCGATGGGCGGCAAGCTCTACGTGTTGTGGCAGCCTTTTGAATTCGTGATCATTCTGGGCGCAGCGATCGGTGCTTTCATCATCGCAAACGGGGCGCCGGTGCTCAAGGCGGTGCCGTCCATGTTCGGTACGATGCTCAAGGGGCCGAAGTACAACAAGGCGGCTTACGTGGAACTGCTGGGTCTGCAGTTCTCGATGTACAAGCTGATCCAGCAGAAGGGCATTCTGGGGATCGAGCCGCATATCGAAGACCCGCATAATTCCACCCTGTTCAATGCCTTCCCGACCTTTGCCAAGAACCACCATGCGGTGGAGTTCGTGTGCGACTACATGCGCATGGTGACCATGGGGTCCAACAATGTGCATGAAATGGATGCGTTGATGGACGAGGAACTGGAGACGCACCACCAGGAGCAGGAACGGATCGTGTCTGCCATGCAGGCGGTTGCGGACGGCACGCCCGCACTGGGCATCGTGGCCGCGGTGCTGGGTGTGATCAAGACCATGGGCGCTATCTCGGAGCCGCCCGAAGTGCTGGGCCACCTGATCGGCGGCGCGCTGGTTGGTACGTTCTTCGGTGTGTTTGTCGCCTATGGCTTTTTCGGCCCCATGGCCCAGTCGCTCAAGAGCACGTTTGAAGCCGAATCCAAATATTTCCTCTCGCTCAAGGTTGGCCTGTTGGCCCATATCGGCGGCCAGCCGCCGGTGATGGCGATTGAATTCGCGCGCAAGGCCTTGATGAGCGATGTGCGGCCCAGCTTTGCGGAAGTGGAAGCTGCCACCGCCGCCCTGCCGGTCACGACCTGATAGCCTGAACGGGGGCCAGCCAGAATGGCGAATTACGACCAGCCGATCATCATCAAGAAGGTCAGGAAGGCCGCCCATGCTCACCATGGCGGGGCCTGGAAGATTGCCTATGCCGACTTCGTGACGGCAATGATGGCGTTTTTCCTGTTGATGTGGCTGATCAGCATGACCACGCCGGAGCAGAAGGAAGGCCTGGCGAATTACTTCGCGCCGGCTTCGCTCAGCACGACCACGAGCGGCGCCGGTGGCGTCATGGGCGGCAATGCGATGGATAATTCGGGCAACCAGATGTCGGGCTCGTCGGCCGATGTGATCGAGGATCGTCCGGCCTCGCCGCAGAGCTCGGACCAGGGCACGACCGATACTCATATCGGCGGCGCGGCCCGCCAGCAGGGCAGTGAACGGCGCGCCAGCAGCGACAGCGAATTCAACCTGCAATCACTCGAGGCACAAGCGTTCCACAGCGCGGCGGCAAGCATCAAGCAGGCATGGCAGTCGCTGCCTGAAGTGACCCCGTTCCTGGACAATCTGCTTGTTGAACAGACCGAAGAGGGCCTGGATATCCAGATCATCGACCAGCAGGGTCGGCCAATGTTCCCCGAGGGATCCAAATATCCGCTGGAGCCCACCCGCGCAGCGATCGCGGCGATTGGCCCGATCCTGCAGCAGCTCAATGCCCAGGTGACCATATCGGGCCATACGGCGGCTGGCGGGCGCTATGACAATCCACGCTATGGGCCGTGGGAGTTGTCGGCAGACCGCGCCAATGTGGTGCGCTCGATCCTGGGCGAATTCGGCATGAGCGATGATCGCTTCAAGGCTGTTGCCGGACGGGCAACGGGCGAGCCGTTCTTTCCCAATGACCCTTATATGGCCGCCAATGAGCGCGTGCGGATTACCGTTGTGCATACGGCGCCGCCTGTGCCGGCAGGTCTGGCTTTCTAGGCGGAATTCAGCGCAGGAAGCGCTCAATCGCTCCTGTATATGATCTGCCGCGATATCCCGCCGCTGGTTTATCGACGGCTTTGCTACTCATGTTGTTAAAGTTTTATTTTCGTCATGCGAGTCGTGTTAACCCAAGTCTGAAAAGTATTGCTGCGTATGGCTCAGTACTTTCACGAAGTAAGGTTGAGTTAACAGGTTGCGCGCCAGATGAGCACTCAATTGCGGTAGTGGGCCGCGCCGGAGGAAGCTCATGTGTATCGGAAAATCTGTACTGGTTGCTTTGACGTTGTGCTGCACCAGCTCAGTTGCGCTGGCCGATGACTGGATCGCCGAGCGTCTGCGCGGCGGCGTGATGCAATACCAGAGCGGTAACTGGATTGCGCTGGAGCGTGGCCATGTGGTGCCCGATGGCGGCAAGGTGCGCACAACCGGCACCGGCCGGGTGGAACTGGTGCGCGGCCAGGAAAACATAGCGCTGGGGCCAAATACCCAGATCGCCGTGCGCGATGCAGCGGGACAGAAAATGACCAGCGTCATTCAGAGCAGCGGCGTTGTGACCGTCACTGCCGAGAAGCGCAATGTGAAGCATTTCTCGGTCCAAACCCCAATCCTCGCGGCCGTCGTCAAGGGGACCCAGTTTACGGTGACCTACAGCAATGGGCTCGCCCGAGTGGATGTGGCCAGCGGCGTTGTTCAGGTGCAAGACAGCGTTCACGACATGGTCGTGGATGTGACGCGTGGACAGTCTGCTGCTGCGAGCCTGGCGAGGCCGCTCGATGTCAGCGGTCCGGGGGCCAGCAAAGCGGTGTTCCTCATTGAAGGCGTAACGGTGCCGGCAGCAGCGCGCGCCGCGTTTCTGGGGGGTGGTGCCGCAGCTGTTAACGCGGCGGCCGGGGTTGTTGTCGGTGGTGGCACCGCCAATGTCTCCGCTGGTGCGTCTGCCGCTGGCGGAAGCGTAAAGGTCTCCGCTGGTGCGTCGGCAGGCGGTGGTGGCGCAACAGTTTCAGCGGGGGCGTCGACTGGCGTCGTTAGCGGCAACGTTTCGGCCGGAGCCTCCTCAGGTGGGGCCAGCGTTGGTGCAGGCGTTTCGGCAGGTGGTGGTTCCGTCGGGGCGAGCGTCGGCGTGGGTGGCGGCAGCTCGGGCGGTGGCAGCTCGGAAAGCTCGGTCTCCGTGGACCTGGGTGTCGCCGAGGTTGGTGTTAGCTTAGGCGGGCTGGGCCTCTAGCTGATCCGCTTTTGCCGGGGCGGCTGGGAAAGCAAGTTGGTGAAGTCTTCTCCGGAGATCGGGCGGCTGAAGTAGTAGCCTTGCCCATAGGTGCAGCCCATTTCTGTGAGCAGACGAGCGGTCGGCTCGTCCTCCACGCCCTCTGCAATGGTGTGCTTGTCCATTTTGGTCGAAAGCTCGATGATCGCCGCCAGCAGCCGATGATCCTCGGCCGAGGTGCGGTTGCGCACGAAGCTCTGGTCGATCTTGACCAGATCGAACGGCAGATCGCGGAAATAGCTCAGGGAAGAATACCCGGTGCCGAAATCGTCGATGGCCAGCCGCACGCCCAGATTGCGCAACTGCCACATGACCGCATGAACACGACCCGGGTCGGTTACACGGCTGCTCTCAGTAATTTCCAGTTCGAGCCGCGAGGCCGGCAGGCCAGAACTGCGCAGCGCCCTTGATACCGCAGAAGCAAGATCCACGTGTTGGAATTGAATCGGCGACACATTGACGGCCACGGTGACCGGGCTTGGCCAGGCGGCTGCCTGTTCGCAGGCTTCGTTCAGGATCCAGCGACCCAGCTCCACAATCAGACCGGTTTCTTCGGCAAGGGGAATGAACTCGGCCGGTGAGACAGGACCCAATTCGGGGTGATCCCAACGCATCAGGGCTTCGGTGCCAATGATCCTGCGGGATTTGAGATCGACCTGAGGCTGGAAATTCAAACGAAGCTGGTTTCGTTCCAGGGCACGTCGGAGGTCTCGATCAAGTTGGCGATGACGGTCCAGGATAGACTGATCTGCGGGGCTGAAGCTTCGCGTCTGGATCCGATCGGCGCGGGCCTGGATCAGGGCAATCTCCGCCTGATTGAGCAGTTCCGCGCGTGTGCGCGCGCCATTGGCAAAGCCTATGACGACGTCGATATGCAGGTGGTGGCCGTCAGCGTGATATTCCCCCGAAAGTGTGGTTCTGAGCTGCGCCGCCGTCTGGGCCAGACCATCCGCGTCGCCATCGTCGCCGCGCAGCAGCGCGAATGTCGCCGGGGTGGTGCGCGCAACTTCAGTAAATCCGGCATGCCCCAGGCGGTGGGCAAACTGGCGCAGCACGGTTTCGACCACGTCATGGCCAAGTGTCACCCGCAGTTCGTCGGTGGCCTGAACCTGCAGCAGCAGGAGAACTTGCGGCACGAGTGAGCGCGGTAGCTCCATCAAGCCCTGCTGGGAGAGCAGGCCCGTAGCCGCGTCGTGGGTTGCCAGAAAGCGCAGTCGGTCCTGGGCAGCGCGGCGCGCGAGAAGGTGGTCATAGCCATTGTCCGCCAGGGCCAAGCCAAAAAGAACGACGAGGCCGACATGCAGGCTTGCCGTACTGACCAGCAGATCGAGTTGGGAATAGGCAATGAGCGCCATCGCCTCGCCGAGAAACGCTGTGACCGCAAGGGCAGTAAAAATAGCGGGTATATTGGCGCTGCCTGGGCGGAAGAGCAGCAGCAAGGCCAGGATGGAAACGATCAGTACGCCGGGCAGATGGCCCCAGTTGGACAGGATGCGCCCGGTCTTCAGGGTTTCAAGAGCCAAGGCCTGAAGCACAGGGCCAGGTATGACGCCGTATCGAGGGACGGTGAAGAAGTCGCGCAATTCAATGGCGGTGGCTCCGACTACGATCTGCTTGCCCGCCAGCACGGCCGGATCAACCCGACCGTAGAGAACATCGGTAAAGCTGAGGCGCGGCAGACCGCTCAAATCCAGGCTGAAGTCGACTTCGAGAATTTCGGGCAGGGGAAGCTGGCTGCGGGCCAGCTGAACGGCCAGCGCCGGAATGGTGCCATCATCATCCGCGGCTGCGATAGGCAGGCTGCGCGCCGTTGCTGTCAGTGGATCGAGCAGGACATTGACCAGAACCGAGCCGGCAGAGGCTGCGAACTCGGGCAGGGGGCGGGAAAAATGGAGGTTTCCATCCGCTCCGGTCTGAGCGAAGGCGGCCAGCCAGGCGTAGCCGCCGGCCCGTTCAAGAGCTGCGGTAAACTGAGCGTCGTCAAATGGATCGCGGCTGCTGGAGAAATCGATATCGAAGGCAACTTCGTCGGCGCCAGCAGCCATCAGACGGTCGAGCAGGGCTGCATGAAGGCTGCGAGGCCACGGCCAGATACCGATCTCGGCCAGACTTGGGCTGTCCACCTCGACCACCACGGTTGTTCCGCTGACAGGACGGTTTGCCGCGGCCAACCGCCAGTCGTCGAGGCGCCGGTCGAGTGAGGCCAGCATGCCAGACTGGGTCAAACCCAACAACACCAGCAAGGCCACAATGGTGGCAGTCCATCTCAGCAGGTGCCGCAACAAGAATCTCCCCCAGCCAGAGCATATATTAGCCGGGTTAGCCCTGACATCCGGTTAAGACCGGATTATTCGTGCGGTCATGCTGGAACGGAGCCAGAGCGGGCGACGTTGCGAGAGAAACCGAAAAGAAGGCGAAGATTTCTCATGCTTCAACTCTTGCTTATTCTCGTCGTCGTCGCCTTTGTTGCTGGCATGCTGGGATTTACAGCGCTGGCGGGGGCGGCGGCGACCCTGGCCAAGATCGTTGCCGGCGTCATGCTTGTCGGCATCGTCATCATCCTGATCCTGGCTATGATGGGCTTGGCGATCCTGTTCTAGCTGGCAATATTTTTTCCGTCGCAGGCAGAGGCCGCTCGGCGTTTTGCGCCGGCGGTGCGCCTGGAAGTCCTGGATCAGGTCGGCTTTGGCGCGAGAAGGCGGGCAATCCCAAGAACCAGCAATGCGAGAATTGCAGGTCCGACAGCAAGGTAGAGGCCGGCGGCCCAGAGGGCGCCGGTGCCGGCCCAGAGGATGGATGAGAAGGCCTCGCAGAGGGTTGCCGCACGCGAGGCGACCTGGCGGCGGCGAAACATCGAACGCTTGGCGGTGACGCGAAACCAGAGCTGAATGGCGGTTGAAGCGGCTGCTGCAGCGGCGGCACAGGTGGCTGTAATCAGTGCCATGGGCCAGGCTGCGAGACCGATCATGAACAAGAGCGGCGCCATGACCAGGGCAATGATGGTCAATACCGCTTCGATCTTGGCGCGCAGTATAGTGGCGGGAGTAAGGGGCGCGGTTGCCACGAGGTCATGCGCGTCTTCGCCGGAAATGGCGAGCCAGGCGAGGCCGCCCGCCAGTTGGCCGCAGGCCATGACCAGCACAGGCACGATGACAATGAAGGTGCCGTCGCCTGAGGATGTGCCGTAATTGATCCAGAGCAGCAGGGCGGGCGGCACCAGATAGAGCAATTGCATCAGGGTTTGCGAAAGCAGCCAGGGGTCACGCTGGAGCAGCAGGAATTCCTTGCGGCGCAGGGCCTGGCGCTGGCTGGCTGGGCGGAAGGCGCGTTTTTGCGGTCGGCGTTGGCCCCGGACATGATTGAGCCCGGCTGCGGCGGTGGCCAGCCGGCCATAGCTGGGAGCGATCAGGGTCGCTGTTGCCACAAGCGCTACGACCGACAAGGCGATCAGCAGCAGGGCCGGCATGGGTTCGCCCAAAGCGGCGCGCGCCGGGAGCCAGAGAAGGCTGTTCGGAGGGGGCGCAGCGGCGAGGATGGCGTCGGACTGGAAGAAGGCCAACCGGGAAAAGCCCTCATGAGAGAGAATGGCGGCTGCCTGGATGCCAATGACAAAGCCGGCGCCGACGATGCCGGCGACGATCTGGGCAATGAGGCGTGTGCGGCGTGGGCCGGTGAGGCGGAACAGCAGCCTGGTGATGGCCATGGCGATGGCGACAGAGAATGCCGCCAGGGCCATCATGACCAGAATTGCCGACAGCCAGCGCGGCCCGTCCTGCAAAACGAGGGCGATGACCAGAGGGCTGACGAGAAGTAATCCGAGAGCGGCCGTCGAGACAAAGACTGTGCCGGCACGAACGGCAAACAGCCGCGCGCTCGAGGCCGGCGAAGACAGGATCAGGTCGAGATCGGACCGGCCGTAATATACCCGGGTGACCGCCTCGAGCGCCTGGGAGAGGGTGACTGTCCAGAACAGCAGGCCCATGCCGGAAATCGTCACCAGTGCCTGTTTGTCAAGGACGATACCCGCTTCAATCCAGGGGCGGACGGCAAACCAGGCAATGAGGAGCATGATACCAAAGACCGCGCCGCCTCCGGCGATCCAGCCGAAAAGGCGCCCGCGGCGGCCGCCTGTCACCATCGCCAGGGTGTCACGCCAGGCGAGGCGAAGCTCGTGGGCTGCAAGCCAGGGCAGGGAGGCTGGGACGAGGGTCACGCGGCGTCCTGCTCTGACCGAGTGTCTTCAGCCGTGCCCTGGGCGACCAGATCGAGAAAGATTTCCTCGAGCGTGGTTTCGCGACCGATACGGGTCCGCAGTTCCTCCAGCGTGCCTTCGGCAATCAGGCGACCTTCGGCAATCACACCGATGCGTTCGGCCATGCGCTCGGCGACTTCGAGAATATGGGTGGTCATGATGACGGTTACACCTGCAGCGGTTTTGCTGCGCAGGACATCTTTGACCTGGCGGGCCGAGCCTGCATCGAGGCCGGTCAGCGGCTCGTCAAGAATGATGAGATCGGGGTCATGCACGAGGGCGCCGGCCAGGGCGACCTTTTGCAGCATGCCCTTGGAGAAGCCGCCGCAAAGCTCATTGGCATGGGGCGACAGGCCGAGCCAGTCGATCAGTTCATGGGCTGATTGACGGGCGCGGCCCGGGTCGACCTGCCAGAGGCCGGCGACGAAGTCGAGATATTCGAGGGGGGTGAGGCGGTCATAGACCATGGGCTCATCGGACACCCAGGCCATGCGGCGCTTGGCAAAGACCGGATCGGCCAGGGCGTCGATGCCGAGAATGGAAATGTTGCCCGCATCCGGTTTCAGCAGGCCTGCCACCATGCGCAGGATGGTGGTTTTGCCGGCCCCATTGGGGCCAAGCAGGGCGTAGAATTCGCCGGCTCCGATCGTCAGGTCGACGCCCTTTACGACCGGGCGATCGAAGGCTTTGGTGAGGCCGGAAATGGTAAGGGCGGCGGGCATGGCGGCTCCTGTTGATCTGGAAACGCTAGCCTCGTCGCCCTTTCGGTCAAGTGAATGGCAATCGTTAACGGAATGAGTCAGGCGGCATTGCCGCACTCCGTTGCGCAATGGCTGCCGGAAAGGGGCGTTGACGTCCGCGAATTTGTGTCATTGCAGTCCCACCGCGTCCACCTGGCCGGAGCGGCATTCGATTTCGGCGGGGTTTGCCGCCCGCAGCAAGGTGCCGAAATTATCGGGTCCGGCGATCTCGCCCGTCAGGTTGATACGCAGTTCGGTGATGAGGGTGCGATTGCCGTCGCGCTCGCAGCTCATGGTGACCCGTTCGCCGCTGCCGGGACCGAACGCGTTGTCAAAAGCGTCGCGAAGCTGGTCGAGGGTGATGCGCTTGCCGATATTGCTGGCGAACAGTTCCGCAACTTCCGATGTGTTCAGGGCCAGCATGAGGTCCAGCGAGTCGGCGAAGTATTCGCGCTGGCCGCTGCCGTAGCAGGTGCCGTGCTTGGTCCATTCGTGCCGGTCGAGGCCAGACTGGCTGCCGGGCATGACTTCGTCCAGATTGCGGCGCTGGGCAATAGTGAGGTCGAGCAGAGGCAGATCACGCCATCGACCGTCGCGGCTGGCCCAGATGTCGCGCTCGGGGACCCCGCAATACTCATTGCTGCGTGGCTGAGGCCAGAGGCCATGCAGGGTGAAATGGGTGGCTTCGAAGCTGTTTTCGCGCTGGTTGCGGCATTCGGTGGTGCGCGAGGCTGTCTCGCAAAAAGCAGGCTGCCAATTGACGGCGAGGACGTATTGGGTGCCGCGGTAGGCCTGTTGCGGTGAGGACGTTTTGTCAGCCGTCGGCAGGGCGATATCGGTGGTGCCGCAAGTGATCTCTACCCAGCGGCGCGCAGGTTCTGCGCCGGGAATTATGAGCCAGAGATGGGTGGCCGGCGTGTTGTTGGCGGCAACGAGCTCATAGGTCTCGCCGGGGGAAAGAGTGACACTACCTGGATTGGTCTGGCGGTTGATCGACTGATAAGCAGGGCAGGCTGTTCCTGCGGTAAACGTACCAGATAGTGGCACCTCTGCAAGCGCCGGTGACGCGGCCAGCAGTACGGATGCGAGAGCGAGTTGCTTTAGCACGGTTCATCTCCGGGGCTTTTTTGTGCCGGTTTAGCATGTCGGAACCGCCAGGCTGCCAGCACCGTTCTTCTGGCATAGCCAAAGGAGGCATGGAATGTCTGAACCTGATCGTGAAACTGTAGTCGTCGACCGTGGCGGGAGCGGCGCTGGAATGATCGTCGGTATCATTGTGGTGCTGGCGCTGCTGGCCATCGGCTACCTGGTCTTCTTCAATGGCGACGGCTCCGGTGGCGGCACCGTGGATGTTGACGTTCCCGCCGTGAGTGTCGATGTGGCGCCGGACGGCCAGTAGAACTGGCTGCAGATAAGATTGTAGCGGGCGTCCCAGTGGGGCGCCCGCATTTTTGTGCACGACCTAGAGCGTAATGCGGTAGATGCCGAAGCCGGCTTCGTCGGTTTCGCCGGTCGCCTCGATGCTGACCGCAGTAACGTCAGCGACCTTATCGGCGGCTTTTGGCCCGGTGGCAAAAAGCACGGTCGTGTCGCCGATCGGGGCGAGTGACCAATTGCTGTCTGCCTTTGGGTTGATGGTGCCGTTTTCGATGATGTAGCGGACGATAATGTCCCGGTTGGTATCGGGTCCGATGAAGATGATGTTCTCGGCACCGGTACCGGGGAAGGAGCCACCGCCGCCAGCGCGGTAGTTGTTCGAGGCGATGACGAATTTGGCCTCCGGGTCAATCGGGGCGCCGTCATACATCAGGTCGACGATGCGGTTGGCGTCGGGATTGATCTCTTCCTTGCCGTCGGAAGAATATTTGGAAGGCTGGGTGAGGTCGATCTTGTAGGTCACGCCGTCGATTACGTCGAAATTGTATGACGGGAAGTCGGGATTGATCAGATCGGCATCTGTTGCACCGGCTTCAACCTGATTGAAGATGCCGGCGGAGCGTTCGAGCCAGTTCTTCACATCGGCGCCGGTCACCACCAGAGCCTGGATGGTGTTGGGGTAGAGATAGAGATCGGCCACGTTCTTGATGGCGACCGGGCCGACCGGCACGTCGGTGTAGTAATCCGGGCCGCCACGGCCACCGGCCTTGAAGGGGGCCGCGGCCGACAGGATCGGCAGGCTTTCCCATTCGGTGCCCTTCATCATCTGCTCAATGTACCAGGACTGGGCCTGGGAGACGATCTGCACCGACGGGTCATCGGCGACCAGGGCGAAGTAGGAGTGCAGGGGTGCAGCCGTTTCGCCAACCGGACGGCGGATGTAGTCGAGCGTTTCCTGATGCTCTTCAGCAACCGAGGCTTCGACCTCAGGCTCGGATTCCACCGTGGGGATGTTCTCGCGCTCGACGCGTTCGAAAATCGGGCGCGCTTCGGAGGTGTGGGATACCACGGCCCACTTGCCTGCCTCATCGACTTCGAGCAGCAGATCGACCAGGCCCATGTGTGAGCCCCAGAAACCGGGCATCACCGCCGGCTTGCCATTGAGGGTGCCAGCTTCGATATCAGCGCCGGGCACGTCGGCGTAGTCGGGGCCCGGGAAGACGCGGTGGTGATGGCCGGTCAGGACGACATCGATGTCCTCGACCGCAGCAAGCTGCAACGAGGCATTTTCCATGCCCGGGACATATTCGCCGCCGTCGATGCCCGAATGGGAAAGGGCGACAATGATGTCGGCGCCTTCTTCGCGCATCTTGGGCGCCCAGGCCTCGGCAGTCTCGACGATGTCGCGCACGGCGACCTTGCCGGTCAGGTGGGTGGCATCCCAAGTCATGATCTGCGGCGGCAGGAAGCCGATGACACCGATCTTGACCGTGTGGGTGGCGCCTGAGCCGTCGGTCAGTTCTTTTTCAAAGATGCGGTAGGGCTCGAGATAGGTATCGTCCTCAAGCGGGTTATCGCCCAGTTCCGTGCCACGCACCAGATTGGCTGAGACCAGCGGGAAATTGGCGCCTTCGAGCGCCCGGTCGAGGAACTCCAGGCCATAATTGAATTCGTGATTGCCCAAGGTGGCGGCGTCGTAGCCCAAGGTGTTGAGCGCGGCGACGGCGGGGTGAATGTCGCCCTGATCGAGGCCCTTTTCATAGGCCATGTAATCGCCCATCGGGTTGCCCTGAATCAGATCGCCATTGTCGAACAGCACGGCATTGCCGGCCTCGGCGCGGATCTGTTCGATGATGGCGGCGGTGCGCGCCAGACCCATCGTGTCGTTGGGAGCGTCGGCATAATAGTCGTAAGGCAGGATGGCGACGTGAATATCGGTCGTTTCCATGATGCGCAGATGGGCCTGGTTGGCCTGCGCCATGGCAGCAAAGGGGTGCATGGCGACCATGGCGCCAACACTCGCCGAACCGGCCAGGAAGCTGCGCCGGGAAATGGATGGGAAGAAGTTCATTTGATCGTCTCCAATGAAGTGCCGCTTTGCCGGGGGCGTGCTCCCGGCGGCCGGTTTTCGACCGGTTCTTGGCGCTTCCCCGTCCACGGGGAGCAGACCGCTCATGCCTTGCTCAAGTGACGAGCGCATGACGGCTGGATGGAGACGCTATGAAGTTTTTACCGGTTGGTCAATTTATGACAGTTTGATGACGAACACTTTCCTCGCGCAGAAGCGGGGCAGGTCAGACTTGTCTATTGAACCAGCTTTGGATCCACCAGAGCGCCCTTGTGGCCGATGACGATGCCGGCGGTGCGGTGGGCAGCGGCGGCGGCGTCGTGCAGGGATCTGCCATTTAGGCGGGCTGAGAGATAGGCGCCGTTGAAGCTGTCGCCAGCGCCGGTGGCGTCGACCACATTGGTGCCTGGGGGCGGCGCGATGCGGACCCGCTCGCTGGCGGTGGCGATCAGGGCATCCCCGGCGCCGTCCTTGACCACGACTTCCTCGACGCCGAGTTCGAGATAGCGGTCGGCGGTATCGTCGATGGTCTTGTCGCCAAACAGCGGCGCTTCATCGGTATGGGTGGGCAGGACGATGTCGCACAGGCTGGCGGCGGCCGTCAGCACGCCGGCCATGACGCGGGGAGAGGACCAGAGGGCAGGCCTGAGATTGGTGTCAAAGGCAATCCTGGCGCCATTGTCGCGTGCCTTGACGATGGCGCCGAGCAGGCGGCCGCGGGCGCGGGGGGCAAGGATGGCCAGGGTAATGCCGGAGAAATAGACCAGTTCGGCGCCTTCGACGGCATTGGCGAGCGCAGACTTGTCGTCGGCCAGCAGCTTGGCAGCGGAGCTGTCGCGCCAATAGGTGAAGTGCCGGTCGCCGTTTTCCTGGTGGATCATGTAGAGGCCGGGACGGCGATCATAAATGGTCTGGATGTGACCGGTGCCGATGCCGTTGCCATCAAGAAAAGCGCGGATGTCGGCCGAGTAGCGGTCCTGACCAAGAGCGGTGACGTAGTCGACCGACCAGTCCTTATCGAGCAGGGCGCGGAGGTACCAGGCGGTGTTGAGCGTGTCGCCGGCATAGCCGAGGCGATAGGTGCGGTCTTCGCCACCGCTCATCTCGATCATGCATTCCCCGATTGAGACGATGCGTTTGGCCACGGATTTCCTCCTGAACTTCAACGGGGTTATGACGGTGCGGGCTTGCTCCGGCAAGGGCTTGCCACTAAAGAGGCTCTATCTTGCGTCAAACTTCCATACAAGATGGAAGCCGCATGTCTCGAGGAGATTTTCCGTGTCCAGCCCGCGCCTCAACACAGCCAGCCTTGCCACACTCGCCAAGGGCACGAAAGTGCCTGGCTATGACCGGGCCAAGGTGACACCGGGAATCGTGCATCTGGGGATCGGGGCATTTCACCGGGCGCATATGGCGGTCTATGTCGACGATCTGCTGGGCAAGGACCCGAGCTGGGGCATTGTCGGGGCCAGCCTTCGCCGGCCAGACACCAAGGAGGCGCTGGAGCCGCAGGACGGGCTTTATACGATTGCCGTGCGCGATGCCGAGGGCACGCATCCGCGGGTCATTGGCTCGATCCTTTCGGTGATGGATGCCAATACGCAACGCGAGGAATTGCTGACGCTGATGGCCGATCCGGCCATTCGCATCGTGTCGTTGACGGTCACGGAAAAGGGTTATTGCCACGATCCGGCAACTGGCGAACTGGACCAGAAGCATGCCGACATTGTGCATGATCTCGACAATCCGACAGCGCCGAAATCGGCGCCGGGCATGCTGGTGGAGGCGCTGGCGCGACGCAAGGCGGCGGGTGTGGCTCCTTTCACGGTAATGAGCTGCGATAATCTGCCGAGCAATGGCGAAACGGCGAAGCGGATCGTGACCGCCTTTGCCGCGTTGCGTGATGCCGAACTTAGGGAATGGATCAAGTCTGTTGCCTTCCCCTCGACCATGGTGGACCGCATCGTGCCCTCGACGGCCGATGCGGACCGGGACGAGGTCGCCGGATTGATCGGCGCGGAAGATGCCTGGCCGATCATGACCGAACCCTTCACCCAATGGGTGATCGAGGATCATTTCCCGTCCGGGCGTCCTGAATTCGAGACGGTGGGCGCGCAATTGGTCGAGGATGTCGAGCCGTTCGAGCTGATGAAGCTGCGCATGCTCAATGGCTCTCATTCGACCATGGCTTATGCCGGTTACCTGGGGGGCTATGAGTATATCGCCGAGGTTATGGGCGATGCGGCCTATGTAAAGCTCATCCATGACTTGATGACCGAAGAAGCCATGCCGACCCTGGACATGCCCGGCGTCGATCTGGAGGCCTATCGCGATCAGTTGTTGGAGCGGTTCGCCAATCCGGCGCTGAAGCACCGGACCTGGCAGATCGCGATGGATGGCAGCCAGAAACTGCCGCAGAGAT
Organism: Devosia subaequoris; assembly: GCF_014197055.1. Lineage (GTDB taxonomy): Bacteria > Pseudomonadota > Alphaproteobacteria > Rhizobiales > Devosiaceae > Devosia > Devosia subaequoris. Next base: position 33,349 of record NZ_JACIEW010000003.1, on the reverse strand, counting down.
TGCTTGGGACGATCCGCGACCGTTTGAAGGCAGGGCTGGGCTTTAAGCGGCTGGCGCTGGGGGTGGCGGCATGGATGCGCTATGTGACCGGCGTCGCCGAGGATGGCGGTGAGATCGATGTGCGCGATCCGCTTGCGCTCAAAATGCATGCAATTGCCGCTGATGCCGGGGACGATGCCGAGGCGCTGTTTGACGGGCTGGTCGGGCTGAGCGAAGTGTTCGGGGCCGATCTGGCGGGGAATGCGGAATTCCGCGCGGTGGTCGTCGGGCATCTGGAGAGCCTGTTCGACGAAGGTGCCCGGGCGACGGTGGCAAAGGTGGCGGGATAGCCTCTCCCAGCTCGCCGAAAGCCTTTCGGACTGGGCGCCCTTACCTCTCCCTGGTAGGGAAGTGGGCTTTGCGTTCGTTGGGATGCCCGCGTGGAACGAGTTCCCCCGCACTTCACTTACTGCTAGCGTCCATGAAAATGTGAAAGGCGCGCGACGATGAAGTGGCGGGGTCGGGAGCGCAGCTCCAATATCGAGGATCGACGCGGGCAGCGGCGCGGCGGTCTTGGTGGGCTGGGCGGTTTGGGACGCAGCGGCGGCATTCGCATTCCGACCGGCGGGCGTGGTTCGCGCGGCGGCATATCGGGACTGATCGGCATTGTGGTGGTGCTGGGGATCATCTGGTTTGCCACCGGGCAGAATCCCCTGGACATGCTCTCCGGCGGATCGGGCGGTGCGCCGAGTGCCAATGCGACGTCGCGACAGCTTCCAGCGGAGGGGCAGGACGAGCTGGCCGATTTCGTGGGCGTGGTGGTCAAGGAAACTGAGGATCTGTGGAGCGCGCAGTTTGCCGCCATCGGGGAAGACTATCCCGAGCCGACAGTGGTGCTGTTTACCGATGCGGTGAACACAGCCTGCGGAGCAGCGGACAGCTCGGTGGGGCCGTTTTACTGCCCGGGGGACAGCAAGGTCTATATCGACCTTTCCTTTTATGACCAATTGCACCGCCAGTTCGGCGCGCCGGGCGATTTTGCCCAGGCCTATGTGCTGGCCCATGAAGTGGGGCACCATATCCAGAACCTGACCGGGGTCTTGCCCGAATTCAACCAGGCGCGGCAGTCGATGAGCCTGGAAGAGGCCAATGCCTGGTCGGTGCGGGTGGAATTGCAGGCCGATTGCTACGCCGGGGTCTGGGCCAACTATGCGGGACAGGAAAACCTGCTTGATAGGGGCGATATCGAGGAAGCGCTGAACGCCGCCAACCAGATCGGTGATGATACCTTGCAAAGGCGCATGCAGGGCTTTGCCGTACCCAAGACCTTCAACCACGGCACGTCGGCGCAGCGGCAAGCATGGTTCGAACGGGGCTATCAGTCGGGCAATCCGGGCGATTGCGATACTTTTTCGGGCAATGTGTAGCCGAACCAGCGATGGGGCTCGCGCGTTGCATGGGCTGCAACGGAGGCGCACATGCAAGGCAACCTGGCTGGAGTTACACTGGAACATTTCGCCGATAGCGGCACCATTCCCAACACCGTGCTGCCAACGATAATCTACAAGGGAGCGCTTTCGTCGCCCTCGGCGGAGGCCCTGGAGGCGCTGTTTGACGTCAATGGCTGGCCGAGCGCCTGGCGGTGGAGCGTGTATGACTACCATCATTATCACTCCAATACCCATGAGTGCCTGGGCGTGGCGCAGGGCCATGCACGGCTGCTACTGGGCGGGCCTGAGGGACGCGAGTTCTCGGTTTCGGCAGGAGACGTGATCGTGCTGCCGGCGGGGACGGGCCACAAGAAATTGGAAGCCAGCGACGATTTTCTGGTGGTGGGCGCCTACCCGCCGGGTTTCAGTGCCGACCTGATGCGAGGAGAGGCGGGCGAGCGGCCCGGGGCGGATGAACGGATCGCGCAGGTGCCACTGCCGAAAAGCGATCCGGTCGGCGGGCAAGGCGGCCCGGTGCTGGAGAAATGGGCCTGATGCCGAGCATGAAGCGAACTCAATCGGGCGCGATCCGTTGAGTATGCTCAGCCAGTGGAGCGATAACATGGACAAACATCAGAAGACCGGTCCGGCGCAGCCTGACGAAATCGAGCGGCCCCGCGAAGATAGCGGCGCGTCGCAGTCCAGGGACAAGCAGGAAACGGGCGAGCGGCGTGAACAAGAGCGCGGGACCAACGGCTCGCGTGGCGTCAGTTCAAGGGAGAATAGCGGCGACTAAAGCCCAAATAGATGCCGGGCCAGCATGGCCGCAGCCCAGCCGGCGGCGAGCATGATCAGGCCCGGATAGCGCAGGCTGACCAGCGCCGCGGCGATCAAGGCGAGGCGCACATCCCAGCCATTGGTGAAGAAGGCCGGTGCCCAGAGGGTGGTCAACACGGCCGCTGGCACAGCGTTAAGCGCCTGCTCGAGACGGGGCGGCAGGGTGCGCATGCGGGTGATAAGGACATAGCCACCGACCCGTGTGGCGTAGGTTGCGAGGGCGGCGGCCAGGATCAGCCAGAGAATGGAAAGATCGTCCATCAGGAGGCGGCCTCTTCACTGACTTCTGCTGCAACAGGTTGCGCTGGCAGGGGCAGAAGGGCTGCAACCAGGACGCCGCAAATGGCGCCGATGCTCACATGCCAGGGCGAGCCGACAAAGTAGTAGCCGGCGACCGAGCCGACCATGCTGGCAGCGACAACCGGGTAGAAACCCGGCTTGCGTCGGAATGCAAGGACCAGCCCCAGAAAGTAGATAGGCAGCAGCACATCGATGGCCCAGGCCTTTGGGTCGCCCAGCATGGAGCCGAACCAGGCGCCCAGGGTCGAAAAGAACAGCCAGGAGAAATAGAAGACCAGGGCAAAGGCCATGTACCAGGTGAAAGTCAGGGGCCTACCCTGTTCGGCGCGACGGATCGCTTCGGCAAATTGGGGGTCGGTAAGGAAGAAGAAGGCAATGGCCTTCTGCAAGAGGCTATAGCCGCGAATGTGCCGGGCGATGGCGGCCGAATAAAGAATGTGGCGGAAATTGACGGCGAAGATCGAGAGAACGATGAGCCAGGGGGCGACCTGCTGGCCGAACAGCTCAATGCCGACAAGCTGGCTGGCACCTGCATAGATGGTGGCGCTCATCAGTGCCGCATCGAACACAGTCAGGCCATTATCGACGGCGACGGCACCGAACAGCACCGCAAAGGGTGAGGCGGACAGCGCGATGACCGCGCCGCCCTTGAGGCCTGCAACGATATCTTTGTTCATGGACGTGCTGCTGATGAGACTCGAGGGGAGATCCCGAGTGGATCAGGCCGCGGCGCCCGGCGCAATATATTCGGCCTTTTCGGGCAGGCCCTTCTGCTTGCGAACCTGATTAAGGAAGCGCGTGAACAGATAGTGGCTGTCCTGGGGGCCGGGGCTGGCTTCGGGGTGGTACTGCACCGAGAAGATCGGCTTGCCGTCGACGGCGAGGCCGGCGTTGGAGCCATCGAACAGGGACACGTGGGTCTGGGTGACGCCAGCGGGCAGGCTGTCGGCATCCACGGCGAAACCGTGGTTCATCGAGGTGATCTCGACTTTGCCGGTGGTCAGATCCTTGACCGGGTGATTGGCACCGTGATGGCCCTGATGCATCTTGGAGGTCTTGCCGCCCAGGGCCAGGCCCATGAGCTGGTGACCAAGGCAGATGCCGAACATGGGTTTACCGGTTTCCATGAGCTTCTGAATGGTCGGGACGGCGTAAGTGCCGGTCTCGGCCGGATCGCCGGGGCCGTTGGAGAGGAAGACCGCATCGGGATTGTGGGCCAGGATGTCGTCTGCCGAAGCAGTGGCAGGCACGACGGTGACCTTGGCACCCTGATCGGCGAGGCAGCGCAGAATGTTGCGCTTGGCGCCGTAATCGATGGCGACGACGTGGAATTCTGGGTTTTCCAGCGTGCCGTAGCCAACATTCCACTGCCAGCTGGTCTGGTCCCAGTGATAGGTCTGGGCAGTGGTGACTTCCTTGGCGAGGTCGAGACCTTCAAGGCCGGGGAAGGCGTTGAGTTCGGCGGCAATGGAGCCCTCGTCGAACTGGCCGGTTGGCTCATGGACGATGACGCCATTGGGCATGCCCTTTTCGCGGATCAGTGCGGTCAGGGCCCGAGTGTCGATGCCAGCGATGCCGATGATGTTGCGCTTCTTGAGCCAGGCATCGAGCTTTTCTGCAGCGCGGTAGTTGGACGGGTTGGTGATGTCGGCCTTGAGCACGACGCCGCGGACGCCCGAGAGGGCGGCCATGTTCACCGTCTCGATGTCGTCGTCATTGGTGCCGACATTGCCGATATGGGGGAAGGTGAAGGTGATGATCTGCCCGGCATAGGAGGGGTCGGTGAGCACTTCCTGATAACCGGTCATGGCGGTGTTGAAACACACTTCACCAGCTGCGTGGCCAACAGCGCCGAGGCCGTAACCCTCAAGGCGGGTGCCGTCCGCCAGAATCAGAACTGCGGTCGCGGGGGTCTGCTGCCAGCCGGTCACTTTGGGTCTCCAAGCTCGGTTTGTCGGGGCGCGCGGCATGAGTGGTGGCGGGGAGGCCTGCCCACAGCCGTGGCAATGATGTCGGTTGAGGCCTCCTCTTAGAAGGCATGGCCCAACAGCGCAAGTGGCGAAGCCTGCGTTTGTTGCCTATATGGGGGCGACAAATTGCATGGCAAGGAACCAGACGAAACATGCGCGAAGATATCAGCGAAGGGCTCAAACTGGCGCTCAAGGCCCGGGATCAGCGGCGCACCGCGACTTTGCGGTCGATCAATTCTGCGATCAAGGACCGCGACATTGCCAATCGTGGCGAAGGCAAGGGGCCGGCCACCAATGACGAGATTCTGGCCATGATCCAGAAAATGGTGAAGCAGCGCGAAGAGAGCTTTGCCATTTATGCCCAGGCGGGCCGCAGCGACCTGGCCACGGTAGAAAAGGAAGAAATCGATATTCTCAACGAATTCCTGCCCAAGGGACTGAGTGACGAGGAGGTTGCAGCGGCGATCGCTGCGGCGATTGCCGCTACCGGCGCTGAGGGGCCCAAGGACATGGGCAAGGTGATTGCCCGGCTCAAGGCGGACTATCCGGGACGAATCGATTTTGGCAAGGCGAGCGGACTGGTGCGGGCGGCGCTGAGCGCGTAGGCGCGCTCAGGCTACCAGGCGAAACGGAGCGATGTGCACACGGTTGCGACCGGCCTCCTTGGCCCCGTAGAGGGCAGTGTCGGCGCGGCTGAGAACCGAGGAAAATGTTTCACCCTCGCCGGCGGCAGCGAGACCGGCGCTGACGGTGGCGGTTTCTGTCTCGCTGCCGCCGGGCAGGGCCAGATCATCGAAGGCACGCCTGACCCGCTCGGCAGCGTGCCCTGCCATGTCACGGTCACCACCGGGCAGGATAGCGCAGAATTCCTCGCCGCCTATGCGGGCAATGATGTCACTGTGGCGCAATTCGCTGCGCAGGACATCAGCAAAGCGGACGAGCACCATGTCACCGTGAGCGTGGCCGAGATGGTCGTTGATCTGCTTGAAGCAATCGAGATCGAACATGATCACGGCCAAGCCGGTCGTTGGGGTGTTGTCGCTGAAGGCCTGGAACAAGGCACGCCGGTTGAGGACGCCGGTCAGCGCATCGGTATTGGCCTCCATGCGATGCCGTCGGGCAGCGCGAGCGTGGTGCAGGGTCAGCGTGATGGCGCCAATACCGGTCAGACCGACCAGCGACATGATGGAGTTGATGTCTTCGGCGAGATTGTCGGGTGGCCCATCAAGTATCCATTGCCCCTCTACCAGCAGCATGATTGCGCAGGCGAGGAAGGAGGCGGCGACCAGACCATAGATGATGGCATTGGCCACCATGGCCAAGCGGACATCCGCGCGGCCGCGCCAGCATTCCAGGCCACAAAGGGCCAGTATGACGCCGGCGTTTAAATTGAGCATCAGTGTGCCGACGCCGGTCAGGCCGAGCGCGAGTGGAATGAACGTCAGGATGATCGCGGCACTACCGATCCATAGTGCCGGGCGCACCGGCTTGTAGTTGAACAGGCGAGACCCCGAGTAGACATAGGCAAGGCCGGCGAGCATGACCGGAAAGGGGATGAGCTGGGTCAGCAGCGTATAGCTGTCCCCACGCAGGCCGAGAGCGACCATGGCCAATACGATCAGGCCAATGCCGGTTGCGCCGTGAATAAGGTAGGTTTCGGCCCGCGAATTGAGCCAGCCTATCACGAGCGCCAGAACGAGGGCGGCCCCGGAAAAGGCAATGCCGATCAGCAAAGAGGCGTTATCGATCATGTCGGGTCACCAGACAGGCCGAACTCGACCAGCGAAAACCTTCTCATAACGCCAATGTCAAAATGGATGGTTACGGGGAGCGGGAGAGTGTCCGTCTAGTGAGCGAAAGCTTAACGCATTCTTGTCACTGCGCCGGAACGCCCGTCGGCAGGGGCGGCGCGGCGTTGCTGCGGCGTTCCAGAAACGCCGAGAGGGTGGCAATCGCCACGGCGAAGGCGAGCGAGACTGCACCGATCAGCGGCAAGGCCCGATAACCCAGGCCTGCTTCGATCAGCGCTGCACCCAAGACGGCGCCAACGGCGATGCCGATATTGAAGCCGGCAGGAATAAGGGCCGACGTCAGGTTTGGGCCGTCGGCCGCCCAGAGCAGCATGCGGGACTGCAGGGGCGATCCAAAGGCAAAGGTGGCGCCGCCCCAAAGGATAATGGCGATGGCCATCGGGATGGCGTGGGGCGCAGCGAAGTAGAGGCTGACAAAGAGAGTCATCTGGAGGGTAAGGATGGCGATCAGCGAGGGCATGAGGCGCCAGTCGGCCAAGCGCCCGCCGATGAACACCCCAATGGTGGCGCCAATGCCAAACAGCAGCAGAATGATCGGTATCGCTTCGCTCCCCACGCCTGTGACGGTGAGCAGCAACGGGGCGATATAGGTGAAGAGACTGTATTGCCCGGTCATCACCAGCATGGCGATGGTGAAGCCCAGAAACACCTGCTGGCGCCCAAGGGCAGCAAATTCATGCCGGAAACTGCCCTGTGACGCTGTGGCACCGGCGCGGGCGGGCAAGACCGCGGCGATAACCAGGGTGGCCGCAAGACCGAGCAGACCCACTGCCCAGAAGGTGGCGCGCCAGCCCAGCATCGTGCCAATCGCCGAGCCGCCCGGTACGCCCAGGACGTTGGAGACAGTCAGGCCCGAAAGAATCAGCGCCATGGCAAAGCCGCGCCGGGCCGGTGGAACGAGGCTGGTGGCCAGCACAAAGGCGATGCCGAAATAGGCGCCGTGCAGCACCGACACGAAGATGCGGGCCAGAAGCAGCAGCTCGAAATTCGGCGCGATGGCGCAGAGCGCCTGCCCCAGGGTGAAGCCAACGCCGAGCACGAGGACGAGCAGCTTGCGGTTCATCTTCTTGGTGAGCACTGCCAGGGCCGGGCCGCCAATGGCGATGCCGATAGCGTAGCCGGAAACCAGGTAGCCGGCGACGGGAATGGACACGCCGAGCCCCAAAGCGACGTCTGGTAGAACGCCGGCAATGACGAATTCGGCCGTGCCGAAGGCAAAGGCCGCCAGAAACAGGGCAAGCAGGGGCAGGGACATGGTCAAGGCCGCAGGGGGAGGAGGCTATTGCGCCTCATTTCATGGACGGGGAACTGACGCAATGCACAATTTGGTTCGGACGCTTTAGAAAATCTATAGGGGGCTGGTGCTTGGGCGACTCCGCAAGTGCGGTTAATCTGGTTGACGTGAATGGGATGCGGACCGCCGCGAGGAGAGTGAGATGCCTGTTTCGTCCGAGACCAAGAAACGATTTGCACTGGCAACGGCGTTGCGGGGCCTACTGATGCTGGCGGCGGGGGTCTATGCGGTGATCTGGCCGCTGGAGGCGCTGGCGGTGTTGCTGCTGTTCGGCGGTATCTTGCTGCTGATCGACGGGGCGCTGGGGCTTTGGAGCCTGACTTTCGGTGGCGGCAAGAGCGGCAATTACTGGTTCGATGTGGTGGCCAATGCCGCCTCGCTTCTCCTGGGTGTGGTGATCCTGATAAGCCCCATGCTGGCGACCATTTTCACCGTGACCTTCATATCTGCCCTGATGGGGCTGGCGGCGATTGTCGTCGGCGTGATGCAGATCGTGGTGATCGTGCGGGAGCGTGAGAGCTATGCGCGGATCTGGCCGGTGGTGCTTGCAGGTGCATCCTATGTGTTGCTGGGGCTGCTGTTGCTGCTGTTCCCGCTGCTCAGCGCCTGGGTGGCGATGATCATCGGCGGCATTCTGCTGATCATCTTTGCTGTCGGCCTGTTTGGCTGGGCCTGGCGGCTGTACCAGGCGAGCAAGGCCTGATTGGCTCAGCGATAAACGACAGTGATGTCCGCCACTGTCTCATCCTGACGCAACACTTCGCCGGTCTGGGGCAGGGTGATCTCGATCTGGCCCTCGGCGCCCCAACGCGGGGCCAAGTCGGTGGCTTCGACGACAGAGACGAAGCTGGCGGCATCGAACGGCACTTCTTCACCCGGCGGGACAAGCGCGGCCTGGATATTGGGTGGTGTCTCGCCGCAGGCGCGGGAGAATGTCACCAGATCATATTCCCCATCGGGCGCGGTAAGGCGCTCGGCCTCGGTGATGACGCAGGCAGGAACCATGTCATTGACCACCCAAAGCGTGACACCAATGGCCAGCGCCGGACCTGCGGTGAGGGCGATCAGCACGGCGACGGGCATTTTGGCTTTGGGCATGGCTGTGGAAAACTCTCTGCTGATGACTTGGGCGCTGTGAGCGCCTAGATAACATACATGCGCTTTACCGATACGTTCCTGGACGAAATTCGCCAGCGCCTGCCGATTACGCAGGTGGTGGGCGAGCATGTCTTGTGGGATAAGCGCAAAAGCCAGCCGGGCAAAGGCGATATGTGGGCTTGCTGCCCGTTTCACGCCGAGAAGAGCCCGAGTTTTCACGCCGATGACCGGCGCGGCATTTATCACTGCTTTGGCTGTGGGGCCACGGGTGACCACTTCCGGTTCCTGACTGAAAAGGCCGGGATGAGTTTTCCCGAGGCGGTCGAGAAACTGGCGGGGATGGCCGGCGTGCAGATGCCGGCGCGCGACGAACGCACCGAAAAGCGCGAAGCGGCGCAGCGCGGGCTGGCCGATGTCATGGAATTGGCGACCAAATATTTCGAAGCGGCGCTGGCGCACAATATCGGGGCGCGGGCGCGAGGCTATCTATTTGAGCGCGGGGTGACACCGGCAAGTCAGGCCAGGTTCCGGATCGGTTTTGCGCCGGAAAGCCGCAATGGGCTCAAGGAACATCTGGCGGCCAATGGCGTATCGGGTCAGGCGATGATCGATGCCGGTCTGGTGACCAGCCGTGACGATGATCCGCTGACTTATGATCGGTTCCGCAACCGTGTGATGTTCCCGATCACCGATTTTCGTGGCCGGGTGATCGCATTTGGCGGACGGGCCATGAGCCCGGATGTGCCGGCGAAATATCTCAATTCGCCGGAAACCCAGCTCTTCTCCAAACGGCAGACGCTTTACAATGGCCAGTCGGCGCGCGCGGCAGCGCGGGATGGAGCCAGCGTGATTGTCGTAGAAGGCTATCTCGACGTGATCGCGGCAGTGGCCGCCGGATTTGAAGGGGCGGTGGCGCCGCTGGGGACGGCGCTGACCGAGGAGCATATTCAACTGCTCTGGCGCATGAGCGATACGCCGATCCTGTGTTTTGATGGCGACAAGGCGGGCCTCAAGGCGGCGGAGCGGGCGGCGGATATCATCCTGCCGCATCTGAAACCCGGCAAGAGCGTCAAGATTGCCACGCTGCCTGAGGGGCAGGATCCGGACGATCTGATCAAGGCGCAGGGGCGCGGCGCTTTTGCCGAGGTGATCGAAAAGGCGCGCAGCCTGTCGGACATGGTGTGGAGTTTCGAGACAGGCGGATTGGTGCCCGAGGCGCCCGAAGAGCGCGCCGCGCTTCAGGCGCGCTTGCGCGAACGGGCCAATGGCATCCAGGATTCGACCGTGCGCTTCCACTATGCTCAGGCCTTTGACGAGAAATTGAAGGCCTTTTTTGCGCCGCTGCGCCAGGGGGGCGGGCGCGAAAACTGGCGGGGCGGCGGCAAGCCGGCCTATGGGCAGAGCGGAGCCTATGGCTATCCGGGTCGTGGCACGCCGCGCCTGGTGGTTTCGGACACACTGCGCAATTCGCGACTGCTCAGGACAGGCGCGATGGCCGATGCCAGCCCGCGTGAGGCGACGATTATTCTGACGCTGGTCAATCATCCGGCGCTGGTCGAAGACCAGTTCGAAGCACTTGCGGCGCTCGATTGCGAAACGCCGGTGGCGCAGAAGGTGCTGGGCGACATTCTGGCCTTGGCGGTACGGCATCACGATATCTCGGCTGATGATTTGCGCGCGGCGCTTGGGGTGCGCGGACATGGCCCGGCGTTGCAGCGAATGACCGAATCACTGACGCGGCAGGGCGTGTGGCAGGTGAGCGCCGAGACGGCGCTGGTGGATGCCGAGACCGGATTAAGTCACGCGCTGGCCTTGCATAACAAGAAAGTTCAGCTAAATAGGGAGCTGAAGGCAGCCGAAGCCGCGCTGGGCGAAGACCCGAGCGAAGAAACCTTTGAAAGGCTGCGGGACATCAAGAACCAGATTACCACTGTCGATGGCACAGAGGCATTGATCGAAGGATTTGGTTCGCTATCAGGACGCGCAACTCGCAGTTTTTGAGGGGAAAACCCGAGAGACTGGCGACGCTGCGCGATTTTGCGTTGTGGCGAATCACTGCCACAATCCCCGAAAGCGAGCCATGTCACACGAGCGTGTTAACGCTCCGGTGATGGAACCTTTACCTTGTCTTGAGTTGTCACCACCTAAGACACAGCCGGGACCACCCGCCCGTGGGTCCCGAGGAGTACCAGATGGCCACCAAGGCAGCGAACAAAGCCTCGAAGGAAACCGAAAAGCCGGAAAGCGGCGCCCCGGAATCCTCCAACGATTCTCCCTTGATCGATCAGAACGATGCAGCCGTCAAAAAGCTGATCAAGGTCGCCAAGAAGCGAGGCTATGTCACTTATGAAGAACTGAACGCTGTCCTGCCCTCGGACGAGGTCAGCTCCGAGCAGATCGAAGACTTCATGTCGATGTTCTCTGAGATGGGCATCAACGTGGTCGACGAGGATGAGGTCGAAGAGACCGAAGTCGAAAAGGACGAGGAAGAAAGCGGCACCGAAGTCGCCACCTCGACCGGCACGGCCGTTGCCAACACTTCCAATGCGAAGTCAGGGTCCGACCGCACCGACGACCCGGTTCGCATGTATCTGCGCGAAATGGGCTCGGTCGAACTGCTCAGCCGCGAAGGCGAAATCGCTATCGCCAAGCGGATCGAGGCTGGCCGCGAAACCATGATCGAGGGGCTTTGTGAGAGCCCGCTGACGTTCCAGGCCATCATCATCTGGCGCGAGCAGCTTGGTCAGGGCGAAATCCTGCTGCGTGACATTATCGACCTGGAAGCCACCTATGCAGGCCCTGACGCCAAGCAGGCGGCGCCTGAGGTGCAGGTTGCGCCCAAGCCGGAAGCTGAGCCAGCCAAGGAAAAGCCCAAGGCCGCCCCCAACCGCACGTCGAGCGGTGATAACGAGTATGTGCCCGAGGAGCCGGAAGCCCCTCAGGATCCGCAGGACGACGACGACGACGAATTCGACAACGCCCTGTCGCTCTCGGCCATGGAAGCCGAACTCAAGCCCCAGGTGGTGGAAACGTTTGATCGCATCGCCGATGCTTATGGGCAGATGCGCGAAATGCAGGATCGCCACGCTGAAGACCGCACGGCGGCCATTTCGGATGCCGACAACAACCGGCTCAGCGCCCTGCGCGCCGAGGTGATTGCCGATGTGAAGTCGTTGTCGCTGAACAATGGCCGTATCGAAAGCCTGGTTGAGCAGCTCTACGACATCAATAAGCGTCTGGTGCGCCTTGAAGGCCGCCTGTTGCGCCTGGCCGAGAGCTATGGCGTCAAGCGCGAGTCGTTTCTCGAAAATTATTATGGCCGCGAACTGGACCCGAGCTGGGAATGGTCGCTGGAGACCTTCGATGGCAAGGGGTGGGCGGAATTTGCCCGCCGCGAGACCGACACCATTGCCGATATCCGCAATGACATCGCCACGCTGGCCACAGAAGCCGGGCTTGATATCGGCGAATATCGTCGCATCGTGCACAAGGTGCAGAAGGGCGAGCGCGAAGCCGCTATCGCCAAGAAGGAAATGGTGGAAGCCAACCTTCGCCTGGTGATCTCGATTGCCAAGAAGTACACCAACCGTGGCCTGCAGTTCCTGGACCTGATCCAGGAGGGCAATATCGGTCTGATGAAGGCCGTGGACAAGTTCGAGTACCGCCGCGGCTACAAATTCTCGACCTATGCCACCTGGTGGATCCGCCAGGCGATCACTCGTTCGATCGCCGATCAGGCGCGCACCATCCGTATTCCGGTGCACATGATCGAGACGATCAACAAGATCGTTCGCACCAGCCGCCAGATGCTGCATGAAATCGGCCGTGAACCGACGCCGGAAGAGCTCAGCGAAAAGCTGCAGATGCCGCTCGACAAGGTGCGCAAGGTGCTCAAGATCGCCAAGGAGCCGATCTCGCTCGAAACCCCGATTGGTGACGAAGAAGATTCGAACCTGGGCGATTTCATCCAGGACGCCAATGCGGTGCAGCCGATCGACGCGGCGATCCAGTCGAACCTACGTGAAACCACGACCCGCGTGCTGGCTTCGCTCACCCCGCGTGAAGAACGTGTGCTGCGCATGCGCTTTGGTATCGGCATGAACACCGACCACACGCTTGAAGAGGTCGGTCAGCAGTTCTCGGTGACTCGCGAGCGTATTCGTCAGATCGAGGCCAAGGCGCTGCGCAAGCTCAAGCACCCGAGCCGGTCGCGCAAGCTGCGGAGCTTTTTGGACAACTAGGAGAGTAGCTCATGGCTGCTCCCCGGCTCAAACTCACCTCGCTGCGCACCGCCATCCCGTTCAAGCTGGTGGTGACGTTTTCCGACGGCAGCTGGGGAACGTTCAATGCGGCCCCGATGCTGGCCGAGCGGGGTGAAGGCACCGAGCCGCTGCGGGATCGAGGCTATTTCGCCAAGGTCGATCTGGTGAATGGGAAGCCGATCTGGCCGAACTATTTTGACATCTCGCCGCTTTGGTTGCAGGAGGAGATGAACAAGCGTGGTGAGTTGCAGCGACCCCGACCAGCGCGCAGGACAGGACAAACAGGAGGCCCGTAATGTCGTTCTTCAAGAAGCTCTTCGGCGGTGGCGCCGCCTCGGAACCGGAGGGCGACAAGGTTCTGGGCGAAGAGGGTTACAAGGGCTACCAGATCAAGGCCATCGAGATGAAGGCAGGCGGCGAGTTGCAGCTTGCAGGCCTGATCGAGAAGCAGGTCGAGGGTGAGGTCAAGACCTATCGCTTTATCCGCGCCGACAAGATGAGCTCGCGCGAGGACCTGGTGGCGCTGGCGCTGAGCAAGGGACGCCAGATCATCGACGAGCAAGGCGACCAGATCTACCGCTAAGACGCACACGCACAAATTGACCGAAGACCGCGAGCCATGCCGGCTCGCGGTTTCTGTTTGAAAGGATGCCGAGATGGCCCGGAAACCGACCCCACGCACCGAATTCGTGATGTTCGACGTCGTTTATGAAGACGGCTCGCAGCGCTCCAACCGCAAGGTGGATGCGAGCCTGCTGGGCGGCCTTGATGGCGATGAGCCAGCGCGTGCCGCCATCATGGAGCAGGACCGTGTCATTTCGGAAAAGTCCGGCCTTCCGCCGCAGGAGATCAAGTCAATCAAGCGCAGCGGCAAATAGCCAGCCGTGGGGGCACCTTAGATATTGCCAGCATCCGGGACGGAAGGCGCAATAAAAAGACCCCGGCGGGGGCACCGGGGTCTCTTTCGGTCCTGGAGGGAGGGGCCAGGTCCGGTTCAGTGTTACTGGGTAGGTTCGGCCGGGGGGGCGACCTCTGCGTCCGTGGCCGGAGCGGTTTCAGCCGGAGTGATAGGCTCGGCAGCGGGAGCGGCCTCGGTCATCGGGGCGGTTTCTGCGGCAGGAGCCTCGGTGGCTGGAGCCGGGGCGGTCTCGACTGCGGGGGCTTCGGTGATCGGAGCCGGAGCGACTGCCGGGTCGGTCAAGGGGGCCTCAGTGGCCGGCACGCCGTTCACATCGACGGTGGTCGAAGGACCGGAATTGGCCGAGAAGACGAGGTAGCCAATCGCCAGCAGGGCGAGAGCCACAATGATGCCGACGAACCAGCCGGTACCATTGCTCTCGCGGGTGTAGACGGTGCGGTTTCCGTCTCGGGTGTAAACAGTATCGCGTTCGGGGGTAGCCATCATTTGCTCCTATGTTGCAACGCTGGCTAATAAACGCGGTCCCAAATGGAGAGTTCCCAAGTTTGTGAAGAGCGTTTTACTGGCCAGCTCTTTTTCTGAAAACTTAACAGAATCAATGGACTGTCGCCTCGTATCAAGTTCATTCGACAGTGACTCATTGTGGCTTTTTCAAGAATTCGTCAGCGCTCGAGCAAGCAATAGAAAAGGCCGGGCGCGAGGCCCGGCCTTTCAGCGTGGTCCGGTGTCGTGATCAGCGTGCGGCGACGGTGATCAGCGGCGTGATCCGGCGGATAGTGACGCGGCGGTTTTGACGCTCAGCCGCCTCGGTACGGATCTTCAAATAACGTTCGCCATAGCCCTGGGTAGCCAGGTTTTCAGGCGGTACGCCATAGAAGTCGGTCAAGACGCGGGCAACGGTGGCAGCCCGCAGGTCCGACAGACGCAGGTTGGCGATGTCCGATCCGATAGCGTCGGTGTGACCCTCTATGAGGAAGGTCTCGTTCGGATTGCGCTCAAGCAGGGACAGCATGGCATTTGCAACGCTGGACAAGGCCTGAACCTGGCTTCTCTCGATAGTGGCTTCGCCGGTATCGAAAGTCAGATTGCCCACTTCGAGGCGACGGACACTGTCACGCAGTCGGGCCGAACGCTTCACCTCATCGATGGAATAGAGGCGGGCGACCTGCTCTACCGGCGGCTGGCTAAAGAAGACTTCGACTTCCTCTTCGTCAGCATAGCGGGCATCGAGTACATATTCGCGGACCGGGATGTTGAGGCGAAGCGGAGGAAGGTCCTCGGCTGGGTCGCGCCAGCGTTCCAGGTCGTCGTAGTAGCTGTCGTCGAAGTAGGCCAGGATGTATTCGCGGCCGTCCGGGGCAATACGCGAGCGGCGCAGGATATCGCCGTTGCGATTGCGCACCGTGATGATCTGGGTGCCGTCTGGGCGGGTGATCACTTCGCGAACGCGGTTATTGCTGAGGCGCTCGTAGTAGATCTCATCTTCCTGGGGATCGTAGAAACGATCAGTGTCCAGGCCGACCGAGTTAACGAACAGCTGCGTACCAACCTGCAGGATGAGCTGCGTGAAGGCATCACCGTTGTTGGTCTGTACTTTCGGCGCCTCGACTACGGTGACGGGCGTCTGTTGCGACCCAGTGGTGACCGTGTTGTTGTCGCCGGTCACATTGGTGGTGATGTTGGTGACGTAATTGTTGATCACGGTCTGATTGACGGTCGCGTTCTCTTCGGCTCTCACAGCCTCGCCTTCGTCTGCAGTCACTGCAGCGATGGGTTGAGCTGAAAATGCGCGGGTTGCTTCGGACTGAGCTTCCTCGTCATTAGCCGGGGGCGGCGCAGCGGGTTCCTCGGCGGCGGCGGCTTCGCCTTCAACAGGCTGAGCGCTTTCCGAGGGCGCGGCTTCTTCATCCTTGGCGCTGTCGAGCACCGGAGCGACCTGATCCTGGGTCACGCCCTCAGGCAGGTCCTCGATCACTTCGGCCGGTTCACCTTCGGAGGTGGTTTCCTCTGCGGGTGCAGGCTGTTCGTCACCAGGGGCGGGAGCCGCAGGCTGTTCGTCACCAGGGGCGGGAGCCGCAGGCTGTTCGTCGGTGGACATGGATTCGGGAAGCGGGGTCAGCTCAAGACCGTATTCGGCGAGGCAGGCCTCAATGTCGGCATAGCCGAGCCCGCCACAGATTACGGTGATCTGGTCCAAGGCTGCATCGATGCGGGATTGCGCTTCGGTGGCATCGGCTCCGGCGGAGAGGTCGGCGACCGCCGCATTGTGGGCGTCAACCTGAGCGATCAATCGTGCTTCAATGCTGGCGTCTTCTGTAATGGCAGGGTCCGCAGTCGCTGGATCCTGGGCAGGGGTCGCTTCTTGAGCGACGGGTGCTTCCTCAGCAGGCGCCTGCTCCGTCATGGGTTCTTCGTTGACGGAGGGCTCTTCCTTGGCGGGAGCTGGTTCGGTGGCCGGTTCCTCCGCCTTGGGCTGTTCAGCGGCAGGTTCTTCCACCGGCTGTTCCTGGACGACAGGCTCTTCCTGTGCCGGCGGCTGTTCAGCGGCAGGCTCTTCGGCAACCGGTGCTTCAGTTGGCGCAACGTCTTCCGCAGGAGCTGGCTGTTCGGCGGGGGCGGCATCTTCTGCCGCAGGCTCTTCAGCAGCCGGTTGGGTCCCGGCGGCCTCGATCGCGGCGATACACTCTTCCAGGCTGGTGTAGCCGCCGACGATGCACAGCTCGGTCAAAGCAGTCTGTGCTTCTTCCAGGGCGGCGGCGTCGCCCGAGGCCTGGGCGTTAAGATAAGCCTGATAGGCTGATTGCAATTCGGCGTCCTGGGCGTGTGCCGAGATCGGCGCAAAGGCCAGCAGGCCGATGCTGGTTCCGGCAAGGAGCCAGTTCTTGAGGCGCATTGTTCTTATCCTTTTGTGTTTGAAACACTTCCCGTCGAGCATCGTGGTGCGTACCTGAACGCTGTATGAACAGTTCTCGATGGCCAGGCTTGTGTCCGACAGGCCCCGCACAGCCCAGAACGCGGGGTTTTGACAGGAGTTCCGTCGCCAACAATCTTGAATGAGAGAATGGCGCATTGCGGCGGCAATGCGGCGTGGTGGACGGATCGCAGCGGTCGCGGACTTCCGGACCAGGTGTGCCCGTGCTAGGCGACAGGGATGCAGCAGGCAATTGATAGCCATATCGTCGAAACGCAGGGTCAGGGCCTCTATGAGGTGACCCGGGCGCTGCGGAGTTTTGTTGCCAAAACACGGATCGAGACGGGGCTGGCGACAGCCTATGTGCGGCATACCTCCTGCTCGCTTCTGATTCAGGAAAATGCCGATCCGGATGTGCAGACCGATATGCTCGGCTTCTTTCAGCGGCTGGTGCCCGAAGGCATGGACTGGCTTGTGCACACCACCGAAGGTCCGGACGACATGCCCGCCCACATCAAGGCCGCGCTCACCCAAACCTCGATCGGCATTCCGGTCAGCGGCGGGCGGCCGGTGCTGGGCACTTGGCAGGGGCTCTATCTTTTCGAACACCGGCGGCGACCGCACCGGCGCGAGCTGGTATTTCATATCATCGGGGAATAAACATGGATTGGAGCGTCTTGGCCGGTTACTGGCCCTTCGTGCTGGGGCTGATGGTGACCGGGGTGGTCTCGGGCATCGCTGCGGGCTTGCTGGGCATTGGCGGCGGCGCGGTGATTGTGCCGGCCCTCAGCAACGCCCTGTTGTTGATGGGCTATGATGCCGAGGTGGTGCAGCATGTGGCCGTGGGCACTTCGCTCGCCATCATCATTCCAACCGGAATCATGAGTGCACGGGCGCACCACAAGCGCGGCGCGCTCGATCTTAATGTGCTCAAGCTCTGGGCGCCGTTCATCGTGCTGGGGACGTTTGTCGGCGGGCTGATGGCGGGGCTCTATTCAGGCGACGTGCTGCGCATGGTGTTTGCCGTCATGGCCTTCGTGATCGCGGCCAATATCATCTTCGCCTTCCAGACCAAGCTGATGGGGCATCTCAAGGGATCAAGCATTACGCATCGCATTTCGGCGCTGGTCGTGGGTTATGTGTCATCCCTGATGGGTATCGGCGGCGGCTCGCTGACCGTGCCGACGCTGGTGGCGTTCGGAGAGACAATGCACAAGGCAGTTGGCACATCCGCGGCCATAGGCGTGGCGATTGCCGTTTCGGGTACTGCCGGATTTCTGATTTCGGGCTGGGGTGTGGATGGACTGCCCCCGCTCAGCGTAGGCTACATAAATCTGCTGGCGCTGGCTCTGGTAGGCGTGCTCGCCGCCCTCTGTGCACCCTGGGGCGCGGCGTTGGCGCATCGGCTGGAGCAGAAGACACTTAAATATGTGTTCGCCCTGTTCCTGGTGGTGGTGGGCCTGAATATGTTGTGGGAAGTGGTGACGGGGTAAACCGATCCAAGGCAGGTCGTTGCCTTTGCCAACATCGCATCGCTCACCGGGCCCGTCGTCGGCTTTGCCGAACGACGGCGGAGGGGTAGGTGGGGACGGAGTGACTACGGTGGAACCGTCCCCACCGCCCAAGCCCCCTCAATGAGGGGATCCGGGAACTCAAAGGCAGACCGGAGGTCGGGTCTGCCCATGAAAATACTCAACGCGCGTTTGGCCGTTACGGTTTGGCCAAAACATGGCAGCGCGGGAAGTTGTGCACCGATTAGTCAGTGCTGTTGTTCAAATCCCACGTCACATTCACGGTAATGGCAAAGCTCATTTCGCCCGCCTCCACAGGGACCGGGGCCGCGTCCGCCATTTCCGCCCGGGCATACATGGGGTAGGGCTGGGGGGCGTTGAAGTCCTGCCGCTCGGAAATCTGCTCCAAATCGCCCAGTTTCACATCGGCGGCGTCGGCATAGAGCTCAGCCTTGTCGCGTGCATTGTCGAAAGCCAGCTTGCGGGCTTCATCGAGCAGTTCGGATGGATCGGCCACAGAGGAGCTGACGCCATTGACGGTGTTGGCCCCCACGGTCACCGAGCGGTCGAGAATGCTGCCCAGCTCTTCGAGATCACGCACGACGACGGTGACCGAATTGGACACCTGATAGCCGTTGATCTTGGGCGGCTTGGAATAGCCCAGCTCGTCCCGGGCGTCGGAATAGACATAGTTCGGGTTGACCGAAAAACCGGAGGTCTGGATATCCCGCGCTTCGATGCCGGACTCCTTGAGAGCGGCAATCAGCTCGCTCATCGCGGCCGTATTGGCGTCGAGCGCTTCGCGAGCGGTGGCGCCCTGGGTGGTGACGCCAGAATTGATGGTGGCCATGTCCGGAGCGGCGCGTACTTCGCCGCGCCCTTCAATGGCGATGGTTCCTGCAAATGCAGGCAGGGTCGTTGCGATCAATGCGAGTGGGACGAGGACGCTAAGGGCACGCATGGATAACTCCTTGAATCAGTGCTGGGCCGAGTTGTTCGGGCCCAATGCGTCAGTATTGGGGCGCAGATGAACCAGAGTTGAATGCTCGCCGATGGGGTGGCATTGTCAAAAAGTATGACTTATACGCATAGGCGTTGCGCCCGACCAGTCGACTGGGCTAGTGACAAGCTAACATGTTAGGGGACAAAATGAGCGTCAGTGATCTTCCGCAGGGTGTGCTTGTCGGCCGCGCCAAACTTGATGGCTTTGACTATCCCCGCATCGTGACGGTGCGTGACGGGCAATTGGTCGACATCACGGCGCGCGGCATGGCCACGGTGCGTGATATCGCCGAAAGTGGGCGGGCGGCGGAGCATGTGAAAACTGCTCCCGGTCGCGCGGTTGGCGACATCAATGCCGTGATGGCCAATGCGCTGGAAGGCAAGCCGGAGCTGCCGCAATTGCTCACACCCATTGACCTGCAGGCCCTCAAAGCCTCAGGCGTGACTTTTGTGGTGTCGCTGCTTGAGCGCGTGATCGAAGAACAGGCGCGAGGTGACAATTCTCGTGCTGACGCATTGCGCACCGAAATCCTCGACCTGATCGGGACCGATCTTTCGCAACTGGTACCGGGTTCGGATGCAGCGATGAAGGTCAAGGCGGCGCTGATCGAAAAGGGTGTCTGGAGCCAATACCTGGAAGTGGGCATCGGTCCGGACGCCGAGATTTTTACCAAGGGCCAGCCGATGAGTGCGGTGGGCCATGGCGCTGAAGTCGGGCTGCACCCGATTTCGAACTGGAACAACCCCGAGCCAGAAGTGGCGCTGCTGGTGACCAGCAAGGGCGAGATCATCGGCGCGACGCTGGGCAATGACGTCAATCTGCGTGACGTTGAGGGCCGCTCGGCGCTGCTGCTGGGCAAGGCCAAGGACAATAATGCGTCAGCTTCGCTGGGCCCATTCGTGCGTCTGTTTGACGGCGAGTTCTCGCTCGAAACCATCAAGCAGGCTGAGGTCGCCCTGCGCGTAGAGGGCACGGATGGTTTTGTGCTCGAGGGCCAGTCCAATATGGCGCAAATTTCGCGTACGCCCGAGTCTCTGGTCGCCGCCACAGTGGGCGACCACCATCAATATCCCGACGGGCTGGTGCTCTATCTGGGCACCATGTTTGCGCCGGTGAAGGATCGCGATGGCACTGGAAAAGGCTTTACCCACAAGCTTGGGGATGTCGTCTCCATTTCGACACCGACCCTGGGTACGCTGACCAACCGGGTCAACCTGTCTACCAAATGTCCGCCCTGGACCTATGGCACAAGCCATTTGCTGCGCGATCTCGCGCAAGCCAACCTACTCTAAATACACGCTTCTTCTCCCGAGCGTTATCAACCGAAAGGCCTTTTCCATGACCGAATTGCACAAGAACCTTATCGACGGCGAATGGGTCGGCTCGGATGGTGTCGAGAACATCAACCCGTCCAATCTCAAGGAAGTTGTGGGGGTTTATGCCCGCGCGACAGTGGAGGACACGCAGCAGGCGATTGCGGCTGCCAAGGCCGCGTTTCCGGCCTGGTCGCGTTCGGGCATTCTTGAGCGCCACGCCATTCTGCGCAAGGCTGCCGACGAAATCACGGCCCGCAAGCAAGAGCTTGGGGAATTGCTCAGCCGCGAAGAGGGCAAGACCCTGCCCGAGGGCATTGGCGAGGTGACCCGCGCCGCCCAGATCTTCGACTTTTTCGCTGGTGAAGTGCTGCGCCTGAGTGGCGAAGTGTTGCCCTCGGTGCGGCCGGGTGTGGGTGTGGAGATCACCCGCGAGCCGCTTGGGGTCATCGGCATCATCACGCCGTGGAACTTCCCCATCGCCATTCCGGCCTGGAAGATCGCGCCGGCCCTGGCCTATGGCAACACGGTCGTGGTCAAGCCGGCCGATCTGGTGCCGGGTTCGACCTGGGCAATCGTCGATATTCTGGTCCGCGCCGGCCTGCCCAAGGGTGTGCTGAATCTGGTGATGGGCAAGGGCTCGGTGGTTGGCCAGACCATGCTGGACAGCAAGGATGTCAATGCCATCAGCTTCACCGGCTCGGTGGGCACCGGCAAGCGCGTTGCTGCGGCCTCGATCGAACATGGCCGCAAGTTCCAGCTCGAAATGGGCGGCAAGAACCCCACCATCGTGCTCGACGATGCCGATCTCAAGGTGGCCGTGGAAACCGTGGCGCAGTCGGCCTTCTTCTCGACCGGGCAGCGCTGCACCGCCTCGAGCCGCGTCATCGTTACCGAGGGCATCCACGACAAGTTTGTCGAAGCCCTGAGCGAGCGGACCAAGAATCTGCGCGTGGGCGATGCCCTGAGCAAGGACACTGAAATCGGTCCGGTGGTCGATCCCAGCCAGCTCAAGCAGGACATGGACTATATCGAGATCGGTCGGGGTGAAGGCGCCGAATTGCGCGCCGGCGGTAATCGCGTCAATGCGCAAACCGAAGGTCACTTCCTGCAGCCCGCGCTGTTTGTCGGCGCGACCAACCAGATGCGCATTGCCCGCGAGGAAATCTTCGGGCCTGTCGCGGCGGTCATCAAGGTCAAGGATTATGAGGAAGCGCTGGCCACGGCCAATGACACCGAGTTCGGTCTCAGCGCCGGTATCGTCACCACCTCGCTGAAATACGCCACGCACTTCAAGCGCAATGCCGAGGCCGGCATGGTGATGGTCAATGTGCCGACCGCGGGCGTCGACTTCCACGTGCCCTTTGGCGGCCGCAAGGGCTCGAGCTACGGGCCGCGCGAGCAGGGCAAGTATGCGGCCGAGTTCTTCACCGTGGTCAAAACGGCTTACACCGCGGCAGGCTGAAGTCCCTCGACGGACAGAGATGGAGGGCGGGGCCTTAGCGGCTCCGCCCTTTTGCTGTTGAGCGCCTGGTCCGGATAGAGTTCTGTTGGAACGGACGCTCAAAGGAGATGGTTCTGTCAGTATGCGCGCTTGTCATTGAGCCGCCAAGCAAGGATCCTTCGCCATGACCGCCGCTCACAGAAGTCATCTGGCAACGATCTG
Source organism: Devosia subaequoris (assembly GCF_014197055.1). Lineage (GTDB taxonomy): Bacteria > Pseudomonadota > Alphaproteobacteria > Rhizobiales > Devosiaceae > Devosia > Devosia subaequoris. The sequence goes on along the minus strand of NZ_JACIEW010000003.1, from coordinate 11,045 downwards.
CGGTTATCTCGGTTTGCTGGGATGTGGCGCGGTGGTTTTCGCCGATCTCGTCGGGATAATCGTCTTCGAGAAGCACAATCCGTTCAGCGAAACGATCAGCGCCCTGGCGCATGGGCAATATGGATGGATTCAGGATGTGGGGCTTTATGCCCTGGCGGTAGCGATCGTGGCCATCGCCGTCGCCTTGCCGGAAGTCACAGTCGATGATGGGCAGACGCGAACCGCCCGGGCGCTACTGATCTCGCTGGCCCTTGCGATTCTCGCCATTGCGGGGGTCAACCAGGATCTGCTGGTGACGTCTCCGGCTTCCACCTTGCACCTTCTCTGCGTCCTGATCCTCTATACAACCGTGGCTGTTGCCTCGGCATTGTTGTGGAAGCCGCTGCAGGCACGCGGCTGGCACTGGGGGCGGTTGGGTCTTGGGTTTGCAATAGCCTGGACTGTCCTGGCGCCAATCTTCTTTTTCGTTCCCACCGCCTGGGATGGTGCTTATGAGCGCCTTTTGGGGGCGATGCTGCTTGGGTGGTTGGGGAGTCTGGCGTGGCTCTTGGTCCAGAAGCGTTAGTCAGAGCACGAGGCAAAAAAATGGGCGCCCGTGGCGCCCATTTTCTCGTATGAGATGTGGGACTACTCCCACCAAGCTTCGTTGACGCCTTCCATCGACTCCAGTTCCTCTTCCGAGTAACGGGTCACCAAGACGTAGTCTTCGTCGCCTTCTGGGGTGAGTTCAACGTCCTCTACCTGGAGGAAGACGTGCTTGTCGCCGATGTCGAGAAAGCCGCCAACTTCGACCACGACGCCGCGCAGGTCACCGGACTTAGTGAGAACAACGTCTTCGATCTCACCGATGTGGTTCCAGTTGTCATCTACGCCTTCATAGCCGGACCAACCCCACATGTAGTCGCCGTCTGCAGCTCCCCAAGAGCCCTCGTCATGGGCCTCATTGGTGGTGTAAACCGGCGAGCCGGTCAGATCACGGGTACGGATCAGCTCGTTCCAGTCCCCGCTAAACTGAGCCAGGGCGGGAGCGCCACCGAGCAGGGTCACGGCTGCGAGGGCGGCGGTGGTGAACAGTTTCATTTCTGCCTCCTTTTGGTCGTCTTCGGATAGCTGACCAATGAAGAAAGCGGGCGCGACGTTCCAAAAAAATCCTGGTGGGCGGTCACGGTGTTTTTAGCGCTGGGACGAGATCGCAGCAGCGGCCCGGCCCGCTCGATAGCTAGGCGTTGGCGGCAAAACGCTCGTCGAAAGCATAACCTGCTCCCCGCACAGTGCGGATGGGGTCGACCTCGCGACCGCGATTGATGGCGCGGCGGAGACGGCCGATATGGACGTCGACCGTACGTTCGTCGACATAGACATCATTGCCCCAGACGCCATCGAGCAGCTGTTCGCGCGAATAGACGCGGCCGGGATGACGCATGAGATATTCGAGCAGCCGGTACTCGGTGGGGCCAAGATGTACGTCCCGACTGGCGCGGCGCACGCGATGGGTGGTGCGGTCGAGTTCGAGGTCGCCGACCTTGAGCGCGGTGGTGACCAGGTTGGGGTTGGCGCGACGCAGCAGGGCGTGGATGCGGGCCACCAGTTCGGGCACCGAGAAGGGTTTGACAACGTAGTCGTCGGCGCCGGTCGAGAGTCCACGAACGCGTTCTTCTTCTTCGCCGCGCGCGGTCAGCATGATGATCGGGATGCCGGCGGTTTCATCGCGGGCGCGCAGGCGCCGACACAATTCAATGCCGGAAATCTCGGGCAGCATCCAGTCGAGCAGGATCAGATCGGGCAGTTTTTCGGCGAGGGCCTGCTGCGCCTCATCGCCACTTTCGGCGGTGACCACGCGGAAGCCTTCGGCCTCCAGATTGTAGCGCAGCAGAATGGCGATATCGCCTTCGTCTTCAACAACAAGAACCGTCGCGGGCATGGATGTGCTCCATCGGCCGGCACCCAAGGGAGGGGCCGAACATTGAGTTTGCATGTGGTGGTTGTCCCACCGTCCCGGCCATTCGAGCGTGGCTCGCACGGCCTACTTGGCTTGAAAGGCTCCAATGGAGCCTTCCGTCTGCAGCGCAGACCGCCTGCTACGCTTTGATCTGCTGGCGCTGCAGATCCTGAACGTCGCTGGTGAGCTGCTTGCCGGTGGACAGATAGTAAGCCCGCTCGGCGATATTGGTGGCGTGATCGCCGACACGTTCCAGGCTCTTGGCGCAGAACAGCAGATGGGTGCAGGCGGTGATGTTGCGTGGATCTTCGAGCATATAGGTCAGCAGTTCGCGGAACAGCGAGGTGTACATCGCGTCCACCTCGTCATCGCGATTGCAGACCTCAATGGAAGCAGCTTCCTCGCGATTGCCATAGGCGTCGAGTGCGTCCTTGACCTGGCGTAGCACCAGCGCGGTCATATTCTTGACGCCGTTGTAGAAGGTGGGCTGGAGATTGAGGCCTTCGAGCTTCAGCGAGCGGCGCGCCAACTGCTTGGCCATGTCGCCAATGCGCTCAAGGTCGGACGCCACGTGGATGGCGGTGATGATGGCGCGCAGATCGCTGGCCATGGGCTGGCGCCGGGCAATCATCGAGACAGCCATCTCGTCGATTTCGCGCTGCATGTCGTCGATGCGCTGGTCGGCAATGATGGTCAGATCGGCCAGTTCGCGGTCGAGTTTGAGCAGTGAGCGAGTACCATTTTCGATGGCCACCTCAACCTGACCGCCCATCTCGGCAATGGCCTGGGCGAGCGCCAGCAGCTCTTCATTGTAGGAGGTGACAATGTGTTCGGTGCCGGTATTGGGCATGATGTTTCCTCTTCCCGTGGCTGTCAGCCAATACGGCCCATGATGTAGTCCTGGGTCTGCTTGTTCACCGGATTGGTGAAGATGTCTTCGGTGTCGCCATGCTCGATCAGGTTGCCCAGGTGGAAGAAGGCGGTCTTCTGGCTGACGCGGGCGGCCTGCTGCATCGAGTGGGTTACAATGACGATGGTGTAGTTCTCACGCAGCTCGTCGATCAGTTCCTCAATGATGGCGGTGGCGATCGGGTCGAGAGCCGAGCAGGGCTCATCCATCAGGATGACTTCGGGACCAACGGCAATGGCGCGGGCAATGCACAAGCGCTGCTGCTGGCCGCCGGACAGGCCGGTGCCGGGTTCGGCAAGGCGATCCTTTACCTCTTCGAACAGGCCCGCCTTGCGCAGTGAGGAGATGACGATCTCATCGAGATCGGCCTTGGATTTGGCCAGGCCATGAATGCGCGGGCCATAGGCCACATTGTCATAAATCGACTTGGGGAAGGGGTTCGGCTTCTGGAACACCATGCCGACGCGGGCGCGCAGTTCGACCACATCGAGGTCGGATGAGTAAATATCCTCTCCATCCAACTCAATCTTGCCGCCGACCCTGGCGCCTTCAATGGTGTCGTTCATGCGGTTGATGCAACGCAGAAAGGTCGACTTGCCGCAGCCCGAGGGGCCGATGAAGGCGGTAACGGCGCGATCGGGTATGTCGATGGAAATGCCATGCAGCGCCTGCTTTTCTCCGTAGTGGACGGTCACGTCGCGTGTGGAGAGGCGGATGGGATGATCCATCAATTCAGCGGGGTTCATGGTCTGATCCAAAGTCTTTGAGGTCACTTTAACCTTGCCGGCGAGAACGTCCATATTGGTGTCTCCTTAAGCGCGCTTTTCAAGGCGCGAGCGCAGGAAGATGGCGATGGCATTGAGCAGCAGCATCAACCCGAGCAGAACGATGATGGCTGCGGAGGTCCTCGCCTCGAAGAAGTTACGGTTTTCGTTACCCTGCCAGAGATAGATTTGCACCGGAAGGGCGGTGGCCGAGTCCAGCGGACCAGCCGGAACATTGGCAATGAAGGCGCTCATGCCGATTAGCAGCAGCGGCGCAGTTTCGCCAAGGGCCTGGGCAACGCCGATGATCGTCGCTGTCAGTACGCCCGGATAGGTCATGGGCAGGACGTGGTGGAACACGGTCTGGTTGTGCGATGCACCAAGCCCGAGTGCGGCCTGGCGCAGCGATGGCGAAACCGCACGTAGAGCGGCGCGGGTCGCAATGATAATAGTTGGCAGCGTCATCAGGGTCAGCACCAGGCCGCCAACCAGCGGCGCCGAGCGGGGCAGACCGAAGTAGTTGATAAAGACGGCGGCACCGAGCAGGCCAAAGACGATGGAGGGCACGGCCGCAAGATTGTTGATGTTGACTTCAATCAGGTCGGTCAGGCGGTTTTTTGGGGCGAACTCTTCGAGATAGACGGCACTTGCCACGCCAATCGGCACGGCCAGCACGATCACCACGATCATCATGTAGAGCGAGCCCATGAATGCACCGGCCAGGCCAGCGGTCGCCGGTGCCGAGCGGCTGTCGACATTGGTGAAGATGTGCCAGGCAAAATCGAAGCTGATGGTCCCATTCTCTTCAAACTGGTCGGCCAGGGCGCGGGTGGTCGCGGCAAGCTGCTGACGCTCATCAGGCTGGCTGCGGTCGATGGTGCCCTTGAGCCAGTTGTCGGTGTTGGCCGAGGCAAGAATGGAGACCGGGATCCGCTGGCCCAGCACCTCCGGCTTGGCAAAATAGATGTCGCGCAACTGGAAGCGACCGGCGGAGGTCACAAGCTCGAGCAGATCGCGACTCTCGATTTCAAAGCCAGGTGCAGCCTCACGCAGACCGGTCTCAACGATCTTGTTCCAATTGGACATCGTCACGGCGCGCTGCCAGGTTTTCACGGCCTGCTGGTGGTCAGCAGGCGAGGGGAAATCGGCGCGCTCTGGACGCGGGCCACCCTGGATCAGTTCGGGGTCGAAATAGGCTTCGAAATGAACGGTGGACTGCCAGAACGAGGGCAGGCCCTTGGACAGGATCATGCCGAACAGAATGGCGACGAAACCAAGGGCGGCGGCAATGGAGAGAATGCCTGCCCAGCGGAACAGCGCTTCGTTGCGATGGCGACGGGCCAGGCCCTTGCGAACCCGTTCGCGGTTTTGCGCGCCGGCCGCGGCGCCAGGGAGCACAGTATCAGTCATGGCTATTCGTATTGCTCCCTGAATTTGCGGACGATGTAGAGCGCCAGGACGTTGAGCAGCAATGTCATGGCGAAAAGCGTGAGACCGAGGGCGAAGGCGACCAGAGATTGCGGGCTGGTAAAGTCGGCATCACCGGTCAACTGGTTGACGATGCTGACCGTCACCGTAGATGTCGGCTCGGCAGGATTGGCGCGCAGGACCGGGCTGTTGCCAGCCGCCAAAACCACAATCATGGTTTCCCCGATGGCGCGACTGACGGCGAGCAGCACTGCACCGACCACGCCGGGCAGGGCAGCGGGCAGCAGCACCTTACGGATGGTTTCCGATTGCGTGGCGCCCAGGCCGAGCGAGCCGTCGCGCATGGCGCGCGGAACCTGCCCCAGAATGTCGTCGCTGAGCGAAGAGATGAAGGGGATGATCATGATGCCCATTACGACGCCAGCGGTGAGCGCGCTGGTGGCGCGAATATCGATGCCGATGACGTCACCCAGACCAGAAAGGAACGGGCCGACGGTGACCAGAGCAAAGAAGCCGTAAACGATAGTGGGAATGCCGGCGAGAATTTCGATGATCGGCTTGACCACGCTGCGCACGCGCTCATGGGCGTATTGAGACAGGTAGATTGCCGACATCAGTCCGATGGGAACAGCGACCAGCATCGCGATGAGACTGATCATCACCGTGCCCCAGAGCAGCGGCAAAAGCCCATATTCGCCCGCGGAACCCGACCCCGTGCTCTGGAAGCGCGGGTTCCAGGTGGTGCCGAAGAAGAAGTCGAGCGGGTTGATGAAGCTGAAGAAGCGCAGTGCGTCAGAGAGAAGGGAAAGCACGATGCCCAGCGTGGTCAGGATGGCCACGGTGGAGCAGGCGATGAGCGCCAGGCGGACGAAGATCTCCACCTCGGTGCGGGCGCGGAGGCGCGGCGCTATCCGGCGTTGAGCCCAGAACAGGCCGCCTGCGCCAAGGGCTGCGGCAGCGGCGATGACGCCAAGGAAGGAAAGTTGCTGGAAGGAGGCATAGGCACTGGCTGCAGCGGCCTCGGCTGGGGTCGGTTCGCCGATGACACCATAGCCGGAGGCAATGGCCTGCACCCGCGAAATGGCGGCCTGAACCTCGAATGGCTGCTGCTGCGCAACTTCCGCAGGTAGCTGCGCCAGAATGAAGCTATGGGTTACGGACTGGCTGAACAGGGCCCAAAGACCCAAAATGACGATGGCTGGCAGGAGGGCGAACAGCGCGGCAAGGACGCCATGATAGATCGGGCGAGAGTGAAGACGCGCCTCCTTGCCCTCGGCCAGTTTTCGGCTGCGCGACCATCCGACCTGATAGGAAACCGTAAGTAGAACCAGAAGAAGGGCTGCGATAACGAGGGCGTTCACGGCGAAGCGGTCCTTCCTGGTGTGCCGGACCAACGGGCCTGGCGCGTATCTCGAATGCTTGGGGGAGAACCCCGACCGGGCCGGGATTCTCCTGAGAAGAGTAGAGCCGCTTAGCGGGTGTACTGTTCAGCGTTGTTAAAGGCCTCGAGCTGGCCAGCGAGGAATTCGCTGGACGCCGGAACCAGACCAGCAGCTTCCAGAGTGCCACCGGCACCGGCCATCTGCTCGGACAGGAAGAAGGCGACGTAGTCTTCGATGCCCGGGATCACACCGACATGGGCGCCCTTGACGTAGAACTGCAGCGGACGCGAGACCGGGTAGTCACCAGCGGCGATGGTGTCGAGGCTCGGTTCAACGCCGGACACGGTGGCAACCTTGAGGGTGTCGCGGTTCTGATCGTAGAAGCTCAAACCGAACACGCCAACAGCTTCGGGGTTCGACTGCAGGCGGGCCAGGGTCTCGGTGTAGTCACCGGCGATTTCCACAACGACGTCCTGACGCGGGGTCAGGCAAGCCGCTTCCATGGCGTCTTCATCCATCTCGGGCAGCTCGGCAGCTTCACAACCAGCTTCCAGAACGCGCTGGTCGAAGACTTCGCGAGTGCCGTGGTTGGTGCCGGGAATGGCAACGAAGATAGCCTGGTCGGGAAGCGAAGCGTCGATTTCGGACCAGTTGTTGTACGGGTTGTCGACCAGTTCGCCGTCAACCGGAACCTGAGCAGCGATAGCCTTGTAGAGGTGGACGGGCTCGAGAGCGAAGTCGCCCTGATCGATGCCGGTGGCGAAAACGATGCCGTCATAGCCGAACACGATTTCGCGCACGTCGGTCACGCCGTTGGCATGGCAGCTTTCCAGTTCGCTGGCGCTCATCTTGGAGGACGAGTTGGCGATGTCCAGAGTGGCTTCGCCGACGCCTTCGCAAAGCTGGCGCTTGCCGCCACCCGAGCCACCACCGGCAACGTTGGGGGCATTGTAGTCGGGGAATGCATTGGCGAATTCTTCGGCGACAATCGAAGCGAAGGGCAGCACGGTGGAGGAACCGGCGATCTGGATGGTGTCGCGCGACTGAGCGTAGGCGGCATTAGTGCCGAATGCTGCAAGAGCAATAACGGCAGCACTGGCGTAGAGTGCGGTCTTCATGGAATGTCCCTTCCGGAATTCATTTGCAAACATGGCCAGCCATTCGTTGGGCCGCCCTGTGACGCGGCAGACCATAGGAGGGCGCGGCGACAGTTTTATTGCAATTCAATGACCGGTTTATGACATTGCAAGCTGTTGTAAATGAACGTGAAAATTGTGACGGAAAGGAATTGTGTCGGTCTTGCCCGGAAACAAGCTGCCATGGCGTCATGGGCGGTTAACCATGGCTTTTCCGGCCTTTGGTGGCAAAGTTAGCGTTGCTGTGTGACAGCTTCCGGACAGTCCGCGGGCCGCTATTTTCTAGCGCAGCAGCGGGCGGACTTCGGCCTGAACCCTGCGCATCAGCGGTAGGAAATGGGCAATCATGCGAGAGGTGGGCGCCCGGGCGACGTGGGCACCGATATTGATGGCAGCCACCACCTGGCCGACGGCATTGTGCAGGGGAACGGCTATCGAGCACAGGCCCAGTTCGAGTTCCTGATCGATAACAGCGAAGCCCTGGGCGGCGATGACGGCCAGTTCGGTCGTGATGGTAGCCTTGTCGGCCTTGGTCCGCGCGGTATAGGCGACAATGTCAGAGCGCTCGAGAATCGCCTGGGCTTCCTCGGGCGGCAGCGCGGCCAAGAGGGTGCGCCCCATGGAGGTGCAATAGGCGGGCAGGCGCGCGCCAGCGCCCAGATTGATCGACATGACGCGGCGTGTGGAGGCGCGCGCGACATAGAGTATGTCAGTTCCTTCCAGCACGGCCGCCGAGGTGCTTTCCCCGGTGGCGCGGGAGAGTTCCTCCAGGAATGGCTGGATCAGCCGGGGCAGGGGCGTAGCGGCAAGATAGGAATGGCCCAGATTGAGCACGCGCGGCGTCAACTGGAAGAACTTACCGTCATAAGTGGCATAGCCCAGATGCACCAGGGTCAGCAGACAGCGCCGCGCCGTGGCGCGTTCAAGGCCGGTGCGCTCGGCCACGTCGGTAATCGACATGCGTGCATGATCCTCGTCGAAGCACTCGATTACCGAGAGCCCTCGCATCAGACCATGAATGATATCTCCGTCCCGCAAGGGCGCTGCCCGTCATCTGTTCGGCTGGCGCACAAACTAGCCGAGGACAGGCGCCGGGGGAAGCGGCCATGGGCTTGCATGCATTGGCCGGTGCAAACAGAGTTTGACAGTGGCTGCGACCCTGATATGACGCGGGCGAGGGCCTATAGCTCAATGGTTAGAGCCGACCGCTCATAACGGTCTGGTTCCAGGTTCGAGTCCTGGTGGGCCCACCAACCACTCCCTATGCAGCCGCGTGCTCTCGGATGATGTGGGAGATGCAGCCACAATCAAAGGCTTAGCGGTCACTAGGCTCGAATGAGACGGTCTCCCCGAAGAACTTAGCACAGCCATTTTGGCCAGTTTCTGCTGCTTTTCTCCCCGTATTTTCGTCTGCTTTCCGTCGGTTGAGGTCGGCGCACTTGGAGACCGGTTCGCAAAGACAAGAGATGGGATTCGTCTTAAGTGCGCCTTGCACAGGCGGTCTTCCCGGCTCTTCGGACTGGACTTGTATCCAGCTTGGAGCGGTACTGGTGGCGCCACAAAAAGGCGCGTCACCCCGCCGGCTTTTAGCCATAGCGGGGTTTGGGTGGTAACGGGCTTAATCGTCAAAACCTGGAGGTCGCGCCTTGGAACAGATTCAAACTGATTATCAGTCTAGGTCAGGTGCGGAGGCGGTCACAGCCGGTCCGTCGCATTCCCCGACACTTGAGCAGGCTGGCTCCCCCTCATTTGAAGACGAGCGGAAAGAAGGGTTGAGGCACGACCTGGCGCAACTCGCGGAGCTGGACATCAACGGGCTGCGGGTATTGTGGCGGAAACGGCTCCGCACCGGACCACCAGACTTGCCCCGCTCCCTGTTGATGCGCCTGCTGGCCTACCGTCTGCAGGCAAAAGTGCATGGGGATCTTGATCGGGCCACTCAGCGCTACCTCGAGCGTATCCAGCGTGAGAACATTCGCGAGCGGCAGGAAGGGACTCGCAAGGCCAAGGCTCCGCCGACTGTACCGCCCGTGCGCCGGCGGCGGCTTGGGCCGGGGACCCTGCTGGTGCGGGAGTTCGGCAATGACGTGCACACCGTGACCGTCACCACGGCCGGGTTCATCTGGCAGGGTGCTGAGTATCAGAGCCTGTCGGACATCGCCCGGCGGATTACTGGCACCCGCTGGAATGGCCCGCGGTTTTTTGGCTTACGTGAGAAAGACACCAGCAACGGCGCGGCAGGGGAAGGGAAATGAGTGCGGCCTTAGCCAAACCGCTGCGCTGCGCCATCTACACGCGTGTCTCTACGGAATATGGGCTGGAGCAGGAGTTCAACTCGCTCGCTGCACAGCGGGAGGCCTGTGAAGCTTATGTTACCAGCCAGAAACATGAGGGCTGGACGCTGGTGCCCACCGCGTTTGATGATGGTGGCTTTTCGGGGGGCTCGATGAACCGCCCGGCCCTGCAACAGTTGATTGGTGCGATTGATGCGGGGGAAGTCGACATTGTCGTGGTCTACAAGGTGGATCGGCTGACGCGATCTCTCGCAGACTTCGCCAAGCTGGTGGAGCGCTTTGATGCTCGTCAGGTCTCTTTCGTGTCGGTGACCCAGAGCTTCAACACCACCTCCTCGATCGGACGGCTCACCCTCAATGTGCTGTTGTCCTTTGCTCAGTTTGAGCGAGAGGTCACCGGTGAGCGCATCAGGGACAAGATCGCGGCCAGCAAGAAGAAGGGGCTGCACATGGGTGGCCCGGTGCCGCTTGGCTATGACACTGAAGACAAGAAGCTGGTGATCAACCCGGCGGAAGCAGAGACAATCCGCTTCATCTTCCGCCGCTATCTCGAGCTCAGGAGCCTGACCGGGCTCCTGAGAGAACTGCGGGAGCGGGGGCTCACCACCAAGATCAGCAAGCTGCGGGACGGCACCCAAAGAGGTGGGGTGCCGTTCAGTAAGGGGCCTCTGGCCTATCTTCTGCGCAATCGCGTCTATATCGGTGAAGTGCGCCATAAGGGTCAGCACTATTCGGGTCATCACTCGCCGATCATTGCTCTGGAGCAGTTCGAGGCAGTTCAGACAGCGCTGAGTGAAGCTGCGCCCAGCAGCACGACGCGCATCAACACAAATGCGCTGCTTGCGGGTAAGCTGTTTGACGACAGAGGCTTCCGCATGACACCGACGACCGCCAATAAAGCTGGGGTGCGCTATCGGTACTACACGTCTTTTGCACTGCAGCAGGGTCGGCGAGAGGAGGCGGGATCGGTTCCACGCGTATCCGCTCCAGAGATAGAGCAGGCGGTCCTGGATCTGCTGCAACAGCACTTGAGCAGCAGCCAAAACCCTGAAGAAGTGAGAGAGGACCCAGCTGAGCTCACTCCCGCAATCGCCAACGTGATCGTTAGGCGAGACAGCCTGGAGGTGCACTATATTGCTTCCACTGGAGAGGAGGTAGCCATGAGCCGTCCATGGACCTCAACCAAGCGGAA
>NZ_JACIEW010000002.1 GCF_014197055.1 Devosia subaequoris | reverse complement strand
GTCCTTCCGGTATCAGGTTGGTGTAAGCAACCAGACCCTACCGGAAAGCGCCGATGACTACCGCGCTCAGCTACACCACGACCGGGGACACGACCTTGCTTGCCCCTCCGCCGTTTACAACACCTTCAATCTTCAGCCATCTCATCTCTCGTCGCACGCTGCGCCTGTTCCGAGCAGATGACGCGAACGCATAAGGTCGCGACCAAAGCCGCTTAAGAGGAGCTTTCCGCCAAATGGGCTTTGCCCGCGGGAGCTCAACGTGACAAAGCCCGTAGAATGCCAAAGAAAGCTCAAGCTTTGGTCACTGGACTGGAAATTCGGCAATCGCCCCATTCAAGCCGCTAGAGCGACATCGGCGATTTCCGAAAAACCGTCCATTCGCTATTTCGGCCAGTGGCTGTCGACGGTCAACTACTGGCTATGCGGCAAAATGCTAAGGCCAGCGAAAAAGGTGACCGTGAGTAGTCGACGTCACTTGACTCACAGATGTGGCATGGTAACGTTCCCATGCTCCGCCTGGAGAGCCGGTAGGGAGGATGTCGTTGCGTAAGCGCCGGCCAACCATCATCGATGTTGCTGATCGAGCCGGTGTGTCCAAGAGCACAGCGGCGCGCGCTTTGGCGGGCGGCGAAAACATCCTGCCCGAAACCCGCGGGCGGGTGCTGACGGCGGCCCAGGCTGTCGGCTATGAACCCAACCATCTTGCGGTGGGCATGCGTTCGGGGCGCTCCGGTATGCTTGGCTTGGTCATCCCCGACATTGCCAACCCCTTTTGGGCTGAAGTGGCTCGGGGCGCGCAGGATCGCGCCGCCGAAGTCGGGGTGTCGCTCTTGGTATTTTCCTCGGACTGGGACCCCCAGAAGGAAGAAAACCATCTGCGCGCACTGCGCCGGGCGCGGGTCGATGGCGCGATCGTCAACCCGGTCTCGGACACCCTCGATGACCTTGACCGGTTCGGGCTGCCTTTTGTGCTGATCGGCTCCAGCGCTGAGCGTTTTGCCGATGTTTCCAGTGTCGGTTCCAATATTACCCAAGCGGTCACCCTGGGGCTCGATCATCTGGTCGCCAAGGGCCATCAGGCTCCGGTGCTGATTGTCGGTCCCAAGTCGCGCCTGGCGCGCACCCGTTTCCTCAATGCTGTCAATCGGCACTGCATCGAGCGCGATGTTGACCCCGCGCCACTGCTGATCGTTGATGGAGAATATACGCTCGAGGGCGGGCGCGAGGCCATGCTGCAGGTGCTCGACCGCCCGCATTTTGGGCATGTCTGCGTCTTTGCGGCCAATGACATGATGGCCATTGGCGCCATGCTTGCAGTGCGCGAGCGCGGCTTGAGCTGTCCCGAAGATGTATCCATCCTCGGCTTTGATGGCATCCCTTCGGGGGCCTTCACCTTTCCGGGTCTCACCACCATTGCCAAGCCGGGCCGTGATATCGGCGCGCGGGCAGTGGAGAGCCTGTTTGACGAAATAGAAGGGCGGCCGGAACACGGCCGCGTCTACATGCCGTGCCGCTTGATCGACCGGGGATCCCTGGCCGATCTGTCGCGCGAGCCCCGCCAGATGGTGGGGTAGGGGGAGTTCGAGAATGAGCAACCAGTCGCTGCAAGCGCGTGCTTCTGCACTCAGCAGTGGGAACGTTCCCATTACTCCGGCGGCCGGAACGGGGGATGCGCCGGGAGGGTCTTTGTCGGATCAGGTCCGCTTTCATGACTGGTTTCTGAACGGCTTCCGGCAGTGGTGGCCCTACTACGCCATGATGGCGCCGGGGCTGCTGTTCTTCTTCATCTGGCACTATGTGCCGATCTGGGAGGCCAAGATGGCCTTCGAGCAGGTGCGCATCATCCCGCCCAATATCTGGGTGGGCTGGAAGAATTTCCAGACCCTCTTCGTGTCGCCCATATTTTACCAAGTGCTGGCCAACACCCTGATCATTTCAGGGATGAAAATTCTCTTCGTTTTTCCCGTGCCGATCATCGTGGCACTGCTGCTCAACGAAATTCGCAATGGCAAGCTGCGCGGGGTCATCCAGTCAGCAATCTACCTGCCGCATTTTTTGAGTTGGGTGGTGATCGCTGGCGTCTTCATCGCGCTGCTTTCGCCAACCGACGGGGCCGTCGGCCAGATAACCCAAGCCATGGGCTTCGAGCCGGTCAACTACATGACCAATACCGGTACCATCCGCTGGGTGCTGGTGATTTCCGAAATCTGGCGCTCGGCCGGCTGGGACAGCCTGCTCTATCTGGCCGCCATCTTTGCCATCGATCCGCAGCTATACGACGCCGCCGAGATGGATGGAGCCAATCGCTGGCAGAAAATCTGGTACGTCACCATTCCGGGCATCGTACCGACCATCGCGACGCTCTTCATCCTAAATATGGGCATGTTTCTTAGCGCTGACCTCAACCAGGTCATCAACATGCAGAACGCGGTCAACGCTTCGACCATCGATATTCTCGACACCTACGTGTACCGGCTCGGCCTCTCGACGGGCGAATACGCTCTGGCCACCGCCGCAGGCCTCTTTAAGGCCCTGATCGGCATGGCGCTGATCCTGGTGTCGCATCTGGTCAGCAAGCGCCTGACCGGCAAGGGAGTATGGTAATGTCCATGAACGCCCGCCGCACCCCACTCGAGCGCATGGAATATGTGCTCATCCTCTCGACCCTGCTGCTGCTGACGGTCTTCACCATCCAGCCGCTGCTGAACCTGCTGGCGCTGTCGTTCACTGCGCCAGAAAATGTCGCCGGCTTCTCGGGCCTGACCATCTTTCCCGATGGGTTCTCCCTCGATGTCTGGCTGCTGTTGTTGCAGCACCCCAATGTGCAACGGGGCATGTTCAATTCAATCTGGATGACCGCAACCAGCGTGGTGATCGGGGTGTTCTTCACCGCGCTGATGGCCTGGGGCATGTCGCGCCCCGGCCTGCCGGGCCGGCGCATTATCTTCATGATGGTGCTGATCACGATCGTCTTCGAGCCCGGCATCATCCCAGATTACTTCCTGATGAAGCGCATGGGCCTGCTCAACACGCCCTGGTCGGTCATTCTCTATAAAGCGATCAGCGCCTGGTACCTGATCATCCTCATCCGCTTCTTCGAGGAGATTCCCAAGGAACTCTTGGAAGCGGCCGAACTGGACGGCGCCAATCCGTTCCAGACCTTCTTCCTGGTGGTGCTGCCTTTGGCCAAACCAGCCTTGGCTACCATCGCCCTCTTCTACTTCGTCCTGCACTGGAACGAATTCTTCCGGGCGATGATCTACCTTAACGACCAGAGCAAGTGGCCGCTGCAGGTGGTGCTGCGCCAATTCGTCATCGAGGGCGACAAGATCGCCATCGTCGGCGCCACCAATGCCAACAACAATATCGGCATCGCCCAGATCGATATCAGAGCGCTCAAGGCCGGCATGATCTTCATCACCATCCTGCCGATCCTGGCCATCTATCCACTCATCCTCAAATTCTTCACCAAGGGCACCATGTCCGGGGCTGTGAAGGGATGAGCGATCAACCGAAAACGAAAGCAAAAGGGAGGAAAACCATGCTTCGTACTTTACTCTTGGCCACTACGGCCGTGGCCATGCTCGGCGCTGCCGCAGCACCGGCCCTGTCGCAGACCGTGGTACGACTGGTCAGCAAGGACCTGCTCACCACCAATTCCGACGACATGAAGGAAATCGAGGCAATAGAGGCCGGTCTCAAGGCCCAAGGCCACGATATCGACATCCAGACCGTCGATCTGCCCGGCGGCACAGCCGCCTATGTGGAGGCGCTGGGCATTATGCTGCTGTCGGGCGACATTCCCGACATCATCTACTTCCAGGGTGGCGACCAGAAGATGGCCGAACAGGATATCCTGGAGGATCTCAGCCCCTGGATCGAGGGCTCCGCGCATATCAAGGACGCGCTCTGGCCGCATAATGTCGAGCGCCTCGCTAACTATCCCTACCTGCTCTATATCTACCCGCCGCGGGCACCCCAGCCGGTGATCCGCCAAGACTGGCTAGATCAGCTCGGCATGGAACCCCCGACTACGGTGGAAGAATACGAGGCGCTGTTCCGGGCCATTCACGACGCCGATCTCGACGGCGACGGCACCCCTGGCAATACCTTGGGCCTGACCGGTTTCGGCACCACCGCCGAGCTGGACTCGGTCTTCAACCAGGCCTTTGGCGTGACCGGCACCTGGATGAAGAATGCCGAGGGCCAGTGGGTCAATTCGCGCATCACCGACGCGGAGAAGGCCAAGATCGGTTTCTATGCTGACCTTGCCGCCAAGGGCCTCTACGACAAGGAATATGTCACCAACACTTACGACGTGAAGGAAGACAAGTTCTATACCGGCAAAGCCGGTGTGATCTTCGGCTCCTCGCCCGAAGTCATCGATATCTATGGTGGCAAGATGCGCCAGGCCCATCCGGGCGAGGACATCACGCTCACCGTGTTGCCAGCACCGTCGGGCCCCGGCGGCCAAGGTCTCGCCGCGGTCGACGTCGCAAAAGAGGCGCGTGGCTTTGCCATTTCCGCGCTGTCCGAGAATAAGGAAGCGGCCTTCGCGGTGCTCGATTTCATGGCCTCCAAGGAGGGCCAGGACATTGACCGCATGGGTTTTGAGGGTACCCAATATACGAAGGACGCAAGCGGTGCTGTGACTTTCACCGACCAGATCTCCACCTGGTACGCCCGCTTCTTCAACGCCGCCAACTGGGCCCCGCCGACACCCTTGCTGAGCCCGACGGCTCAGACGGCTCTCGACAATATTAAGGCCGACTTCACTGCCGACAACACCTTCGTCTGGCCGGCCGAATTCGCTGCCGACGTTGACGCCACGGAACAGGTCTATCGTGCCTGGGTCGCCAAGTTCATCACCGGCGAGGCCAGCATCGACCAGTGGGGCGATTTCGTCGCCGAATACAACGCTGCCGGCGGCGAGCGCATGGCCGAATACGCGCGAACTGTGCTGGGCGAATAGGCCTGGCACTGTGGCCTGCCTCGCCCTCCCGAGGCGGGCCGCACCCAGATCGGGCGGGACACTGCCCCCAGAGGATAGAAATGACCAAGAATTTCCGCGGCCGGGTTCGAGCCATGATCTATGGCGTGGCGCTGGGCGACGCGCTCGGCGCGCCAGTCGAAAAGCTGTCGGCGGCTGACATCCGTTCCCGCTATGGCCGCGTCGACAGCGTCATGACGCGCTGGCACAAGATGGACCTGGCCCCCGAACTGCGCAATGGCCGCGTCCGCGGCAATGGGATCGTCACCGACGACACCTTGATGACCCTGGCGCTGTGCAATGTCTATGCCGAAGCTGGCCGGCATCTGGACGCCTGGGACATGGCCGACGGAATGGTCCGCCAGATCGCCTGGGAACCGCGCTGGATCCCGGAATTGCAGCGTGAGACAGTATTGCTCGACCGGCTATTCTATCCCGAGAAGTGGATATTTCAGCGGCATCAGCTGGCCTCATGCGACCCGCGCCAAGGCGGTATCGGCAATATGGTCAATTGCGGCGCCGCCATGTATGTGGCGCCCATCGGCGTGGCCAATGCCACCGACCCCAAAGCCGCCTATGACGAGGCCATCGCTTTCGCGTCGGGCCACCAGGAGAGCTACGGGCTCGAGGCGGCCGGCGTGCTTGCTGCTGCCGTGGCTGCTGCATTTGTACCTGATACGACCATTGACGCTATCGTCGAAACGGTCCTGGCGCTGGCGAAGGACGGTACCCGCAAAGCTATTGCCGAAGTCTGCGAAATCGCCCACGCCGAACGCGGAAAGGACACCGACCACGCCACCATTGTCGACAAGTTTCACCGCGCCATCGCGCCCTATTCCCCTATGGGAGACGACGTCAATCACAGCCCTTCCAAGGCCGGGCGGCTGACCGACGCCTACCAACCCTCGCGGCTGCGCGCCATCGAGGAATTGCCCCTGGCCCTGGGCTTCTGCCTGCTCAGTGGCGGCGATTTTCGAAACGCCATCGTCGATGGCATCAACTCGGGCCGTGATACCGATTCCATCGGTGTGATGGCCGGCGCTGTCCTGGGCGCAATGCATGGCGAAGCGGTGATCGACCGGACCGATCTTGACCGTATCAACTCTGCCAATCGCCTCGACCTGATGGCAGAGGCCGATGAGTTTGCCGCCACGGCCGGGCGGATCATCGCCGCCGACCGCGCCGCAGCGCAGCAGCGCGCCCTCGCCCTCACCCTTTTAGACCTTCCCTGACGCCACGGACCTGACCTATGATTTCTGAAACGCAAATCCTCGAAAAAATCTATGCCGGGTTCATCGCCAAGGCGATCGGCGTACGCCTGGGCGCGCCGGTGGAACCCACGATCTGGAGCTATGAGCGGGTCCGCGACACCTATGGCGAGGTAACTGAGTATCTGCGGGACTTTAAGAATTTTGCCGCCGACGACGACACCAACGGTCCGGTCTATTTTATCCGCGCGCTGCGCGACTACGGCCTTCAATGCACGGCCGAGGATGTCGGCAAGATCTGGTTAAACTATGCCGCCGAAGAGCATGGCATGTATTGGTGGGGCGGCTTCGGCATCTCCACCGAGCATACCGCCTACAAGAACCTGCAGGCCGGCATTACCGCACCCATGTCCGGCGCCATCGCCACTAATGGCACCACCGTCGCCGAGCAGATCGGCGGGCAGATCTTCATCGACAGCTGGGGGTGGGTGAACCCTGGCAATCCACAGCGCGCCGCCGACATGTCGGCCATGGCGGCCAGCGTCGCCCATGACGGCGATGGGCTCAACGGCGCCCGCTTTTGCGCTGCCGCCATTGCGGCCGCCTTCGAGGCCGGCTCGATCGAAGAGATCGTCGAGATTGCACTTGGAACTATCGACCCGAACTCGACCTACGCCAAAGTGTGCAGCGCCGTGATCGCCTTCCACAAGGCCAATCCCGATGACTGGCGGGCCTGCCGCGACATGCTCAATGCCGAATGGGGCTATGACCGCTATCCGGGCGTCTGCCACATCATTCCCAATGCCGGGGTGACCATCATGTCCATCCTCTACGGCCAGGGATCGGTGCCTCGCACCGCGGAAATCGCCACCATGGCCAGCTGGGACACCGACTGCA
Source organism: Devosia subaequoris (assembly GCF_014197055.1). Lineage (GTDB taxonomy): Bacteria > Pseudomonadota > Alphaproteobacteria > Rhizobiales > Devosiaceae > Devosia > Devosia subaequoris. The sequence continues at coordinate 433,413 of NZ_JACIEW010000002.1, read as the reverse complement.
ATGCCGGCAATGCCGCCGCCATCGTCGGCACTTTCCAAGGGCTCGATCCGAGCTGGGACAAGTATCGCAAGCCGATCAATGACTTCCTCGTGGCCTCCGGCATTGTCGGCTCGATCAACATCGTCGATATCCCGAGCTTCGCGCGCGAGCTGACGGTGCTGGCGCTGCAACTGGCCGGCCGCGACGTGCCCGAGCTCTGGCGCGAGGACATGACACGCCGCGGCCTGCGCTTCGACTTCGACCTGCCCGGCTCGACCCATGGTTTCCGCACCGAAGGCTTCAACCAGGTCAGCCTCAAGCACTCGGCGGAGCGCCATGTCGAGGGCTCGCGCGGTTCGCTCGAAATTCTGCTCGACCGCCTGGAACGGGGCCAGGGCGCGCGTGTCTTCTGGAAGCCCTTCTATCGCCGCAGCGATTTCGACGACGAGCGCTATCGCCCGATGTTCTCGCCGGTCGTGGATGCGGGGCAGACAGTGCGGTTCAAGCTCTGGCTCGATCCCTGGAACGGTGACGGGCATCTGCGAGTCGCCCCCTATGTGCGCCGCACCGTGAGCGGCGCGATCGAGGAAACCGGCGCCTGGGTGGTGCCATCGAGCGAGGGTTGGCAGGAGTTTGAGTTCGTCGTGCCTGACGGGGTCGAAGCGATCGACGAGGTGGGGATCTCCATTGAGTATTTTGGCCGCCTGAAGTTCCTAGGCCGCCTGTTCCTCGCCGATTTCACGGTCTCCGGCCCTGGCCACCTCGAGATCGACCCCAAGGTGGAAACCCAGGAATGGGGCGCGATCTCCCGATTCACCTGGAACCGGGGCCATTGGACCAAGCAGTTCGGCCGCATTCACGGCCATGCCGCCAACGATGCCGACATCTGGACCGGCCACTACTACGCCCGCGACCTTGTGGTCAGCGCCGATATCGAGCCGCTGGCGGGGGCATCGCATATGGTCACCGCCCGCGTCCAGGGCACGGGCCGCTTCTATGCCGCGGGCTTCGAGAATGGTGAGGTAGTCATCCTCAGGCAGGATTTCGGCAAGACCGTTCTGGCACGGGCGCAGTTCACGCCGGAGCCGGGGCAGACCTATGCGATTGCGCTGGAGGCCCATGGCACAACGCTGACGCTCAGCGTGGATGGGAAGGCGCTGCTCACCGCGTCAGACGACACCTTTGCCTATGGCATGAGCGGCCTGCGCCTCGGCCAGCCCGGGCGCATGGCCATTTCACGCTTCAGCGTCGCCGAAAACTAGGAGGACCATCATGGCCGAGATCGAACTGCGCCGTGTCAGCAAGCGCTATGGCAGCGTCACGGTCATTGAGGACCTCTCGCTGGAAATGCAGCCTGGCGAGTTCGTCGTGCTGGTAGGCCCGTCTGGCTGCGGCAAGTCGACCCTCCTACGCATGATTGCTGGGCTTGAGGAAATTTCCGGCGGGGAGATCGTCATTGGCGGCAGGGTGGTGAACACCATGCCGGCCAAGGAACGCGACCTGGCCATGGTGTTTCAGTCCTATGCGCTCTATCCGCATATGAAGGTCGCCGACAATATGAGCTTCGCCCTCAGGCTGGGTGGCGTGCCCAAGATCGAGCGCGACAAGCGGGTGGCCGAGGCTGCGCGCATTCTGGGGCTGGAAGACCTGCTCGGCCGCCTGCCGCGTGAGCTCTCGGGCGGTCAGCGGCAGCGTGTTGCCATGGGCCGCGCCATCGTGCGCGATCCGCGTGCTTTCCTCTTCGATGAGCCCTTGAGCAATCTCGATGCCAAATTGCGTGTGCGCATGCGAGGCGAGATCAAGGCCCTGCACCAGCGCCTGGGCAAGACCACCATTTATGTGACCCACGACCAGACTGAGGCCATGACCATGGCCGACACGATCGTGGTGCTCAATGGTGGTCGCATCGAACAGGCGGGGGCGCCGCTCGAGCTCTACAACAACCCCGCCAATCTATTCGTGGCGGGGTTTATCGGATCCCCGGAAATGAACCTGCTTGATGTGACCACGCTGGGGCCGAATGAGACCGGCGTGGCCTTGCCGGACGGGACAAATCTGCCCATAGCCAGGCCGCTGGACCTGCCTGCTGGGACGGCCATCGTTTATGGCATCCGGCCTCAGCACATGAGCCTTGCCGCCGATGGCGTTCCGGCCGAGGCCGTGGTTGTGGAGCCTACGGGCGAGGCCCAGGAGGTGCGGGCCCGGGCCGGCGGAACCGAGGTCAGCGTCGTTATCCGCGATGCTGCGCTGCTGTCGCCCGGCCAGGCCATTGCCCTGGGCGTCGATCCAGCACAGGTCCTGCTCTTCGACAAGGCGAGCGGCGAAAGGCTCCGTCCGTGACTCTGAGGCGACATCATTTCGATGCACATGCCAATGGTCCCCTCGCCGGGCTGCGGGTGATCGACCTGTCGCGGCTGATGGCCGGAAATATGCTTAGTCTGCAACTGGCCGACTTTGGTGCTGATGTCATCAAGGTCGAGCCGCCTGAGGGTGATCCGCTGCGTGACTGGAAAGAGGATGGCGAGTCCTTCTTCTGGAAGGCCTATGGCCGCAACAAGCGCTCGATATGCCTTAATCTGCGCGAGATCGATCAGATGGCTGTGCTCTGGACGCTGATCGACACGGCCGACGTCTTCATCGAGAATTTTCGCCCCGGCACGCTGGAAAGAATGGGACTGGCACCCGAAAAACTGCTGCTGCGCAATCCCGAACTCATCGTCGTGCGCATTTCCGGCTTCGGACAGACCGGACCCTATGCGCATCTGCCAGGCTTCGGCACCATTGTTGAAGCCATGAGCGGCTTTGCCGACCGCACCGGCTTTCCCGATCGGGAGCCCGTGTTGCCACCCCTAGCTCTGGCCGACATGATTGCCGGCCTTTATGGCGCCTCGGCCACGATGACTGCGCTCTACGCCCGCGACATGCGGGGTGGGGCAGGGCAGGTCATCGATCTATCGCTGCTCGAATCCATGTTTTCCGTGCTTGGACCCGAGGCCGGCATTTTCAGCAAGACCGGGCGGATCAAGCAACGTGTGGGCAGCGCCTCCAACACCGCCTCTCCGCGCAATGTCTATCAGTGCAAGGATGGGGCCTATGTCGCGCTCTCCGGTTCCACCCCGGCTGTCGCACGTCGCATCTTCGAGATTATCGGCCGATCCGACATGAACGAGGATCCCCGCTTTGCCACCAATTCCGACCGTGTCCGGCATCGCGGCCTGGTGGACGGTGCCATTTCGGCCTGGTTCGCAACGCGCACCCGCGACAACGCCCTGGCTGAGATGCGCGCGTCGGGGGCGACGGTTGGACCAGTCTACAATATCGGCGACGCGTTGAGTGATCCGCATTTCCAGGAGCGCGAGGTCGTGGTCGAATTAGACGACCCAACCCTGCAGTCCATGCCTATGCACAATGTCGTGCCTCGGCTGTCCGGCACCCCCGGCTCCTTCCGCCGTCCGGCTCCCGGACTGAACGAACATAGCAACGAATTGCTGAAGGAACTGGGCTTCGATAGCCAGTTTCGCAAGGTGGCGTGATGCGTTCACTGCTGTACGTGCCGGCCGATCAGGATCGCTTCATCGCCAAGGCACATCTGCGGGGCGCCGATGGCATCATTCTCGATCTGGAGGATGCCGTGTCCGATGAGCGCAAGGATCTGGCCCGCGCAAGTCTGCGGGCTTCTGTGCGCAGCCTCCGTCAGGGTAGTGGCTTGGTGGCGGTCAGGGTCAATGCCGGATTGGAAGTGGATGTCAGAGTGGCTGTGGATGCCGGCATTGATTTACTGGTCCTGCCCAAGGCCGATTGCACCGCGCTCGACGAACTGGCGTCAAAGCTGACAGCCGCGGGAGCGTCGGAAATGCCAGTCCTGGCCACAATTGAAGACCCGGCAGCCCTACTGGACGTAGCGGGCATTGCCCGCCATTCCAATGTCACGGCGCTCAGTCTCGGGAGCGAAGACTTTGCTCTTACACTGGGGGGCGTACCGGACCCCGACGTGCTACGCCAGCCCAAACTCATGGTCCACTATGCTGCCAAAGCGGCTGGAAAACTCTCGCTTGGCCTGCTGCGCTCCATTGCCGACTATTCGGACCTTCCCGCAATAGAAGCAGCCGCCGCCGAGGCCCGGCGCCACGGTTTTGACGGCGCGACCTGTGTACATCCCTCGGCCATTCCCATTCTCAACACGGCCTTTGCCCCAAGCCCGGCGGACCTCGCTTGGGCGCGAGCGGTTCTGGCTACGACCGGTACAGTGAGCCTCAACGGCCAGATGATCGACAAGCCGCTGCGCGGGCGGGCTACCGCTATCCTGCGTGCGGCGGGTATTTCATCGTAGTCTTCAAGGCGCATCATGATCACCATTTTCGGCTCCACCAATCTCGATCAGATCGGCACTGCCGGGCGAGCCCGTGCCGGCGGCACATTCTCGATGGCGTCGGGCGGCAAGGGGGCCAATCAGGCGCTGGCCGCACGGCGTGCGGGCGCGAAGGTGCTGCATGTTTCGACCGTGGGCGACGACGTCTTTGCCGATCCGGCAACCGAACTGCTGCGCGACAACGGGGTTGGCCTACACGGTAGTAGTGCTTTTTAGCTTAGACGCTGCCGCTTTGTCCAAATGCACAGACGTGGAAGCGTGGGTTTGCACGATGGACGCTGGGGCCATGATGTCGACGGGGCCTTCCAGGCAACGAGCAACGGCTGCGGACTTACGTGTATCAGGCACCGTCAAGATAATGGATTTGGACTTCAGGATTTGCCGCACCGGCATCGACACGGCGCGGCGCGGCACCGCATCCAGGCTTTCGAACCAACCTTCGCCGTACTGCTGCTGGCGACAGGCCGCATCCAGCTCGACATTGACATAGGGCGCTTCCGTCTCGAAGTCGGCTGGAGGATCGTTGAAGGCCAGGTGACCGTTTTCGCCGATACCGGCGAAGCAGACATCAATTGGGCTTTGCGCAATAAGCGCCGAGACGCGCGCTAAGATGGGCGCTTCTTGCTAGGAGATGGGAGGCGTAATCGGGGGTGCGGGCCTCCTTGGCGAGAAACTCCGCAGTGGATTCATCGGCAGTGATCCCGTCATCGACCGCGAAGACCTGGAATCCAGGCCGTCGCGAGCGATGCAAAGATCGACGATCTGCTGGTCGGTGACCAGCCGGCCACTCACCGGAAGGCCAAAACCCGGAGCAATGATGACCGTGTTCCTGATTGGCGTATTCGGCCGTGGCCTCAAGCTGCTGGACAGCCTCGAGCAGCTCAGCCGGTGGGTTGGCGAGGATCTCGACCAACTTGGCGGCGGCCGGCGAACTGGACATCGGAAGTGCGCGACGAGATGGCGCAACTGCGTAAGCTGCGTGCCCTAGCCGTGTCGGTCTGTTTGCGCTGCCACAAAACCTAGCTGTGCCTTTTAACCTACCCGAAATCACACAAACCTGATCAGCCTGGCAAAACGGCGTGGACGCAACGTTATCGGTATTGCTAGCCTAAATTCGAGGATCTAAGGTGAATGAAGGCTGGGCAATACCCCAAAAAGCGCTCAATATCAGTAGCAAAACAACGGGTCATCAACCACAATGTCAAAATCCCCTATAATCCCTCTTGATAGCGCCACGCAGTATGTGGTGCTGGATGGAATGGTATCATTTCCAAGAAACGAGGATTGTGCCGAAGATTTTCCTGGCGGTGCAATGAGATATAAATCAGAAAAAAAAGAAATATCACTTCGTCACTATTTAGCGAAGGTGTTTAAGAGATTTCCATTTTTGGCTAGGTCGCACCAATATTTCAATGCGCAAACTCACTGAGTGACTAGCGAGAGATCAATGCACGATTAATCCAACGCAGGTATATTTGAGTTCGGTGAACTCCAAAATTCCGTGGTGTGATCCTTCACGCGAATTGCCGCTCTGCTTGACGCCGCCGAAGGGCGCCAATTCGGTCGAGATGACGCCGGTATTCACCCCGACCATGCCATATTCAAGACGTTCCATTACTGAAAACATACGGGAAACATTCTGAGTATAAAAATAAGCTGCAAGCCCGGTCTCAGTGTCATTGGCTGCAGCGATAACCTCATCTTCCTCGGTAAAGCGGAAGACCGGCGCGAGGGGGCCAAAGGTCTCTTCGTTGGCCACTAGCATTGTGGCGTTGACGCCGGTCAGCACGGTGGGCTCGAAAAAGGTCTGCCCCAAACCATGGCGCTTGCCACCCAGTTCAACCCTGGCGCCTTTGGCGAGCGCATCGGCGACGTGGGACTGAACCTTGGCCACCGCTTCCTCGGTGATCAAGGGTCCCTGGACAACCCCGTCGGCAAAGCCGTCGCCGACCTGTAGTGCCCGGACCCGTTCGATCAGCTTGGCAACGAAGGCATCGTGGACCTTGTCCTGCACATAGATGCGATTGGTACAGACACAGGTCTGGCCCATATTGCGGAACTTGGAGAGAATGGCGCCGTCTACCGCCGCATCAAGATCGGCATCTTCGAAGACGATGAAGGGGGCGTTTCCTCCCAGTTCAAGCGCCACTTTCTTGACGGTGCCAGCGGCCTGACCCATCAGAATTCTGCCCACGTTGGTGGACCCTGTGAAACTGACAAGGCGCACCTTGGGATGAGAGGTCAACACGCCGCCAATGGCAATGGCGTCGCCGGTGATCACATTGAGCGTACCCGCCGGAAACCCGGCGCGCTGCGCCAGCTCGGCCAGGGCGAATGCGGTCAGCGGAGTCTCCGGCGCAGGCTTGAGCACCACGGTGCAGCCAGCGGCCAGGGCCGGGCCGACCTTGCGCGTGATCATGGCTGCGGGAAAATTCCAGGGGGTGATCGCGGCCACCACACCAATGGGCTGACGCAATACCATGATGCGCGCGTCGGCGCGATGGGCAGGCAACAGTTCGCCCGCAATACGTTTGGCCTCTTCAGCATAGAACTCGACATAGGAAGCGGCATAGTCGATCTCGCCCAGAGCCTCGGCGAAAGGCTTTCCTTGTTCGCTGGTCAGTATGGTCGCTAGATCATCGCGATTGGCGATAATCAGTTCAAACCATTTGCGCAGGGTAGCGCCCCGATCCTTGGCGGTGCGCGCCGCCCATGGGTGGAAGGCGGCCTGAGCCGCCGCGACGGCTTCTGTCGCCTCGGCAGCACCGTGATGAGGGACCTTGGCGATAAGCTCGCCATTGGCCGGATTGAGGACCGCTGTCGTGGCCTCGCCGATGAACTGCCCATTGATCAGGCTTTGCGTCCGCAGCAGGGTGGGATCGGTGAGAGTGCGCATATTTGGTTCCTGAACCTAGTGCGTTGCAACAAGAGCGCGACCGAGCTTGGCGAGCCCTTCTTCGAGCAGTGCATCGGAGATGGTCAGTGGGCAGAGAATGCGGATGGTGTTGCTGTAGATACCGCACGAGAGCAGCACGAGCCCATCGGCCAGCGCTGTCTGAATGACGCGTTTGGTGGTTGCCGCATCGGGTTCGCCACTGTCGGTGACGATATCAAAAGCAATCATGGCCCCGGGGCCGCGAATAGCCGAAATGGGCACGCCGTCATTGCGAAGAGCCAGCTCTTCCAGCGCGCCACGGATGGTGGCACCAAGCGCATCGGCGCGGGACGGCAGGCCTTCTTCGCCAATCACATCGAGCACAGCCAGCGCGGCGGCACAGGCCATGGGGCTGCCGGCATAGGTGCCGCCCAAGCCACCGGGTTCGGCGGCATCCATGATGTCAGCCCGCCCGATGACGCCCGAGAGGGGAAACCCACCCGCCAGGGATTTGGCGACGGTCAGCAGATCGGGTTCCACCCCGGAATGCTCGATGCCGAACATCTTGCCAGTGCGGGCAAAGCCGGTCTGGACTTCATCGGCGATCAGCACGATGCCATGGGTGTCGCAGGTCTGGCGCAATGCCTGCAGCAGTTCGGTCGGGGCAGGCAGGAATCCCCCTTCACCCTGTACAGGCTCGATAATGATGGCGGCCACATCAGTGGGCGCGATGTCGGCCCTAAACAATGTGTCGAGCGCGCGCAGCGTGTCAGCTACACTGACACCATGGCTCGGTGCTGGGAACGGCACGTGGTAAATGGCTGGTGGCGCGACACCGAATTTAACCTTGTAGGGGGCGACCTTGCCAGTTAGCGCCATGGTCAGCGTGGTACGACCATGAAAACCACCGCTAAAGGCGATCACGCCGGGCCGTCCGGTGGAAGCCCGGGCAATCTTGATGGCGTTCTCAACGGCCTCGGCTCCGGTGGAAAACAGCACTGACTTGGCTGGTGCGCTGAACGGTGCCAACCCATTGAGCCGCTCGCACAGCGCCACATAGGGTTCGTAGGGCAAGATCTGGAACGCAGTGTGGGTGAAGTGATCGAGTTGATCGCGCACCGCCGCCATCACCTTGGGGTGACGGTGACCCGTATTGAGCACCGCGATACCCCCCGCAAAATCGATATAGCGATTGCCGTCAATGTCCCAGATTTCCGAATTTTCAGCGCGCTGGGCATAGACCGGGAAGGCACTGGCGAGCCCGCGCGGGATGGCGACAATGTGACGGTCACGGAGATCGGAATTGTGAGACATGGGACGCACTCTGGGAGCAGGATCTGGTCCCCCATTGTTACCGTGCGCTGCTTCACACCCGTAGCAGATTGATTTGCATACAGTGGTGCATTAGAGCTTCCACTCATGAATGTTGACGGATTCAACCTCCCCCCATTGATCATGCTGCGCGCCTTCGAAGCGGTGGCGCGGATGGGTAGCATGCGTAAGGCAGCGGACGATATTGGAGTCAGCCACACGGTGGTCAGCCGCCATGTGCGCAATCTCGAGCATTGGATGGGCCAGAAACTGGTGACGGCGACGCCGCGCGGGGTAGCGTTGACAGCAGCTGGTGAAACGCTGTTCGCATCGGTTACCCGCGCCTTCCGGATCATTGACAATACCACGGCTGAGTTGCGCCCCGCCTCGCCGCGCGCCGGTCTGCGTATCTGGTGCATGCCGGGACTGGCCACCCGCTGGTTGACGCCGCGCCTGTCGGATATCGAAGCGGCAATGGGATCGGTCGAGATCAGTCTGCGGGCGATTGATCGCCTGCCCGACTTTGCCGCGCACGAGGCCGATCTCATGATCGGGTTTGGCCGTTTTGAGGACCTGCCGACTGGCGCCCGGCGACTGATTCTGCCGCGCATGTTTCCGGTCGCCAGTCCGGCATGGATTGCCAGCAATGGCGCACCAGCGGATCTCTTGGCCCTGGCACAGGCCCCGCTGATCCATGAGGAAAGCCGCCAGCAATGGACGGACTGGTTTGAGGCGATGGGCACTAGGCTAAGCGCGCAATTGCGCGGGCCGCGCCTGTGGGACGCCAATCTGGGCTTTGACGCTGCACTGGCGGGCCAAGGTATTGCGCTGGTGACCCGACTAACGGCTGGCAGCGAGATCGACGATGGCAGGCTGGTGGAAATCCTGGACAGCAAAGTGCAACTGGGCGGCTATTATCTGCTGGCGGCACCGCAGCGTCAGGGGGACCCCATGCTGACCCGGTTCGAGCGTTGGCTTGAGGACAACCTGCCGCGTGAGTGAGCGTTGCGCACCTACGCGAGCGCGCATGATTTTGGGCCGCGCAGCGCCGCTGTCTAGAGCGTTTTCGACAATTGTCCTGCTTGACGCGACAGGGGAGCAACCCGACTTTAAAGGGGTCCTTTGTCAACAACACCCGTCCCATTATGCCCAGCACCCGCAAACCTGTTATCGGGGTCATTTCCTGCACCCGTACCGTCGAGGGCGAAGACGCCTATATCGTCAAAACCCGCTATGTGGATGCCCTCACCAAGCATGCTGATGCGGTGCCACTGATCTGCCCTGCCATCACGACGCGAGACGATGCGGACGCCATGCTTGCGCGGCTCGACGCCATTCTGCTGACCGGCAGCAACTCCAATATTGAACCGCACCACTATGGGGCCGCCAGTGGGCGCGCGCCCTACGATCCGGGACGTGACACGATGTCGGCCTTGCTGATCAAGGCAGCGGTAGCGGCGAGCAAACCGGTGTTCGGGATTTGCCGGGGACTGCAGGAAATCAATGTGGCTCTGGGCGGTACCCTGGTGGACCAGCGGGACGGCGCAGAGCCGCCGGAATTGCCGCATCATGCGCCCGACGATGCGCCGCTTGAGCAGATGTTTGGCCATAGCCACCCCATTGACGTGGTGGCGGACACGCCCTTAGCTGCGATTACTGGCGAGCCGAAGCTCACCATCAACAGCGTTCACTTCCAGACGATCGGGACACTGGGCGCCGGACTGGTGGTAAATGCGCGTGCTAAAGATGGCGTAGTGGAAGCGGTTTCCTCGGTCCAGGGACTGGCGAAAATCCTGGCGGTGCAATGGCATCCGGAGTGGCGACCAGAGACCCGGTCGCACGATCTGGCGTTCTGGCAGGCGCTGGGCGAAATCACGCGCGGCGACGCAATGCGATAAGAATTCATTATAGGGTGAATATTGATTAGGAATTGGACAGCGGCGCTGAAAGGCCTTTGATTATTGGCGTAAACCAACTTAGGCGATCCATGACCGACAAGAAATTCTATCTCAAATTCGTCAAGGCCAACGTTCAAGGTATCATCACGCTTTATTGGGATAACGCGCCCAAGACCTGTGAAGCCCTGTGGAACGCGCTGGAAACGCCGATCCAGTGGGATGCGACCCACGCCATCTTTTCGGGTCCCGAAATCATGATGGGCCTGCCTGAGACCCACCGCACTTTCGATCCAACCGCCCTGCCGCCGGAAAACCAGACAGTGCTGCCCGAGCCGGGCGAACTGCTGTGGTTCTATCAGCCCAAGAACTTCTTCAAGATTGACCCCAGCGAGTTCTGGGAAATTGGTATGTTCTACGGCGTTGGCGGCCGCACCTTTGGCCCCACGGGTTGGATTCCCTGCACTTATATCGGCAAGATGACCGAAAATCTGGATGCTGTGGCGGAGCAGTGCCGCCTGATCCGGATCGAAGGCGCCAAGACCGTTGAGCTGGGTCGCCTGTAGAGACGCTGGCCCAAATTGACTGGGTGGCGGCTGTTGCTTCACCGGTCGCCTCTTCGGGCCACAATACAATGACCTCGTCTCTCGACAGACCCGGGATGAGGTCCACTCCAGCGCCGGACACTCGCAGTACTGGCGCTGTCGCCATCAATTCAGCAAGGGAGACGACCAATGAAAGCTATTTTCGGTACAACCGCTCTGAGCCTTTCGGTTCTGCTCGGCACCACCGCCTTCGCGCAGGACACCACCTTTACGATCAATTCGTTCGGTGGCGCCTATGAGACGGCCCATCGCGCCTGCATCATCACCCCGTTCGAAGAAGAAACCGGTGTGAGCGTCAATGTTGTCACCGCTTACTCGGCAGATGCCTTTGCCCAGTTGCGCGCCCAGAAGGATGCGCCGCAGTTTGACGTGATCCACTTCTCGGGTGGCCAGGAAATCGTTGGCGCAGCTGAGGGGCTGCTGGCACCAATCGACGCGGCAAGCCTGACCAATGCAGCAGACTTATATGACTTCGCCAAGGCCAATCTGGCCAAGGGTGAAGGTCCAGCCTATTCGATCGCGGCCATCGGCCTGATCTACAACACCGACGCTGTCTCGCCGGCGCCGACCCAGTGGGCCGATCTGCTCAATCCAGAATACAGCGAACATCTGGTTCTCACCGACATCTCCAATGGCTATGGCATGCTCGGCTTCCTGATGCTGAACCAGTCACAGGGCGGCGATCTGGACAACATCCAGCCCGGCCTTGATGCGGTTGCCAAGTTGCTCGACGCCGGCGCGCTGATCGTGTCGACCTCGCCCGAAATCCAGCAGGAATTCGCGCAGAATGACGCGTGGATCGCTCCTTATGCTTCGGACTACGCGTTCACGCTGCGCAAGGCCGGCCTGCCATCGGGCTTCGCACAGGGCGCTGAAGGCACACCAGCCAGCTACATCACCGCCAATGTCGTGGCCGGCCGTCCCAATACCGACCTGGCGCTGAAGTTCATCGACATGTCCATCTCGCCAGAGGCACAGGAGTGCTTTGCTGAGGCTCTGCGCTACTCGCCCACCAATTCCAAGGCTGAACTGGACGCTGAGATCGCTGCTGACGTCGCCTATGGCGAAGAAGGTGTTGCCGGTCTGATCCGCTTTGACCCAGCCGTGATTGAAGCCAATCGTGCCGCGTGGGTTGAAGAGTGGAACAAGACGATCGCTCGCTAAGGCGGCCGATTTGCAAGGCGCTGCTCTGTTCCACTTGCCCCTGGGTGAAGCCGGAACAGGGCAGGGCCGTCCGCCCCTCAGAAAAATCATGATAGCATTCCGGGCGCCACTTCTTTGCCGCCCGAACTGCGCAGTTCTCCCGCCCAAGATGGACAGACGACCTATTCAGCAATCTGTGGCCTAGCGGCGTCCTGAGCAAAAGGGCGCAATCTCATGGTTCGACTCGCGCGCCATGAAGTCTACACATAGATGGGATGCCCAACTTTTTAGGGCTGCGTGAAGCAAGGAAGACGCAACGCATGAACGACCGCACAGAGAACCTGATGCTGGCCTTGCCCGGAATTCTGCTGCTGGGGCTCGCCTTCTTCCTGCCCATTGCGCAGATGTTGCTGCTGAGCATATCCGGGCCTGAAGGTTTTACTCTAGCGCATTTCGTGCGTTTTCTGTCCGACCCCTACTATCTCAACATCCTGTGGCGCACCGTGCGGCTATCGGTGCTGATCACCGTGATCTGCGCGTTGATCGGTTTTCCACTGGCCTATATCATGACCAAGGTGGGTCCCAAGCTACGGTTGTGGCTGGTGGTAATCGTGATTTTGCCGCTGATGACCAGCGTCGTGGTGCGCACCTTTGGCTGGATGGTATTGCTCAGCCGCAGCGGCTTAGTCCCCGAAATTCTGCGTGATATGGGTCTGGTGGGCCGCACCTTCGCCCTGATGCAGACCGAAGCCGCCATCGTGATCGGCATGGTGCAGGTGCTGCTGCCGTTCATGACATTGTCTATTCTGGGCGTGCTCGCCCGCATCGACGGGAGGCTCGAAGAGGCCGCGCGTACTATGGGGTGCTCCTTCCTGCAGACGATCCGTACGGTGGTGCTGCCGCTGGCCCTGCCCGGTATTGTTGCCGGATCGCTGCTATGTTTTACGCTGTCGGCCAGCTCGTTCGTTACCCCCAACCTGCTCGGCGGCACGCGCATTCAGGTCTTGGCCGCCTCGATTTACAAGTCCGTTACGGCGACGCCGGACTGGCCCTTTGCAGCGGCGCAGGCCGTCATCCTGTTCGTCGGCATCCTGCTGGTGCTGGTGCCCTATATCAAACTCACGGGGGCCAAGAATGGTTAGGGCTGTTCCGGGCTGGCTGCATGTAGTCGGTATTATCTTCGTCGCGCTGACCGCGCTCATTCTGTTGGCGCCGCTGATCGTAGTGATCGGGGTGTCAGTATCGGAAAGCCAGTTCATCGCGTTCCCGCCCAATGGGTTGAGCCTGCGCTGGTATCAGGAAGTGTTGTCGTCCAACGCCTATCTCAACGCAGCCTGGATCAGCATCCAGATCGCCTTGCTGGTCACCCTGATGGCCACGGCCATCGGCGGTGCGGCGGCCATCGCCATTCATCGCCGGCAATTGCCGTTCTCGGATACGCTGGCCACGATATTCCTGTCGCCGCTAGTGCTGCCCACCATTATCTACGCCATCGGCATGCTGATGTTCTGGAGTTCGGTGTTCGGACCGGTCACGCCGCTTACGCTGGCGCTCAGTCATACGGCGATCGCGCTGCCCTATGTGGTGCGTACCACGCTGGCGGTGCTGGCGGAGTCGGACCCCTATCTCGAAGAGGCCGCACGCACCATGGGTGCGAACCGCCTGCAGCGGCTGTGGTTCGTGGTGGTGCCCCAGTGTTTTCCGGGCCTGGCTGCCGGGGCGTTCTTTGCCTTCAATATCTCGTTTGACGAAGCAGTGCTGTCGTTGTTCCTGCGGGGGCCGACGCTGACGACCCTACCGGTGCAGATCTACAGCCAGCTGGAGTTCTCGCCCGACCCATCGGTGGCCGCCGTGTCCACCATCATGATTGCCTTGACCATTGTGCTGATCTTCGTGATCGACAGGATGCTGGGCCTCACCCGTTTCGCGAGCGCCTGACCCATGGCTAATGTTCGACTGACCAATATCCGCAAATCCTTTGCCAAGACCCAAGTGCTGCATGGCATCTCGCTTGATATCGCCTCGGGTGAGTTCATCTCGCTGCTGGGCTCCTCGGGCTGTGGCAAGACCACACTGCTGCGCATGGTCGCCGGGCTGGAAAGCGTCACGGCTGGCGGCATCGAAATCGATGACCGCGACGTCACTAGCCTGCCACCCGAAAAGCGCGACATCGCAATGATGTTTCAGTCTTATGCGCTGTTGCCGCATCTCAGCGTCAGCGAGAACGTGCGGTTCCCACTGCGCATGCGCGGCATCGGTAGTCGTGAGGAGCAGCAGGAAAAGGTCGCCGCCGCGCTCGAGACCGTGCAGTTGGGCCATTTGAGCGAGCGCAAGCCACGCCAGCTCTCGGGCGGCCAGCAGCAGCGTGTGGCGCTGGCGCGCGCCATTGTCTCCCAGCCCAAGGTGCTGCTGCTCGATGAACCATTGAGCAATCTCGACGCTCGGCTGCGCGAAGACATGCAGGTGGAACTGATCGAAATCCATCAGCGGCTGGGTCTGACGACGATCTTTGTGACCCATGATCAGGAAGAGGCGCTGAGCCTGTCGGATCGGATCGTCCTGCTCAATGCGGGGCGAGTGGAACAACAGGGCACGCCAGACGAGATTTACAACCAGCCCGCCACCAGCTTTGCCTCGAACTTCATCGGGTCGGCCAATCTGGTGCCCGCCGAAATCACCGATGGCCCGAAGGGCCCGGTGGCCAAGCTTGAGGACGGTCAGATGCTGGTGCTTGACCCCAACGAGCCCATCCGCGGCAAGGCCACCCTGGCGCTGCGACAGGAAGACCTGACACTGAGCGCAGAGGGCGCCGGCCCCAAAGCCAAGGTGCGCACCCGCGTGTTCCTGGGCGCGCGCAATCGCTACGTCATGACACTAGCGGGCCATCCGCTGCGCGCCCTGACCGCCAATGATCTCGACTTCGCCAATGGCCAGGAAATTGCGCTGACCATTGATCCGGCACGCATTCGCGTGATCGCCGACTGACCCCTGTATCGGAATTTGCATCATGAGTTTTGAAACACGCCTTTTTATCAATGGCGACTACGTTCAGGGGCAGGGCCCGGCGCTGGCGAGCCATGAACCCGCGACCGGCAAGGTGCTCGCTGAAGTCGCGTCGGCGGACCGCGCCCAGGTCGATGCGGCTGTTGCCAGCGCCCATGCAGCCTTCGCGAAATGGAGCCAGACCACGCCCAAGGAGCGCAGTCTGGCACTACTGCGCATTGCTGACGCCATTGAGGCGCGCTCGCACAGTCTGGCCGATGTGGAATCGGTCAACGCCGGCAAACCCTGGCGCTATGTGCAGGCGGGCGAACTGGCCAATGTAGCCGACGTGTTTCGGTTCTTCGGCACGGCGGTGCGCAATGTGCCGGGGACAGCAGCGAACGGTTTCCGCTCGAGCCGGCACACCAGCATGATGCGCCGCGATCCGCTGGGCGTGATTGCCTCGATTGCCCCGTGGAATTATCCACTGCTGATGGCTGCTTGGAAAATCGCTCCAGCCGTTGCCGCCGGCAATGCCGTGGTGATCAAGCCATCGGAAAACACCCCGCTGAGCCTGTTGTTGCTGGCGTCGATCCTGGCCGAATTCCTGCCGCCAGGCGTCGTCAATGTGGTGTGTGGTGATGGCCCTGAAGTGGGCCAGACACTGATTACCCATCCACTGGTGCGCATGATCTCGCTGACAGGCGATGTGCGTACCGGGCGCGCGGTCCTAAAGGCTGCCGCTGGAGAAAGCATCAAGCGCACCCATCTTGAACTGGGTGGCAAGGCCCCGCTGATCGTGTGTGCCGATGCGGATATCGAAAGGCTGGTGGAAACGCTGCGCGAAGCCAGCTTCTACAATGCCGGGCAGGACTGTACGGCGGCCTGCCGGATCTTTGTTGACAAGTCCATCGTCCAGGAGGTGACCGACAAGCTCTCGGGAATGATCGACTCTCTGGTTTATGGCGCGCCCGAACGCAATGATGTCGAGTTTGGCCCATTGATCACCGGGTCGCAGCGCGACCGCGTCGCCGGTTTTGTAGAGCGGGCACGCGCCGACGGCGCTGATATCGTCGCTGGCGGCGCGACACCGGATCAGCCGGGCTATTACTACCAGCCAACGCTGGTCTCGGCGCCGATCGAGGCTGAAATCGTGCAGAAGGAAGTGTTTGGACCGGTGCTCACCATCACCGCATTCGACGAACCAGCCACGGCGCTGGAATGGGCCAATACCTCGGAATACGGTCTGGCTTCTTCGGTGTGGTCGCGCGACAGCTTGCAGGCGATGAACATCGCCAATGCGTTGCAATACGGCATCACCTGGGTGAACACCCACGGCGTGTTCGCCACCGAAATGCCCCATGGGGGCATGAAGAATTCGGGCTATGGCTCCGATCTCTCCATGCAGTCTCTGATGGACTACACGCAGGTACGCCACATCATGGTTGCCTCCTAGCTCGCTGAAAAAGGCGCGCAGGGATGGGTAAATCTGATAGAGGAAGCGCCATGCGCATCCTCGACATGATCACCTTTGTCGCGTTGGCGCGGCACCGCCATTTTGGCCGTGCCGCTGAAGAACTGCATACGACGCAGCCAGCCATCTCCATTCGCCTTGCCGCGATGGAGGAGGAGTTTGGCTGTCGTCTCATGCACCGCACCGGACGCAATTTCTCGCTGACGCCAAGCGGACAACGGGCGCTGGAAGCCTTCCAGTCGATCTTAAGTGCCTATGACGGACTCAAGCATGAGCTGAGCGACGAAACCAGTCTCGCGCCCAAGGTGGTGCGGATCGGGGCGATCGACTCGGTGTCCTCAACCTGGATGACACCCTTTGTCGAAGCGCTCCATGAAGCGGCGCCAACGCTGAAAATCGAGCTGACTGTCGAAGGCACAAAGAGCCTGGTCGACGGTATGAACAAGGGCGAATTCGATGTGATCTTTGCGCTCGATCCGGCCATTGGCGACAATTTCCGCAGCTTCACCTCCTGTGTGCTGCAGATGACGTGGGCGGGATCGCCGAAGATCATCAATCCGGACCGTACCTATAGCGTGGATGACCTGGCCAGCCTGCCCATCATCACCTTTCCCAAGGACACACCGCCCTATCGAATGATCGCGCCGTACTTTCAGGACGAACAGGTGCTGGCCAGCAAGCTGACGAGTTCCAATTCACTGTACTCAATCATCAGTCTGCTAATTGACGGGTTTGGGGTAGGTGCCATTCCAAGCGTCACTATCAAGCGTGAACTCAAGACCGGCTTGTTGCATCCCATTAGAGTGACCAAGCACTTTCCCGCAATGCCGATCATTGGCACCTACCAGGCGATCACCGAAAAAGAACTGATTATTAGCGTCGTAGAACAGGCGCGTCGCAGCGCGGCATTGTATTGCTCAACTGCAGACCCGAGTATGGCTTGGGTGGATTAAATGGATGGGAATTATTGATAAATCGATGGCTTATTCGTTTTGCGGCGTCTCTGCACTCTATTTGGTAGTGCATTAGGTGTCCGTCGTCATTCTGGGTCTTTCGTCCTTCAGACGAGACCCGAACTCTCCTTAACGATCAAACCCGATTCTGTGCCACGGGCGCTGATGCCGGACAATGCGTTTGATCGGGTCGTCAACGATGATCAGGTCTGCACCTCGGCCAAGTACCGAGCCACCATTGCCTGCAGCGAAGCGATAGCCATGCTCGGTCGTAGTGAGTTCTGTATTGCGGGGGCGTTTTGACGCCAACCGCATGCGAGGGAACGTCCGCTGATACCACTCAGTTTGCAACAGTGTGCGTGTGTCAACTGACAGCTTGCGGGCGAAGTCATCCGAAAAGGACACGCACATGATGCGTTTGGATGGTTCATGCCCGAGCAGCCAAGCGGGGAAGGCGATGGATGCCGTGATCGATTTCATGGACCGCGGTGGCACATTTATGAGCAACCTGGTGCAGTCACCGGCAGCCACGCGGGACAAGTGCCAGCAGAGATGGTCGATATGCCAGTTGTGCTCGTAGGTCGTGCTGGGCTCAAGGGTGTCGAAGGCCTTTTCGACAAAGCAGCTCAGATCCTGTCGGAGGTAGGCACGTAGCTCGCGCTCCGGCGTAATCAAACTAGTCATCGTCCAATGCGCCTTCATCGCCACCTGGGGCGTTCGAAGCTTTCTTGGGGCCAGCGCGTTGACGACCGCGGTCGATAATTGCCCGATCCTCCTCAGGTAGTTCTTCCTGAATCTCGCTGGCGCCGTCATCGCAACGCTCATACCGGTCAAACAGGTCGCTACGAACTTTTGCGTCGTGCTGGGCGTCCTTAAAAGCGCACAAGACCAATGCCTCGAACCTCGAAACCTTGAGCTTGCGGCCATTCTCGGTCACTGCGATCTCCGACTCCATGACCGCTGCCAAAATGGTTTTGTAGTTTCGGCAGCCCTTCTTGCGCCCCCCAGGGTTGCCGGACTGACCCGGCTTGAAGCGGCTTGCGACTTGTGGTTTTCCGCGACCTACGGTGTAGTCACCGGAACCGCTTTTGCTCTTCTTGCCCGACATGGCTCATCTCCTTCGCCGATGCGGACGCGGCGGCGCGCGCGCGAGGGAGCGGAGCCAGAAGAGCCAGACTGGCCGCGGTTCTCTTGGCGAAGGTCGGACAACTTGGCAAAACTCAGGCCGGTCTCAGCGTGATGCGCGGTTTCACCCGACCACTCCTGCCAACGCTTGACACCCACGTCGACAAACTTGGGGTCGAGTTCGATGGCGTAGGCGCGGCGGCCCGTCTTTGCAGCAGAGATGATCGTCGTGCCTGAGCCAGAGAAGGCGTCGAGCACAATGCCATTCCGGGGTGACACATCGCGGATCGCATCTGCGATCATGGCGACATTCTTGGGTGTAGGGTGGAGCGCCAGCTCGTCGCGCATGGCGAACGAACCAGGATAAGACCAGACATTGGTGCGGTTACGACCAAACTTGCCCAACTGGACATTGTTAGTGCCCGACGCCTTGGGGTCGGCAAACGCAAAGACAAGTTCGTGCTGGGAGCGATAGAGCGAGCCCATGCCCCCCACGCCCTTATCCCAGACGCACAGATTCTTCAGGACGAGCCCGGCGTTCTGACCGGCCGTACTCATCTCCAACATGTGGCGCCAGTCCATGAAGCAATACTGGTAGGCCCCGGGAAGACTGAAGTCTTTGCTGGCCTTCAAGAAGCGGCTCAAGAACGGGACGAACTCGTCACCCAATTCGCCCGAGCCCATCACGAACTCAGTGTGCCGGCCTGAGCTCGACACGTGGCCCTCGATCTTGACGTCATACGGAGCATCGTGGATGCCCATGTGGGCGCGCTCGCTCCCAAAGAGGGACTTGTAGGTTTCCTCCTCGAGCGAGTTGCCGCAGATCAGGCGATGGTCACCAAGCAGCCAGAGGTCGCCAAGCTCAGAGATCACCGGCTCCCCAGTCGACAGCGCAGCACCCGGGTCATTCCCCGGCGGGCATTCGGCGTTGGAGATCAACTGGTCAACTTCGGGAGACGTGAAGCCGGTGATACTAAAATCGAAATTGAGCTCGATAGAAAGCTCCAACTCCAGCATGTCGTTGAATTCGATCGCGAGCAGGCTGTCGTCCCAGTGGGACAATTCGGCGAGCTTGTTCCCAAACCCTTCACCATTCCTGCCGTTCAGGCTGCAACCAAGACTTCCCGAGAGCTGCCAGTCTGCTTACCACCCAGGCGGCGGCGACAGGGTGGTAAACTGGCAGGTTATGGACGAAATAGCTGAAAAGCTGTCGAGCCCCGCTATGCATTAGCGGGGCTCGCACGTTTACCAGCGGCTCAAGCCAAGCAGCTTTTCACCAAGCGGCGTCAGCTCCGCTGTCGTCGCATTGTGCTTCTCCCAGTCGCGCGGATCACCCGGAAAGGCATCGCGCTGCGGATGATCAAGGTCGCGCCAGAGCCGGATACGCTCCTGCCGCTCGACCTCATTGTCCCATTCCGCCGGATGCATGGAGATATACTGCGCCATGCGCACGCGGCCGTCGGAATGGTTGGGGCGCACCCCATGCGCCAGCAGGGAGTTGAAGATCATCAGATCGCCCTGCTCCATGTCGATATTGACGGCGCTCTGCCCCGTCATCTCGGGATGCATCGGGTCGCGATCGTCCGGCTGGGTCTGCACCCAGTCCTCAAAGTGCTCGAACAGATACGGCACGCACTGGAAGCCGCCGACATCGCCGTCCTGCTTCTTGAGGCTGAGCACGGCCTGCACGCCGATCGGCAGCGGCCGGATCGACGTATCCACATCCCAGTGGATGAAGCCATTGGGGTTGCCCTTGACCTTTTTGGGCGGATTAAGATTGGCCCGGTCAATGGTGACCCAGAGGTCTTCCCGATCCCAGATATCCACGAACGCGTCGTAGATTCGCTGCTCCATGCGATTGTCCCACAGATACTGGTGATTATAGATCTCCAGCATCCCGGTATTGTTGAGCTCCTTCATCTTGTGCTCGCGCCGTTGCGGCGCATACCAGGTGGAAGGATCGTTCGGATCCTTCTCGTCAAATTTCCAGAGCAAGTCGACGAGCCGCTCCACATTGGCCGCAGGCACCGCCTGCCGGACAATCACGTAGCCCTTCGTCGTCCAATGCTCCCAATCGTCCCTCGACAAAACGCGCAGCGGCAAGGTCTTCTCGATGTCCTTGAGCTGCGTCGTGGCAACGGTGGTCGGATGGCTGTCGCGCTTCAACTGCGTGGCCTGCTGCATTTAACTCTCCCATGTCGAACTCCCCTCGAAGGCGGATGATTGTGAGGTTAGCGGCCACGCAGCGCCCATGTTGTGCTGGTCATGCGTGTTTTGGTACTATTCTGGCGTCTAGTGGGATCATCATGCCCGATGCGCGCCTATCGTGAACATCTGTCGACGCCGAACACCGCCTCGTGGACCATGCTCAACCGGCGGTTGGACGACGCCATACCGTTCCAATGGCATCATCACCCCGAATTCGAACTAACCCTGACGCTCAATTCACAGGGCCAACGCTTCATCGGCGACCATGTCGGCAGCTACGGCGATGCCGACCTTGTCCTCGTCGGACCGAACCTGCCCCATACCTGGGCCTCGCGCAAAAAGCTCGACCATACCGAGCCGCACATTGCCCTGGTCTTTTGGTTCCGCAAGGAATGGATCGAAGGCATGATCGCCGGTTCGGTCGAGTTGCAACCGGTAAAGGACCTGATGAACCGCTCGCTCGGCGGCCTCGCCTTTGCCCGGGAGACCGGCCTTGCCCTAGCCCCTGAATTCAGCGCTATGTTCGACCTGCCACCGGTCCAACGACTGCTTGCCCTGTTCTCGATCCTCGATCGCCTCGCCGAAGACAGCAGCGCGCACCCGCTTTCCCATGCAGTGCCCCAGGAGGTTGAAGGCGGCCGCTCGCGGTTGGATCGGATCCTGGCGCACCTCCACCAACACTACGTCGGCCCGACCAGCATGCCAGAACTGGCCGAAATCGCCGCGCTCAGCGTTTCGGGCCTCCACCGCATGTTCGTCAAGCACACGCAGGTCAGCATCACCGACTACGTCGCCGGCCTCCGCATCGGCGACGCCTGCTCCCGTCTCTCCTCCACCAACGAACCCATCGGCTTCATCGCCGAAGCCGTCGGCTATCCCTCGGTTGCCAACTTCAACCGCCAGTTTAAAGCCCAGCGTGGAATGACGCCCCGGGCCTACAGGGCCATATTCCGTCACGCATCAACACAAACCCGGCTAAGTTAGCTTGCAGGAAACTCATGCCTGCACTCTGTCCAAACGGATTTACGTCTTGGTTGCGGAACGGCAGGTTTCGGGCGATCACCAAATCGTCGCGGCGGCCGCAATGGGCTGGGCGCCAGACAGCAAGCGCCTGGCCTATGTGGCCTATCCGGTCGGTACGTCGTAATAGCGCCTCGGCAGATCGTCAGCGACGACCTGCCGAGCCTTTTTGATCAGGGTACGATGTGGCCGGCCGCGCGGAACAGGCTGTACCATTCTTCGCGCGTTAGGTTGATGTCTGACCCGGCCGCACATTCGCGTACGCGCTGCGGCTTGGTGGTGCCTAAGACGACCTGGATATTGGCGGGGTGGCGGGTAATCCAGGCGACGGCGACACCGGTTGGTGTCACGCCATAGGCCTTGGCCAGACGATCGAGTTCGTCATTGAGTTCGGGATGGCTCTCGCGATCACCGACAAACACCCCGTCAAAGAACCCCTTCTGGAAGGGAGACCAGGCCTGCAGCATCATGCCGTTAAGGCGGGAATAGTCGAGCAATCCAATATCGCGAGAAATCGACTGATCGCTGCCATCCATGTTGGCCGCCACACCCTGCGCGATCAGATTGGCGTGAGTGATGCTCAACTGGACCTGGTTGTAGCGCAGCGGCTGTTTGACGGCACTCTTGAGCAGTTCGATCTGGCCCGGCGTGTGATTGGAAACACCGAACTGGCGCACCTTTCCAGACGCTTCAAGCGTGTCGAACGCCTTGGCAACCTCTTCAGGTTCAACCAGAGCGTCGGGGCGGTGCAGCAGCAGGACGTCGAGATAATCCGTCTTCAGCGCGGCCAGAGACTCATCGACGGTCTTCAGGATGTGGTCGCGGGAAAAGTCGAACCAGCCATGCCGAATGCCGACTTTGCTCTGAATAACGATCGACTCGCGTTCGGAAGGCGTGAGGGTCACCGCTTCCCCGAAGCGCTCCTCACAGCGATGGCGTGCGCCACCATATATGTCGGCATGGTCGAAGACCGTGATGCCGGCCTCGCGGGCGGTATCAAACAGGGCGCGGATTTCGGAATTGTCCATTTGCGCGATACGCATAAGGCCCAATACGACACTGGACACTTCACTATCGCTATGGGGGGCTTTGTAGGTTTTCATCAGTGGGCCTTACTGCCTCTTTCGCTCGGCGCCGGGGACATATTGACGCCAGTTGTGGTTTTCCTTGAACCCGAGAACGTCCCGGACCTTTCGATTTGAAATGGGGGCCTCGAACGCCTCTATGGGCCGCGCAATGGGTGTATTGGGAGCCCACCTAGCCAGGAAAGCCTCGCTCGGCTCGTTCGCTGTGATCTCGTCATTGACCGCGTTGAACACCTGGAAACCCAAGCCATCTTTGGCGATACAGAGAGCGACAATCTGACCCAGATCGCGCGCGTCGATATAGCTCCAGGCGTTGCGTTTGCGGGACGGCGGATCAGCCAGGAAGGTCGGGAAGCGGGCATAGTCTTCCGGTTCGACCACATTGCCGATCCGCAAAGCGTAAATGTCCGCACCCGTGCGCATGGCAAAGGCCCGGGCGGTCTTTTCATTGACCAGTTTGGACAGGCCATAGCTGTCCATCGGGTCGACGTCATAGTCTTCTTCGAGCGGAAACTTCTGGTAGTCCTTATCGCCTTCGGCAAAACAGACGCCATAGGTGGTTTCGCTCGATGCAATGACAATCTTGCGGATTCCGAGTTTGGTCGCCGCCTCGATCACATTGTAGGTCGAGGTCACATTGGCCTTGAAGGTCTCATTGTCGGGGTGGATCAGCACGCGGGGAATGGCCGCGAAATGGACCACTGCGTCGACCGGGGCCGGGCCCTTGCCGGTTTCAAAGCCCTCAAAACCAAAGTGTATGGAGAGCGCATTGAACACCTGGCCGCTATCGGTCAGGTCGGTGATCAGGGTGTTGACGCCCTCGATGTCGAGCGGCTTCAGATCAAGATTGAGCACCGTGTGCCCTTGCGCCACCAGATAGGCGACGGCGTGGCGACCGGCCTTGCCGCTGCCGCCGGTAAAGATAATACGTTTGCCCATGTCCGGTCTCCTTAAGTCATCAATTGGCCGCCATTGACCTCGATCTCCTGCCCGATGATGTAGGGTGAGAGCAAATTGGAGGCGAGGAACAGGTAGACGCCCACGCAATCCTCGGGTGTGCCGTGGCGGCCTTGCGGAATGGCGTTGAGCGCGGCCTGCATCTGTTCGGCGGTGGAATAGCGTTCGTGGAAGGGTGTGGTGATCACGCCCGGCGCCACGGCATTGACGCGAATGCCAAAGGGGATGAGCTCCTTGGCCATGCCCCGCGTGACGTTGGCAATGAACGCCTTTGATGAACCATAGATGCCGGCCCCATTGCTCGCTCCGTTGCGCGCGGCGATGGAGGTGGTGTTGATGATGAAGCCACAGCCCGCGGCCTTCAAGTGTGGGATTGCGGCACGGCTGGCGGCCAGAACCGAGCGGCCGTTGAGGTCCATGACCGCGTCATAATGCTCGTCGGTCATCTCGCTATAGGCCAGTCTGGCAACCATGCCCCCGGCATTGTTGATCAGTCCGTCGAGGCGGCCAAACGCAGCCACGGTCTCCTCGACCGCGCGCTCCATTTCGTCTGACTTGGTTGCATCGGCCTTTACCAGTGCAGCCCTGCCGCCACCAGCTGCGATTTTGGCTGCGAGAGTCTCGGCCGCTGCGCTGCTGGAATTGAAATGCAGCCCTACCAACGCACCCTGCGCGGCAAATGCGGTGGCTAGTGCCGCGCCGATGCCGGTTGATGCGCCCGTGATCAACACGCTCTTGCCGGCAAGATCCGGGACAACGAGTGAAGTCATGGTCGTCTCTCCTAACACCTTAAAAGCCGGTCACGGCGATGGGGCGATAGGGTGCTTCGAGCTGGGCGATTTCGTCGTCGCTCAAAGTCAGTTCTTCCGCAGCAATGGCGTCTTTCAGATGCGAGAGCTTGCTGACGCCGACAATTGGTGCGGTCACACCTTGCTTTTGCAGGACCCAGGCCAAGGCGACCTGCGCCATGGACACCCCGCGCGCCTTGGCCACGGTTTCAACGGCTTCGACAACGGCCTTTGCGTTGCCGTCGGTCTGTTCATACATGGTCTTGTTGTACCGATCGGTGGTGGCTCGCTTGGTTTGTGTGCCCCAGGGACGGGTCAGTTTGCCGCCACCCAGGGGGCTCCAGGGCAGAAGAGCGATGCCCTGATCGAGGCAAAGCGGGATCATTTCCCGCTCTTCCTCGCGGTAGGCGAGACTGATCTGGTCCTGCATCGACACGAAGGGCGTCCATTCATTTGATCGCGCCGCGTTTTGCAGCTTGGCGAATTGCCAGGCCCACATAGAAGACGCGCCGATATAGCGGGCCTTGCCGGCGCGCACGACATCATGGAGAGCCTCCATGGTTTCTTCGACCGGCGTGAACGGGTCGAAACGGTGGATCTGATAGAGGTCGATATAGTCAGTGCCAAGACGGCGCAGGCTATTGTCAATCTCGTCCAGAATAGCTTTGCGCGACAGGCCCTGACCATTGGGGCCGGGGCGCATGCGGCCAAACACTTTGGTCGCCAGCACAATTTCCTCGCGCGGCGCCAGTTCCTTTATCAACGCTCCGGTAATTTCCTCACTTGTGCCTTGTGCGTAAACATTTGCTGTATCGAAGAAATTGATGCCCGCGTCCCAGGCCGCCCGGAACATGGGGCGCGCCTCTTCCAGGCCAAGAACCCAGGGGCGTTCATCAGTGACTTTGCCAAAGGACATGCAGCCAAAACAAATACGGCTGACTTCTAGCCCCGTACGACCAAGCCTGTTGGTGCGCATAGCAATCTCCTCAATGTCATGATGCCGCCGTTGCACGCCCAGGGCAGTGCCCGACGAAAACGTGGCGTACCTTGAGCAGCTTTCGTCAATCATGCAAATAGATTATAACGATACGATTATTCAGAATCTGAGATGAATGGTCCGTCATGGAACTGCGACAACTGCACCACTTTGTCGCTGCGGCGCGGATGGAACACTTCACCCGCGCGGCCAGAAAGCTCAATATCGCCCAATCTGCGCTGTCTGCCTCTATCCGGTCCCTGGAGGAAGAGCTGTCGGCACAACTATTCCTTCGGACAACCCGCAGGGTTCGGCTGACCGCTGCAGGGCGTACCTTGTTGTCCAAGGCCGAAAAAGTTCTCTTCTCGGTCGAGGAGGCGCGAGAAGCTGTGCATGCCGTCGAACAAGGAGAGGCGGGGAGACTGACGATCGGCTCCGTTCAGAGCCTGCCAGCATTTTTGCAGCTGCCAAGCATCCTAGCCAAATTTCATGCGCTATATTCCAAGGTCGAGATCAGTCTTTTGCAAGCGAGCGCTCTGAACCTGCTTGATAAACTGGAACGGGGCGACCTCGATATTGCGTTTCTTCCCGCATTTGAGGCGCGGCGGGGTGTCGAAACTAAAATGATAGCGTGCGAGGAGCTTGTACTGGTCTGTTCACGGTCGGCTGTTCTTTTTTCGGGCCACGACGTGCGCCTGCATGATCTTTGCGCTGTGCCATTCGTTGACTTCGAGACCGATCTTGGCACTCGCACACTGATCGACAGAGTCTTTGCCCGGGCGTTGATGGATCGCCGGGTCATCTTCGAGGTGAGCGATCTGGAGACGTTGCTTAATTTGGTCGAGCAGGGCCTCGGCGTTGCCTTGGTTCCGTACTCGGTCGCACACAGCCGAAGGGACACGCTCAAAAGTTACGCCGTCTCCAATGTTGATCTGTGTTGGGAGATCGTCGTGGCCACCCGTGCAAACACTTCTCGCACAGCATCAATCGCTCGGTTTCTCGATCAAATGCCAACGGACCGTTAGACCAAGGTTTCAAGGTGATGCTGCCGATACATTATCTTCAATCTTCGGCATGACATCGGCATGGGCCATCGAGACCAGTGTGGGCACCTTATTCCCCTGTACGATCGATACTGCAGCGCAGATGGCCGCCACGTGAACGGCTGAATTTGGTCATGTCCTCGTCAAAACCAGACTGTCCGCCTCCGGCCCCGCTTAAGGCGCTGGCGTGGAGGATTGTGGGGCAGGGGCTTCCATGACCCGCCGGGCAGGTGCGCGCCCCAAACTGGTCATTTATACAGTCCTTGCGCCCTGCCTGTTGCCGTCGGTCCGCTCTGTTCGACTTCAATCACCGTTCTCTATGGGCCGTTGGGCACATTGGTCGGCTCATTCGTCTCGGCGTTCTAGCGTGGACCAGGCACGCCGTTCACTATCGCGACCCCGCCGAATGCTTCGGCTAATCCAATCTTGATGTGCGGCCAAGATTGAACATCGCCTCACAGATTGCGACGAGACACCTCAATCCGGGTCATAGCCGAAGTCACGGTCGTCGAAGGATCTGTCAAAGGACTTGTCAAAGTGTGGTCCATCCGACGAGCGGTGCGAAACGCGTTCCCGGGCAGACTGCCCTGGCCAAAACAGCAAGATGAACAGGCAGAACAGATTCACGATTGGGACCAGACTGAGCAGGGCCCACCAGCCGCTACGTCCCAGATCATGCCATCTGCGCACCGTAAAGGACATTGCGACTAGCAAAGATAGCGCGGCCCACAGAAAAAGAGCGGCGTAGAGCCAGAATTCCGGGACGCCTATGCCGGACAGCAAGGCGACCACCACATTGACTGCGGTTCCCGCAATCAGCAGACCGACGACCGCAAAGGCGAAGAAAAATCGTCCAATTCGACCCTTAAACATTGTTCCTCCAGATTGTGTGGGATTATTGCCGCCGAAACCACTGGCAGTTGCAGGTTAGGTGTATTGGGGCAAACCAGTGCGGGCGCGGTGCGAGCGATCGCATCAAAAAGGGCGTGCCCGCCGATCTTGCTAAAGGCATCATGAACTGGCTATGCCCCTGGACAGCACCGAGCCCAGAGCCAACGCCATGCCGGCGACGATCCAAGGGGCGGTCGAAGTGCCGAGTTGGCTGGAGAACCAGCTACCGGCTGTCACCGCAATGACCAGATAGAAGAAGGCCGAGGTGAGCATGAGATGAAGCAGTGAGAGGCTGAACAGAATTGCCAAACCGCGCAAATGCGCTGCAGCTCGTGCCTGTCTGTTCCTGCAATCAACCAGGACTTGCCTCAGGCAGAGCTCTGGCGGCAGCGCCAGCAGGTTCCGAAGTGCCTGAGCACCATCGTTCTGCCCATTTGGCGCCAAGGCCAACAGCGCCGTTCCGAAATTGACTGCCGACCAGACCCAAATGAAAGGCTGGAGGGGGCCTAGAGGCGCGTTCGCCGCGACGAGAGCGGCGATGCCCCCGAAGACAATATTTGCCAGTGGACCGGCCAGTGCCACCATCACCCGCTGTCCCGACGAGGCTATCCAGGTGTCGGACGTGTCCACATAGGCAATGGGATAGAACCAGAACACCCCGATGCCGATGCCGTGGATTGACAGGCCGAACGCCTTCATGGCCAGGATATGAGCGGCCTCGTGCAACGCCAATGACATGGCGAAAGCCAGAATGCCAATCGCAAAGTATGAGAGATTTATACCGGTGGGAATGCTTGCCTGGGTGAGGGTGCTCAAGCCAGTCACCAGTCCAGCGAAGCCCAAGGCAGTCGCCACAATCACCGCAACGGGTCGGGTAACTATTGCGAAAGCTCGATAGAGGCTTTCGCTGAAATCATCTGCGGCCTGGCCGCGGAGGAGATCGAAAGTTAGATAACCGCGACCTCTGCGTTCGGCCTGGCCCTCAAGAGTGCTATCGGATTGACTGTCATGGCCCAGGGTTGCGAACCCCGAAGCGAGCAATTGCTGCACGACGTTGATCACGCCCTGGGGAGAAAAAGTGCCAAACCGGCTCACGGCGCGGGCAATAATGGTTGTCAGGCGCGTAGAGCCATCCAATTGTTCCCAGATGAAGGTTCCGAACTCGGATAGTTGGAAGTATTTGCGCAGCGCGGTATGCTTGAGAACAGCGATGGCTTCTCCATCGTCACCCTTCCTGTGGTGCAACTCCACGTTCAGCGACTGTCGCGGGCGGATTCGCAAGGCGACCTGAGACTGAAGATGTTCGGTTCCCGGCGCCCGCGCGACACGCTCCAGTTGGGAGCGCGATATGGCCAAAACTTCACCGTCTTCCAGCGCGGTCACTGTCGCACGGCGCGGCTCACCAGCCAGCAGTGAAACTTCTCCAACGAGAGATCCCGGACCAAGCACCGCGAGCTGTCGTTCGGCCGCAGGTACCGGGCCCTTGTGGACCGAGTAGGTTCCAGAGTGGATCAGATAGCAGGTGTCGCCTGGGCGGCCTTCTTCTACCAGGGCTGTGCCGGCTGTGATCTTGCGCTGCTGAATCTTGCCCGCCAATTCCTGAAGGGCTGCGGGGCCGACCCCGGCAAACGGGGCCGCGCGCCTGAGCAACAACATGCGCTCACGCAATCCCTCATCCAGCTTGAGCGCGGGGGCGAGCGCAGAGGCAATGGCCGGATCGGCCAACGCGGCCGTGGGGACGCACAGGGTGGCGCATTCTTCGAGCGCAACAGCAGTCGAGGCGTATCGCCCAGCGCCCTCGGTTCGCAGACACTCCTCACCGGCGACGTCGGCAAAAGTCAAAAGCGCGATGGGGACGCGATCATCTTCAACCAGCACGCTTTCTTCGATCGTCCCCCAGATCGGCAGATGCACAAGATTTGCTGGCTCTCCCTGAGAAAAAATCACCGCGCCCGTATCGTGGCCGCGCACCACGGTCAGTTCGGCGAGGACCTTGAGTGTCGCAATCGGCAAGGTGCCGAAGAGATAGCTTTCGCGGAGCAGGTTGACCCGTTCTTCCTGAAACATTCAGCCGGCTCCGGGACGCAAGAGATCTGCGGTCGTTCTGCTTTCGGAAAGCCTTGCACACATCCTCCGCCAAGCATCCGAACAAGGAAGCTGCCTCAGAGCTTCTTCGCTGCGCGCCAGGTGAACCTGGGAGCGGAAACCAGCGAACAGTAAAGCTCCGGAGTCTACGATGCAGTCTCTTGCAGCCAGTTGCGCGGCACGGTCCGTTCGGGCGTGATCGAGCAAGCGCAACAGTTCTTCGCGGCCGATCCTGGAGTGCTTTAGCGCGAAGCCGACGGGGAGGGTTCGCGCTCCAGCCGCGAGGTCCCGCGACCAGTCCGGATCGAGCAGGTCCTGCATGTCGGAGCCCAATTGGCCGGCAACACCGATACCGTGCGCCCAGCCTGCCCAGAGTTCAGCGCGGGACAAGTCGCAGCCGGCATGCAGGGCTGCAAGGCGTGCATAAAGCGCCATTTGAGCGCCGCTTTTGCCCGCAACCGATTCCTCGACAACGTCGAGATTGACATTGGTGCCACCGATATTTTGAAGATCCAAGGCCTGCCCTTCGGCGATGTTCAGCAGCCCGTCGCCCAAGGCATTGATCAAGGTGGCGCCGCGTTCCGCGCCGCCGGCTGCTTGAAGCAGCAATTTCTGGGGCAATGCCGATGGGAACGCGGCAGCAGCAAGCATGAGAGAGCTCTTGCTCGCCTCACCCCACCAGGAGCGTTGGTCGCCATCCTGCAGATCATCCAGCAGGTCGAAACAAAGAAAGAGAAGCCCCGCCACGACGCTGATGGGTACAGCATCGGCCGGATCCCCGCCATTGGCGCCGTGAACGAGAAGCGGAATGAGCAAAGGCAGATGTGGCGGCCGAGCCGGCTGGAGATGTTGATCCAGCGCCCCTTCCAGACAACCAAGCAACGGCTTCAACCCTTGGCCGAGGTTGCAGTCTTGTAGCAAATCTCTCAACTGCCTGACGCTCTGGTCCATGCTTGCGCGGACCTGTTCGGCGACGTCAGGGCGAGCGCGGTCGCAGAGGGCAGCAGCGGTCATGGTGATCGGCGCCGCCCCATGTGCCTAGCCACCAAAGCTGGCCTGGCGCAGGAGCTCTTCGTCGCCAGCGGTCAGGTCGAGCTTGTCGAGGGCCTGCATTTCCTCGTCCGACAGCTCATATCCTTCCTCCGCGAGCGTCGCTTGTGGCGCGGTCTGCATTCTTGCTCGGAACTCGGCGTCGCTCATCCAACGCTCAATTATGGTTTCGATCTGCGCTTGGCTCATTTTGTGGTTCCTCTCATCCATCCCCACGAACCGGGGTCTTCGCCTGCTCGAGCAGGCTGTGCAACACTCGCTTTTGAGCGATTAGCCCGCGAAATTAGCCTGACGAACGAGGTCTTCATCGCTTCCCGAAAGGTCGAGCCGATCCAGAGCCTGCAATTCCTCATCCGACAGTTCATACCCTTCTTCCGCCACCGTCGCCTTGGGGGCGGCCCGCATTCTTTCGCGGAATGCGGCGTCGCTCATCCAACGCTCAATTATGGTCTCGATCTGCGCTTGGCTCATTGTCGCCCCTCCCAGGGTCCGGGTCTTATCGGTCGCGCCAGTATTTCTCGGGTCCAGCTGTGCTTGGCTCAACACCGCATTCAGGCGAAATTGGCCATAGCGGCTAGTTCGTCATCCGACTGGTTGAGGTCGAGGGCAGCCAAGGCCCGCTGCTCTTCGTCATCGAGAACGAACCCCTCTTCCTGAGCGGTCTGAACCGGCGCCTGGCGCATACGGTCGCGAAATGCCTCGTCCTCCATCCATCTTGCGATCAGTGCTTCTATCTGCTGGCTCGCCATGACGGTCCTTCCTCCTTGCTTGTGCCGGCTTTCCGGTCAGGATTTCTGGTCAACTATCTTGAGATCTGCGGCGACCATGCGGAGATCGCGGTCTTGCCAGCTCAGCGAATAGGCGATCTGAAAAACTCCCTCGGCACCGGTGTCGATAAGTGCGCTGCAATGGCGCTGCTGGGCAGCCTCGTCAAAGCTGATCTCCTCGACGCCATCGAGCTGATCGAGTTGCACATCAAAGTTCTCGTCGATGATCTGCTTGACAAGCCTGGCGGCGTCCTCGCTCTCGCATTGGGGTAACTGAACGCCACCAAAGAGGCCGCTGGCAATCTGGATCATGGCCGCGATTCCGATCACCGCGCTCGCCACCGCGACGACAATCTTGACAGCACTGTTCATTGCCCGCCCCACGGCCGGAAGTCGTTGGTGCAGGCGGTCACGTGGCCATTGACGCAGCTTTCGTGGCACATGGAGCACTGCGTCATGCAGCTGTAGTCGGTCACCCACTGGAAGTTTCCGGTGAAATAGCCGCAGGTGCTCTGGCAGGATGTATACATCTGCTCGCAGGTCTTTGGTGCTTCGGAGGTCGCCGCTTCCCACGCTGTGGTATCCTGCCCGCTGGAGAAGAATTCAGAGATTGCCTGGCAATCGGCGACATCGGTGCTCGGTTCACACAACCCGGTTCCGATCTCGGGCTCGTCGCACTCCCCGTCATTCACATAGGGGCAAGTGGGGGCGGCGCCAATGTCGGTCACCGCGTCCTGTGTCGAGGCAACTGTACCCGTCAGCGCGTATTCGATATCTTCGTAGCCATAGAGGCGGGCAAGGTCCGCCGCGGTATATCCACTGTCGTCAACCGCGTTGCGGTCGGCACCCAGCTGCAACAGCAGCTGAACTGTTTGCAGGCACTCTGCAAATGCCGCGTTGATGAGCGGCGTATGGCCTCCGGTGCTGCGCGCTTCTATGCTCACGCCGCGGTTCAGCAGTTCCAGCGTCGTAACGTTGTCACAGGACCGCGCAGCGTCCAGCAATTGCATTTCTTCGATTGTTGCCGACCGGGCCGGGACAACCATGATCATGATTGCCAGGGCCATCGTTGTCAGCACGCCAAGTACCAGCCGCACCATCCCCCCAATGCTACGTGTCGTTGACCTTGTGGGCAGCTAGGCCCCTGAGCTATCGAAGCATGGTGAAACCTGTCTCGAAAGTGTCGTTTGCGACACCTGAGTTTGGGCGCGCACCGAGTGCGATCCTAGATCTTCAGCAGGCCCGCAGCGATTGCCTTGGCAACGGCCTGCACCCGCGTCTTGACGTCGAGTTTTGCCATTGCGGAACCGACATGTTTGCGAACGGTCCGCTCGGTTATCCCTAATATGAGGGCGATCTCCTCGGACGTCTTGCCATAGGCGGACCAGCGAAGCGTCTCAAGTTCACGCTCGCTCAGGGGCGCATCCGCTGCCAGTTCCTGAGCAGCAAGTTCTTCGGACCGCTGATGGGCGAGAAGCGCGACGAGCGAAATGCTGGCCATGACGCTGAACTTTGTTTGTTCCCACAGGTGAGCGGGAAGCGTGGTGGCAGCACTCACCATGCCAAACCGCCCAAAGGGCGAGTGCATCGGCACCACGATACCTTTCTTGAATGGGAACATCGTTTCCATTTCCTGCTGCTCGGGCAGCAGCGGGGGTGTGCAGAACACATCCTCGAAAAAGAACGGCGTGACGCGAACCAGCCCAGCAGTCACCAACCTGTCGGTGCGGTGATATCCGCGTTCGACATAGCGCTGCAACCAGGCGGGATCCATATTGGTCCAGAAGCGCTCTACTGTTGGACCTTCGCCAGCCACCATGCGACCAGCACCATAATTGTATGTCCCAACATGCAGCGACTTCATGGCCGCTGCGAACTTCGCCTCAAGCGCGCTTTGATCTGACGCCGCGCGGATCTCGCAGAAGAATTTCTCGATCAATTTCGCCTGACTTATCCATAATAAAAGCGCCACCGCGCTAACAGATCTATCGCATAGCTATATATACTGATTCCAGTCATGCTTAAGGATGCCGAGCGTGGCGATCAGCGCCCTTGGTTACCCAGGCCATTTGGAACAACCGCGCAGCACGGATCATCGCTGCGGATGTAGGGCTGAACGGTCTGCCCGGCGCAGGGGGCGTTGGAGCGGGTTCGGCAGTGTGACCGAACATTCGGACATGAAAGCAAAACGGATTCTCGCCAGAACCATTGCCTGTATTCCGTCCTCTCGTTCGGATCGGAATCGCGCGTAGAGCTTCACATTTTTGGCGTCGACGGCGGGTGGTCCAGGTTAGCAAGACCGCTGGCGAAAACCGGCTCTTTGCCCTGCCCAGCTACCGTGCCGCCCAAGCTTGGCCCCCTTCGTTCCCCTGACTTTGCCGCGGAAGCACTTACGGGCGAAGCCTGCCCATGCCGGTGGCCGGATTTGGCCCATTCGTATCACCGTCCCCGCCCGACAACGTCTGCGATGCAATCTAGATCAAGGGCAGCTATCCGCCCGTCAGCGCTACACAGTTGCCAGTCAGCAAGCGGCCCCGCTTAAGGCGCTGGCGTGGAGGATTGTGGGGCAGGGGGCATGACCCGCCGGGCAGGTGCGGCGCCCCACAACGGCCATTGCAGCCACCTTTTCCGTTTCCAGTTAGCTGCCGCAACCTGACGACCATCGGTATCGTCAACTAATGTTGACAAAAGCAACTATGTCAACTAATGTTGACGCATGGATAATCTCGACAAACTCTCCGTACCCAAGGATCCCGAGCAGGCTCTGGCCGCTGTCGTGGCGCTGCGCCGCCTCGCGGACAAGGTCGAGGCAGAAGCGGTCTCTAACGCCCTGAGGCAAGGTTGGACCTGGTCCAGGATCGCGCAAGCCCTCGGGATCAGCAAGCAAGCTGCCCATAAGCGCCTTTCCGTTTTTGCTCCCCTAAACACTCCCCAGTGAAAGCATCGCAATGTTAAATTCGTTCATGACCAAGTTCCGGAATGCCCAAACCATCAAAACTCTATGCGAGCGTGCCGAAGCGCACGCGCTGCGCGATCAGCAGCAAGAGCCAGGCGCCGAACACTTTCTCCTGGCTGCACTCGAATTGGAGGACGACACGGCTCGCCTGGCGTTTTCAAGAGCAGGAGCGATCCCGGACGGTCTGCACAGTGCCATTGAGCAGCAATACAGCGAAGCGTTGAGTTCGCTAGGATTGCCTATCGGCGTCACTGACCGGCCAACAGTTTCCGTTGCCAGCCCCGCCCCTAACGGTGTCTTCTCTGCTTCCGTTTCAGGGCAGGACGTCATGCAGGAACTGGCGAAGACCCGCGCCCGGCACTCGCCACTCTTAGGGAGCCATATCGTTGCCATCGTGGCCAGCATGCCCCATGGCGTGGCAGCGCGGGCGCTTCGGAGCATGGGCGTTGACCTGGATGACTTGCGGCTCAGTGCTGAAGCGGTCTCTCGTGAGCGGAAGCGAGCGTGAACATTGGCCGATTGAGATGAGAGATAAGTCCGTAAGATCAGGAAGATAGTCGTGCAGGTTGTTCGGCTGGGACGGGTATGCTCGCATTGCCCGTGGCCTCGTGCTCTCGACCAATGGCCAGGGCTACGCTTTTGCCATTCGCACCCTCGGGGTTCACCCGGCCAAGGTCTATATTCGCCACGTTCTGCCCAATATGCTGGGCGTCATCATGGTGCAGATCACCCTCAACTTCCCTGAAATCATCCTTCTGGAAACCTCGCTTTCCTTCTTGGGACTCGGCGTGCAGCCGCCGGGCACCAGCCTCGGGCTGATGCTCGGTGAGGGCCGCAACTATCTGACCACCGCCTGGTGGATGGGCATTCCGGCGGGCACAGTGATCTTCTTGACCACGCTGGCCATAAGCCTGATCGGTGACTGGTTGCGTGATATGTTCGACCCCAACCTGGGGGATAGGGGCGAATGACCTCGAAACCCAGGCGTCTCAGCTCGATCGACGAATTGCAATTTTCCGCGGTGCTTTCCGATCTCGATGGTGTGGTTTATCGCGGGGAGGAGCCCGTGCCCGGCGCGATTGCCCGGTTCAACCGCTGGCGCGAGACGGGGCTGCCTTATTGTTTTGTCACCAATAATGCAGAAAAGGCACCTGCCGCCTTCGCCGACAAGATCCGCAGGCTGGGCATAGACTGCGTCCCTGATCAGGTCGTCACCTCGGGCGAGATCGCACTCGAATATGTTAGAAGGACGTTTCCAAAGGGCGTCGGGCTCTATGTCATTGGCACCCAGGCCTTCAAGGACAGCGTAGTTGAGGCCGGATATGATATCGTCGAGAAAGGTGCTGCCGCAGTGCTGGTGGCGCTTGACCGAAACTTCAACTACGCCATGATGGCCACTGCGCTGACCAATATACTTGGTGGCGCCCAGTTGATTGGCACCAATCCTGATCTTGTCCGGCCACTGTCCAACGGCTTCGAGCCCGGGGCAGGCGCCATCACGCAATCCATTGCGGCAGCTTCTGGAGCAACTCCGATATTCATGGGCAAGCCTGAAGCGGCAATCATTGAGACGGCACTGTCCCGTCTCGGCTTCGCCCCGAGCCAGGCCATCATGATCGGCGACCAACTGGAAACTGATATTCTCGCCGGTCAACGCGCCGGCGTCACATCAGTCTTCGTGGAAACCGGTGTGCCGCTGGATGCACGGGCAGTGGTGACGCCGGATTACATACTAGCGTCTCTCTAGGGGAAGCAGAGATGCGCCCCATCCCGGCCCCTCGCTCCGCCCTAGCCGCTAGGAGGTCATTCTCGCGAGGCGGGCCGGCGCCGATTTCGGCAGGGGGCAGCCGTCATTTCTCGCAGCTCAACATTGCAGGACGCCGGAGCAAAGTGGTCCACCCGATCTGATAGACTGCTCGCCGGTCAACTTGCTGCATCGCCTTGTGCCCTTGGGCACCTATCTGAAAGACCCCGCCATTTCGTTTGTTAACCCGCTGTCGCCAAGTTGGTGATCACTGGCAAAGCTCGGCAGCAAGGATCCGGGGGGCGCCGTCGCCGTCCGTCGGTTAGCCTCCGGGCGCGCTAGGCGCGTTTGGAAACGCGCTGCATGGCGACCCTGGCGACAAGATTGCCGATTGCTGCGGCCTGATCCTTCTGGATTGCCGCAAGGCTGTTGGCGAGGGCAGCCTGCTTTTGCGCCATGGCCAGAGCCTCGGCCCGGCGACCGCGCTGGTATTGCAGCCGCTCGTAAGCGGTTAGCTGATGCATGTTGAAGCGCGTTATTTTGCTTGTGCGGATCATGTCCAGAGACTGAACGCCAGCACTTTACGACAAGTAAACTTGTTCGTCCTGTTTTTCTCGGCCGATAAGTGCTTCGTCCGTCCAAACAAAATTTCAAGAAAAACCGATGTGTGTTTTAGGCGGTCTTGGAGATGCGCTGCATGGCGATCCTGGAAAACAGATTGCCGGTCTCCACCGCGCTATTGCTCTGGATCGAAGCGAAGCTGTTCGCCGTGTTGGCATTTTTCTGGGCGATCTCAGCGGCCGCGGCCCGGCGCTCGCGCTGATACTGAATCCGCTCGTAAGGAGAGAGCTGATGCATGTTAAATCGGTTGATCTTGGTGCTGCCGTAGGCCATGCAGGAAGCTTCGCCGATTATGGTTAATCGGGCGTTAAATGGTTATCGACCAGTTAAAGGCCTCAGTGTTGGGTGACGACCAGCCCCGCCGCGCCGGCCATCAAGGCGCCGGCCGTCTTGTTGAGGCGGCCAAGAGCCTTTTCGCTGCGGAACATGTCGCGTGCAGCCGATGCCAGCCAGGCATAGCCACAGCCGATCAGAAGCAGCACCACCACTACGATAGCGGTCAATTCGATAAAGGCGACGGGGTTCATTTCGCCCAACGGTACCACGGTCGGCAGGATCGCCAGATAGAAGACGATCGTCTTGGGATTGCCCATGGTCAGCGAAAATCCGGCAAGGAAAGTCTTCCAGCGGCCCTCGTTCTTCGGCTTCATCTGCTCGGAGCCGGGGCGGGCGGTCCAGAACTTGTACGCAATATAGAGCAGATAGGCGGCGCCGGCCCAACGCACGATAGTGAACACCGGGCCGAACCAGGTGGCGATGGCGGCCAGGCCAAAGACCGCAAAGAAGAAATAGACCAGATCGCCGACCAAAATTCCCAACACCATGGGGAAGGCGCCCTTGAAACCACCACCGAGAGCCCGGGCGACCACGGCAGCAACACCAGGCCCGGGCACCAGAACGGCTATGGCATAGGCGATGGTGAAGGCGGAAAGGGTGAACAGGTCCATGGCGGGCATCCGGCAAATTCTGGTGGCGGACACTACGCCTGCGCCGGGTGATTGACCAGCAGGAGTTGACGCGGGCGCTGCCAGGGCTATTTATCAGCTATCGCAATTCGACCGGACGTTTCCCAATGGATCGCATCCTCACAGCAATGCCCACCTGCCTTGCCCCTGAGGAATTGACGAACCATGCCTTCCGTGACCCTTTCGCGACTGACCTATACCGGCCCTGACGGCCAACCCCTTTTCTCCAATCTCGATCTGAGCTTTGGCATCGGCCGCAGCGGGCTTGTTGGCCGCAATGGCGTGGGCAAGACGACGCTGCTGCGCCTGATGACGGGCGAGCTAGCACCCGCTTCGGGTTCCGTTGAAGTGATTGGCCGGGTCGGTGTGCTGCGCCAGTCCGTGCAGCCGGAGCCTGATGAAACCATTGCCGATCTGTTTGGCGTGCGAGCTGGGCTGGACCTGCTCAAACGCGCAATGAGCGGTGAAGCGACGGGTGATGAACTTGCAGAGGCCGACTGGACTCTTGAGGCGCGGCTGGAAGCTGCGCTCGAAACGCTGGCATTGGATGCTGTCCCAGCTACCCGTCTCTCCACGCTTTCCGGTGGGCAGCGCACGCGAGCGGCGCTGGCGGCTCTGGTGTTTGATGCGCCCGATCTGATCCTGCTCGACGAGCCGACGAACAATCTGGATGCCGATGGGCGCGCAGCCGTCGCTGCGATGCTGGATCATTGGCGCGGCGCTGCCATCGTCATCAGTCATGACCGCGATCTGCTCGAGCGGATGGATGCCATCGTCGAACTCACCAGTTTCGGCGCTACCGCATATGGCGGCAATTTCAGCCACTATCGGGAGCGCAAGGCGCTGGAACTGACGGCGGTGCAGCGTGACCTCAGCCACGCCGATCGCCAGGTGCGCGATGCCGCTCGGGCGGGACAGGAGGCGCGGGAACGTCAGGCTCGGCGCGATGCCGGCGGGCGCAGAAAAGCTGCCAAGGGCGACATGCCCAGGATCCTGCTCGGCGGCATGAAACGGCGCGCCGAGGCGACAGCGGGCGGGCTGGATCGACTGGCTGAGAAGCAGGCGGATGCGGCACAAATTCAAGCAGCCGAGGCGCGCGCGAGAATCGAAGTGCTGGCGCCATTTGCAGTGAAGCTGGCGCCGAGTGGACTGCCGGCAGGAAAAGTGGTCCTGCGGGCCAGCGAGTTGACAGGCGGCCATGACCCGGAGTTGCCAATCATCAAGAATGCCAGTCTTGAGATCGTTGGACCGGAGCGCGTCGCCATCACAGGTCCGAACGGGTCGGGCAAGACAACGCTGCTCAAGCTGCTGACCGGCGCCCTGCAGCCGATTGGCGGCACGGTGCAGATCGGGGGGCCGATGGCCCTAATGGATCAGCAGGTTGGGTTACTCGATCGGTCCGATAGCATCCTGGGCAATTTTAAGCGGCTCAGTTCTGACAGTACAATCAATGACTGCCGCGCCGTGTTGGCGGCGTTCAAATTTCGCAATGAAGCAGCGTTGCAGAGCGTGGAAACGCTGAGCGGCGGGGAAATGCTGCGCGCGGGACTGGCCTGCGTGCTGGGCGGCAATACCCCGCCCATGCTGGTGGTTCTGGATGAACCGACCAACCATTTCGACATCGAGGCCATCGAGATCGTGGAGGCCGGCTTACGCGCCTATGACGGTGCGCTGCTGGTGATCAGCCACGATCGTTCATTTCTTGAGAATGTCGGGGTGAGCCGCGAGATCGCTCTGGGCTAGGTGCGGCCGTAAAAACAGGCCCTGCGGAGGGGGCAGGGCCTGTTCTCGCGCCGGGACGAAGGATTATCGCGGCAGCAAGACCTCGTCCACGACGTGGATCACTCCATTGGACTGATTGACATCGGCGATGGTCACCAGGGCAGCGCCGCCGGCTTCGTCATAGATATAGACATGCGAGCCGCGGACTTCGGCGGTTAGGGCGTCGCCGCTGACAGTCTGCATGTTGTAGCGGCCGCCATTGGCGCGGGCGCGGCTGACCAGATCGCTCGCGGAGAGCTTGCCGGACACGACATGGGCGGTCAGCACCTTGA
Source organism: Devosia subaequoris (assembly GCF_014197055.1). Classification (GTDB taxonomy): domain Bacteria; phylum Pseudomonadota; class Alphaproteobacteria; order Rhizobiales; family Devosiaceae; genus Devosia; species Devosia subaequoris. The sequence continues at coordinate 393,492 of NZ_JACIEW010000002.1, read as the reverse complement.
CCAGCTGGTCCTTGTTTTCTTCCATCAACAGCGTGTCGACGGTGCCATCGGGCAGCTTGCCGAACGCATCGTTGGTGGGCGCGAATACGGTAAACGGACCAGGGCTTTGGAGCGTATCGACCAAGCCCGCCGCTTTCACGGCCGCCACAAGGGTCGTGTGATCGGCCGAGTTCACGGCGTTTTCGACAATGTTTTTTTCGGCCAGCATGGCCGCGCCGCCGACCATGGGATTGTCCTGGGCAATGGCGACGCTCGAAGCGAGGGCAAATACAGCAGCGGCGATAGTGGTCTTGGCAAGCGACATGATTTTTCTCTCTTTGTGGCGACCAGCGATTTTTGTTCGCCGGTCAGATCACGGGGAGCTACGGGAGGCTTGCGAATGCAGTTTCAGCGAGCGCATCACGCTCGCGTGAGGTCAGGGCAAGCGGGCGAGGCGATCATTGAGCAGGGTATAGAAGCCGTCTGCATCGCCAGTGCGAATCCAGGTGGCGTTATAACTGCGGCCGGTAACATGCCAGAAATCGGCCACGGTCATGCCCATGGTCAGCTCGCTTGCCGTTTCGATGGTCACATTACAGTGGCGTCCCTCAAACAGCTTGGGCTGCAGCAGATAGGCGATGACCGTCGGGTCGTGGAGGGGCGCGCCATCCCAGCCATACTTTTCGAGGTCGAAGGTCTCGGAGAAGGTCAGCATGGCATGCACGGCTTCGCCGGATTTGTTGCCCATAGCCTTGATCCTCTCGAGGCGGGCTGGGGTTGACTGGATCATATGGGTGACGTCGAGCGACAGGATGGTGATCGGCGCGCCGCAGCGCATCACCACATCGGCAGCTTCGGGGTCGACATAGATGTTGAATTCGGCCGCCGGGGTGATGTTTCCGACCTCGAAATAGGCCCCGCCCATCATCACGATTTCCTGGATGCGCTCGGCAATGGCTGGCTGCTTGACCAGCGCCATGGCGATATTGGTCAGGGGCCCCAGCGTGCACAGGGTGATGGTTTTCGGCTCGGCGTTCATCAGCGTGTCGATGATGTAGTCGACACCATGCTGGGCCTGCAGCGGGATGGTGGGCTCGGGCAGATCGGGGCCGTTCAGGCCTGTCTCGCCATGCACGTGCTCAGCGGTAACCAGTTGGCGGCGCATTGGGCGCGAGCAGCCGGCATAGACTGGAATGTCGGTCCGGCCGGAGAGCTCGACGACCTTGCGGGCATTGATCGCATTCTGCGCCAGGCCGACATTGCCGGCCACGGCAACAATGCCCAGCACATCCAGCTCTTCGGGCGACGCCAGCGCAAGCAGAATGGCAACAGCGTCGTCCTGGCCGGGGTCGGTGTCGATGATGATCTTGCGGGACATAAAGGCTTCCAAAAGACTCAGGAGTTGAATTTGGGCGGAGCTTATCCAAGGCGGCGGGCGCGGTCGATGCACCAACTGGTCGCGGCGGAACGAAAGCCGTCGCCGCCGCGTTTTCGACGCGCCTCCAAGTGCGGAACACCAAATGCGCCAACTCCCCTCTGGCCTGCCCGCCGATGTCGACCAAAGCCAGTTCGAGCGCGTGTTGAGCAACGCTGCGCGTCTGGCCGTGGTGGGCATCGGCTTTGCCGTGTTCTTGACGGCGCTTCAGGCGGGGCAGGTGTTTCTCGCGCCGGTGACCCTGGCCATTGTCGTGGGGCTGATGTTCGGGCCGGTGGCCGACAGGTTGGAAAGCTGGGGTGTGCCGCCGGCGCTTTCGGCCGGCGTCGTGGTCTTGCTGTTGCTTACGGTCATCGCCGGATTTGCAACAATGTTTGCAGTGCCGCTTAGCGAATGGGTCGCGCGGGCTCCCTTGATCTGGGAGAAATTGCAGGTGCAATTGGCCAACCTTCGAGAACCGCTGGAATCGATTGGCCAGTTCCAGGAACAGTTGACCTCTGTGCTTGGCACAGAGGGCGCGATGTCCGTGCAGGTGGAAGATACCAGTACGGTAGCGGGGGTGGCGATGCTGGCCCCTGCGGCCTTGGCGCAAGTGGCGATCTTCCTGGCTAGTCTCTATTTCTTCGTGGCCACCCGCGATCACATCCGGATGTCGGTGCTCTCCATGTGCGTCACCCGGCGCATGCGTTGGCGTACGGCACACGTGTTTCGCGATGTGGAAACCAAGGTCAGCCGCTTCCTGCTCTCGGTAACCCTGATCAATCTGTGTGTTGGCACTGCAGTGTCGATCGCCATGTGGGTCATCGGAATGCCCTCACCATTGCTCTGGGGCGCCATGGCGGCCGTGCTAAATTATATTCCCTATGTGGGGCAGGCCATCATGATCACGGTGCTGGTGGCAGTGGGTCTGGGGACACAGACTGAGCTCTGGCAGATCCTGTTGCCGGTGGCGTGCTATGCCGGGATCAATTTCGTCGAAGGGCAGATATTCACGCCGCATTTCATCGGCCGCTCGCTAACGCTCAATCCCTTCATCATCTTTCTTTCGATCACCTTCTGGATTTGGGCTTGGGGCCCGGTGGGCGGGCTGGTTGCCGTACCGACCCTGTTGATTGCCCAGTCGGTAATCGTCCATGCCCTACCCAGCAAGCCTTTGGCGCCGCGCAAGCCCGTCCGCCGCACGCACCAGATGAGCGATCGTGATGAATTGCTGGCCAATGCCGCCCAGGCGATAGCTGAGAAGCGCCGCGAAGAAGGTGGCGAAGGTTTCAACCGGGATCGGGTGGAGCCGCCCTTGGGCACCAGGCCTACGGGGGTTGAACCCAGCACCAGCTGAACCGGGCATTGATCTCTTGACGGAGGCGCGCGCTCACACCAGTCTTTACGCCGATTGGTTTGGAGACTGCGCGGATGGCTGGTGACGTTGTAACCCATGCAGCCGAAGCAGCGCATGGCGGTCTCGACCTTGTGCCCGTTGTCGCCCTGCTCGCAGCCGGAACCATCGCGGTGCCGATATTCCGGCGAATCGGACTTGGCTCGGTGCTTGGCTATCTGGCGGCGGGTCTGCTGCTGGGCCCCTCGGGCATCGGCCTGATCTCTGATCCTGCGTCCGTCCTGCACGCTGCCGAACTGGGCGTGGTGCTGTTTCTCTTCATCATCGGGCTGGAAATGGAGCCCAGCCGGCTTTGGTCCCTGCGCAAGCAGATTTTCGGGCTTGGCGTCATCCAGGTTGCAGTCTCTGGCGCGCTGTTGACCGGTATCGGTGTGTTGCTGGGCTTTGCGCCCGTTGTTGCCTTCGTCTTCGGCATGGGTTTTGTGCTGACCTCGACCGCGATCGTGATGCAAATCCTGGGCGAACGGGGTGAACTGGCGACGCCCGGTGGGCAGAAAATGGTCTCGGTGTTGCTGCTCGAGGATCTCGCCATTGTCCCGCTGCTCGCGGTGGTCACTTTGCTGGCGCCCTCGACCGACGATGTCAGCATGACCGCCCGGCTGACGTCCTTCGGTGTCGCCGCCGGGGCGATCTTGCTGCTGATCTTTCTCGGGCGACGGATCATGAACCCGTTCTTCGGGCTCTTGGCTCAGGCAAAGGTGCGCGAGGTGATGACCGCGGCAGCGCTGCTGGTGGTGCTGGGCGCGGCCCTGTTGTTCCAGGTCAGCGGGCTGTCCATGGCGATGGGCGCATTCCTGGCCGGCGTGTTGCTCTCCACCTCCGCTTTCAAGCATCAGCTCGAGGCTGATGTCGAACCCTTCAGGGGGTTGTTGCTGGGCCTGTTCTTTCTGGCCGTCGGCATGTCGCTCGATCTGGCTGTCGTGGGCGAGAACTGGGGTCTTATCGCCATCAGTGTCGCGGTTTACATGCTGGTCAAGGCGGTGGCGATCTATGTCATTGCGCGGCTGCTGAAGTCGGATCATGGCGAGGCGCTGGAGCGCGCAGTGCTCATGGGGCAGGGCGGTGAGTTCGCCTTCGTGCTCTACACAACCGCCGCGACCAGCGGACTGATCGACGGGCCGACCAATGCGATCTTTACCGCGACTGTGATCATCTCGATGGTCATTACGCCCTTTGCAATCATCGGCATGCGCTATCTGATGCCGAAGGCTGCGCAGTCCATGGACGGTGTGGAAGAGGCGCACGAGATGAGCGGCAAGGTGCTGATCATCGGCTTTGGCCGTTTCGGGCAAATCGTCAGTCAGCCGCTGCTTGCGCTCAAGCACACAGTGTCGATCATCGATAACGACACGGACATGATCAGGGCTGCGGCTCAGATCGGCTTCAAGGTCTATTACGGCGATGGGACGCGGCTCGATATCCTGCGCGCGGCAGGCGCGTCTACGGCGGATCTGATACTGATCTGCACCGATCAGCGGGAACAGACCACGCGGATTGCCGAATTGCTGCGGGACGAGTTTCCACTGGCACGTGTGATGGCGCGGGCCTTCGATCGGTCGCATGGCATCGAATTGGTGCGGGCAGGCGTCGAATATCAACTTCGCGAGACCTTTGAGTCGGCAATCAACTTTGGTGGCGCCGCGATTCGATTGCTCGGTGCAACCGATGAGGAGGCTGATGAGGTCATCGAGGGCGTGCGTGGCCGTGACCGGCAGCGTTTCGAGTTGCAACTGGGTGGCGAAGACTGGCGTAACCTGACCCAGTTGCTGATCAGCAATGCGCGGGATCAGGCGCGCGAAGGTGGCGTTTCGATTGCCGAGGAGACCGCCGACGCCGCCGCGAGCCAGTCCGCCGACCAGACGCGAGGCAGCTAGTTTCCGATGAAATACTCGGGGGCTTTCCCCTGCATAAATTAAGTGCAACACTGCATGTATTCTGAGGGGAACATCGATATGAACACTGGATTGCGAGATGCCGCAAAAGCCGATCGTTTACGATGCGCCCACGCCCGAACCCCGCGCGATAACAGTTGAGGCCATTCAGGCCGAGATTCTTGAAAAGCTGATCTATTCGGTCGGCAAGGATCCGATTGTCGCCCGACCACATGATTGGCTGCGCGCCACCATTCTGGCCGTGCGCGACCGGATCATGGACCGCTGGATGGAGAGTTCGCGCGATACCTGGCGAACCTCGAACAAGCGGGTCTATTACCTCAGCCTTGAGTTTCTCATCGGGCGGCTGATGCGCGATGCGATGAGCAATGTCGGGCTGATGGAGCCCGTTGCGCAGGCGCTGAAAAACCTCGATGTCGATCTGGGCGACCTGATCAATCTCGAACCAGATGCAGCGCTGGGCAATGGCGGCCTGGGTCGCCTGGCTGCCTGTTTCCTTGAATCGATGTCCTCGGTGCAAATCCCAGCCTATGGCTATGGCATTCGCTATGTGCATGGCCTGTTCCGGCAGGAAATGAGCGAGGGCTGGCAGGTCGAGCTGCCCGAGGAGTGGCTGGCACACGGCAACCCCTGGGAATTCGAGCGCCGCGAGAGCGCCTATGAAGTCGGGTTTGGCGGGCACGTTGAACCGGTCACTGATCCGGACGGAGAGATACGCCAGGAATGGCGGCCAAACGAGCATCTGCTGGCCGTAGCCTTTGATACGCCGATTGTCGGCTGGCGCGGGGCAAGGGTGAACACGCTCCGGCTCTGGAGCGCGCAGCCCATCGACCCGATCCTGCTCGACAAATTCAATTCCGGCGACCATATCGGGGCGCTCGAAGAAAGCGCCAAGGCCGAAGCAATTACCCGTGTGCTCTACCCGGCTGATTCCACGGCGGCGGGGCAGGAGCTGCGCTTGCGTCAGGAGTTCTTCTTCTCATCGGCTTCCCTTCAGGACATCGTGCGGCGCCATCTCCAGCAATATGGTGATCTGGGTTCGCTGGCCGACAAGGTGGCCATTCAGCTCAACGATACGCATCCGGCCATTTCGGTGGCCGAGCTGATGCGCATTCTGGTCGATGATAACGGGATAAAATGGGCCAAAGCCTGGCAGATCACCAAGGGTACGTTTGGCTATACCAATCACACACTGCTGCCCGAAGCGCTGGAAAGCTGGCCGGTGGCCCTGCTCGAACGCCTGCTGCCACGCCACATGCAGATCGTTTATCAGATCAATGCCGATGTGCTGGCCGAAGCGCGGACCAAGGCCAAGTTCTCCGATCAGCAGATCGCCAATGTGTCGCTGATTGACGAACATGGCGGGCGCCGTGTGCGGATGGGCCAACTGGCCTTTGTCGGATCGCACTCGATCAATGGCGTCTCGGCGCTGCATACGGAACTGATGAAGCAGACGGTGTTTGCCGACCTGCACAAGCTCTATCCCGAGCGCATCAACAACAAGACCAATGGTATCACCCCACGGCGGTGGCTGATGCAATGCAATCCGACGCTGACTCGGTTGGTGTCGGACCGGATCGGCCCCGAATTCCTCGATGATATCGACAAGCTGCACCAGCTTTTGCCGCATGCCGAAGATCCCAGCTTCCAGAAGCAGTTCGCCGAGGTAAAGCTCAAGAACAAGAAGGTGCTGGCCAAACTGATCAAGGACCGGCTGAACGTCACGGTGTCGCCCGATGCCATGTTCGATGTGCAGATCAAGCGCATCCACGAATACAAGCGGCAATTGCTCAACATTATCCATGCCGTGGCGCTTTATGATGAAATCCGTGCCCATCCGGAAAAAGAATGGGTGCCGCGGGTGAAGATCTTCGCAGGCAAGGCGGCGCCGAGCTACTGGAACGCCAAGCTGATCATCAAGTTGATCAACGATGTGGCGCGGGTGATCAATAATGATCCGGCGGTGCGCGGTCTGCTCAAGGTGGTCTTCCTTCCCAATTACAATGTGAGCCTGGCCGAAGTGATCGTGCCTGCTGCGGATCTGTCAGAACAGATTTCGACCGCGGGCATGGAAGCCTCGGGCACCGGCAACATGAAGTTCATGGCCAATGGCGCCATCACCATCGGCACCATGGATGGGGCCAATGTGGAGATGCACAAGGAGGTGGGCGACAAGAACATCGTCATCTTCGGTCTGACCACAGATCAGGTGGAAGACAAGCGGGCCCGTTCGGAAGTGCCGCGTGCTGCGATCGATGGTTCGCCACGCTTGCGCGAGGCTCTGGAATCGATCGCCACTGGTGTGTTCTCGCCGGATGATCCGCATCGTTATCGCGATCTGATTGGCGGGCTCTATGACCATGACTGGTTCATGGTGGCGCGGGACTTCGATGCCTATGTGGCTGCACAAGCCAAGGTCGATGCCATCTGGCGCGACAAGAAGAAGTGGACGGCGATGGCCATCCGCAACACCGCCAGCGTGGGCTTTTTCTCGTCGGACAGGACGATCCGGCAATATGCAGAAGATATCTGGGGCGTTTCGACGTCCTAGAGCGCAAGCGCGCGGTCATACCTGACGCAAGATCAGGATTGGGCGCAGAGTTTTGTTGGGCCGGCCAGGATGATTGGCAGGCCATTGGGGGAGCGTGAGAGTGAGTGTGAGCAAGGAAAGTTGGCAGGCCGATGAGCGGGAAATCGAAGCCATCGTGGCGGGCCGCCACAGCAATGCCTTTGCCTTTCTGGGCTTGCATGAAGTGGCGGGACACTGGGTTCTGCGGGCCTTCGTTCCCCATGCTGATACGCTGAACGCTTTCACACTCGGGGGCACGCCACTTGGTCACATGATCCCGCGCCACAAGGCGGGCTTCTTTGAAGCCAAGGTGGATATTACCGAGCGGCAACCGATCCGCTACGAGGCCAAAAATGCCGGCGGTAGCTGGACGGTTTATGACCCCTATTCCTTCGGGCCGGTGTTGGGGCCGATGGACGACTATTACATCGGTGAAGGCAGCCATCTGCGGCTGTTCGACAAGATGGGCGCCCACGAAATGGAATTCGAGGGCATTCACGGCACCCACTTCGCGGTCTGGGCGCCCAATGCGCAGCGGGTGTCCGTAGTGGGGCCATGGAATGAATGGGATGGCCGGCGCAACCCGATGCGCAATCGGCAAGGCATTTGGGAAGTGTTCATCCCGGTGCTGGGGACTGGTACGATCTATAAATACGAGATCGTTGGGCCGAACGGGCAGGTTCTGCCTTTGAAAGCTGACCCCTATGCCCGGCAGGCGGAAATGCGTCCCCGCACGGCTTCGGTGGTGCCCGATCCGACCCCGTTCACCTGGACCGACCAGAAATATATGGAAGAACGTGCCACGCGCGACTGGCGCCGCACGCCTATGTCCATTTACGAGGTGCATCTGGGGTCCTGGCGGCGGCGGCCCGATGGCAGCTTCATGTCCTATGACCAGCTTGCCGAGCAGCTCGTGCCCTATGCAGCCGATATGGGCTATACCCATCTCGAATTCATGCCCATTTCAGAGCATCCATTCGACCCGAGTTGGGGTTATCAGCCAACCGGGCTTTATGCCCCGACGGCGCGATTTGGCGATCCTGCCGGGTTCGCGCGGCTGGTCAACGCCGCGCATGAGGCCGGGCTCGGGGTCATCCTGGACTGGGTGCCGGCACATTTCCCGACCGATGAGCATGGCCTTGCGCATTTCGACGGCACCGCGCTCTACGAGCATGAAGACCCGCGTCAGGGCTTTCATCCCGATTGGAACACCGCGATCTTCAATTTCGGGCGCAAGGAGGTTTCGGCTTTCCTGACGAACAATGCGCTGTTCTGGTTTGAACAGTTTCACATCGACGGGCTGCGCGTCGATGCGGTCGCCTCGATGCTGTACCTCGACTATTCGCGGCAGCCCGGCGAATGGGTGCCCAATCAGCATGGTGGCAACCAGAACCTGGAAGCGGTCGCCTTTTTGCAGCGGGTCAATGCCGAGGTGTATCGGCAATTTCCCGGCGCCTTCATGATCGCCGAGGAATCAACGTCGTGGCCGGGCGTCAGCGCACCGACCTATGCCGGCGGCCTTGGTTTCGGGTTCAAGTGGAACATGGGGTTCATGAACGACACGCTGCGCTTCATGAGCCGGGAGACCATCCATCGTCGGTTCCACCACAACGATATGACTTTCGGGCTGGTGTATGCGTTCAGCGAAAATTTTGTCCTGCCGCTGAGCCATGACGAGGTGGTGCACGGCAAGGGCGCATTGCTCTCGAAAATGCCCGGAGACGACTGGCAGCAATTTGCAAATCTGCGCGCGTATCTGGCCTTCATGTGGGGACATCCGGGAAAGAAATTGTTGTTCATGGGTCAGGAATTCGCGCAGCGCGAAGAGTGGTCCGAAAGCCGGGCGCTCGACTGGTATCTGCTCGATGCACCGAGCCATGAAGGCATGCGGCGCCTGGTGGCCGACCTCAACGCGGCCTATCGCAGCCTGCCGGCGCTTTATGACCGCGATTGCGAGCCCGAGGGCTTCGAATGGGTAATCGGCAATGACCAGGCCAATTCCGTGCTGGCCTGGCTGCGCAAGGCGCCCGATGCCGATCCGGTGCTGGTGATCTCCAATTTCACGCCAGTGCCACGTAGTCATTACAAGGTGCCACTGCCCAAGGCCGGGCGCTGGGTAGAGAGGATAAATACCGATGCCGGTTGGTACTCTGGTGGGAACACAGGCAATCAGGGCGCCGTTATCGCCAAGGCCGTCGAGGGACAGCACTGGCCGGCAGAGGCCGAAGTCTACCTGCCGCCATTGGCGACACTGTTTCTGAAATATGAGCCAGCTTGACGCGGCTCGGGTGAGATAAGACCCGGCAGAAGCCGGGCTCAAGCGGAGGGAAATAACATGGCTGATTATCGAGTACCGTCGCCCCTGGCGCGTGAGGCAATGGCCTATGTGCTGGCGGGAGGGCGCGGCACGCGCCTGATGGAGCTGACCGACCGGCGTGCCAAGCCGGCGGTGTATTTTGGCGGCAAGTCGCGCATCATCGACTTTGCGCTGTCCAATGCCATCAATTCGGGCATTCGCCGCATTTCAGTGGCGACGCAATATCAGGCGCATTCCCTGATCCGCCATTTGTCGCGCGGGTGGAACTTCCTGCGTCCCGAGCGCAATGAGAGCTTTGATGTGCTGCCCGCCAGCCAGCGGGTGCGCGAGGACATGTGGTATGCCGGCACCGCCGATGCGGTGTACCAGAACATGGACATTATCGAGGACTCAGGGGCTCGTTATATCGTCATCCTGGCGGGCGACCACATCTACAAGATGGACTACGAGATCATGCTCCGCCAGCATGTGGATACAGGCGCGGACGTGACCATCGGGTGTCTCGAAGTGCCGCGCATGGAAGCCGTCGGGTTCGGCGTGATGCATGTCGATGGCCGTGATCGTGTGGTCGATTTCGTTGAAAAGCCCAAGGACCCTCCGGGCATTCCCGACAAGCCGGACATGGCGCTGGCATCGATGGGCATCTATGTGTTCGAGACGCGCTTTTTGATGGAGCAACTAAAGCGCGACGCGGCGACCGAAGGGTCCAATCGCGACTTCGGCAAGGATATCATCCCCTATATCGTCAAGAACGGCACCGCCTGGGCGCATCGTTTCCCACGCTCCTGCGTGCGCTCGAGTAATGAAGAGGTCAGTTACTGGCGCGATGTGGGCACGATCGACGCCTATTGGAAAGCGTCTATCGACCTCACCGATATCAAGCCACAGCTTGATCTTTACGATCGCGACTGGCCGATCTGGACCTATGCCGAGATTACGCCGCCAGCCAAGTTCGTGCACGATTTCGACGGGCGCCGCGGCTCGGCTGTCAATTCTCTGGTATCGGGCGATTGCATCATCTCGGGAGGGCATCTGCAGCGCACACTGCTTTCAACTGGCAGCCGGGTACATTCCTATTCCATGCTCGAGGAGGCGGTGGTGCTGCCTTATTGCGATGTCGGTCGCAATGCTCGGCTGAAAAAGGTTGTTATCGATCGCGGCGTTAACATCCCCGAAGGCCTGGTGGTGGGTGAAGATCCGGAATTCGATGCGACGTGGTTCCGCCGGTCCGACGAGGGCGTGACGCTGATAACCCAGGCCATGATCAACAAATATCTGGCGGATCGATGATCGAAGTTCTCTCGGTCGCTTCCGAAATCTATCCGCTGATCAAGACTGGCGGCCTGGCCGACGTGGCCGGTGCCCTGCCTGGTGCCCTGAGTGAATCCGGGGTGACCATGCGCACCTTGGTGCCCGGTTATCCGGCGGTCATCGGCAAGATGTCCGGTGGACGGGAGGTGGCGCGGTTCGATGATCTGTTCGGCGTGTCAGCGCGGTTGATTGCGGGGCGGGTCGAAGGTCTCGATCTGATTGTGCTCGACGCCCCCTCGCTCTATGAGCGGCCGGGTAACCCCTATATGGGCCCGGAAGGCTGGGACTGGCCGGACAATTGGAAGCGCTACGCGGCGTTGAGTTGGGTGGCGTCCGAATTGGGCCTGGGGCTGGTGGACGGCTATCGGCCGCAAATCATCCACGCCCATGACTGGCAGGCCGGACTGGCGCCCGCCTATGTCAAATTCGGTCCGTCCTCCAATATCAAGACGGTGATGACCGTTCACAACATGGCGTTTCAGGGCACGTTCGGAGCCGAGATTTTTGCGCAGCTCAAACTGCCGGCGCATGCCTTCTCCATGGAAGGGGTCGAGTATTATGGCGGTGTGGGGTATCTCAAGGCCGGTGTGGAATGCGCCGATGTGGTGACCACGGTGTCGCCCACCTATGCCGCTGAAATCCGCACGCCGGAATTTGGCATGGGGCTCGACGGTCTGCTCAATAATCGTTCGAGCACGGTGCATGGGGTGCTCAACGGCATCGACATGAATGCCTGGAACCCGGCTACCGATCCGGCGCTGGCGCAGACCTACACGGCCGGCACCATGCAGGGGCGTCTGGTCAACAAGCGCGCCGTGCAGGAGGCGTTCGGGCTCGAAGCTCTGGACGGCCCACTCTTTGCGGTGGTCAGTCGACTGACCTGGCAGAAAGGTATCGACCTGCTCGCCGCCAATATCGAACTCATAGTGGACTCGGGGGCCCAATTGGCGGTTCTCGGTTCTGGCGATGCGGAGCTTGAAAACGCCGTTCGAAGTGCCGCGAAGGATCATCCGGGCAAGGTGGGCCTGGTCACCGGCTACAACGAAAAACTCAGCCATCTGGTGCAGGGTGGGGCCGATGTGATGATGGTGCCCTCCCGGTTCGAACCGTGCGGGCTGACCCAACTTTATGCGCTGCGCTATGGCTGCGTGCCGCTGGTCAGCCGGGTCGGCGGGCTCAACGACACGATCATCGACGCCAATGTAGTGGCGATCCAGGCGGAGGTGGCGACTGGCGTGCAGTTCGCGCCGCCCAGCCAGTCGGCACTGGCCGATGCGATCCGGCGCATGCTGGTGCTCTATGCCGATGAAAAATCATGGAAAAAAATGCAGAGGCGAGGGATGAAGTCGGATGTGAGCTGGGAAACCAGCGCCAACCGCTATGCCCAGCTCTATGCCTCATTGATCGGATATTCGACAGATGACAGCCAAGACGATTGAGACCACCCCCTATTCGGACCAGAAGCCGGGCACCTCTGGCCTGAGGAAACGGGTGCCGGTCTTTAGCCAGCCCAATTATGTCGAGAATTTCATCCAGTCGATCTTTGACAGCCTGGAGGGTTTTGGCGGTCAGACGCTTGTCATCGGCGGGGATGGCCGGTTTTATAATGATGTTGCCATCCAGAAGGCCATACGCATCGCGGCGGCAAATGGCTTTGGCAAGGTGCTGGTGGGGCAGGGTGGTATTCTCTCCACCCCGGCGGCCAGCAATATCATCCGCCACTATAAGGCCTTTGGTGGTCTGGTGCTGTCGGCCAGCCACAATCCGGGCGGGCCGGATGGCGATTTCGGCATCAAATACAATGTGAGCAATGGTGGGCCTGCGCCCGAGCGGATCACCGATGCTGTCTATGCGCGCACCCAGGTAATTGACAGCTACAAGACGCTCGACACGCCCGACATCGACCTCAATCTTATTGGGACGCAGCAGGTCGGCGGCATGGTGGTCGAGGTAATCGATCCAGTGGCCGACTATGCGGCGCTGATGCAGAGCCTGTTCGACTTCGACGCCATCCGCGCGCTGTTCGTCAGCGGCTTCCGCATGACGTTCGACGCCATGCATGCCGTGACTGGTCCCTACGCTCACGCAATCCTTGAAGGCATGCTCGGCGCACCCAAGGGCACAGTCATCAACGGCACCCCGTCGCCCACCTTCAACAATGGGCACCCGGACCCCAATCTGGTCTACTGCAAGGAAATGCACGACCTGCTGATGACCCCGGATGGTCCCGATTTCGGTGCGGCTTCTGACGGCGACGGCGACCGCAACCTGATCATCGGCAAGAACCGGTTTGTGACACCTTCGGATTCGCTGGCGCTGCTGGCGGCCAATGTGCATCTGGCGCCGGGCTACAAGGATGGGATCGCCGGCATTGCCCGCTCCATGCCAACCAGCGCGGCGGCGGATCGGGTGGCTGAAAAGCTCGGCATCGAGATGCACGAAACGCCGACCGGTTGGAAGTTCTTCGGCAATTTGCTCGATGCCGGCCGCGTCACCATTTGCGGCGAAGAAAGCGCGGGCACCGGCTCAAGCCATGTGCGCGAGAAGGACGGCCTGTGGGCGGTGCTGCTGTGGCTCAACATCCTGGCGGTTCGCAAGCAGGGCGTCGATGAGATTGTGCGCGAGCATTGGAAGATCTATGGCCGCAACTACTATACGCGGCACGACTATGAAGAAGTCGACGCTGCCATAGCCGGCCAGCTGGTCGACGATCTGCGGGCACAATTGCCTGGCCTGCCAGGGAAAACATTCGAGGATGATCTGCAGGTCGCCTTCGCGGACGACTTCACCTATCACGACCCGATCGATGGCTCGACCAGCGCCAAGCAGGGTATTCGCATCGGCTTCACCGATGGCTCGCGAATAGTGCTCAGGCTCTCGGGCACCGGCACAGTGGGCGCCACGTTGCGGCTCTACCTTGAAAGATATGAGGCTGCCGATGGACGCCATGATCTCGATACCCAGCTTGCCCTTGAGCCGCTTATCGGGATCGCCGAGGCCCTTGCCGGGGTCAAATCCAGGACCGGGCGGGATGCGCCCAGCGTTATCACCTAGACAGGCTCTGTCGATGAAACCGGAACTGGTGCCCCATCGCGGGCGCGCGGATCAGCTTGGCGCCGTCGCGACTGCGGAGGGTGTCAATTTTGCCGTCTACTCAGAGGGCGCCAGCGCAATTTGGGTGTGCCTGTTCGACGAGCAGGACAAGGAGATTGAGCGCTTCGAACTCGACGTACATGAAGACAATGTGCATGCGGGGCTGATTGCCAATGTCAGGCCCGGCGCGCGTTATGGGCTGCGGGCCGATGGCCCCTATGATCCCGATCAGGGGCTCTTTTTCGATCCCAACAAGCTCTTGGTTGATCCTTATGCGCGCCATCTCGACCGGGTGTTCGTGCGTTCGCCGCGCCTGCGGCTGGCGCGCGAGGATGCGGTGGATACCGCCGAGCTGGTGCCCAAGGCCATTGTGCCGGGCGGCGGCAATGACCCGGCGCTGCCGCGCAAGAAGTCGCCAAGCCTCTACTACGAACTCAATGTGCGTGGTTTTACCATGCGCCATCCGAGCGTGCAGGGGCCGCTGCGCGGCACAATGGCTGGGTTAACGACACGGCGGGTGATTGATCATTTCAAGCATCTGGGCGTCGACACCATCCAACTCATGCCGACGGCGGCCTGGATCGATGAGGGGCATCTGCCCCAGCTCGGGCTCACCAATGCGTGGGGTTACAACCCGGTGGCGTATTTCGCGGTGGACCCGCGCCTGGCGCCGCGCGGACCGCAGGAGATGCGGGTGATGACGGACGTCTATCGCAAGGCCGGCATCTCGGTGATCCTGGACGTCGTCTATAACCACACCGGCGAGGGCGACAGCGAGGGCCCGATCCTCTCCATGATGGGGCTCGACCCGCAGACCTATTATCGCTGGGTCGAGGTGGATGGCAAAAAGCAGTTGGTGAACGATACCGGCACCGGCAACACGCTGCGCTGCGATCATCCTGCCGTGCAACGGCTGGTGATCGAAAGTCTGCGCTATTATGTCGAAGAGCTGGGGGTTTCCGGATTCCGCTTTGACCTGGCAACCATTCTGGGCCGCGATCCGGGGTTCAACCCGGAAGCCGAGATGCTGAAGAAGATCAAGGCCGATCCGGTGCTGAAAAAGGCGATCCTGGTGGCTGAGCCGTGGGATCCGGGTCCAGGCGGCTACGGCCTGGGCAAGTTCGGCAAGGAATTTGCGGAGCACAACGACACTTATCGCGACGAGGTTCGCGCCTTTTGGAGGGGCGAAAACGGCAAGATCGGGGCGCTGGCCAGCAAGGTTGCCGGATCGGCGGAGATCTTCGATGTGGAGGGGCGCAAGCCCAGTGCCGGCGTCAACATGCTGGCAGTGCATGACGGCTTCACCCTGCGCGATCTGGTCAGCTATCACGACAAGCACAATGAGGCGAATGGCGAGAACAATCGCGACGGACACAACCACAATTCCTCATGGAATTGCGGGGTTGAGGGCGAAACGGACGACGAAGCGATCAATCATGCCCGCAGGCGCGACGTGCGGGCATTGCTGGCGACCTTGTTCTTCTCCCGCGGCACGCCCCTGATTCAGCAGGGTGACGAGATGTATCGAACCCAGTTGGGCAATAACAATGCCTATGCCCAGGACAACGAGATCACTTGGGTCGATTGGGAAAGTGGAGACGGGGCGCTGGTGGATTTCGTCAGAGCGCTGAAGAGTTTCCGCAAGACGCATCCAGCAGTGAGTCATGATCACTGGCTAACCGGTCAGGAACGCAACGGCGTTCGCGACGTGGTGTGGTTGCATCCCGACGGGCGCGAAATGACTGAGGCCGACTGGAACGAAGGCGGCGCCTCGGTGCTGGGCATGCATTTGCGCCACAAGGACGATGACGTGCTGGTCTGGTTCAACCGCCGCGTCGAGCCGGTGGTGGCGCGCCTGCCGGAAGGAGACTGGGCCGTCGGCATCCAGTCTGACCAGTCGTTCGAAGTGGCCTTCACTGAAGGCACGGCAACACTGCCGCCGAGGTCTGTCGTGGCGCTGACGCGGCCGGAGAGTTAGGGCTAATTCGACCCTATTCCGCCGCCTCGGCAACGAAACCGCCGTGCTTTTCGATAAAACCGATGATCTGGTCGAGGCTTTCGCGGCGCAACAAGTCGGTGAACACGTAGGGCCGGCCGTCGCGCACCTTCTGGGTATCGCTTTCCATCACTTCGAGGCTGGCGCCGACATAGGGCGCCAGGTCCGTGTGGGTGACGACCAGCAGGTCCGAGCGGGAAATCGCCGGGCCGCCCTTGCGCGGGATCTTTTCGCCCTGGGCGACTGAAATCACATAAATGGTCAGGTCGGCCAGATCGGGCGAGAAGGTGGCCGCCAGATTGTCGCCGCCACTCTCGATCAGGATAATGTCGAGATCGGGAAATTTGCGGTTGAGATCGTCAATCGCGGCCAGGTTCAGCGAGGCGTCCTCGCGGATTGCCGTATGCGGGCAGCCGCCAGTTTCCACGCCGACAATGCGATCCTCGGAAATCGCCTGAACGCGCGAGAGGATCAGCGCGTCTTCCTGGGTGTAGATGTCGTTGGTGACCACGGCCATGGAATAGCGTTCGCGCATGGCCTTGAGCAGCATTTCACACAGGGTGGTCTTGCCCGAGCCGACAGGCCCGCCAATGCCGATACGCAGGGGTCCGTTGAGGCTCTTGGACATGACTTGCTCCGTGTGTGTGGTCAGGTGAGACGCAGATAGATGAGTACCAGAAAGCCGAGCCCCAGGAACAGGCAGAGCGGGGAATAGACCCGGCGGTCATTGACGCGGAAATTGGGTTCGGGCGTCAGTCCGGCCCACCACGACGTATAGCCGATGATGCCGCGGGCGAGAAACACGGCGGCGAAGCCAAGCCCGGCCAGATTGAGTGGCCAGCCGCCGCTGTCCTGATCCGCCAAGGCCAGGGCAAAACAACCGGCGGTGAAAGTGGCCGCGGCGACGGCCAGCGAGGCCAGTCTTGGCGGCATACGTTCGATATTCTTGAAGCCCACGACGGTCTGAGCCAGCAGTTTCTCGTCGCGGATGGGCCAGGTTCGTCCGAAGGCCCACATCAGATGGGCTATCGAGACAGCGAACAGGCCGATGAACATGAGGGAGGCGAAAAGCATGTTCATGACCGGAAAATCCTCGTTGTCAGGGTCTCGTGCTGCATCTGGGCAATATCTGCGCCATAGGCCACGCTGCCAATATCATCCAGTGCGGCATGAAGGCACAGATCGGCTGCTTGCGCGATGGCCGGCTCCAGCGCGGCCATGGTCGCCAGACCGTCATTCTGCCCAATGGGAACGAGGCGCACGGCGACGGACACCTGGCTATGGATTGAGGTGGTGAGGAAGGCGATCAGCGTGTCGCGGCGGTCGATGCCATGCGCGCCGGCCAATGCGCCGACAGTGATGGGGTAGGGGCTGGGCTCGGGCAGGGGCACCGGCGCAGCGGTCGGCCAGGCGGCGCTGGCCAGCGCGAAAGCCTTGCCGGTGATGGTGGTTTCGGCGTGCCGCTCCTGGGCGGCGGTCAGGGCCAGGCAGAGATCGGCCAGTTCGGCCAGCTTTGCTTTGTCTGCATGGGCTTTATGGGCATGGGCGAGCAAGATCGCATCTGTCTTGAGACTGCCGTGATGCAAGACGCCGGAAATCCAGTCCTGCGTGGTCACGCGGTCGGACACGGCACCCTGCGCTATGGCAGTCTCGAGGCCAGCAGACCAGGCAAAGGCCCCCACGGGAAACGCTGGCGACATCCAAGTCAGCAGTTTTTGCAGATCGGCGCTCACTTGCGGTTCAACAGCGCGTGGCCGCCATCGCCGTGGGCATGGCTGTGATAGGCGCCATGTTCGGCGAAGAAGGGTTCGGTGATATTGGTCACGCTGGCGCCCAGGCCTTCCAGCATGGTCTTGAGCACATGATCGCGCTTGATCAGGATGCGGTCGGGCTCCAGTTGCGCCGGAGTGTGGCGATTACCGATATGCCAGGCGAGGCGCAGCAAATGGCCGGCATCCCGGGCGCGAATTTCATAAAGAGGCTCTTGGGCCGCCAGCACGCAGACCAGTTCGCCGCTCTCCAGTTCCAGCGCCCCGTTATGATCCAGCGTCACCGTGCTGGGGAAATCCACCATGACTTCAGTGCCTTTGGCGCCGGTCAGCAATTTGCGTCGCAGCCGCCGCTCGTCATGAGCCAACGTGATGGTGTCGATGATTGGGGACTTGCCGTGATCGGCGGGCAAATGGGCAGTGGCACGGAGCATGGGGGAACTAACTGATCGTGGTAAAGAAACGGAAGATGAGGAAGAGCTGATAGGTGATGTGCACTGCGACGATGCCCAGGTGCAAGCGTCGGTCTGCATGGCGCCAGGCGAAGATACACAGCGCCAGTCCTACCGGGACCTGGCCAAAATAGCTCCAATCGAACCGGCTCCAATGGGCCTGTCCCTTGATCAGGGTGTCGATGGTGTCGAGGACAAAGGTTGCGCCCAGGAGGCCAAAGAACCAATGGCGACGCTTAAGGAAGAAGTCCTCATAGCCTTTGTACTCGGAGACGCTATCGGGGGAGAGCAGGGCCGCGATCAGGAAGAGGGTAATGGCATAGGTCAGGATGAACAGGACAATGCCGAAATTCCAGATCTGCATCCTATGCAGTGCAAATTCCCACCACCAAAACAGCACCAGCTCAAGCAGCAAGGAGCCGATCCAAAGCATATGCAGGGCCGAGACTTTGCCACGATGCGGATGCTGGATGATGCCAGCTATTGTCATCAGCAGCCGGGTAATGGCCAGGCCGATAACCGTGCCCATGACGATGCGCACATGCGGAAACAGTTCAGCCGAAACGTCGGGGTCCACAGCAACACTCAGGGCGTGTTGCTGGCTTCTGTGCAGGTCGCCAGCGGTGCGGCATCCTCGTCCTGCATGAGATCGCGCAAGGTGGCTTCGTCTTGATGGCTCCACCATTCATAGGGCCCGGAGACATAGCGCGCACCCGATGCTGAAAGCGTCGTGGCGAAGACCAGACTCTGGCCGTCAACCGGTACGATGGCCAGGAAATTGGGGGCAGCGTTGATGTATTGCACGCTCAACGCAGAATCGTCGTCGCAGAGATAGCTGATTGTGCGGCGCTCGATATTGCTGACGCTTTCCAGTGTCAGGGTCAGCGCAGCGGAAGCTGCAGGCGTCGTCGGCACTGTGGCGAGTGTGGTGACATCGCCTTGGGCGACGGCCGCCAAAGGGGCGAGGAAAGAAAATCCGGCGGCAAGCAGGGCTTTTGGCGAGAGCATGGACGTGTCCTTTGGCGGCAGGGGACGCAGGGCAATCATTGCACCCCCATAATCATGGCGTTTGCGGGGAGAGACAATCTCTGCTGACCAATCATCCATTGAACCGCTGTGCCAGACCTTCGAAGTCTCCTCGCGAGGCAAGGTGAATTTCCCGGATAATCCGCAGAATTGGCTTGAAGGCGAATAAGGCCGATCCAATTACAAAACACCAGATCGCGGGGATTTCGAGCGAATCGTAGAAGAACATGATCGACCCTACCAGGAAGAGCAGAGCGGCCGACACATCGATCAGCGTGTAGGTCAGTTCGTAAAGCGCATAGAGCTTGCGCTGCGAGGGGGGCCGGGTCCCGAGATCACGCTGGAAATAGGGCATGTTCTGGCTCCTTGGTCCTTGCATGGTTTATCTTGTCGGAGGGGGAACGACAGAGTGAAATTCTCACGAGAAGACAGGGTTCCACCATTTTGTCTCAACCCCAGGCGGTACAACGATCAGCCTGCCTTAGGCGCGGGGCGTGCGGATGGCTTTCCGCTCGGCTCCGCACCGGATGCCATTCCCATCAGAACAGGAAATAGCGCTGCGCCATGGGCAGTACCGTTGCGGGCTCGCAGGTGAGCAGTTCGCCGTCGGCGCGGACCTCGTAGGTTTCGGGGTGCACGTCGATTTTCGGGGTCGCTGTATTGAGCTTCATGGCCGCCTTGCCAATGCCGCCACGGGTGTTGGATACGGGCAGCAATTGCTTATCGACGCCAAGGCGATTGCGCAGGCCTGCATCATGCGCGGCCTGGGAAATGAACACGACAGAGGAGCGGCTTACGAGCTTGCCATAGGCACCGAACATGGGGCGGTAGTGCATGGGCTGGGGCGTCGGGATCGAGGCATTGGGGTCGCCCATCGGGGCGGCCGCAATGGAGCCGCCGAGCAACACCACTTCCGGCTTTACGCCAAAGAAGGCGGGGTTCCAGAGCACAAGGTCCGCCCGCTTGCCCACTTCGATCGAGCCGATGTGCTGGCTCATGCCATGGGCGATGGCCGGGTTGATGGTGTATTTGGCTACATAGCGCCTGACGCGGAGATTATCGTTGTCGCCGGCTTCCTGCGGCAGGCGGCCGCGCTGGCGTTTCATCTTGTCGGCCGTCTGCCAGGTGCGGATCAGCACTTCGCCGACGCGGCCCATGGCCTGGCTGTCCGAAGCAATGATCGAAAGCGCGCCCATATCGTGCAGGATGTCCTCGGCGGCGATGGTTTCCTTGCGGATGCGCGATTCAGCGAAGGCCACGTCCTCGGGGATCGACTGATCGAGGTGGTGGCACACCATGAGCATGTCGAGATGCTCGGCAATGGTGTTGACCGTGTAGGGCCGCGTCGGATTGGTCGAAGAGGGGATGACATTGGGCAGGCCCGCAACCTTGAGAATGTCCGGCGCATGCCCGCCCCCTGCGCCTTCGGTGTGGAAGGCATGGATGGTGCGGTTCTTGAAGGCGCCGACAGTGTCTTCGACGAAGCCGCTTTCATTGAGCGTATCGGTGTGGATCATCACCTGCACATCGTAGTCGTCCGCGACCGAGAGGCAGTTGTCGATGGCCGCCGGGGTGGTGCCCCAGTCTTCATGCAGTTTGAGGCATGAGGCGCCGGAAAGGATCATTTCTTCGAGCGGCGCAGCGACTGCGGCATTGCCCTTGCCGGCGAGCGCCAGGTTCATCGGGAAAGCGTCGAAGCTTTCGATCATGCGCTCGATATGCCAGGCGCCGGTGCAGGTGGTGGCCAGGGTCCCCTGGGCGGGACCGGAACCGCCGCCGAGCATGGTGGTCACCCCGCTCATCAGCGCTTCCTCGATCTGCTGGGGGCAGATGAAGTGGATGTGAGCGTCCATGCCGCCGGCTGTAACTATCTTGCCTTCGGCGGCAATGGCCTCGGTCGAGGGCCCGATGATGATGTCGATATTGGGCTGGGTATCGGGATTGCCGGCCTTGCCGATGCCGGCGATCAGCCCATTCTTGAGACCGATATCAGCCTTGTAGATTCCGGTATGATCGACGATCAGCGCGTTGGTGATAACCGTGTCGACGGCGCCCTCTGTGCGGGTGCGTTGAGACTGGCCCATGCCGTCGCGAATGACCTTGCCGCCACCAAATTTGACCTCTTCGCCATAGGTGGTGAAGTCCTTCTCCACCTCGATGAAGAGTTCGGTATCGGCGAGGCGGACGCGGTCACCCGTAGTGGGGCCGTACATATCGGCGTAAGTGGCGCGAGAAATCCGTGCTGGCATGTCGTGTCCCGTTCGAATGGCCCGGAACAAAGGCTTCCCGGGCGTGACTTTGGCCTATGGTGTCCGGACTGGCAAGGGCCCGGAACACGTCGTTCAAGCCAGTCTCGCCCCAGCCCAATCAGTGTTTGGGACGGACTTGGCGGTATCGCGTGGCGGCCTGGTCGATCAACTGGTCCACCAGGTTTTCACCGGCCGCGATGTCGGCATCGCTGCGCTGGGTAAAGGCGACCAGCGAAACGCTTAGTAGCTGGATGGCGTAGGCCAGTTTGGTGCGGCCATCCTTGTGGTACTCGGTGCCGCGCTTCTGGAAAGTCGCGAGCAACTCGTCATAGGTCGCAGGGGTCATGCTCTGCTTGACCGCGACCCAGCTCTTCTGGTTCAGCGCATCGGACAATTCGACTGCCAGACCACCGATATGCGCCATGGCCTCCGGGTCATTGAGGCCGTTCTGCCGCAGATCCGCCACGACGGAAATGAAGCGTTGCTTGAACTGGGCTTCCTTGCTGGGTTCGATGGTCATGGCACGATCCTCTTTTTCGAGACGTGCCCTTTAACCAGCTTTCACCCGGCGATGCCATGGCCCGCCGGGACAATATCGCGCCGCCCACAGGGTTCAGAGATCTCCCATGATCTGTTGCCGGAATCCGAAAATGCGGCGGTCGCCCGAGATCGGCACCAGCCGAACTTCGCGTGATTGCCCCGGCTCAAATCGCACCGCCGTGCCCGCTGCGATATCAAGACGCATGCCGCGCGCCCGGCCGCGATCAAAGCGCAGACCGGCATTGGCTTCGAAGAAATGATAGTGCGAACCGACCTGGATCGGGCGGTCGCCGGCATTGGCGACTTCCAGCACGATCTGTTCAGCTCCGGCATTGAGCTCGATGTCGCCGTGGACGGGGATGATTTCTCCGGGGATCATGGCCATATCCTCAACCGCCGATTGTCAGGTAGAGGCCGCCCAACGATGTTGCCGCGCCTGCGAGGCGGGTCAGCACCTTGCCGCTGAACCGCGCCAGTGCTAGGCCGGCGCCAATGCTCGCTGCATGCAGGCCGGCCGTGGCCATGACGAAGCCAATGGCGAATTCCCAGGCAGCTGCCCCGCCCAGTTCACCGCCATGGGCATGGCCGTGGAAGAAAGCAAAGAACCCGACCATGGCGGCAACTGTCGAGGCAGGGACAGGCAGGGCCAGTGCGACGGCAATGCCGATGAAAATCACCGAGGCCAGGATCACTGGCTCGACAAAGGGCAAGGGAATGCCGGCAATGGCAGCGATAAATCCCAGCGCCATGGTGCCGACAAAGGCGGCCGGTACCAACCAAAGCGCGCGCCCGCCCTGCATGGCTGCCCAGAGGCCGACAGCGACCATGGCCAGAGCATGGTCCAGGCCGAACAGGGGGTGGCTGAGGCCGGCGGCAATCGAACCATGTTCTGTTGGGTCAAGATGGGCAAAGGCCGGCAAGGTTGCGGTGATGGAGATTGCCAGGGTCAACAGGCTGCGCTTGAGCATTTGAGGCCTCGTTATCGGATCGGCTGATGGACGGTGACGAGCTTAGTGCCGTCGGGGAAAGTGGCTTCGACCTGAACGTCGTGGATCATTTCGGCAACGCCCTCCATGACTTGATCGCGGCTGATAACATGGGCGCCGGCCTCCATGAGTTCGGAGACGGCGCGGCCGTCCCGCGCCCCTTCCACTACGAAGTCGGTGATCAGCGCGATAGCTTCGGGGTGGTTGAGCTTGACGCCACGCTCAAGGCGCCGACGCGCGACCATGGCGGCCATCGAGATGAGCAGTTTGTCTTTTTCGCGAGGCGTGAGATTCATCTTCCGGTCCTAGAGATGCCAGAGGCGGGGCAGGCTGCCCGCGGCGGTGAGTTCGAGCAAGACTGGTACGATCATTCGGCGCAGGGCAAGCCCGGTTTGGGCCATGGCGCGTATGACCAGGCGTGATTGATTGACGCTGAGGCCGATTGTCTGGTCCGCCGGCAGCAGGGCGCGGATCTGTTTGCCGATGCTGCTGGCGCGGTCCGGCGTTGCGGCAACGTGCAGTACGCTGGCAAAGGCCCGGTTTCCATTCAGCAGCGAAAGGCTCTGCCGCTCCTCAGCGGATGCGTGCAACCGGGTGGCTTCAGCATGGATGAGTTGACCATTGCGACGGATACGCCAATTGTCACGCAGCAGGGCGTCGGCGGCATCCTCGCCCATGGCGTCCCGGCCCAGCAGCACCGCCTCGATTGCGGTCAGAGTGGCGCCTTCTTCCAGGTCGACTTCCAACCGGCGGTCGAGCTTGCTGGCAGCAAAGAGAATGGTTTCCTGGGGTAGCCAGTCGAGATGGCCGCCAGCGCCTACTTTCAAGCTGGTCTCGACGCGCCCGAAACCGCCGGTGGAGCGATAGCTTCGCTCGCAGGCCTGGGTGGTCAGGACCATGTGACCGCCCGCCCCCAGGTCGGCACCCCATTGCAGATAGTCGCCACCCGTTATGCCGCCCGCCGTGTTAATCAGCACGGCCTCTAAACTGCTAGAATGGGTGTTGGGCAGGCGGATCTTGCCACACCCCTCCTGGAACAAAGTGGCAAGGCGCGTGCGGTCGCCGACCTGCTTGGCCGCGACGCGGCCGATGCCGCGGGCGCGCTGCAGTATGGCGCCGTTCACAATTTCTGCCTCGGCAAACTTCATTGCAACGATCCGCTGGCCTTGTCGTTGAGGGGGTGAGCAAACGCTCTTTCAGAGATAATTTTCAAAAGGTTGTACCAAATGACCATTAAATCTGCACTTTCCGCTATCGCTCTTTCCGCTGGCCTGATGGCTGCCCCGGCTTTCGCCCAGACCATGATGATCGGTACCCAGACCGTAGCCGAAACCGATGTCGGTGCCGTCAAGGCTCGCTGCGAACGTCTGAAACTGGCCGATGAAAGCCAGTCGCTCTCAAGCACCGAGGACGCCGAAAACGAGAACGAAGCTTCGGTCGTGGGCGATGCTGACATTGTCGATGTCCCCGATGCACAGGCTGAAACCGCTGTTTCTGTTGATCTCGATCTGATCACGCTGGAACAGTGCATGGAAGGCGACTGGCTTGAAGACCACATGTAATCGGGTTCATCCGGCTTCCAAAAGGCGTTCGACTTCGGTCGGGCGCCTGTTTTTGTTCATACCATCAGATGTTTGCGCACGTCGGGCAGGTCGAGATCGCTCGCCGGTCCGGTATGCATGATCTCGCCGCGGTCCATCACATAGATGTCGTCGGCAATCTCCCGGCAGAAATCGAGAAACTGTTCCACCAACAGGATGGTCATGCCCTTTTCGTCGCGTAGAAATTGCAGGGCGCGACCGATATCCTTGATGATCGAAGGCTGGATGCCCTCGGTGGGCTCGTCCAGCACCAGAACCTTGGGCCGGGTAACCAGCGCACGGCCGATGGCCAATTGCTGCTGCTGACCGCCCGAAAGATCGCCGCCCCTGCGGCCAAGCATGGATTTGAGCACCGGGAACAGCTCGAAAATGTATTCGGGCACGTTACGCTCGGACCGGGCCAGGCCGGCATAGCCGGTCTCAAGATTTTCTTTGACGGTGAGCAGGGGGAAGATTTCGCGGCCCTGCGGCACATAGCCGATGCCCATGCGGGCGCGCTTATAGGGCGGGGTTCTTTTGAGCACTTCCTCGCCGAAGGTGATGTCACCAGCAGATAGGTGATTGATACCGGTGATGGCCCGCAAGGTGGACGACTTGCCCACGCCATTGCGCCCCAGCACGGCCGTGATCTTTCCCGGCTGGCAGGTGAGGGAGATGCCCTTGAGCGCCTGTGCGGCACCGTAGTGCAGGTCGATGGAATTGATTGAGAGTGCAGCTGCCATTCTCACCTCCCCAGATAGCGTTCAATTACGACAGGGTTGGCGCTGACCTGGTCGAGCGAGCCTTCGGCGAGCACCGATCCCTCCGCAAGGCAGACGACGCGCGAACCCAGTTCACGGACAAAGCTCATGTCATGCTCAACCACCACCACCGAGCGGGTCTGTGAAATCTTGCGCAGCAGCTTGGCGGTTTCTTCGGTTTCGCTGTCGGTCATCCCGGCCACCGGCTCGTCGACCAACAGAAGTTTGGGGTCCTGAGCTAACAGCATGCCGATTTCGAGCCACTGTTTTTGTCCATGGCTGAGATTGGCTGCGAGTTCGTCCTTCCGGCTGATAAGCCTGACTGTCTCGAGAATTTCGGTGATCCGCGCCACATCGTTGTCACTGGCGGCGTAGAACAGCGTCGAAAAGATGCCGCGCGGCTTTTTCAGCGCCATCTCCAGATTGTCCCAGACGGTGTGACTCTCGAATACGGTCGGCTTCTGGAATTTTCGGCCAATGCCCAGATTGGCGATGGCGGCCTCGTCCAACCTGGTCAGGTCGGTCCGACCGTCGAACAGCACCTGGCCAGTGTCGGGCCGGGTCTTGCCCGTGATAATGTCCATCATGGTGGTCTTGCCGGCACCGTTGGGCCCGATGATCGCCAGCATCTCGGCTGGCTGAACAATGATGGCAAGGTTGTTGATCGCCTTGAAGCCGTCAAAGGCAACCGAGACGCCGTCAAGATAGAGCATGGTATCGGTGTGCGCGCTCATGGCCTTTACTCCGCCGGTTTGGGTTGGGGGCCGTGGCCGAAGCTGGCGGGGTCTTCACCGCGCTCGATATCTGTAGACTGAGCTGGCGTGGGGGGCTCGGGCCGCGCTACGGGCTCGGTTCTGCGGCGCATTCTGCCCTGCGCCTGGTTCCACAGGCCCACAATGCCCTTGGGCAGGAATAGCGTGGTGAAGACGAACAGCGCGCCCAAGGCAAACAGCCAAAGCTCGGGCAGGGTGGTGGTGAACCAGGACTTGCCCAGATTGACCACGATGGCGCCGATGATCGGGCCGATCAACGTGCCGCGCCCGCCCACGGCCGTCCAGATCACCACCTCGATGGAATTGGCCGGGTCAAACTCGGATGGATTGATAATCCCCACCTGCGGGACGTAAAGCGCCCCGGCGATGCCGGCCATGATGGCCGAGACGGTGAAGGCGAAGAGCTTCACATATTCCACTCGATAACCGAGGAAGCGGGTGCGGCTTTCTGCGTCGCGCACCGCGATCATCACCTTGCCCAGCTTGGAATTGACGATCATCGAGCAGACCAGCACCGAGAGCGCCAAGGTAATTGCGGTTGCTGCGAAAAGCGTGGCGCGTGTGCTTTGCGCCTGCACCGAAACACCCAGAATATCCTTGAAGTCAGTCAGCCCGTTATTGCCGCCAAAGCCCATATCGTTGCGGAAAAAGGCCAGCAGAAGGGCAAAAGTCACCGCCTGCGTAATGATGGAGAGATAGACGCCGGTGACGCGGCTGCGGAAGGCGAAAAAGCCAAATACGAAAGCCAGCAGCCCCGGCACGAGGACCACCATGAGCATGGCGAACCAGAAATTGTCCATGCCCTGCCAGAACCATGGCAGTTCGGAATAGTTCAGGAACACCATGAAGTCGGGCAGAATCGGATTGCCATAGACGCCCCGGCTGCCGATCTGGCGCATGAGGTACATGCCCATGGCGTAGCCGCCCAGGGCGAAGAAGGCGCCGTGGCCAAGCGAGAGAATGCCGCAATAACCCCAGACAAGGTCGAGGGCGAGGGCGAGAATGGCATAGGCGAGATATTTGCCCATGAGCGAGACAAGGTAGGTCGGAACATGGCCGAACTGACCCGGCGGGATCAGAAGGTTGGCCATGGGCACGAGCACCGCGACGGCCATGAAGATGGCGATGACCCAGATGGCCTTCTTGTCGAGCGCACGGAACAGGGCTTGGGTCAGCATGCAAGGTCTCCGGAGGTCGGGAGGGGAGGCAAGACGATCATTGTTCCACTGCCCTTCCTTTGAGAGCGAACAGACCCCGAGGACGTCGCTGGATGAACAGGATGATCAGTACCAGGATCAGGATCTTGCCCAGCACGGCCCCTGCATAGGGTTCGAGGAACTTGTTGGCGATGCCCAGGGTCAGCGCGCCGACCAGCGTGCCCCAGAGATTACCGACTCCGCCAAAGACCACGACCATGAAGCTGTCGATGATGTAGTTTTGGCCCAGATTGGGGGAGATGTTGTCGATCTGAGTCAGCGCTACGCCGGCGAGGCCGGCAATGCCGGAGCCGAGACCAAAGGTCATGGCATCGACAAAGGGCGTGCGAATGCCCATGGCAGAGGCCATACGGCGGTTTTGTGTGACTGCGCGCATCTGCAGGCCGAGTGGCGTGCGGTTGAGGATCAGCAGCAACATGAAGAATACGATCAGCGCGAAGATGACGATCCAGAACCGTCCATAGGTGATCGAGAGCCCGAAGAACTCGGTCGAGCCGGACATCCATGTTGGGGCGATGACCATCTGGTTGGTCGGACCAAAAATCGAGCGCACGGTCTGCTGCAGGATCAGCGACAGGCCCCAGGTGGCGAGCAGGGTTTCAAGCGGACGGCCATAGAGCCAGCGGATGATGCCGCGCTCGATGCCGACCCCGATCGCACCGGTGACCAGGAAGGCGCAGGGCAGGGCGATGAGCAGGGAATAGTCGAGCAGGCCGGGAAAGTTCTGGCGAATGACCAACTGAACGATAAAGGTGGTGTAGGCACCCAACATGACCATTTCGCCATGTGCCATGTTGATGACGCCCATGACCCCGAATGTTATGGCCAGACCAATGGCGGCCAGCAGCAGGACCGAGCCGAGCGAGAGGCCAAACCAGACATTTTGCAGCGCACCCCAGATGGCGCGTTCCTGTTCGAGGCCAGCAATGGCCGACTGGATCGCCGGCGCCAGTTCTCCGGGCGCGTCATTGAGCGCCGCATTGAGGACGGTCAGCGCATTGCGGCCGGCGCCCGAGGCGACTAACGGCACGGCGGCCCGACGATCCTCTATGCTTTGCTCCTCATCGCCCAAAATAGTGACGGCACGGGCGGCCTGCATGGCGGCAAGCACTTTGGCGTCGGCTTCGGCAGCGATGGCTTCGTCGAGCAAGGCAACATTGGCCGGATCGGGATTGGCGAGAAAACCCTGCGCGGCGGTGAGGCGGCGGGCCGGATTGTCACTCATCAGCGTCATGCCGGCCAGGGCGGCTGCGATATCGCGCCGCAAGCCATTATTGACGCGGACCTTGGAGAGATCTGCATCGGCCCGCAGATCGACGGTCTCGCCCGTAAGTGGGTCGAGATAGGCCGGGCCGCGTTCGATCAGGACGACGCCCGAGGTTTCTTCGAGATATAGATTGCCATCGCCCAGGGCGGTCAGAACCGGAACAACCGTGTCGCTACCGGTCGCGGTGAGAGCGGCGACAATCTGTTTGAGTTCGCGCAGGTTCGCCTCGCCCATAGCCTGGATCGCGGCGGGAATGTCTGTTGCTGCATCTTGTGCGCGGAGCGAGTTTGCAGACAGCAGCAGGAACGGCAGGGCCAGGAGCACCAGGCGGAGAGCGCGGAGGTTCAGCATCGCGGGGCAAGTCCTTGTCGTTCGGGAAAGTCGAGTCGGCAGGGGCGACGACGCCCCTGCCCAGGTCAGGCAAGCTGCCTTACATTGCCGAGCCGCAGCTCTCGGTTTCGGTGTTGTAGTTGCCGCAGTTGATTGGGGCGGTCCAATCGGCCTCGAGCATGGCGCTTTCTGGCAGGAAGTCGGACCAAGCATCGCCCGGTACGAGGTCTTCGGTTTCCCAGACCACGAAGAACTGGCCGTCATCCTGGATTTCACCGATCAGCACGGGCTTGGTGATGTGGTGGTTGGGGAGCATGGTGGCCATGCCGCCGGTCAGGTTCGGGGTTTCGAGACCGACAATGGCATCGATGACGGCGTCAGCATCGGTGGTGCCGGCCGCTTCCACGGCCTTGACCCAGAGGTTGAAGCCGATCAGGTGGGCTTCCATCGGGTCATTGGTGACGCGGTCTTCCGAGCCGATGAATTCCTGCCAGTCAGCGATGAACTGCTCGTTTTCCGGGGTATCCACGGACATGAAGTAGTTCCAGGCGGCCAGGTGACCCACCAGCGGGGTGGTGTCGAAGCCGGAAAGTTCTTCTTCACCGACCGAGAAGGCCACCACGGGGATGTCCTCGGCAGCAACGCCCTGATTGCCCAGTTCGCGGTAGAACGGCACGTTGGCGTCACCATTAATGGTGGAGACCACGGCGGTCTTCTTGCCTTCCGAACCGAAGGCGACGATGTCGGAGACGATGGTCTGCCAATCGGAATGACCGAAAGGCGTGTAGTTGATCATGATGTCTTCGGCGGCCACACCCTGGTCGAGCAGGTATTGCTCGAGGATCTTGTTGGTGGTCTGGGGGTAGACATAGTCAGTGCCGGCCAGAACCCAGCGCTCGACGCCCTCTTCGTTCATCAGATAGTCGACGGCGGGAATGGCCTGCTGGTTGGGGGAGGCACCGGTGTAGAACACGTTGCGCTGGGATTCTTCACCCTCGTACTGCACCGGGTAGAACAGCAGCGAATTGAGTTCTTCAAAGACCGGCAGCACCGACTTGCGGCAGACGGAAGTCCAGCAACCAAACACCGCATCAACTTCATCGACTTCGATGAGCTGACGGGCCAGCTCGGCGGCCAGCGGCCAGTCCGAGGCAATGTCGACCACGACGGGTTCGAGCATCTTGCCCATCACACCGCCCTTGGCATTCTGCTGTTCGATCAGGAACAGCATGGTATCCTTGAGCGTGGTTTCCGAGATCGCCATGGTGCCCGAAAGCGAGTGCAGAATGCCGACCTTGATGGTGTCGTCCTGCGCCATGACCGGCACCGCAGACAGCGAGACGCTGCCAGCAAGAGCGGCGGCGAGCAGAGCGCTTTTCGCGCTGAAATTCTTCATGTGTTGTCCCTCTAGACCTGTTGAGTCCCTCAAGACACCGGGAGGCGTCCTGGAGGCACACTGGGACAGAACTTAAGGTTCGCCCTATACGTCGATTGACGTAACTGCCTGTCGCGTTGATTCCGGATATTGGCGGAACGCCCTGAAAAACCGCGTGATTATTCCGGATTCCGTGCTATTGAAGAGCTGGCGATTTTTTGGGCAGCGCGGCGAACTGGTTAAGGTTTAGGCTTGCATGGCACGGCAACGGATCATCCCGGTCAGGCGCGAGTACAATCGCTGGGTGGCCAACCAGACCCTGGAAGACTATGCCCTGCGCTTTACCGCCAAGTCGGCCCGGCGCTTCTCCAATGACCGGATTTCCCAAACCGCGATCGGGGCCATTTCCTTCCTCGCATTGGAGGCAATCGGCGGGGCCATTACGCTTTCGTACGGCACAACCAATGCGCTGATCGCGATTCTCGTCGCGTCAGTCGCCATCCTTCTGGTTGGCGTGCCGATCTCGCGTTATGCGACCCGGCATGGCGTCGATGT
Organism: Devosia subaequoris; assembly: GCF_014197055.1. Lineage (GTDB taxonomy): Bacteria > Pseudomonadota > Alphaproteobacteria > Rhizobiales > Devosiaceae > Devosia > Devosia subaequoris. Next base: position 362,627 of record NZ_JACIEW010000002.1, on the reverse strand, counting down.
TGATCTGCTGACGCGCGGAGCCAGCTTTGGCTATATTGGCTCGACGATCACCTCGCTGATCTATGCCAGCTTCACCTTCATTCTATTCGCCATCGAAGCTTCGATCATGTCGAGCGCGCTGGAGCTGGCGTTCGGCATTCCGCTCTGGATCGGCCATATCATTTCGGCGCTGGTGGTGATTCCGCTGGTGACGCATGGCATCCGCATGATCTCGTCGTTCCAGATGCTGACCCAGCCGATCTGGATCTTGCTTAACGTCCTGCCCTTCTTCTTCATCGCCTTCATGGATTGGGAAAAGTTCGATCTCTGGCGCGCCTTTGCAGGGTTGGGGCAGCCGGAAGGCATTGCGGGCGGTATCGCGCCGTTCGACATCGCCAAATTCGGCGCGGCCTCGGCGGTCATTCTGGCGCTGATGACCCAGATCGGCGAGCAGGTCGACTTCCTGCGCTTCCTGCCCGCCGGAGGGGCGCCAAAATGGCGGCACAAGCTGGGGATCTTTCTCGCAGGTGCCGGCTGGGTGGTGGTCGGCGCGCCCAAGCTGATCGCCGGCTCATTTCTCGCTTTCCTCGCGCTTTCCGCAGGGGTGTCGCCCGAACACGCCTCCGAACCGGGTCATATGTATGCCGTGGCGTTTGGCTACATGATCCCCAATGAGTTCGTGGCGCTGATGCTGATGGCGGTGTTCGTTGTCGTCAGCCAGCTCAAGATCAACGTAATGAACGCCTATGCCGGCTCGCTGGCCTGGTCGAATTTCTTTTCGCGCCTGACCCACAGCCATCCGGGGCGCGTGGTCTGGCTGCTGTTCAATGTGGCCATTGCGCTTTTGCTGATGGAGTTGGGCATCTATCGGCTGCTCGAAGAGACGCTGGGCATATTCTCCATCATCGCGATGGCCTGGCTTTGCTCGATCTCGGCAGATCTGTTCATCAACAAGCCGCTGGGCCTGGCGCCGCCGGGGATCGAGTTCAAGCGTGCCCATCTTTATGACATCAACCCGGTCGGCGTCGGCTCGATGTCCCTGTCGGTGGTCATCGCGCTCACCGCCCATTTCGGGGCCTTTGGCGAGATGGCCTCAGCGCTCTCGCCCTATATCGCCCTTATCGTGTGCCTGATTGCCTCGCCCGCCATCGCCTGGGCCACCAAGGGCAAATATTATCTCGCACGCAAACCGCGCAAGCAGTGGCAGTCGAGGCAGACGCTCACCTGCTCGATCTGCGAGCATCCGTTCGAGCCTGAGGATATGGCCTGGTGCCCAGCCTATGCTGCGCCGATCTGCTCGCTGTGCTGCTCGCTCGACGCGCGCTGTCACGACATGTGCAAGCCGCACGCGCATTTCCGCGCGCAGACCCATGCGGTGGCCGCGAGCATCCTGCCGCAATGGGCCATCGACAAACTGCAGACCCGGCTGGGGCGCTATGGCATTTCCATGGTCATTGCCACGGCGATCCTGGGCGGCGTTCTGGGGCTGATCTATTATTTTGCGGGTCGCTCTGCGCCCAATACGGCCGACGTCGTCGGTGGCACGCTGCTGGTCGTGTTCTTCGTCTTTGCAGCGGCTGCGGGGGTGATGACCTGGTTCCTGGTACTGGCGCATGACAGTCGTCTGGTGGCAGAGGAGGAAAGCTCGCGCCAGAACACGCTGCTCCTGAAAGAAATCGATGCGCACTCGAAGACCGACGCCGAATTGCAGCGCGCCAAGGAAAAGGCCGAGGCTGCCAATCAGGCCAAGAGCCGCTATGTTGTGGGCCTAAGCCACGAATTGCGCACGCCGCTCAATGCGGTGATGGGCTATGCGCAAATTCTCGAGCGCGATGGCCAACTGCCGGAGAACCGGCGCGGCTCGGCACAGGTTATTCGTCGCAGCGCCGAGCATCTGTCCGGACTAATCGATGGGCTACTCGACATTTCCAAGATCGAGGCGGGGCGGCTGCAGGTCTATACCAGCGAGGTCAATATCCAGGACTTCCTGGATCAGATCGTCGACATGTTCCGCCTGCAGGCGCGGGCCAAGGGACTCGAGTTCCGCCATGAGCGTGCCCGGGCGCTGCCCGATTATGTGCGTACGGACGAGAAACGGTTGCGGCAGGTTCTCGTCAATCTGCTGTCCAATGCCATCAAGTTCACCAGTTCAGGCCATGTCAGTTTCAGCGTCGGCTATCGCATGCAGGTTGCCACTTTCACTGTTGAAGATAGTGGCAGCGGCATAGCGGCAGCCGATCTGGATCATATCTTCGAGCCCTTTGTGCGGGGGGAGGCAGAGCGCAACCGCTTTACGCCGGGGCTGGGATTGGGGCTCACCATCACCAAGCTACTGACGGAGACACTGGGTGGGGAAATCACTGTCACGAGCGCAGTGGGCGAAGGGACACGCTTCCAGGTGCGGCTGATGTTGTCCAAGGTTGAGCGCCCGACCAAACGTGTGGCCCCGGCACAGCAGATTATCGGGTATCAGGGCAGTCGACGCACCATCATGGTTGTCGATGACAATGCCGACCACCGCCAGTTGATGCATGAGATGCTTGCGCCGCTCGGCTTTACTGTGCTCGCCGCGGTCGATGGCCAATCCTGTCTTGCCGCCATAGAGACGGCAAAACCGGACCTGTACTTTGTCGATATCCGGATGCCTGGCATGAGCGGCTGGGATCTGGTGCAGACCATGCGCGCCCGCGGGGTCGTGGCGCCGATGATCATGCTCTCGGCCAATATCGGGGATGGCGCCAATCCTACCAGTTCTGATTCCGGACACAGTGATTCGCTGGCCAAGCCCTTCGACCTTAACCAGCTTGTCGACCGGCTGGGTACGCATCTGGGGCTGGAGTGGATCCATGAAGCGCCTGGTACTGCCGTGCCTCAGGAAAGGCAAATGCGTTCTCCAGGCGCAGAGCACTTGCGTGACCTGGCCGCGCTCGGTCAAATCGGTCATGTCAGGGGCATTGATGACAAGTTGGGCGAGCTGGCGGCCGACCCGGCCAATCTGCCGCTTGTCGAGGCGCTAAGGCAGCATATGCAGAACTTTGATTTCGACGGCTTCGCCGCAACGCTGGAGCGGGTGGGCCATGAGCCGGATTGAGCGGGAGCAGGATATCGTTCTTCTGGTCGACGACTCGCCGGAGTCGCTGGGGTTTCTGACCACCGCGCTCGAAGAAGCAGGCGTGACCGTGCTGGTCGCCCGTAGCGGCGAGGCCGCACTCAAGATCGTTGAACGAGTCACGCCCGACGTCGTGCTGATGGATGCCGTCATGCCGGGCCTGGATGGTTTTGAAACCTGCCGGCAGATGAAAGCCTTGCCGCCGCTGGTTCACGTTCCGATCATCTTCATGACCGGACTGACCGAGACCGAGCACGTTGTGCATGCACTGGAAAGCGGCGGGGTGGACTATCTTTCAAAGCCCATCAACGTGGATGAACTGCGTGCCAGGATACGGGTGCATCTGGCAAATGCGCGGCGGGCGCAAAGTGCCCGCATCGCACTGGATGCCGCCGGACGGCACCTGGTGGCCTTTGCTGCCGACGGGCTGGTGCTTTGGTCGACGCCGCAGGCCAATCGACTGCTGGATCGCTCCGGTCTGGGGCAGGAGGTCCAACTCATCATGTCGCGGTGCTTTGTCGACTGGCGCCTGGCCGAAGGCGAGCGGCCGACGCCGGGGGGAGGGTTCGACCTCAAAACGGGCGACGGCACGGGTCTGCATTTTGCCTTTCTGGGCGTGGTGGGTGGGGACGAATATCTATTCCGCATCGCCCGGGCTCAGGTTGAGGGGCAAGAAGAAATCCTGCGCCAACAATTCGGCCTGACGGCACGCGAAAGCGAAGTGCTGCTCTGGATTGGCCGCGGCAAGTCCAACAAGGACATTGGGGAAATTCTGGGGCTCAGCCCGCGCACGGTGAACAAGCATCTTGAGCAGGTCTATGCCAAGCTGGGTGTAGAGAACCGAGCTTCGGCGGCGATCAAGGCAATCCAGGCACTGCAGGCTCCATTCGAGCTTTAGGCACGCGACGCCCTTCTCCGATCACAAAATCAATGTGAGCCCCAATGGCGGGAACCGCCTGCGTGTCCGGTCGTTGAGCAAGCGAACCGGACGCATTGAGCCGGACCAATCTATGGTGGGACGCCAACAGAGCCTCCACCATCCGATCGGCGGTCGGCCGCAGAGGTTGACGCTCCTTTGCAGGTCGCCCCGGAGGGGCGCGAAACTTCGGTTTCGCGCCCTGTTTTTATATTGGGACTTATAAATACTGATTTATCCGTAGATTGTTAACTTGGTTACAAATATATAGAAATTTCTATACGATTCAATTGTAGTAATCAAAAAGGCAGAAACTCTTGCCAAACTGTTGGTAAGACTCCAAATTTTTTTGGTGCATTATTCTTTGGCGACATGTCGTCGACAAAGGAGGTGCAGTATGAGTTTTTCTAAGGTTGCTTTTCTTTCTGTTGCGTTGCTTGCAAGCGTTTCACTTCCAGCGCAGGCGGGCTCCTTGCTCGGTATTGTCGGTTGCAAGGACGACAAGGCACTCGTCACCCTCGGAAAGGGCGATGCCGGCGACTCCGGTCTTGTCAATGTCGGGGTCGGGGGGGGGGGCAACCAGGTTCTTGATGCAAAGGTCGGCAATGGCAGTGTGGCCAATGCGACCGTTGGTGCCGGAGGCTCGTCTGTGGTCGACGCCAATGTCGGGCTTTTAAACGACGGTGTAAGGGTCCGCGCCCAAGTCGGAGGAGACAATCTCGCCGATGTCGATGTCGGCATAGGCGGCGGCTCGACACCGGGAAACGATAGTGGCGGCGGCGGCACCACCGGCGGCGGCGGAAGCGGCGGGGGTGGAAACGGTGGTGGCCAACTTGCAGGCACCGGCTCATCCGATTTCCAGGGATGTCAGGGCATCTCGCCAGCCGAACTGCAACGGTTGATCCAGTCCACACGGGTCGACGCCTCCTGGAGCCGGGCGACCAATGTAAATGTGCGACGCGTTAAGGTGTGCCCTGAACTACGTTCGCATTTGGCTGCGGCGCTGCGACAGACAGGGCTGAACAATTCATTGCGCTCGGCGATTACCGGTGATCCGCTGGTTGCCGCTACCCTGAGCCGGATGCCCTATGGGACTGAGCGCGTGTTCGCTGCGCGTCAAAGTGGACGAAACCTGGTACTCTACGTTTACTAAGTTCGTATCACGCCGAGGATTGTGTGGGAGATATCCCGCGGGATGCTTGTCAACGCATCCCGCGGGAGCGCATTTGTCAGTCAACTGATAAATTTTCCGGAGACCCGAATCCTTGCCCCTGCAGCCTGATGCCACAGACCGGAAGTTGTTGCGTGAGCTGCAGCGCGATTCCCATCGCAGTGTTCAGGTTCTTGGTGACACGGTCGGCTTGTCGCCCTCTGCCTGCCACCGGCGTATCAAGGCGCTGGAAGATGCTGGGTTCGTGCAGGGCTACCGCGCCGAGCTTGATGCCGGCCGGCTGGGTTTTGCCATGCAATTCTTCATTGAGGTGGGGTTAACCAGCCAGAGCGAAGCGGCGCTCGATGCCTTTGAGACTGCCGTGCAGGATATTCCTGAAGTGCTCGAATGCCATCTGATGGCCGGGCAGTCCGACTATATCCTGCGGGTGATCTGCCGCGACCATGAGGACTTCGAACATCTGCATCGCCGTTTGAGCGCGCGGTTGCCCGGGGTAGCGCGCATCCACTCCAATATGAGCATAAGACGGGTCAAGGCACGTTCGGGCTTGCCGATCTGAGCGTGGATGACAAAGAGATAGCAGGCTGCCGAGAAATTGGGCAGCAATGCTGTCTGATGTCAAAATAGTCAGAAAGTGCTTGCGCGCCGACAGCGGCTGCGCTTGATTTCTCCCATAACAAAAACTGGGGACGTCAAAACCATGCTTTCTCGCCGCCACTTTACCGCAGCTCTGGCTTTGGCAACGGGTCTGTCCGTTTCCGGTCTGGCGTTGCCTGCTCTTGCACAGACCGACATCAAGCTCACCCTCGACTGGCGATTTGAAGGGCCTGCCGCCGGCTTCCTCCTGGCCCAGGACAATGGCTATTTCGCCGATGAAGGGCTTAACGTGACCATTGATGTCGGCAATGGCTCGGTCGAGGCCATTCCACGTGTCGCCACCGGCGCCTATCAGCTTGGCTTTGGCGACATCAATTCGCTGATCAAGTTCCTGGACGAAGACCCGTCCCAGCCGGTCAAAGCCGTGATGATGGTCTATGACAAGCCGGTGTTTTCCGTTGTCGGTCGCAAGTCGCTCGGTATCACCGAAGACCCGAAGTCCCTTGAGGGCAAGACGCTGGGCGCGCCGCCACCGGATGGCGCCTTTGCTCAATGGCCTGCCTTCAAGGAAGTGGCCGGGATTGATGATAGCGGCATCACCCTTGAATCCATCGGCTTCCCGGTGCGCGAGCCGATGCTGGCCTCCGGCGATGTGGATGGCGTGTTTGGGTTTGCCTTTTCGGTGATCCTTAACCTCAAGGCCAATGGCGTTCCGGAAGACGACATCGTTCCGCTGCTCTTCGCGGATCACGGTCTGAACCTTTACGGCAATGCCATCATGGTCAATGAGGGCTTTGCTGAAGAAAATCCGGAAGCGGTCGAAGGATTCCTCCGCGCGCTGGCCAAGGGTTTCGCCGATGCCGTGGCCGATCCGGAGGCCGGGGCTGCCGCCGTATTGGCGCGCAACGAAATTCTCGACCTCAACACCGAGACCGAGCGCCTGGAAATGGCCAATGAGATGAACATCAAGACCCCGTACGTGGTCGAGAACGGCTTTGGCGGTATCGATGAGGAGCGGCTGAACGCGTCCATCGAAACGCTCAAGATCTCGATGGGCCTGGAGGGCAATGTGACTGCCGCCGATGTCTTCGATGCGCAGTATTTGCCTCCGGCAGAGGAGCGCATGCTGCCCTGATAGCGGCTGCATTCCCGGGCGATAAGGGACGCCCGGGGTCATCCGCCCCGAGCCATTCTTCCGAGGGAACGGGAATGGTTTCGGGGCGGTCCTGTTCTGCCTTGACTGGAGACGCCTATGGCCTCGCCCCTGGTTTCAATCGAAAATGTCGACATGCGCTATGGCGGACCTGATGGCACGCTCGCGGTGAGTGGGCTAAATCTCAAGATTCAACGCGGCGAGTTCGTCGCTGTCGTCGGCCCCTCGGGCTGCGGGAAATCCACCCTGATGAAGCTGACGACGGGGCTGCATATTCCGCAGTCGGGCTCGGTGGTTGTGGCCAACAGCCAGGTGACCAAGCCGGTTTCGATAGTAGGTATGGCATTTCAGAACCCCACCATGCTGCCCTGGCGGACGACGCTGGACAACGTCCTGTTGCCGCTCGAGATCGTTGAGCGCCATCGCCACCGGCTGCGTGCCCACAAGGCCGAATATGTCGCCAAGGCGGAAAAGCTTCTCGAAACCGTCGGCCTCAAGGGGTTCGGCGAGAAATTTCCTTGGCAATTGTCCGGCGGCATGCAGCAGCGGGCAAATCTTTGTCGCGCGCTGATTCATGAACCTGAACTGCTGATGCTCGATGAACCGTTCGGTGCGCTGGACGCATTCACCCGCGAGGAGCTCTGGTGCGTCATCCGTGACCTTCACGCGACCCAAGACGTCACTATTGCCTTGGTGACCCATGATCTGCGCGAAAGCGTGTTCCTGGCCGACAAGGTCGTGGTGATGAGTGCTCGGCCGGGCCGGATTGTTTCCGAGCATATCGTGCCCTTCGAGCGGCCGCGCCAACTTGAACTGCTCTATGAGCCGGCCTTCAACGACATGGTGCAGAAGCTGCACGGGGAAATCGCCACCGCGAGGGCTGCAGCATGAGCACCACCCAAACCACTACGCCTGTCGCTGCAGCACCGAAACCGGCGCTCAAGGTCAACTGGGTGCGGTTGTCGCCGGTGCTCTACACCATTGGGCTGTTCGTGCTCTGGGAGCTGGGTGCGCGCATTTCCGGCCTGCCGCACACCATCCTGCCCACGCCCACGCGGGTGTTCGAAGCCATCTTCCAATATTGGTCGCCGATCTGGAAGAATTCGGTGCAGACGCTCTACACCACGGTACTGGGGTTCCTCATCGCCATCGTGGCCGGGCTCGGCATTGGCCTGTTCATTGGCTGGTCCAAGACCATCTATGCCGGGCTCTACCCCATCATGGTGGGGTTCAACGCCATTCCCAAAGTGGCGCTGGTGCCGATCCTGGTGATCTGGTTCGGCATCGGAACGGTACCGGCGGTGTTGACCGCCTTCCTGATTTCCTTCTTCCCCATCGTGGTCAATGTCGCCACGGGTCTTGCCACCATCGAGCCGGAAACCGAGGACGTGTTGCGGGCGCTGGGCGCCAAGAAGCTCGATATCATGCTCAAGGTCGGTATTCCGCGCTCCATGCCATATTTTTTCGGCTCGCTGAAAGTTGCCATTACCCTGGCCTTTGTCGGCTCGGTGGTGAGCGAAACCGTCGCGTCGAACTCGGGGCTGGGGCAGATGATGGCTTCGGCGCAGTCCAACTTCAACGTGCCGCTGGTCTTTGCGGGCCTGCTGATGCTGGCCGTCGAGGGCATCGCCATGTACGCGCTGATGGCCTGGGTTGAAAAACGCATGACCGGCTGGGCGCACCGCTCGACAATGTCGAACTGATCACGCAAGCATTCCCCTTGCCCCAGAGCCCGCCCTTGGCGGACAATGGGGCGAGGAGAGATGATTTGACCGAGACCAGCCATATCGTGGGCGGCGGCCCGAAAAAGGTCCTCTATACCCTTTCGACCATCAACCGGATCGGGGTGGGCAAGGCCGCCAAGGCGTTGACAGCCAAGAATACCTGCAAGGCCTGTGCCTATGGCATGGGCGGTCAGCAGGGCGGCATGACCAATGAGCTCGGCGAATTCCCTTCGGTCTGTAACAAGTCGGTGCAGGCCCAATCCACCGATATCCAGCCCCCCATTCCCACGCAGATTTTTGAGCACACGATCAACGATCTGGCCGAGTTATCCGGCAAGGAAATAGAATCCCTGGGCCGGCTAAGCACGCCGTTGTTCCGGCGGGCCGGTGCCAGCCGATTCGAGCCATTGGACTGGGATGCGGCGCTCGACCATGCCGCCCATCGCCTCGCCGAGACCGACCCGCAGCGCAGCTTTTTCTATTCCTCTGGGCGTTCGTCCAATGAGGCGGGATTTCTGTTCCAGCTTCTGGCACGAGCCTATGGCACCAATAACGTCAACAATTGCTCCTACTACTGCCATCAGGCGACCAGCGAGGGGCTGAAGACGACCATCGGCACCGGCACGGCGACCATTGAGCTCGACGACCTGACCGGTGCCGACCTGATCTTCGTCATTGGCGCCAATCCCTCGTCCAACCATCCCCGCTTCATCCACATGCTCAAGAACTGCCGCGAGCGGGGCGGGCAGGTTATCGTCATCAATCCGGCCAGGGAGCCCGGGCTGGTGAAGTTCGCCGTGCCGAAATCACCGATGTCCATGTTCAAGGGCGGCAGCGAGATTGCTTCGGACTATCTGCAGCCACGCATCGGCAGCGACATTGCGCTGTTCAAGGGCCTCGCAAAGGCGGTCCTCGAACAGGGGACGGCAGACCGCGACTTCATCGCATCACACGCCGCCGGTTTTGAGAGCTTCAAGGCCGATCTTGATGCACTGAGCTGGGACGCCATCACCGCCGCCTGTGGTCTCGCCCGGTCCGACATCGAACGGGTGGCTGCCGCCTATGGCCGCGCGAAGAACGCCGTCTTCGCCTGGGGAATGGGCATGACTCACCATGTCCATGGCGTGGCCAATGTCGAGGCGATCGCCAATCTGGCGCTGCTGCGCGGCATGATCGGCCGCCGTTTCGCGGGGCTGTTGCCCTTGCGTGGCCATTCCAACGTCCAGGGCATCGGCACCATCGGCGTCAAACCGGTGCTGGCGCGAGATGTGCTCGATCGCATGCAAGAAGCGTTCGGCGTGACGTTCCCCGAAGAGCAGGGGCTCGACACCATGGCGTGTATGCAAAGGGCGGGAGCTGGCGACATCGACGCCGCCGTGATCATGGGGGGCAATCTTTGGGCTGCGACGCCGGATACTGCATTTTCATCCCGCGCCATGGCCAGTATCGGCTTCAAGCTGTTTCTCACCACCACGCTCAATCAGGGGCATGTGCATGGCGTGGGGGAGGGCGAGATGATGATCCTGCCGGTCACCGCGCGCGACGAGGAATGGGAGCCGACCACGCAGGAATCCATGTTCAATTTCGTGCGTCTGTCCGACGGCGGGATTCGACGCATCGAGACCGTGCGTCCTGAAAGCTGGATCCTGGGGCAGTTGGGCGAGCGGATGCTGCCGCAATCGCCCATCGATTTCGCCGCCTTCTCTGGCCATGCAAAGCTGCGCGATGCCATCGCTGCGACTGTGCCGGGAATGGAGCAATTGGCCGACATCGATGTAGCCAAGCGTGAGTTCCATATTCGCAATCGCGTGCTGCATGCGCCGACATTCGGCACGGCGGACGGAAAAGCGCATTTCGTGGTGACACCCGTCCCCGAACAGGCACCCGGTCGGCTGATGCTGGCCAGCATGCGCAGCGAGGGGCAGTTCAATTCGATCATCTACGAGGAAACTGACAGCTATCGCGGCAAGGCCGGTCGAGAGTCGGTTTTTCTCAATGCAGACGACATGGCCGCGCGCGGACTGGTCGAGGGGCAGGCCGTGGTGGTCCGGTCCGACGCCGGAGAGATGAGTGGCATTGCGACGCGTTTCGATCTGCCGCCAGGCTCTGTGCTGGCCTACTATCCAGAAGCCAATGTGCTGGTGGGGCAAGCGGTCGATCCGCGCAGCAAGACGCCTGCCTTTAAGTCCGTGCCGGTGAGTGTTTCGCCTGCAAAGGACTAGGCAAAGCGCTTTACCAGCTCGTCCGCTTCATTCTGGAGCCGTTCAATGTCTTCTTCGGAGAACTCGTGCGGCTCGTAATCGAGCAGTACAAGCGCACCCGCCTTGCCTATCTCCGGGGATGCCAAAGGTACGCCGGCGTAGAAGTCGATGCCGTTGGTCACGAGGTAGGTGTTGTCGCGGGCTCCGTCGTGAGGCGAGGCGGAGTGAACGATCAGCGGTTTATCATGGTCGACCACCAGCCTGGTAAGACGGTACGAATCCTCGTCTTCACGATGTCGATCGTCGTCCAGAAGATTGATCAACGCTGCCGGGACGTTGAATCGTTCCGCAATCGCGTCGAGTTGCTGACCCAGTTCATCATCCCCCCGTCCGAGCCCGGAGAACGGTCTCTTCTTGCGCCTTTCAAGTGACAGGGCGGGTTTGTGTAGCGAGGCGATGCGTTCAACAGCACTGTCGAAGTCGCGCAGCACCGTATCAACGTGCAGCGTATCGGCGCTCTCCGTGGCCGCAAGCTCATTCAGAACGCAGACGGCGATGTGGACGTCCGGTGCCATTCTCCTGATCCGGCGCGAAACATAGCGGCATTGAGCTCGCAGATCTGCGCCCATGAACACCAGCACCAGGGTGCGAACGTTTTCCAGGTCAAGCCGGCCGATTGCTTCCTGACGAACCGCTCCAGGCGGCAATACGTGGGCGTTCACCTCGAAATCGGCCAGCTCAAGCGCGATGAGACGCGCTGCCGCCTCGTCAATTTCCGTGCGACCGCCAACGATCAGGATCGGCGCCGAGTCAACCCAGACGGGTTCCAGGACAACTTCCAGAACCATTTCAAACGCCTCAATGAGCTTTCGGCGCTGAGGTACGGAATCCGGACGGTCCGACAGTTCGGACGTGCCAAGGCGAAGAGATGGCAACATCAGATCTCGGATCAGTGACTGCCGCCCGTGCTTTTCCAGGAACTCTTCGCTCGTATCCAGAGCATCTTCTGCGTCGCCCTTGAGCATACGCTGATACAGTCGCTCGGGCGGGGTCAGCACGGGCTCGCTACCCAGAAGTGTCTCAAGGAACTGGAATTGGGGGAGGTGCCGCCCAATCACCACAAGGCAAACCGTCATGGGGGTGGCCAGTATCAAGCCCACCGGCCCCCAGAGTGTCGCCCAGAACATGGCCGAGAGAAGGATTGCGAGCGGCGAGACGCCGGTGCTGGAACCGTAGAGGCGAGGCTCGATGACGTTGGCAGTGGTGAGGTCGATAACCAGGAAGAGTGCAATGGACAGCAACAGCATGTTCCAGCCCGGGTCGACCGCAAAAGCCAAGGCAAATGGCACGACTGCGATGATAAGTGCGCCGACAAACGGGATATAACGAAAGAGCACAATCAGAAGGCCCCAGAGTGGGGCGCTGGGAACGCCAATCAGCCAGAGGCCGACGCCGAATATGGTCCCATAGGTGATGTTGACCATGAGTTGGACGATCAGGTACCGGCCCACCCGGCGACTGGCATCGGAGATCGCGAGGTTGGTCAGGGAATAGCGGCCGGCGCTCACCAGACGAATGAAGCGATCCTGCAGGTCAGCGCGACCGAGCAATAGGAAAATCAGAAAAACGACGATGATGGCAATCGTGGCAATGGGCCCCACGATAGATCCCATGATCGATGTCAGTATGTTTAGCGGCCCCAACTCGTTGGATATGGTGACCGGTACCGGTTGTCTTTCGCCCGGTGTTGGACTCTCGCCAAGGTTCTCTTGAGCATTACTGAGCATGGCGCTGATCTGATCCAGCCAGACGAGACCGCCGAATTGCTCCTGAAGCAAGCTGACCTTGTCTTGAATGATCAGGCGGTAGCGAGGCAGTTCCTGAACGAGATTGGTGATCTGGGAGCCGGCGAGGGCAGCAAAGCTGCCTATTATTGCGATCGCGAGCATCACAGCGAGGATGACGGCGATTGCATCAGGTAAGCCCAGGCGCCGGTTCATCCAGGACACCAGCGGATTGAGCGCGAAGGCCAGCAAGGTCGCCAGGACCAATGGAACGAAAATCCCCGCACCAAAATAGAGCAAGACCGCGACAATCCCGAAAGCAGCAATGCTTTCGAATGCTTTGGGTCGCCGAGTAGAGACAGCAGGAGGAGCAGGATGGTCTGGCAAGGCACGCCCTCGTTCCCGGTCTAAATGCGGAGCAATCAGAAATGTTCCGATGTACGCCCCGTGCTCACGGAAACGAATGCTCGCAAGTCAGTGGCGTATCATCTGCCAGTCCCGGGTCGTGCTGCTGAAGTTAACGGCGCTCACCATTGCAGCGCAGCCAGCAATAACCATAGGCAGAAAGCGCGATTTCACCGTCGCCCGGGATCGGGCCGGTAGGGGAGTCGGTGAGCATCGGCATGAGCTCGTCGATGCCCTCGTCCGCCAGGTGAAACGATTTTGGTTTGCCGGTGAAATTATGCCCGGTGACGATACGATTGCCGCGCCAGCTACTGGAGAGTACCAGCAGTTCATCGTCGCCCACATCTATGACATCGACACCACCCCAGCCGATCTCGGGGGACGAGCGGCGCGCTGAGACCATGTCGGCGATGGCGTGGAAGAAAGAGTCGCGATGCTGGGTCTGCATCGCGGCGTTGATTTGATGATAGCTGAACTTGCCCTTATCAACTGCCGGCCGAACGAGTTGCTCTTGGGGCGCCTCGGAGAACCCACCATTGTGCCGGGGTGACCACTGCATCGGCGTGCGAACGGCCTCGCGTTCGGGCAATGCGAGATTTTCGCCCATGCCGATCTCGTCGCCATACCAGATGACCGGTGTGCCGGGCAGGGCCAACAGCAGCGAGAACGCCATCTTGAGCCGCGTCTCGTCCCCATCGAACATGCTGGCAAGCCGTCGTCTCAAGCCACGATCATAGATTTGCATGTCGGGGTCCGGCCCAAACGCGGCAAAGCATTCACCGCGCTCCTGTTCGGTAAGGTTGCCCAGATTGAGTTCATCGTGGTTGCGCAGAAAGACCGCCCACTGTCCCATCCCTTCAGGCTCGGGACGTGCCGCCAGGGCGCGGCGGAGTGGTGATGCCGTTTTTCGGGCCAGGGAGAGAAACAATTGCTGGTTGCCGACAAAGTCGAACACCATGGTCATGCGGTCTCCGGCGGCGAAGTATTCGGGGGCTTCCTCGTAGCTGATATTGGCCTCGGCCAGCAGAATGGCCTCTGCCTTGCGCCAGGAGAGAAAGTCATGGATCTCGGTTAACATGGCATGGGGATCGCCCAGCGGCTTGTCGGTCTGGACGCCACGCGGCTCGATGAGGAAAGGCACGGCATCGACCCGGAATCCGGATACACCCAGTGCCAGCCAGAATCCCATGATTTTCAGGATTTCCTGCCGCACGATCGGGTTGGTGGTATTGAGGTCCGGCTGGAACTTGTAGAAGCGGTGCATGTACCAGGCCTTGGCGGTCCGGTCATAGGTCCACGTGGCCTTTTGCACGCCGGGAAAGACAATGCCCTCGGTGATGTTGTCCGGCTTCTCGTCGCGCCAGACATACCAGTCGCGGTAAGGCGAATTCGGGTCGGCCCGCGAGGCTTGAAACCAGGGATGTTGATCGGAGGTGTGGTTGACCACCAGATCAATGATGACCCGCATGCCGCGATCCCTGGCGGCCTGCATGAATTCGACGAAATCGCCCAGCGTGCCCAGTGCAGGGTCGATGCCGTAATAGTCGGAGATGTCGTAGCCATTGTCCTGGCGGGGTGACGGATAGAATGGGTTGAGCCAGATGCAGGTGACGCCCAGTCGTTCCAAGTGGTCGAGACGATCTGCGAGACCGGTGAAGTCCCCGGTTCCATCGCCATCAGCGTCCATGAAGCTTTTGACATCGACGCAATAGATTATTGCGTTCTTGTACCAGAGGTTGGCCATATGACAGTCCTGACGCTTTCAGGACAAACTCAATCTCCTGCGACTTCGTTCCACCTGCTTCTCAGCGCGCGAGCCCTTGCGTGATCAGCCAATCGGCCCCGGCCCGCAACTGGCTGTTGTCGGCCAGTTCGAGCACGAGATGCGGAGACTGGGGCAGGGCAGCGATAGCCGCAAAGACTGCCTGCCAATTGATCGTGCCCATGCCCGGCCGCCAGTGACGATCGGCATAGCCATCGGCATCCTGCACATGGATATGAGCCAGCCGGTCGCCCGCTGCGGTCACGAAGTAATCGACCGGCGGCGCATTGGTGGTGCCATGGGCGTAGTGCGCATGGCCGGTGTCGATGGACACGGCAACCGCGTCGGAGTTGAAGCTATTGGCCAGGTGCAGCCGGTCGGTCGGATCCTTGTCCTCGATATTCTCAATGACCAACGTGATGCCGTGGTCCTCGGCCTGCTTGACCGCATCGCCCATGGTGGCATGGCCATATTCGATCATCCGCGTGCGGGCGCCGGCATCCTTGTCCAGATTGTTGTAGCTCCAGGTGGTGTAGGGGCTGTGGACCACCATCTGCGTGGCGCCCAGTGCCACGGCGATGTCGAGCCCCCGGCGCAGGCGGAGCTTCACCGCCTCGCGGATGGCGGGGTCGGGCGTGGCAATGGAAAAGCCCATGAACGGTCCATGCATGCCCAGGCGCCCGGTGTGGCCATCAAGCAGGGTGCGGGCGCGCTCGACCTGAACCTGCCAGTCGCCATCCAGCCGCTTGGGGGAGATGAAGTCCTGGATTTCGACATCGCGCTGCCCATCGATCAGCCAGGGTGCGAGCGTCTCAAGATCGTCGATGAGAAGGGCGGCGCCGATGGTGGGCAGCGGGTGGGTCATGGCAAGGCTCTTGGGTACTATGGCAGGCGGGCCCTGCTTAGTGAGAGCAGATGACGGCTGCGTGACCGCCGGCCCCCCGTTGCTCCGCGTTGCCCTATGCCCTACATAGGCGCCAATCCCCGAACACCCTTTAAGAGGTTCATCGCCCATGGCGCGCCAGTTCATCTATCACATGCACGGAATGAGTAAGGCCTATGCCGGCGGCAAGAAGGTGCTGGATAATATCCATCTCTCCTTCTACCCCGACGCCAAGATCGGCATTCTCGGCCCCAATGGCTCGGGCAAGTCGACCCTGCTCAAGATCATGGCCGGCATCGAGACCGAATTTTCGGGCGAAGCCTGGGCCGCCGAAGGCGCAAAGGTGGGCTATCTGCCCCAGGAGCCGCAGCTCGACCCGGCACTCAACGTGCTGGGCAATGTGATGACCGGGGTGAAGGAAAAGAAGGACATTGTCGACCGCTACAACGAGTTGATGATGAACTATTCGGATGAAACCGCGGACGAGGCGACCCAGCTCCAGGACGTCATCGACGCACAGAATCTGTGGGATCTCGAATCCCAGGTTGAGGTGGCCATGGAGGCGCTCGGCTGCCCTCCTGGCGACGCCGATGTCACCAATCTCTCGGGCGGTGAAAAGCGCCGCGTAGCGCTCTGCGCGCTGCTGCTCTCCAAGCCCGACCTGCTGCTGCTCGACGAACCGACCAACCATCTGGACGCCGAGACCACGGCCTGGCTGGAACGGCACCTGCGCGAATTTGAAGGCGCCGTGCTGATCATTACCCACGACCGCTACTTCCTCGACAATGTCACAGGCTGGATTCTCGAGCTCGATCGTGGCCGCGGCGTGCCCTATGAAGGCAATTACACCGCCTATCTCGACGCCAAGGCAAAGCGCTTCGCGCAGGAAAAGAGCGAGGATGCTGCTCGCGCCAAGGTGCTTGAGCGAGAGCGCGAATGGATGGGCCAGTCTCCGCAGGCGCGCCAGTCCAAGTCCAAGGCGCGTATCAAGGCGTATGACGAGTTGGTCAAGCTCAACGAGGCCCGCACCCAGTCACAGACCGCCCAGATCATCATTCCGCCCGGCGAGCGCCTTGGACAGAATGTCATCACGGTCGAAAACCTGAGCAAGTCCTTTGGCGACCGCCTGCTGATCGACGATCTGTCGTTCAAGCTGCCACCCGGTGGCATTGTGGGCATCATTGGTCCCAACGGCGCGGGCAAGACGACGCTGTTCAAGATGCTGACCGGTCAAGAGACGCCCGATAGCGGGACGGTCACCGTGGCCGACAACGTGAATCTGGGCTATGTCGACCAGAGCCGCGACGCGCTCGACCCCAACAAGACCGTGTGGGAGGAAATCTCCGAGGGTGACGACATCCTGATGCTGGGCAAGCGCGAAATGAACTCGCGCGCCTATACCTCGGCGTTCAATTTCAAGGGCGGCGATCAGCAGCAGAAAGTGGGCAATCTCTCGGGCGGGCAGCGCAATCGCGTACACCTGGCCAAGATGCTCAAATCCGGCGCCAACGTGCTGCTACTCGACGAACCGACCAACGATCTGGACACCGAAACCCTGGCTGCGCTGGAAGAAGCGCTCGAGGAATTTGCCGGCTGCGCCGTCATCATCAGCCACGATCGCATGTTCCTTGACCGCCTTGCCACCCACATGCTGGCCTTTGAAGGCGACAGCCACGTCGAATGGTTCGAAGGCAATTTCCAGGATTATGAGGCCGACAAGGTCCGGCGCCTTGGCGCCGACGCCGTCAATCCACGGCGGGCAACCTACAAGCCGCTGACGCGGTAACCAACAAAGAGGGCGCGGCGAGAGTTGCGCCCTTTTTCGGCCTCCGTGCCGCACGAAAAAAACTTTCTCGGTATGGAACCGGTTGGGTTCCATCACGTTCGTCTGTCTGATCGGGGTCATGTTCCCGACGCTTTTGGGGACCGCTAATCAATGACTGAGCTGGATTTTGCGCGCATATTTCAAGCGCTGCCCAGCCCCTTCATGATCCTGGATCGCGAACTCTGCTATGTAGCTGCCAATCCGGCCTATGAGGCGGTGGTCGGAACGCCGTTTGCCCAGCTTCAGGGACAAAACCTCTTCTCGCTGTTTCCCAATGAAGGCGAAGCCGGAGTGCGATTGCGTCAATCCTTTGAGCGCGTTCTGGCAACTGGCGAGCCGGACACGCTGGCCTATATCAACTACCCCATTACCGAGGCCGATGGCACGGTTACCAATCGGTATTGGACCGCCGTGCATGTGCCGCTCACCGGTCCCGACGGCACCGTTCAACATGTGATGCAGAACACGGTGGACGTCACCGAATTGGTGCGGATGCGCGAGGCGACAACACTGCCCTATGGATCGATTTCGGCGGCGACGCGCCTGATCGAGCGCACACGCGAGACCGAGGCTTCCAGCGCCGAGTTCCGCCGGCTGTTTCAGCAGGCGCCTGCGTTCGTCGCCGTGCTCTCTGGCCCCAACCACGTTTTTACCTTCACCTCCGATTCCTACACCAAGCTGATCGGCGGGCGGGACGTCATTGGGCAGACTGTTGCGCAGGCTCTCCCTGAGGTCATCGATCAGGGGTTTATTGAGGTATTGGACAAGGTTTATCGTGAAGGCCATGTGCATGCGGCCGAGGGGGCCCGCGTGATGCTGGAAAACGAGCCTGGCCGACCAGCCGAAGAAACCTTTCTCGATTTTTCCTACAATCCAATCCGCGATGGAGCCGGTAATATTACTGGCGTCTTCGTGCAGGGCATGGATCGCACCGAGTCCGTGCGGGCCGTCCGTCGACAGCGGCTGATGATCGACGAATTGAACCATCGGGTGAAGAACACGCTGGCCACCGTGCAGTCGATTGCCAGCCAAACCCTACGGAACACCAGCGATTTCGCGCAGGCCAGGCGGGCGCTTGAGGCCCGCATCATGGCGTTGTCCAATGCCCATACGATGCTCAGCGACCGTCATTGGCGTGATGCAGAGGTTGGAAATCTTGTGCACCAGGAACTGAGCGCCTTTGGCGACGAACAGGTTGACTATGGCGGCCCAACGCTGATGGTGAATGCCAAGACAACCGTGGCCCTTGCTTTGGTACTGCACGAAATGGCGGCAAACGCGGCTCGGCACGGCGCCCTGTCGGTGCCTGAGGGTAACCTGTCCGTCAAATGGCGTAGGGATGGAGAGGGGCAATTGGTCGTTGACTGGGTGGAGCGCAATGGGCCGACGCCAACCGAGCCGGTGCGGCAGGGGTTTGGTGCGCGGCTATTACGCATGGTGGTAACGGGCGAATTGGGCGGCGGTTTAGATTTGAACTACGATCAGGATGGACTTCGGGCACAGGTGCTTATCCCTGCGGCAGCCTATGCTGAACAGGAGGCGCGTTTTGACTAGTGCGGGACGCCGCGTTTTTGTCGTCGAGGACGAAGCGCTGGTTCTGATTAATCTCGAAGATATTCTGGAACAGCTCGGCTGGAATGTCGCGGCACAAGCCATGCGCCTATCCGAGGCAGAGCAGTTGGCCACCAGTGTCGAGGCGATCGACGTCGCCATTCTGGATGTCAATCTTGGCGGCGCCAGGGTTTTTCCTGTGGCGCAGATACTGCGCGAGCGTGGCGTGCCTATCCTGTTTGCTACGGGGTATGGGCGGGACGGCTTGCCGCCGGAATGGGACGACCACGCGGTCATCGTCAAGCCTTACAGCCAGACCGAGGTAGAACAGGCGCTGGATCGTCTGCTCGGTGCGAGCGTCTAACTTGCCGGCCGGCCTTTACCAATCCTCCATTGACGTGTGAAAAGCGTTGGGTTTGTTGCGCTTTCTGCAATAGACTGGGCGGGACGGAGCCATGCTCCTCGCAGATCGGTTCTTGGGGGACTGTATGAAGTATTTCGTGACGGGGGCGGTGCTGCTGGTCAGCTTTGCCCTCGCCGTTCCGGCAATTGCTGCGCCGGGACAATGTTCGATCACGGGTTTGGACCCGTTTGATTGCGACGTGACTGTCGATGGCGGTGGCATCACCTTCGCCCTGCCGAGTGGAGAAACGTTCGTGTTTGCGCATGAAGCCGATGGCGAAGGTCTGGGCTATCTGATCCCCGCCGAACCGCAACCGGGCCGCTACCCCGAGGAACTGGGCCGGTTTGTTCCCGTCGAGAGTGAGCCGGGCTGCTGGCTGGGCGACAAGGATGGCATGAAATTCTGCGCGGCGCTGGTGCAATGAGCGCCGAGCCATTTGCCCTGGAGATTGGCGGCGGCACGCTGAGCGGTCTTGAACAGGGGGAGGGGCTTCCCGTTGTGTTCCTGCATGCCGGGGTCTGCGACAAGCGTATGTGGCTCGACCAGATGGACGCGGTTGCCGCCAAGGGTTGGCATGCCATTGCCTATGACCGTCGCGGCTATGGCGAGACAGTCACCGAAGACGAGCCGTTCAGCCATCTCGATGATCTCGAAGCCCTGCTCGACGCAATGGATATCCATGCCGCCATTCTGGTGGGGTGTTCCATGGGTGGCGGTCTGGCAGTCGATTTCGCACTTGCCTATCCCGGTCGTGTGATCGGGCTCGTACTGATGGGCACCTCGATCAACGGGGCGCCCTGGAGTACGACCGCGGAAGAAAGCGCCATCGAAATGGCGGAAGAAGACGCGTGGGAACGCGGCGACCTCGATCTGCTCAATCGCGTGCAAGCCCATGAATGGCTCGACGGCCCCCGCAGCCAGAGCGGCCGGGTCGGCGGCGCGGTGCGCGAGCTGTTTCTGGACATGAATGCCGCCGTGCTCAGCAAACCGGAATTGACTCAGGAAGAGCTTTCGCCCGATGCCTGGGACCGGGTCGAGTCCGTGGCAGCACCCACCCTGTTGATCGTCGGTGATGAGGATTTTACCGCGCTGGTCGACCGGCACGAGACCTTATCCGAGACCATGCCCAACGCCATCGGGGTGGTTCTGGAAGGGGCGGCGCACATTCCCAGCATCGAGAAGCCGGGGCTGGTCAATTCGGTGCTGCTGCAGTTCCTCGATGCGTTTTCGGGCGAGGAAAACGACGACGAAACAGACGACTAGCGGCGCGATAGAAGAGATCGCGCCGCTTGCTTCTGATTTTGAATCAAGAACTTCAGAGAGTGTTTCCTGGCACTGATAATCTGATTCAACGCCTGTCGGGATGGATTCCAGAAGTCGCGCTAAGTCTCTGAAGTGCGGTAGCAAATTCTGATCGCGGAACTAGACGGCGATGATGCCGTCCAGATGCTTGTCCAATTGCGGCGTGGGCACATTGGTCAAATCCTTGTCGAGTTCGGCTACCACGGTTTTCTTGACATGATCGGACAGCAACTTTCGCAGATTGCCCAGCGCAATTGGCGCGGCGGCGATGATCAGACGGTCATAGGCGCCCGACGTGGCTTTTTCCTGCAGCACATGAGCGACCGAACGCATGAATTCGGCTTCCCGGTGGTCGGCCGGATCGGTCTTGGGCTCCATGGCGCTGCGGCCATGGCCAACCGAGGAATGGCTGCGGCCGGGTCGGTCGGCATTGATATCCTGGGTCTGAAGCGGCGGAATGGACCAGTCGAGGCCCTTGACGGTCGTGAGACCCTTGCCGGGGCCGACGTGCTCAACCACGCGGGCCTGTGTACCATCGGCGATCAGGATCCAGGTCACTGTCTTTTTCATCTGCTGCTCCTCGTATTGGGACGGGTCCGAAGCGCACGAGCATTGCCGGCGCTCCTCATGGCCAACGTCCGACACAGATAAAGGTTGGGACCTGGCCATCAGCTTTGCAAGGGTGGGCGATCACAAACTCTGATTGCCCATGGCGGGTTGGGGTTGGTATGGGAGTGGGCACCCGCAGCGCGGTGCGGAGTCCCGCCATGACCCTTCCAGAACAAGCGCCCGAGCTGGCTGCAGAGAGCGTTACGCAGCGAAGGGCCGATGCTGCTGAAACGCGCAAGGGCGTTGTTGCTGCCCTGTCAGCCTATCTGCTCTGGGGCTTTCTGCCGATCCTGTTTCACCTGCTCGATCAGGCCGGATCCGTCCTGATCGTAGCTGAGCGCACACTTTGGTCCCTGGTTCTGCTCGCCGCTTTCATTGCCTTCACTGCCGGCTTTTCAGAAATCCGATCCGTATTGGCGGATTTCCGCCGCATGCGGGTTATTGCCGTTTCGGCAGTGCTGCTGTTGTGCAACTGGCTACTCTATGTCTGGGCAGTGGAGACCGAGCAGGTTCTTGAGGCCAGCTTCGGCTATTTCATCAATCCGTTGGTCAGTGTCGCCATCGGCATGGTGTTCCTGGGCGAGCGGCAGAACCGCGTGCAGACATTCGCCATCGCTATCGCCATCGTGGCCATCCTGATCCAGGCCGCCGGCATCGGGCGCGTACCGCTGATTGCACTGGGTCTGGCCTTCTCGTTCGGCTTTTACGGCTTCATTCGCAAGACCGCGCAAACCGGCCCGGCGACGGGACTGTTCGCTGAAACCCTGGTGGTTGCGCCGCTGGCCATGGGCTATGTGATTTTCGATATCGTGCGCAACGGTGTGGGCGTTCACGCTGATCCTACCCTGATGCTGCTGTTGATCGCCACCGGCCCGGCAACGGCGGTGCCGCTTCTGCTATTTGCCTTTGGCGTCCGGCGGTTGCGGCTGACAACCATCGGCATGTTCCAATATCTGGCGCCCTCGATCCAGTTCCTTCTGGCGATCCTGATGTTCGGCGAGGAACTCAATTCATTGCGCCTGCTGAGCTTTGCACTGATCTGGGTCTCGCTGATCGTGTTTTCCTGGGACAGCTACAGCCAGCGCCGGCGCATGGTCGCCTAGACCGCCGATCCGTTGCGCAAGCCGCGGATTACATCGGCGATCTGCTGGAAGGTCGCGGCGAAGGGCGTCGCATCGCGCCAAACCAGCCGCAACTGTCGTCCCGCCGCCGGGTCGTTGAGGGGATGCACGGCGATGCGCGGGTCGCTGGCCTCCTTGCGCAGGGCGATCTGGGGCAGCAGGGTCACCCCCTGGCCATTGGCGACGAACTCCACGATGGTCGACAGGGAGGTCGCCGCAAAGGTCTTGGCACCACGCTCGGCATCCAGCCGGCAGGCTGAAATCGTCTGGTCGCGAAAACAGTGGCCTTCATCAAGCAGCAAGATGCGTTCCGGGGGTAGGGCGGCCAGAGAGACCGGAAGCTTGGTTGTTTCGCCGCTGGGCGTTGCCAGCACGAAATTGTCCTCGAACAGCGGTGTGTCCACCAGGCGCGGCCCTGTCCCGGCAGGTTCGGTGGCAATCAGCGCAATGTCCAGGCTTCCATCGCGCAAGCTATCGACCAAGGCCTCGGTGCGGCTTTCGCTGATGGTGAATTTGAGCCCGGGCAGATCGCGGGTGAGGGCGGGAAAGATTTCCGGCAGCAAATAGGGTGCGACTGTCGGGATCAGGCCAAAGCGCAAGGCACGCGCTGGTGTGCCAGTGCGGCCAATGGCGAAGGCATCGAGCGCTTCTGCGCTTTTGAGGGTTTCGCGCGCCATGGTGATGAATTCCCGGCCAAACGGGGTGGGGCGCACCCCGGACTTGAGCCGGTCGAACAGCGGCGTGCCGCAAAGTCTTTCAAGCGTCAGAATTTGCTGGGACAATGCCGGTTGGGTGACAGAAGATGCCTCGGCGGCGCGGCCGAAGTGACCGGCCTCTGCCAGGGCGATCGCATAGCGCATCTGTTTCAGAGTGATCGACACGATTAGTTTTTCCTATTGGAGAAGGAAGAATTATCGATTGGCCTAATGGTTGTCACCCCCCTATAACGCGTCCATATCTGTTAAGGAGGCCCCCGCCATGACCGACCCCAATCCCAAACCCGAAGCCGGCAAGTGCCCGTTCCCGCACGGTGGTGCAGGGCGCGGCCGGAAGAATAGCGACTGGTGGCCCGAGGCACTCGATGTGCAGGTGCTGCACACCAATTCCCCGCTGTCCGACCCGATGGGCCCGGATTTTGACTATGCCGAAGAATTCAAGAAACTGGACCTGGATGCCGTCAAGGCAGACCTGCGCGCCTTGATGACCGACAGCCAGGACTGGTGGCCAGCCGATTTCGGACATTATGGCGGCCTGTTCATCCGCATGGCCTGGCACAGCGCCGGCACCTATCGCATCACCGATGGCCGCGGTGGCGCCGGCATGGGCCAACAGCGTTTCGCCCCGCTCAATTCCTGGCCGGACAATGCCAATCTGGACAAGGCCCGACGCCTGATCTGGCCGATCAAGCAGAAATATGGCAACGCCATTTCCTGGGCCGACCTGATGATCCTGACCGGCAATGTCGCGCTCGAATCCATGGGCTTCAAGACCTTCGGTTTCGCCGGTGGCCGTGCTGACGTCTGGGAGCCCGAAGAGCTCTATTGGGGCCCGGAGGGCACCTGGCTGGGCGACAGCCGCTACTCGGGCGAACGCCAGCTCGAAGAGCCCCTGGCCGCCGTCCAGATGGGCCTGATCTACGTCAATCCCGAGGGCCCCAACGGCAATCCCGATCCGGTGCTGGCGGCGCGCGACATTCGCGAGACCTTTTCTCGCATGGCGATGAATGACGAGGAGACCGTGGCGCTGATCGCCGGCGGCCACACCTTCGGCAAGACCCATGGCGCCGGCGATCCGTCGCTGGTGGGCGCCGATCCTGAAGGCGCGGACCTCGAAGATCAGGGCCTGGGCTGGAAATCCACCCACGGCACCGGCTTTGGCGCTGATGCCATCACCGGCGGTCCGGAAGTCACCTGGACGCAGACCCCGGTTCAGTGGTCCAATTTCTTCTTCGAGAACCTGTTCGGATATGAATGGGAGCTCACCGGAAGCCCGGCCGGCGCCAAGCAGTGGGTCGCCAAGACCGACGATGCCGTTATCCCGGACGCGTTCGATGCAGCAAAGAAGCATCGCCCGACCATGCTGACCACCGACCTGTCGCTGCGCTTCGATCCGATCTACGAAAAGATCTCGCGCCGCTTCCTGGAAAACCCGGATCAGTTTGCCGACGCCTTCGCCCGCGCCTGGTTCAAGCTGACCCACCGCGATATGGGCCCCAAGGTCCGTTACCTGGGCAAGGAAGTGCCGGCCGAGGACCTGATCTGGCAGGACGTCGTTCCGCCGGTCGATCACCCATTGGTCGACGACGCCGATATTGCCGATCTCAAGGCCAAGGTGCTGGCGTCTGGTCTGTCGGTGTCCGAGCTGGTCTCGACTGCCTGGGCCTCCGCTTCGACCTTCCGCAAGTCGGACAAGCGCGGCGGCGCCAATGGGGCGCGCATTCGACTGGCTCCGCAGAAGGACTGGGAGGTCAATCAGCCCGATCAGCTCGCCAAGGTTTTGGCACAGCTCGAATCTATCCAGGCCGAGTTCAACGCTTCGGCTACCGGGGGCAAGAAGACCTCGCTGGCCGACCTGATCGTGCTGGCGGGCTGTGCCGCGATCGAGCGGGCCGCGCATGCCGGTGGCCAGGCCATCACCGTGCCGTTCACCCCGGGCCGCACGGACGCATCGGAAGAACAGACTGATGTGGCTTCCTTCGCCGCGCTCGAACCGCGCGCCGATGCCTTCCGCAACTACTACAGCCAGCGCGCCTTCATGCAGCCCGAAGAGGCCATGGTCGATCGTGCCCGGCTCCTGGGGCTGACCGGTCCGGAGATGACCGTTCTGCTCGGTGGCCTGCGCGTGCTCAAGACCGGGCTCAACGAGCATGGTGTGTTCACCAATCGGCCGGAAACGCTGAGCAATGACTTCTTCCTCAATCTCTTGACCATGGACACTGCCTGGGCGCCCAAGGCTGATGAAGAGGGCGTTTATGAGGGCCGTGACCGCAAGAGCGGCGAGTTGAAGTGGACCGGCACCCGCGTCGATCTGATCTTTGGCTCGCACTCCCAGCTCCGTGCGCTCGGCGAAGTCTATGCCCAGGCCGATTCAGCGCCGAAGTTCACGCGGGATTTCGTCGCTGCCTGGACCAAGGTGATGAACGCGGATCGCTTCGACCTGCGCTAAACGCGTTCAGGGACAGTTCTGCCGGCCCCGGGGAATTTTCCCCGGGGCTTTTTTGTCTCGCGTATCCGCCAGGACCCCGGTCCAGAGGACAGAAGCGGCCAATGTCTAAAGTTTGAATCAAATCCGATCTCCCACCTTCAGGCCCTACAAGCATGTGGCGGTCAGTCTGACCCGAACCAAGCGGCAGAAGCCGGGAGATCGACTATGACAGAGCTCGATGAAAGCCACCGTGCGTTCGCAAATTTCCGCGTTCTCAACGGCGATGATAACCAGATGGAACGCGAGCAACTGTTTCGCACGACGGCGCAGCTGTTCAGCTACGTTTCGGACCGTTGCGACGACGATCAGGTTGCCCAATATGACGAGGTGCTGTGCCAGCTCGCAGAGCTGGTGGAGGTTGAGGCAAGGGTGCATGTGGCCAAGCTGCTGGCCCCGCTCGAGCGGGCGCCCGGCACAGTTGTCGTCAAGCTGGCCAATGATGTCATCGAGGTGGCCCGGCCGCTGCTCGAATTCTCCAATGTGCTCAGCGATGACGACCTGATCGATATCATTTCCAACCAGACCGAGGATCATCGGGTGGCCATTGCCGGCCGCTCCATGCTCACCGAACGGGTGGGCGATGCGCTGGTCGATCATGGCAAGACCGCTTCCGTGGTGCGATTGGTCCGCAACCCCAAGGCCGAATTTGACCGCGCGACGCTGGAGAAACTGGTCAAGCGCGCCACCGAGGATGCCGAGATCGCCTCCGATCTGCGTGGCCGCAGCGATATCGACTGGAAGTCGTTGCGGGGTGAAATCGATCAGGTCGCCGGCAAGGTGCTGCAAACCCTGGGCAATCTTGACCGTCAGGTCGATCCGGTCGCTGCCGGCAAGATCAATACCGTGGTCTACAACCGCATCCGCAACCGCGCTGGCTTCAATGCGCAGGAGTGGAAGGTGGCCTATAACCAGGTCAAGGGCCTGGCCGACCGCAAACAGCTCGACGATCGTGCGCTGGCCCGTTTCGCCCGCTTCGGCTACGGCCACCACGCTGCCGCCGCCATGGCCGTCATGCTGCAGGTGGCTCCGGAAATCGTCGTCAAATGGCTGGCTGGTCAGGACTATGTGGCGGTTATCGTGGCTCTGCGAGCCTCCGGCATGGCACCGGACCTCTTCGCGGCCATTGTCGCCACGCTCCCCTGGCGCGACCTGCCCAGCGACGCGGACAAGAAAATGGTCCTCTCGCGCTTCGACGCGCTCGACCGGGACGATGCCATGCACATTTTCGAACTCTGGCGCGCCCACTCCTTCCGCAAGCGGGCCATGGCCGAAGACCGCCAGTCCGCCTAGGGCAGGGCAGTTCACAGCTCAAAAGTTGCGACACCCTCGGGAGTTTTCCGGGGGTGTTTTGTGTCGGCTATGGGGTGGTTTGCTGACTGTCGGCTATTGGCGTAGGAACCTGACAGGCGGACATGGTAGATGGGGACACGGAATGTCTTTCCGGAGAGTCGCGGCGGTCATCTTTGATATGGACGGTCTTCTGTTCGATACGGAGCGGCTATACTCAGACGCCATGATGATGGCGGTCACCGAAATGGGTGCTTCACTCTCGCCTGCAGCGATCCATCGCACGATCGGGCTACCAGCAGCGGACTGCACCGCCATCTGGGCCGAGCATCTTCCTCCTGGCTTCGATGTGGGTGCTTTCTGGTCAGCGTCGTCTGCCAATTTCAAAACGCTGGCCGAAACACAGCTCACGTTGAAAGCAGGCGCCATCGAATTGCTCGATCTGCTCGCCAATTTGAACCTGCCCTGTGCGATTGCAACATCGTCTGGTCGGGCAACGGTCGACCATCATCTTACCAAGGCTGGTATCGCCGAGCGCTTCGGCGTCATCGTCGCCTATGGCGATTACGCCCAAGGGAAGCCTCATCCCGCGCCCTATGCTGCAGCGGCAAGACGGCTCGATGTGGACCCTGCTCGTTGTCTGGCTCTTGAGGACTCTTATAACGGGGTTCGCTCCGCTGCTGCCGCCGGAATGATCACCATCATGGCTCCCGACCTGCTTGAAGCCACCCAAGAGATGCACGAACTGGCGGTTCAAGTCGTGCGCGATCTACATGACGTTTGTGCGCTACTTGAGGGCCGTGGGAGGGAGAATGGCAGCTTCCAGGCATTCTGACTTATGTTCGGAACGTCTGGGATGGGGTCGGAAGCCCCAAGCCAATTTCGGTAAGTGCCAAGACATCGGAGAATTTCGATGAAAGCAAATTTTCTCGCCGTCTTTGGCGGATGTCTGGTTGGGAGTGTGCTTTCGACGCCCTACTGGGGCAACGCTTTGTTTGGACGAGGGCACACGCAGTTCGAGTCGGCGGCGGCCATTGTCGCCATAGTCGCAGTGTCAGTATTTTTGGCCCTGTTGGGTCGTCTGACGCTCTGGTTAGCGACCCGACCAAAATGACAGCTGTCAGGAGGCCTCTTGAGAGGCTATGCCGACCGCAATGGGGTCGGAAGCCGTCACTCGCTGGTGCCATTTGTCGCCCCCACCCGACTTCCCCCTGAATCAGAGGGCAGCAGAGGCGTATAGCTTCAACCTTATTTATTCAGGAGCGAAGGCCGCTTTTCACTGTGCAACCGCGAGGCCGTGTGGTTAGGGCAGCATGCCTTCGCGCCTTGCGGAACGCTCGTCGAATTCATGCCGAAATGCAAACGGCCGGGGCGAACCCCGGCCGCTCGGTAGGCGGTTTAGGCTTGGCGCACTTTGGGCCGCGCGTCGCGGCTTTCGCCGAATTCGGCGGGATCGAAGGCACGATCCCCCTTCTCGTCGCGCACGCGGGTCGGCAGGCCGATCTTGCCCAACAAGTCCAGGAACGGCACGGGCGGCAGTTCCTCGACATTGGCCATGCGGTGGCAGTCCCAATCGCCCTTGGCGATCAGCATGGCGGCAGCAATGGCCGGCACGCCAGCCGTGTAGGAGATCGCCTGGCTGTTGGTCTCGGCAAAGGCGTCTTCATGGTCCGAAATGTTATAGACCAGCAATTCGGTCTCGATCCCGTTGCGCTCGCCCTTGATCAGATCGCCGATAAAGGTCTTGCCCGAATAATCGGGCGCCAGCGACATCGGGTCGGGCAAGACGGCCTTGACCACTTTGAGCGGCACCACTTCAAGCCCCTCGGCCGTCGTCACAGGTTGCTCGGAAAGCAGGCCGAGCTTGTTCAGGACCGTGAAGACGTTGATGTAGTGCTCGCCAAAGCCCATCCAGAAGCGGATATCGGGCACGCCGAGATTGGCCGAGAGCGAATGGATTTCGTCATGGCCGGTCAGATAGGTGGTGTGCTCGCCCACCACCGGCAGATCGTCGGTGCGCTTGACCTCGAACATCTTGTTCGCGGTCCACTGGCTCTGCTGCCAGCTCCACACCGTGCCGGTGAATTCCCGGAAGTTGATCTCGGGGTCGAAATTGGTGGCGAAGTAGCGGCCATGACTGCCCGCATTGACATCGATGATGTCGATGCTGTCGATCCGGTCGAAATAGGCATTGGCGGCCAGCGCCGCATAGGCATTGACCACACCGGGGTCGAACCCGGCGCCCAGAATGGCGGTCACGCCCTTGCGCTCGCAGGCCTCGCGGCGCTTCCACTCGTAATTGCCGTACCAGGGCGGCGTCTCGCAGATCTTTTTGGGATCCTCGTGGATGGCCGTGTCGATATAGGCCACGCCCATGTCGATACAGGCGCTGAGCACGCTCATATTGAGGAAAGCCGATCCTGCATTGAGAACGATCTGGCATTTGGTCTGCCGGATCAGGGCCTTGGTCGCTTCGACATCCATGGCGTCGAGCTGGTGGGCGGCCAGAATACCCGGGCGCTTGAGCGCCTTTTTCTCGAGAATGCCGGCGACCAGCGCCTCGCATTTCGAAACCGTGCGGGAGGCAATGTGAATGTCTCCGAGCACATCATTGTGCATTGCTGCCTTAAACGCAGCGACTTGCGCGACACCTCCGGCGCCGATGATCAACAGGTTCTTTTTCAATTGGCACGAAACACCTTTTTCACGGTGGACGGGATCAGCCTGCCCTTATGACAGACTGGCGACATAGTCGGCATAATCGAAGCTTTGCACAACCTCAACAGCGCCGTTTTTTCTGCGGATGGCTATAGCGGGCATTGCCACGCCGTTAAACCAGTTTTTCTTCACCATGGTATATCCCCCCGCATTCAATAGGGAAATACGGTCCCCTATCTCCAGCGGACTGGGGAAGTCGAAGGTGCCGAAGACATCACCGGCAAGGCAGGACTTCCCGGCAATTTGATAACGATACGGCCCCGTGTCTGGCGCCACGGCCCCGCTTTCGCGATAGACCAGCAAATCCAGCATATGGGCTTCCACTGCGCTGTCGACAATGGCCACCGACATTTCATTCTCGATAATATCAAGCACGGACACTTCGAGCGTGGTGGTATCGGTCACCACCGTATCGCCCGGCTCGAGATAGACCTGCACCCCGAATTTGTCGGCAAAGGCCTTCAATCGGGCCGCCAGACCGTCAAGGTCGTAACCTTCCTTGGTGAAGTGGATGCCCCCACCAAGGCTCACCCATTCGAGCCGCGACAAGAGGTCGCCAATCTTATCCTCGATCTGATCGAGCAGGGAAGCAAACGCCTCCACCGAGTCGTTTTCGCAATTGCAGTGCAGCATGAAACCGGACACCCGATCCATCGCCGCTTCCACCTTGGCGCGGTCGCTTTCGCCCAGTCGGCTGAACTTTCGCGCCGGATCGGCGAGGTCGAAATGGGAATGGCTGACGCCGGGATTGACCCGCAGACCGACCGGCAGGTGCGCGGCCTTGGTGCCGAAGCGGTCGAGCTGGTTCACCGAATTGAAGATGATCTTGTCGGCATTGGCGATCGCCTCATCGATTTCGCCATCGGACCAGGCCACCGAATAGGCATGGGTTTCGCCGCCGAACTTCTCCCGGCCCAGCTTCAGTTCGTTCAGCGAGGACGAGGTGGTGCCATCCATATGCGGAGCGATTTGCGGAAAGGTCGACCAGGTGGCAAAACATTTGAGTGCCAACAGGCACTTTGCGCCCGACGCGGCACGCAGCGCATCAACCCGCTCAAGGTTCCGGGCCAGCGCGGTTTCGTCGATCAGATAATAAGGGGTCGTCAAAGGCATCGCGCTGACGTCAAGCTCCATAGGCGCCGGAACAGTTCGGCAGAAAGCCGCACGGTGTAACGGCCTCGCCCGTCATGATCAATACCCCTCAAAACAAGCTGTCCCCGAGGCGACGCCTCGGGGACAGGGGCAGGCAGAGCGATCGTAAGCTCAGATCGAAGCAATCAATCGTCGGAGGTATCGTCGGTCAGCGACACCACGTCGCACATCGACTTATCGGTGAACGGGCAGGTGTCGCCGGTCCAGGCAAAGGCCGGGGCGGCAATGCCTGCGACGATGGTCAGGGCGATGAGGGCAGAGACGATCTTATTCATTGTGGGGCTCCTTGTTGTCGTGAACAGGAGAGAACTTGTCATCACCCACATTGCGGCATCATTGCCGCCAGCTATCCGTTGCTTGCTGCCGCGTTAAACTACGGTCATCAGACGGAAAGCAAGGAAGGCAACGCCAGTTGACCTGTAAGCCGGGTTCTGTAGGGCCGCGTTGCCGCGACGTGGTGACCATTCATCTGAGGCGGCTGTTGCCAGCGCGCTCGTGCAACCAACCCGGACAACATGGCCTCGAAACAGGCTGGGCCGAAGCCCGCGTCATCCCTATTTGGTCTTGCTCCCGGTGGGGTTTACCGTGCGGTCCCTGTCACCAGGCACCCGGTGCGCCCTTACCGCACCCTTTCATCCTTACCCCGGCATGCCGGGGCGGTTTGCTTTCTGTGGCACTTTCCCTGGGGTCGCCCCCGGCGGCTGCTAGCCGTCACCGTGTTTCGATGGAGCCCGGACTTTCCTCCGGCGGACAGTTACCCGTCCGTCAGCGGTCACCCGGTCAACTGGCGCCGCCTATGTGCGGGAGCGGCGCGTCGCCGTCAAGCCAGCAGTGGCTGCGGCTGGGGCCGGGTGATGGCCTGGTAGGCCAGATTGATCGCCGACATGCGCGCGGTGGCCACATCGACGAGCTCTTCGGGCACGCCCTTGGCAATCAGCCGGTCGGGATGGTGTTCGGCAACCAGAAGGCGATAGACCCGGCGTACCTCTTCGGGCGGGGCGTCGTGGCTGAGGCCGAGCACAGTATATGGGTCAACGCCTTCCTCAAGCATGACATGCTGGGCGGCGATCTGTTCGAACCGCGCCTCGTCAAAGCCGAAAATTCCGCTGACGTCCCGCAGATAGTCCAGCTCTGCTTCGTGGACGAGACCGTCGGCGGTGGCGATGAAGAACAGGCTGTCGAGCACATGCTCAAGCGTGTCGGGAGTATCGGCAAAGAACCGCGCCACCTTGCGGGCATAGGCGTCGTAGCCGGCCACATCCTGCTTGGCGAGATTAAACAGCTTTTCCACCTGCTGTTCATTGCCCTTGGTGACTTCCACCGTCGCGTTGAAGGCACGCACTTCAGAGGCCGTGACGGCGCCATCAGCCACCGCCATTTTGGCGGAAAGGGCGATCAGCGCCAGGGTAAACGCGGCGTCGCGGCCGCCCGGGAGCCAGGTGTCGGGGTCCAGAATATTGGCAACATGGCCGGCCACGCCGGTGCGCTGGGAAAACGATCCCAGGAAGGCAGCCAGTTTCTGCCAGATATCACGATTGTCTTCAGCCTTGCGGACGCAACACAGCATTTTCGGGGTTTCCCTTTCCCGCCTGGCCATCAGAATTACCCCGACTTGCCATCAGGGTCCATGGCCGCGGCGGCATAGCGGGTCTGCTGACCACTAAAAGGCATAGTCGTCACTTCCATAGGCGCGCGGAAAGCGGTTGACCCGGGCGCTGGAGTTCGGGCCCTCGTCGAGGAAAAACCCGTCCGGATCGTATTCGGGCGAGACCGGGGCCGATCCAGCCTGCCGGCGGGCGAGAAAGTCCGAGAGCGGGCCGCTTTCCCACTCTTCCAGGTCTTCGGCCGTCACAACGGTGTTCGGCTGGTCGATCACCAGTGGTGGAGGCGTGATGGCCGCGCTGCGGGGGACAGAGGCGGGGCGCTGGGAAACCGGTGTCGGTAAGCTCACCGCCTTGGCTGGCGCAGCAGCAACAGGTTCCGGCTCGGGCTCGGGCGTAGCAACGGGCTCTGGCGTTGGTTGCGGCGTGGCAACCGGATCTGGGGCCGGTTCGGGCGTGGGTGCAGGCTTGGTCACTTCTTCCTCGGCTGGCGCGAGGGCTGCGGTCTGGGTGCGCTCGGTCGGGCTGCCGTCGCTGATATAGCTGGGCAACTTCTTTCCGGATTGAAGGTAGCTGTCCACGGCATTGCTGTCGGCAGGATCGGGCTCGGCAACTGGTTCGGGCTCGGCAACTGGTTCGGGCTCGGGCTTCGGGGCAGGCTTGCCCACGGGTTCCGGTTCCACGGCAGGCGCAGTCTGCTCTTCGACCACGGCGATCTGCGGGGTGTCGGCGGGGCCGAACTGGCGCAGGGCTACGTCGGCGGCCGGGATGGCGACAATGAGTACGGCGCCAGCCCAGGCCAGGCCATTGGTGATACGGCGATCAATCTGCATCGAATACGTCTTCCAACATGCTCGGCTCGAGCGCGGGGACATCGTCCCTTTTCATGGCCACAATATGAAAGGCCAGTTTGCCGTGAGCTTGAGCCGCGCTGTCTGAACGCAGGCTGAACAAGGTCGGCGCTAGGTGCGCCGCCCCAGGAGCCGTGCCAGGGCGAGGACCAGGTTGGAGCGATTGAGGGTATAGAAGTGGAACTCGGTGACACCCTCATCGAGCAGTTCGGTGACCTGTTCGGCGGCGACGGCGGCGGCCACGAGCGCGTGGGTTTCCGGATCGTCCTCCAGTCCCTCGAAACGCTCGGCCAGCCAATCGGGGATGGAAGCGCCGCAGCGGGTGGCAAAGCCGGAGATCTGTTTAAAGGAGTGGATGGGCTGAATGCCCGGCACGATGGGCGCGGTGATGCCGGCCTTGCGGGCGCGGTCGAGATAGCGCAGGAAATCGGTGTTGGAGAAGAACATCTGGGTGATGGCGCGGTCGGCACCGGCATCGATCTTGCGCTTGAGATTGTCGATATCGGCATCCCAATCGGCGCTTTGCGGATGCTTTTCGGGGTAGGCGGCAACCGAAATGTCGAAATTGCCCAAGCGACGGATGCCTGCGACCAGATCGGCGGCGTTCTGATAACCTTCCGGATGTGGGGTGAAAGGCTGGCCGACGCCTTCGGGCGGATCGCCGCGCAGGGCCACGATCTTGTTGACGCCGGCTTCGGCATAGCCGCGTACCACTTCGTCGACCTCATCGCGAGTGGCGCCGACGCAGGTCAGATGCGCGGCGGCGGGCACGCCGGTATCGGTGGTGATGCGGCGCACCATGCGCAGGGTGCGTTCGCGGGTCGAGCCACCGGCGCCATAGGTTACCGAGACGAAACGGGGGCTGAGCGGGGCGAGCTTGGCAATGCTGTCCCAGAACCGCTGCTCCATGGCGTCGGTCTTGGGCGGGAAGAACTCGAAGGAAAGCTGCAGGTCGGGGCGCTGGTCAGCCGTCTTGCGGCTGGCGCGCAGATTATCGTCGATCATGGTCTATTCCGTCTTGCTGCGGTCGCCGAGGTGCCAAAGGCACACGGTCAGGCCGCGATCCTTGCTGTCACTGGGAAATTCGCGAGCGGCGCGCACATCGAGCCCGGCCAGGGCCGCCCAGTCATTCATTTGCTCCCGCGACAGGCCGAGCCGGCGATGGGCGTGCTCGGTGCGCAGGAATTCGAGTTCATGGGGGGCAAAATCCACAATGAGGATTTCCCCGCCCGGCTTGAGCAGGCGACGGGCCTGGGCCAGCATGCGGCCCGGATCGTCGAAATAGTGCAGCACCTGGTGGATGACGATGACATCGGCCAGGCCAATGGCCGGGTCCAGTCCGCCAATATCGCCCAGGCGCACCTGGGCATGGCTGATGCCGGCGGCGGCCAGGCGCGAACGCGCCACGGCCAGCATTTCGCGGCTGGAATCGACGCCAATGCCGCGCGCATAGGCGGGGGCGAGCACTTCGAGCATGCGACCGGTGCCGGTGCCCAGATCAACCAGCAGATCGACCTTGCGCCCGCCCAGCTCAGCCAATACCGCCGCTTCCACGGCGGCCTCGGGCACATGCAGGGTTTTCAGCAAGTCCCAGCTTTCCGCGACCTTGGCGAAATAATCGGCGGCCTGGGCCTGCTGGGCGGCGCGCGCCTCGGCCTGGCGGGCCTTGTCGCGCTGGCGCTCGGGTGCATCGGGATCGACCCGCGCGGTCAACCAGCGCGCGAGATCGGCGCCTTGTCCCTCGGGCGCGAGCCGATAATAGGCCCAGGCCCCTTCGGCATGGCGCTGGACGAGACCGGCATCGGCCAGGAGCTTGAGATGGCGGGAAACGCGGGGCTGGCTCTGATCGAGGATCTCGGTGAGATCCTTGACCGAATGGTCGCCATCGGCCAGAAGCGCAAGCAGGCGCAGCCGGGTGCTTTCCCCCGCTGCCTTCAACACCCCGACCAGTTTGTTCAATCCGCTCATCACGCCCTCAGATATAAAGATATCTTTATATCTATTTCCGGCTTGAGGTCCAGCGCATTCTTGCGGGCGTGGCACCCGCCATTCGAGCCTTGTTCGCTCATGTTGCGCCACTGGCGCGATGTGCCCTTCGTTCGGACATGCCACCCGCCATTCGAGCATAGCTCTTATGGCCTTCTTGACTTGTGCGGCTCCACAGGAGCCACCCATCCGCGTCGCGGATCGTCTGCGAAGTCACCTAAAATCTCCCCACCGGGGAGATTTTGCCCTTCGGGCATGGTTCGAAGCCGCCCGGCCCTGAGGCGTCGCGGTTGCACGGTAACGAACGGCCAGTGGCCCTTCCGAAACAAGGTAGAACGAGCCACTGGCCGTTCGTCACGGAAACACGGATTTTCCACGGGTCCGGATTCAGGCGGTACCGTTATTGCAGGTCCGGCTGCCGAGCTTCTACCCGCGTAAAGAGGCGCCCCTCTTCCCGGCCTCCCCGCCCGGCCCTGCGTCGGGGCCGCGTGTGTGACGGGGATGGGAGGAGTATGGGGGAGGACTTTGGAGCGGGGATTACTTTTGTTCAGAGGTAGGTGCCGACCTATAATAGTCGCCAGCCAAATGCTCGAGATTTGCCGCAGCGACATCCCTGATCTGCGGACTGTCACCCCGGCGAAAGCCGGGGCTCATCCCGACGGCTTCCCATCGGCCCTGACAGGCGTTTAGCACGCGCGGCGCCGTCTCAGGATGGGCCCCGGGTCAAGCCCGGGGTGACAGCGGGTGACGGTGGAGAAACTAGGGTAAAACGAGAAGACGGGTTTCGACCCCTTTCGAGACACCAAAGGCTTGTTGGCTGATGCCCGATAGCAGACAAGTAATGCGGTCGGGGGCGCGTGTCCTTGACGAACGGCATGGTGGCAAAGTGAAGAGTGCGAACGAACGAGGAATTTCGGCGTTGGTCCTAAGGTACCTTGCAAGCGTCGCCGTTGGATGCGGCATTGTGGGGGTGGCGATCGGCCTAGTCGACGTGTTTGCCGGGGGGAGTACTCCGGCTTCGGCAAGCTATTTTGTCGTTATGGCAGTCATTCTTGGAACTATTCCGGGTGCGCTTCTGGCGCTTCCGGGAATGGTGGTTGGGATGTGGCTTCGACGACGTTATTCAGGGTTGGACACTGCATGGGTTTGGCTTCTTGGCTTGGCAAGTGGCCTGATTGTCTTCCTGCCGATATACTTTGTCTCGAAAGCATCCGGCTCAACATATGTGGCTATCGAGTTCAGCGCGGTTTTCATGCTCGCGGGTGCAGTGGCCGCTGTCGTATTCTCGAAGTTGGATGACATCCGGCTGTAGTACGTCCTTTGGTGCAATCGGCTCTTTGACCGGACGGCCTGCGACCCGCAGTAGCGGTCAGTCTAACGTCGACCCCATTCACGACGTGCCGAGGGTTTTGGCGCTTTCCCGAAAGCCGCTATGTAGCGTCGGAATAGTGTGCCTTGGAATGGCCGTTGGCTGGCGGGTATGGACGCTGCAGCTAGCTGCTTAAACGGTCGGATTTCCAACATGCTTGCATCTGCGTAGAAGAAGACCCCCTGACCCAAGTGCTAAGCCGAGGTTTCGGCCAGAGGATGCGATGAAGCTGTTCGACGTTGTCTATTTCTGCGCGTTCTTCGTTTTGGTGCCGCTTCCGCTGGCAATTCTGATACTGAGGTCTCTGCCTAAGGACACGGATATCAGCAAGATATCGGGCTGGTACCTTACGCACATAATACTCATCGCAATCGCTTTGCTATATCTGCCATTCCATTTGTTGAAGCTGCACTTCGGCTGGGGAACCTAAAGTCTGGATTCTGCTCATCCCGGCCAAAAGCCGCCAGTCTGCAAACCACCCCAAGCCAGCCACGAGGAACTCGTTCTCCGCCGCTAGAGCGCCTTTACGACATCGGAGAGCATGGCCTGAACTTTGCCAGCCACGGCTTGCAGTTCCGCATTGCCGATGGCCTGCATTGAGGCGACAGGGTCAATGGCGCTGACTTCGACCACGCCGTTTTCCTGCTCGCGGACGATTACGTTGCACGGCAGCATGGCGCCGACCCGGGGTTCGAGCTTTAATGCCTCGAATGCCATTTTCGGGTTGCAGGCGCCAAGGATCAGGTATCCGGGCAGGTCGGCGTCCAGCTTGGACTTCATGGTCTTCTGAACGTCTATCTCGCTCAAAACGCCGAAGCCGTTGTCGGCCAGGACCTGCTTGGTGCGCGTTACGGCGTCGGCAAATGTGGTGTCAGGCAGTTGCTTGTCGAAAGTATACACGTTCGGTCTCCTATTGGGATTGAGTGAAATGAACGCCTGGGCGGCAAGATGGATCGCGTCGGTCGCTGCAAATTCGCAAAAAAGTGCCACCAGGGCAGAGCCATCACGGCCGGGCGTAGAACGACCATCGGGCCCGACGGCACATGGCACTGCGGCTGCTTGATGCCGATCCCCATATGCTGCTGGAGCGTGGCGTTTGTCGTTTTTGCGCGACACGGTGTATG
The DNA here is from genome assembly GCF_014197055.1 of Devosia subaequoris. Classification (GTDB taxonomy): domain Bacteria; phylum Pseudomonadota; class Alphaproteobacteria; order Rhizobiales; family Devosiaceae; genus Devosia; species Devosia subaequoris. The sequence continues at coordinate 324,840 of NZ_JACIEW010000002.1, read as the reverse complement.
AAATAATTGACACGGTGTCTCGTTTTGCATACCTTGTGTCCAGATGATGAGACACGGATGTATGAGATGACTTCGAAGGAAATGATGGCCTGGGTGCAGTTGCTGGGCGTGGTGGTGGTGTGTGGCTGGCTGGCCTGGGATGCGTTGAATGGCGGGGCGGTGGGTACGACCGCCGCGATTGCGCAAAAGCTGCTTTGGGCGGTGGGGGCGATGGTCGGGTTCAATATCGTGGGGGCGATTATCGGGACCATTCTGGTGTCGATCGCCCAGCGCGAGGAACTCAAGGACGAGCCGGCCGATGAGCGCGACCATGCGGTGGCGGCCAGGAGCCTGCGCAATAGCGGGATCGTCACGTCGATCGTGGCGGCGCTGGCGCTAATTCCGCTGGCGCTGGGGGTTGATGCCAATCTGGCGATCTATGCGCTGTTCGTGGCGCCGGTGATCGGCGGGACGATCAATGCGGCCTCCGAACTCTACTATTACCGGACGATGTGAGCGTTATGGGCAAGGGACAGGCCAATGTCAGCAATTCCATCCGCACGCTGCGCTTTCATGCCGGGGAAATGACCCAGGCGGCGCTGGCCAAGCAGGTGGGCGTGACGCGCCAGACCATCGTGGCCATCGAGCAGGGGCGCTATTCACCTTCGCTGGAGGTGGCGTTCCGGATTGCCCATGCGTTCGGGGTGCCGCTGGACGAGGTGTTCCAATGGACCCCGCCGGGGCCGGACGCCGACTGAGCTGAACTGAACTGACGACGAGAAATTTTGAGCACGCGGCAGAGCGCCGCGCGGACCAACACGCATGGAGAACGGACCAATGAAAGTTGCTGCACAACAACGTTATGGTGGACCTGACGTGATCGAAATTGTCGAGCGCCCCAAGCCGATGCCGGGGCCGGGCGAGGTGTTGGTGGAGGTGCGTGCGAGCACGGTGACGCTAGCCGATTGCGCCTTCCGCAAGGCCGAGCCGTTCATCGTGCGGCTCTTCGGCGGGTTGTTCCGGCCCAAGCTCGATGTGTTGGGAGACGATATCGCCGGGGTGGTGGTGGCCATCGGGGCAGGGGTGAGCCGGTTTGCCGTCGGGGACCGGGTGCATGGCTGCACCGGGGCGGCGCTGGGGGGCATGGCGGAATATGTGTGCGTCAAGGAAACCGCGGCGCTGGTGAAAGTGCCCGAGGGGGTGGACCTCATTCCGCTCGGTGGCATGAGCTATTCCTATCTCACGGCGATGCCTTTCATTCGGGACGAGGGCAGGGTGAAGCCGGGCGACCATGTGCTGATCAATGGCGCAGCGAGCAGCGTGGGGGCAATCGCGCTGCAACTGGCCAAGCATTTTGGCGCCGAGGTGACGGCGGTGGCGTCGGGGCGGCATCGGGCGCTGCTGGAGCGGCTGGGGGCAGATCATGTCATCGACCGCCAGGTGGCCGATTTCACGGCGGCGCGCGGCGCCTATGATGTGGTGTTCGATGCCGTGGGGAAATCGAGCTTTGCGCAGGCTGCGCCGACGTTGAAGCCGGGCGGGATTTATCTGACCACCGTGCCGAGCTGGGGGATTTTCGGGCTGATGCTGAGCGGCGGGCAGCGGGGCGGCAAGCGCGGCAAGCTGGCGACGACGGGGCTCAGGTCAGACGGCGACAAGCTCAAGGATTTGCATGTGCTCAACCGGCTATTGGAGCAGGGGGCGATCAGGGCGGTGACCGACCGGGTGTTTCCGCTGCACAAAATCGTCGAGGCGCATCGCTATGTCGAGCGGGAGGTGAAAGCAGGTGATGTGGTGGTGACCATGCCGGTGGCGCAGGGACCATTGTTGCTGGCGGCCACGGCGGCAAGTGTGGGCGCCTAGCCTTCGAAGCTGACCTTGACCTGGGTGCCGGGACCATCGCCATAGGCGACGCTGGCATTGAGGCTGACGGCCATGGCCTTGACGATGCGACTGCCAAGGCCGGTGCCCTGCGGCTTGCCGCTGCCGTTCCAGCCGATGCCGTCATCCTCGACCACCAGATGCACCTGGCTGCCGTCGCGGCGCATGGCAATGCGCACTTCGCCCGGCTCGCTGTCGGCATAGGCATATTTGAGGGCGTTGGTGACCAGCTCGGTGACGATCACGCCGAGAGAAGCCACCTTTTCGGTGGGGAGGGGGAAGCCTTCGACATCGACGCGGATGCTGGCGGTGCTGCCTTCGGCCTGCAGGGAATTTTCCAGCTCGCCGATCAGGCTGTTGATGTACTCGCCCATCTGGACAGTGCGCACGTCGTCGGAGGTGTAGAGGTGGCGGTGTACGCCAGCGATGGCCTGGATCCGCATCTGGGTTTCAGCCAGGGCGCGTTTGGCCTCGGGATCCTCGACGGCGTTGGCTTGCAGGCCGACCAGGGCCGCGACCATGGCCAGCGAATTGCCGACGCGGTGATTGACTTCGCCGAGCAGCATTTCGGCGCGGTCGCGGGCCTCTTCAGTTTCGCGCTCGGCCTTGGCCTTGGCGCGGGTGAGGCGCACATGCTCGATGGCGTGGTCGATTGCCGCCAGGAGCAGGGGCATGAAGTCTTCCGAGCCCGATTTGGGCACGAAATCGGTGGCGCCGGCCTTGAGCGCGTTGACGGCGATCGCCATTTCCGAGGAGCCAGTGACATAGACGGTGGCCGGATGATCCTCCAGGCCCTCCATGCCGGCGAGGACTTCGAGGCCGGTGCCGGTGGGCAGATAGTGGTCGAGCGCGACGACATCGATGCCGCCCTGGCGGATCATGTCGAGGCCCTCTTCGCCGGACTGGGCGTGCGAAAAGATGTAGCCGCGCCGCTGCATGGCCTTTTCAACCAGGCGGATCAGGCCCGGATCGTCATCGATATAGAGTACGTGCGGCGTGCGGTTCGGCATCGTCTATTCTGCTTCGGGGACCTGCATCACGGAGAAGAACAGGCCGAGCTGCTTGATGGCGTTGGCGAAGCCCTCATAATCCACCGGCTTGGTGATGTAGACGTTGGCGCCGAGGTCATAGCAGCGCTGAATTTCGCCCTGGTCATCGGTGGTGGTGAGCACCACGACCGGCGAGCGCCTGGTGTGCTCGTTGCTCTTGACCTTTTCGAGAATGTCGATGCCGGTCATGTCGGGCAGGTTGAGGTCGAGCAGCACCAGCAATTGACGGCCCTTGTTGACGAGGCCCGACCCGTCCGGTCCCATCAGATAGGCGAGCGCGTCAGTGCCGTTGCCAAAGGGCACGATCTCGTTGGCGACGCCGGCGCGCCGGATGTTCTTTTCGATGAGCCGGGCGTGGCCTTCATCGTCCTCGACCATGATGATGGTGACGGGCCGTGCATTGTTCATGCGCCTAGTCTCCCCAGAAAGCCGCGGGAATCGCGCGGCAGATTGATGATGAATGTGGTGCCCTCGCCCAGTTGCGAGGTCAATGTTACATCGCCGCCTAAGCTGCGCACCATGGTGCGGACATGAGCCAGACCGATGCCTTCTCCTGGATTCTTCTGAGAACCTGAGCGGCGGAACAGCTCGAAGACGCGCTCGTGATCGGTATCAGCAATTCCCCGGCCATTATCTTGTATCTCGATCACCACGCGATTGCCTGGGACATGCCGGGCGCGAATAATAACCCGCAAGGGGCGCTCGGGTTCCTGGTACTTGACGGCATTGTCCAGCATGTTGCCCAGAATCTGCTCGAGCGAGAGGCGGTCGGTTATCAGCTGGCCGACGCGAATATCGGTCTCGATGGTGCCGTCGCTTTCGGCCACCTGGTGGTGAACGGCGGCGGCGGTGGCCTCCACGAGATCGGCGAGTTCGACCGGCTCGGGTTTGAGCTGGCGGCGGCCTTCGCGGGAAATCTTGAGGATGGCGTTGATCAGCCCGTCCATCTTGCGCGTGGCGGCACGGATAAAGGTGAGGGCCTCGGGCAGGTCCTCGGTGGCAGCGAGGCGGGCCTGGCTGGAAACCGGATCATTTTCGTCAGCTTCCTGGCCCTCCATATAGGCCTTGACCTCATCGATGCTGGTTTCGAGCTCGGCGGTAAACCCCATGATGTTCACTAGCGGAGCGCGCAGATCGTGGGTGACGATGTAGGCGAAGCGCTGGATTTCCTCATTGGCCTTGCCTAGGTCGACGGTGCGCTCGCGCACGCGCTCTTCAAGTCCGGCGTTGGCTTCCTCGACTGCCTTGCGGGCATTGGCCAGTGCCTGGGTGTAGCTCAGGACTGCCCATATGGCGCCAGCGATCACTGCGAAGATGGCGAGTGCGCCGACAATGGACACGATACGCAGCAGGTTGGCAGTATCGCGCTGATCCTTGACGCCGCTCTCGATCCGTTGGTCTGCTGCCTCGATCAGCATCTCGAAGAATGTTCGGGCCCGCTCCATGGCCTGGTTGCCAGCATCGGTGCCGACAATCTCGATGGCCTGGTCGCGCTGGCCCGCGGCGACCAAATCGATGGTTCGGTTCAATTCGGACAGTTTGAAGTCGATATCGGTGTGAAGCTGGGCCAGTGGTTCAGCGGCCTGTGGATATGGGGCCAAAACGGCGTCGAGACGCGCCCGTGCCTCCGCAATGAGGGGTTGGGCGTCATTATAAGGGTCAAGATAAATCGGGTCGCCGGTGATGACATAGCCGCGCTGGCTGGTCTCGGCGTCCTGCAAGAGGGCGCGCAGGTCTACGGCTGCGCCGCGTGCTTCACGTGCTTCCACGACTTCATTGAAATAGATCTGGGTCCGCTCAACCAGCCAAAGCGTGGTGCCCACGATGCCCATAAGCGCCAGCAGGCCAACGAGCAGCAGCGCAGCAGTGGACCGCACAAATGTTTTGCTGGTGATCGGCATAACGTTCCCGGAGTGGCTTTTCCCTACATCGCGCGAAGTGGCGCACAGGGCAATATGCATAAATTAAGTCCGGGCGAAATTTGTGAGCAATCACAGGCCTCAACGACAGCGCGAATGGGAAACAGAATCTTAAGCGTCGCCGTGCAAGATCGGCCAACAGTTTAAGTAACCGGTCTGTGGCGACCGGAGTGGAGTATAGCGGATATGGGCAAGCCTTCCCTGCCCGAAACCGAAGAGCCGGGTGGTCCGCATGTGCCCGTGCTGCTTGCGGAGGTGCTGGCGGCGCTGGAGCCGGTGGCGGGCCGCCGCATCGTCGATGGCACCTTCGGCGCAGGGGGCTATTCGCGGGCCATGCTGGAAGCCGGTGCCGAGGTGATAGGTATTGATCGCGATCCTTCGGTCGCGCCGCATGTCGACGCGCTCAAGGCCGATTTTCCGGATCGCTTCACCTTTGTTGCCGGTACATTTTCCGAGCTGGATACGCTTGTTGCCCAGCTCGATCCGGTGGACGCGGTGGTGCTCGATATCGGCGTTTCCTCGATGCAGCTCGACCAGGCGGAACGCGGTTTCTCCTTCATGCGGGAGGGCCCGCTTGACATGCGTATGAGCAAGTCGGGAACCAGTGCGGCGGACCTGGTCAATGAGCTGGAGGCCGAGCAACTGGCCAATCTGCTCTATGCTTATGGCGAGGAGCGCAAGTCGCGCCGCATTGCCCAGTTCATCGTGGCGGCGCGGCAGGAGACGCCGATCACCACTACGCTGGAGCTGGCGCGTATCATCGAAAAGGCCATTGGCCGCAAGCCCGGCGATGCCCACCCGGCGACGCGCTCGTTTCAGGCCCTGCGTATTGCGGTCAATGGTGAGTTCGACCAATTGGTCGAAGGGTTGTTCGCCGCCGAGCGGTTGCTTGCCGAAGGCGGGCGGCTGGCCGTGGTCAGCTTTCATTCGCTTGAGGATCGTATCGTCAAACGCTTCTTTGATCCCGACAAGGGTGGGCCGACGGCCTCGCGTCATCTGCCTCAGGTCGAGATGGCGCCGCGCCGCTGGCAACCAGTGTCCAAGGCGGTCAAATCAGGCAAGAGCGAACTGGCTCGCAATCCGCGTGCCCGGTCGGCTGTGTTGCGCAGCGGTGTGCGCACCAGCGAGGCCGCGCGCGCCGTCGATCTTTCCGGGCTGGGTGTTCCTCGAATCAGGGGCGCCGCATGATCCGCAATCTCAATATCTTCTTGTTGGTCGTGTCGGTGGTGATGCTGGCCGGTGTCTATGCGCTGAAGTTTTCCATCGAGGGGACAGCGTCCGAACGCACGGCGCTGGCGGCCCAGATTGAAGATCAGGAAGGGCAGCTTTCTCTGCTTAAAGCCGATTGGGCGGTGCTGAACCAGCCGGGCCATATCGATCCTATCATTAAGCGTCATCAGGATGAGCTCGCGATCATTCCGGTGCAGCAGGAGCAGTTCGGCGCCTTTACGGCGCTGCCAATGCGCCCGGCCAAACCCGATACTGCGGCGATGGATGCCCTGTTTTCTGCCATTTCCGCGGGCATCGATCCCATTGACGCCATTCTCGAGATGGAGGGCATTGAATAATGGCTGCCATCACTGAAGGCCATGTGCAGACCATCGCCATTGACGGTGCGCGCAAGCAGCGGGGGAACCTGACGCAGGCGCGTATTCGCTGGATGGTACTTGCTGTCGTGTTGGGCCTGGGGCTGGTCGGTGGCCGGCTGGTGCAGTTGGGCCTGGCCGAAACCGACCAGAGCATCGAGGGGCAGACGCGCGATGCCATCACAGCGACTCGGCCGCCAATCCTGGATCGGAACGGGCTGGAAATGGCGGTCGATATCCGCGTTCCCTCGCTGTATGCCGAACCGCGCCGGATTATCGATGTGGAAGAGGCGGTGCGTGAGTTGCGCACCGTGTTGCCCGATATCGACGAAGACTGGCTGCGCGACAGGCTGACCGGTGATCAGGGCTTTGTCTGGGTCAAGCGCGAGCTGACCCCGGCCATCCAGGAGGCGGTGATGCGCCTCGGCATCCCCGGTATCGACTTCATCACCGAATCCAAGCGCTTCTATCCCGGGATGAATGAAGCCGCGCATATCCTGGGTTCTACCAATGTGGACAATCAGGGCATTGCCGGCATCGAGCGGCACATGGACAGTGAATCGGTGGCGCTGCTGCAGGAACTCGGGCTGGCCCGCGGCAATGCACTGACACCGGTGGAGCTCAGCGTCGACATGCGCGTGCAGCATGTGCTGCATGAGCAGTTGATGGATGCAATGACCCGCTATCAGGCCATCGCGGCGGCCGGTGTCATGCTGGACATCTACACCGGCGAAGTGATTGCGCTCGCCTCGGTGCCGGACTTCAATCCCAACGAGCCTGCCACGGCACTGGTCAAGGACACGTTCAACCGGATCACCTCGGGTATTTTCGAGCCGGGTTCGATCTTCAAGACGGTCACCATGGCGGGGGCCCTCGATAGCGGCGCGGTGAGCATCACGGACGAGTTCGATGCGCGCTATGGCATTCGATTCGGCCGCTATACGATCGACGACTTTCACGGTAAGCACCGCATTCTGGCGCTGCCCGAGGTCTATAAATACTCGTCCAATATCGGCACGATCCGCATCATGCAGGCAATGGGCAAAGACAATTACCGGGCCTTCCTGTCTCGCATGAAATTCGATGAACGCGTGGAGTTCGAATTGCCCGAAATGCGCGTGCCGACAGTACCGGACAGTTTTTCCGAGGTGGGCGCGGCGACAGCCTCATTCGGTCACGGTCTTTCGGTGTCACCGCTGCACATGGCCACCGCTTATGCGGCCTTTGTGAATGGCGGCAACTACATTGCACCCACGCTTTACAAGCGCGATATCGCCGAGGCCGAGCCGCTTTATGAACGGGTGCTGCGCCCAGAGACCAGCGGCTATCTGCGCTATCTGATGCGCTTGAATGCAATTTCGACGGGCGGTTCGGGTTCGAAGATGAACATGACGGCGCAGGGCTATCGCGTTGGCGGCAAGACCGGCACGGCGGAGAAGGTGGTGGATGGGCGCTATTCATCCAGCAAGGTCACCAATTTTTTCGCCTCGGCATTTCCGCTCGACAATCCTCGCTATGCCATGGTGATCCTGGTGGACGAACCCACGGCGGAAAACGCCCAATCGGGCACGACGGCCGGCTGGAATGCCGGCATGTTGACGGGCCGCGTTGTTCAGCGCGTCGCTCCCATGCTCGGAATTGCCCCGGACTTCAGCGAAGCGGTCGATCAGCAGATCGTGCCTGCGGAAGTCAGACAACTCTATCCAGAAGGATTCTGATCGGTGTCTATCAGCGTAACCCAGTTGCTCGAAGGGTCCGGCGCCCGTCCCAAAAAGGGTCTCGGCGCGGTCTTCGGGCTGAATTCGGATAGCCGCCGGATCGAACCGGGCGATATCTTTTTTGCACTGCCGGGCGCCAAGGTGCATGGCAATCAATTCGTGGCAGATGCGGTCCAGCGTGGCGCGCTGGCTGTCGTGACCGATACCGCCCCGCCGGGTGACCCCGGTGTGCCGGTGATCATCGTCAAGGATGTGCGGGCCTCTTATGCGCGGGCGGCCAGCCGGGTGTTCGAACCGCAGCCGGAAATCCTGGTGGCGGTGACGGGCACCAATGGCAAGACTTCCGTTGCCTCCTTCGTGCGCCAGATCTGGGATCACGCCGGGGTGCCTGGCGCCAGCATTGGTACGCTGGGCATCGAGACTTCCAAGCGCGTTATCGAGGGTGCGCTGACCACGCCGGATTCGCGCACGCTGCATCAGGCGATGCGGGCGCTCAAGGCGCAGGGGATCGACCATGTGGCGCTCGAGGCCTCAAGCCATGGGCTGGACCAGCATCGGCTGGACGGCGTGCATTTCGAGGCGGTGGCTTTCACCAATCTCAGCCGCGATCACCTCGACTATCACCAGGACATGGACGAATACCGCAACGCCAAATTGCGGCTGTTCACCGACTTGCTGGTGGACGGGGGCGCGGCCGTCGTCAATGTCGATGATCCCGAGCATGAGCAGTTCATGTTCGCTGCACTCTCGGCCAGCGCGACGCTGCTGACGGTGGGCCGCGAAGGCGCCTACATGGAAATTCTCTCGATCGAGCCCGAGGGTTATGGCCAGCGCGTGGTCGTGCGCCATATCGGCGAGAAGGTGAACTTCCATCTCAAGCTCCCCGGAGAATTTCAGGTGTCCAACGCGCTGGTTGCGGCGGCGCTGGCGATGTCGGCGGGCGTGGACAAGGCCGATGCCTTTGCGGCATTGCCGGAGCTAGTGGGCGCGCGCGGTCGACTGGAGCTGGTGGCAGAGTATAATGGCGCGGCGATTTTCGTGGATTACTCGCACAAGCCCGAAGCGCTGCGCGTGGCGCTGCAGACCCTGCGTCCCTATGCCAAGAACAAGCTGCAGGTGGTGTTTGGCTGCGGCGGGGATCGCGACAAGGGCAAGCGCCCTCAAATGGGCGAAATTGCCAGCGAGCTTGCCGATGTGGTGATTGTTACGGATGACAATCCTCGCACCGAGGACCCGGCCGCGATCCGCGCCGAAGTCCTCGCCGGAGCCAAGGGGGCGATCGAAATTGCCGACCGCAAGCAGGCCATTGAAGATGCTGTCAAATCGCTCAAACCGGGCGACGTGCTGCTGGTGGCCGGCAAGGGGCATGAGACCTATCAGATCGTGGGTACCACCAAGTCGCATTTCTCGGACCATGAAGTGGTCTTGGCGGCGATCAAGGGGTGATGCCGGTTTCGTTCCAGGCGCGATGCGGCACATGACATGACACCACCACTGTTTACTCTCGATGCTGTTCTGGCGGCCACCGGTGGCGAAGCGACCATGGTGTCGGCCAGGGAAATCAACTCGATCTCCATCGACTCGCGTGAGCTGGGGGCCGACGCGCTGTTTGTAGCGATCAAGGGCGACCGGTTTGACGGACATGACTTCGTCGATAAAGCGCTTGAGAATGGTGCGGTTGCGGCGCTGGTCAGCCGCGGCGAGGGGGATGGCCGGATTGTCGTGCCCGACGCGCTGGGCGGATTGCGCGATCTGGCAATTGCTGCGCGCGAACGCAGCCGGGCATTTGTCGTCGGTGTGACGGGAAGCGTGGGCAAGACAACCACGAAGGAAGCCCTGCGGCTGGTGTTCGAAGCGGCGGGGAAAACCCATGCTTCGATCAAGAGCTTCAACAATCACTGGGGTGTGCCGCTGATGCTGGCGCGGATGCCCGAAACGGCGCAGTTTGGCGTGTTCGAAATGGGCATGAACGCACCCGACGAGATCCGGCCATTGAGCCAATTGGTGCGGCCGCATGTGGCGGTGATTACCAATATTGCGCCGGCGCATCTGGAGAGGCTGGGCAGTCTCGACAACATCGCGCGGGCCAAGGCCGAGATTTTCGAGGGTCTGGAGCCGGGCGGCACGGCGGTTCTCAATGCCGACCATCCGCAGATCAATCTGCTGCTCGAACTCGCGGCGGCGGCCGATGTCGGGCGTATTGTGACCTATGGGTTTGCGCGGGGCGTCGACTGGCAGATCACGGCGCCGGAAATGGCTGCGGACCGCAGTTTCGCGACAATTGTGCATGGCGATGAGAGCCATGCGTTGAGGCTGGGCGTGACCGGGCGGCACATGTTGTCCAATGCGACGGCGGCGCTGGCGGTGGCGTATCTGGCCGGGATTGAAGCGAACACGGCATTGCGCGCACTGGCCGGGTTCGGTGCGCAACCAGGGCGCGGGCAGCGCGTGATGCTTGGGCCGGAAGACAAGCCGCTGCTGCTGATCGATGAGAGCTACAACGCCAATACCGCCTCGATGGGAGCGGCGTTGGAGGTGTTTTCGACGCTGGAGGCGCCGGGGGGGCGCAAGATCGCGGTGCTCGGGGACATGCTGGAGCTGGGCGAAGCGGGCGCGGCGATGCATGCCGGGCTGGTCGACGCTGTACACAATAGCGGGGCGGAGCGGGTGCATCTGGTGGGCAAAAGCATGGCGGCACTCGCCGCTGCCCTGCCAAGGGCCCTGTTGGCCAGCCATCATGGCTCGGTCGAAGAAGGCCTGGACGTGATCATGGCCGACCTTGCCTATGGCGACGCAGTTATGGTCAAAGGGTCCAACGGCGTAGGCCTGTCGCGCGTCGTCACCGAAATCAAATCGCGATTCGCGCGCAGCTGATACACCCGAAAGTGTAGTAGACAAGAATGCTCTATTTCCTTGGCCAATTGGGTGAGCAGTTCGCCGCCTTCAATGTGTTCCGCTATATCACCTTCCGCACGGCGGGCGCGGTGGTAACGGCCCTGTTCTTTGTCTTCATGTTTGGGCCGGGGATGATTGCGCTGCTGCGTGTCAAGCAGGGGCGCGGCCAGCCGATCCGTGAGGATGGTCCGGCCGGGCATTTGCTGACCAAGAAGGGCACGCCCACAATGGGCGGTCTGATGATCCTGTCGGGCGCGGTGATCTCGACCTTGCTGTGGTCGAACCTGACCAATGGCTATGTCTGGGTGGTGCTGTTCGTCACCATCGGGTTCGGCGCCATCGGGTTTTACGACGACTATCTCAAGGTCAAGCGGATGAGCCATACCGGCTTTGGCTCCAAGCAGCGGCTCATACTCGAAGCGCTGATCGGGGGCATTGCAGCCTTCTTCATCTCGCAACTGGCCTCGGGGTCGTACGGAACCTCGCTGCTGTTTCCCTTCGTCAAGGATCTGGCGCTCAATCTTGGCTATTTCTACATTCTGTTTGGCGGCTTCGTCGTCGTCGCGGCCGGCAACTCGGTCAATCTGACCGATGGTCTGGATGGCCTGGCGATTGTGCCGGTGATGGTGGCAGCGGCCTGTTTCGGGTTGATCGCCTATCTCGTCGGATCACAGACCTATGCCGACTATCTGCTGCTTAATGGTGTGCCGGGAACGGCTGAACTTGCTGTGGTCTGCGGGGCGCTGATCGGGGCGGGTCTTGGCTTTTTGTGGTTCAATGCACCACCGGCACAGATCTTTATGGGCGATACCGGTTCGCTGGCCCTGGGCGGGGCGCTGGGCACCATTGCCGTGGCGACCAAGCATGAGATCGTGCTGGCGATCATTGGCGGGCTGTTCGTGCTCGAAACCGTTTCGGTGATCGTGCAGGTGACCTCATTCCGGCTGACCGGCAAACGAGTGTTCCGCATGGCGCCGATCCATCACCATTTCGAGCATCTGGGCTGGACCGAGAGCCAGGTGGTGATCCGGTTCTGGATCATTTCCTTCGTGCTGGCGCTGATCGGGCTGTCGAGTTTGAAACTGCGCTGACGCCGGCTCGCCGCGACACAATAGCCACGCATTGGATTCGCAAAACGCAAAGGCTTTGGCAAATCGGTAACCAACTGGTTGATACACTCGATACAATTCGTATTGCGTAGCCCGGTTTTCCCGATGATGTTCTCCCGCGCCGAAAAAACGCCCCTGGCCGAGTGGTGGTGGTCGATTGACCGCGAACTGCTCGGGGCGCTCATCATGCTGCTCGCCGTGGGCATGGTGCTCAGTTTCGGCGCCAGCCCGGCGGTGGCCGAGCGTATCGGCCTGGATGAATGGCATTTCGTGATCCGCCACGCATTCTTCTGCCTGCTGGCTGTGCCGGTGATGCTGGCGACGTCTCTTCTGGGCCATCGTCAGGCCCGTTTCGTGGCGCTGGGCACGCTGGTGGCGATGACTATTCTGCTCTGGGCGACGCTGCATTTCGGGACCGAGGTCAAGGGCGCCAAGCGCTGGATTTCCCTTGCGGGCTGGACGGTGCAGCCGACTGAATTCGTGAAACCTGCCTTTGCCGTAATCGGAGCCTGGCTGTTTTCCGAGTATATGATCCACCGCAATGTTCCTGGGCGCGCGATTGCCACGCTGATCATGGGGCTGCTCGTTGGCGCGCTGTTGCTGCAGCCCGACCTGGGGCAAACGGCGCTGGTGATGGCGACCTGGGCGGTGTTGCTGTTTTTCTCGGGTATTTCCTGGTGGGTGATCGTCGGGCTTGGTGGGGTGGCCGGGGGATTGCTTGTCGGCGGCTATGCGTTTTTTCCGCACTTTGCGCGCCGCATCGACTCCTTCATCAACCCGGAAGAGGGCAATACCTACCAGGTGGACCGGGCGTTGCAGTCGCTGATGGAGGGCGGTTGGTTTGGGCGGGGGCCGGGTGAATCCGTGGCCAACCGGCTCATCCCGGACGCCCATGCCGACTTCGTGTTTTCGGCAGCGGCCGGGGAATTCGGCATCGTGTTCTGCATGGGGCTGGTTGGTCTGATCGGTTTCATCGCCATTCGCGCCATGCTGGCGGCGCAGCGCCAGGCGAGCCTGTTCGCAAGGCTGGCCGCTTCGACCCTGGCAGCGCAGTTCGCAATGCAATCGGGCATCAACTTGGCGGTGAACCTCAATCTGATGCCAGCCAAGGGCATGACGCTGCCATTCGTGTCCTATGGCGGCACCTCGATGATCGCCGTGGCCTTCGGCATGGGGTTGATGCTGGCGCTGACGCGGACCAAGCCTGAGGAGCGCATGGTGACCGGCCTTCCCACCTACCGCAGCGCCGTGGTAGCTCCCGCCGAATGAAAACATTTGTACTTATTGCCGGCGGCACGGGCGGCCATCTGTTTCCGGCCATGGCCCTGGCGCAGGAGTTGATCCGGCGCGGCCACGCGGTCGAATTGATGACCGACCACAGGGTGGAGAGCTACGGCGCAGATTTTCCGGCCCGGCGCATCCATATCGTGCCGGCAGCCACACCGTCGGGCCGCAATCCGCTCAAGCTGATCGGGGCAGGCATGACCATTCTGCGCGGGATCGGTACGGCTTGGAACGTGTTGCGCAAGCTGCGCCCCGATGCGGTGATCGGCTTTGGGGGCTATCCGACATTTCCGCCCTTCGTCGCGGCCAATTTATTGGGCATTCCCGGCGTGTTGCATGAACAGAACGCGGTGATGGGACGGGCCAATCGGGCGCTGGCCCGGTTTGCCGATGTCCTGGCAATGAGCTTTCCAGTGACACGTTTTGCCGAAAACCAGACGCTGGAAAAGGTTGTGACCGGCAATCCCGTACGTGATCGCGTGCGGCCCTTGGCGGGCAAGCCTTATCCGGGGCTGAACCAGAAGGGGACCATTCGCCTGGTGGTGACCGGCGGCAGCCAGGGGGCGCGGGCCTTGTCCGAGATCGTTCCGGCGGCCATTGCGCTGTTGCCCGATGATCTGCGGCATCGGTTGCATATCCTGCAGCAGGCACGGGCCGAGGATATCGAGCGGGTGGCAGAGAGCTATCGGCAATCGCGCACCAGTGTGGAATTGGCAAGTTTCATTACCGACCTACCCGAGCGGATCGCCGATGCCCATCTGGTGATCGGGCGCGCAGGGGCTTCCACGGTGACCGAGCTTTGCGTCATCGGGCGTCCGGCTATTCTCATTCCGCTGCCGGGTGCGCTGGATTCGGACCAGAAGCACAATGCGCTGTTCCTGCAAGAGGGCGGCGGCGGCTGGGTGGCTGAACAGGCCACGCTTTCACCGCAATCGCTTGCCACTCGACTGCAGGATTTGTTGACTGATCCGGATACGCTGACAGGCGCGGCTGCTGCTGCTCGCGCGCTGGGGCAACCCCGCGCGGTCGAAAAACTGGCTGACATCGCAGAGATGCTGGCGGGCAAACATAGCCGGATCGAAGGGAGACCCACACCATGAAGATGCCCCGCAATATCGGGCCGGTTCATTTCATCGGCATTGGCGGCATCGGCATGAGCGGTATCGCCGAAATCCTGCACAACCAGGGTTACGTGGTGCAGGGCTCGGACCTGACGCTCAATCCCAATGTGCAGCGCTTGCGCGACATGGGGATTACAGTGGAGATCGGCCAGAGCGGCGACAATCTGGGCAAGGCCGAGGTGGTCGTGGTGTCGTCCGCGATCAAAAAGGATAATCCCGAATTGATGGCGGCGCGGGCGCGGGCACTGCCAGTGGTGCGCCGGGCCGAAATGCTGGCCGAAATCATGCGCTTCAAGACCGCCATCGCCATTGGCGGCACGCATGGCAAGACCACGACAACGACGCTGGTGGCGACTTTGCTCGATGCGGGCAATCTCGATCCAACTGTGATCAATGGCGGCATTATCAACGCCTATGGCACCAATGCGCGGCTGGGCGGCGGTGAGTGGATGGTTGTCGAAGCTGATGAAAGCGATGGCACTTTCGTCAAGCTGCCGGCCGATGTGGCGGTGGTGACCAATATCGATGCCGAGCATCTGGATCACTATGGCAGCTTCGAAGGTGTGAAGAAGGCCTTTCGCCAGTTTGTGGAGAATGTGCCATTCTATGGCTTTGCGGTGATGTGCCTGGATCACCCTGAGGTGCAGGCGCTGGTGGGCGATATTCGCGACCGCCGGGTCATCACCTATGGCCTGAACCCGCAGGCCGATGTGCGGCTGACTGATCTTGAGAACCGTGACGGGGTGCAACATTTCTCCGTCGAGATCCGGGATCGCATCCGCCAGACGCAGCTGCGCATCGACGGGCTGGAACTGCCTATGCCAGGGATACACAACGCGCTTAACGCGACGGCTGCCATTGCTGTGGCCGATCAGTTGCATGTGCCGGCCGAGGCGATCCGCAAGGGGTTACGCGAATTTACCGGCGTGAAGCGGCGCTTCACCAAGACTGGCGAAGTGGGCGGGGTGACCGTGATCGATGACTATGGGCATCATCCGGTGGAAATCTCTGCCGCGCTCAGGGCTGCGCGGCAATCGGCGCGGCGCGATGTGATCGCGGTGGTGCAGCCGCATCGCTATAGCCGGGTGCATGATCTGTTCGATGATTTCGCGGCCTGTTTCAACGACGCCGACACGGTCATCGTGGCGCCGATCTATGCGGCTGGTGAACAGCCGATGCCGGGGGTGACGCATGAGGAACTGGTCAACCGCATCCGGGCGCGCGGGCATCGCGATGCACGGGTAATCGACCGGCCCGAAGCGCTGGCGCCGCTCCTGACTTCGCGGGTCGAGGAGGGGGATTACGTGGTCTGTCTCGGTGCGGGTAATATCACGCAATGGGCCGCGGCCCTGCCGGGCGAACTTGAAGCACTGATGGGGGCGGATGCCCCATGAGCAAGCATGTCGCTGTCCTGATGGGCGGGTGGTCCAATGAGCGGCCCGTTTCGCTGAGTTCGGGGACAGAATGCGCGGCGGCTTTGCGGCGGGCGGGCTATCGGGTGACCGAGGTCGATGTCGGGCGCGACATTGCCAATGTCCTGGCGGAGCTTAAGCCCGATGTAGCCTTCAATGCGCTGCACGGCCCGTTTGGCGAAAGCGGGATGATCCAAGGGCTGCTCGAACTCATGCAGATCCCCTATACCCATTCGGGCGTACTGGCTTCGGCGCTGGCGATGGACAAGCATCAGGCCAAGATCATGCTCAAGTCCGCCGGGGTGCCGGTGACCGATCATGTGATCGTGCCCCGTGCCGATGCGGGCAAGGCGCATGTGATGCCGCCGCCCTATGTGATCAAGCCCATTGCCGATGGCTCGAGCTTTGGCGTCTTCATTGTCAAAGGTGACACTAGTCATCCGCCGCAGGAGATCCTGCGCGAGGACTGGAACTCGGGCGAAGAGGTGATGGTGGAGCGCTATATCCCCGGGCGCGAGCTGACATGCTCGGTGATGGGCGACGTGGCGCTCGGGGTCACCGAGATCGTCACCGAACTGAACTTCTACAATTTCGAGGCGAAATACGCCGAAGGCGGTTCTGTCCACGTCATTCCGGCCGATCTGAAACCGAAAATTTACGACAAAGTGCAGAAGATGGCATTGGCCGCCCATGCGGCTCTCGGCTGCCGCGGCGTGACCCGTTCCGATTTCCGGTACAACGATGCGGCGGGCGAAGATGGCGAACTGGTCTGTCTGGAAATCAACACCCAGCCGGGCATGACGCCGACCTCACTGGTGCCCGAGCAGGCGGCTCACGCCGGGCATTCCTACGAAGAGCTGGTCGCCTGGATGGTGGAGGACGCGAGTTGCAACAGGTAAAAAGCGAGACCCTTCTCGCCGGCGCTCGGGTGGTGGACCCCCGCGCGCTGCCTGTTCTTATCCATCGTCCGCGCCACAAACTTGCCAACCATATCAATCGTGCCCTGGTGTTGCATGGCGGACTGATCCGTCGAGGTGCGATGATCGCCATGGTGCTCGCAGCCGGTTTTGCCCTTTTTCAAATGCGGGAACCAATCGGACAGCTGGGCAATACGCTGGGCGGCATCGCCCAGGGTAATTTTGCCCAAGCGGGTCTCGCGATTGGCGAAATCTCGATTTCGGGTCAGACCCTGACCGCCGAGCAGGACATTTTCGATGCGCTGGGCATCCAGCCGCATACGTCCACACTGGGTTTCGATGTCGAAGCGGCCCGGCAGCGCGTGGCGGAACTGCCTGCCGTTGAAGAGGTCATCGTGCGCAAGACCTATCCGGGTGATGTCGATGTGCTCATTACCGAAAAGGCCCCTGTGGCGCGTTGGGCCGTGGATGGCGTCACCTTTCTGATCGACGGGCGCGGCGAGCAGATCGCCGAAGCCTCTCCGGCTTACTCGGGCCTGCCGCTGGTGATCGGGGATGGCGCGGCGGACGATGCGCTGGTGATGATCCGGGCGCTCAATGGATTTCCGCTGCTGCAGGACGGGTTGGTGGCTCTCTCGCGCATTGCCGACCGGCGGTGGGACATGATTTTTGACACGGGCCTGAGGGTGCAATTGCCGGAGCAGGGTGTGGCACAGGCGATGGCGCGCCTGGTGACTTATCAGCAGGACTACCAGCTTCTCGATCGCGACGTATCGGTGATCGATCTGCGCGTCGACAGCGTGGTTGCCGTGCGCCCCAACAAGACAGACGAAGACACCGACAAATCATGATGAGCGATGCGATGACATCCCGGCTGCGGCCGGTTCAGCCGGGCAGGGCTACGCTGGTGGCGGTGCTCGATATTGGTTCGACCAAGATCTGCTGCGTGATTGCCAGGCTGGTGCCTCGGGCCGAAGGCAAGGCGCTCAAGGGCCGCACGCATCAGGCTGAGGTCGTCGGCTTCGGCTATGGTCCGGCGGCCGGGGTCAAGAGTGGGGTCGTCACCGATATCGACAAGGCCGAACAGGCCATCCGCAATGTCGTTGGCATGGCGGAACGCGCCGCGGGCCTGACGCTGGAAAGCGTGCTGGTAAATGTGACGGCCGGGCGGCTGGGCTCGGAGACCTTCTCTGCGGCCGTGTCGCTGGATGGGCAGGAGGTCGAAAAGAGCGATATTTTCCGCGTGCTCAAGGCGGTCAATTCGCGTTCGGTGCGGCCAGAGCGCTCAATTGTTCATGCGTTGCCGATCGGTTACGCCTTGGATGGACAGAAGGGCATTCGCGACCCCAAGGGAATGGTCGGGGAAAAGCTGGGCGTGGATGTTGCGGTGGTGAGCGCGGAAACGTTGGCCATGCGCAATCTCGAGCTGGTGCTGCATCGCTGCCATTTGCAGATCGAGGCGCTGGTGGCGACGCCATATGCGTCCGGGTTGGCCACGCTGGTCGACGATGAAGCGCAGCTCGGCGTGGCTTGCGTCGATTTTGGCGGTGCGACGACAACGGTGTCGGTCTTCAATGACGGGCATATGGTCTATGCAGATGCTATCGCCATTGGCGGGCATCATCTGACGCTCGATATTGCGCGGCAGCTTTCTGTCAGCGTGGCCGATGCTGAGCGCCTCAAGACGTTCCATGGCTCGGTGTTGCCGGGGCAGGCGGACGAACGCGAGATGATCTCGATCCAGCCGGTCGGGGCCAGCCATGACGAAGCGCCGGGGCAGATTCCGCGCGCCGTCCTGACCCGCATCATGCGGCCGCGCATCGAAGAAATCCTGACGGCCATTCGTGACCGCATGCAGGCGACCGGCATGATGGATGTGTGTGGTCGCCGCTTTGTGCTGACCGGGGGCGCCAGCGAAATGACCGGTCTGCCCGAAGTGGCGCGGCGCATTCTGGCGCGGAACGTGCGTAATGGCCGGCCGATGGGCATTTCCGGCCTGCCGGACATTGCCAAGGGCGCGGCTTTTGCCACCATGGCCGGCATGCTGGTGTATCCGCAGGTCTGCGCCCAGGAATATGTCGAGCCGCGGAGCGTACGCAAGCTGACGGGCACGGATGGGTATATTGCCCGGGTGGGCAACTGGCTGCGAACGAGTTTCTAGGGTGCTGGCAAGTAGTCCCGGTGTGCGCATAGCGATGGGACTCCTGCGCCCAGTCGCCCTTGCCTATGAACTGTGCCCAAACACCACCTGGCCGCCACACGCTTTCCATAATCGACGCTGCAAGTGGAGCGTCCGGGCCGTCAATATTGTCACGGTACAGAAAGGCCGTGACGCGCGCATTGTAGATACAGTGAATGTGTAGCACCGCGTGTTCTGCATCTGACATAGCGGTCTGGAACCGCTGGAAATCGGCTTCTGTCGGCGCCGAGAAATCGACAGGGATGTAAGTGTAGTCAATGTCCAGCGCCGCGAGCGCTCCCCGCTCGTCCGGCAAGGCGTTCTCGTGGCTATGCAGACCCAAATTGATCACATGCGTCCCGCCAAGCTCACTGAGCTTTGCGAGTTGGGTCATTGTCGGCTGGCCGGAGGTCGTCAGTCGAGCGTTGAACCTGCGCCAGTTGAGAATTCCTGCAGGATCTCCGCTGGCGGCAAACGCCAATTTCTCGTGAGCTACGGCCTATTCCTTCACCTGGTGGAAAATGCCCAGGCGCACGACAACGGTCCCCGTGCTCCCCAGTGGTCCTCCACCTGCAAGCGCCAGTCACACGGACAAGGCAGTGTTTTCCGGAGGCGGGCGCAGGTCAAGCTGAAGCTGCAATCCGTCTTTCGCGAGTGTCGTGGTTAACGCGCTATCAACGCGTAACCACAGCGTGTCGCAAATTGCGCGAAAGTTAACCGGACCGACTCACTTGTTAGGGCGGAGTTAACGAATGGATGGGTAAATCTTAACCAACCACGCCACTATGGGGCCACCAATGACCATCAATCTGACTATCCCGGATATCCAGGAACTGAAGCCCCGCATCACCGTATTCGGTGCGGGCGGTGCCGGCGGCAACGCCGTCAATAACATGATCGAGTCCGGTCTGGACGGCGTCGATTTTGTCGTCGCCAACACCGACGCGCAGGCGCTGGCCCTGAGCAAGGCGCAGCGCATCATCCAGCTGGGCGTCGGCGTGACCGAAGGCCTGGGCGCCGGTTCGCACCCCGAGGTGGGCCGTGCGGCCGCCGAAGAGAGCTGGGATGAAATCAACGATCACCTCTCCGGCTCGCACATGGTGTTCATCACCGCCGGCATGGGTGGCGGCACCGGTACCGGCGCGGCGCCGGTGATTGCGCGTGCGGCGCGTGAGCAGGGCATTCTGACGGTTGGCGTGGTCACCAAGCCGTTCAATTTCGAAGGCAATCGTCGTGCCCGCCTGGCGGAAGACGGCATTGATGAATTGCATCGCCATGTTGATACGCTGATCGTCATTCCGAACCAGAACCTGTTCCGGGTGGCCAATGAAAAGACCACCTTCGCCGACGCCTTCGCGATGGCCGACCAGGTGCTGTTCTCGGGCGTGGCCTGCATCACCGATCTGATGGTCAAGGAAGGCCTGATCAACCTCGACTTCGCCGACGTGCGCGCCGTGATGCGCGGCATGGGCAAGGCGATGATGGGTACCGGCGAGGCGTCGGGCGAAGATCGTGCCCGCCATGCTGCCGAAGCTGCCATTGCCAATCCGCTGCTCGACGATGTTTCGATGCAGGGCGCAAGAGGCCTCCTGATCTCGATCACCGGTGGTCCGGACCTCACCCTTTATGAGGTCGATGAAGCGGCCAGCCGCATTCGCGAGGAAGTGGACACAGACGCCAATATCATTCTGGGCGCCACTTACGATCCGAACCTGAATGGCACGATCCGCGTGTCGGTTGTTGCGACCGGTACCGATGCGACCATGGTGCAGGCGATGGAACCGGCCAAGCCGCATGCCTCGCGCACCCCGCTTTCGGTCAAGCGCCACGTGCCGGCCGAGCATTCGGTTGTGCCGCAGGCGGCCCAGCCGGTCGTCGCCGAGGTCGAGGCCGAGGAGATCGGTCACCAGGTGGAAGCCGCCGTTGCCGAAGCCTTTGCTGCACATCAGCCTCAGCAGGCGCATGCCGACGAAGACGACGGCATCGTGGTCGAGCCCTATACGCCTGAAGCCGAAAGCCTGACCGAGACCGACGAGGCGCCGGCCATGCAGGAGCAGCCGATTCCGAGCGTCTATGTGCCATCTCATGCCGCCCGTCCCGATGGGCAGCGTCGCATGCCGCGCACCGAGGAGCTTCCAGCTGTTGCGCGCCGGTCACAGGAAGTGCAGGATCGTCATGACGCCGAGCCGCGCAATGCGCGCGCCTTGTTCAAGCGCCTGGCCTCCAATGTGGGCCTCAATCTGGGTCAGCAGCAGACCGAAGGTCACGTCGAGCCGAAGGCTCCGGTTGCCGACGATGCAGCGGCCCGCAGCGCCATTGAGGCCGGTGTGGCAAGGACTTCCCGCGTCGCCCCCGCCAGTGAGGGTGCGCGCGGCCAGTTGGACAATCAGGGGCGGACCCCGGCGGCGCCAGCTGCCAAGGAGCATCTGGAAATTCCAGCCTTCCTACGCAAGCACGGGTGATCCATTTGCGGTCATCGATCAAAAGCTCACTCGGTGCGGGTTCCGCACCGAGTTTTTTTTGGCTAACAGTCTCAACTGAGCGTGAACGTCGGGCGGAGCACATCCAGGCATGAACAAACTTTCCCAGCGCCAGCGCACGCTAGCCGGCGAGATCAGCTTTGCCGGTTATGGCGTGCACAGTGCGCAGCCGGTCACGCTGACCATGGGGCCAGGGGCTCCCGACAGCGGCTATACGATCCGCCGCGAAACTGGGGATGGCCAATTCACCAAGCCAGTGCCGGTTCATCATTCGCGCGTGACGCGGACCACTTTGTGCACCACTCTGGATCTGGGCGACAGCGTCAGCGTGGCGACTGTCGAGCATGTGGTTTCCGCGCTCTCGGGCATGGGCGTCGATAACGCGCTGATCACGCTGGATGCGCCGGAATGCCCGATCATGGATGGGTCGGCCCATCCCTTTGCCGAGGCCATTCTGGCGATCGGTCTCGAAATTCAACCGGCGCAGAAGAAATTTCTCAAGATCGTGCGTGCGGTGACGGTGCGCAATAATGACGCCTTTGCGGCGCTTGAGCCCTATAATGGGCGCGCGCTGGACCTGGAGATTGACTTCGATTCCAAGGTGATCGGGCGCCAGCGAATGATCTTCGACTGGACGCCGCGCCGCTATTTCGAGGATGTGGCGCAGGCGCGCACCTTCGGATTCGTGCGCGACGCCAAGATCCTGCGCCAGGCCGGCTATGCGCTGGGGTCAAGCCTGGATAATTCGATTACCGTGCATGAAGATCGCGTCCTCAATCCGGGCGGGCTGCGCTTCGAGGACGAGTTCGTCCGCCACAAGCTGCTCGATGCCATTGGCGACCTGTCGCTGGGTGGGCTGGCGATCTGGGGCAAGTTCCGCTCCTACAAGGGTGGGCACGCGCTCAACGCGCATGTGCTGGCCTCGCTCTTTTCCAGCGACGCCAACTATGAAATAGTCAATGCAGAAGACCTGCCGCTGGAATTCGAAAGTTTCGAAGACCAGCCAGAGGGTCTCGAAGTCCATCACTACTTGCGGTCCGTGCGCTGAGGGGGCCCCCGGGTCCAAGCAGCCGCGCCACAGTTTTGATCCATTTGCCGACTAGGCCCGCAGTCCTGCTGCGGAATGATTTTGAACGGGGCCGTCCGTGAAGTTTGACGTTTTGAGCCAGTTTTCCAGCCGGGCTGTCCGGTTCGCTGCCATGGGCCTGATGGCCGTGGTTTTGACCGCTTGCTCGGGGATGAACCTGTTCGGGCCGCCCAAGATCAAGGAAGAGCCGATTGTCCCGGCCCAGGCGCTCTACCAGGGCGCGCTGGACGATATGGATCGGCAATATTACCAGACCGCCATTACCAAGCTCGAAAAGCTGGAGCGCCAGCATCCGCGCGATCCGCTGACCGAAAAAGGCAAGCTGATGCAGGTCTATGCGAATTATCGCATCGGTCGATTCGATGAGGCGATCCTGGCCTCGGACCGCTATCTGGCCCTTTATCCGTCCAGCTCGGAAGTGCCCTATGTGCTTTGGCTCAAGGGAACCGCCTATTACGCGCAGATCAAGGACATCACTCGTGACCAGCAATTGTCGCGCGATGCGATCGACACCTATAATCTGCTGATCAGCAACTACCCCAATTCCGAGCACGCCGTGGATGCGCGCGAGAAGCTGCTGGTGGCCTATGACCAGCTTGCCGGCAAGGAAATGTCGGTGGGGCGCTACTATCAGGGCAATGGACAATATGCCGCCGCCATCAACCGCTTCCGTGAAGTGGTGGAACGCTGGCAGACTTCGACCCATATCGAAGAAGCTCTCTATCGACTGACCGAGACCTATCTGCTGCTGGGGCTGACCACCGAAGCGAAGTCCGCAGCTGCTGTCCTGGGCCATAATTATCCGTCCAGCGACTGGTACAAGCGGGCGTTCGAGCTCTTGGGCAAGCAGGGCCTCGCGCCGCAGCTCAATTCGGGGAGTTGGCTCGCCGGCGTGCGGGCCTAACCTGCTCAAAGATCGATGTTGCTATTTTGTTCCGGGGCGCTATCATGCGTCCCGGTTTCGTTTGTTGCTGCGTCTTAGCTGTGGATGAGCGCCGGGGAGGTGCGGGTTCGCGGGGCGGAAGTGGTAGAAGCGAAGCATTGGTGGTGCAGCCACGGGAAGTTCGCGCATGCTCAACGCGCTGTCAGTCCGAAATATCGTTCTGATCGATCAACTCGATCTGGCCCTGGATGCCGGCATGACCGTGCTGACCGGTGAAACCGGTGCCGGCAAATCGATCCTGCTCGATGCGCTGACCCTGGCTTTGGGAGGGCGGGGTGATGCCTCGCTGGTGCGGCAGGGGCAGGAAAGCGGGCAGGTTGTGGCGGTGGTCGAGCTGGCGGCCGATCATCCGGCGCGGGCCCTGTTGCGCGATAATGCCATTCCCGACGATGAGGATGTGATCCTGCGGCGCGTGCAATTTGCCGATGGGCGGACGCGCGCCTTTATCAATGACCAGCCCGTCTCGGCCTCGCTGCTGCAAAAGGTCGGCAGCCAGGTGGTAGAAATTCACGGCCAGCATGATGACCGGGCGCTGGTGGATGTGGCGACACATCGGGCCGCACTCGATGCTTTTGGCGAGTTGAGTGCCGAGGCCGATGCGGTGCGCGATTGCTGGGCCGCATTGGTCGAGGCACAGCAGGCGGTGACCGAGCAGCGGGCGCTGGTCGCCGAAGCAGTGGCAGCAGAAGATTATGCCCGCCACACCGTGGAAGAGTTGAGCAAGCTCAATCCGGTCGCTGGTGAGGAAGAGGAACTGGCCG
This sequence comes from Devosia subaequoris, assembly GCF_014197055.1. Taxonomy (GTDB): domain Bacteria; phylum Pseudomonadota; class Alphaproteobacteria; order Rhizobiales; family Devosiaceae; genus Devosia; species Devosia subaequoris. Next base: position 300,520 of record NZ_JACIEW010000002.1, on the reverse strand, counting down.
AACGCCGGCAGCAGTTGCAGCAGGCCGAAAAGGCCGCCTCCGACGTGGTCGAGATCGACGAAATTCTCAATGGCCCGAACGCACCGTCGCCCGCTTTGGCGTCGCTGATGCGGCGGCTGATGCGCAAGATCGATGGTGGTGCAGAGCTGTTCCAGCCTATTGTGGATGCGCTCGATGCGTCGTTGACCACCCTGGATCGCACTGGCGACGCGCTGGAAGACCTCAAGCGCGAAATGGCGTTCGATCCGGCCGAGCTGGAAGATGTCGAGGAACGTCTGTTCGCCCTGCGGGCGGCTGCGCGCAAGCATCAGACCGATTGTGACGGGTTGGCCGATGTGCTTGCCAAATATGCCGGCGATCTTGAAACACTGCAGAGTGGCGAAACAAGGCTCAAAGCGCTGGAGGCCGAGGAAGCGGCGGCGCGGGCGCGTTATCGTGAGGCGGCGGACATTCTGAGCGCCGGACGGCAAAACGCGGCTAGTGCGCTGAGCAAGGCCGTGGAGGCGGAATTGCCGGATCTGAAGCTGGGCGCGGCGCGGTTCATTGTCGACCATCAGGCCGACGGAAAGCGGGTGTCGGCGGCCGGCTATGATCAGATCGCGTTTCACGTGCAGACCAATCCCGGCACAGCGGCTGGTCCGCTGCTCAAAGTGGCCTCGGGCGGCGAGTTGAGCCGGTTCTTGCTGGCGCTCAAGGTGGTGCTGGCCGATCGTGGCTCGGCGCCGGTACTGATTTTCGACGAAATCGACACCGGTGTCGGCGGGGCCGTGGCCGATGCCATTGGGCGGCGGCTGTCGCGACTGGCCAAGAAGGTCCAAGTGCTTACGGTGACCCATGCGCCGCAGGTGGCGGCCGGGGCCAACCGGCATCTGCTGATCGAAAAGCAGATGGTGGAAGAGGGAGCCTTTGTGCGAACCCATGTCCGTCCACTCGACAAGGCCGCGCGACAAGAAGAGGTGGCGCGCATGTTGGCTGGCGCGGAAATCACCAAGGAAGCGCGCGCTGCAGCCAAGAAATTGCTGGCGGCAGTGGGATAGCCTCTGCTGTGCCTTGGAGGTATCTATGAGTGACAGTCTATGGCTTTTTGAACCAGAAGGCGTCTCAGTACATCGCGTTGATGATCGGAACCGCGATACGTCTATTCGAAAGCTATCGTTGGTTGCTAACAACCTAGTGCGGCATCGGTCTGCTCAGCTACTGGCTAGTGCATTTTCTAAACTACCCAACAGCCTGATTTCTAGTCTCTGCTCAACTTTCTCGGGTGTCCTAGAGGGCGAAGATGTCCAAGACACGGTAGATAAGATTCAGAAGAATGTGCGTTCCGGTGCGTTTTCCAGTTCTTACGAGAGTATCAAGTCAATCATTCGAAGCTCTGATCTCGCATACGACCGTGGGGGAGGGGCGCTAAGTGATGCAGAATTTGATGCCCTCAAAGACATCCTCCTTGCGCTCTACGATATATCGCCCGCTAGCGCTAAAGACGAGTATACTGAAGTCGGCGCGGCGCCGGCGGAAGGCTTTGCCAAGGTGCGCCATGGCGTGCCGATGCTCAGCCTCGCCAATGCGTTTTCGGACGAGGATGTCACTGAGTTCGTGGCGCGGGCCAAGAAGTTTTTCATGGCCGATATCCTGCGCGATTCCGATTTCGTGCTGGCCTTTACCGCCGAACCCAAGATTGACGGCCTGTCGGCCTCGCTGCGCTATGAAAATGGCGTGTTTGTGCGCGGGGCGACGCGTGGCGACGGCACCGAGGGTGAGGACATCACCGAGAATTTGAAGACCATCGGGGATATTCCGCACCGGCTCAAGGGATCGGGCTGGCCGGCGGCGATCGAAGTTCGCGGCGAGGTCTATATGACCCATGCCGAGTTCCAGCGCCTGAAAGCCCATTCGGCCAAGTTCGGCGGACAGGATTACGTCAATCCGCGCAATACGGCGGCCGGGTCGCTGCGCCAGAAGGACCCCAAAATCACGGCCAGTCGCAATCTGAATTTCTTCGCTTATGCCTGGGGCATTGCCGAGGATGCGGACGGCGTTTCGACGCCGCCGGCAGCGACGCAGACCGAGGTGGTGCAGAAGTTCAAGCAATGGGGCTTTGCCACCAATCCGCTGATGCTGCGCACGCAGAGTGCCGACGATCTGATCGCGCATTACCGTAAGATAGAAGAGCAGCGCGCGACACTGGGCTACGACATTGATGGGGTGGTCTACAAGCTCGACCGGCTCGATCTGCAGCAGCGCTGGGGCTTTGTCGCTCGGGCGCCGCGCTGGGCCATTGCGCACAAGTTTCCGGCCGAGCAGGCGACGACTGTTCTGACGGGCATCGACATTCAGGTGGGGCGCACCGGGGCGCTGACGCCGGTGGCGCGGCTGAAACCAGTGACGGTGGGTGGCGTGGTGGTGGAGAACGCCACGCTGCACAATGAGGACTACATCAAGGGCATCGGTAATAATGGCGAGCCGATCCGCAACGGTATCGACCTGCGGGTGGGCGATACGGTGACCGTGCAGCGGGCGGGCGACGTCATTCCGCAGATTGTCGATGTGTTGCTGGACAAGCGACCGGAAGGGGCCGAGCCGTTCCAATTTCCGCATATCTGCCCGGCCTGCGGCTCGGAAGCAGTGCGCGAGTTGAACGAGAAGACCGGCAAGCTGGACTCGGTCCGCCGCTGCACGGGCGAATTGATTTGCCCCGCGCAGGTCGTTGAAAATCTGAAGCATTTTGTATCGAGGAATGCTTTGGACATCGATGGGCTGGGCGACAAGCAGGTGGCCCAGTTTTATGCGGAAGGCCGCATTGCCCGACCCGCCGACATCTTCACGCTCAGGACGCGCGACGAGCGAGCGATGAAAAAGCTCAAGGATGCCGACGGGTTCGGTCCGGTGTCCGTCAAGAAACTGTTTGACGCGATTGATGCGCGGCGCGAGCCGGAGCTGGACCGGTTCATCTTCGCGCTGGGCATTCGTCATGTCGGCGAGACGACAGCGGCGCTGCTGGCCAAAGAGTTCGGGACGGTGGAGCGGTTTCGGGAAACGGCCATCGCGGCCGCGCAGCATGAGGACGGACATTCTGTGTTTCCCGAAATTGGCGGGATTGGCGAAACCGTTCGCTCGTCTGTGATGGCGTTTTTCGCCAATGAACGAAATGTGCAGGCGCTGGACGATCTGCTGGATGAGGTGCGACCTCAGCCCTATGTCGTCACGATTTCGGCCGATAGTGTGGTGGCGGGCAAGACGGTGGTGTTCACCGGATCGCTGGAAAAGATGACGCGGACTGAGGCAAAGGCGATGGCCGAGCGTCTGGGTGCCAAGGTGGCCGGTTCGGTGTCAGGCGCGACCGATATTCTGATAGCGGGGCCAGGCGCCGGTTCGAAACTGAAAAAGGCCGAGGAGCTGGGCGTAGAAGTCATCAGCGAGGACGAGTGGTTCGAGCGGGTGGGGCAGTGAGCTGAAAGGGCAGGGCGCGATGCGACTGATCGGGGTGGCGCTAAGTGCCATGATGCTGCCGGGCATCGCGATTGCCAGTGAGGCCGGCGATCGACTTGCCGAAGTGCTTTATGCCGGAGAGGCGGCCGGCCAACGCCCCTATTTTGAAGAACAATGCGCGGTGCCGCACACCGATGCCTGTTTTGGGCTAGGACTGATCCACCTGATTGGCGCCGTTGAAGGGCTGTCGCAGGGTTTTTATCGTCATGGGGCGGTGACGCCGCGATTGCCGGCCGCCGCCATGATGTTGGGACTTGATGCGGATTTGTCGTCCGGCCCGCCGAATGCCAGTCCCGAAGCCCTGGATTATGCTGGGCTGCGGCAAATTCTGAGTGACTTCGTCACTGGGCTGGACCGGGCGCAGGCCAGTTTTGAGAAGGCGGGTGCCGAGGGTGATTATGTGATCACCCTCGATCCATTACGCGTGCGTCTCGATATCAATGGCGATGGCGACGTAGGCGAGCGCGAAACACTGGCGATGCTGTTCGGCGAGCAATTGGCGCTGCCGCAGGGCAGGAGCAAGGGCGACAAGATGGTCGCGCCTGATCTCAGCATCGGGTTTGACCGGGCCGACGCGATCTGGCTGGCCGGCTATAGCCAGATCAGTGCCATCCCTTTCGACATGCTGCTGGCGCATGATTTTTCGCGTCTGTTTGAGGCGGTGGGACACAGGCTGTTTCCCGAGGCCGGCCTGCCGATGCAGGATTATTCACGCGGCGGCACGCTGATGATGGATCCGGAGACCGATACATTTCTGGCCGATTTGATCGCCGGGTTGCACACCAGCAATTTTCCGATTGTCGACAAGGACCGCTTTGCGGGCGTGCAGGCGCGGATGCAGGCGGTGACGGCGCTGTCGCGGCAGAATTGGGCCGCCATTCTGCAGGAGACAGACGACAATCGCGAACTGGTGCCATCGCCGCGCCAGACCTCGCTGGTACCGGGCCAGCCGGTAACCGAGGAAATTGTCGAGGCATGGATGGCGACGCTGGACCGGCTCGATGAGATACTCGCGGGCGAGTTGCTTCTGCCGCATTGGCGGTTTCGCCGGGGCTTTGACCTCAACGCCTATTTCGCGACGGCGACCGAAACCGATATCGTGATGCTGCTGGCCGGGCAGGGAGCGTTGCCCTTTCTCAAAGAGGGGCCAATAGCCGATGCCGAAAGCTTTGCCGAGGGCAACCGGGTTTTTGGCGAAAACTGGCCCAATTTTGCGATCTGGTTCAACTAGCGGCAGCGGCTAGATTGCCGCCGTCGCGTGTTGCAGCCAATCCTTCACCGCGCCGCTGACGAGTGGGCCAATCTCGCTCCAGACGCGGGAATGGTATGCATTGAGCCAATCGCGTTCGGCGGCGGTCAGCAGGTCCAGATCGATCAGGCGGGTATCGATTGGCGCCAGGGTGATCGTCTCGAACTCAAGGAAGCCCGGATGGTCGGCCGCCTCGTGGACGGTGACCAGATTTTCGATGCGAATGCCATATTCGCCGGCCTTGTAGTAACCCGGCTCGTTGGAGAGGATATTGCCAGTCTCGAGGGGGGTGGTAGTGCGCGGCGAGATGCCAATCGGACCTTCATGCACGCCCAGAAAGGCACCGACGCCATGGCCGGTTCCGTGATTATAGGTAACGCCGTCTTGCCAGAGAAACTGGCGTGCCAGAATGTCGAGCTGGGCGCCGGTCGTGCCGGCGGGAAACCGCGCCGTTGAAATGGCGATCATGCCTTTGAGCACGCGGGTATAGCGGTCTTTCTGTTCGGCTGTGGCCGAACCGGTGGAGAGGGTTCGGGTGATGTCGGTGGTGCCGGACAGATACTGTGCGCCGGAATCGACCAGCATGATCTCACCGGGGTTGAGCTTGCGGTCGGTCTTGGTGGTGACACGGTAGTGGACGATGGCGCCGTTGGGCCCGGCGCCGGAGATGGTGTCGAAGCTGGCGTCGATGCAGCTTTCTTCCTCCCGGCGGAAGCTCTCGAGCGCGGTGACGATACCGATCTCGGTCAACTCGCCCTTGGGCGCTTCGGCGTCAAACCAGCTCAGGAACTTGGCCAAGGCGGCACCGTCGAGCTTGTGCGCTTCGCGCATGCCCGCCAGTTCAGCCTCGTTCTTGCGCGATTTGGGTCCCAGAACGGGATCGCGTTTCTCGATGAGTTTTGCGCCGGTTTGGCGCAAGGTCTCGGCAATGGCGGCTGGGGCCGTTTGCGGATCGATGAGCACTGATTTGCCAGACTTGCCCAGCGCTGCAAGCGCGTCGGTCAGGGTCGCGGCCTCCGCGACAGTCGCGATATCCGCCAATGCTGCACTCAGCTCCGGGGTAATTTTGGCCGCGTCCAGAAAGAGTGTGGGCAGACCGGTGGCTGGGACAATTGCAAAACCGAGGACGAAGGGGGTGTTGGGAACATCGCGCCCGCGCATGTTGAACAGCCAGCAGATGGATTCGGGCAGGGTGAGCACGACAGCCTCGGCCATGTCATTGGCGAGGGTTTCGCGCACGGCCTCAATCTTGTCGGCGGCCGACTGGCCGGCCCGATTGTGGCCGAGAAACTCGATGACGCTGACCGGCGGAGCCGGGCGGTCGGCCCAGATCGCATCGACCAGATTGGCGTGTGGCACGGCTTCGGCATGGCCGGAGAGCTTTTCGTTCAGATCGCGGATTTCGCCCGGCGTGTGCAGCCAGGGGTCATAGGCCAGCTTGCCGCCCTTTGGCACGTAGAGGCGAATTTCGGGGCTGACGCCGCCCTGGCCGACCTCGTGCACGGTGACAATATCGGTGTCGGTCTGGGAAGGCGCTTGCAGGGTGTAGCGGCTGTCCACGAACAAGCCTGCCTTGTCCCTGCCGATCACCGCCATGCCGGCCGAGCCAGTGAAGCCGGTGACGTAAGCCAGGCGCGCTTCGCTGGCAGGGACCGACTCGCCGCGATGAGCGTCGGCTCGGGGGATAAGGAAGGCATCGATACCCACTTTTTGCATAGCTGCCCTCAACGCAGCGATGCGTGGAGCTACGTCTGAGGGGTCTGCTTTTTCCTCAAAGCTTTGAAATATAGCGGGTTTGATCTGGTATTCGGTCATTTTTGGTCCTAGCCGCTGGAAGGCATGCGATGCATTTCCGGCATGGCTGTCTTGTTATCTTGTCTCTGGTTTCGCGCCGGGGGAAGCTTATCTTGTGTGCAAGAGAACAGGAGCACATAGAATGAGCAAGCAGAACAATCTCTTCCAACGCGCCTTCAACGCCATTGTGGATGGCCGCACTCGTCAGGCCGAGCGTTTCGTCGCCCGTTTCGAGCGCGAACATGATCTGGGCCGCAAGGTAAACGACCGTTAAGCGGGCCTTGCAAATTCGGCATGGCTGACTTGCCGGCAGGGCCCTTCCCGGGGCGGTGCGAACAGCCTAGATAAGCAGCGTCGGATGGCAAGAGACCTTCCGCCGCATGGAGATGAAAGATGACTGAGAGTAAGACTGGTTTCCGCAACGCATTGGGTGGTCTTATCGACGCTCGTGGTCGCGAAGCTACTCGCCAGGTCAGCTACCGCATGCAGCACCAGTTGATCGGCGCGGTTACCAAGCGCCCCTGAGGCCGCTGCTTAAAACAAGCTGACGATCAATGCCGATCCCCGAAGCCTGCTTCGGGGATTTTGTTTTGTTCGGACTGTTCCGAAAGAGGTAGTGGCGCCGCGCTTGAGTGGCCCGGGCTGCGCGCTCTTGGAATTGCTCCCGCCATCTGCGGGAGGCTGGGTGGAGGCGCGCCTTAGCTAATTCTTCTCCAACACCAGCGTGGTCCATTCCTTGCGCTTGAGGTGGTCCTTGAGTGTAAAGCCAGCTGTCTCGTAGGCGGCGATCACACCATCGGCCTGGGTGTTGAGGATGCCTGAAAGGATAGCGGTGCCGCCCGGTTGGGTGATGGTGCCGACGCCAGGGGCAAGCTCGGTCAATGGACCGGCCAGAATATTGGCGACCACCAGATCATAGGGCGCCCGGGCGGTGATCTCTTCGTGATCGAGCCCGGTGGCCTCGATGGCATCGATCTGCTCGCCAACACCGTTTTCGATCGCGTTGTCGATGGTGGTGGTCACCGCGATGGGGTCGATATCGGTGGCGAGGATGACCGCCTCGAGCCGCTTGGCCAGCGCAATGGCGAGGACGCCGGTGCCGGTGCCAATATCGATCATGCGGGTGGGCGTACGCTCGGTCAGCCGGGTCTCGATGGCCTCAAGGCACCCGGTGGTGGTTTCGTGATGACCGGTGCCAAACGCTTGGGCGGCGTCGATCTTCATCGGCGTCAGGCCTTCGGGCACGGGCGCAGTTTCGTGGCTGCCATAGACGTAGAAGCCGCCGGCAATGACCGGTGCCAGACCTTCAAGCGATTTGGCAACCCAGTTGATTTCCGGATCGATCGGGGCGACCGAGAAGGCCACATCGCCGCCCAGGACATGGCGGGCCAGTTCAGAAAAGGCGGCGACGTCAGGTGGGCTGTCGCAGGTGGCTTCGAACACCCATTCGCCAGTTTCCTCATTTTCGTGCGCCGAAGCGGTCAGTGCCAGGTCGTCGCGTTCGGAGACGGCATCGACCAGGGCATAGGCCTGCTCCTTGGTCAGGGAGACGGAAAGCTGGTCGACGGACATGGGATGGCCTTGCGCTGATAGAGTGGCTTTCCTTGCGTCAGGGGCGGGGGCGAAGTCAAGGACGGGGCTTGACGCACTGGTTCATTATGTTCATTATTTGTTCTGAATTGAGGGACGCGATATGTATGGATTGATCGGACGCATGCTGGTCGTGGACGGCCGGCGCGAGGAACTGCTAGCGGTTTTGCTGGAGGGGAGCGCACCCATGCCGGGGTGCCGCTCCTACGTGATCGCACGCGATCCGGGCAGCGATAATGGCATCTGGATCAATGAGGTGTGGGACAGCCGCGAACAGCATCAAGCCTCGCTGCACCTGCCGCATGTTCAGGCGACCATCGCCAGGGCCCGGTCAATGATCGCTGGCTTCGATCAGCGATTTGAAACTGAGCCGCTGGGCGGGATCGGGATTTAGGCGTTTCAGAGCAGATCGGCGACTTGTACCGGTCGCAGGGATCTCGCCTCGACAGGGGCATTTTCGGGCAAAGAGCGCCTTTGATGCATCCCTCCGGCAGCGGATGAGGTTTCAATCCCGGGCCCGTTATCCCTTCTTGATAAAACTCTCCAGCACCTTCTTGGTGCCGGCTTTTTCGAAGTCGATGGTGAGCTTGTTGCCCTCGATCTGGATGACTTCGCCATAGCCGAATTTGAGGTGAAAGACGCGTTCGCCGAGGGCGTAGCCGCTGGACTGGTTGCCGAGGTCCACCGAGCGGGCGACGAGGTCGCCTTCGATGGTGAGGGGACCTGAACCCCTGCGGTTGGCCTGGTTGGCGCGGGCGCGCTGCCAGCCGGGGGTTTCATAGACGCTTTCGAACGGGTCGGCCTTGTTGAAGCGGCTCGATGCGCCGCCGCCATAACCATAGCCGCCATAGGCCGAGCCGCGATCGGTGACTTCCACCACATCGGGCGGCAATTCGTCGATGAAGCGGGAGGGGATGGCGGATTGCCAGAGCCCGTGGATGCGCCGATTCTGCGCGGCGGAGATGCGCACGCGTTTGCGGCCGCGGGTGATGCCGACATAGCCGAGGCGGCGCTCTTCTTCGAGACCGGCGCGGCCTGACTCGTCCATGGAGCGCTGGCTGGGGAAGGTGCCGTCTTCCCAGCCGGGCAAGAACACCGTGTCGAATTCCAGCCCTTTGGCCGAGTGCAGGGTCATGATGGTGACGGCATCGCCGGAATCGGCGCTGTCGCGGTCCATGACGAGGGAGATGTGTTCCAGGAAACCGCCGAGGGACTCGAAGTCCTCCATGGAGCGGCTGAGCTCCTTGAGGTTTTCCTTGCGGCCCTGGCTCTCGACCGACTTGTCGGCGGTCAGCATGTCCATATAGCCGCTCTCTTCGAGGATGTGCTCAACGAGTTGATAGGGCGGCAGACTGTCGGCCCGATAGGCCCAGTCATCGAACTGGGCGACGAGGGCGCGAAGGGTGCTGCGCTGCTTGGGCTTGAGATCTTCGGTTTGGACCATCAGGCGGACCGCTTGCAGCAGCGGTATGCGCTGGTGGCGGGCGGTTTCCATCAGCATCTTCACGGTGGCGTCGCCGAGCCCGCGCTTGGGCACGTTGATGATGCGTTCGAAGGCCAGATCGTCTGAAGGCTGCGCCACGAGCCGGAGATAGGCCAGGGCGTCGCGGATTTCCTTGCGCTCATAAAAGCGCGGGCCGCCGACGACGCGATAGTTGAGGCCCAGGGTGATGAAGCGCTCTTCGAACTCGCGCATCTGGTAGGAGGCGCGGACCAGGATGGCCATGGAGTTCAGCGCATCGCCCTGGCGCTGATATTGCTCGATTTCCTCGCCGATGGTGCGGGCTTCTTCTTCGCTGTCGTAAACCTGGGTGAAGGAGATCGCCTCGCCACCCTCGGCAATGTCGGTGAACAGCGTCTTGCCCAGACGGCCTTCGTTGTAGGCGATCAGGGTCGAGGCGGCTTTGAGGATATTGGCGGTGGAGCGGTAATTGCGCTCAAGCTTGATGACCTTGGCGCCGGGGAAATCGGTCTCGAAGCGCAGGATGTTGTCCACCTCGGCACCGCGCCAGCCATAGATGGACTGGTCGTCGTCGCCCACCACGCAGATATTGGCTTCGGGTGCCGGCTTGCCCTGGGCGAGCAGGCGCAGCCAGAGATATTGGGCGGTGTTGCTGTCCTGATATTCGTCGACCAGCATATATTTGAAGCGGCGATGATATTCGGCGAGGACTTCGGGGTTCTCGCGGAACAGGCGGATGCATTCGAGCAGCAGGTCGCCGAAGTCGGCGGCATTGACAGTCTTCAGGCGCGCCTGATAGTCGTAATAGAGCTTGCCGCCCTTGCCGTTGGCGAAAAATCCGCTATCGGCCGGTGGCACATCCTTGGGCAGGAGACCGCGGTTTTTCCATGCGTCGAGCATGCCGGCGAACTGGCGGGCGGGCCAGCGCTTCTCGTCGATGTTTTCAGCCGCGAGCAATTGCTTGATCAGGCGGATCTGGTCGTCGGTGTCAAGGATTGTGAAATTCGGATTAAGGTCGACTAGCTCGGCATGACGCCTAAGAATCTTTGCGGAAATGGAATGAAATGTCCCCATCCACTGAAGCTCCGGCAACGGCGTAACGAAGGTATTGACTCGTTCCTTCATCTCGCGCGCAGCTTTATTCGTGAACGTCACAGCGAGAATTTCAGAGGGCCATGCCCTGCCTTGGAGAAGGATATGCGCTATCCGAGTAATGAGTACGCGTGTTTTGCCGGTGCCCGCACCAGCCAGAACGAGCAGGGGCCCATCAGTGAGTAGGACAGCTTCGCGCTGTTCTGGATTAAGTCCCGCCATGTAATCGACAGCGGCGCGAAACTTAGGCTGCCGGCTCTTGAGCTGGCTGGTGATCGGGCCGCCCTGGGGGCGGGGCAGGGGTGCGGTGTCGGCCATGCGTACTCTGTTCCAAGGTCCGCGCGATCCAGGGCAGGTGCGCGGCCGAGCCTTGACGAATCTCATTTTGTTCTACTGGCCAATATAGGGATGGCGGCCGGTCCTGTATAGAAGTCCGGGGCGTCACAGGAACGTCATGCCAGCGTCATTGATCTGTTTCCCTGCGTCCCTAAGCCGGGCCCGCATCATTCCGGGGGACCCAAACCATGATTGCTCAAAAGCGCCTCGCTGCCTTAAGCGCAGCTCTGCTCCTTTCCACGGCCGGCGTGCAGGCCGCCCAATATTTCAATCGCATTGCCAGCTTTCCGGTCGCGCTGAACGCGCCCGAGGCCGAAGAAACCTCTTCGGAAATCATCACCGTTTCGGATGACGGCATGACGCTGATCTATTCCGACAGCCCCGCAGGTGGCATCGGCTTTATCGATATCGCTGATGCCAAAATGCCCAAGGCCGCCGGCTTTCTGGCGCTGGATGGCGAACCGACGACCGTGGTTGTCGATGGCGGGAAGATCTTCGTCGGCGTCAACACGTCGGAGAGCTACACCGAGCCTTCGGGCAATCTGGCGACCATCGATATGGCCAGCCAAAGTGTAGAGGCCTCGTGCGAGTTGGGCGGCCAGCCGGATTCGGTGGCGCGCAATGCCGATGGTTCGCTGATCGTCGTCGCCATCGAGAATGAGCGTGACGAAGATCTCAATGACGGCGAGCTTCCACAGTTGCCGGCTGGGGCGCTGGCGCTGGTCAATGTGACGGATGGCACAGTCGATTGCGATAGCCTCAAGATTGTTGACCTGACCGGGCTGGCCGAAGTGGCCGGTGACGATCCGGAACCCGAATATGTGTCGATCAACAGCCTCAACGAGGTTGTGGTGTCGCTGCAGGAAAACAATCACTTCGTGATCGTTGACGGCAATTCGGGTGAAGTGACCGCGCATTTTTCCGCGGGTTCGGTCAATCTCGAGAACATCGACACCGAGGATAATGGTTCGCTCGACTTCACCGGCGCACAGGCTGAACGCCCGCGCGAGCCTGATGCGGTGAAGTGGATCGACGACGAGCGCTTTGTGGTGGCCAATGAAGGCGACTATAATGGCGGTTCGCGCAGCTTCTCGATCTTCAACAAGGCCGGTGAGGTGCTGTTCGACAGCGGCGCATCGCTCGATCATCTGGCTGCGCAGTACGGCCATTATCCCGATGGGCGTTCGGACGCCAAGGGCGTCGAGCCGGAAGGCGTGGACGTGGCCAAGTTCGGCGACGACACCTATCTGATGATTGGTCTTGAGCGTGCCTCGCTGGTTGCCATCTACAAAGATACCGGCGCAGAGCCCGAGTTCGTTCAGGCCATTCCATCGGGTGTTGGTCCGGAAGGTGCCGTTGCCATTCCGGCTCGTAACCTGCTGATTACGGCCAATGAAACCGATCTGGGAGCCGATGGCGCCGCTCGCTCGCATGTGATGGTGTATGAACTGGCCGAAGCAGATGCACCGGTCTACCCGCACATCATGTCGGACCTCGATGCGGCTGGCCGTCCACTGGGCTGGGTTGCCTTGTCAGGCCTCGTCGCCGATGCCGAAAGGGCGGGCATGCTCTATGGTGTTTCGGACAGCTTCCTGGGGGCACAGCCTTCGATCTATACGATCGATGCGACTGCCCAGCCGGCCCGTATCACCGCCAAGACCGTGGTGACCCGTAATGGCCATCCGGCTCAGAAGCTTGACCTGGAGGGTATCACCCTCGACGGCGAAGGTGGCTTCTGGCTGGCTTCGGAAGGCCGCACCGACCGTCTGATCCCGCATGCTCTGTATCGCGTCGATGCGTCGGGGGAGATCGCAGAGGAAGTGCCGTTCCCGGCTGAATTGCTGGGCGAAGAAATCCGCTTTGGTTCGGAAGGCGTCACCATGATTGGTGAAGGCGACGACGCAACGCTCTGGATCGCCATTCAGCGCGAGTGGCAAAACGACGCCAAAGGCACGGTCAAGCTCGTCTCCTACAATATCGCCAGCGGCGACTGGGGTGCGGTGAACTATCCGCTCGAAGCACCTGCCGAAGGGGCCTGGGTCGGCCTTTCGGAAATCACCGCGCATGGCGACCTGGTCTACATTGTGGAACGGGACAACCAGATCGGCTCCAAGGCCAAGCTCAAATCGCTCTACAGCGTGCCGGTTGCCGAACTGGTGCCGGGCGAACTGGGCGGCGAATTGCCGACCGTCACCAAGACGCTGGTCCGTGACTTTATTCCCGACCTCACCTCAACCGGTGGCTATGTGCTGGATAAGGTCGAAGGCTTTGCCATTGATGCCAATGGCGAAGGCTTTGTGGTCACCGACAATGACGGCGTGGACGACAGCTCCGGTGAGACGATGTTCTGGTCCATCGGCTCTCTCTAAGCATTCTGCCAGACGTTAACGGCGGCCGGGCAAGTGCCCGGCCGTTTTCGTTTGCTTAAAAAGGGTTCAGGCGACTTGCTTGTGCGCGGCAAGTGCCTACACTCACGCCAGTTTCAGCCGGGGCAGAACAGGCACAGTGCTTAATCGCATCTATATCGTGGTCGGCCTCTTTGCCATTGTGGTGCTGGCCGGCGCTTTCCTTGCGCCGCGCTTCATCCAATGGGGCGATTATCGCGACCGCATGGAAGTGCTGGCGACCAATGTTCTGGGCGCCGAGGTTTCGATTCGTGGCGATATTTCGTTTTCGCTGCTACCCAGCCCGCGCCTGGCCTTTTCCGATGTGATCGTTGGCGACGCCGAAGCCCCGGCCGCAACGGTTGGTGCCGTCGAGGCCGAGTTCGTGCTGATGGATTTTCTGCGCGACATCTACAACGTCACCGCGCTTACTCTCGAAAGTCCGGTCGTGCACCTGACCGTGGATGAGAACGGGCTGTTTGGCAGCGGCGTGGATCTGAGCGGGGCGGGCAGTGGTGTTGCGCTCGAGCATGCGCGCATCTCCAATGGGAGCATCCGGCTGGAAGATCTGCGCTCGGCCGAGACCTTTGTCGCGCAGCGCATCGATGGCGACTTGCGGCTCTCGAGTTTTGTCGGGCCATTCCAGTTTCAGGGGCGGGCCGATTATGACGACGCGCGCTATGAGGTCCGTTTCAATTCCGGTGCTGCAGATGCCCAGGGCAATGCGCGCGTATCGAGCTTTGTTCGCGAGGCAGGGGGTGCATTCTCCGTAACATTGGAGGGGATACTGTCGGCGAGCGCCGCGCCTCGATTCGAGGGAAGCCTTGCCTATCGGCAGGCACCGCCCGAAGCTGAGCGGGCCGACGATATTCGCGGCGATCTGGTGCTGGAAAGCGCGGTTACAGTGTCGACAGACCGCGTGGTGCTCTCGGGCTATACGCTGCAACTCGATGAAAACCGGACGGGCATGCGGCTGACCGGAGCGGCCAGCGTGCAATTGGGGCTGCGGCGCAGTTTCGACGCCGTGGTCTCAGGCGGGGTGTTTTCCCTGCCGCCGCGCGATGCCACCGAGGTGGCCAGCGAACTGCCCTATGAATTTGTGCGCATGTTATCCGAATTGCCTGCGCCGCCTATTCCGCCCATGCCTGGTCGACTGGGTGTAGATCTGGCGGAAATTGGTCTGCGCGGTTTTTCCGTGCGCGAGTTGCGCATCGATGCCACCAGCGATGGCACCGATTGGACCATTGAACAGGCGGTTGGCCGATTGCCGGGCGAAACGGAACTGCGTTTTTCCGGCGTTGCATCCAATGACAATGGCGTGGTGGGCCTGCAGGGCGATGTAAGCATTGTGGCTGCCCGGCTGGAGGCGCTGTCGCAATTGTGGAAGCGGCCGAGCGAGGACAGCCCGCTGTTCAACACACCGGGGAGCCTTGAGGGGCAGCTAATGCTGGCGGGCGATGCGTTCGGGCTCAGCCACGGCCGGTTGGTTGTCGACGGCAAGAGCCACGACCTAGAATTGCGGTTGGGTTTTGGCGATGAGCCGCGGCTTGATACGGTATTGGAACTGGCCAGCTTGAATGAACGCGAGACTGCGGCCTTGCTTGCGCTGTTCCCCGAAGTGGTCGGTGACGCCAATTTCTCGATCAGTTTCCCAGATGGCAGCTTTTCCATCACGGCCGAAAAGGCCGATGTCATGGGCCTGATTGCCTCCGACCTTGTAGCCGAAGCGCAATGGTCGCCTGAGGCGGTGCGTTTCTCGCGGCTTTCGAGCTCGGACTGGGGCGGCCTTATGCTGAGCGCGGCGCTGCGCCTGTCGGGGAGTTTGAGCGATCCCCATGTCACGGGATCGGGGCAATTGGGAGTGACCGACAGCGATGCGCCGGGGCTGCTGGCGCTTTATGAAATGGCCGGTGTTCCGTTTGGTTGGCAGGAGGGTCTTGCAGGTACCTGGCCGGCGGATCTGCAGTTTCTGCTTGCCGATGCGGAGCAAGGCGAAGAAGGCGCGGGTCAGGTGTTGACGCTGAGCGGCGATCTGGCGGCGGCGGCTATCGATCTGCGCGCTGAAATGAGCGGCGGCCTGTCGGGTCTGTCCACGGGAGAACTGCGGCTGGCGGCCTCGCTGGAGAGCGAGGATGGCGAGGCGACACTTGGCCGTCTCGGTCTGGCCGACATCCCGCTGTTTTCGGGAGACGGAGCGCTGGTCGGGAGCCTGTTTATTGAGGGCAGTGGTCCGGACGGCTTTGATGGGCGCGTGTCGCTGAATCAGGGCGGTGAGACCTTGAGCTACTTCGGGGGTCTGCGCGTGGCGCAGAGCGGCGAGATCAGCGGTGATGGCACGCTTGATGTATTGCTCGATGACGCAAGCGGATTGGCCAGCCTTGTCGGTGCGCGGGGCGCCAGCCTGCCCGAAGTGGAGGCCAGCGCGGCGATGTCGTTTGAAGGCGTGCGGCGGCTGACCCTGGACAATATTGCCGGAGCGAGCGGGGATGCCGGATTTGACGGCTATCTGGAAATGCAGCGACTGGGTCAGTTGCTGAGCTTTAGCGGGCAGCTCAATACCGATAGCCTGGAGCTTGCCGGACTGGCTGCTGCCCTGTTCGGACGCGATGCGTTGATCGGAGATGCGTCGGCGATGTGGCCCGAGGGGCCTTTGGCGGCCAATATTGCGCCGCGCCCGACGCGTGGGGAAATCGCGGTATCCATCGGAGCCATGACCCACAACGGGCTGGACCTGTTGGGTGAAACCAATTTCACTTTTGTGTGGAGCCCGGAGGCGGTGTCGATCAGCCGGCTCGTGGGCGCAATCGGCGATGGCACGCTGCGCCTGTCCATCGAGCAATGCTGCGCCGGTTCGCTATCTGCACGAACGGTGTCCGGCCAAGTCACATTGGATGGCGCGGTGCTGGATAGCCTGATGCCTGTAGCTGTCGACTGGGGCCTTTCAGGCGAGCTGTTTGCCGGACTGCAGTTTGAAGGCACGGGCGAGAGCCTGGGCGAGACGGTACGCAGCATGACCGGAGAAGGCAATTTCGCGTTTGCCGATTTCGTCGCGCAGGGCCTGGCGCCATCGGTCTTCCCGGCCCTTGCGGGCCTGGAGAACGTGCTGGATATGGAGGCCGATACTCTTGAGACCCTGATCGGTATTGCCCTCTCACAAGGGGATTTCAGGGCCGAGGAAGCGCGGGGCGCATTTACCATTGCCGGGGGCACGGTGCGCGTGGCCAATCTGATCATCGAAGGGGTTGGCGGGCGGTTGGCGGGCAGTCTTAATCTCGCGCTCGATACGCTTGGGCTGGACGGTAATTATGTGCTGACACCGCGCGACTACAGCGATCCGGAGGGACTGGTGGAGGTTGACACGGCAAGGATTATTGCGCGGGTGAGCGGGACGCTGTTGGCGCCGGTAATCCGCGTCGATCTCAGCGAGATGGTGGCGGCAATCCAGGTCCGGGCCAATGAGCTGGAAGTCGAGCGGCTCGAAACCTTGCGTCTCGAGGACGAGGCGCGGCAGCGCGCAGCGGCCCAGGAACGCAACAGGCTGATCGAGGAACAGCGTCGGCGCGCAGCCGAGGAAGCCGCGCGGCAGGCTGCGGAGGAAGAAGCGCAGCGGCTCGAGGAAGAGCAGTTGCTGCAGGAGCAACTGTCTGAGGAGGCCGGAGAAGAACCGATTACGGGACCGCTCAATCTCGGCTTTCAGCCCGGGGTGAACCAGCCCATTGGTAATGGCGTTAATCAGCCGATTCCGCGTTCTCCAGATCAGTAGGGGGGCGGTCCCGGTACCAGGCCAGAACGGCCAACCGCACTGCGGACGACAGGTTTGTGGTCCGGCGGTTCTCGTCGATATCGCGCACCAGGCCGGCAAGGCTCAGCTGGCGGGTTGACGCCATGTCCTCAAGGCCGTGCCAGAATTCCGGCTCGAGCGCGATGGAAGTGCGGTGGCCGGCGATGGAGAAGGATCGCTTTTCCATGCCTCTACCCGTTGTCAGGGTTTTTTGCGGAAGGCGTCGAGGCTGACCACTTTTTCGCCGCTGCCTTCCTCGGATGCAGCCTCGCCAGATGCCGCCTCGGTTGCAGCGTCGGCATTGGCTTCGTCCGCCTCACGTTCATCGGGGACGGTGGCAGGATCGAATTGCAGGGCGAACTGCACGGAGGGGTCAAAAAAGCTTTTGATTGCGGCGAAAGGAATATGCAGCATTTCGGGCTGGCCGTTGAAGCTCAAGCCGACCTCGAAAGCGCTTTCTGTGACCTTGAGGTCCCAATACTGGTTCTGCAGCACGATGGTCATTTCCTTGTCGTACTGCTTGAGCAATTCCTCGCTAATGCGGGTGCCCGGCGCGCGCGTGGCAAAGGAAATGAAGAAATGATGCTCGCCGGGCAGGCCGGTCCGCGACACCTCGGCCAATACCTTGCGCACGACGCCGCGCAGGGCTTCCTGGGCGAGAATGTCGTATCGCATGTGGTCTTCGGCCATAGTGCCCTAATCTCCTCTTGAGTTCGGATCGAATCCCGAACGGCCCATATCAGCCCTACGTTCCCATGAAATTCAAGAACAAAGGCGGCAGGAACTGCAAGCAAATGGAAATGAGTGCAGGCTTCTGTTGCCAGGTGCCTGCGAACCCCGCCTGACGCCCGGCTAGGGGCGGAGGACTTAAATTCCCAGTGCTAGCACCGCTTACGCGGCGAGAGCGACCGGAGCCTTATTGTTGTCATTAGCAACTATAAGTTTCGGACCGATAACGGTGGTACCTCACCGAGCAAAAGCACACTCTTTACGCCCTCGTCGATCCTGTTTCGTCCCCATTGGCTCCTCCCCGCTAGGAGGGGAGATGGTGGAGACGCCGGGTACTGCCCCCGGGTCCGATGGGTTTATTACAATGACAGTTTATTGCCATAGCCCTTGCGGGCCCTCCCTATATAGGTGAGGGCCCAGACGGATGCAAATCCGGATGAACCGATTCAGCTCTGTTTAACAACTCGTGATCATGCTGGCCGCCCGCCAGAGGGAAACGCATGAACACGACGAGACAGGGACTGACCCGCAACGGCGGACGCAGGCGGCGCAACAGGTTGCTGGATACTTTGCCGCTCCTGCCGCTGGCCCTTATTGCCGTCGGTGTGGGCGGGGGCGTTACCACCATGCTGGATGGTTTCGGCCTTAGTGACTGGTTGCTCGGCGCGCGCCAGGGTGCGGCACTGGCAGTAAGTCAGCTCTATTCTGGGCAATTCGGGATTTGTTCGGGTTCTGTGCGCGTCACCTGTGTGGTGGATGGCGACACGTTCTGGCTCGAAGGTACCAAAATCCGCATTGCCGACATCAATACCCCTGAAGTGAGTTCGCCGCAGTGTTCGCATGAGGCCGCGCTTGGCCGGCGGGCGACTGAGCGCCTGAGGGAATTGCTGAGTGCCGCGCCCTTCGCACTTGTGCGGGACGGCAGGGACGAGGACCGATATGGCCGTAAGCTGCGCGTGGCGATGCGTGATGGACATTCCCTCGGCGCCCAATTGGTCGCCGAGGGACTGGCGCACGAATGGGAAGGCTATCGTCGCAGCTGGTGCTGACCGCCTTTGACATGCAAACCGCCATGCGCTCTGCTGAGCGCGAGGAGAACATCACCATGTCGATGGAGCCGTTGAGCGGCAGGGATTGCAACGGCTGCACGGCCTGCTGTTCCTTCCCGCCAATCCACAGCGAAACATTGCAGAAGCCAGCCAATACGATGTGCCTGCATTGTGCCGAGGGGCAAGGGTGCACCGTCTATGCGCAGCGGCCCAGCGTATGCAGGGGCTTCTTCTGCGGCTGGTTCTTTCTCGAAGAACTGGGGCCGGAATGGCACCCCAATCAGAGCGGAGTGGTGATCCGTTCCGAGAGCTTCGACAATGACACGGTCACGCTGCTCGTTTTGGAATTGAGCGCCTTCCTTGTGTCCGAAGAATTTGCCGGCATGGTCGGCGGCTGGGTGGCAGAAGGATTTGGCGTCGAGTTCGAGCGGCTTGGACCGCCGGGACACCTGCCGGCCAAGATGCGCATGAACGAATTGCTCGAAGAGGCCGTTGCCAAGCGCGATCTGCGGGAGATGCAGACTATATTTGCCTGGTCCCTGGCGCATATCGATAAGTCCCATCAGTGGGAGCTCGATGAGACGGTGCTGCGCAGCGCGCTGGGCTGATTTAGACGTCGCTTGCTGGGTTGTGGATAGGCAATAGCAGTGATGGCTCGAGTAGCGGTGAAACGCACCCGAATCGCGCTAGATATGCATCATGCAGCCCTATCTTCAGCTTCTTTCCGACATTCTCGAAAACGGCACCGACAAATCGGACCGGACCGGCACCGGTACACGGAGCCTGTTTGGCTACCAGATGCGGTTTGACCTGTCGAAGGGCTTTCCGCTGGTCACGACCAAGAAGCTGCATCTCAAATCCATCATCTATGAGTTGCTCTGGTTCATCCGTGGCGAAACCAATGTGCGCTGGTTGCAGGAACGCGGCGTTTCCATTTGGGACGAGTGGGCCGACGAGAATGGTGATCTGGGCCCCGTCTATGGGTCACAATGGCGGAGCTGGCCAGCGCCGGATGGGCGCAAGATCGACCAGTTGCAAGCTGTCGTGGATCAAATCCGCAGCAAGCCCGATAGCCGCCGGCATATCGTGTCCGCCTGGAACCCTGCGGAGGTCGACAATATGGCGTTGCCGCCATGTCACGCGCTCTTCCAGTTCTATGTTGCCAACGGCAAATTGAGCTGCCAGCTCTATCAGCGATCGGCCGACAGCTTTCTGGGCGTTCCGTTCAACATCGCGTCCTATGCACTCTTGACCCATATGGTAGCGCAGGTGTGCGACCTCGAGGTCGGGGACTTCGTGCATACGCTGGGGGACGCGCATCTTTACAGCAATCATTTCGATCAGGCGCGTTTGCAGCTCTCGCGTGAACCGCGACCCTTGCCTAAGCTGGTGATGAACGCCGAACGCAAACGGCTGGAAGATTTCGTCTTCGAGGATTTTGCCTTTGAAGGCTACGATCCGCATCCACGCATTGCGGCACCAATTGCGGTATGAGTCGGTCGCTGGCCGAGCTTAGCGCGCTGGTGTCGGAAGTGTCCGATATCTACGCCTCGCGCAATGACATTTCCCGCGACGACGACTGGTATCTGCTCAAAATGCAGGAAGAACTGGGTGAACTGGTCGCCGAATATCTGCGCGGGACCGGTCGCGGGCGGATGAAGGGGGCGGATGCCGTCGCTGTGCGGGAGGCCTTGGAGGATGAGGCCGCAGATGTGCTCGCCATGCTGCTGCTGTTTGCGCGCAACAGTGACATCGACCTCGATGCAGCGCTCGAGCGGAAGTGGTTCAAATATCTTGGTCACTCTCCAGCGGTTTAACCGTTTCCGGCCGGACGTGGCATGCTAGTGATGCTGGCGTCGAGGATAGGGAGGCCAAGATGAGGGCTTGTGCTGCAACTCTGCTGGTGCTGATGACCGGGCCGGTTTTCGGCAATGACACGGCTGCTGTTCTGACCACCGGGGGGCTGGAATTCGTTTCGCATGGCGAAATCGCCATGGAGAGCGAGGAGTTGTTTATCTCGCGCGAAGAGATCCGTGTCGTCTATCGGTTCCGCAATGACAGCGACGAAGACCATCAATTGCTGGTGGCCTTTCCCATGCCCGATATCGTCCCGGACCACTACTCTCCAGTGGCCTTCCCGATGGGGCCGTCGGACAATTTGTTCGAATTTAGGACCCTGTTCGATGGGGAGCCAGTTGAGGCAAAGCTGCATGAGTATGCTTACGCCGCCGGCGTCGACAGGACGAAATTTCTGCAAAAGCTGGATATTCCTCTCGTATCGATCAGCCAGGAAGCTATCGATGCGATCAAGGAATTAGACGCCGAAACAATCGACGATTTTCTGCATCTGGGATTGGCCGCGCCGGATGGATTTGACGCGGGGTCGGGGTGGGAAACCCATTCTTGGCCCAACTGGATCTATCGTGCGACCTACACCTGGGAGGCGACATTTCCGGCGGGCGAAACAGTTATCGTCGAGCATCGGTATACACCCAGTGTTGGCGGCACGACTGGCGTGGCGTTTCTGTCCGAACCCTATGACGACGGATATGACCCAGCGGCGGAATATCGCCGGAAATATTGCACGGACGAAAGCTTCATCGCTGCGGTGCGCAAGACGCTGCCTGATCCGGACGAGCCCTGGGGCGCCCCGTTCACCGAGAGCTGGATTTCCTACATCCTGACGACCGGCGGCAATTGGGCCGGTGGCGGTATCGAGAATTTCCGGCTCGTCATCGACAAGGGCAGCACCGACAATCTGGTGTCATTCTGCGGTGAAGGCGTGACCAAGATCGGGCCCACGACCTTCGAGATGGTCAAGCAGAACTTCTGGCCGCAGGAAGAGCTGAACATTCTGATCCTGGAGCGCTACGAGGCGCAATAGCGCCAGCACTGTACAGGCAGGATAGTGTCCGCTTCCGCGGATGTCGCCGATATCGTGACAAATGGAGATTTCTCCTTAGCGGGGAAGATATCAAGACCTTGACCAAGCTTACTATCCGCCCAGCCGTGCCAGCCGACGCCGGCCAGATCATTGCCTTTATCCGCGCGCTGGCTGTCTACGAGAAGCTCGAAGACGAGGTGCAGGCCAGCGAGGCCGACATCGCGCGCGATCTGTTCGGAGCCGAACCCAAGGTTTTCTGCGCGATAGCGGAGTGGGAGGGCAAACCAGTCGGCTTTGCGCTCTGGTTCTATACCTATTCGACCTTTCAGGGTCGGCATGGCATTTGGCTCGAAGACCTCTATGTCGATCCGGCGTTGCGCGGGCAGGGGATTGGCAAGGCCCTGCTGGTCCATCTGGCGCAGCGCTGCGTAAGGGAAGAACTGGGACGGTTCGAGTGGTGGGTGCTCGACTGGAACGAACCTTCGATTGCATTCTACAAGAGGCAGGGGGGCGAGATGCAGGACGAGTGGACCAAGGTGCGCATCGATGGCGAGGCGCTATTGAAACTGGGGACGAGCTAGGCGGTCGCCGGTCTCAGATCCGACAGAACTCTGCCTTCGCCATATCTGCCCGTCGGGCATATACCCGGATCACATCCAGATTGAGTGCGACCATCGGATGTCACAATTCCGGTTCGCAGTGATTTGCCGGGAACTCATCTTGGCTGCACCCGTTGGACGAGCAGCCTGAGGGCAACGCAAGCTTTGCCTCAGCGCAACGCACGGTCGCGCATATGAAGACCCGCGTCATCAATGGCGCTTGTTGCTTCGCGACTGCGACACGACAGAGCAGGATTCTCAACCGTATCCGGGTTGCAAAATGACCACCCGGCTGCCGGCGTCCAGCGCGCCGATTATTCCGCTCATTCAAAATCCGGAGCCTCCTCACGTCGGTTCCGAATAGAGAAAGGGAACGTGGAAGATGACCAGAAACTTCAAAAGAACAATAATGGCCACCGCCATCGGTGCAACGATGCTTACGCCGGTTGCTATGGCGCAGGCTCCGGCCGATCCCGCACAAGGGGACCAGCACTGCCAGGCGCTGACTGACCTGACGCGCGACCAGGGTGACAATCTGCGGCCCGAATGGATCGAGCAGAGCCGTAGCGCTGTTCAGGCTGGCGATGAAGAGCGCTGCCTGACCTATGTCGACCAGGCCAACAGGGCGTTGGGGTCGAATGGGCAGGAGGTCGACAGGGACGCTGCCGCTCAAATCGTTGTGACCCAGCCCGATCCCGAGGTCGATGTGCAGCAGCGCGCCCCGCTGGTCTCGGTAACGCAGCGTGAACCGCAGGTCCGGGTCAATCAGGGCCAGCCGGAGATCATCGTTCGCCAGGCGGCGCCAAACGTGCGCGTTCAGGTCCCGCAGCCGGTGATCACCATTGACATGCCGCAGCCCGAAATCATCGTTCGCATGCCAGATCCGGACGTGGCGGTGACTAATCCCGAACCGCAGATCGAGGTTCGTCAGCAGCCGCCGGAGGTCAGCGTCAATCAGCCAGAACCTCAGGTCTCGGTCCAGGCAGAGCAGGCAACGCAAGGCGACGGCGAAGGCGCCGAAGTCGACCTTCAGCGCCAGGATGCGCAGGTTGAGGTTCAGAGCTCCGGCGAGGCACAGATCGATGTGCAGCGTCAGGATCCTAGCATCCAGTATGAAGCCGCCGAGCCCAATATTGAGGTTCAGCAGGAAGGCGAGCCCGAGATTCGCTTCAACCAGACCGGCGAACCTCAGATCCGCTTCGAACAGGGGCAGGTTTCCGGCGAGGATGCGTCCGAACGCGATAATGCTGCTACTGCCAACGCCCAGGCTGACAGAGATCGGGTAAACCAGCTATTGCGCGAAGATCAGCAGATGGAAGCTGGTCGTGCACTGGAATACAATGTCGCGGACCTTGAGGGCCGGGACCTGCGCAATGCTCGCGGAATCGAGCTTGGCACGGTAGACCGCGTCATCCTCCTAGGAAATCGGCACTATCTGGTGCTGGCCGAAGGCACTTTCCTGGGCTTCGGTGAGCGAGAGGTCTCCATCCCGCTCGAGACGGTTTCCGTTATTGACGGCCGGCTCGTCATGCGGGGCATGACCCAGCAGGATATCGACGCGATGCCGAATATTGACAGCCAGAATGCAGAGCCCGTCGACGGGCGGGTACAGATCGGCACCCCGTAAACACCGACATGTGCTTCAATCATCAGGCCGACCCCACTGGGGCCGGCCTTTTTGTTTTGCGCTGGACAGCGATTGGCGCTTTGCCCATAGGGGCACGACGCCTATAGCATTTCGGCCTTACCTTCTCGCGCCGAACGCGCTAATCCTCCTCTATGTCCAAAATCTCCCTTATCGCCGCGGTGGCGCGCAACAATGTGATTGGTGCGGACCAGTCCATTCCCTGGCGCATCCCATCGGATTTCGCCTGGTTCAAGCAGACCACAATGGGCAAGCCCATGGTCATGGGCCGCAAGCAGTTCGAGACCTTTGCCAAGCCATTGCCCGGGCGTCCGCATATTGTGGTGACGCGGCAGCATGATTATCGGCCCGATGGCGTGCTGGTGCGCCACAGCCTGCAGGAAGCCTTGGCCGCTGCGCGGCGGCTGGCCGAGGCGAGCGAGCAGGATGAAATCATGGTGATTGGCGGCGGCGACATATACGCGCAGGCGTTGCCGCTCGCCGACCGGCTCTATATCAGCCATGTCGACCTTGAGCCGGATGGAGATGTGCATTTTCCGCCGATTGACCCGGCCGAATGGCGGGTGGTCGATGAGCCGGGCATGCCGCGATCCGAGCGCGATGCGGCCACCTACACGATACGGGTTTACCAACGCATTCATGGGAGCGCGCATTGATCGTGCGGGCGCCTTGCCTATATATGGCAGCAATGATTTCTCGAAGACACCGAAAGGAATGCGATGCCTTGGGAGAATAATGGTGGCGGAGGCGGCCGCAATAATGGCGGACCGTGGGGCCAGGCGCCAGGGGGAGGCGGGGGCGGTCCACGCCGTCCGAGCAACAATACTCCCAATCTCGAAGACATTCTGAACCGCGGACGCGCTCAGTTTGGCGGCGGATTGCCGGGTGGTCGCTGGCTATTGGTCGGTGCTGTGCTGGTATTGGGCGCTTTCTGGCTGCTCAACTCGGTCTATACCGTTGAAGAAGCCGAAGTCGGCGTCGAATTCCGTCTGGGTGCGCCCAAGCAGGAATTGTCCACTGCGGGTCTGCATTTCCACCTCTGGCCCATCGAAACGGTCGAGAAGGTCAACACCTCTCAGAACCAGACTTCCATCGGTACGGCGACTGGCTCAGGTTCGCGCGCCAATGCCGATGACGGGTTGATGCTTTCTGGCGACCAGAACATCGTTGATGTGCGCTTTGCCGTGCTTTGGTCGGTGGGCAATCCAGTCGACTATGTGATCAATGTCCGCGATCCGGAAGAGATGGTGCGCAACGCTGCGGAAAGCGCGATGCGCGAAATCGTCGGCCGCCGTCCGGCACAGGATATTTTCCGCGACGACCGCGCCGGGATCGCCATTGAGGTGCAGCAGATCACCCAGGACATTCTCGACTCCTATGGCATGGGTGTTTCGGTGCAGCAGATCTCGATCGAGAACGCCGCTCCGCCAGCCGAAGTGGCCGACGCGTTTAACGAAGTGCAGCGCGCCGAGCAGGATGAGGATCGTCTGCAGGAAGAAGCCCGCTCCTACGCAAACACCCTTCTGGGTGACGCCCGCGGTCAGGCCGCAGCGCTGCGCGAAGAAGCTGCTGCTTACTCCAACCGTGTGGTGCAGGAAGCAACCGGTGAGGCCGAGCGCTTCAACGCGGTGTATGCCGAATATGTCAATGCACCCGAAGTGACCCGCAAGCGTCTGTTCCTGGAAACCATGGAACAGGTGCTAAGCTCCTCGGAGAAGGTTCTGGTCGAGAATGGTGCCGGTGGTTCAGGCGTTGTGCCGTACTTGCCGTTGCCTGAATTGCGCTCCCGCGCCAACACAAACACCGGTTCGGGGGAGTAAGCCATGAGCAATCGTCTCTTCATCATTGGCGGCGTCCTGGTGGCGGCCCTTTATGTGCTGTTCTCCTCGATCTATGTGGTCAACGAGCGTGAACAGGCTATCGTGCTGCGTTTCGGTCAGATCACTGATGTCCGCACCGAGCCGGGTCTGTACTTCAAGATCCCGACCGACATCGTCGATAGCGTACAGATCATCGAAGATCGTCTGCTGCGTCAGGATATCGCCGACATGACCGTGCAGGTCTCGGGCGGTGCCTTCTACGAGGTGGACGCTTTCCTGACCTACAAGATCGTTGATCCGGTGCTGTTCCGTCAGCGGGCGCTGGGTCAATTGTCTGTCGCGCAGGATCGTATCGCCACGCGTTTCGACGCTGCCTTGCGCCAGGTCTATGGTCTGCGTGAGTTCAACGCCGCTCTCTCCGAGCAACGCCCGCAGATGATGACTGAAGCGCGCGATCTGATCCGGCCGGAAATGGCTGCACTGGGTATCGAGATCGTTGATGTGCGTATTCTGCGTACTGATCTGGCGGATGAAGTCTCAGAGCGGACCTATGAGCGCATGCGTGCTGAACGTCTGGCCGAGGCCGCGCTGCTGCGGGCCCGTGGTCAGGAGCAGGCACAGAGCCTGCGCGCCATTGCCGAACGTCAGGCCGTGGAAATCGTCGCCGCAGCGACACGCGATGCCGAAATCATCCGTGGTACGGGTGATGCCGATCGGAACCGTATCTTCGCCTCGGCCTACGGGCAGGACGCGGAATTCTTCGAGTTCTATCGCTCGATGGAATCCTATCGGACCGCGCTGGGGAATACCGGCACCACCATGGTCCTCTCGCCTGATAGCGCCTTCTTCCGCTACTTTGGTTCGGACGGCGAAATCCCGGCGGCCAGCACAAGCTTTGCAACGCCGCTGCCGCAGCAATCGGCGCCTCAGACCCCCAGCACCAGCTCGGATGAGCCGGCACTGGATGGCCTGGGCATCGAAGAAACCGTGGCGCCGACCATGACGCTGGACGATGGTTCGGAACTGCAGCCCACAGTGGGCACCGAGGCCCCGCCTCCGGCCGAAGAGACGGCGCCGGCATCCAGCCAGTAAGTCTTATGGCAGACAGATTAAAGGCCCGCGCAGGAAACTGCGCGGGCCTTTGTTATTGAAGTTATCAAGCTAGCGGACGAATTCGTCGTCGTAATAGCCTTGCAGGTAGAGCAGGGCGGTGAGGTCGCCATGGTCGATGCGGATGCCGGCCGCTTCGGCAACCGCTGGCTTGGCGTGCAGGGCCACGCCAAAACCGGCCACCCCGATCATGTCGAGGTCGTTGGCGCCATCTCCCACCGCCAAAGTGCGGGCCAGGTCAAGATTGCGTTCACCGGCCAGTGTCAGCAGTCGCTCACGCTTGGTGTTCTTGTCGACAATGGGCTTGGCCACCGTTCCCGTCAGGCGGTCGCCATCGAATTCGAGCACATTGGCAATGGCTTCATCAAAGCCGATGCGCTTGGCGTAGTAGTCGGCAAAGAAGGTGAAGCCGCCCGAGACCAGTGAGGTATAGGCGCCATACGCCTTCATGGTCTGGACCAGGGCGCGGCCACCGGGAGCAAGGGTGATGGCCTCGCGGCGCACTTCCTCGATCACCTTGCGCTCCAACCCCTTGAGCAGCGCAACGCGGGTGTCCAGCGCCTGGGCAAAGTCGAGTTCGCCGCGCATGGCGCGGTCGGTGATTTCGGCAACCTGCGGCTTGAGATCGAGGGCGGCGGCTAGCTCGTCGATGCATTCCTGCTCGATCATGGTGGAATCCATGTCGGCGACGAGGAGAAGCTTGCGGCGGCCATCAGTGGGCACCAAATTGGCATCCACGGACTTGGTGCCGATGATGTCACGGGCGATCCGTAACGCATCTGGAGCATTGGGCTCGAGAATGTCGCAGGCCACGCCGTGGTTTAGCCAGTTGAGTTCTCCGCCGGTTTGGGCCACCACAGCCTGCGCCAGCGGTGCGCTCAACTCGGGGTCAGCGGGATTGGCGATGAGAGAAAGAACCGGCATGGCGGGCAAAACTTTCGGGAGAGTTCGGTGACGAGCCAAAGGCGCGCTGTGCTGATAGCGGGTCCGACTGCCAGCGGCAAGTCGGCGCTGGCGCTGGGACGTGCACGCGCCGGCGGCGGCGTCATCATCAATGCCGATGCCATGCAGGTATATGACACGCTGCGGATTGTGACGGCCCGCCCAAGCGTCGCAGATGAGGCCGAGGCCGAACACCGACTCTATGGCGTGGTGCCGGCTGCCGAGCGGTTTTCGACGGGGCAATGGGTGCGGGCGACGCAGGCAATCCTGAATGAGGTCGATCCCGCGCGCGAGCTGATTTTCGTCGGTGGAACAGGGCTTTACTTTGAGGCGCTGACAAATGGATTCGCCGACGTTCCGGAAATTTCCTCCGCGCTGACGTTTGAAGTTCAGCAAGAGATTCAAGCGCTGGACGAGCCAGAACGGATGGCGTTGCTGGCGATGGAGGACCCGGTGACGGCCCAGCGCCTAAAGGTAGCCGATCCGCAGCGGGTGACGCGGGCCATAGCGGTGAAACGTGCCACGGGGCGGGCATTGTCGAGTTTTCAGGACGATCAGCGGCCGGGGCTGCTGGAGGGCTGGTTGGTCGAGCGCTTTGTGCTATCCCCGGACCGCGATGTGCTGCGCGGACGCATTGCGCGGCGCTTTGAGACCATGTTCGCCAGCGGGGCTGTGGAGGAGGTGAAGGCGCTGCGGGCGCTGAATCTCGACCCAAGCCTGCCGGTGATGAAGGCCATAGGCGTGCGCGAGATTTCCGACTGGCTCGACGGGGTGCACAGCCAGGGCGAAGCGATCACCTTGGCCACCATCGCCACGCACCAATATGCGAAGCGGCAGCGCACCTGGTTCCGCAACCGCATGGGCGACTGGCCTCGTTTGGGTCTCGAGGGCAAGGCTCTCTAGGCGTCGATGTTGCGAAGCAGGCCCAGGCGCTCGCGGAGCGCGAAACGGCCAACCAGCAGCACGGCGACGAAGGCGAGGCCGGCGGCAAGGCCGAGCCAGATGCCCACGCCGCGCATATCGAGCACATATCCCAACAGCCAGGCCACGGGCAGGCCAACCAGCCAATAGCCGAAAATAGCCATCACCATGGGTACCTTGGTGTCGCTCAGTCCGCGCAGCGCATGGGCGGCAACCACCTGGGCGCCGTCGACGATCTGAAACAGACCGGCGATGGCGAGATATGTGGCAGCGAACATCAATGCGTTCTGGTTCTGCGGCAGGCTGGGGTCGAGGAACAGGGAGACGATGACCGGGCCGAACAGGATAAAGGCGAGGGCAGAGACCGCCATGAAGCCCGTGCCGAGCATGAAGCTGGTCCAACCGGCTTTGCGGATTCCTTCCTGGTCCTTGCGGCCACAGGCGACGCCAACGCGCACGGTGGCGGCGATGCCCAGCCCGAGCGGGACCATAAAGGCCAGCGAGGCGCATTGCAGCGCTACGGCGTGAGCGGCCAATTCATCGGTGCCCAGCCGGCCCATCAGAATGGCGGCAGCGGCGAACAGGCCAACTTCGGCCAGCACAGTCAGGCCGATCGGCGTGCCGATGCGGAAAATTTCGCGGAAGCGAGGCCAATCGGGTTTCCAGAAGCGGATGAGAATGTTGAAGCGCTTGAAGCGACGATGGCGCAGCACATAGGTCAGCATGGCGCCGAGCATGAACAGGTTGGTCAGGACCGTTGCAATGGCTGCGCCACGCAGTTCCAGTCGTGGCAGGCCGAAATTGCCGAACATCAGCAGGTAGTTGGTGATGGCGTTGACGATGACGCCGCCCAGGGTGATGACGAGAATGATACGCGTGGAATCGAAGGTGGAGAGAAAGGAACGCAGGACGATGACACCCATGGCGGGCACCAGCATCAATACCGCGATCTGGATATATTCTTCGGCCCTTGCGGCCAGAACCGGGTCCTGCCCGAGCCAGCCATAGACGGTGCGAATTTGCAAGAGGATCGGGGTGAGCAACAGGGCCAGGGCGATGGCGGCCCAGAAGCCCTGGCGGACGACACGGCGAATGGCCTTGATATCGCGGCGACCGCGCGCCTGGGCCGTCAATGGCGCCACGGCACCAACCGCGCCAACGCCGAACAGGAACAGGGGCATGAGGAAGCTGCTGGCCAAGGTGCCTGCGGCAAGCGCTTCCGGCCCCAGCCAACCCATCATCAGGACATCGGTGGCCTGCAGGGCGTTCTGGGCCACCTGGGCAATGACCAAAGGCCAGGCCAGAGCGAAGGTGGCGCGCAACTCAGCGCTCCAGCCGGTTCCGGCCTTGGGGCTTTGCGGCGTTGCACGGGCCGCCGCGACGTTGTCGCTCATTGTCATGTCTCTCACTCGCAGTTCATGCTGTAGTCCAATCCGGTCCGGCGCGAAAGCGGGACCGATGCCGGGAGCATGAGATGCCCAGACTGGTGCCGAGACATTTCCTGGTTCTTGCTGGCCTGATGGGTGCAATCGGTGTTGCTGCCGCTGCTGCCGCATCACATGGCGAGAGCCGGAATCTGAGCGCCCTGGCGACGATGTTTCTGTCTCATGCGCCGGTGCTGGTGGCGGTCGGATTGTTCGGGCAGGGGCGATTGCTCCTTGGGGCCGGGTTGGTGTTGGCCGGTGGCACGCTGCTGTTTGGCGGCGACCTGACAATGCGCGCTTTGTTGGGGCAGGGACTGTTCGGCGGAGCCGCACCGCTGGGCGGCGGCCTGATGATGCTGGGCTGGCTGGGATTGTCCCTGGCCGGGCTAGGGCGCAAGGGACGGTATTGAATTAATAAAGTTTAAAACCCAGCCGGAACCATTCACGGAGCCGTGCATTCCTTCGTCCGAGTGTTTCGTTGGAGGAATTAATGCACAAGATCCTGATCATCGTCGCAACCGTCTTGTCCCTGGCCGCCTGTACGACCACCCAGCAGGGTGCGACCGTGGGTGCCATTGGCGGTGGCATTGTTGGTGCGACCGCAACTGGCGGCAATGTTGTCGGTACGGCGGTTGGTGCCGGTATCGGTGCCGTTGCTGGTGCGGCTGCTGGCGAGTTGCTTGGTTACTACGGAACCAGCCGCGACCGCTGCGTTTACGAGCGCCCGAACGGCACCCGCTACATCGACACCTGCCCGCGCGGCTAACGCGCGGCTTCTCAAGCCGCAGCGCCCCCTGCGGTCAAGCGCCCCCAAGCGCCAGACACCCGGTTGGCCCCCCGACCGGGTGTTCTTGTGATCAAGCGCGGTTTGTCTATTGAACGCTCTGGGTGGCCTTGAAAATGTCACAGCAAACAGAGATAATTAGTGCATACGTGCCACTTGTCTTGCGCTATCTGAACGACCGGCTTGCCGGAAACTTGGCTACCTCCTGATCTCGTGAACCGTAAGTCCGGAAAAGTTGCACACTCCCGGACAAACCCTTCCGCCGCACGTTGCGGCACAACAGACCTAGAGGACCAAGACATGGCCGCCATCACCGGGACCGTGAAATTCTTCAACACTACCAAGGGCTATGGTTTCATCTCGCCCGACAACGGGGAGAAGGACGCATTCGTCCACATTTCCGCCGTTCAGCGCTCGGGCCTGCAGGGCCTTTATGAAGGTGACAAGGTGAGCTTCGAGCTGCAGACTGGTCGCGACGGCAAGGTTTCGGCAACCGACCTCACCCTGCTCAGCTAAGCGCCAGACGCAGCTCGGGATTTCACCGGTTTTTCAAGGAAACGGTGAAGAACGGGAATGGAAGGGGCCCTGTGGGCCCCTTTTGCTTGTAAATGTTCAGACGAACTGTCCGGCTAGGAAAAGTGACGACTCGAATATGTGCCGTTGGACGATATGCGCGAAATACTGAAACATTGGAGCCCGCGGGTTGAAACCGCAGCTAGCCTGCGCCAGTCCGGGGCGATGCCCTATGCGATCGTTGAGGGGCGCATGGCGTTCCTGCTGATCACGTCGCGCCGGAGCGGCAAGTGGATCTTTCCCAAAGGCGCCGTCGAAACCGATATGACACCTTGGGAGAGCGCTGCCGTCGAGGCAAAGGAGGAGGCGGGCGTTGCCGGAGAAATTTCGAGCGAAGTCATTGGGACCTACCGGACCGGTGCGGGCGGGGACAATGTCGGGCTGGTCGATGTTGAGCTCTACCCGCTGCGTGTGACGCAGCAGTTCGACGACTACAAGGAAAAGGGCCAGCGCATGCGCCATTGGGCGACGCTGCCCGAGGCCCGGCGGCTTCTGGCCGACCAGTCACTAGGGCGGCTGGCACTGACCCTGCACAACCGGATGATCTCAAGCTAGAGCGGCCAAGCGCCCCGATGGCCGAAGGCCTACGCCTTAGGGGACCAAAAGGCTCAAGCCAAAATAGAGCGAAGCCGACACCAGGGCCGAGGCGGGCACGGTGATTACCCATGCCGCTGCGATGGAATAAACGTGCTGACGCCGCACCAGCATGCGGGTCTCGGCGCGGCGCGCGTTGGCCAGCGCCTCTTCAGGCGTGGCATTGAGCTGGCTGGGATCGACAAAGCGCGCATTGATCGGCACGGCGGTGCCCTGCATGTCGCGCCGCGAGATGTATTCGCGCAGAAAGCCGACGCCGAACACCGCGCCCACGGCAATGTGGGTGGACGACACGGGCATGCCCAGCGCCGAAGCGATCAGCACGGTAACGGCGGCCGAAAGGGCGGCGCAAAAGGCGCGGATCTCATTGAGCTTGGTTATCTGCTCGCCCACAGTGCGGATGAGGCGCGGACCGAACAAGGCCAGTCCCAGCGAGATGCCAATGGCGCCGATGGCCAGGACCCAAAGCGGCAAAGTGATGCCTGCAACTTCGCCATGGCCGGTCTGGATGGCGGTGACGATGGCGGCAAAGGGACCGATGGCGTTGGCCACGTCATTGGCGCCGTGAGCGAAGGACAGCAGCGCGGCCGCCACAATCAGCGGTAGGCGGAACAGCGCCGCCACGTGCTTCTTGCGGTTTTCCATGTGACGCGACTGGTGGCGAACCCAAGGCATAGCGGCAACCCAGCCAAGGGCGCCGAAGGCAATGCCGAGCGGAATGGTCACGCCCCAGCCGGGCTTCCAGACACGGCTCAGGCCCTTTGTGGTCAGGTACATGGTGAAGATGCCCGTCATCACCGCCACGAAAATGGGCACCCAGACGCGGGCTGAGGTGATCTTGTCGAGGCGCGTCGTGATGGTCATGCGGACGATGACCAGGAATACGGCTGCGATCAGGCCGCCCAGGACCGGAGAGATGACCCAACTCGCGGCGACGGCGGCGATGGTGGGCCAATTGACGATGGCAAAGCCGGCCGAGGCAATGCCGGATCCGACAACGCCGCCGACGACGGCGTGGGTCGTGGAAACGGGGGCGCCGACAAAGGTGGCCAGATTGACCCAAAGGGCCGAGGCCAGAAGGGCCGCCATCATCACCATGATGAAGGTGCGGCTTTCCATTTCGGGGGAGATCAACAGGTCGCGCGCCACCGTGTTGACCACGTCGCCGCCGGCCAGCAAGGCTCCTGCCGCCTCGAAGATACCGGCGATGACCAGGGCGCCCACCATGGTCAGCGCGCGGGAGCCAACGGCGGGACCCATGTTGTTGGCCACGTCATTGGCGCCGACATTGAGGGCCATGTAGCCGGCGATCAGCGCAGCAATGACCACCACATAGGTACCGGGGCCCTGGCCCATGGCGAAAGCGGCCCAGACACCGACAAGCAGCAAAAAGACCAGCGCAATGCCGGGTGCGGCCAGCGAGCGGCTCAGATTGTGGGTTGCGTTTTCGAGGCCCGAAAACCGCTGCAGATCCTTGTCGAGCGCGCTTTTGCCCATGTCACCGAACTGTCTTATTTCGTTGTTGGTTCCGGCTTAACATCTCAAGCACATGGTGCCAGCCCCCATTCGCGGCAGAAGTGTGCCTGTGCACGAGAATTCTGCCGCATCGGGGGTCAAGAGAGGCATGGCGACTTGACTTTGGCGTGACGGTGCTTCTATCAATGCGCCGTCTAGAATTTTTGGAGCGGTCCAGTGCGGGCACTCATTCTCGTAGTACGCAGGCGCATCGGCAACGTGGGGTAAGACCCCGCGCGATAGCTGGTGCGCCGAACACAGGTCCCGAACGGGGCCTTTTTTATTGCCTTTTTTCCGCTGAGCGGGGACACAGGCGGCAGGTGAGATAGAGGCCCCGCTGGGAGGGGCGAAAGAGTTAGGAAGGGCTGAGCAATGGCCGAGAAGATGACCGGGGCGGAAATGGTGATCCAGGCGCTGACCGATCAGGGGGTCGAACATATTTTCGGGTATCCCGGCGGTGCAGCCCTGCCGATCTATGACGCCATGTTCCAGCAGGATTTCGTCAAGCACGTCCTGGTGCGCCATGAGCAGGGGGCCACCCATATGGCGGAGGGCTATGCCCGTTCGACCGGCAAGGCTGGCGTAGTCCTGGTCACCTCCGGTCCGGGCGCGACCAATGCGGTCACCGGCCTTACGGACGCGCTGCTCGATTCCATCCCGCTCGTCTGCATCACCGCCCAGGTTCCAACGACGCTGATCGGCACCGATGCGTTCCAGGAATGCGACACGGTCGGCATCACCCGCTCCTGCACGAAACACAACTATCTGGTCAAATCGATCGAGGATTTGCCGCGCATACTGCATGAGGCTTTCCTGATCGCTACCACGGGCCGCCCGGGTCCGGTCGTCATCGATATTCCCAAAGATATCCAGTTCGCCGTGGGCGAATATTTCAAGCCAGAGGCAGACACGCTGCGTCACCAGTCCTATCGCCCGCAGGTCGATGGTGACCTGGCTTCGATTGAGGCCGCGGTCGATCTCATGCTGAAGGCAGAACGCCCGATTTTCTATACGGGTGGCGGCGTCATCAATGCAGGACCGGAAGCCTCGGAAAACCTGCGCGAGCTTGCGGAATTGACCGGCTTTCCCGTGACTTCGACCTTGATGGGTCTGGGGGCCTTCCCTGCCTCCAATCCGCAGTGGATGGGCATGTTGGGCATGCACGGCACCTATGAAGCAAACATGGCGATGCATGATTGCGACGTGATGATCAATATCGGCGCGCGCTTCGATGATCGCATCACCGGCCGCATCGATGCCTTCTCTCCAAACAGCACCAAGATTCATGTCGATATCGATCCGGCCTCCATCAACAAGGTGGTGCAGGTGCATGTCCCGATCGTCGGCGACTGTAATCGCGTGCTCGAGGAAATGATCCGCATCTGGCGCAGCCGGACCAATGAGCCGCGCACGGAAGCGATTGCCGGCTGGTGGACCCAGATCGGGAAATGGCGCGACGTCGGGTCGCTCAACTTCAAGAACTCAGATACGGTCATCAAGCCGCAATGGGCCATTCAACGGCTCTATGAGGCGACCAGGAAACAGTCCAAGGAAGTCTATATCACCACCGAGGTGGGTCAGCACCAGATGTGGGCGGCGCAGCACTTCCATTTCGACAAGCCGAACCACTGGATGACTTCGGGTGGCCTGGGGACGATGGGTTACGGGCTGCCGGCGGCGGTCGGCGTGCAAGTGGCCCATCCCGATGCGCTGGTGATCGACATTGCCGGCGAGGCCTCGGTGCAGATGACCATGCAGGAGCTCTCGACGGCGGTGCAATATCGCCTGCCGGTCAAGATCTTCATTCTCAACAATGAGCGCATGGGCATGGTTCGCCAATGGCAGGACCTGCTGCACGGCTCGCGCTATGCACATTCCTATTCGGAATCGTTGCCCGATTTCGTCAAGCTCGCCGAAGCCTATGGGGCCAAGGGTATCAAATGCGACACGCCGGCCGAACTCGATGCAGCCATTGCCGACATGCTCGAATATGACGGCCCGGTGCTGTTCGACGTGTTGGTCGAGAAGGACGAGAACTGCCTGCCCATGATTCCGTCGGGCAAGCCGCACAATGAGATCATCCTGCCCGATACGGCCAATATCGGGGATATCATCGACGAGAAGGGACGGGCGCTCGTTTAGAGCGCTGCGGAGGACACGAAAATGAACGCACATTTGCAGCCCACCGGCTCGGCCTATTTCCTGACCCAGGAAACCCAGCAGACCGAACGTCACACCCTTTCCGTGCTGGTCGATAACGAGCCCGGCATTCTCGCCCGGGTCGTCGGCCTGTTTTCGGCGCGTGGCTTCAATATCGAAAGTCTGACTGTCAGCGAGACCGAGCATGACAAGCGACTTAGTCGCATCACTGTTGTGGTTATCGCCACGCCCAAGGTGCTAGTGCAGATCAAGACCCAGCTCGAGCGGCTGGTGCCGGTGCACCGCGTGCACGATTTGACGGCGGAGGGCGCTTATCTCGAGCGCGAGCTGGCGTTGATCAAGGTCAATGGCACGGGCGATCACCGGGCCGAAACGCTGCGTCTGGCCGACGCATTCCGGGCGCAGATCGTCGATGCGACGGTGGAAAGCTTCGTCTTTGAGGTGACCGGCAAACCGTCCAAGATCGACAGCTTCATCGCCCTGATGCAGCCGCTGGGGCTGGTCGAAGTGGTCCGCACGGGCCTAGCCGCGATCAATCGCGGTCCTGAGGGCATGTAGTCAGCAAGACGCTGATTGCACTCATCAAAAGGTTCGATTGGGCGCGGCGCCCAGTCTGGTGTATGGCAGGGGCCTGTTCTTATGGGTTTCTGCCATGACTTTGCTTTCCGTCAATCTCAATGCCGTCGCGCAATTGCGCAATCGCCGCGATCTGCCCTGGCCGAGCGTGACGGGAACCGCGCGCGTGGTGCTCGATGCGGGGGCGAGCGGGATCACCGTGCACCCACGCCCGGACGAACGGCATATCCGGCGCAGCGATGTGTTCGAATTGTCGGATGTGCTGCGCTCAGAATATTCGGAGACAGAGTTCAACATCGAGGGATATCCGAGCGAGGATTTCCTCGAGCTGATTGAACAGGTGAACCCGCAGCAGGTCACCCTGGTGCCAGACGATCCGGCGCAGGCCACATCCGACCATGGCTGGGATTTTGTCGGCAAAGGCAATTTTCTCCGGTCGGTTGTGCAGCGATTGAAGCGGCCGGACCGGCGAATTTCGCTGTTTTGCGATCCGGATGCCGGAGAGGCTGGCATTGCGGCGGCAAAGGCTACCGGGGCGGATCGCGTCGAGCTGTTCACCGGTCCCTATGGCGCCTGTTTTGATGATGCGGCAGAGGCCGAGCGGCAATTGTCGGCGCTGGCGGTGACCTGCCGGGCCGCGCTAGATGCTGGGCTGGGTGTCAATGCAGGGCATGACCTGACGCTGGTCAATCTGCCGGATTTTCAGAAGGCCGTTCCTGGCGTGGCGGAGGTGTCCATCGGACATGGAATCACGGCGGATGCGCTCTTGATGGGGTTCGCCGAGGCGACCCGGCGCTACCTCGCCGTTTTGGCCTGAACCGATTGTTCGCTTAAAAAGAACACTGCGTGCGTCCAATAAAGGTAATGAGCCGGATTTGGGGCAGCCAGGTTGTCCCGAGAGAAGAAATAGTCGGTAATTCCTATGCTTACATGAGTGTAACCGGGGCACGGCAATGTCCCCGGCTGACAAATTCGTGCCCTCTTGAGACTTTTCGCGACAGGCACATATATCGCCTCAGTTACGATTTGTTACTTAGGAGGCATCACATGTCCAAGCTCAAGATCGGCGTCATCATCTCGTCCACCCGTCCCACCCGTTTCGGCGAAGTGCCGGCCAAGTGGATCCTGGACAAGGCGAATGAACGCCCGGAAATCGACGCCGAGCTGATCGACCTGCGCGATTTCGACCTGCCGTTCTTCGATGAAGCGGCTTCCAATGCCTGGATGCCCTCGCAAAACCCCGAAGCCGTTCGCTGGCAGAACAAGATCTCTGAATTTGATGGCTTCATCTTCGTCGTGGCCGAGTACAATCGCGCCATTACCGGTGTTCTGAAGAACGCGATCGACCAGGCCTATGTGAACTGGAACAAGAAGGCATTCGGTGCGGTGGGTTATGGCGCCTTGGGTGCGGCACGCGCTGTCGAGAACCTGCGGACCATCGGTATCGAATTGCAGATGGTTTCGACCCGTTCCGCTGTTCATATCGCCGGCGCCGACTTCTTTGCCGTGCACCCGATGGGTCAGCAGAACAAGCCGTTGAGCGAGATCGAAGGCTCAATCGGCAATTCGGCCAATGACATGCTCGACCAGCTGATTTGGTGGGGCGAAGCCGCCAAGGCCGCCCGCGAGGAAGAAAATTCGGTTGCCGCAGCGGCCGAGTAAGAACGCGGACTTTACCAGCGTTTACTAGGTAAAAGGGGTTGTCCTATCCGGGCAGCCCCTTTTCGCATATGAACTATTCAGATCACCGGGTGTTGTTTGTGATGGGGGACGGGTGTATAGCGGCGCCCGCCTTGAAACAGCGAGAGCCGTAAAGCTCATGACGCATACGGAAAATGCCGGCGCCCAAGCCGGTGACGTAGCGACCGAACAGGCCAGCCACGGAAAATCCAGTCTACCACTCCTCACTGTTGGGGCGATCGGCGTTGTCTATGGCGACATTGGGACAAGCCCGATCTACGCCTTCCGCGAAGCCATGTCGGTCCGTCCGGGCGTTGGCGCGACCGAGGTCGAGGTGCTCGGGCTGCTGTCGCTGATTGTCTGGGCCCTGACGCTGACCGTGGCGTTCAAATACGTGTTCTTTGTCACCAGGGCCGACAACAATGGCGAAGGCGGCACGCTTTCGCTGATGGCACTGGCGCGCAAGACATTCGAGAAACCGCCGGTTTGGATTACCGCCCTGGGCGTGGCCGGCGCAGCCATGTTCTATGGTGATGCCATGATCACGCCGGCGATTTCGGTGCTCTCGGCCGTGGAAGGCCTGGAACTGGTGGCGCCCAACATGACCCGCTGGGTGGTTCCGATCACCCTGGTAATCATTCTCGGTGTCTTCTTCGTACAGCGCTTCGGCACGGGCAAGGTGGGGGTGGTCTTCGGCCCGATCACCGCCGTGTGGTTCCTGGTGATGGGGACAATCGGCCTTTATCACATCGTGCAGAACCCCTTTGTGCTGTGGGCGCTAAACCCGTACCACGCGGTCGAATTTCTCGTGATACATGCCAATATCGCCTTTGTGGTGATGGGGGCCGTGTTCCTGGCCGTGACAGGCGCCGAGGCGCTCTATGTCGATCTGGGTCATTTCGGGCGCAAGCCGATCGTGCTGGCCTGGTTCGGCCTGGTATTTCCGTGCCTCTTGCTGAACTATTTCGGGCAGGGTGCTTTTGTGCTCAATGTAGGCCCGGAGAATGTGGTCAGCCCGTTCTTCGAGATGCATCCGGACTGGGCCCTGGGCCCATTCGTCGC
Source organism: Devosia subaequoris (assembly GCF_014197055.1). Classification (GTDB taxonomy): domain Bacteria; phylum Pseudomonadota; class Alphaproteobacteria; order Rhizobiales; family Devosiaceae; genus Devosia; species Devosia subaequoris. The sequence goes on along the minus strand of NZ_JACIEW010000002.1, from coordinate 261,279 downwards.
GCTGGCCACGATGGCAACCATCATTGCCAGCCAGGCGGTGATTTCGGGCGTCTTCAGCCTTACCCAGCAGGCTATTGCCCTCAATCTTCTACCGCGCATGATCGTGCAGCACACCTCGCAGGATCAGCGCGGGCAAATCTACATGCCCCAGATCAACACGTTCATCATGATCATGGTGCTGATCATGGTAGTCAGTTTCGGCAGCTCGACAGCGATCTCGAGCGCTTATGGTATTGCGGTCTCCGGCATCATGGTCGTGACCCTGGCACTGCTGCTGGTGGTGATGCGTCGCAACTGGAAGTGGCCGCTGGGCGGGGTCATCGCGTTTGGCTTGCTCTATGCGGTAATTGATGGCGGTTTCTTTGCCGTCAATTCTGCCAAGATCGTCCAGGGCGGCTGGGTACCCGTCGCCGTTGCCCTGTTTGTATCCCTGCTCATGGTCAGTTGGATGACGGGGCGGAATCGCCTGGCGGAAAAGACCCGTCGCGATGAAGTGCCACTTGAGTTCCTCGTCGAAAACCTGGCCAAGAAGAAGCCAACCGTGGTGCCGGGTACGGCCGTTTTCCTTACCAGTGATGTTGAAGGCGCACCCACGGCACTCCTGCACAGCCTCAAGCACTACAAGGTGCTGCATGAGCAAAACGTCATCCTGACCGTGCGGACCTCGACCTCGCCGCGCGTGCCGGACGATGAAAAGGTGACCATCGACGCTTATAACAATTTGTTCTTCCGCGTGGTGGTGACATTCGGATTCATGGAGGAGCCGAACATCCCCAAGGCGCTGGCGCTGGCCCGCAAGCTGGGATGGAAGTTCGACATCATGTCGACCTCGTTCTTCCTCTCGCGCCGTTCGCTCAAGCTTGGGCAGAAGTCCGGTCCGATCCGGTTCTGGCAGGACCGGCTGTTCATCCGGCTTGCGCGCAATGCCAGCGATGCGACGGAGTATTTCCACATTCCCACCGGTCGTGTGGTGGAAATAGGGACTCAGCTCATCATCTGATAGTGGAATGCAAATGAGGCCCGCCGGGCCTCATTTTTTCATGTCAGGACAGAGATAGGGCACGCTGGCCGGTGCGAATCGCTGCTCTTCGACGCCGCCCACGAGCCTGAGGCTGAGCACCAATTCCTCGCTGGTGAGCGAGGCGATGTCGGCGTTGATGGTCATGCCGTCCTCGTCCCACGCAATCTCGGTTTCAGACAGTTGCTGCCAATTGGAAAGGCGGTAGGTTTCCCAACAGCTGTCGGACACCATGGTGCCGTCTGCGAGGAAGATATGCATTACGCCGGGCAGGGCGTCGCTGCTGTCCTGCCGCACCCAGACCCGGTTGATCAGAGCATTGTCCTCGCTCGCTTCGGTCTTTTCGGCGGACGGCTCCTTTTCCTGGGCAATTGCGGGAATAGCAGAACAGGTACCAACGCCCCACACGGTCATCAGCGCAAAAATGGCGGCCTTGGTATCCATGAAATCGCTCCCTGCAATGCACCACACTTGGGCATCACTCTTGTGTGCGACAAGAGTGATCGTCCCAAGACGGCGGAATTTGGTCCGCGCGGTGACCTTGTGAAGGTCTTATGCGCGCAGGCCGAGCACCTGATCGCGCCCGGAGACGCGCTGGGTCTGAACCGGCCAGAGGTCGTAATCCTGGTCGAGCACGCGGGCCGCATGCACCGCCCAGTTCGGATCATCGAGAGCGCCACGCGCCAAGGCGATGAAATCGGCTTCCCCACGCTGCAGAATGGCTTCGGCCGCCTCTATGTCGCCCAGAAGCCCGACGGCCATTGTGGGGATGTCGGCGCCCTGCCGCACGGTCTGGGCGAAAGGCACCTGATAGGCCGCGGTCGAGGTGATGCGACCCTGGGCCAAGCCGCCGCTGGAGCAATCAACGACATCGACACCGCGTGCCTTAAGTTCGATGGCCAGGGCCACGCTATCCTCTGGGGTCCAGCCGCCCGGCGCGTTGTCGCTGACGGAGAGGCGGACCAGGAGTGGCTTGTCGTCTGGCCAGACGGCCCGCACCGCTTCAGTGACTTCGAGCGCGAGACGCATACGGTTTTCCCGGCTGCCGCCATATTCGTCGGTGCGGTGGTTGGAGAGCGGGGAGAGGAACTGGTTGAGCAGATAGCCGTGCGCGGCATGAATTTCGACCGTATCAAAACCAGCCTTTTCGGCCCGAATGGCGGCGGCGACAAAACCGTCCTTGACGCGCTGGATACCGGCCTTGTCGAGTTCGATGGGTACCTGGAAATCAGGATTCTTGGGATCATGAGACTCCGCGCTGGGGGCAACCGGCTGCCAGTACTCATAGCCAACAGCGCGCCGCCGTTCTTCGCTGGCAAGATCTTCGGCGGTGTGCCAGGAGACCGGGGTCGAGGCCTTGCGTCCGGCATGGGCAAGCTGAATGCCAGCGGCAGCACCCTGGCTGTGCAGGAAGTCGACAATGCGGGCCAGGGGCGCGATCTGCTCATCCTTCCAAAGACCCAGATCTGCGTAGGAAATGCGCCCTTCGGGCACGACGCCCGTCGCTTCCACGATCACCAGCCCGAAGCCGCCCAGGGCGAAGCGGCCAAGATGGACGAAATGCCAGTCATTGGTGAAGCCGTCGATGGCCGAATACTGGCACATCGGCGCGACGACCGTGCGGTTGCGCAGGGTCAGGCCGCGCAGGGTGACAGGGGAAAGCAATTTCGACATTAGCAAAGTCCTTGGCCGGCTGGAGGCTGGAAAGAGTTAGATACATGGGCCTTCCTCTCTTCATCGGCAAGTGCCGATGATTGAAAGCTGTGTTGCGAATGACATGTTTTTTATGAATAGCTCCTTTCCTAAGCGCCGAAGCGGGAATCGCCATGTCCATCACTGCACACCGTTTTCGTGAACTTCTCGGGTTTGAAGATCGCGGTATCACGCGTCTGGACAAGCGCGTTGAGCCAATAGGCGACTATGTCGTCGAGCATTTGCAGTTTCGCATCGGTGATGCAGAAGTGCGGGGTATCCTGACGCGTCCCGCCGAGATAGCCGCGCCGTTGCCGGCCATTCTTTACGGACATTCCCATGGTGGCCGTTATGACGTTGGCGCCCGCGAGCTGCTTGATGGGCGCGAATATCTGATCAGCCCCTTGGGCCCGGTCTTTGCCCGCGCCGGCTACGTGACGCTGTGCATCGACATGCCGGTCTTCGGCGAGCGGGCAGATGTCACGGAGAGCGCTGCCGCCAAGGCACTGCTTTGGTATGGCCAATCCTTGTTCGGCGAAATGCTGTCCGATCATGCCGCGGCGCTGACCTATCTCTCGGGCCGCGACGATGTGGATGCCTCGCGCATCGGGGCGTTTGGCCTCTCCATGGGGTGCGTGTTGAGCTATTGGCTGGCAGCGCTGGACAAGCGCATTGCCGCGGTGGCGCATCTGTGCTGCTTTGCCGATTTCCGCACCATGGTCGAATTGGGCGCCCATGATGGACACGGCATCTATCTGACCGTGCCAGGACTGCTCAAGGAAGCCGATGGCGGATCGATCGCCGCATTGATTGCGCCGCGCCCGCAACTCGTCTGCGTTGGCGAGGCCGATCACCTCAGCCCGCCGCAAGCAGTGGCACGCGCCATGGACGAATTACGCCCCTCCTATGCGTCCGCCCCGGACAAGCTCGAATTCATCAGCGAGCCAGGGGTCGGGCACGAGGAGACGCCGAGCATGCGTGCAGCAGTTCTAAGATTTTTCGAGCGCTATTTGGGGTAGAGGCTTGGGCTATGGCTAGCCGATGCCGATGAGATCGAGGGCTCGCTGCTGGAGGTCCGGATTGGTCCAGAGCATGTAACCGCCAAACACCAGCGCGGCGATCAGCGCCAGACCGAACAGTTTCTTCATCACCGAAAAGATCAGCCAGAGCAGTATCGCGGCTCCGATGCCGAGGATGACCAGGGTCGGATAATCGTGGGGCAAGTGCGTCTCGTCTCAAGTTGGGCCGGCATAATTAAGCGCCTGACACGCCGAGATTGTGGCATTGAGTGAAGCGCACGACTGAAGTCGATGCTCGAGCCCACTGGGTGGATTTCCGTTAACCCGTTGGCGTAACTCAATATAGAAGTTTTCTGGATCAGATTGGGGCTTGCCGCAATCGGAGGACCGGCATGGGTCTGGATGTATCGACACTTTTTGTCGCCAACATATTGGTGCTGGTTATTTCTTCACTGGCATATGTGTCGGTATTCGCGCGCAATCAAATAGACCGCTACTGGCTGTACTGGATCGGCGCCAATCTGGTGTTGGCGGCGGCCCTGCTTGCCTATCTGGTTTGGCCGGACCTGCCGGTACATCTGGCTGTCGTTCCTGATGCCCTGCTGGTGTTGGGTTTTGTACTGCGTCACGCTGCAGCGCGCAGCTTTGCGGATCGGTCCATAAGGCTGGAATTATTCGCCTTACCCTTGCTGCTGGTTGTCGCGGCAAATTTGATCAACAATCCGGCGGCTACATTCGGGCTGACCAATGTCGTGCTTACTGGGCTGGCAGTTGCGGTGGGCTGGCAGTTCTGGCGCGACTACGCTGACAGGCTGTTCTCCCGTGCCGGCCTCGTGATCGTCTATACGCTCATGGCTGCGTCGTTTGCTGCCCGGGCGGGGCAGGGGCTGTTCGTAGGCGATCAGATCCAGTCCTACATTCCCTACGACGTGCTTCTGGAAATTCACCTGTTGGTGGCGCTGATCCACGTGATTGCCGGAAGTCTGTTCGTTCTCTCTCTGGCCTCGGAGATTTCAGCCAATGCCCTGCGTGAAGCGGCCCGGCGTGACCCCCTGACCGGGTTGCTGAACCGCCGTGCGTTCGATGCTCTGCTGGCCGACAAGCTCGGGCGCGATGATGTCGGTCTGGCGGTGGTGGATATCGACTTCTTCAAGTCAATCAATGACAACTATGGCCATGCAGTGGGGGATACGGTGCTCAAGGTTGTGTCGCAGGCATTGTTACAGGCCGTTGGCACGCGCGGTGAAGTTGCCCGTATCGGGGGTGAAGAATTCGCATTGGTGCTCAACGCTGTCGACGCCGCCTGCACTGGTACCGTTGCCGAGGCAGCCCGGCAGGCCGTGCAGGATTGCGTGGTGCGGTACGGCAATCATCGCATTGCCGTGACGGCCAGCCTTGGTGTCTCGCATGTCGACTATGCTGGGCAGACGGCCGATGCCTTGCTCGACTGCGCGGATCAGGCGCTTTATCGCGCCAAGGCCAGTGGGCGCAACGTGTGCAGGGCCGGGCAGAATCGATCCTGGAACAGCGAGCATCGATCTGGTTTTCCGCCTCAGAACACGAAATATCTGACTGTTGCCAGCTAGGCCCGCCTCCGGCGGCGATCGCACTCTGATCAATCCGCAAAAATCGCTTGCATCGAACCGTACCGTACGGTACGCCTCACGAACGAAAAGCCGCCGAAGCGTTCGGCGGCTCGAGACGTGCGCAAAAAGAGGTACGGTCCCGTGGCCCTGGCCATCAAGGTCAACGAAGAGACATTCACACCCCGGCAGCAGGCAGTGCTGACCGCGGCGTTGGATTTGCTCGTCGAGAACGGCGACGGGCTGACGATGACGGCGGTGGCGCGGCGCGCCTCCTGCTCGAAGGAAACCCTCTATAAATGGTTCGGTGATCGCGATGGCCTGCTGACTGCGACAGTGCAGTGGCAGGCGGCCAAGGTGCGCATGCCGTTCGTTGATCGCAGCCATCTCAGCGTCAAGGCGTTGCGTTCGAGCCTTGAGCAATTCGCGCGGGACCTGCTGACCACCATTATCGGCGAAGTCTCGATTACTCTCAATCGCACGGCCATTACCCATGCCGCGCAGGAGAAGGACGATCTGGGCAATATTGTCCTGGAGAACGGCCCCATGGCCATTCGCCGGCGGTTGAAGCCGATCCTCGAAGCGGCCCGCGATGCGCGCCTTTTGCGCTTCCCCAATAGCGAGGAAGCCTATCGTACTTTTTATGGCCTTGTTGTACGCGACGTGCAGATCCGTCTGCTGCTTGGCGACAAGGCGCTCACCCAATCCAATGTCGAGGCGAACATCGAATCCGATGTGAAGGCTGCGGCGGACCAGTTCCTGACCCTTTACGGGGTCAAGGCAAATAGCTGAAACAAATCGCATATTTTCAGGGAGACCCCCAATGCGCGTCTATTACGATCGTGATGCCGATCTGAACATCATCAAGTCCAAGAAAGTGGCCATCATCGGCTACGGTTCGCAGGGCCATGCCCATGTGCTCAACCTGCGCGACTCCGGCGTCACCGACGTTGCCGTGGGTCTGCGTCCCGGTTCCGCTTCGGCCAAGAAGGCCGAGGGCGAAGGTCTCAAGGTGATGAGCGTTGGTGAAGCTTCGGCCTGGGCCGATGTCATCATGCTGCTGACCCCCGATGAGTTGCAGGCCGATATCTACAAGGAGCACATCGAGCCCAATATTCGCGATGGCGCTGCGCTGGCATTCGCGCACGGCCTCAACGTGCATTTCAACCTGATCGAGCCCAAGTCCACCGTCGACGTGATCATGATCGCCCCCAAGGGCCCGGGCCACACCGTGCGTGGTGAGTACCAGCAGGGCGGCGGCGTGCCGTGCCTGATCGCCGTGCACCAAGATGCCTCCGGCAATGCCCATGATATCGCGCTGGCCTACGCCTCGGGTGTGGGTGGCGGCCGTTCGGGCGTCATCGAGACCAATTTCCGCGAAGAATGTGAAACCGACCTATTCGGTGAGCAGGTCGTGCTTTGCGGCGGTCTGGTTGAACTGATCCGCGCCGGTTTCGAGACGCTGGTGGAAGCCGGCTACGCACCGGAAATGGCCTATTTCGAGTGCCTGCACGAAGTGAAGCTGATCGTTGACCTGATCTATCAGGGCGGCATCGCCAACATGAACTACTCGATCTCGAACACGGCCGAGTGGGGCGAATATGTCACCGGCCCGCGCATCATCACCTCGGAGACCAAGGCTGAGATGAAGCGTGTGCTGCACGACATCCAGTCGGGCAAGTTCACCTCCGAGTGGATGCAGGAAATCAAGTCCGGCGGCGGCGCCCGCTTCAAGGCGACCCGTCGTCTGGCCGACGAGCATCCCATCGAGGAAGTCGGCACCAAGCTGCGCGACATGATGCCGTGGATCAAAGCCGGCGCTCTGGTCGACAAGGCGAAAAACTAGTTCGATTCAGTCGTTACGTTCTGAAAAGGCGGGTCTTCGGGCCCGCCTTTTTTCTATTGCCCAATGCGGCCCCAGCGAATTCGGGCCCAGATACGTTCGTGGAAAAAGAAGCAGATCAGGCCGGTGAATGCGGCGGAGAGCGCCAGGCTGCCTGACGCAACGAGGTCGCCGGTGGCGAACCACGCCAGGGTGGTCATGGTGAATAGCCCGAGCACCTGCCAGGTAATGGCTTTGACGACTGAACGGACCGGGGTCTCCAACTTATTGCTCCTGTAATCAGAATGGTTTGTGGGTGCCGCGCTGATCGCAGGGATGCGGGCGACACGCAATGAGGGATTGGTGACGAGTGTCGACAATGACGGCAAAATTCCGTCTTTTGTTGATTATCGTCACGAGTTGTGGAAGATGACCTCACATGGACAAGAGAGACCGCGCCGCCATTTTCAGAACGCGCCTGCTGGATGCTGTCGAGCGGGCGGGATGGACCCAAACGCGTCTCGCCAACGCCGCGGGGCTGGATAGGTCCACGGTGTCGCAGCTGCTTGCGGTTGAAGAACCCCGCCTGCCCAGCGGCCAGGCGCTGGCAGAAATCGCTGCGGCCTTGCAGGTCTCTTCCGACTGGTTGCTGGGCCTGTCCAATCACCGCGGCGCGGCCAGCGAAATTCTGGACCAGGCTGTGCAGGTCACCGAGGCGGCTCGTCATCCGGTTGACGAACAGGTGCTCAAGTGGACTTCCGAGGTGCTGGGCGCAAAAATTCGGCATGTACCGGCTGGACTGCCGGATATCTTCAAGACCGATGAAGTTCATGTCTTCGAGTATCAGGCCGCGGTGCGCCGCACGCCTCAGCAGGCAATCAGCGATTCGGAGGCCCAACTGGCGCTTTTGCGCCGGCTGGAGACGGATATGGAGATCGCTGTACCAGTTCAGACGCTTGAGAGTTTCGCCGCTGGCGAGTGGCAATGGCGGGGCCTGTCCGCCAAGATTCGCAAGCGGCAGTTGGAGGCCATGGCTGGGTCGCTTGAGGAATTCTATCCCTCGGCGCGACTATACGCCTTCGACGCCCGAGAGCTCTATTCGGTGCCGTTTTCAGTGTACGGCCAGCAGCGCGTGGCTATTTATGTAGGGCAGCGCTATCTCGCCTTCACCGCGCCGACCTATATCCGCATGATGGCCCGGCATTTCGATGATCTTGTGCGCGCTGCGAGTGTGCACGGACATGAAGCGGCCGCCTGGGTGGCCGATCTGGCGCGTCAGGTGCGCTAAAGGGGGGCGGCGAAGAGGCCTTTCGTCTCGATTTCATTCTGTTAGGCTAGCCAGCAGCGTTGTCAGTCTTCTGGCTACCCAACGGGGGGACTATTGTGACTTTGAGCAAGCGTTTCGTACTCTATCTGATCAAGCCGTCTCACTATGATGATGACGGCTATGTCATTCAGTGGAAACTCTCGCCTATCCCGTCAAATTCGCTCGCCTCAGTGCACGGGTTGGTGCGCGATGTGATCGACCGCAAGGCGTTGGGAGCCGACTGGAACGTCGATGTCGAGACCATCGACGAGACCAACAAAGAAATCCACCTAAAGACGATAATTGCCGACTGCCAGGGGGCGGATGCGGCGCTGGTCATGTTGATCGGGGTGCAGTCCAACCAGTTTCCCAGGGCGCTCGATATCGCCCGGCCGCTGAGAGCCGCCGGTGTGCAGGTGGCAATCGGCGGATTTCATGTCTCGGGCGTCATCTCGATGCTCAATGGCGAGGATGCCGACTTCAAAACGGCGCAGAAGATGGGCATTTCCCTGTTTGCCGGGGAAATGGAGGGCAGGACCGATGCGGTGCTGGCCGATGCCATCGCCGGAACGCTGCAGCCGCTCTACAATTTCATGCACGATTTGCCGGGAATCGAGGATACGCCCGTGCCCTTCATGCCGGCCGAGCATGTGTCGCGCACCGCCTACAATCTCACCAGTTTCGATGCGGGCAGGGGGTGTCCCTACCAGTGCTCGTTCTGCACCATCATCAATGTGCAGGGGCGCAAGTCTCGTCGGCGCTCGCCTGACGATATCGAGAAGATCATCCGGCTCAATATGAGTCAGGGTGTGCATCGCTATTTCATCACCGACGACAATTTCGCGCGCAACAAGGACTGGGAGGCGATCCTGGATCGCCTCATTCACATGCGCGAGGTCGAGGGCCTGAATTTCAATTTCATTATCCAGGTCGACACACTTTGCCACCGGATCCCCAGGTTCATCGAGAAATGTTCACGCGCCGGGGTCACGCGGGTGTTTATCGGGCTGGAGAACGTCAACCCGGCCAATCTCAAGGACGCCAAGAAGCGGCAGAACAAGATCACTGAGTACCGGGTGATGCTACAGGCCTGGAAGCAATGGCGCGTCATTACCTATGCCGGCTATATTCTGGGCTTTCCTACCGATACCCCCGAGCGGATCATGCACGATATCGACGTGGTCAAGCGCGAGTTGCCGGTTGATATCCTCGAGTTCTTCTTTCTTACGCCGCTGCCAGGGTCGGAGGACCACCAGAAATTGCATCGCGCCGGGGTGGAGATGGACCCCGATCTCAACAAATACGACCTGAATCACTGCACCACCGGCCATCCCAATATGAGCAAGGCGGAGTTCGAGAAGGTCTATGCCGACGCCTGGAGCCGCTACTACTCGCTTGACCATGTCGAGACCATCATGCGGCGGGCCGCAGCTTCGGGTGTGTCCACCGCGCAGGTATTGCTGCTGTGCACCTGGTTTATGGGCGCGCTCAAGATCGAGGGAGTGCATCCGCTTGAAGTTGGCTGGATCCGCAAAAAGTCCCGGCTGAACCGGCGACATGGCATGAAGATCGAACCCGCGATCCTGTTCTACCCGAAATATTATCTTGAACTGGGCTGGAAGCTTAGTCGCTGGGCCTGGCTCTACTTCCGCTTTGGCCTCAAGCAATTGAAGGTCGAGCGCGACCCCAATCGCAAGGCCTATACGGACCTGTCGATGACACCGGTCTCCGAAACCGACGCTGAAGATCTGGAACTGCTCAAAACCAGCGATGCGGTTGCCTGGCTCGACCAGCAGAAGCGGATCAACGACGCCCAGCACGGCATCAAGGCGCCGGCAGCCGAGTAAGCGGTTTCGGATCAAGACCCGAAGGTCATTGTTTGTCGCACTGCCGAACCTTAGGCCATTGCCAGTTTTGCAGGGAACGCTTTAGAACCATCGCACCATAGTGGGGAGGCGAATAATGGCGTTGCCAGATTTTCCGGTCGAGGGAGGGTGTTCCTGTGGAGCGGTGCGTTATCGGCTCAATGCATCCCCGCTTTCGGTCTATAATTGTCATTGCAAGGACTGCCAGCGCTATTCGGGGGCGGCCTGGTCGATGTCGATGATCGTCAAGGACGACGATTTTGAGGTGTTGGCCGGCGAGACGGAAAGTTATGACCGCAAGGCCGACAGCGGCAATGTCATCGCTATGCATTTCTGTGCCAATTGCCACACCTGGCTTTGGAACGTGCCGCCGGCCGGAAGTTTCAAGGTCGCGCGGGCAGGATCGCTCGACAACATGGACTGGGCTGCGCCGGTCGGAGATATCTGGACCGATAGCAAGGCCGCCTGGGTGCAGCTTGATTCCTCGCATGTCAGTTTTGCCAAGGGCGCCACGGATCGCACGCCTCTGTTCGACGCCTGGGCCCGGTCACACCAGGAATAAGACATGAATGACGATATCGGGCGCGTGCAGCGCCAGGAAAATGAGCTGATGCTGCCCAGCTTCGATGAAGCCATAGCGTTCGAGATTGGTTCAGCCATTCGGTCTCGGGCCCTACAGGATGGACTTTCGCTCGTGGTGGATCTGCGGACCTGGGACCGGCAGTTGTTCTTCTCCGCCACACCGGGCACCAGTGCAGACAATGCCGAATGGGTGCGCCGCAAGATCAACTCCGTGCGTCGCTTTCAGCGTGCCAGCTATCGTCTGGTGCTAGAGCGAGGCGAGGCGCCGTTTTCGCCGCAGTCGGGGGCCGACCCCGCTGATTTCGTTATTGCCGGGGGTGGATTTCCCATTCGTGTCACCGGTGCTGGCATTGTCGGCGCGCTGACCATTTCCGGTTTGCCCGGGCGCGACGACCACGGTGTCGCGGTGGACGCCTTGTGTGACCACCTCGGCAAATCGAGGTCGGACTATGCCCTGCCGGAGATCACCAGTTGAATCTGCCCTATCTCATCCTCGACGTGTTCACTCGGACACCTCTCAAGGGCAACGCGCTGGCGGTCGTGCCCAAGGCCGACGGCCTGATGGACAACGAGATGCAGGCTATTGCCCGCGAATTCAATCTCAGCGAGACGGTTTTCATCTGTAAGCCGCAGAATGAACGCAACTCGGCCTGCCTGCGCATCTTCACGCCCTACCAGGAGTTACCGTTTGCGGGGCATCCGACCGTCGGCGCGGCCGTCACCCTGGGATTGAACAGCCGCGCCTCAGCAATACGCATGGAAGAAAAGGTCGGGCTGGTCACCGCATTGTTCGATCGTATCGACCGGCGAACGGGTGAAGCGCGCTTCACCTTGCCGCGTCTTCCAGAACGGATCGCGGAGTTGCCTGAGAAACTCGCAATAGCCCAAGCGCTCGGTATCGAGGTGGAAGAGATCGGCTGTGACGTCTTCAGGCCTGCAGTATTTTCGGCGGGTGTGACTTTCCACCTGGTGCCGGTCCGCAATGCGACCGTGCTCAAGCGCATCGCGCTCAATCGCACGGCGTGGAATGAGGTGTTCCATCATGATCATCACTCGGCCTATGTTTTTACTCTGACCCCAGAGGAAAAAGAGAACGACATCGCGGCACGCATGTTCGGGATGGGTCTTGGAGAAGATCCTGGCACGGGGTCGGCGGCTGCCGCGTTGATTGGGCTGCTGGCGGAGCAGGCGATGGGGACAGGCCAGACCGAGTATATCCTGCGTCAGGGCCATGAAATGGGGCGCCCCTGCCGCATCACCCTGCAATTGCGCAAGGAGAATGACGCATTGGTTCACGGCGCCATTGGAGGGGAGGCGGTTGTGGTCGGTGAGGGAGAATTGGACTTCTGACAAGCAGGGCTTTTGTGCCGGGCCCTTCTGCCTAGCCGAGCATTTCGCATCCATAGCGCAGGGCAATGGCTGGAAGCGCCTCAAAGTCAGCGATGGCGTCTTGCTCGGTCGGTATTCTAAGAGCTTTGGCAGGCACGCTGCTGGCGCGGATCAGATCCTCGAACCCGCCCGGGGTAAGCAGAAAGAGCATGCGCGCCGGGCCCTTTCGTACCCTATAGCTATGTGGAATGCCGCGCGGTCCAAATATTGTCATGCCTGGCCCCGCCTTGATGGGCTTGCCGTCCACCTCGAATTCGATCTCCCCCTCCAGCACGAAGAAGGTCTCGTCCTCGCGGTGGTGCACGTGAAGGGGTGTTTCTCCTTCATTCTCCGTGACCTCCACCAGGGTAAAGCGGCCGCCGGTTTCCTTGCGTGCAGCCTTTATGATCGCCAACGACCCCAGCCACCACCATGCTTCGCCTTCACCGGACTGCCGGGCGAAAGGCGCAAGCGATTCCTCTGACGCATTCATGGCAGATCCTCCCATAATCAGCCCTAGCCAATTGGGCACCGTTACCACTGTTGTGCGGAACACTACGAAATCTAGCAAAGGCTCTTGGGCTATCGAGGTAACGTGCTAGACTTTCATAGATTAGTGGGGGAGAGCTATGGAAGTCATCGTCAATCTTCTTATCTGGCTACATATCATCGCGTTCATCGCGGGTGGTTCGAACTCGGTCGTGGGGCCGGTGATTGGTGCGCGCCTGGCTTCGGCCACGCCGGATCAGCGCGCGGGCTATTACGGGGTGATGAATACGCTCTCGCAGGTGGGCAAGGTGGCCATGGTTGCGCTGCTCATCACCGGGCCGTTGATCCTGTTCATGAAGTATGGCGGGCTGGGCGGCGCCTCGGTCTGGTTCTGGATCAAGATGGTGCTTGTGGCCGTGATGCTGGCAGCGATCATTTATGGCGGCATCCAGTTCAAGAAATCGCAGGGCGGCGATGCGGAGGCGGCAAAGCTGGCCGATACCGCACATAAGATTACGGCGCTGGCATTCCTTGGCGTGCTGCTCTCGGCGGTGTTCGCTTTCGGGTGACGGTAAAAAAGTAACATAATTCAGCCTGCTACCCTTGCACGGCGGGACGGCTTGGCGCATTGTCTTGGCAATTGAAGCCGTACCAGAGCGTACTCATGCAGCGCCGTCGCGCCATCGCCATCGCCATCGCACAAACCCAGGCCTTTCAGGCCCGTTTGCTGATGGCCGCAGGCCTGCTGCTGCTTCCTGCGCTGCTTCTCCTTCTTATCAGCCCCTGATCACCGGCAGCTCGCCATAGCGAGCGGGTCGTCAGGGGATTGCGCAAAAACCGAACATCAACATATGTGCGGTCCTGCGAGTGTTTGCCTCGGGGCCGATAGGAAACCAAGAGAAGTCAATGTCCGTCGACAGCAACAAAGAACGCGTCTTCATCTTCGACACCACCCTGCGTGATGGCGAGCAATCGCCCGGCGCCACCATGACTCTGGAGGAGAAACTCCAGGTCGCCGAGTCGCTTGATGAAATGGGCGTCGACATTATCGAGGCCGGATTTCCCATCGCCTCCAATGGCGACTTCGAGGCCGTTGTGGCGGTGGCGAAACAGGTCAAGAATTCGACCGTGGCCGGTCTCGCCCGCGCCATCAGCGCCGATATCGATCGGGCCGGCGAGGCTGTGCGGCACGCCCAAAAGGGCCGTATCCACACCTTTGTCTCCACCTCGCCGATCCATCTGGCGCACCAGATGAAGAAGACCGAGGACGAGGTCATCGAAATTATCGCCCGCACGGTGTCCCAGGCGCGCAATCTGATCGATGATGTGGAATGGTCAGCGATGGACGCCACGCGCACGCCGATGGAATTCCTCAAGCGCTGTGTCGAGACAGCGATCAAGGCCGGTGCGACCACGATCAACCTGCCCGATACCGTGGGCTATGCGGTGCCGGAAGAGCATTTCGCCATGTTCAAGGAGATCATCGAGACGGTGCCGGGCGCCGACAAGGCGATCTTCTCGGTGCATTGCCATGACGATCTGGGCATGGCCGTTGCCAATTCCCTGGCCGGTGTGGCCGGGGGCGCGCGGCAGATCGAATGCACGATCAACGGGCTGGGTGAGCGGGCTGGCAATGCGGCGCTGGAAGAAGTGGTGATGGCGCTGCGCACGCGCGGTGACGCCATGCCGTATTACACCGAAATCGACAGCACCCAGCTCTCGCGCGTCAGCAGGATTGTCTCAGCTGCGTCGAATTTCCCGGTGCAGTACAACAAGGCGATTGTGGGCAAGAACGCCTTTGCCCATGAGAGCGGCATCCACCAGGATGGTATGCTCAAGAATGCCGAAACCTACGAGATCATGACCCCGGCCAGTGTCGGCATCAAAGAAACCACCCTGGTGATGGGCAAGCATTCGGGCCGCGCGGCGTTCAAGGACAAGCTCAAGGAGCTGGGTTATGACCTGGGCGATAATGCTTTCCAAGAGGCTTTCCAGCGTTTCAAGGACCTGGCGGACCGCAAAAAGCATGTCTATGACGCCGATATCGTCGCGCTGGTCGATGACGAAGTCGGCTCGGTGGGCGATCGCATCCGGCTGGTCGACATGGAAGTTGTCAGCAAGACCGGGGGCACGCATCGCTGCGATCTGACCGTCACCATCGATGGCGAAAAGAACAGTGTTTCGCTCGAAGGCACTGGGTCGGTGGACGCGATCTTCAATGCCATCAAGGCGGCCTCAGGGCAGAATCCGCACCTGGTGCTCTACGCCGTAGACGGTGTGACCGGCGGCACTGACGCGCAAGCTTCGGCCCATGTGCGTCTTGAAATGAACGGCCGCATCGCGTCGGGCAATGCGGCTGAGCCCGATACGCTGGTGGCCTCGGCCCGTGCCTATCTCAACGCGCTCAATCGCGTGATGATTGAGCGCGGCGCTTCGGCGCAGGGCGCGCTGGCGGGCTGAGTTAAAAGACTCTCGGAATTTCTTGGGGCGCGGTCGACAGGCCGCGCCCCATTGCTTAATCACTTGCGCGCGCAACGCTTGCGTACCAGCGCCCAAGCTGGTCTAGCCATGATCTGGCTATCTGGGAGTGAACGATAGATGTGGGGCAAGGCAGAATTCAGGGGCGGCCTCCTCGTGCTCCTTGGCGCGCTAATTGTCGTGCTGGCCGTCGTTGTTTTGGGCCGGCACCTGCCTGGCCTCGTTCTGCTGCAAAGCCTGCGGTTTCACATGGTGGCGGCGGGTGTCGTTCTGGCGCTGGCCCTGATTCTGCTCGGAGGGCGTTGGCGCGGGGCGTTTGCGCTGGTGCCGCTACTGGCGGCGGGACTGCACGGCTATTGGCTGGTCGGCGAGCTCTATGCCAGTCGCACGATGCCGGAAGAGGCGCCGGTGGCCCAGTTTCGCTTTCTCAGCTTCAACGTGCTCGCCGGCAATCGCCATGCAGAAGAGCTGGTTGCTGCGATCCTTGCCGATCAGCCTGAGATCGTTCTGGTGATGGAGACCCCTGGGATCGAGTCCCATCTGGCGCAGATGGCAAAGGTCTATCCCTATCGTCTGGGCTGCGAGAGGACCGAGAGCTGCGATATTTCGCTGTTCTCGCAACTGCCTATCGAAGAAGGCGGTATTCAGATCTTCCAGCCGTTCAATCGGGAGAGATTGGTTACAGCGCGGGTGAGGGTCGATGGACAGCCGGTTACCATTGTTGGGGCGCATCTAACCAAGCCCTATGACGAGTTGGTGGTCTGGCAGGAGATGGTGGTACTCCGGCGGTTGCTTGACGGCATTGAAGGGCCGGTGGTGCTTGCCGGGGATTTCAACTCGACGATCTGGACGGAGTCCTTGGGCACGCTCATGGAACGGGCCCGACTGACGCCCGGGCCGTCGACGCCGGCCACTTGGCCGGTGCGTCTTGGTGCCTTTGGGGTGCCAATCGACAATATGCTCACGCGCGACAATGCCCGTATCCTGACACTGGAGTCGGGAGAGAGTTATGGCTCCAACCATCGCCCGCTCTGGGCCAGCATCGGGCTCTACGCGGCTGAGTGAG
Source organism: Devosia subaequoris (assembly GCF_014197055.1). Taxonomy (GTDB): domain Bacteria; phylum Pseudomonadota; class Alphaproteobacteria; order Rhizobiales; family Devosiaceae; genus Devosia; species Devosia subaequoris. The sequence continues at coordinate 244,991 of NZ_JACIEW010000002.1, read as the reverse complement.
CCTGCCTGAGAGCCAGTGGCAGGGCTTCTGAGAGAAGGTCCAGTTCCCGCTGTGGCGCGGCGCTGATGCGGATGTGATGGTCCAGTCCCGGTGCTGTGGGCTTGCGCACGAAGACTCCCTGTTGCCCCAGGGCTTCAAGGACCCGTACGGCAAAGGGCCCATCGCTCCCGCAGTCGATGGCGACGAAATTGGTCGCCGAGGGCAGGGCAGCCAGTCCATTGTCGCCGGCGATCTGGGCTATGCGGCTGCGTGCTGCGGCAATCGCGGTGACCGCGTCATGCAAGTAGGGCTGGTCATCCAGCGCCGCCAGGGCGGCGATCTGAGCCAGCTTGTTGACGCCAAAATGATTGCGAACGCGATTGAAGGCACCTGCGAGCCGGCGACTGCCGATGGCATAGCCACACCGCATACCGGCCAATCCATAGGCCTTGGAGAAGGTGCGCAGGCGCAGCAGATTGGGCCGGTCGGTGTCCAGCGGCGGGCCCTGGTCCGACGCGGTCTCGAGATAGGCTTCATCAAGAACGATCAGGCAGGTCTCGGGCACTGCATCGACGAAGCGTTCGATGTCACTGGCGGGCCAGAAAGAGCCCATCGGGTTGTCGGGATTGGCCAGATAGACCATGCGCGCATTGGTCTGGCGAGCCATTGCGGCCAGGGCTTCGGGGTCTTCGTGAGAATCCCGATAGGGCACGAAGCGCAGATCGCCGCCAAAGCCGGCCACGTGATAGTTGAATGTAGGATAGGCGCCCAGCGAGGTGACGACGATATCGCCGGGCGTAATGAAGAGACGGACCAACAGGCCCATCAGCCCGTCAATGCCTTCGCTGACGGCAATCTCATCGCTGGCAATCCCGAGCTGTGCGGCCAGCGCGGTCCGCAGGGCATAGTTTTCCGAATCAGGATAGGTCCAGACATCGGGCGCAGCATTGCGAAGGGTGGCGATCACGCGCGGGCTTGGGCCGAAGCCGGATTCATTGGCACCGATGCGGGCCCGGGTGGCTATGCCGGTGTGACGTTCAATCGCTTCGGGGCCGACGAACGGCACAGCTTCCGGTAGCGCCTCGACGATGGGCGTGAATGGGGGCAGGGGCACGATGGGGTCCTTGGCGGCGGTTACGCGCCCATTCTAGCCAGACCGACCGCGCTTTCCAGCGTGCAGTGCAAGCTGCTCGAATCGGGCGATTCCGTGGAGGGGAGAAGGATAAAATACGACGCATAGGAGCCCGGCCTCCGGATGCCTCGTTGTTTTACACAGGCCCCCAAAGTCTTCACGGCCAGCAAAGTCCCGGTTGCCCTTGGTTGGCGTGGCGCTGACCTGGTGCGCAGCATTTTAATCGAATGCGATGCAGGCGGGCAATAAGTCAAGAACTATGGAAGTCCACCCTTTGGACACGCCGGAAACGGTGATTCTTCAGTCAAATTTCAGTCAGAGGGAGAGAGCGATTGCCTCCAACCTACGTGCTTGCGCGTGACCACCTGCAGAGGGCCGCCACCATTCTCGAGGGGGCGGACCAGCGGTCGCGGCAGCTTCGACACATCATCGAAAGAACGATCGGACTCCTTGACGAAACGCGGCCGGAATCACACCAACCGGCCAGCAATGTGGTCGAGTTGAACGATTACCGGCACCTGCAACAATGACCTCGACCAACCCGGCCCGATGCGGCCGGGTTGTCGCTCCGGTGTTCTGCATGACAGTTTTGCACACAATCTGAATTTGGGTGCTGGACAGCCCTGAATCCCTTTGATAGATAGGCGCCACTTTGGTGCTGAGGCGCTTCAAGAAGCCCCCGGGTGCATAGCTCAGTTGGTAGAGCAGCTGACTCTTAATCAGCGGGTCCAAGGTTCGAGCCCTTGTGCACCCACCAAAGCTTCCCTTATCACATAAGGGTTTATGACAGGCGGCCTCCGGGCCGCCTTCGTCGTTCTTGGCGCTGCGACCACCAGGGGGCTCTGGGTCCTCGGGGGCAGGTCCGCCACTGGTGGTAATTCTTCTCTGCCCAGTCCACGGCTCTCCGCCTTGCACCGGCTTCAGAAGTCTTTCCAGCATCTCCTTCAGCAGCGTCCGCCTCTACGCTATTTTAGCCTCGCCCGGAAACAACCTATTGGCCCATCTTCGAAGGTGTGCGCGGCGGGCCTACGCGAAGTGTTCGACTATTTCGCGCGCACTGCAATGAGCGAAGCCTCGGTGGCCATAATGCACGCGTCGTCCGTCAAGTGGCCTCGTCTATCCCAGCGCTACGGTAGGCAGGGGTTTGCCAAGTATCACCTTGGGTTCGAGCGGGATGGTCTCGCCATTGAGCCGCGCTTCCTTTGATGGGTCGCAGAGGACCATTATCAGTTTTGGACCGGCTCCGGTGGTTCGGATATCGAGTGCTCCGTCGACCGCCCTGGAGACGCGCACATGCCATCCGTGCAATTGGACCTCGGCGCTCATCGCGCCCTTGGCCACAAGCAACAGGGCAAGGTAATCCGGAGAGACCAGGCCGGCGGGCAGAGGTGCTCCAATTCGTGGTTCACCCGTGAATGCCAGGGGGACGAGCGCACCGTCCCGGACAAACACGGGGATTGAGCCGAGCGGTGCCTGGACCTGGACACTGGTGCCACCAGTGTACCAGCGCTCCTCCAGCAGGTGCCACCACCGGCCATCAGGCAGGTACACCTGACGCTCGGTCGCCCCTTCCGTGATGACGGGTGCAACCAAAAGGTCTCGTCCCAGGCGATATTGGTCCCAGAGCCTACATGCCGCAGGGTCGTCTGCGTGGTCCAGTAACATGGGCCGCATAAGTGGCGTGCGGGCTGCGACGCAATGAGCGGCTTCAGCGACGAAATAGGGCAGCAGGGCCATGCGCAGGCGCGCATAGAAAGCATAGAGCGTCAGCGCTCGCGGATCGCCGCTGCGCTCGGCAATGTTCCAAGGGGTGCGATCCTGGTTGAATTCGGCCTTGCTCTCGGCGTGATACTGCATGATTGGACAGAAGGCGGCCATCTGGGCGGAGCGGACGTAGAGCTCAGCGCTGGGCACTTCACCGGAAAAGCCAGCCATGTCCCAACCCCAGAAGATAATGCCGGACATGCCGGCGGAAAGCCCGGCCAGCATTGAGCGCTTGAAGGCATCCCAGGTGGAGCGCTCGTCGCCGGCCCAGTGAGCGGGATAGGTCTGTGCGCCCGTGTAGCCGGCGCGGGAAAAGGTGATGCCGCCATTGGCCTGGGCGAACTGGTAGTAGGCCGAGACGTAATCGCCGGGATAGCGGTTGCGCTGTTCAAGACCGCTGCTGCCATCGGCAAAGACCAGGTCCTGCCCCCAGACCATCTCGCCACCATCGGTCTTGAAGCCGTCCACCCCTAGCTCCAGCAGGTAGCGCCGCTTGTCGAACCACCACTTACGCCCTTCCTCGTGGGTGAAGTCCATCAGCAGGGCATCCTTGAACCAGCCCTCCGGCAGGCGGAGCGGGGTCCCATCGGGGTGACGGACACCATAGCCGCGCTCAAGGAAATGGGTTTCGTCCCGGTTTTTTTGTGGGTGATCGAGACTGGCCACATGCTTGATGACCGGGATTTGCCAGAGGATGAGCTTGATGCCCTCCGCGTGCAGCGCGTCAATCATGCTCTCGGGGTCGGGCCAGCGGCCCCATTCCGGGAAGGTGAAGTCGGCATAGGAAAATGCCTCGCTGCCTGGGCGCAGCGCATAGCTGGCGTCGTTGAAGATGTAAAAAGTGGCCTCATCGCTCCAGGCTTCGATGACCAGTACGGTCGCGGGAATGCCATGTTCACGCGTGAGCGCCAGCTGCTTTTCCACTTCGCGCTGGTTGTCCCAATTGTTCGAGCTCATCCACGGGCCCAGGGCCCAGTCGGGCACATTGGCTGGAGTACCGGTCTGGTCGATAAACTGGGTGATCTGTTCGGCAATGGTGCCGGACAGCAGGGCCAGGTCGAGGCTGTCAGCCTCAACGCCCAGTGCAACCGTATTGGGGGCACTGCGACCGAAATCGAACCAGGAATAGCTATCGGTCGCCAGCCAGAGCCCAAAGTCGGCATCGGTGTAGAAGACCGGCATCGGAATATAGGTGCGCAGCCCCTGGTTCTTGTATTGGTTATAAACGAACTGGTCGACGTGCTGGCCCCATTGGTCCAGCGCGTTGTAGCGCTCGCCCAGCCCAAAAATTCCGCAGTTTGGCGTGCCCAGGCGGGCGTCGAGCTCGAGGACGGTTCCTGTAGCGTCTTCGAGCCAGCCCAGATGATCGAGGGTGAGGCTTGCTCGACCAAGGGTAATCCGGAGCCTTCCCGTTTCCTCGAGAGCAAACCGGGCGGGTCCAAGCACCCACTGTTTGGGTGAGAGGTCGCTTGCTTCGCCGCCGCCAGGGGTCACGCGCAGGCGCGGCTGACCGTTCCTGAGCGATGCCGAGATGGTGGCGGTGGCGGTTGCGAAAGACAGGCGTTCTGCCTCTGCCGTCACCCCGATGATCGGTCCTGCGATCCGGCTGACCAGGACCTCATAAGCGAAATGCTCGTCATGCGGCGGGCCGTCAGCAAAGCCGAACCGATAGCGCACCAGGGTTCCGGCCGGATATGGCGGCAAGTCGAACCGCCAGCCCTCGGCCTCCAGAACGCCGGGAAGAATGTCGTCACCCAGATGCAGCACAACCGGTTTGTCGGGGCCGAGTGGGGCGGCTCGCACGAAAAGGCTTACCCCGTCTCTATCCGTAACCAGCTTTGGGAAGCGTTCCTCATAGAGCGGCTCGTAGCGGTTGCCATTGCCCATGGGCTGATGGCGAATGAAGCTGTCCGCCAATTGTCCGTGTTTGCCGAGGGTTCGGCGAACCACGTTACCGAGCCGCGCCTCGGGTGACGCACCGAGAAGGGCGCGGCTTCTGGCGTAGCTGCCCTGTTCGGAATAGTACCAGGCCAGCATCATGCGCTCATCGGCGCTCATCTGGCGGCCGTCGGCCGTCATCTCGTTGATGGCCGCGACCAGGGCGAGGTCTTCTGGCTCGAACAGGCCGAAAGGCACAGATGCAAGGACAATCGAGTAGTCCAGGCCGCTCTTGTGGCTGTCCGCCATAAGCGTGCCGCCCCGCGTAAAGTTGAGATAGGCTTGATTTTTCACGCGGGCGAGGAGGCTGGCATGGCGCGTCGATTCCGCCTGCCGGTCGGCCAGCCGCAGTACCGCCGCCCAGAGTGCAAGGAGCCAGAGCGGGCAGGGGCGATTGGCCGCGCCGTCCAGCTCCTGCGCCAGCGCTGAGGCGATGGTGGACAGTGTACTCTTTGGGACTTTCCATCCCGCGCAGAGGGCCCAGTAGGCGGCCGGCCCGGCAATTTCGGGGTCTGCACTTTGCAGGCGCTTTTCGGTGTCCTCTTCAGCGGGGCTCGTATCGAGAGCGTCGAGGAGCCAGCCGAGGCCGGGGTCGGTCAAAAGGGCGGTCATGGCGAAATCCGGGCACGAGAAAGCCGGGGTGCCAGGTGGCACCCCGGCCCGGGAGGAGACTAAAGGAGGCCTTGAACGATCGCTGCAGCGTCGGTCAGCGCCTGTTCGGGTGTCTTGCGGCCGAGCTTTGCTTCATCGAGTTCCTTGCCGACGGCGTCGGTCAACTGGTTCCAATTGCCGATGACAGGCGGCACGACCGCCGAGTCCAGCGCCTCAAACACGACTTCGCGGCTTTCGGGGATGGGCTGGGCCAGGTAGCCTTCAAGTGCGGCCTCGTCTGTGACGGCGGGCAGTTCCCAGCCTGCGGCGATGCGGATCTCGACAGCCTCCTTGGACGAGGTCAGGAATTTCACCCATTCATAGGCCGCTTCGGCATTCTGCGACTGGGCCGAAACGGCCACCCCATTGGCAAAAAAGTGGTGAGCCTTCTGCGTCTTGCCGGGCTCGAGCTCGATATCCCAGTTAAACGGCGCATCGGCGAAGGCACCCAGCATCCAGATGCCTGTGCGCAGCATGGCGATCTTGCCGGCCTTGAAGAGGTCCTCAGGCGACTGGCCGCCCATCTCCGCATCGGTCGGGGTCACCTTGTGGGTGTTGACCTTGTCGATCATCCAGGTCAGCGCCTCGACATTCTCGGGTGTCGCCAGGGTTACCTCGGTCTTGTCGGCATTGAGAACTGCGCCACCATTCTGAGCGATGGTCTTGTAAAATTCCCAGAACTGGATGGGCGAGAAAGTGCCCCAGACGCCGGTTTCTGTATTGGTCAACGCCTGTGCGGCGGCCAGTTCGTCGTCCCAGGTCCAATCAGCACTCGGGTAGTCGAGGCCGGCGGCGTCAAACAGGTCCTTGTTGTAGTAGAGCACGACGTTGGAGAAGCTCTCCACCAGACCATATTGCTTGCCATCCAGCGCAAAGGCAGCGAGTGCGGTGGGGTTGTAGACCCCGACATCGAAACTCTCGTCGGCCGCGATCAGTGGATTGAGATCGAGCAGGGCATCACGCTCGGCATAGGTGACGAAGTTCTCGTAGTTGAGCTCGAAGGTGTCGGGGAGGCTGCGCGAGGCCACCAGCGTCTGCAGTTTGGTGAAATAGTCACTGAAGGCAGCAGTCTCGTATTCAACATTGATCTCGGGGTGTTGGGCTTCGAAGGCGGCGATCGTTTCCTCGAGTTGGGCAATGTAGTTGGGCGCCGCGGAGAACGTCATATACTTGATCGTGGTTTCCTGCGCGTTGGCCATATTGGCCAGAAGGGCAGTAGCGGCTAAGCCCGCCAGCAGCTTTGTCGTCTTACTCATGGTTTCCTCCCTTTGAGTCGTTATTTGAGGCCGGTATGGGACAGGCCCCGGATGATGTATTTCTGCGCGAAGACGTAGACGGCCAGCACCGGCAGGGTGCTGATCACCGTGCCGGCCATCAGCACGTTCCAATTGGTGGTGTAGCGCCCCTGGAGGGCTGAAAGGCCCAGCGGCAGGGTCATCATCTGGGTGTCGCTGGTGATGATCAGGGGCCAGAGAAAGTTGTTCCAGCTCTGCATGAAGGCAAAGATGAACAGCGTCGCCAGGGCCGGGCGGGCCAGGTGGATGGCGATGCCGAAGAAGATACGAATATAGCCGGCGCCGTCGATGAAGGCCGCTTCTTCCACTTCGCGCGGCAATTTTTGAAAGAACTGGCGCATCAGGAAGGTGCCGAAGGCACCGAAGCTGCCGGGCAGAATGAGGGCCTGGTAGGTATTGGTCCAGCCCAGTTGCGTCATCAGCACGAAGAGGGGCGTCAGCGTCACCTGCTGCGGCACCATCAGCGTGGCGAGATAGGTGTAGAACAGCAGAGTGCGGCCGCGGAAGGGTATGCGCGCAAAGGCATAGCCAGCCATGGCGCAGTTCAGGACCATCAGCACCGTGCTCGCCAGCGAGACCAACAGGCTGTTGAGCAAAAACCGCCCCATGGGCAGGGTGGTGAAGGCAGCAGCGTAGTTGTCCAGCGTTGGTTCGGCGGGGATGAGTTGCGGCGGCATGACGAAGGTGGCGCCAGCGGTCTTGAGCGATGTCGAGATCATCCAGGCAAAGGGCAGCAGCATCACCGCTGCACCTAGGACCATCACCGCGCCAAAGGCTATGCCCACCAGACTGAGGCGCGGAAGTCGGGGTGCGGACTGGCGTGCCACGGGTACGGCAAGAGTGGTCATTCCGTCGCCCCCCACCGGCGTTGCAGCAGGTGTTGCGCGATGGTTACCGCAAAGATGATGGCGAACAGGAGCCACGATATCGCCGAGGCGTAGCCCATCTGGTAGTAGCGGAAGGCATTTTTGTAGATCAGTTCCATGATCACGCTGGTGGCGCCGGCCGGCCCGCCTTCGGTCATGATCCAGACCTGATCAAACACCTGGAAGGAATTGATCAGCGAGATCGTGGTGACAAAAAAGGTTGTGGGTGCGAGCAGTGGCAAGGTGATCCGCCAGAAGACCTGCAGCGGGTGGATACCGTCGATTTCTGCGGCTTCGTAAAGATTGTTAGGTATCTCCTGCAGGCCCGCCAGGTATATGACCATGATGAAGCCGACATCCTTCCAGATGGACGTCAGGACGATGCCGGCCATGGCCCATTGCGGGTCGTAGAGCCAACCTGGTCCGTCCACGCCCAGTAGGGAAAGACCATAGTTGATCAGTCCGAATTCGGGATTGAGGAGCCACTTCCAGACCAGCGATACCGCAACCCAGGAGGTCACCACCGGGACGAAATAGATGGCGCGAAACAGCGTGCGGCCGGGAAATGTCCGGTTGAGCATCAGCGCAAGGCCAAGTCCGATGCTCACGACCGGCGGCAGGTAGCCCAGGATAAAGAGCAGCGTATTGCCAAGTGCCGTGCGGACCGCCGGGTCCGCGACTGCCTTGGTGTAGTTCTCAATGCCGATCCACTCGATGTCGGCAAACATGTCCCAGCTAGAGAAGCTCAGGGCCAAGGAGCCTAGGATCGGCCCCATGACGAAGATGGCCATGCCGGCAAGGCTCGGTGCCAGTAGAACTGCCAGGGCCCCATATTTTGGCCAGCCACGGGAAAAGGATGCGGCGCTCATTTACGCACCGGCCCGACGCTCTGGCGTTCAATGATGCGGGCCTCGAGGCGGGTTTCACGAGGCGGTTTGCGGCCTTCGAGCAGATCCAGAACCAGGTTCCCCGCCAGCTTTCCCTTGTCGAGGATGGCCTGGTCGACGGTACTGAGCGCCGGGTAAACCATCTGCGACACCGGCAAATTGTCGAAGCCCAGCACGCTGATATCTCCCGGAATGTCGATATCGCGCTGGTGCAGGCCGCTGAGCACACCGGCTGCAATGAGGTCGGCTGTACAGAAGGCCGCCGTCGCCCGCCGCGCGATCAATTGTTCGGCGGCATCGATACCCCAGTCAAAGGTGACCGATCCGGCCAGCACCAAGTCCGGATCGAACGGGATATCAGCTGCGTCAAGGGCAAGCCGGTAACCCGCAAGGCGCTGCTCGATGACCCCGCCATCGCGGACTGCGCCGGTGACAAGCGCGATGCGCCGGTGCCCATGGGCAATAAGGTGCTCCGTGGCGCGGCGCGCGGCCTGATCGTCAGCGATCCGCAAATGATGCACGTGGTCGTCGGTCAGGTAGGAATCGACGAGCAGGGTAGGAAGGTGGCGCTTGCGCAGGCGTTCGAACAGGCCTTCGCGATAGATGCCTATCGCGATCAGCGCATCCACATTCCACTGCGCCAAGACGTCGACTTCATTGGACGTCTCGCCAAGACCGGACAGCATCATGAAATAGCCGCGCGCGCGCAGAGCGCTTTCTATGCCGGAGATCACCTCCGCATAAAAGGGATTGTCGAGCAGCAGCTGGTTCTGGTCTTCAGTAAAGGGAACCACAACCCCTATGAGCCGCGATGCCTTCGAGGCGAGCGCTCGGGCGGAGAGGTTCGGCTGGTAGCCCAGCGTCCGGATCGCTTCATTGATGCGTTCGACTGTGTCCGGCGACGCCTTGGAAGTGCGCGCGTTGATGACGTTTGAAACGGTCATCGCCGACACGTTGGCCGCTATCGCAATGTCCTTGATCGTAACGCGTGCCAACTGCAAATCCTCGGTATATCGCTAAACCTATAGGCGCCAATAAAGTGGAAATTTACACCCAACTAATCAGCGGTTTTGCGTTAAACTAATGTAGCTTTGCACTAACTGCTTCGGCTGTCAATTGTACCTCTGAATGCCGGGGGAGCAGGCGTTTCAGAGACGGCCTAGCGATGCGGCCGCGGGGTGATGCTGTTCATACGCCAAATGTAAGATGTTCAGGTTGTGGGCTGGGTGGCTGCTAAAATCGCACGCCACATCTTCGAGCTGCCGCGTGCGCTATTCCCATTATCCTGAGTATCGCGCTGGCTTTGTGGGTCGTGCCGCTTTACACGCCGCATGAGGTTGGGGCCACTGGCGCGGCACATTGAGGCGGTAGGCTTTAGTAACCAAGGCCGCAATAATGGGACATTTGTTGCGACGGGATAGGGATTTGCATACCTGATGGGTCTAGCGTCTGGCTGAATGCGCATCAGTTGGAAGCAGAGCCATGTCACTATCCGCAGGAGCCGCCCAAAATGACGCCGAGGCCATGGTGTCTTCGCCGACCCGGATGGCGGCGGGTGTAATTGCGCGTCCCGTCGATGGGCAGGAATGGGACACGGTCGTTGGCGGCTTCGATGGTGTTTGCCAGGAGCAGCTTTTCGCGTTCGCCTCGATCCGCTGGCCCGGTGTAAAGGTTGAACCCCGCCTCTTCGAGCGCCTGGGGCGCATCGTAGGCGGTTCGCTGGTCATGGTACAGCGTCTGCCGCTTGGCCTGAGCCACATTGCCATCATCAAATGGGGCCCGATGCTGGCAGACACAAACGCCCAGGACGGCGCGCTGCTTTACCAGGGCATGATCGAGGCGTTGGTAGCTGAATATGCCGACAAGCGCGGCATGATGCTCTCCATCCTGCCCCATGCCAGCACGCAGGATAGCCACGTCGAATATCGCAGTCTGCGCGCGCGCGGCTTCAAACGAGGCGCGACCCTGCGGTTTCCGGATCGCTATCTGGTCAATCTGCGCCTCTCGGACGAGGCGCAACGCAAGAGCTTTGGCCAGACCTGGCGGCGTCAGCTCAACAAGTCAGAGAAATCCGAGCTGGTCTTCGAGCATGCTGGCGCCAATCAACTCGATGCGTTCAAGGCGCTCTATGCGGCAATGAGCGATCGCAAGCAATTTCCTGACTATTCGGCTTTCGACACGCTGGATGCGCTGATGGCGCTGGACCAGCCCTTGCGGCCCGAATTGTTTTTCGTGCGGCAGGCCGGCGAACTGGTTGCGGGCGCGCTGATCTTCAAGTCGGGAGATCGGGCCGTCTATCTCTATGGAGCCACGAGCGACAGGGCGCTGCCACTGCGCGCCGGCTATTTCCTGCATTGGCATGTAATTCGCTGGTTGCGCGACCACACCCGTGCAAGCTGGTACGATCTGGGCGGCACCGATGGTTTCCATGGGCTGCACCAATTCAAGAAAGGCATGGTGGGCGATGCTGGCCTGATCCGGCCGGTGCCGCCGGTGGCCAATTTTGCAACGCGACCTCTGGCCTATGCGCTGGGCGCCGGAGCCTTTGCAGCCCGTGAGGCCTATAATGAGCTGCGCCGTCAGATCGAGGCGGTGCGACCCTCGCGGGCCCGGCCTGATCAGACACCCTCGCCAATGCCTGAAGAGTTCCAATGAGCCTCGCGCGCCGGCTGGCATCGCAATCGACGATCATTTTCGGCGGACGATTGTTCGGTGCCGGCCTGATATTTCTGGTGCAGGCTTTCATCGCCCAGGTCTGGGGCGCCGCCATCCTGGGTGACTATCTGGTGGTGATCGCTGCGGTTAACCTGATCGCGGTGACCATGCCATTGGGTTTTCAAACCATCGGCACCTATTTCGCTGCCGAGTACCGTGCGCGAAACGATCGACGCCAGCTCATCGCCTTCGTCATTCGCGCCTATAGTCATGTCGGCCTGACCTTTCTGGTGCTGATGCTGGCGGGGCCGTTTGTGCTGGGCTGGCTCGGGCTGGGGCAACATGTTGTTGCCGTGCATTACACGCCGGTGGCCTTGCTCGCACTGGCGACAGCGCTGGTCTATGTCAACGGCGCCGTGCTTGTCGGGCTCAAACGTCCCTTTGCCGGCTTCTTCGCGGACGGGATTTTCCGCCCCTTGATGGTGTTGGGAACAGTGCTTGCCAGTGCTGCGATCTTGAACGCGCCCACCGAGGCTTTCGGTGCCATGCTGTGGGGCACCGCCTTCGGCTATGTGCTGATCGCCCTCGTGCATATGGGATTTGTCATCGTGACGCTGCCGCGCGTCGGCGAGACCGCCGAGACGCGAGGTGCCGACGCGCCGCGCTGGTGGCGGTTTGCCGCGCCGTGGGTGCTTATCACGCTGGCAACGGACTTCTTCTTCGATATCGACCTGCTGTTGCTTGCCAATCTGCTCGACCGCGAGGAACTCGCCATTTTTGGTGTCTGCACGCGGATTTTTGCTCTGGTGTCGTTCGGCGTGGCCGCAGTCTATGCCGTGATCCTGCCGGACATGTTCGAAAGCGAGGCCAATGCGGATCGCGCGGCCTTCCATCGCAAGGTGGGCGAGGCTAATTTGGCGGCGAGTGTGGTTTCGCTGGTGCTGTTTGGCCTCGTGATCGTCGGGGCGCCGTTCGCCTTGCTGCTGTTCGGCCCTGCATTCACCGCCGGGGCACTGCCCCTGGCCATATTGTGCCTGGGGCTGGTGGTTCGCTCGGTCATGGGCCCGGCGTCGATGGTGCTATCCATCCACGACCGGCCCTGGGCCAGCCTACCCGCTGTGCTGCTCGGCATGGGCACTCTTTTTGCCGGAAATTTGGTGCTGGTGCCGACGTTCCATCTGGTTGGCGCAGCACTTGCCGCCATAATCGCCATTTCGGTCTGGTCGGTGGCTCTCTGGCTGATCGCGCTCAGAACCGCACAGATCGACGTGTCGATATTGCAGTGGTTCAAGGCGCGTCGCGTGGTGGCTGCGGAATAGGTTCTAGGCCCCCACCAGCCCCTTGATCCGGTTCTTGAGGCGCCCCAGGCGTCCGACATAGCCGCTGTCATAGGGGACATCGGGGCGCGTATAGAACTTTTCGATCAACAGGTAGTCCTGGCCGAAGATGTGTTGCTCGAGCAGGGCGGTTTCCTTGTAGCCGTAGCGCTTGAGCAGCATGCGCGCGATTTCGTTTTCCGGACGGACAAAGGTGTAGGCCTTGTGAAAGCGGGTATTGTCCCAATGAGCATCGAATTCGCGCATGCCGAACATGCCCAGCTTGGTCTGGCGGTGGCTGGGAAATACCCAGCTCCAGTAGCGAAAGATCGAGCCGCATTCCGGTCCGGACACCATCGCGCCGCCCGGGACGCCGTCGGCGCACATCAGCATGATATGCCAGGGGTCGATGGCCATCAGTCCCTTGAGAAAGGTGCGATCCAGCCTGCCGGCCTCATGTTGCTTGAAGCGGTCATTGTAGTGCGGCGAGGTCTCGATGACATCGGCCAGTTCGCGATACACAAGGTCAAGGTCCGCATGGGTGGCGGCCCGAATGGTCATTTCTGCCATGATGCTGCTCCGCGCTAATGGTGCGAAAGAGTGTAGTCGGCTCTGGTTAACGGCAGGTGCCGTGCCCTTTGGGCAAACACCCTTGCCGGAAAAACCCATTAAGTCGCAGGTACTAGGCCTTGCCGCCATGGGGGTGGAACATTAGAACGGATGCCGGGAGAGACAAGGGAGGATGACGATGAGCGACCAGCTCGTATTCCAGCCAAGCGCGGCCGCGATCGCGCGCACCCACACCACGGCCGAGCAGTATGATGCGCTGTATCAGCGTTCGATCCAGGACCCGGACGGTTTCTGGGCGGAACAGGCCAAGCGCCTCGACTGGGTAACTTTCCCCACCAAGATCAAGAACACCACGTTCGAATACCCCGACGTGTCAATCAAATGGTTCGAGGATGGCGTGCTCAACGTCGCCGCCAATTGCATCGACCGGCACCTGGCTGAGCGCGGTGATGACATCGCCATTATCTGGGAGCCGGATAATCCGAATGACCAGGCAGCGCATATTTCCTATCGCACACTCCATGAAGAAGTGTGCCGCTGCGCAAATGTGCTGAAGTCTCTGGGCGTCAAGAAGGGTGATCGCGTCACCATTTACCTGCCGATGATCCCGCAGGCTGCCTATGCGATGCTGGCCTGCGCCCGCATCGGAGCCGTGCACTCGGTGGTGTTCGGCGGCTTCTCGCCCGACGCGTTGGCGGGTCGCATCAATGACTGCGACTCGGCGGTGGTCATCACTGCCGACGAAGGCCGTCGGGGTGGCAAGACCGTGCCGCTCAAGGCCAATGTCGATAAGGCTCTGGAAGACTGTCCGGGCGTCTCCAAGGTGCTGGTGGTGAACAATACCGGCGCCGACGTCGCCATGAAGGGTTCACGCGATGTGTGGTGGCACGAAGCCGCTGCTGGCGTCGAGCCGTTCAACGACCCCGAGCCGATGAACGCCGAAGATCCGCTGTTCATCCTCTATACCTCAGGCTCGACCGGCAAGCCCAAGGGCGTGCTGCATACCCAGGGCGGGTATCTGCTCTACACATCGATGACTCACGAGTTGAGCTTCGACTATAACAAGGGCGACGTGTTCTGGTGCACGGCCGATGTCGGCTGGGTCACCGGACACAGCTATATCGTCTATGGTCCGCTGGCCAATGGCGCGACGACAGTGATGTTCGAGGGCATTCCGTCCTGGCCCGATGCCAGCCGCTTCTGGCAAGTGGTGGAACGTCACCAGGTCAATATTTTCCATACGGCGCCGACTGCCATCCGCGCCCTGATGGGTGCAGGTGCTGAATTTGTCGAGAAGCACGAGATGTCCTCGCTGCGGCTGCTCGGCACTGTAGGCGAGCCGATCAATCCCGAAGCCTGGATGTGGTATTACAACAAGGTCGGCAAGGGCCGGTGCGAGATCGTGGACGCCTGGTGGCAGACGGAAACCGGCGGGCATATGATCGCGCCATTCCCCGGTGCTATCGCAACCAAACCCGGTTCGGCGACCAAGCCGTTCTTCGGCATTCAGCCCGAAGTGCTTTCGCCCGAGGGCAAGGTGCAGGAGCAGACCAAGGCTGAAGGCGTGCTGGTCATCAAGGATAGCTGGCCCAGTCAGGCCCGAACCATCTGGGGCGATCATGGCCGTTTCGTCTCGACCTATTTCGAGACCTATAAGGGCAACTACTTCACAGGTGACGGCTGCCGTCGTGACAGTGATGGCTACTACTGGATCACAGGGCGTGTCGACGACGTGCTCAATGTTTCAGGCCACCGGCTGGGTACGGCCGAGGTGGAGAGCGCCCTGGTTGCTCACCCAAAGGTTTCCGAGGCGGCCGTGGTTGGCTTCCCGCACGACATCAAGGGGCAGGGCATATATTGCTATGTCACGCTGATGGCGGGCGAGGAGAGCAGCGACGAGCTGCGGCTGGAGCTGCGCAACTGGGTGCGCAAGGAAATCGGTCCTATCGCTTCGCCCGATTTCATTCAGTGGGCGCCGGGACTACCCAAGACGCGTTCGGGCAAGATCATGCGCCGCATTCTGCGAAAGGTCGCGGAGAACGAGTTTGGCTCGCTTGGGGACACCTCGACCCTGGCAGATCCCTCCGTCGTGGATGACCTGATCGCCAATCGCCAGAACAAACCGGCGTAAGGCCAGAAAAAGCGGGCGGTGGAAACACAATCCACCGCCCTTCCAGTTCGGCGGGGGCCGGCTGGAAGGTTGAAACCACCGGTCCTGCGTCCACCATCCGCACAGGTGGCATAGCCAACAACCCTCCGGCATCCCCTATTCAGGGGAGACCATTGTCTTGCCGCCATTTGCTGGGCACTCTGCGGCTCCGATTCCTCAGCAGGTGATGCCAGTGCTTCGATTTCTCCATGCCCTGTTTGTTCTGCCGCTTCTGGCGCAGCCGGTGGCGGCCGCGACGCTGGAAGAAATGGCGGGGCAGATGATTATTGTCGGTTTTGAGGGCGACGAACCTGCCGATGCCGGCATCAAGGCCGTCGTCAGCGACCTTGAGGACGGCCGGTTGGGCGGGGTGATGTATCTCAAGAAGAATGTATCGAGCCTGCAGACAGTGCGCGATATGAATGCCCTTTTTCGTGCTGCGTCGCCCGACTTGCCCCCCTTCATCACGCTTGACCAGGAAGGTGGAGCAGTAGAGCGGCTGACCCGCGAAGTGGGTTTTGCCGAAATTCCCAATGCGAAAAAAATTGCTGCCAACAATACGCCTGAGCAGGCCGAAGCGATCTACGCTCGCATGGCCGAAGGCGTTGCTGAGCAGGGTTTCTCGGTCAATTTCGGTCCGGTTGCGGACCTGAACACCAATCCCGACAACCAGATCATCGCCCGCTTCGGTCGGGCCTATTCTGCCGATCCCATGGTGGTCATCGACTATAATATGGCCTTTGTGCGCGCCCATCGCGCCGCAGGGCTTGTGACGGCGTTAAAGCACTTTCCGGGGCATGGCTCGTCTACAGCCGACAGCCATGAAGGTTTCGTGGACATCACGCGGAGTTGGTCGCCGGACGAGTTGGAGCCGTACCGGGTGCTTATCGCCGAAAACATGGTCGACATGGTTATGGTTGGGCACCTCTATCACGCCGATTTTGCCGGTGGCGACGGGGAGACCCCTTCCTCGCTTTCGCCGCGCTGGATCGATGGCGTGTTGCGGGGCGAGCTTGGCTTCGACGGCGTAGTGATCAGCGATGATCTGGAAATGGGCGCCATTCGCGATCATTTTTTGCTGGATGAAACGGTGGTCAATGCAGTGAACGCGGGAATGGATGTTCTGCTGTTCTCCAACACGGCCGATTATCGCCCCGGCCTGGCCCGGGAAGTGCTCGACATTCTGATGAGCGAGGCTGGGGCTGACCCGGCCTTTGCCGCGCGAATCGAGGAGAGCTACCGGCGCATCGTGGCGCTGAAGGCGCGGTTGCAGTGAAAAGGCTTTCCCCGGCTTTCTTGGCAAGCGTTGTTTGCAGCGCGGGGTGCAGCCGATAAGATACCGTCCCGTATTGAGGAGGCCCGAGACTGATGTCGGAAGACCGCGAGATCAGGCGCGTTCGGGCGCTTTTCCTGTCCGATGTGCATCTGGGCATGAAGCCGATCCGCAGTGCGCAACTGGCCGATTTCCTGCGCGCACATGATGCCGAGACGATTTACCTGGTCGGGGATATTCTCGATGGCTGGCGGCTGGCCAAGCAGTGGCACTGGCCGGCGCAGTACAATGAGGTGATCCAGATCATGCTCGACAAGGCGACTGCGGGGACGCGGATCGTCTACCTGCCGGGCAACCACGACGAATTTCTGCGCGAGTATCTCGGCACCTATTTCGGCGAAATCGAGCTGGTGGATCGCACCATCCACACCTCAGCAACGGGCAAGACCTATCTGGTGATCCATGGCGACCAGTTCGACGTGGTGGTGATGAATGCCAAGTGGCTCGCCCATGTCGGGGACTGGGCTTATAACGCGGCGCTGCGCGTCAACATCGCCATTAACTGGGTGCGGCGGCGGTTGGGGCTGCAATACTGGTCGCTCAGTGCCTGGGCCAAGCAGAAGGTGAAGAACGCTGTGTCGGTAATCGGCCAGTTCGAGGAGGCGCTGGTGCACGAAGCCAAGGAAAGCGGCGTCGATGGCGTGATCTGCGGCCATATCCATTTCGCCGACATCCACGACCGGCTGGGCATTCAGTATATCAATACCGGCGACTGGGTGGAGAGTTGCACGGCCATTGTCGAGAATCACGATGGGGCGTTCGAACTCATCAAGTGGACCGAAATGGTGACCGGCGACGCACGCAAAGTGAAATTGCGCCAGAGTTCCGGGCTGTAAGCCCGTCAAGTGAACGTCACGTGCCCGTCACGCAAGCGACGCAAGGCGCGCGCACCATGATGGCATTGCGAGCAATCGTGGTGTCGCCATGTACATTGATCCCAAGCTTTCCCGCCGCCGTATCCTGATTGTCACCGATGCGTGGCGCCCGCAAATCAATGGCGTGGTGCGCACGCTCGAAAGCGTCGCCAAACAATTGCGGGCCTGGGGGCATGAGGTCAGCTTCCTCACTCCGGAGCCGTTCTGGACCGTGCCAGTCCCAACCTATCCCGAAATCAGGCTGTCGCTCGCCTCGCGCAGAGCTGTGTTCATGACCATGGCGCGCTCGCGAGCACATCACATTCATATTGCGACTGAAGGCCCGCTGGGCCTTTTGGCGCGGCGCTATTGCCTGGATCGTGGCAAGGCTTTCACCACCAGCTTTCACACCCGCTTTCCCGAATATGCGGCGGCGCGGCTGCCGTTGCCGGAGGAGTGGAGCTATGGCTATCTGCGCTGGTTCCATGACCCGGCGGTGGCGACCATGGTGCCGACGCCGTCGCTGCGCACGGAATTGAGGGGCCGCGGGTTCTCGCATCTGACGCTGTGGGGGCGGGGTGTGGACGGGGCGCGCTTCCATCCCGGCGAGAAGAGTCTGTTCACGGACCTGCCGGGTCCGCATCTGCTCTATGTCGGGCGAGTTTCGGCAGAGAAGAACGTGACGGCGTTTCTCGATCTCGACGTGCCGGGCAGCAAGATCGTGGTCGGCGATGGGCCGGACCGTGCGCATCTGGAGCGGCACTATCCGCAGGTACATTTTATCGGCTATCTGCATGGCGAGGCGCTGGCTGCCGCCTATCGCAGTGCCGATGTGTTCGTCTTTCCAAGCCGCACGGATACATTCGGCAATGTGGTGACCGAAGCCCTGGCGTCGGGCACGCCGGTGGCCGCCTATCCGGTAACCGGGCCGCGCGATGTGGTGACCGACCCAAGGGCAGGGACGCTGTCGGAGGATCTGGGCGCGGCGGTCCGGCGGTCTCTGACCTTGCGGCGGGCTGATGCGCGGGCATTGGGTGAACAGTTCACCTGGGCAGCCAGCGCCCGGCAATTTCTTTCCGCGCTGACGCCGGCCCATGCGGCCTCAAGACTGGCAAAAGCCATCTAGAACGTTCCAGAGACCGGATTTGCGGACAATTTGCGCAGAAATGCCCTTGCTTCGCACGCGCATCCGAGTCAGTTGAGGGAACGCGGCGCGCCTCTGCGCCGGGAGTTCATTTCCATGCCATCGGCCTTTTCGCGCTGGGATTCGCCCGAGCTGCGTGCATCCATTTATCAGTTTACCGTCTATCTGCCGGGCGGCATTGCGTCGGTGTTCTTGGGCATCTGGCTGAGCGAACATGGCATTCCTGCTGATCAGATCGGGGTGATCAACGCGCTGCCGACCCTGATTTTGCTGGGCCTCAACATGATCGTGGGGCGTGTAGCTGACCGGGCCGACGACTGGCGAACGGCGCTGATCGGCATCTCCCTCATTTCGGCGCTGACGGCGATACCAATGTATTTCGTCTCCGAGTTCTGGGGCATCCTGCTGGTCTGGGGGCTGTGCGCCTCCAGCAATGGCCTGGTGGCGCCGGTGATCGATGCGGCGACGGTGCGCATGACGCGCCGCAATGGCACCGATTTCGGGGTCATCCGGGCCTGGGCCACGGTCGGCTATGTCGTCGGTGCGGGCGGATTCGGACTGTTTCTCAATGTGCTGGGGTCGGGCGCATTCGTGACGCTCTTCGTGCTGATGGTGGTGGCACGGGCCGGGCTGGCGTTCCTTTTGCCGCGCTTCCGGGCGCCAAAACCGCAGGTGACCCTGGCCGATGCAGCACCCGAAGCGGTGGCGCCGCCCAGCCGGCTCAAGGATGCGCTGCAGCCCTGGTTCGTGCTGCCGCTGCTGGCCTTTGCGCTGGTCAATTCGTCCAACGCGGTCATCGGCGGATTTGGGGCGCTGCTCTGGCACGAAAACGGTATTCCGAGCTATTTCCTGGGCCCATTGCTGGGCTTTGCAGCCGTCGGCGAGGCGGTGCTGATGTTTGTCTGGCGGCGCTTCGGTGGCCGGGTGACGGCACGTAACATGATCCTGGCGGGCGCGGTTGCCGGCTTGATCCGCTTTACCATCATGGCGTTCAATCCGCCGGTGGAGGTGCTGTTTCTCACCCAGTCGCTGCATGCCTTCAGCTTTGGCATGGGCTATTTCGGGGTGGTGCACTTCATTGCCAACTGGACCAATGAAGCCAATGCGGCAGAGGCGCAGGGCTTTTTCAACATGCTCAACATGGCCATGGCCATGTTGGCGCTGACCGTGTTCGGCGTGCTGGTCGAGTTTTTTGGCGCCTATGCGTTCTTCTATTCGACGGTGACCTCGTCGCTGGCGATTGGCTGCGTGCTGTGGTCGCTCAAGATGCGGCCGCCAAAATCGCTGGTGGGGTAGGGCCGGCACCGGGCTGACCGATGCGGGTGCCGGAACCACTGGCTATCCACACCGTTGCGCAGGAAGCGTCACTTCGCGTTATACGAAAGGACCTTCACATGCGAACCAAGATACACGCCGCCTCTCTCGTCGCCTTGATGATTGCTGCTCCTGCGATGGCGCAGGATGCTCCTCAGAGCGGAGCAGACGCCTTAGGAGGCCCGAGCGCCCTGGCAGTGTTTGTTGCCGCCGATGGCAGCGAGGTTGGGACGGTGACCTTGACGCCAAACGATGATGGCAGTGTCACCCTTTCGGGCGGCATCCAGGGCATGGCCCCGGGAGACCATGGCTTCCACTTCCATCAGACCGGAGAATGCGATCCGTCGACCAATTTCGAGAGTGCCGGTTCACACTTCAATCCCACTGACGCGCAGCATGGGCTGGATAATCCCGAGGGGCCACACCTTGGCGACATGCCCAATGTAACTGCTGGCGAGGACGGCGTGGTCAGGGTCGAGTTGACCTCTGATCTCGTGACTCTCGAAGAAGGTCAGGAGGGCAGCCTGTTTGATGACGATGGTACGGCAATAATCATCCATTCAGGTCCCGATGATCAGACAACCGATCCGTCGGGTGATTCTGGAGATCGGATTGCCTGTGCCGTAGTAGAGCCAGGTGCGGCCGTTGAGTAGATCCTGCGCGGCACGCTGATTCTTGAAGCGCTGCACTGTGCAAAAGACAAAGGCCCCGGATTGCTCCGGGGCCTTTTGCTTGTCCTGGCTTTCAACAGCCTCAGCCGAGGCGGCCGCTGGCATGGGCGAGGGTGGTGTAGACCTTGCCCTTGTCCGAGAGCAGATATTCGCGGGTTTCGGCGGCGGGGTTGGGGCCGGCGGCGGCGCGTTTGAGGAGCTGTTCGAACTCGCTCATATAGGCCTGGGCGGTCTTGGCGAAGTCGGCGTCGCGCTGGATGCGCTTGCGCACTTCGTCATAGGTGCCCTGGCCGGTAAGCGTGTAGATGCGCCGGGTGAACACATTGCTTTCGCCAGCCTGATAGCGGGCCCAGGCTTCGCCCAGGGCGGCATCGTCGATGGCGCGGGCGATTTCTTCGCTGAGGCCGGACAGAGCCTGCGGGGCGGACCCACCGGCCTGCTTGGCCGAGGCATTGCGCAGCACGTCGCGCAGCCAGCCACCGCCTTCGGCTTCGGTGGCCTGGCGAGGCGCGGGTCCCTGCGCAGGAGCAGGTGCCGCCTGTTGCGGCGCGGGGGCGGCAGGTGCCGGAGCTGGAGCCGGTGCGGGCTGTTCGACAATGGCGGCCGGGCGGATCGGATCGACCAGCGTCTGGCGCGGGGCCTCGGCGCGATAGGTCTCACGCGGTGGCTCGGGCTGGCGCGGCGGCGGCTGATAGGCCGGCGGTTCGGGCGCACGCGGGGCCCGCTGCGGCGCGCGGCGGTCGGTTAGGTCGTGGCTGGCCGGCTGGCTGCGCACAATGGCGTTGAGCTCGGACAGGGCCTCGATCTGCTCGGCCACGACGCGACGCATGGCAGCGGCGCTGGCACGGGTTTCCTCGGGCAGCTCGTTGACGCCACGGGCCAGTTCGGCGCGGGTGGATTCGAGCTCGGTACCCACTTCGCGTGCCGTTTCGCGCATGGCGCGAGCGGTTTCGGCGAAGCGCTGGGTGGCTTCCTCGATGGCGCGCTGCATTTCGGTGGCCATGCGCTGCTGGGCTTCCTGCAGGGCCTGGTTGGCGCGGCGGCCTTCGCTGTCGGCAACCTCGTGGAATTCGCCCAGCTTGCCGGTGACTTCGCCCGCGGTTTCGTCCAGCGCGCGGCGCAGCTGACCGGTGTTGGACGCAATGGCGTTGCGCACGGAACTGGTCGAATCCGAGATGGTGTCGGCCAGGGTGCTGGTGGTGGAGGTGAGCACGTCGGTGACGCTGCCGGCGGTGGAGGACAGCACGTCGCTGACGCGGCTGGCATTCTCGTCCAAAGCCGAGTTTACGCGGCCCGCATTGTCCTCGAGAACGGAATTGACGCGGCCGGCATTGTCCTCGAGGGCCGAATTGACCTGGCTGGACTGTTCGGACAGGGCCATGCGCACCGACTGAGAGGTCTGGTTGAGCGCGGCGGCGGCGGCTTCGGCGGCGCGCTGCACCGCGTTGTCCATCTCCGAAACATTGCTCTGCAGCGTGGTCGAGAAGCGCTCATTATTGGCATAGAGCGCATCGTTGACGCTGTTGGCATTCTGCTCGAGCGCCTGGGTGACGGTGGCCGTGGTCTGGCTCAGGGCTTCGGTGACCGCATGGGTGGTGCCATTGAGGGCTTCGTCCATGGCGCGGCGGGCGCCGATCAGGCGGCGTTCGGTGTCGTTGACGGTGTCGGCTATGGACTGGGCGAACAGGCGCATGCGGCCGTCGATGTCGTCGGCGCGGGCGGCAAAGCTCTGCGCCAGCGCATCCATGGCACCGCGACGATCCTCGAGATTTTCCAGCGCATTGGAGCTGGATGCATCGAGCGTCTGGGCGGCCTGGGTGAGGCCGGAGGCCTCGGTGTCGAGACGGCCGAGGATGGAGGAGAACTGCTCGACCATGCCGGCAATAGTGGCCTGCAGGGCGCCGACATGCTGGGTGACCATGGTGCCGGCCTGCTCGGTCTGGCCCATGGCTTCGCGCATGGTGTTGGAGTAGTTCGCGGTCTGCTGGGCGACGCTGGTTTCCAGGCTCGCCAGATTGGCGGTGGAGGCGTCCAGCACGCGCTGCAGCAGCAGGTTGGAGTCGTTGAGCTTGTTGAGGGCGTTGGTAACGTCGCCCAGGATACGCGAGGTGGAGACCGACATGATCTCTTCGGCCTCGCGGGCATTTTCGCCCAAGGCATCGCGCAGCAGATTGCCGTGGCTGGCCAGGGCCGTTTCCAGTTCCGCCGACTTCTCGGTGACCAGGTTGGCGAAGGCGTTGGTATGCTGTTCGACGGACTGATTGATGGTGGTGAGGCGCCCTTCGATGGCGTCGGCGGCATCTACGGCCTTCACCGATACCAGTTGATCGATATTGCTGGCGGCCATGCGGATCTGTTCGAGCGCACCGCGCACCGCCGAGTCCATGCGGTTTGCCGTATTCTCGACATCGGCCGAGATAGTGCTTGTCGCCGCGGTGATGCGGGTAGCGATGGTTTCCTCGATGCGGTCGGCGCCGGCTTCAAGATCGGCCATGGACTGGGTGATCGAGGTGCTGATCGAGGCGTTGAGCGAAGCCAGACGCTCGGCCGTGATATCGGCGCGGGCGGTGATTGCCTCGGGCAGGGTGCCCAGGCGCTGGTCGACCATCTCGATGACCGCCTGGCGGGCCGAGGTGACGCCGGTTTCGATGAGTTCGGCGGCCCGGCGGGCACTTTCGCCCACGGTCTCGCTGGCGCTTTCAATGCGCGCGGCAACACCGGCTTCTGCATCGGAGATGCGGGCAATGGCGTTGTCGAGGCCGACCCCGAGGGTGTCGTTGACTTCCGCGACCTTGCCGGCCACGCGCACCGACATGTCGTCGAGCCGGGTTTCCATGGTCTGGGTTACCTGACGCAGCGAGCCGTCGATGCTGTCGCGGGCCTTGGCGCCGTGCTGATCGAGCGTTTCAGCAAGTTCGGCGGTGTGCAGGCTGATGGTTTCGCCAATCGAGGCAGTATGGGTCGAGAGCGTATCGGAAAGCGCCTGGGTGCGGGCGTTGAGCGCGTCGGAGAGCTGCTGGGTGCGGGTGTTGACCGCACCAGCCATGTCCTGGGTGCGTTCGTCGAGGCGCGAGATGAGGCCATCGGCACGTTCATCGAGCTGCGCGGTGAAGGTGCCGGTGCGTTCATCAAGGCCCGAATTGAACGCCGCCGTGCGCTGGTCGAGCTCGGTGGTGAGCGTGGCGGTGCGCTGATCGAGGCCGGAAACCAGCGTGTCGGCGCGCTGATCAAGTTCAGTGGTGAGCGTGTAAGTGCGCTGGGCGAGGCCCGAATTGAATGCGGACGTGCGTTGGTCGAGTTCGGAAACCAGGGTGTCGGCGCGTTGATCAAATTCAGTGGTGAGCGCGTAAGTGCGTTGGTCGAGGCCCGAATTGAGTGCGGCCGTGCGTTGCTCGAGTTCGGTGGTGAGCGCGGAGGTGCGCTGGTCGAGCCCAGAGACCAGGGTGCTGGCGCGCTGGTCGAATTCGGAAGCTAGCGTGGCCGTGCTTTGGTCGAGCTGCGCGGCGAGCGAGCCGGTGCGTTCGTCCAGACGGGACACCAGGGTGCCAGTGCGTTCGTCGATCTGGCTTGCGAAGTCGCCGGTGCGGGTTTCCAGTTCGAGCGAGAGCGCATTGGTACGCTCGGAGATGGTTTCGCTCAGTGTTTCTGTTGTCTGGTTCAGGGTCTGCTCAAGGCGCTCGGTCTGGCCCGTGAGCGTGTCGGCCATGCGCTGCGTGCGGCCTGCAATGGCCCTGTCGAAGGCCTGTGTCCCGGTAGCGAGGGTCTCGCCCAGCTCCTGGGAGCGCATGCGGATAGCCTCGTTTACCTCGGCGCCGCGGCCAGCCAGGGTCTGTTCCAGTTCGCCGGTGCGGGCGAGAATGGCCTCGCTGACTTCAATGGTGCGGCTGGCGAGCATTTCGTCGAGCTTGCCAGTGCGGCTGTCGAGCGCTTCGGTGAGCATATCGGCGTGGCCGTCCAGGCTATCGGAAATCTCCTGGCTACGGTTGTTCAGAGCTTCCGTGATGGCCTTGGTTTTGGCGCCGATCACGTCGCTCATTTCGCGGGTGCGATCCGAAACGATGTCGTTGAATCGGCCCGATTCCTCGTTGAGCGCCATCTCCAGCACATTGGCGCGGGCGGCAAAATTGACGCCCTGCTGGTCGAGGCGCTGCACCAGATTTTCGCCCTTGTCGCCAATGACATTGTCGAGGGCGCGGAGTTTTTCGTCGAGCAGGCCGGTGATTTCGGTCAGGCGGGTGTCGAACAGGCTGAGCGAATCCTGACCGGCGGTGGATAGCGTTTCGCGCGCGCGCTCCGAGGTGTCGTCCAGCGCGCCATTGATCTCGATGATGGCTGATTGCAGGCGGCTGTCGAGCGCGTTGAGCTGGATCGACACAGATTCATCGAGCTGTCGGGTCAGGGTTGCCAGCAGCAGTTCGGCCTCGGTGGCGCGGCCGCTGATATCGCCGGAGACGCGGGCGCCGATTGAGGCGAGGGCCTCGCTGACTTCCTCGCCGCGGGTGCGGAGCTGATCGAGCAGCGACGTGCCGCCATCGGTCAGGAGATTGGAGAGTGCAGCGGTGCGTTCATCGAGGGCCGTCGACAAGTTGCCGGTGCCCGACTCGATCAGGCCGGCAATGGTACGGGTCCGGTCCTCGAAAGTGCCCGTTAGCGTCTCGGTGCGTTCTTCGAGCTGCTGGGTGCGCGAATCCATGGCCAGCGCAATGCTGTCGACATGGTGATCAAGCGCCTGGCTGAGCTTGCTGATGCGGCTTTCGATGCCGGCATTGATTTCGGCAGCGCGTTCGTCCAGCGACTTACCGATGGCGGCGGCATTGTCTTCAAAGCCGAGCGAAAGCCGGCCGGTGCTGTCGTCCAGGGCGCCGAGGAAATCCGAGGTGCGGTTGTCGACCAAGGCAACGAAGCCGTCGGCGCGTTCAGAGAAGCCTGTCGTCAGCGTGTTGCCGGCGGTTTCGAGAGCACGGGTAAGATTGCCGCCGCTTTCCACAATGGTGCCGGCAATGCGCTGGCTGATCATGTCGAGGTCGAAGACGAGACCGGTGTGGCTTTCGGTGATGGCCTCGCGCACACGCTCGGTATTGGTCAAAACGCTTTCGCGCTGGCTGGCCAGTTCGGCGATCAGCGCGCGCATGCGCGATTCATTGTCCGAATAGGTGCGTTCGAGCGCAGTGACCTCGTTGTGGATCATCACTTCAAGTTCGCCGGCACGCGACAGGGCGCGCTCAAGGCCATCGCCGAGTGCGTTGACCTCGCGACGGACGGCCTGACCGACAGACGCCACCTTGTCAGCAGCCGTCACCTCGGGTTCAGCCAGCCGAATGGCGGCCTGGGTGATGGAGGATGCGGCGTTGCGCAAGTCGGCCGCGCGACGCATCAGGGTCGCCACGGCAAAGAAGCCGAGAACGGGCACGACCATGATGGCCAGGGTGGCGACAAATTCTATCGTGCCGGCAAAAGTGCCGAAATCGAGCATCTGTGCGCCAAAACGCATCCAGGCCACTGTCGCGACAGCGGCGATCCAGATCAACGAGAGCAAAAGAGCCAGCCAGGTCGGTGCGGCCGATGAACGGCTTTGCAGGCTGTAGAGAAGCTTGGAAGCTGAGACGCGGTCGTCATTGGCCACGGTGCCGGCCTGCTGGGCAATGCGGTCGGCGGCGCGCAGGCGCTCGGAACGCGCCGGATCAGGCTTCTTGTCGGCCTTCTTTTCCTGACTGGGCTGGGCCGGTGGGTCCAGATTGAACACGGAGTCCTTGAGGGCATCTTCGACGGCCGAGAAGGCCAGCGCGGCCGGATCGTTCTGGGGGGTCGGATTTTTCGCCATACTCTTTACAACTCTCGCGTCGGCACAACAGCATCACGGCGGACAATAGGAGTCGTCATGGCACACTGCCCCTTTCCGGGCCGGTCGCCAAACCGGAACAATTCGATGCAAATGCCCCGCATCGTCCCCACAAACCCTCGCCGCCGCGCGCTGGTTCAAGCTCATTCATACATTCAATTTTATGCAAACCGAACGGTTTCTTACCCAAAGGTTAATTTTTGGGTGGGAAACGTTAAGGACTTGAGGATCAAACAAAGGCGAAGATGTGGCTTAAGCCCCTGTTCACGCCCTGCGCTTTAGGCTTGTGCACAAGGCAGGGGCTGCGGCGCCTTCCGGTGTAGTCAGGAGTAGCCAGAATGGCGCAAAGAGCGATTGTCGCGGAAACGCTTCCTCAGTCCCAGCATCGACCGGTCCGACCCGTCGATCTGGTGCATCTGGCCAAGCAGTGCCTGGGCGATGAAAATCTCGAACTCGAAGTGCTGCGGCTGTTCGATACAACGCTGGCTACTTATTTCGAACGCCTCAAGCTCGCTTCGGCCTATGACGATCTCGCCATCAACCTGCATTCCATAAAAGGAGCGTCCGCAGGCGTCGGCGCCCGGTGCGTTGCCGACCTGGCGCTGCAACTAGAGAAAGACCTCAAGGGTGGTCGCCCCCTTCGCGCCGAGCAGATTGATGATCTGGGCATGGCGGTGGAAGAGGTGCGCGACTTCATCGCGCAGATGCTAGCCAATAGTACAGACGACTGATCTCAACCATCAGGGCAGAAGAGGGTGCGCACTCCCTCGAACTTTTTCAGAAGCGGTAGCCGATACCAGCGCGCAGGGCGTGTGAGGTGACTTTGACGTTCGAATGAACGATGTCGAAGGTTATGTCGCGCACCCCCAGATCGGTGTAGCGGTATTCCGCGCGACCGAACCAATTTTCATTGAAGGCGAGCTCTGCACCGGCTCCGACGGTCCAGCCGAAGCGGAAAGACGAGTCGTGGTAGCTGACGTTGGCCGGGCTGGTGGTCAAACCGCCGGCATGGGCAACGGCAAGTCCGGCGGTGCCGTAAAGAAGGAAACTGTCGGTTGCGACACCAAGCCGGGCGCGCAGTGAGCCCTGGAAATTCACATAGCCCCGGCAAGTCCAGGCAGCGCGCGTGCCGCAGGCGACCGACTGATCATAATTTGACCATTCAGCATCCGCTTCGGCGCCATAGACCAGATTTTCCTGATGGACATTGTAGCCGGCGAACAGCCCGCCGATGAAGCCATTGTCTTCGAAGGTCCCTTCGCTGGGGACGTCGATACGCGTGCGTTGCCCGCCAAGCGTGGCGCCGAGATACTGGCCGCCCCAGCCGCCAGTTGACATGGGGTAATAGGGCTCGGGTTGGTAAGGAAGGAATTTATCCGCAGCGAGCGCTGGCGATGCCAATAGCAATGCGGCTGAAGCCACCATGAGTGTGCGCATAAATACCTCCTGCGTCGAAAACTTATGGTCGGCGATTATGCTTAATACCGGCTTAATGGGCAGCGAACAACGATGTGCCTCGCCATGCACCTGGCCTAGCGGGCGCTCCAGGTCCGGGGGCAACGCCAGAGCCGGTGGCCATCTGCTAGCTTGGTTGACGCAGCGGCCTCCCGGTCCCGTCATTTGACCGGGCAACGGCCATTCTCTATAGAGCAGGCCAAAGTGACGCGCGTGCCGGTTTTCCGGCACCCCATGCCCAAAAGTTCCCATGTCGACACAGTCCCTTGCCGTCGAGGCCACGCCTCGAACCGATCTCGAACCGTTCCAGACCCGCCGGACCTTTGCGATCATTTCGCACCCGGACGCGGGCAAGACCACGCTGACCGAGCGCCTGCTGGCGGCGGCCGGGGCGATTCAGTCGGCCGGCATGGTGCGCGGCAAGGCCGGGGCGCGTTCGACCCGTTCTGACTGGATGGAAATGGAGCAGCAGCGCGGCATCTCCATCACCTCGTCGGTGATGACGTTTGAATATGACGGGCTGACGCTGAACCTGCTCGATACGCCGGGCCACTCGGACTTTTCCGAGGACACCTATCGCACGCTGACCGCGGTCGATGCGGCGATCATGGTGATCGATGCGGCCAAGGGCATTGAAAGCCAGACGCTGAAGCTGTTCGAAGTGTGCCGGCTG
The DNA here is from genome assembly GCF_014197055.1 of Devosia subaequoris. Taxonomy (GTDB): domain Bacteria; phylum Pseudomonadota; class Alphaproteobacteria; order Rhizobiales; family Devosiaceae; genus Devosia; species Devosia subaequoris. The sequence continues at coordinate 216,506 of NZ_JACIEW010000002.1, read as the reverse complement.
CGCGACATCCCGATCATCACCTTCATCAACAAGGTCGACCGCGAGGGCCTCAGCCCGCTCGAGCTGATCGACGAAATCCAGGGCAAGCTGGCGCTCGACCTGACCCCGGTGTTGTGGCCAATCGGGCAGGGCGTGGATTTCGGCGGCTATATCGATCTCGTCGAGAAGCGTGTGCTCAATCCGCAGGGCAAGATCCTGGCCGAATACGGGGCACTCGAAGATCTGCTCGATGTCGAGGAACTGATCGACAATCCAGTGTTCACGAATGCGCTGGAAACACTGGAAATGGCGCAGGCGATGCTGCCGGGTTTCGAGCTCAAGACCTTTCACGAGGGACATCTGAGCCCGGTGCTGTTCGGCTCGGCACTCAAGGGTGTGTCAGTTGCCGAATTGCTGCGCACGCTGGGTGATTGGGGGCCGGAGCCGAGACCGCAGCCAGCTCTGCCCGCGCCGATTCCGCCCTCGGACAAGAAAGTGAGCGGTTTCGTTTTCAAGGTTCAGGCAAATATGGACGCCAACCACCGCGACCGCATTGCCTTTGTGCGACTGTGCTCGGGCAAGTTCGCGCGCGGCATGCGCCTGAAGAATGTCCGCTCGGGCAAGGACATGGCCGTTTCCAATCCGATGTTCTTCTTTGGCAGCAACCGGGAGCTGGCTGAAGAGGCCGTTGCGGGCGACATTGTCGGCATTCCCAATCATGGCACGCTGTCGGTGGGCGATACGCTGACCGAGGGGGCCAATATCAATGTCACCGGCATCCCGAATTTCGCGCCCGAGATCATTCGCCGCGTCCGCCTGACCGATGCGATGAAGACCAAGCAGATGTCCAAGGCGTTGAACGATCTGGCAGAAGAGGGGGTTACCCAGGTCTTCCGTCGGATGATGGGCGCCGACTGGATTGTGGGCGTCGTCGGCCAGTTGCAGCTCGAGGTACTATCGGCGCGCGTGGCCAAGGAATATGGGGTGCCGATCACCTTTGAGAGCCTGGGCTTTGAAGTGGCGCGCTGGGTCGAGTCTGAAGATGGTGAGGAGCTCAAGCGCTTCATCGCGGCCCAAAAGACCAACATGGTGGAAGATCGCAATGGTGCGCCAGTATTCCTGGCGCAGAACGCCTGGTGGGCGGATCGGGCCAAGCAGGATTGGCCCAAGATCGAGTTCCTCACCACCAAGGAACGGCATTGAACCCGCCAGATCGCATTGCCGAGTTTGTTTCCGCGCTTCGCGATGCCTTTGCCGACGGTTCGCTGATCCGCTTGAAATGCGGTGGCTATCACGGCGATGAAGCCGAGCTGAAATCGGTCGAGGCGCGCAAGGTCTCGATCAAGGCCGGCGAGCGGTTGAGCTTTGTTTTCCGCTATAAGACGCGCGACATCACCAAGAATTTGACGCTGGATGAAGCCGCGGGCTTTTGCGAGTACGGGCTGGCAAATGCATGGCGCTCTGCCCGGTTGGAAACGACTGGCTTTGATCTGCAGTTTGAGCGGCAGGGTGACAAGCAGCGGCTGAAGCGAACGGAGGCGGATGGTCGTGCCGCTCCCGAGGGTAGCCATGACCGGGCCAAGAACCGACCGCTTTCGGATATTTCTGCGGTGTGGCTGCATGCGCTCGGCATCACTGGCAAGGACGGGCAGGTGCGCAATGACGCACAGGACAAGTTCCGCCAGATCAACAAGATGGTGGAGATCTTTGCGCCTCTGATTCAGGGGCTTAAGGCAGAGAAACCGACCATCCTCGATATGGGCGCGGGCAAGGGTTATTTGGACTTCGCGCTTTATGACCATCTCCAGGCGCAGGGGCGAAACGCGCAGATCATCGGTGTCGAGTTGCGGCCGGCCCTGGTGGCATCCGGCAATGCACTGGCGCAGAAGAGCGGCTTTGCCGGGTTGCGGTTCGAGACCGGGTCAATCCTTGATTTTGACGCCAGCAACGCCGATGCGGTGATTGCGCTGCATGCGTGCGATACGGCGACCGACGACGCGATTTTTCGCGGTATCGAGGCGGGGGCAGGGCTGATTGCCGTGGCCCCCTGTTGTCACAAACAGATTCGGCGCGAAATGAGTGCGGGCACCGCCGATGATCGGCTCGATTTCCTGTTGCGCCACGGCACCTTCATGGAAAAGCAGGCGGAGATGGTGACGGATGGGCTACGCGCGCTGCTGCTGGAGGCGCACGGCTATCGCACCAGGGTGTTCGAGTTTGTCTCTGACGCCCATACGCCCAAGAACAATCTGATCGTTGCACAAAAAGGCAAGGCAGCTTCCCGCCAGTCGGTGCTTGACCGGATCACGGCGGTCAAGGCTATGTTCGGTATCGACAAACATTACCTTGAGGGCCTTCTCGGCCTTTAACCCGACGTCCCACAGGCATCCCATGACCAAGATTACCTACATCACCAACGACGGCGAACGCATTGAAACCGAGGGGGAAAACGGTTCGACCGTCATGGAAACCGCGATCATCAATACGGTGCCGGGTATTGTTGCGGAGTGCGGCGGAGCTTGCACCTGCGCCACCTGCCACGTCTATGTCGACGAGGCCTGGCGCGAAGTGGTTGGCGGTCCGTCTCACATGGAAGAAGATATGCTCGATTTCGCCTTCGATGTGCGGGACAACAGTCGCCTGAGCTGCCAGATCAAGGTGCGGGACGAGATCGACGGGCTGGTGGTACAGGTGCCAAGCCGTCAGGGCTGATCATCAAGCTTCGGTCAAGCCGGGCCCGCTCATCATGCAGCGGGCCCGGCTAGCTTTCTAGTTGAGGGCGAAGCGGTCAAACATCCGCACTTCGCTGTCAGGGATAGTGGCGTCAAATACATAAGGGTTGACGCTTGCGCCCTGGGGGCCCGTCTCCAGGATCGAGAAGGCCGTCATCTCGTTGCTGGCGACGCAGGGCAGCGGCTGGCCGTCGGCATTGCTCATGGGCGAGAACTCGGTGGGCATGACAGGCTGATAGCCATGCGGGTCGCCGGTCACCGCATAATCGGCGCTGTCATAGTCGAAACCGGAGGCGCCATTGCCGCGCGCCTTGTGTCCCTCGATGTAGCACCCGTAGTTGTTGCCGACATTGGACGTTTCGAGAATGTTCATCCCTTCAGGATTCACGAAACGATACCAGACGTGGCTGTGACCTGTATGGACGAGTTGCACGCCCGCCTCGGATAGCAGCGGTTCAACGTCGTTGACGAAGATGTCCTTTTCCAACGGATAGTCGTAGCGAATGCCCACGAGGCGCCCGTCATCGTCATAGTCGAGGATTTGCTCGGGGTGGGCGAAGGCGGGCACGGAATTGTCGCCCATGCCGTGGGCCGGATGATGCATCAAGGCGACCTTGACCGGTGCGGACTTGAACGCGTCGCTTTCGAGCACCGAAATCAGCCAATCGTGCTGTTCGCTGCCGGCGGCCATGTCCTCGAAGATGAACTCGCCCCAGCCCCAAATGTCGGGTGTGTTCAGATCGGTCGCTGCCTCACGGTATTTCCCGCGTGTACCCTCGGCCTGCGAAGGCGAACGCCAGATGCGTGTGCCATGAAGGCCGATCAGAAAGACGTCGCCGAAGCGCAAGGCGTAGTACCGCTCACCGGCAGGGCCGTCTTCGGGGGAGGGTGAAGATCTCCTCGTAAGTGGTGGTGTTGAACGAGTTGTCCTCTATCCACTGGGCGCGGATTTCGGGGTCGCCGGACGGATTGTAGAGATCGGCGTTGGCTTCGTAGAGCGCTTCGGCGACGGCGCGCGGTCGCGGATCGTTGAACTGGCTGCCAAGCGACTTGCCCGGATTGTAGCGACCCATGACTTCGTGGTTGCCGATCACCGGAAAGAGAGGCGCATTCTGGATCAGCGCGCCGCCACGATAGGTCGTGGTGGTGTCGTAGGTGCTGTCGCCCTGCTGCCGCGACTGGGCAAGATCGTAATCGGCGTTGCCCTGAAGCCCGGGGAAGAAGGCGGAACCACGATTGTCGTCGAACCATTCCGAAGCGCGGTCGGGAATATTCTGCAGGTCACCTGAAAAGAACACGGCGTCGAGCGCGCCGACGGTTTCGGCAATCTTCTGCATATTGGCGGGGGTCATCGGCTTGAGCTGATGGTCCGAGGTCAGCAAGATGCGCAGTGGCTGTTCCTGGGCTGGCAGCGCGGCAAGCGAGAAGGTGTCACTTTCGACAGCTTCGCCGCCGTCATTGATCGAGCGGACGAAATATTGCAGCCGCTCACCGGCAGCCAAGCCATCTCATGCCGCCAGACGTCACGCGCGGTGGGCGCCGAAAAGAGCGATCCATCTCCCTGCTGATCGCCGACCCAGGACTGCTGGTCTTCGGCCAGCCGGGTCATCTTGGAAGATTGGGCGGTGAAAGTCTGATCGTTTACGATCACCTCATGTTGGCTGCCGGCGAACTCGGTAAACCAGACGACATGTACGCCATTTTCCGTAGGCAATTGCAGGAACGGGTCGGACAGTAGCCGCAGGTTGGATTCAGTCGCCTGAGCAAGGGCGGGGAGTGGAGCAGACAGGGCGGAGCCAGCCATAAGGCCAGCCATTATCAGCGCGCGCCGGAGGGAGGTCATCGCGACAGGCATCCTCTTTGAGTGGAAAGACGGACCCTGCCTTAAGTGGTGAGTTTCAAGCCCCAATGACATGCAGATGTCAGCCGAATGACAAGCGGGATGCGCGCCAGTCTCGCTTGAGGCAGTTTTTCGAGCATCCGGAATGACGGAATTTTATTCGCACTTTGGTCAAGCCGCCATGGCGTATGTTTTGCGGCGCGGGGCCCGCCGGAAATAGATCACCCAAGCGACAGAGCGCGCTTGCTGGAGGCCCGGAATACCCATATTTTCCGCTCAGTTTCAGAGTGGCGAAAATGTTGGTCGCGACTCGCGCGGAATGAGCAGCTCAACCGGTTTGTCGCAGCAGGAGACGCCACGCGTGGCACGGCTCAACACATTTCCAGTCTCGTTCGCCGTCAGGGGAAAGCGCATCGTCATCATTGGCGGTGACGGCGAAGCCCTGGCCAAGGCGCGGCTGGCGGCAAAGACGAGTGCCGAGGTTGTGCTCTTCGCCGAGCGCTTCACCGCCGATTTCGCGGGGCTGGATGTTCGCCTTGTGTCGCGCCCGCTTGAGGTGGGCGACCTTGCAAATACCGCCTTAGTTTTCGTGGCCGACCACGGCCCGGCCGGAGCGCGTGCGCTGAACATGGCGCGAGCCGCCGGCATTCCAGTGAATGAGGTCGATGTTCCCGCCAATTGCGACTTCTATACCCCCTCTATTGTCGATCGTGCGCCGCTGACGGTGGCGATTTCCACCGAAGGCGAAGCGCCTGTCTTGGCGCGGCTGGTGCGGGCACAGGTTGAAGCGCTGCTGGCGCCTGGCATCGGGAAAATCGCGAGTCTGGCCGGTGGTTTGCGGGGCAAGGTTGAAAGTCTGATTCACGATGGTGCTGCGCGTCGGCGCTACTATGAGGATCTGGTGACGCGACCGGATGCGGACATCACGGTCGCAGAAGAACTGCTGGCCGACCATGCCGCCAATGGTGCGGGGCAGGGTGTGGTCTGGCTGATCGGGGCTGGTCCGGGGTCGGAAGACTTGCTGACCTTGCGGGCGCAACGCCTGCTGCAGCAGGCCGACGTGATCGTGCATGACCAGCTCGTGCCGGCGGCTGTGGTTGAGATGGGCCGCCGCGACGCCGAGCAGATCTGTGTTGGCAAGGCGCGTGGGCATCATTCTTTCAGCCAGGCGCAGATCAATACACTGATCGTGCGGCTCGCGGGTGAAGGTAAGCGCGTCGCGCGTCTCAAATCGGGCGATCCGATGGTGTTCGGACGCGCGGGCGAGGAAATCGCGGCGCTGCGCAAGGCGGGCATTGCCTATCAAATCGTGCCGGGTGTCAGCGCGGCCCTGGCTGCTGCCGCGGATAGCGCGACGCCGGTGACACTGCGCAAAGTATCGAGCGGTTTTGTGATGGCGACAGCGCATGGTGCCGATGACGGTGACCTGGCCCACTGGGCGGCCTTGTCGCAGTCCGGTCTCACCTTGGCGCTCTATATGGGCAAGGCGATTGCCGCCGATGTCGCCGGGCGGTTGTTGTCGTACGGCGCGGCGCAGGACCTGCCGGTGGGCATTGTGGTCAATGCCGGCCGCGCGAACAGAACGCTCTATGCGGCAACGCTGGGGCAGTTGGCGGCAGGCGCGGTGGATTTTGTCGATGGACCGGCAGTCATCCTCGTCGGCCGGGCAGTGGCCGAAAGCGATTGGGCGAACGCCGCCGATGCGGCCGCAAGCAGTTTCAAGGTAGCGTGACTATGGACATCTTGACGGGCAATGAACTGATTTCGGGAGCGACCGTCTATCTGGACGGGCAGGGCAACTGGGTCGAAGATTTGCAGGCAGCACGCCTGTTCTCCAAGGAGGATAAGGCAGAACTCGACAGCGCGATCGTCGCGACCAAGGCGACCGGTCGGGTAATCAGCGTTGAAGCTGAAGAGGTTGAGCAGGTAGAGGGCCAACTCGTGCCCAAGCGCCTGCGCGAACGCATTAGGGCGGCGGGCCCCACCGCTCCCCTGACTCTCAATGGGCAGGCGTATGATCGCCAGCACTTAGGTGAAGACGGGCATGTATCGATATGACGAATTCGACGCCGCTTTCGTAGCGGGTCGCACAGCACAGTTTGCAGACCAGGTGAAGCGCCGTCTTTCGGGCGAGCTTTCCGAGGACCAGTTCCGGCCCCTGCGGCTGATGAACGGGCTCTACCTGCAACTCCACGCCTATATGCTGCGCATTGCGGTGCCCTATGGCACGCTGTCGTCCAGGCAGATGCGGAAACTGGCGCATATCGCGCGCACTTATGACCGTGGCTACGGGCACTTCACCACGCGCCAGAACATCCAGTTCAACTGGCCCAAGCTCAAGGACATTCCGGTGATCCTGGAAGAGCTGGCGAGCGTGGAAATGCACGCCATCCAGACCTCCGGCAATTGCATTCGCAATGTGACCACTGACCAGTTCGCCGGTGCCGCCGCAGACGAGATTATCGATCCGCGTCCGGTGGCCGAGATTATCCGTCAGTGGTCGAGCCTGCATCCGGAATTCTCCTATCTGCCGCGCAAGTTCAAGATTGCGATGACCGGCTCGCCGAACGACCGGGCGGCCATCCGTTTCCATGACATCGGTTTGCAGGCCGCAGTGAACGCAGCCGGCGAGATCGGTTGGGAAGTCTGGGTAGGCGGCGGGCTGGGGCGTACGCCCATGGTCGCCAAGCTGATCAACAGCTTCGTGCCCAATGAGCATTTGTTGGCTTATCTTGAATCCATCATGCGCGTTTACAACCGCTATGGACGCCGCGACAACAAGTACAAGGCGCGCATCAAGATACTGGTGCACGAAGAAGGCCTTGAAAGCATCAAGGGGCAGGTCGAGGCCGAATTTGCCGAGGTGCGCGGCGGGGTATTGACCCTGCCGCAGGAAGAGCTCGACCGGATTACTGCCTATTTTGCGCCGCCGGACTTCGCCGACCGTTCGGGCGACAAGGTGGACGTGGCCTATGAGTCGATTATCGATCCGGCCTATGGGCGCTGGCTCGACAATAATCTTCATCCGCACCGGGTGCCGGGCTACGCGTCTGTGACTATTTCGCTCAAGCCGGTTGGTGGCGCGCCGGGCGATGCGACCGATACGCAGATCGATGTGGTTGCGGATCTGGCGGAGAGATACTCGTTCGACGAACTGCGGGTGACCCATGAGCAGAACCTGGTTCTGCCCCATGTGGCGGTGGCCGATCTGCGCGCCGTGTTCGATGTGCTGGTCGCCAACGGCCTGGCCGAGGGCAACAACAACCTGATCACCGACATGATCTGCTGCCCGGGCCTGGATTTCTGTGCGCTGGCCAACGCCCGCTCGATTCCGATTGCGCAGGAGATCAGCAAGACCTTTGCCGCGCCTGAGCGGCAAAAGGACATCGGCGATCTCAAGATCAAGATTTCCGGCTGCATCAATGCCTGCGGGCACCACCATGTCGGCCATATCGGCATTCTGGGCGTCGAAAAGAAGGGCGGCGAGCTCTATCAGATCACGCTGGGTGGCGATGCCACGGAAGGCGCGTCTGTGGGCAAGATCATCGGGCCGGGCTTCCAGGCTGAGCAGGTGCCTGATGCCATTGAGAAGCTGGTGGATTTCTACATCGCGAACCGCACCAGCGCGGATGAGCCGTTCCTGGATGCCTACCGTCGACTGGGTGAGGCCCCGTTCAAGGAGGCGCTGTATGGCACAGTCTAATCTCGCACCGGCAGTGGCGCCGGCCGCACATGAGAAGCTGAAGGCGCTCGGCATTCTGGCGCTCAACGGCATGTTCGATGAGATGGATGCGGTCAGCGTGCTGCGCTACGCCATCACCGAAGTGCTGCCGGGCGACATGGCGATTGTGTCGTCGTTTGGCGCGGATTCGGCGGTGCTGCTGCATATGGTGGCGCAGGTCGATCCGTCACTGCCGGTGTATTTCCTCGAGACCGGCAAACACTTCCCTGAGACGCTGGACTATGTCGAGACGCTCAAAAAGCAGCTCGGCCTGCTGAATGTTCACGCCATCCATCCAAACCAGGATGATGTGAAGCGTTTCGATCCAAATGGCGACCTATGGGAAAACGACCCGGATTCGTGCTGCCATATTCGCAAGACCGAGCCACTGGAGCCTATTACCGAGCAATATGGTGGCTGGGTCACTGGCCGGAAGCGCTACCAGACCTCAGAGCGCGGAGTGTTGCCGCATTTTGAATTGACCAGCGATGACCGGATCAAGGTCAATCCGCTGGCCTATTTCTCCGATGCCGATGTCATCGAGTATCGGCAGGCGCACGGCTTGCCCGAGCATCCGCTCTATGCCAAAGGCTACAAGTCCATTGGCTGCGCGCCTTGTACTTCGGCGGTTGCCGATGGTGAGGACCCGCGCGCCGGACGGTGGCGTGGCCTCAACAAGAAAGAGTGCGGCATCCACTACGATTTTAATGGAGCTATTGCCTCCCCGATGAGTGCCGCTACACGCCACACGCTATGGAAGGACGGGGCCTTTATTGCCGATCCGTTCAAGGACTGGGCAGAGGGCACCAATCCGTCCGAAGCGCGCTATCTTCACGTCCCACTGGCCGAATTCCTTGCCAATCGCGACGCTTATTTGACCAATCCGCATCCGCTGGGCCTCAAGGTCTCGCCGGGCGACGCAATTGAAGAGGTGGCCGAGGACCTCGCGCGCTTTGCTTCCATCGCCATTAGCTTTCCGGCCTTTTCCGATGGACGCGGCTATTCCACTGCTCGCCTTCTTGTCGAGCGGCTGAATTATGCCGGTGAAATCAGGGCTGTAGGCGATGTTCTGCAAGATCAGATTCCGCATATGTGGCGCTGCGGCCTCAATGCGCTGGTGGTGACCCACGAGCCGACCCGCGAGGCTCTCAAGGAAAACCGCTTGCCGGAAATGGCGCTGTTCTACCAGCCCGTTGGCCGCTCCGAAGTGCCATTGGGTACGCGCCCCTTCCTTCGTCGCGTCTCCTGAGATAAGTGGAGCATGTTACTCGCCTTTGAGGCAAGAGCCGGGGCCGCTGGTGACAGCGGCGGTTCCCATGAGAGCAATGCGGGGCAATGCGCCCCGATGGGACCTAAATTCCGGAGTTGCGCCGCAGCACCGGTCTGAATGGACTTGAGATAAGCATGAGCACTGAAATTACCACCGATGTTGTTGTCATTGGCGCGGGCCCATGTGGGCTGTTTGCGGCCTTCGAACTCGGGCTGCTCGACATCAAATGCCACTTCATCGACATTCTGGACCGGCCCGGCGGGCAGTGCGCAGAGCTCTATCCCGAAAAGCCGATCTATGACATTCCGGCATTCCCGGTGGTGACCGGGCAGGAGTTGACCGACAATCTGATGGCGCAGATCGCGCCGTTTTCGCCGGAATTCCATTTCTCGCGCATGGTCAATTCCATCGAGAAGCTGGAAGACGGTTCGTTCAAACTCACGACGGATGCCGACGAGACCTTCTTCACCAAAGTCGTCGTAATCGCGGCCGGTGGCGGCTCGTTCCAGCCGAAGCGTCCGCCGGTGCCGGGGATTGAGGAATTCGAGAACAAGTCGGTGTTCTATGCGGTGCGTCGCATGGAAGATTTCCGCGACCAGGACGTGGTGATTGTCGGTGGTGGTGACTCCGCGCTGGACTGGACCTTGAACCTGGCACCGATCGTGCGCACGCTGACCCTGGTACACCGCCGCGATGCCTTCAAGGCGGCACCGGCTTCAGTCAACAAGATGCGCGAACTGGTGGCCGACGGGAAGGTGAATTTTCAGCTTGGACAGATTGCCAAGCTCGACGGTGAGGATGGCATGATCAACCATGTTCACCTGACTACCGCAGCGGGCGATCTGTCGATCCCGGCAACGCGGTTGCTGCCGTTTTTCGGCCTGACAATGAAGCTTGGTCCGGTGGCCGATTGGGGCCTTGAGCTGAACGACAACACCATCGTGGTCGATACCGAGAAGTTCGAGACCTCGGTGCCCGGCATCTTCGCCATTGGCGACATCAACTACTACCCTGGCAAGCTCAAGCTGATCCTTTCCGGCTTCCACGAAGCGGCATTGATGGCCCAGGCGGCCAAGGCCATTGTCTCGCCTGGCGAGCGCGTGGTGTTCCAGTACACCACCAGCTCAACCAAGTTGCAGAAGAAGCTGGGCGTGGCCTAAGCCGTATTGCCCAGCGGCCTCGCTCTTGCGGCGGGGCCTTTTGAGGGGTATGGACGCCCCGCTGTTGAGGAGCGCCCCATGAAGATCAATGTTACCGACCAGGCAGGCGACGTGCACGAGCTCGAAGGGCTCGAGGGCTGGCGCGTGATGGAAGTCATTCGCGACTGGGGTCTCAACATCAAGGCTGAATGCGGCGGGGCCCTGAGCTGCGCAACCTGTCATTGCTATGTCGACGGTGACTGGCTCGACGCCGTTGGCGCGCCGAGCGAGGAAGAAGAAGACATGCTCGACAGCGTGGGCGACGTGAAGCCGAACTCGCGCCTCAGCTGCCAGATCCTGTGTTCGGATGAACTGGACGGATTGAAGCTCACCTTGGCGCCGAGCGCGGCGAAGGACTAGGTTGCTGCGCTCAGGTTGACGCGCTTGTTGAGGGCTGCTGCACTTTCAACGCGCTCGGAATAGCGGTCGACCAGATAGTCGGCACGATCGCGGGTGAGCAGGGTGAACTTCATCAGCTCCTCCATCACATCGACGATGCGGTCATAGAAGGACGAGGGCAGCATCCGCCCTTCGGCATCAAACTGCTGGAAAGCCTTGGGGACTGAGGACTGGTTGGGGATGGTGATCATCCGCATCCAGCGGCCCAGTTGCCGCAGTTGATTGACGGCATTGAAGCTCTGCGACCCGCCGCTGACCTGCATAACGGCCAGCGTGCGCCCCTGGGTCGGCCGGATTGAGCCGGAGTTGAGCGGAAGCCAGTCAATCTGGGACTTCATCACGCCGGTCATTGCACCATGGCGCTCGGGGGAGCACCAGACCTGTCCTTCAGACCAAAGCGACAGGGCGCGCAATTCCTGCACCTTGGGGTGTTCGGCGGTCGCGTCATCGGGCAGGGGCAGGCCGTTGGCATGGAAGATACGCACTTCGGCTCCAAGGGCCTCCAGAATGCGGGCAGCCTCCAGCGTCGCGAAGCGGCTATAGGATCGCTCGCGCAGGGAGCCGTAGAGCATCAGGATGCGTGGCTTATGCGTTGACAGTTTCGGCGTCAGCAGGCGACCGGCTTCGGGCAGCATGAATTGGTCTGCCGCAAGGGCAGGCATGGTTTCGTCAGAGTGGGACATTCAACACACGGGTTCGGTCTGGGGAATGGAAGGTCGGGCCAGGATCTCTGCTACTGGCGCGCATGCCTCGCTGCGGCTACCACAGCAATCTTCAAGCAGGAAGGCAACCAGCCCGCCGACAGCCTCAAAATTGGCCCAATAGATCACCTGTCGACCGTCGCGCTGACTGCTTACGAGGCCGGAGCGCTCCAGCACCGACAAATTGACCGAGGTCGTGTTCTGCTTCTGGCCCAGTTGCTCACCGATGCGTCCAGCAGCGAGCCCTTCGGGTCCTGCAGCCACCAGCAATCTGAAGATGGCAATGCGCCCCGGGTGAGAGAGAGCGCCGAATGCCTCTATTGCTTCATTCGTATCCATATATCATGATATATTGATTTAACTCGAGCGCGTCAAGCCGCTGGTTTGCCCGCATCGGTTGTGACTTTGACCAGTTCGGGGATGAAGTCACGCACTGTAGGCTGGGAGAGTGTTTCGAAGGGCAGGGGCCGAACGACGCGCATGGCGGCAATGCCGACGCGTACCGTCATCAGCCCGTTGACCACGCCTTCGCCCAGTCTCGCAGAAAGCTTGGCGGCGAGGCCCTGGCCGACCAGTTGTTCGACCACGCCATCGGTGAGGACGAGGCCGCCTGTGACGGCGAGATGGGTCAATACCGCGCCTGCCAGCCGCCAGAAGCCGAACAGGCCAGGGCGTGCGCCATAAAGCGCGGCAATGGCGCCGGCGAGGCGGATGCTTTCATAGATGACAAAGGCAACATCGATAAGCGCGCGTGGCGAGACGGCAGTGACCAGCGCGACGCGGCGGGCCGAGGCGGCGACGAGCGCGCGCGAACGGGCATCGAGTGGCGTCATCAGGCTGCGTTCGGCCAGGGCGATGACTTCTGCTCCATCAAAGAGATCGCCGGTCTGATCGTTGAGACTTTTGCGGGCACGAGCCAGATCGGGCCGGGCAGAATAGACGCCGTTGAGGTGGTCGAGCACCGAGCCAGCGCGCTTGCGGTCGTTGTCGGCATGGGCGCGGGCAGCTTCAGCACGAACCGCGTCGAGGACGGACAGACGCCGCAGGGCAGCCATTTCTCGGATGATCAGGGCAATAACCGCCACGAGGAAGGCGCCGAGGATGCCGAGGCCTGCCCAGCCGAGCCATTCGTGTCGCGCGAAGAGGTCGCGGATCAGCCGGTCGGCGGCCAGACCAAGTCCGGCGGATATCAGGATACCTCCCGTGGTCCAGGCCAATCGGCCCCGCCAGCCCATGCGGCGGGGGGCTGGCGCGATGAGATCGGGCTGCGCCTCAGGCGTGAAGGCGACTTCAACGATCTCGGCGCGGTCGGGTGTGAAGGCGCGGGGCGCACGGGTGCGTTCAGCAGACGTCTCGTTCTTGGTGACGGTATGGGCCACGGGTCGCTTCATGCCATCCAGTCTCCGATGAGATAGTCGAGCGCCCGGTCAAGGCGAATATGGGGCAGCACGACATCGCCAGAGGCGTTGCGCTCCAGCTTCTGCGGTGGCGTGAAGCGCAAGAAATTGAGAGCGACGGGGCTGCCATTCTCAAAAAGTGAATCCGGCCGCGCCGGCAAGTCACCGGGAAACAAGGCGATTTCGGTTTTGCCGTCATAGGTGGCGCCATCGAGAACTTCGCCATCAATCGGGGTGCCGACGAGCGTGGGCAAGGTGTCTGCCCCCTCGCGAATGGTGCCCTCGCTGGTGGCGCGGATGCCGGCCATGGCGATGGACTTTGTCTCTGCCCCGGCAAAAATCGCCCGCTTGCGGGCATTGGCAACCAGGCGATTGAGGATGGCTTCCAGCCGGTCGTGGCTGGTGTGATGCACGTGGTCGGCCTTGGTGGCGGCAAACAGGATGCGGTCGATACGGCGCGAGAAGGGGCGCAGCAGCGGATTGGCATCTCCCTGGCGGAAACAGGACAATACCGATGTCAGTGCTGTCTCCAGATCATTGACGGCGGCCGGGCCGGTATTGAGCGCGCGCAAGGTGTCGACCAGCACCACCTGCCGGTCGAGCCGGGCGAAGTGGTCGCGAAAGAAGGGGCGCACCACCTGGGCCTTATAGGCTTCGTAGCGGTTTTCCAGCATCGCATGGAGACTGCCGGTGCGCTTGCCTGCCAGTGGCGGCAAGGGCGCAAAAGTTAGCGCTGGTGAGCCTTCGAGATCGCCCGGCAGTAGAAAACGCCCCGGCGGCAGGGTCGAGAGCGCACCGTGTTCGCGACTGCGCCGGAGATAGGTGGTGAAGGTGCTAGCCAGACGCTCGGCGTCCGGGTCATTCGCGTCTTTGGAAATGTCGGTCTGGTCCAGAGCGGCGAGAAATTCTGCGGCCTCGTCCGCGTGGCCCGGCTGGCGGGCTCGCTCGAGGGCCTCAGTGCTCCATTCGGCAAAGCCGAGGCCGAGCAGGGGCAGGTCGAGCAGCCACTCACCGGGGTAGTCCACGATATCGAGGTTGAGCGTGGCCGGTCCGGTCATGCCGCCCCACCATTTCGCCGACTGGAATTTGAGCACCAGGCGAAGCTGGGAAATGCGGCGGGTGCTCTCCGGCCAGATCGGGGGATTGGCCGAGAGCGCAGCAAGATGCTGCTCATAGGCGAAGCGGGGAATGGTCGCATCGGGGTATTCAGCCAGCCGCGCGCCGATGAAGCGACCATCGGCCAGCGGCCCGAAGCCGGGCAAGCGCCCTTGCGTGAGCAGATTGTGCACAAGTGCCGTGATGAAAATGGTTTTGCCGGCCCGGCTAAGGCCGGTGACTCCCAGTCGCAATGTGGGCGTCAGCACTCCGGTCGCGGAATCCGCCAGATTGGACAGGGCAATGCCCAGTTCGTCGGTGATGGTGGTCGGCGGCTGCGGCAAAGATCGTGGCTCCGTGTTCTGGCAAGGTAGGGGCTGACGCGGCGAATGCAAGGACCCTCAAGGTGTCATCCAACTGTCTTGGAGATGTATTCGATCCGTCAATCGGCTGGCCTAAGGATCGGACCGTGCCCCGGCCCGAAGAGGGCCCGCTTTTTGCTGTGAGGAGCAAAGATGAACGAGAAACCGACTTTTCCCACCCAGGGTCTGGAATCTGCCGAGTTTGACCCGACCAACCATTCCACCAACCGCACAATGGGCGAGGTTATTGCCGCGCGGTTCTCGCGTCGCGGGTTTCTGCAGGGCTCGCTGGCCGTTTCGGCCATTGCCGCCACCGTGGGCCCTGCCGCGCTGCTAAGCGCGCTGCGCGCAGAAGCCCAGGAAGGCGGCTCAGCCTTTTCGTTCCCGGAAGTAACCGCCGGTGTTGATGCCGATCATCATGTTGCCGAAGGCTACGATGTGAAGGTGCTGATGCGCTGGGGCGATCCGGTCACCAATGACGCTCCGGAATTCGATCCAAACAACCAGACCGCCGAAGCCCAGGCTGGTCAGTTCGGTTACAACAACGACTATGTTGGCTACATCCCCCTTGATGGTTCGGATGAGCATGGTCTGCTTGTCGTCAATCACGAGTACACCAACCCCCATCTGATGTTCCCTGGTCTGGTCCAAATCGTCGACGGCGAACTGGAGCAGGGGGACCTTAGCGAAGAGCAGGTCAATATCGAGATCGCCGCGCATGGCGGTTCGATCATCGAGATCGAAAAGGTCGACGGCGAATGGCGCCGGGTTGCCGACAGCAAGTATAACCGCCGCATTACCGGCACCACCGAAACCCTGATCACCGGTCCCGCAGCGGGGCATGATCGCCTCAAGACCAGTGCTGATGAGACCGGAACCAAGGCCCAGGGCACATTGAACAATTGTGCTGGCGGCGTGACTCCCTGGGGCACTTACCTGATGGCTGAGGAGAACTTCCACGGCTATTTCTCCGGCGAACTCCCCGCCGATCATGCCGAAAGCGAAAATTATGCCCGCCTTGGTGCACCCGGCGGCTGGTACCAGTGGCACAATTTCCACGATCGTTTCGACGTCTCCAAGGAGCCGAACGAAATGAACCGCTTCGGCTACATCGTCGAGGTCGATCCGATGGATCCCACTTCGGTTCCCAAGAAACGCACCGCAATGGGTCGCTTCAAGCATGAAGGTGCTGAATCCATCGTCGCACCGAATGGCCAGGTCGTGCTCTACTCGGGCGACGACGAACGCTTCGACTATGTCTACAAGTTCGTCACCGCCGGTACCTATGACGCCGATGATCGTGCCGCGAACATGGACCTGCTCGATGAGGGTACGCTCTACGTGGCGCGTTTCGACGAAGACGGTTCAATGGAATGGATGCCGCTGGTGCATGGCGAAGGTCCGCTGACGGCAGAAAACGGCTTTGCGAGCCAGGCCGACATTGTCATCGAGACCCGGCGCGCGGCCGACCTGCTCGGTGCAACCAAGATGGACCGTCCGGAAGACATTCAGCCCAACGCCACCAATGGCAAGGTCTATGTGATGCTGACGAACAATTCCCGTCGCACGGAGGAAGACGTCAACGTCGCGAACCCCCGTCCGGACAATGTCTTCGGCCATATCATCGAGATCGCTGAGGCTGATGGCGACTTCGCCGCCACATCGGGCACCTGGGAAATCCTGCTCAAGTGCGGTGACCCCTCGATTGCCGAAGTCGGTGCCACCTTCACCACCGACACCACGGAAAACGGCTGGTTCGGCATGCCAGATAACGCTGCCGTCGATTCCGACGGTCGTCTCTGGGTCTCCACCGACGGCAATAATCCTACCGACACGGGGCGTGCCGACGGCCTGTGGGCCGTGGATACGGAGGGCGCTGCCCGTGGCACGTCGCGTCTGTTCTACCGCGTGCCAGTCGGTGCGGAGATGTGTGGTCCGGTCTTTACCGAGAACGGCGAGTCGCTGTTCCTGGCCATTCAGCATCCCGGCGATGGCGGCGAGGATTGGGACGGCCACGGGCGCCCCTCCTATTACGAGGATCCAGCGACGCGTTGGCCCGATTTCCAGGACGACATGCCCGTGCGTCCAGCTGTGGTCGTGGTGACAAAGCAGGGCGGCGGCAAAATCGCTGTCTGATTGCTCAAAAGTAAAGCGCGAGGGGGCCGCCTGGACGGCCCCCTTCTTTGCCTACTACCCGATCTCTTCCAGATCGAATGGCGTCGTCTGGTAGATCTCGTTGATCCAGTTCTGGAACAGGAGATGGGCGTGACTGCGCCAGCGATTCTCGGGAACCGCGCTGGTATCGCCATTAGGGAAGAGATTCGCCGGAGGCGGCGTGTCGAGACCGGCGGCGATGTCGCGCTCATATTCATCGGCCAGCGAGCGGTTGTCATACTCCAGGTGGTTCAGGAAATAGACAGCCCGCTCATTGCGGTCACCGAGCATGCAAAGGCCGATCTGATCGTTGTCGATCAGTACCTCGAGGCCATCCCCCAAGCTGTCGCGGTCGATATCATTATAGCGCGAGACCGGGATCATCGGGCTGTCTGACATGCCGCGCAGGAAAGGCGAACGCGGACCGGTCACCTTGTGACGAAACACACCGAACGCTTTCTTGTCCATGCGGTAGCGCCGCGCGCCATGGAAATGGTGCAGGGCGGCCTGGGCGCCCCAGCAAATGAACATGGTGTGGTGCACATTCGTGCGGGTCCATTCCATGATTTCGAGCATTTCAGGCCAATAGCGCACGTCCTCGAAGGGCATGTTGGCGATGGGGGCGCCGGTGACGATGAAGCCGTCGAACTTGCGCTCCTTCACCTCCTCCCAGGTCTGATAGAAGGAATTGAGATAGTCTTCCGGAGTGTTCTTTGATTGGTGGTCGGTCACCCGCACCAGGCTCAGATTGATCTGCAGCGGTGTGGCGCCGATCAGCCGGGCGAACTGGGTTTCGGTCCGCTCCTTGTTGGGCATCAGATTGAGCAGGCCGAATTCGAGCGGGCGGATGTCCTGCCGCGCGGCGCGGCTGGAATCCATAACGTTGACGCCCTCTTCTTCAAGCGTCTTGCGAGCCGGTAGGTCGTCGGGGATTCTGATAGGCATGTCAGCCTCTTGGCGAGTTGCAATGAGAAAACGATTCAGACTGGCGCACGACTTCCCGGAGGAGTCGCGCGCTAGCGCATTCGCTTCTCGATTGCGGCGGCAATCAGATCGACAAATTCATCGCCATCGCGCGCCGTGGCGAGATCGGAGGCGTCCACGACATAGCCGAAATTGCTGGCCAGCGCTTCATAGCGGGGCAGGCGGTCATGCAGCAGAGCTTCGAAACCCCAGGCGCCGAAACCGGCCGGGTCGACATCTTCATCGTTCAGTATGCCGTTGATCAGCTTGTACTCCGCCCATTTCTCGACGAGAAATTCGGGGGGATAATACATCGGCTTGGGTGATTTCTTGAAGCGCTTGACCAGCTCGCTGGCGTCCTTGCCGGTGCCGCGGATAAAGACCAGCGCGGTATGGGCCGCAAGGGTCTTGATCACCGGGTCTTCAGGATCGCTGGGGTCAACGACCTCGATCAGCGAGCCGCCGGTATCGGCGATGAAATCGTCATAGCCGTAAAGGTCCTTGGCGCGGTCGATGAAATAGGGGACGTCGCACAGCGCTGCCACCTCAGCGACGCGGTGCTGTTCCTGGCGGCGTTGATATTCGTCCAGCGGCAATCCACCCTGATCAACATTGCCAGGGGTGCCCAGATAGGTCGAGAGCGGGTCGAGATTATTGAAGGTGATATTCGACGAGATGTAGATCGAATCCGTGCGCAGGAGTTGCGCCAGGAAGGGCACCTTCATGGCTTCGCGCTTGAAATTGTCGATGATGAACTCGCCCATATAGCGCGTGCCGATGCGATAGTCGGCAGAGTAGTGGAACCAGTGATTGGCGCGCAGCATATTGGATAGACGCGTCTTGCCCACACCGGCCATGCCGAACACGGTGACCGCGCGCCGCGGGGCCTTGACGAACTCATCAACGCTGGAAAACAGCATAGTCAGACGCTCCGATGGCCGGAAGCGGCCAAACTGCATGGCTTGCGTTTAACGCAAGCCGGCGGCGATCTCAAGCAACCGGCAAAATCTGCCGTGGGCCCGGACTCATTTGCCGCTCTGCCGCCATGATCTGGTCGCGAATTCCCAGAAAAGCCAGCAAATTCAAGGGCTGACCCAGTTGGCACCGGCCTTGCATTGAATGCTTGCGAGCGCGCCGTGCGGCGCAACGGGGATTACGGAGTTACAGATGGGTATCTATGGGGCTCTTTCCAGTGCAGTGACCGGCCTGCGGGCACAGTCGCATGCGCTGGAGAACATTTCGGGCAACATCGCCAATTCGCAGACCACTGGCTACAAGCGGATGGAGACGAGTTTTGTCGACCTCATTCCCGACGCGCCGCTGCGTTCGCAGGTGCCGGGCGCGGTGCTGGCCCAGTCGCGTGCCACCAACAATATCCAGGGCGACATCCAGACCAGTTCAAACGAGACTTATATCGCACTGAACTCCGGCGGTTTCTTTGTTGTGGAGCCCAAGGTCGGGCAGTCGGACGGCAATTCGGTGTTCGCCGGCTCGAACTATTTTACCCGTCGCGGTGACTTCGAAATCGACAAGGATGGTCTGCTGGTCAATGGCGCCGGCTATTATCTCAAGGGTCTGCCCATCGATCCGGCGACCGGAAACATATCGGGTTCGGTGCCCGAGGTGATCGAGCTCTCGAACGCCTTTCTGCCGGCCAATGTGACGACCACGATCAACTACCAGTCCAACCTGCCGCAGCTTCCCAAAACAGCGAACTACAATTCGACCGTGTACAATAGCGAGCTGCTGGGCGCGGAGAATTTTGGTGCCACGGCCACGACCGCGGCTGCCAATGGTACGGCCGATCTGGGTGCCGGCGCTGGTGCAAACCTCGCCACAACCGTGTTTGCCGATGGGCAGGAAATGACGGTGACCGTCAACGGCGCGCCGGTGCGGTTCCGCTATTACACCGGTGCGACGCCGCCCACTGGCGGAGGCGTGGCGATCAATCTCGATGCACCCAAGACTGTCCAGAATGTGCTCGACGAGATGCAGGCGGGGCTGCGCGACTTCGGTGGCGGCGCAGCGGCATCGGCAACGGTGGGTCTCAATGGTAGCAATCAGTTCGCTGCCTCGCTGGGAACCGACTATCATGCGTCCTTCTCGATCAGCGGCACAACACCGGCCCTTGCGACCACACTCGGACTGACGGAGCCCCAGGCGTCCTCGGCGCCGACTCTGGGTACGGTCAACACCATCACGGCAGATGATGCCGATGACTTCGTGGCCAACTCGATCTCCGGTGGTGCCATCACTGTCTATGCCAGCAATGGTGCGCCGGTTAACGTTCAGGTGCGCTGGGCCAAAGTGGATAGCGCCGCCTCGGGTGGAGCGGACAAGTGGAACATGTTCTACCTTTCCGACAGCAAGGCTGTCGGTGGGTCAACGGCCTGGACCAATATTGGCCAGGAATACGAGTTCAACAGCAATGGTTCGCTGGCCACCAGCGTGCCGCAGGCCACCATCAGCAATCTGCGCGTAAATGGCGTGCTGATCGGCGATGTGGTGTTGCAGCACGAGACCAATGGCGTCTCCCAGTTCGCCGACGTCAACGGCACGGTGACTGTCTCCACGCTTAATCAGAACGGTTATGGCGCGGGTGAATTTCTCTCGGTGGCCATCACCGACTCCGGCCGCGTGGTCGCTACCTATTCCAATGGCGAGCGCATCGAAATGGCGCAGGTGGTGACGGCCCAGTTCAATGGCGTCAATTCGCTCAAGCGTCTGGATGGTGGCGTCTACGCGGCAACCTCGGAATCGGGCGAACCGATTTTCGACCTGTCCGGTTCCGGCGTCATCGGTGGGGCGCTTGAAGCGTCCAATACCGACATTTCCGACGAGTTCACCAAGCTGATCATCACCCAGCAGGCTTATTCGGCCGGTACACGCATCGTCTCGACTGCCGACGAGATGCTGCAGGAAGCCCTGAATATGATCCGCTAGGGCGGAAATTGAATAAGGGTCCGGGGCAGGGTGTCCCGGGCCGCAGTCCAGTTTGAGGGCCGCTTGCATGGGTCTGGTTTCTTCGCTTTCAAATGCCGTTTCGGGTCTGCGGACCAGCCAGGATTCAATCTCGATCCTGAGCCGCAACATCGCCAATTCCGGAACCCCCGGGTACCATCGGCAGTCGCTGAACATCATCGACTATTCGTCGATCAACAGCACCTATGCCCGCACGGCCGGTGTCGATCGCGCCTTTAACCAAAGCTTGCAGACCTATTACAATCGCCAGGTGTCGGACACGTCCATGTCCAACGTCACCGGCAATTATCTGAGCAAGCTGCAAGGCTATCTGGGCAAGCCGGGCGATGCCGGGTCGCTCGATACCATGTTCGGCTCGTTCCGGAATTCGCTGCAGGCGCTGGCGACCAGCCCTGACGACTATTCGACCCGCGCCAGTGTGGTGGCCGAAGCGCAGGCCATGGCGCGGCAGCTCAACTCACTGTCCAACTCCATCCAGCAGCTCAGGCAGGAGACCGAGACACGCATCTCCAACGACGTGTCCGAGGTCAATGCCATGCTCATCTCGCTCGATGAGGTGAACAACCGCATGCTTGACCTGGGCATGACCGATACCGCGCGCGCTCAGCTTTATGACCAGCGCGACCGGCTGGTCGCGTCGGTGGCGGAAGTCATTGACGTGCAGGCCGAATATCGCGCCGATGGTACGGTGGCGTTGATGACGCGCTCCGGTGTCGGCCTACTCGACAATGGCTTTTCGACCTTCAAATTCACCACCGCCGGGGCGCTGTCGGCGACCTCGCAGACCAATGTGGTCACCTCGCAGAGCAAGGTCGGCAAACTGACGCTGACCACGCCGTCAGGCCTGACCATCGATCTGGTGCAGCAGGGTGTGTTGCAGGGCGGTGAACTGGCCGGCCTGGTCAACCTCCGGGACAAGATCCTTGTCGAGGCTCAGAACCAGCTCGACGAAATTGCGGCGGGGATGGCTGCGATCTTTTCCACGATCACCACCCCGGGCACGGCTGCCGATGATGGCGCCGGCGCAGCCGGTCTTTCGGCCGACATCTCGCACCTCAAGCCCGGCAACGACATTCTGCTCAACTACACCGTCAATGGAGCCGAGCAGCGCGTTCGCATCATCAACAGCACCAATGGCGAGGACTTTGTCGACGCCAGCGGTCAGCGCGTGATCTCGGTGGATTTTGGCGATCCTCCCAACGCGACCGCCGTGGCGGCAGCGCTGCAGACTGAACTGCCTGGACTGGCGATTACCAACCCTGGCGCAGGCATGTTGCGGGTTCTGGACGATGGTGCGGGCGGCGTGCGGGACGTAACTGCCCTGACCACGCGGGGCACGGCCACCGGGACGCAACAGGGCGAACTGGCCATGGCGCTGTTCGTGGACCAGGGCAATTCGGCCTTTACCGACAATCTCGATACCGATCCGCCGCAGATCGTCGGTTTTGCCTCGCGCATTTCGGTCAATCCGGCGGTGATTTCAGACAATCGCCTGCTGGTGCAATTCGATATCGACCAGACGTTGGGCGACGCCTCTCGGCCCGAATACATTCTCAATCAGCTCGGTTCGATGAGCTTTGTTTCCGGCAGCACCCCGGCAGCCAATGCCGGGCGACATCAGCTCAACGGCACGGTGGAGCAGTTGATCGAGCAGGTGCTGAACTATCAGGGCACCACGATTGGCTCGGCGCTCAGCGCGCAGAGTAACCGCCAGCTTACGCTCGATACCATCACCACCCAGATGGAGAGCGAATATGGCGTCAATCTCGACGAGGAGATGGCGCGCCTGACTGAACTGCAGAGTGCCTATGCCGCCAATGCCCGCGTGGTTTCGGTGGTCAAGGAACTGCTCGATACCCTGTTTGCCTCGACCTGAGGGAGTAGCCTGACATGATCGTCAACAAGTCCATGTATCCGCTCACTACGGGCTTTTCCATCATCTCCAAGATGCAGGACAAGTTCGCGCAGTTGCAGATGCAGCTTGGCACCGGCGTCAAGGCACAAACGCTTTCGGAAATGGGTCGGGACCTGCCTGTCTCGCTCTCTGTGCGCTCGCGTCTCACCACGATGGCCGGCTACAATGCCAGCATCGAGCAGGTCGATCTGCGCATGAGCTTTTATGACAATGCGCTGACGCGGCTTGACGCCATTGAGGGCGAAGCTCGCAACTCGGCAAAGCAGGGTCAATACGGCTCGAACAACATCAATATGGCCACCATTTCGGGCCTGTCCAAGGCGCGGCTGGACGAAATGGTCACGCTGCTCAATTCCGACATAGCAGGGCGCTATCTGTTCGGCGGCTCAACGACCGACAAGGCACCCTTGCCCACCACAACCGAGCTGCTCGAAGGCGCGGGTGGACGAGCCGGCTACAAGACCGTCGTTACCGAGCGGCAAATGGCCGATCTTGGGTCTGCGGGACTGGGACGGCTCGGGACGACGATTACCCCCGCCGTGCCTGCTCTGCAAACCGACCCGGTGACAGTGTCACTGGCCGAGGATGGAAACCACCCGTTCGGCTACAAGCTGTCAACCGTGTCTGCCATTGGCGCCAATATCGGCATCGTCTCGGACTTCGCGGCCTCGCCTGCAGATGTCGACTTCACCTTTCCGGGCGATCCTGGGACGGTGTCAGAAGGGGATAGTGTAACCCTGGGGTTCACCTTGCCCGATGGCACCGAGACGCAGATCACCCTCAAGGCCGTGAGCGCGGCCAATGCATCGGGCGCCACGGGTGAGTTTGTCATCGGGGACGACCCGACGACGGCGACCATCACCACGGCCACCAATTTCGACAATGCGCTCAAGGCGGCGCTGAAAAAGACTGCGGAGGGCGAACTGAAGGCCGCTTCCACATATGCGGCGGGGCAGAACTTCTTCAATGCAGCAGGTGAGCCGGTGCTGCGGGTCGAGGGGGCGGATCCGTACACCTCGACCGGCCTGCGCGTGGCCACCAAGAATGATACGGTGATGTGGTATAGCGGCGAGACTGCGGCGGTCTCGGCCATCGGTATGGGCCGGCTGACCGCGGCGCGCGCCGCCGAAACCGTGGCACTGACCGAAAACATCCCAGTGTCTTCGGCGCATGGCTTCCAGATTTCGGCCGTGACATCCAATGTCACCAATGCAGGTGCACTGACGGCGACCCACACGCCGGGCGACCCTGCCTCGATGTCGGTCGTCTTCGACGATGCGGTTGCCTTGACGGCGGGCGACAGCGTCACGGTGACACTGACCGAGCCGAGCGGCAAGACGCGTGAGGTGACGTTGACAGCGGTAACCGGGCGCGCCGGGCCGGGACAGTTCACCATTGGCGCGGATGAAGCGGCCTCGGCCGAGAACTTTGAAAAGGCGATGATCCGCTCGGTGTCCGAAGCAGCCACAGCTGCGGAGGGCAATCCGCGCCAGTCGGTCACGGCGGCTGTCGAGGATTCTGGACGCGTCGCCTATGGCATGCAGGCCAATGAAAGCGGCTATCTGCGCATGATCCGCTCGATGGCGGCGATGACGGTTGAGACCTATCCAGAGATCACTAATGCGGCGGACCCCAATTCGGTGGATTTGAACCCTTCAAAAGCGCGGTTCGATGCCATGGCGCGCCGGCAGCAGCTTGAATTGTCCGAGGGGCGCAATTCAGAGCGCGGTTCGATCGAACTCATCACCATGGAATTGGGTGTGGCCCGCGCCGCCTTGCAAGCCGCCGGCGAGCGACACACCAATTACACCGCGCAGCTAGAGAACCTGCTGAGCGACGTTGAGACGGTCAGCAAGGAGGATGTGGCGATGGAGATCCTCGCGCTGCAGACACGCCTCACGGCGAGCTACCAGATGACCTCGATGGTCAGCAAGTTGAGCCTGGTGAACTATCTGTAGTCAGGAGACGGGCTTGGCCCCTCTCTACTCCTGCCATCTACCGACAAACGAAAAGCCCCGCATCGCTGCGGGGCTTTTCTTTGGTGAACGGTCCAGCGGCTTACATGCCGCGCAGGCCCGCCGCAATCTGTCGGTTGAGTTGCACGAGCACGGTGAGCTGCTCGGCCTGGGGAACGCCCTCATAGAGGATTTCGCGGGTCTGGTTCATTACGAACATGCCCAGATTTGCGATGTTCTGGCGAATTTCCTGGGGCAGGGGGCTGTCATCCTGAGTGACGGCCGACATGAAGATGGTCCAGAGCTTGCGATTAAAGGTCAGAGCTGAGCGGAGTTCCTCGGTGGTCGAGATGTCCCATTCATCCTTGACCTTCTGCAGGCCTGCTGCTGCCTTCATAAGCAGAGCTGATTCACGCTGGCGGGGATTTTCAACGACTTTCGCCGTCTGTTGGTACGCCTGGGCGCCGTGCTGATGCATGTTTGAGCAGGTCCTGTTCGTATTCAATAAGCCGTTGAGAGGCCTTGAGAGCTTTGTAAAGAGACCCGGTTAATATCTCGTTATTGATTTGGTCGATTATCGGTAGAGAACTGGGCACTGCCGCCACAAAGTCTCTGGACATCTCGTTGTAGGATTCGGTCGCCCGCTCGGAATTTTCCTCGATATACATCAGCTGCACCGCCAGATAGATGCGCTTGGCTGGTGTATTGGCCGTTTCGGCTGTCAGGATATCCTTCTCGCGGAGGATGGGTGCATTGCCATTGATAAACAGGCGCGTGCGCTGGTCTGAATTGGTGATGATGCAATTGCCCACCAGCAATTTCTCGCCAGGCTTCAGTTCGACCTTCAGGGCCATGAGACCAATCTCCGCAGACTCGGGGGATACTTGAACTGTCTAGCCCCAGATTGCGGCAAAAACAACGAAGGCGGGCTTGGGGCCCGCCTTCTTAAAGTGCGCTTGGTAAGCGATTTACTGCAGAAGCTGCAGGATCGACTGATCGGCCTGGCTGGCCAGCGACAGCGAGTTCTGAGATAGCTGCTGCCGGGTCTGGAGTGCCAGCAGGTTTGCCGCTTCAGTGTTCATGTCTGCCAGGGTGAGGTTGCCGGCGCCGGTTTCGAGCGTGTTGATCATCGCCTCGGTGAACGACTTGCGGTTCTGCACGATCGAGAGGTTCGAGCCGAAGGTCGAGGCCTGCGAACGGACTTCGTCCAGGGCGGCCTTAACATCGGTCAACAGTCCATCGATGGTGACGTCACTGTCGAGCTTTTCTTCCTCAAGTTGGGTCGGCACGCCCAGGTTGAAGGCGTTGATAGTCTCGCCTTCTTTGGTCTGAATGTCGATCGCCGATGTGCCGGTCTCGTTGAAGGTGATGGTCAGCTTGTCGCCGCGCAGCAGGTTGATACCGTTGAAGGAGGCATCGTCCGAGAGCTTGTCGAGCTGATCGCGCAGTTCGTTGAACTGGCCGGTGAGTCCGGCGCGGACCGAGTTGCCAGCGATGGTCGAGACGTCGGCGGTGGAACCGTCGATCACGCCAGCGGAGGTAACGCCGTCGACATTGAGCTTCTGCGTGGACTGATTCTCCAGGCGCAGCTTGCCGTTGTCGTTGGACGCACGGATCTTGCCATCGAGACTAGTGTTGGAGTTGATCTCCGAAACCAGCTCATCAAGTGTCTTGGCAACGTAGATGGCCGCAGGAGCGGCCTGGGTCGCCAGACCAGCAATCGAGCCAGTGCCACCGACGGTGATGCCAACTTCGTTGTTGTCGGCGGTCAGAACGAACTGACCGTCGGCATTGATGGATGCGGTCACATCGAGGTCGGTTTCACCGTTGATGCCCGCGATCAGGTCGTCGAGATCTTCGGTAGCCGCAGTGGTGATGGTGTAGGTGTGGGTCTCGGTGCCGTCGCTGACAGTGATGGTTTCACCGTCGGCCAAGCCCAGAGTGTCCAAAGTCGTGGCGCCGGTCAGACCGGTTGCCGTCGAAGCGGTCGAAACAGCCGTTGCGGTGTTGGTCTGCGAGGTCAGGTTGATGCTGACTGGCGTGTCGCCCACCGCGCCTGCGTCAAAGGACAGGGTCGAGGTGTTGGTGAGGCCCGAAGCCGGCAGGGTGTAGGAGGCAGTCTGGAACGACTTGTCCTGGCGCGCCTGGCGGAGCGTGGACTGCATCGATTCGAGGGTCTTGGTCATGGCCGAGAGACCATTGTCCGCGGCTTCCAGGGTCTGGATGCCATTGGCCATCGAATCGATCAAGGCGCCCAGATCGCTGGCGCGATTGGTCAGGCCCTTGGCGGTGAACCAGTTTGACGGGTTATCCAGGGCCGAATTGACCTTGTTGCCGGTGGCGAGACGATTCTGCGTCGTCGCCATCATGTCGGCTGTACCCTTGAGGGAGAGTAGGTTGGCCCGAACGGCCTTCGAAAGTGAGATATCCGCCATCTAATGCAATCCTTGCCTCAGGCCAGCTTGGCCCCTTGCCCAAAGTGTTAACCGCCTTTTCTTAAAGGGTCGTTAACCATGCGAGTTGACGGCTTATAAACCATAATTTTTCGAGGTTTTGCGGGCGAGACGCAAAAAGGGCGGGTCTTGCGACCCGCCCTTCGTGATTTGTGCTGTAGCTGAACCGATTAACGGATGAGCTGCAGGATCGACTGATCGGCCTGGCTCGCCAGCGAGAGCGAGTTCTGCGACAGAGACTGACGGGTCTGCAGAGCCAGCAGGTTCGCAGCTTCCGTGTTCATGTCGGCCAGGGTCAGGTCGCCAGCACCGTCTTCCAGGGTGTTGATCATGGATTCGGTGAAGGTCTGGCGGTTCTCAACGATGGAGAGGTTCGAACCGAAGGTCGAAGCCTGCGAGCGAACTTCGTTCAGAGCGGCCTTCAGCTTGCCCAGCTCGGAGTCGATGTTGGTATCGCTGTCGAGATCCGATTCCTGAAGCGTGGTCGAGACACCCAGATTTGCCGAGTTGATGGTGTCACCGTTCTCGGTCTGGATGTCGATGGACGACGTGCCAGTTTCGTTGAAGGTGATAGCCAGCTTGTCGCCGCGCAGCAGGTTGATACCGTTGAAGGAGGCATCATCTGCGAGCTTGTCGAGCTGGTCGCGCAGTTCGTTGAACTGATCGGCCAGGCCAGCGCGGACCGAGTTGCCATCGATGGTCGAGACGTCGGAGGTGGAGCCGTCGATGACGCCAGCGGAGGTAACGCCGTCGACATTGAGTTCCTGCGTGGACTGGTTCTCGATGCGCAGCTTGCCGTTGTCGTTCGACGCACGGATCTTGCCATCGAGATCAGTGTTGGAGTTGATCTCCGAGACCAGCTCATCGAGGGTCTTGGCAACGTAGACGGCAGCTGGAGCGGCCTGGGTCGCCAGACCAGCGATCGAGCCAGTGCCACCAACGGTGATGCCAACTTCGTTGTTGTCGGCGGTCAACTCAAACTGACCATCGGCATTGATGGCTGCAGTCACGTCGAGGTTGGCTTCGCCGTTGATGCCCGCGATCAGGTCGTCGAGATCTTCGGTAGCTGCCGTGGTGATGGTGTAGGTGTGGGTCTCGGAGCCGTCACTGACAGTGATGGTTTCACCGTCCGCCATACCCAGCGATGCCAGGGTCGAGGCGCCGGTCAGGCCGGTTGCCGTTGAAGCTGTTGAAACAGCCGTTGCGGTGTTGGTCTGCGAGGTCAGGTTGATGCTGACTGCGGTATCGCCCACCGCGCCTGCATCGAAGGACAGGGTCGAGGTGTTGGTGAGGCCCGAAGCCGGCAGGGTGTAGGAAGCAGTCTGGAAGGACTTGTCCTGACGTGCCTGACGCAGGGTCGACTGCATCGATTCGAGGGTCTTGGTCATGGCCGAGAGACCATTGTCAGCGGCTTCAAGGGTCTTGATGCCGTTGGCCATGGAGTCCAGCAGGCCACCCAGGTCGCTTGCGCGGTTGGTCAGGCCCTTGGCAGTGAACCAGTTTGACGGGTTATCCAGAGCCGAGTTGACCTTGTTGCCGGTGGCGAGACGGTTCTGCGTCTCGGACATCATGTCGGCAGTACCCTTGAGTGAGTACAGGTTCGAGCGAACGGCTTTGGAGAGAGAGATATCGGCCATTTTGGCGGGTCCTTTTCTAGGATTACGCAAACTAAGACGCCTCTCCTGAGGCAGGCTGATCCTCATCTGGCAGGCTATAAAGAAGCGTTAAGCCGATGCCGAAAATTTGGGCAAGTAGTGGTCTGGAGTTTATCGATCTGGACGTAGAAAAGCCCCGGAATCCGAGGCTCTTGTGTCTTTCGATGGTGGGTTGGAGATAGGAAAGCGTTAACTTAGGCGAGCAGATCCCGAAGCCGCGCCTGTGACTCGTGCGGGATTTCGGCTGTGCCGATGCGGCGGATCAACTCTTCCATCGATTTCGGGGTCGGGGGCAGGGCCCCGGCAATGACGGCGGCGGCGAAATCGGCTGTCCGATCCCGCTCCGGTTCTGCCGCACGCTCCTGCCTCTGCTGGTCACGCTGGAGCGGCAGCTTACCTTCCCTGTCACCCGGCTTGGCGCTGGTTGGTGACTTCTGGGTGCTGTCCTGCAGCAATGTGCGCTCGCCCATGGCCGGGCGATAGCGATATTCGCCTACATTAGCAGAGCCCGGAGAGACGGGCTCGACGGCGAGGTTCGCAACCATAACCTTGTCCCTCGAATACACCTATTCGCGGAAACACTAAGGCGCAGGCCTTGCTCTCACGTAACCATCGCGTTGCGCATTTTAGTCAAATGACACCTGTTATAGGGCGCGATTGATCGCGATGCCCTTGGCTGATGCATTGGGGTCTGCGGTGACCGTGCCGGCTGTGCCGTAAGCCCGGGCGCGGTTCTGCTGGCCAACCATGCGCGCCACGTCTGTCAGTACGTCTTCGGTGACGGTCTTGGCGGTGGCAAGAACCCTCAGATTTTCCGCCATCTGCGTGGCGAGACTTTCGTGGCCGGCGCGGAGCCGCTCCATGGATTGGGGGGCTTCGACGGTGAGGCGCGCGGCCTGGCGTTGGATGGAGCGGGCAAAGCCGACATAGTCCTGCGCCAGGCGCGTCTTGTCCGGCGTCAACTGCCCGGCCTGACGAAGATGCCCGGCGCGCAGCAGGGTGGTTTCCTGATTCATCACGTCGACCAGGGCCGCAAGGGCTTGTTCGGCGTGATTGCACAGCTCTTCGGCCGGCAGGGCGTCAAGGGCGGCAAGGCGGGCGGCTGCGGTCATTTTCCGTACACTCCGGCACTGGGGATATTGTTGTAGCTATTGGCAGCGCGGCTGGCATTGGCCGCTTCCTGCGAGGCGATCATCTGGCTCATCAGATCGTCGGCGATGCCGACGCCGCCGCTGCTGGCGATGGAATTGGCAAGCTGTTCGGCCTGCATGGAGCGCCAGGTTTCCTCGCCGAAGCCGCCGCCGCCGAAATTCTCATCGCTTTTGACGGTGGCGAACATTTCCTTGGTCAGCATGTTGAGAAAGACGCCTTCGAGTTCCTCCGCCTGGGCGCGCATGCGCTGCATCTGGGCCGGGGTGATGGTGGCGCCGGTTTCGCTGATCGTATTCATCACAGCACCTCGATTTCGGCCTGCAGCGCGCCGGTGGCTTTGATGGCCTGGAGAATGGCGATCAGATCGCGCGGCGAGATGCCGAGCGCGTTGAGCCCGTCAACAAGCTGCTGCAGCGTCACCGACTCGTTGACCACCTGCAGGGCGGTGTCGGACTGGTTGACGTTGAGATTGGTGTTGGGTTCGACCGCAGTTTGCCCGAGGGTCAGCGGATTGGGCTGCACCACTTCGGGGTTTTCGGCAATCGTGACAGTGAGGTTGGACTGGGCTACGGCCACGCTGGACACGCGCACATCCTTACCCATGACGATGATGCCGGAATTTTCGTCGATGACAATCTTGGCGGTCTGGTCCGTCTGGACGATCAACTGCTCGATATCGGTGAGCAGGTCGACAATGTTGCCGTTGAAATTGCGGGGCAGGGTGAGGCGCACTGTGGCCGGATCTTCCGGCACGGCCGTGGGCGCGCCGATGAAGTCGTTGACCGCCAGAGCGATGCGACGTGCGGTGGTCAGGTCGGGATTGCGCAGGGCCAGGCGCAGGGAGTGCTGCGAGCCGAGATGGAAGTCGATCTCGCGTTCGATCAGGGCGCCGGAGGAAATCCGGCCCGTGGTCGGAACGCCCGAGATGACGCTGGCTGCATCGCCCTGAGCGCTGAAACCATTGATCAGCACCGGACCCTGGGCGATGGCATAGACTTCGCCATCGGCGCCCAGCAACGGCGTTACCAGCAGCGTGCCGCCCTGCAGGCTGTCGGCGTCGCCCAGGGCTGCGACCGACACATCCATGCGCGAGCCCTGGGTCGAGAAGGGCGGCAGATTGGCGGTGACCATGACGGCGGCAACATTTGCCGTGCGGACGTTTTCGCCCTGGGTATTCACGCCGAGCCGCTCGAGCATGGATTGCAGCGACTGCTTGGTGAAGGGTGAATTGTTGAGGCTGTCGCCGGTGCCGTTGAGGCCAACCACAAGACCATAGCCCACGAGTTGGTTCTCGCGGACGCCTTCCATGTCCACAATGTCCTTGATACGGGCAGGCGCGGCCTGCAAGGACGTCATGGACGACAGGATGAGCGCCAGGCTCAGCGTGACGGCGGTTATGGTTCGGATCAGGCGCATGGTCAATTTCCCCGATTGATGCCGCTCCATCCCCATGGCGCGACCTTCACAGGGATAAATGCCAGAACCGTGCCAGATCGCTGTTCGTTATGTAGGGTGTTGATTTTGAAGGGTTTTGCAATTTCCGTGGTTGGGTGGCCGTTCGTCGCCAAGCAATTCTTGCCGGGCTTGTTAAGGGCTTGTTAACCTGAGTGGGCAGATTTTGCCGGTATTCGATTAGCCAAGTGAGTCAGGCCTTTTGCGCATCGACGCACCCAATCGCAGCAGCAGCGTTTCCGGCCGGTCATCGACGGGCAAGGCGGGCAATGGCCCTGCTTTTGTGCCGGTCGGGGAGCAGGGCCCCCAGCGGGTCAATGCGACCGCCCCCTCGACGCCGACCACCGGGATCGATGCCATTCTGGCGCTGCAGGCCAATGGTGATTATTCCGAGAGCCGCCGCAAGGCTTTGAAGAAGGGGACCCGGCTGCTGGATCTGCTTGAGGACATGAAGGCCGACCTGCTGATCGGCAGGGTGGCGCCGGAGCGCCTCGACACCATGGCCACGCAATTGGGAAATCTGCGCGAACGCGTGGAGCCGGAATTGGACGCGGTCCTCGATGAAATCGAACTGCGGGTCCTGGTTGAGTTGGCCAAGCTGGGACGATATCCCCAGATTTGAGCCAGCGCGTTTTTGCCTATCCGTCATCAAGTTGTAGCCGGTTTTGGGCTATGGGCCTGACGTGCCCCGGTTTCCTGCGTTAACGAGTGGTAACTTGTGTGCTTGCGGGGGAACGGCGAGGCGCATATATAGGCCGCCAAGGGCGCATTGGAGGTTGAGTCTGCTGATGTCTTCGGTTGAACTTACGGATTATCGACCCAGCGAGGACGAGCCGTTTATGAACCCGCGCCAGCGGGAATATTTCAGGAACAAGCTGCACGCCTGGAAGGACGAGATTTTGCGCGAAAGCCGCCTGACTCTCGAAAATCTCCAGGAAGAAAGCCAGAATCATCCGGACATGGCCGATCGTGCCAGTTCGGAAAGCGATCGTTCGTTGGAACTGCGGACGCGGGATCGTCAACGCAAGCTGATTTCCAAGATCGATGCGGCGCTCAAGCGCATTGACGATGGGACCTACGGCTATTGCGAGGAAACCGGTGATCCGATCGGCCTGGCGCGGCTCGATGCCCGTCCGACCGCGACGTTGAGCCTGGAAGCCCAGGAACTGCACGAGCGCCGCGAAAAGGTCTATCGCGACGAGTAGTCGGAGAGTGAACTGAAAAAGCCCGCAGCGAAGCGGGCTTTTTCTTTTCTGCCTTTCGCCCTTCAGCTCCCCGGCGTGCGTTCGGCATTGCGGTCGTGAATGGCCTCTACGTCAGGCGTCATTTCGTTGGCGAAGTCGGCCATTTCGAACACAGGACGGATATCGATATCGCT
Source organism: Devosia subaequoris (assembly GCF_014197055.1). Lineage (GTDB taxonomy): Bacteria > Pseudomonadota > Alphaproteobacteria > Rhizobiales > Devosiaceae > Devosia > Devosia subaequoris. The sequence continues at coordinate 183,752 of NZ_JACIEW010000002.1, read as the reverse complement.
TTCCGTGGCCATGGGGTTGGGGCAACGCTTGACCCATTCGACGGCCTCGTCCATGTCGCGCACTTCCCAGATCCAGTAACCGGCGACGATTTCCTTGGTTTCGGCGAAGGGTCCGTCGATCACCGAGCGATCCGAACCGGAGAAATGCACCCGCTTTGCGTGCCTGGTCGCCTTGAGGCCCTCGCCCGCCAGCATGACGCCGGCGTTGATCAGTTCCTCATTGTATTTGCCCATGGCCTCCAGCAACTCGGTGGTGGGCATGACGTCATTTTCACTGTCAGCGGTGGCTTTGACGAATACGACAACACGCATTTTTCTCTCCTGTTTTTGCCGCAGGCCAGATTGCCTGTCTGAAGCCGACGAGTGGTGTCGGAAGGTTTCGACAGATTTTCTTGCAGATTGTTCGAGAAGGACAGGAAAAAGCAAAAGCGGGGCCCGAAGACCCCGCTTTTCGTGGTGCGATGCTTCTGGATCAAAAGCCGATGACGGTGGTCACCCCGCTCTGATTGTCGCCGTTCTGCAGACATTGCGCGTTGGTTGCTTCGCCAAACTGGAACAGCCCGCAGGAATTGTTGTTGCCGTTCTGGTTGATGGTGCCGTTATGGCCATCGCCTTCCTGCCAGATCAGGCCGTGATTGCCCGAGCCGTTCTGGTTGAAGCCGGCCGAATTGCCCGAGCCGTTCTGGTAGCCGTTGGCGCCGCTGGCCGACAGGCCCTGCATCAGCGAGAACATCTGCAGCCCCATGCCAAGAGCCTGCGCCTGATCGGGATCACTGGGGGCAAAGCCGATGGCAATCTGGCCGCCAGCCATGGCGGGGGCGGCGGAAAGGCCGAGAATGGCTGCGGTGAGAGTGGCGACGATGGTGCGGGTGAAGCGGGTGGTCATTGGTGTTCTCCTAAAACGATGTTTGCGTTCCCTTGCGGCTGGTCCTCCCAGCGCTTGAGATCACCCTAGTTTCCCGACACTGAACTGGACCGGAGCAGGCCATTCAGACAGCGTTCAGCCGATGGGGCCCGGCAACAAAAAAAGCCCCGCCGAAGCGGGGCAGTGGGGAAGGAACGGGGGCTCTCAGGTGTGAGTGAGAAGCGGTGCGGAGCAATCGAGCCGCTTGCCATCGGCAGAGATGGTGAAATCGATGTCGACGGATGCTCCGGCGTTGACCATCACCTTGCCGAGCGAGACGGGCGCGCCGGGCGCCACCGAGAACTGACCGCCCTGGCTGATATTGCTGGTACCGCCAGCGCCCTGGCTCTTGAGCGCGAAACGATATTCGCCAGTGAGCGCTGTGGGGCTTTCGACAATGCCTTCAATAGCCAGCAGACCGCGTTCGGTCTGGGTGGAGATGCCGCAATTGAGGTCGCTGTCATTGCTGGTGGCGTGAGCGGCGGCCCCGGCCAAGGCCAGAGCGCCGAAAGCCAGAACGCCGATGCGAAGTGTGGAGTGAACCATTATGTCCTCCTCTTGAAACGGGTGGGGCCGGCTACGGCCGGCCCCGGGGCGTTCTGGTTACGGGCAAACCTGAACGAAGGCGCTGACATTGTTCGAGCCGTGCTGGACCATATTGGCATTGCAGCCATTGCCCACCTGAACGCCAGCGGCGGTGTTGCCATTGCCGTCCTGGGTCAGAATGGCGTTGTGGTTGTCGCCGAACTGTCCGACACCGCCCTGATTGTTCCAACCATCCTGCCAGACATCGCCATAATTGTTGTCGCCGTCCTGACCGATAGCGGAGGTGTTGTTACCGCCGTTCTGGTTGGAAATGCCGGTGTTCCACTTGCCGTTCTGGTAAGCGCCGAAGGTGTTGTTCCAGCCAGCCTGGCCTCCGCCGACGGCATTGCCGAAGCCGTATTGCTCGATGATCAGGCTGTTGGCCATGGCGGGGGCGGCGGCACCGGCGATGACAGTGGCGGCCAGGGTGGTGATGAGAAGCTTGCGGATCATTGGTGGTCTCCTTGGGTTGGGGCTGCGGTCCCTCCGACCGCGTCGTTGATGGAGACTGTTTTAGGGGAGTGATTTGGAACGCTCCGTGAAGCACGGGTTCAGATAGCGTTCATCAAAAAGGCGACGGAAAATGATTCCGCCGCCTCGTGTAAGTGTCTGAAACTGTTGGCAGAGCATTACCCGCCGTAGCGCTGCTTGAGATGAGCCTTGAAGTAGTCGGCATTGAGCGGCTCACCGGTGGCGCGAGTAATCAACTCCGGCGTCGAATAGCGGGAGGCCTTGGTCCATACCTTGTCGGCCCGCCATTGATTGATGGCGCCGAATTCGCCCTTGCGGATCTGCTCGCGCATGTCGGGCAAGTCCTTTTCCATGGCGGCGGACAATTGCGCGGCGATCATGGCGCCCAGCGTATAGCTGGGGAAATAGCCAAAGGCGCCGCCGGGCCAGTGCACATCCTGCATCGGGCCGTCCTTGGGATCGTTGATGGTCGAAATGCCGAGATATTCGATCATCTTGGTGTCCCAGGCCTCCGGAATCTGGCTTGCCTCAAGCTTGCCCGAAACGAGGTCCTGTTCCAGTTCGTAGCGCAGGATTACGTGGAGGGGATAGGTCACTTCGTCGGCGTCAACGCGGATGTAGCCACGTTCGACAAAATTGACCTCGTTGAGGACATCGGCAATTTCCCAGCCGGGAATCGCGGTATCGCCCAGGTGCTGATGCACCAGCGGCAGCATGAAGTCCCAGAACTCCGGGCTGCGGGCGAGCTGCATTTCCACGAACAGGCTCTGGCTTTCATGCATGCCCATGCCGCGTGCCTTGCCCAGCGGCCAGTGCGACCAGTCCTTGGGCAGGCCTTGCTCGTAAAGCGCGTGGCCGGTTTCGTGCAGCACGCCCATCAGCGAGGACAGAAATTGGTCGGTGCGATAGCGCGTGGTCATGCGCACATCGGTCGGCACGCCACCGCAGAAGGGATGGTGCGACACTGCCAGCGAGCCATGGGTGAAATCGAAGCCGACGGCGCGCATGGCTGCCAGGCCCAGCTCGCGCTGCTTTTCGATCGGGTAGGGCGCGTTCAACGGCTTGCGCGGGCGCTGGTTGAGGCGCTGCTCCTGAACGGAGAGGGCATGTGGCACGAAGTCCTTGAGGAAGGTCTTCAAGTCTGCAAAGACCGTGTCGATTTCAGCGGTGCGATTGCCCGGATCGTATTGGTCCATCAGCGCGTCATAGGGGGCCAGGCCTGTTGCGGCCGAGCGCAAGGCCGCCTCCTCGCGTACCAGCGCAATCACGCCTTCGAGGGCCGGCAGAAAGCTGTCCCAATCGCCCTTGGCGCGCAGTTCACGCCAAAGCTGTTCGGAGCGCATGGTCGCCGCCGTGCGCCGCTCGACAAATTCGGTCGGCAGGCAGGTGGCGTTGACATAGGACCGCTCGAACTCGCCCAGCGCAGCCTTCTGCATGTCGGTGAGGTCTTCGTTCCTGGCGGCGTCGATCCAGTCGGCGATCTGGGGCGCAGTAGCCTGGGTGTGGTACATGCCGGCAAGGTTGGCCATGGCCTCGGCTCGTTTCTCGCCGCCGCCGACCGCCATATGGGTGGCTTCATCGGCCCCGAGAATGGACAAGGCGTGTTCGAGCGACTCGAGCTTGCGACCGAGTTCATCGAGTTTTTGGAAGGACATGGCAGGCTCCGGAGGTGGGACGGCAAATGTGTTCCACAGCTCTCCGGGTGGATCAAGGTTTGTCTGGTGGGTCCTCGTCGGAGCGATTGGCCCCGGCGGTGCCAAGTGCGACGCCGATGGCGACTCCAACACCGACGCCCAGGGCGATATCGTCCAGGGCCGCGCCGATCCCGGCGCCAATGGCAATTCCTACCGCAACGCCTGTAGCCAGGTTCATCTGCTCACTCCCCGTGTCATATGACGGCTCATATAGGCATGGATCGGTGCTTGAAAAAGGGAGAGGCGCAGCCGGGGAAGCTGCGCCTCGTGGGGATGGGACTCCTCGCCTGGGGAAGCAGGAGCCGTCATGAATGGCCCGGCGCCTTCTGCGCTTGGGGCCGTGCCACTCCGTTCTGGACTGGCCGGGGGAAAACGGCGGCGCAATGGGGATTGCGCCACCGAAACTTTCTTAAAAGGGCAGGATTGCATCCATGGCCTGCTGGCCGTAGCGGGGCTGCTGCACGTCGGTGATCTGGCCGCGGCCGCCATAGGAGATGCGGGCTTCTGCGATCTTTGTTGAAGGGATGGTGTTGTTGGCCTGAATATCGGAGGGACGGACAATGCCGGCCACGATCAAGTCGCGGACCTCGAAGTTCACACGCACTTCCTGGCGCCCTTCGATCACCAGATTGCCATTGGGCAGGACCTGGGTGACGACAGCGGCAACCGAGGTTTCCAGAGCCTCGCTGCGATTGACCGAACCGTTGCCTGCGTCCTTGATGCCGGAGGTAAAGTCGATAGCCGCCTGCGGGTCGACATTAAGTTCGGCCGCGTTGGTGGCATTGGAGAACGCCGCGCCGAACAGGCCGCCCATGCCGGCACTGTTGGTCGAATTGCGCGAGCGCTGGGTGTTGTTGTTGATCTGGGCCGTGTCGTCGATGGTGACGACCACGGTCAGAATGTCACCAATGCGGTGGGCGCGTTCGTCCTTGAAGAACCCCTTGGCCGAGGTGCGGTAAAGCGAGTTGGCCTGATAGGTGTCAGCAATGGGCTCGGGCATGGGCATGCGTACTGGCTGGTAGCCGGCCGTGGTGGTCGGATCGGCAATGGCGGTCAGAACGGGTGCCTGGCCGACACTGGCCAGGCGATCCATGGTGTTGCAGGCGCCCAGGGCCGCGGTCAGGGTCAGGATGGTGGCAATCTTGGCGATGTTCATTTTCATCTGTCCCGAATTAGAGGCCGGCAAGGGTGATGGGGGCGGTGGAGACTTCCACGGCACCCGGAGCGATGGCCGTGGCGCTGATGACCCGTTTGGAGATCAGGTTCAGGACCTGCAGGGGGGCGCCCTCGGCAGCGCCGGTGATCGCCTGACCCTTGACGGTCAGGGTCATCAGGCCCTGGCGATAATAGATGGTCACCAGATCGTTCTTGGAGACGGAAAGCGGGGTGCTGACATCACTGACCCGCAGCAGCATGCCGTCGCGGCTCTGGCGGTTGAGCGCCATGCCCACAAGCTGGTCGAGCGAGGCGACCCCCTGGGCGTCGGCCTGCTGTACAGGCAGCGGGCGCATGACGATATGGTCCGGGCGCAATACGGTGCCGGCCGGCAGGCCTGCGGCAAGATGCGGAGCTTCGATGCTGATCTCAATGGAGCCGTTGAGGTCGAGTGGCTGGCTCAGGCCTGCCAGCGAAAACCGGGCGGAGAAGGTGCCGTTGCCGGGCAGGTAGCGCAAGTTTTCGAGCCGGGCAGGCGTGTCGCTGGCCGCGACCGTGATGGTGTCGGGCGGATTGTTGAACAGCATGTTGGCCGTCATGCGGTCGCCCAGTATACCGCGCTGGCGTAGATCTTGAGTAATGAGATCCGCCAGCAAGGTCTGGTCGACAATTGAAGCGGCGCGAGAGACCCGCACCTGCGAGAGGCCGTTGATGTCGAAGTGGGTGAGGCCAATCCGGGCGGTGGCCGATCGAACAGCGGTCAGGTCAACATTGCCGGTGGTGCCCGGAAGGGGCGAGCGGAACAGGGGCTGTTCGGCCAGGACGCCGGCATCGTCGAACATGTCGCCGACGGTGACCACAGGTGCGCTGACGGTGATTTCCGCCCGTAGGACCGGCGCGGCCGAAGCAAGGCCGGAGGAAAGAAGCAGGGCCAGGGTCAGGCTGACGGCGCGGAGCGATTTCATGGTCAATCTCCTTAGCTAAGCTGGCTGGTGGCCTGCATCATCTGGTCGGCGCCAGAGATGACACGGGCGTTCATTTCATAGGCGCGCTGGGCGGCGATCAGGTCGGCGATTTCGGTGACCGAATTGACATTGGCCATTTCCAGATAGTTCTGCAGCAGGTCGCCGGTGCCATCGGTATTGGGCACATTGACCTGAGCCGGGCCGCTTGCGGCGGTTTCGAGGAAGAGATTGTCGCCCATCGATTCGAGGCCCGACTTGTTGACGAAACGGGCAAGCTGCAACTGGCCGAGCTGGGTCGGCGCGGTATCGGTGCCGATATAGGCCTCGACCGTGCCGTCGGGCGAAATCGCCACGCCGCGGGCATTGCCCGGAATGGTGATGCCGGGGTCGAGCGGGTGGCCGCTGGAGGTCACCAGTGTGCCTTCGGGATTGCGCTCGAAGGAACCGTCGCGGGTGTATCCCGTGCGGCCATCGGGTAGTTGCACCATGAAAAAGCCTTCGCCGCGAATGGCGACGTCGAGTTCGCCTTCGGTGAGGTTGACCGAACCCTGGCTCATCACCCGGGGGGTCGAGATGGTGCGCACACCCGAACCGATTTCCAGGCCCGCAGGGACCATGGTGCCCTGGTCCGAGGTCTGCGAACCGGCGCGGGTGATCTGCTGGTAGAGCAGATCCTGGAACTCTGCACGCTGCCGCTTGTAGCCGGTGGTGCGCATGTTCGCGATATTGTTGGAGATGACTTCGACATTGCGTTCCTGGGCGCCCATGCCGGTCGATGCGATATAAAGTGCTTTCATGGCGATTGCTCCTCAGGTTCAGGCGTTGGTGTCGCCCAGGCGCTGGATGGCGTTGCGGCGCATCTCGTCCTGTTTCTGGGCGAGGGATGCGACGGATTCATAGGCGCGCTGCACGCGGATCATTTCGGCCATCTCGGTGACGCCCGAGACGTTTGAGCGCTCGATATGGCCCTGCATGACGCGGGTATTGGTGTTGAAGCCGGGTGTGCCGCCCGAGAACAGATTGGCGCCTTCACGCACCAGCTCCTGGGCATTGGCGAATTCGACGATGCGCAACTGGCCCTTGGCGCCAGCGCTTGAAGAGACCGTGCCATCGGCAGCAATGGTGATGCCGGTTTCCTCAGGGCCGAACTGGATCGGGCCGCCATTGCCGAGTACCGGATTGCCCGACTGGTCGACCAGGGTGCCCTGATTGTTCAGCCCGAAAGCGCCAGCGCGGGTCCAGCGTTCGCCAGCTGCGGTTTGCACGGCAAAGAAGCCGTCGCCATTGAGCGCAACGTCCAGCTCGTTGCCTGTCTGGACGATGGCGCCGCCAGCCAGGTCGTGAACGGTCGCCCAATCCTGCACATAGGAGAGCGGCTGATCGAGCGAGGGGAAATCATTGTGCCGGGCTTCCGGCATGACATATTCTTCAAACAGGATCTGTTCTGCCTTGAAGCCGGTGGTGTTGAGGTTGGCGATATTGTTCGCCACCACATCCATCTGGCGCTGCAGCGCGATCTGCCGGCTGAGGCCGATGAGTTGCGCGTTCTCGATCATGGCATTCCCCGATTTGGTCCCCGAGACGGCCCGCTTCCCCAAGCCGGTCGCCTCGCCATTTACTTTGCAGAAACCATGCCAGAGCTACTGGCTCAATAAAATCAATAGCTTAGACGGTTGGGGTGGCTCGCTCTCGGTAGGTTGCGTCGGTGCATTGGGTAAAAGTTGCCCGGCAAAAACTGCCGGCTTTGGTGAGTTTGTAACCTTTCGTTAACCAACTGGGCCTTAGCTGAGTGGGAAACCGGAATCGTCCGGAAATGCGGGCGTTTGACAGGGCCACTTTATGACTGCCGAAGCCGAAGCCGGAACCGAAGCGCCGACCAAGAAGGGCATTCCCAAGCTCTTCATCATCGTGGGGGCTGCGGTGGTGGCCCTGCTACTTGCGGGGGGTGGCCTGTTCTTCTTCCTGTCCTCCTCGGGTGGTTCTGAAGAAGCGAGCGACGCGCATGGTGCCGCGGCGTCGACCGAGGTGCATGACACCTTCATTTTCAACCTGCCGCCAATGATGGTGAATCTGTCCTCGGAAGGGGGCAATCAGGGTTTCATGAAGCTGACCATTGCGCTTGAGGTGGCGGACGAGGAAATGATGACCGAAATCCAGCCGCGGCTGGCCAAGGTGATCGACGCCTTCCAGGTCTATATGCGTGAATTGCGCAAAAGCGACCTTGAAGGTTCTGCCGGGATCTACCGGCTCAAGGAAGAACTGCTGCGCCGGGTCAACCTGGCGATCTATCCCGCCCATGTGGAGAGCGTGCTCTTCAAGGAAATCCTGGTGCAGTAATGGCCGGACCGAGCGAACAGGACAAGCTGGCCGACGATTGGGGGATCGAGGATATCGGGGCCGCCGAGACGCCTGCTGCACCAGTCGACGAAAGCGAAATGAGCGAGGAAGAGCGCGCTGCCGCGGCTGCCGCCGAATGGGCTGCCATGCTCGAAGGCGGCGATGGCGACGGCGAGGGCGGGGCGGATCGCGTTCTCAATCAGGACGAGATCGACAGCCTGCTCGGCTTTGATTCCAATGCGGGCGGCAATGTCGAGCTGACCGGCGTTCAGGCGCTCATCAACTCAGCGCTGGTGTCTTACGAACGCCTGCCGATGCTGGAAATCGTCTTCGACCGCCTGGTGCGGCTGGCGACGACCTCGCTGCGCAATTTCACCTCGGACAATGTCGAGGTGACCATGGACTCCATTTCGTCCGTGCGTTTCGGCGACTATCTCAATTCTATTCCGCTGCCGGCCATTCTTTCGGTCATCAAGGCCGAGGAATGGGAAAATTATGGCCTGCTTACCGTCGATTCCAACCTGATCTATTCGATGATCGACGTGTTGCTCGGTGGGCGCCGCATCGGCGGTAATATCCGGGTCGAGGGCCGGCCCTATACCACCATCGAGATGGCGCTGGCGCGCAAGATGATCGAGATCATTCTCGAGGATACCCATCGCGCTTTCGAGCCGGTGACGCCGATAAATTTCAAGCTCGAGCGGATGGAGACCAATCCGCGCTTCGCCGCCATTTCGCGCCCGGGCAATGCGGCCATTCTGATCGAACTGCGCATTGAAATGGATGAGCGCGGTGGCAAGATCGAAATCCTCTTGCCCTACGCGACGATCGAGCCGATCCGTGAACAGCTCCTGCAGATGTTCATGGGCGAAAAGTTCGGCCGCGATCCGATCTGGGAAGGGCATTTGGCCACCGAGATCTATCAGGCCGATGTCGAGGTCGAGGCGGTGCTGCATGAACAGCAATTGCCGCTCTCGCGCTTGCTTGATCTCAAGCCAGGCCAGACGCTGATGTTTGAACGCGGTCCCAGCGACCCGGTGCGGCTGCGCTGTGGCGATGTCGAGCTGACCGAGGCCATCATGGGCCATATCGGCAATAATGTTTCCGTGCGGGTCACCAACCCGCTCAACCCGCCCAAGGTCACCATGGAGGCCTTTGAGGCAATCGACGATACGATGGAAGGACGATGATGTTGGGGCTGCCGCTTGGACTGATTGTGGAAGGCGCCGTAGCAATTCTGCTGGCCCTGACCATTGGATATTGCGTTTTGCTCAACCAGCGCCTCAAACGCCTGCATCAGGACAAGGATGCCATGGCCAAAATGGTGGCCGACCTGGTCAGCGCGACCAATCTGGCCAATCAGGCGATCAAGGAGCTCAAGGGCACTGCTGTCGAGGCAGACCTGACCCTGAGCGCGCGCATGGAAGAAGCCGAGCGGTTTGGCGTGGAACTGGCCAATCACGTCACGGCCGGTACCGTGCTCATGGAGCGCATCGCCAAGATCACCAGTGTGGCACGTCAAAGCCAGGCCATTGAACCGGTTGAAGCGCCCAACAAGGTGCAGACGGCGCTGCAGCAATTGTCCGAGCGCGTGCGCAGCCGTGGGGCCGCCGCGTGACCAATATCCGCCTGCTCCCCGTTGTTATCCTGGCCGTCGCGGCCCTGCTGGTCCTCAAGACCGTGGGGCTGGTGACCAATGGCGGCTACGTACTGACCGGTGTGAGCACGGCGCAGGCCGCGGGCGGCGGCGGCGATGGTGGTGGCGCGGCAGCTACGGGCGATACCGTCACCCTGCCCAGTGAGCCGACTATTGAGGATGGCAGTCCCACCATGAGGGATGCCGCCCCGACCCTGGGGAAAGCAGGCGATGATGGTCATGGTGCGCCAGCCTCCGGGCATGGCGAGGCTGCAGCGACAGCTCATGGCGAGCTCGTCAGCAATGTGATTGCCGCCGAAAATGCCTGTGATCCGCGGCCGAGTGCCGAGGTTGGCGAGGCGGATACCAGCGAAGGCGAATTGATGGTCATCCCGGGCGATTGCCCGCCGCTGGCCGATGCCCTGCCGCAGGTGCTGACGCCCAATGGTGTGATGCCTCTGGGCGGCGGTGAGACCACGGTGACCGAGCAGGCCCTCTTGGAGCGCCTCTCGACACGCCGCACAGAGCTGGAAAGCTACGAACAGGAACTGGCCATGCGCGCCTCGCTGGTCGAGGCGGCTGAAAAGCGCATCGACGAGCGTCAACAGACCCTGCAGTCGATCGAGGACGAAATTGCCTCGCTGGTCGAGCAGCGCAAGGAAATGGAAGAGGGGCAGTTTGCCGGCATCGTGGCCATGTATGAGACCATGAAGCCCAAGGATGCTGCCAAGATCTTCAATGCCCTGGACATTGAAGTGCTGCTGCGCGTGGCCAAAATGATGAGCCCACGCAAAATGGCCCCGATCCTGGCCGAGATGGACACCATGCGGGCTCAGGAACTGACGGTGCGCATGGCCTCGGCCACGACCGACCCGCTGGACCAAATGGCGCCAGAAACCCTGGCGGAGCTACCCCAGATCGTCGGGCAATAGGCAATTGCCAGCCTTCCCTTTAGGGGCACGTTAAGTACCGGACGATAGGGTTGGAGCGAAGAAGTGGCTTGCCGTCCAGAAGGCGGCGCCCTTTTGAGTGTTGTAACCCTCGCGTCTCCTGAGGATTCTGGGCTTTTCAGCCCGTCCCCCGTATTCGCGACTTGTATGCGTCGGGCGGGCAGAAAGCCGGTGAAGACTGCAATCAGTTCAGGTTTGCGAGCCCTGTCTCGCGTTATCGCGGCGGCAGCTCTGGCCTGCGCCATGATGACGGTTACGTCCGCGCTGGCGCAGGAACAGGGGCAGCTGTTTGCCACCGAGGAAGAGGGCTATGCCCGGCTGATCCTCAGCTTTCCCTCCCGCGACACCCTGCCGGAATACGAGTTCCGCATCGACAATGGCGTGCTATCGGTGGAATTTGCCGAGCCTGTCGATATCCTGATCCCGGATGTTGCGACGACCATGCGGAACTATCTCTCGGTGGCGCGGATCGATCCGGATCGGCGCGGCCTGCGCATCGGGCTCAAGGGGAGCTTCAATTTCAATCGCATCGAAGCGGGCGAGAAGCTGTTTGTCGATCTGATGCCGCCCGATTGGCAGGGCATGCCGCCGGCGCTGCCGCAGGACATCATCGACGAGTTGGCCGAACGGGCCCGCCTTGCCGCCATTCAGGCCGAGCGGGACCGCAAGGCCCGCCTTGCCGCCGAGCTCGATCCACAGGTGGATGTTCGCATCGGACGCAATGCCACCTTCATGCGCCTGCAGTTCGACTGGACTGTGCCAACCGAAGGGGCGTTCAACAAGAAGGGCGATGTGGGCGCCGCGACATTTGAATGGCCGGTAGAGATGGACCTGACCGGTCTGCTTGCCAGCCTGCCTGAAGAGATCGTCTCGATGCAGTCCGGGTACTCCGCTGATGGCGCGGCTGCGACCTTCATTTTTGCCGAGGGCGTCGAGCCGCGGTTTTATGCGATCTCTCCGTCGCAATATGTGCTCGACATTGACATTGCGGGCGAAACGCTACCGGCGCTGACACCGGCCGATCTCGCGGCCGAGGCCGCGCAACAGGCCGCCAATGATGAGGCTGAAGCGCATCAGGAACCAACGATCTCGGCCCTGCAGGCGGATAGTCCTGAAACCATTACTCCGTTCATCAATGTGCTTGGCAACACGGTGCGCGTGGTCTTTCCATTCGAGCAGGATACGCCTGCCGCGGTGTTCCGGCGCGGCGATACGGTATGGATGATCTTCGATACGGTCAGCGGCATCGAAGCGCCCCGCAGCTCAATGGATCTGGATGCGGTCGCCCACGAGTTCACCGTGTTGTCCTCGGGCGATACGCAAGTTGTTCGGTTGGATCTGTCTCAGGATCGCCTGGCGACATTGGGCTCGGAGGGCATGGCCTGGGTGCTTTCGCTTGGCGACATGATGCTGAGTCCCACCGAGCCGATGGCGCTGTCACGGCGGCGTGACGTCGAGGGCTCGTTCGAAATGGTGGCCGACATGGTCCGGCCCGGCCGGCTGCACGAATTCCGCGATCCGCTGGTCGGCGACGTGCTCAAGGTGGTCACGGCCTTCCCGCCAGCCCGTGGGCTGACGCGGTCGCTGGACTATGTGGATTTCACGGCGCTCCGCAGCGTGCATGGACTGGTGGTCAAACCCAAATCGACCAATCTGGACGTCGATGTCGAAAGCCCGGTCGCTGTTATTTCATCGACCAGTGGACTGACGGTCTCGGCCATCGATAGCCTGCGCAATTCCGGTTCGGTAGCGCAGGAGGCAGCCCGCGCCGGTTATCTGGACCTTAAGGGCCTGGAAGAACGTGACCCGGTTGCCCTTGCCGACAGGCGGGAAGAGATGGAGCGCGCCGCCGCAACAAATGAAGGGCGTGAACGTGACATTGCACGGCTCGACTACGCCCAGTTCCTGGTCGCCAATCGGTTGGCCTTTGAGGCCCTGGGGGTGTTGCGTGTGCTCGAGAGTGACCTGCGGGCTGAGGATCTGACGCGCAAGATTCGCACGACGACCGCCATCGCCGATGTGCTGGCCGGGCGTCCGCGGGACGCCTTGCAGACGCTAAACGCGCCGTCGCTCGACCAGGATGTGGATTCGCTGTTCTGGCGCACCATCGCCCGTGCCGAAAGTCACGACTACCGCGGCGCCCGCTTCGATGCGCTCGAAGCGCGTTCGGTAGCCGACAGCTATCCGGAATGGGCGCGCAATCGCTTCCGCCTGGCGGCCGCGCGGGCGGCTGTGGAGGCGGATGATCCGACGCTGGCGCAACGCATGCTGGACGATGTGGATTTCGTCAGCCTGAGCGTCGAGGACGCCTCGCTGCACCATTTGCTGGCCGCGCGCATCGATGAGGCCGAGGGCCGCAATCAGGAAGCGCTGGACACTTATGGACAAGTGATTGCAGCGGAAATTCGTCCCACCCGGGCTGAAGCAGTCTATCGGACCCTGCAATTGCTCGATCAGGAAGGGCGGCTGGATCTGGCCAAGGGCACGCAGACGCTGGCGGCTGAAACGCTGCTTTGGCGCGGCGATGCGCTGGAAGCCGATATGCAGACCCTCCTGGCCAAGCTCTATTTCCGCAATGGGGAATATCGCCCGGGCTTCGAGACCGTGAAAGCGGCCGTCGCCAATTATCCCGAGAGCCCGGCGGTCAATGGCTTGCGCGATCAGGCGCAGGCGATGTTTGCCGATCTGTTCCTCAATGGGGTCGCCGATTCCATCGGTCCGGTCGAGGCGCTGGCGATCTACTACGATTTCCGCCACCTGACCCCGCCCGGTGCACGTGGCGATGAGATGATCCGCAACCTGGCCCGCCGGCTGGTGCGGGTGGATCTGCTCACCCAGGCTGCGGACCTGCTGCAATACCAGCTCGATAATCGCCTGCGGGGCGTGGCGCGCACGCAGATCGCCGCCGATCTCGCGGTGATTTACCTCGCCGATCGCAAGCCACAGGACGCATTGCGCGTGCTCAATGAGACGCAATTACCCGGCCTTCCGGATTCCCTGCAGCGCCAGCGGCGCCTGCTTGAGGCGCGCGCCATGATCGATGGCGGACGCGACCAGCTCGCGCTCGACCTGATCAGCAATATGGATGGCAAGGATGTCGAGCTGATGCGCATCGATGCGCACTGGACTGCGCGCCGCTACAGCCAGGCCGGTGAGATGATCGAGGTCATCTATGGCAATGAGCCCGAAGGACGGCCGCTGGATCGCTCGGGTCGTATGGGCCTGATCAAGGCAGCGGTCGGCTATGTGCTGGCCGGCGACAAGTTCGGCCTGGCCCGGCTTCGGGCCAAGTTCGGTGAACGCATGGTGGCCTCACCCGAATGGCCGATGTTCGATTTCGTCACCGGACCGATCCAGGCCACCAGCCTTGAGTTCAAGCAGGTGGCCGCCGAGGTCGCGGCTCTCGACAGCCTTACAGCCTTCCTCTCGTCCTATCGAGAGGCCTATTCCGGTGAGGGCGCCCTGACGCCTATCAAGGCCAGCCGGCCCGATGCAGGCCTGGCGTCATTGTAGCGGGTCAGATCCGAACCATCGCAGATGTTCCCTTGCCAATTACACGGCGGTCTCTGGCTGCGATACGAAGCCGGGATTGTATCCTCGCACAATCAGGAGGAGCGCCAACGCGATCTCCGCCAGCGCTGCGGGCGCATTGAGGGCGAGGTAGGGAACAGACACGACGTCTACTAGACCAGACAGATAGAGGACGGTTGCTGCAAGCGTCAGTGCGGCCCCGGCCAGTCCGGCCCACGAGAGCCATCTTGGCACGGCTTGGATGCGCCACAGCGCCCAGTAGAGAATAGCGCCACCGGTGGCCCAGGGCAGGATCATTCCGCCATGATTGAGCCAATCCCGTCCCTGTCGCAGCAGCTCGGCCGCGACAACGTAGTTAGCACGCTCTGCGGCGGCGGTCGCTGTCCGCAGCCCATCTCCGATAACGGTGAACAGCAGCAACGCGACAACACCCATGAACAGGAAGGTGATGCCGATTGTTCGGAGCGCTAGGTAGGCCGTTTGCGGCCGTCTGGGACGCGCTTCTGACCAATGGAAACGTCAGTGCAACAACGCCCGTATAGGCGAGCGCCATGGTGGCCTGAAACACTGCAGCAACGACAATTCTGGTGTCGATGGATGCGAGATGTTCGAAATAGTCCGAAGCATCGATTTCCGGCACTGAACTCAGGACGCCGCAAGCGATAGCTGCGAGTATCAACCCTCCCAGCGACGCCGCCTGCCACCTTTGAATATCCGATTTCATTCTGACGCACCTGCATGGTGTCCGCATTACATGACATATGGTATAGTAATTCATACATCATGTCTATGTTGCTGGACATGTAGGTGGTTATGGCCGGATGGCGCAGGGGCCGATCCCTTTCCGGCGAGGCCCGAACCTTCGCGGCCCGTTCTGCATGGGCGACAAAGGCGCGGGCGCGCGCGATGGCGTTGTCCAGATATTGATCCGGCCCCAACATCTTGCGGGAATTGAGCGCATGGGCGCCGAGTATGGGGAAGTCGACGATTTCGATGTCGTAGTCCCAGCCGGGGGCGGTCGGTTGCCTGAGAGCGGCGATGATGCGCCAGCAGGCGCTCGCGCAGGCTGTAGCAATGATCGTCGAAAGCAACCAGGCCATCGGTGACGTACATGTGGCCGCCCGGCACATCGCCTTTGGGAATGATCCGTTCGGCGTGAAATCCGGCCAGGGGGCACTCGGCGAGATAGACTCCAGCCAGGATGTGGCAGGCGCCGTGGCCGAAAAAGATGCGGTCGGGCAGGGTCCAGCGCCGCACCATGTCCTGCTTGATGCCGGGTTTGAGCCGGTACATCGCTAACTGGTGAAACTTCGGACCAGCGATCCGGCCACCAGATACCAGCCATCAACCAGCACGAAGAAGATCAACTTGAAGGGCAGGGAGATCACCACCGGGGGCAGCATCATCATGCCCATGCTCATCAGCACCGAGGCTACGACCATGTCGATGACGACGAAGGGCAGGAAGAGCAGGAAACCGATCTCGAAGGCGCGGCGCAATTCGGAGATCATGAAGGCCGGAACGAGAAGCTGCAGAGGAATGGCTTCCGGCTCATCGGGCAGCGCCGTGTCCGAGAGGTCGTAGAATAGTTCGAGATCGCGATCGCGGACATTGGCGCGCATGAATTCGTGGATCGGGGCGGCGCCGGCGTCGAACGCCTGGGCGAACTCTATTTCGCCGGCCATCAACGGGGCGATGCCCTGTTCATAGCTCTGTTGCAGTGTCGGCTGCATGATGAACAGGGTCAGGAACAGTGCCAGCGACACCATGACGGTGTTGGGTGGCGCGGTCTGCAGGCCGATGGCGGTACGCAGCAGCGAGAGCACCACCACGATGCGGGTGAAACTGGTCACCATCACCAGGATCGATGGGGCCAACGAGAGCAGGGTGATCAGCCCGATGAGCTGGACGGCCCGCTCGGTCAACGTGGTTTCGTCGCCGAAATCAATGGAGAGATCTTGCGCGAACGCGCCCTGGGACCAGAGCAGCAGAAGGCCAACGGCTGTTAGAAGCGGCAGCAGGAAGCGCCAGCGCGCCTTGCGCGCCGGATCAGTTCCGGTTGGCCTGCTCGCTATTGTCATGCTCAGCCGCTGTGCCTTCGCTCGCCGTGTCACCATCGACCTCTCTATCTGAGTCGGCAGGTGTCTCGCTCGGCGCGTCGGGGTTATCAACGGATAGCGTAGGGTCCTGCACGCTGACTGGCCGGAGCAGGCCGGTGTGGCGCAGTGAGCGTGTGGGGCGCTTTGCCGGTTCGGGTGCCGGTGGCGCGTCTGCATCGGGCTCGGCGGGGGTGGGCTGCGTGGGGGCCGGTGCCGGTTTGCTTACTGCCGGTCGCCTGGTCGCGAGAGAAGGCAGGCCGCGCCGTGCCGGCTCGGGCTTGGCAGTCTCGGGCACCGGGATGCCGGACTCCACAACCACATCATGCGGACCGCCGGTCAGGATCAGATGCTCGACATCGTCGCGCCGTACGATCACCAATTGCCGCTTCTGGTCGAGGGCCAGGGTATCCACCACGGCCAGGCGCCGGTTGCGGCCGCGCGCCGCACTTCCCGAGACATTGGAGATCAGCTTGAGGAACCAGACGGCCAGCACGATCAGCACCAGCACGATGCCGAGCGCCAGAATCATGGTGAGGATGGTATTGCCGCTGCCGCCGAACAGTCCGGTAATGAATTGCAAGAGGACGCCTCCACAGCGTTTCAGGTCGGACCACGCACATAGCGCGATTCCGGGCGGGGCAATAGGTGCTGGTCGACTTGGGGCGGCAATTCCTGCCTGGCTCGCCCATCATTATTGCAAAATGCACGTCGTTTCAGGCCGACGACGGAGCCACTTAACACTTGGTTAACCATTCACCCGGCAAGAATTGCCTAACTGAATTCGTTTCCGGGGAGCTTGGCCCATGGGCCTTATGGATATGCCAGTCTTTTCGGCGCTGACCGACAAGATGCGCTGGCACCAGACCCGTCAAGGTCTGTTGGCCGAGAATGTCGCCAACGCGGAGACGCCCGGCTATCGAGGGCGGGATCTCAAGCAATATGAATTTGCCGACCGGCAGGGAATGATGAGCTCGTCGGCTGTCGTCACCTCGGTCACCCAGCCCATGCATTTTTCCGCCTCCTCGGGCGAGGGCGCGTTCAATGCGCAGCGCATGGCCAATTTCGAAGTGACGCCGGAAGGCAATGGCGTCACGCTCGAAGACGAGATGATGAAAGTCACCACCAATATGATGGATTATCAGGCGGCGACCTCGCTCTACCAGAAATCCGTCCGCATCCTGCGCGTCGCGCTGGGCAAGAACGTCTAGGGGTAACGCATGGACTTCAATTCTTCGCTTCGCATCGCGGCCACGGGACTGCACGCGCAGACGGCGCGCATGCGGGTCATTGCAGAAAACATCGCCAATGCCGATTCAGCGGGCAAGGCACCTGGAGACGAGCCCTATCGTCGGCGCATTCCGACGTTTCAGGCCAATTACGACGCCGAGGTCGGCGGTCGCATCGTGGAGGTCGGGCGCCTCGCCTACGACATGAGCGATTTTTCCTCGCGCTACGAGCCTGGGCACCCAGCAGCCGACGAGAGCGGCTTTGTGCAATATCCCAATGTGAACACGCTGGTGGAGACCGTCGATATGCGTCAGGCCCAGCGCAGCTACGAGGCCAATCTCAACGTGGTCACTGTTACCCGGCAGATGCTCGGGCGTACGCTCGACATCCTGCGCGGCTGATAAGCGAGAAAGACATCACAAATGGTCGTCAGCAATACCCCGTTCAATGCGGCAACTGCCGCCTATTCCAATGCCAGCCGCCTGATCAACCAGGCCGCCAAGCCGCAGGCTGACCTGACCGCAACTGCACCGGCCGCCGGCGGCAATTTCGCTGATCTTCTGGCGCAAAATGTCCAGGGCGTGGTCGATCAGGGCAAGGTGTCCGACCAGATGGCGCTCGACATGGTCAGCGGCAAGGCCAATGTGGTCGACATGGTCACCGCTCTGAGCGAAACCGAAATGGCCATCGAGAGCATGGTCACCCTGCGCGACAAGGTGATCTCGGCGTATGAAGAAATCATGCGGATGCCGATCTAGCCTCAACTTGCAGGTGAATGGCAGTCGAGCGGGCCGGGATAAACCACACCGAGATGGCCCTCGGCCTTCGCCGGGGTAACAGCCGATGATAGGCTGGGCTGCGAATCGAGAAGGGTTGGAGCCATGAGCGGCGCTGAAGTGCTCGACATTGCCAGCCAAGGAATCTGGACGCTCATCATCGTCTCGATGCCGATGATGCTGGTTGGGCTGATCGTTGGTGTGGTGATCGCGCTGTTCCAGGCGCTGACGCAGATTCAGGAAATGACGCTGGTCTTCGTGCCCAAGATCATCGCCATCTTCATCACCATGCTGATCTCCCTGCCGTTCCTGGGCGCCACCATGGCCAGCTATATGGACCGGGTGGTCGACATGATCATCGTGGGTGGGTAGACGGTGACCATCAGCCTCGACTGGCTCCCGGCGACGGCGTTTACGTATATCATCATGTTTGCGCGCATTGGCGCCATGCTGATGCTGATGCCCGCACTGGGTGAGCAGACCATACCGTCGCGGATGCGGCTGAGCTTTGCGCTGGCCTTTACCCTGGTGCTGTTTCCCCTGATTGGTGAGGTGATCCCGGCCATTCCGCCCGACCTGGCGGGCATGGTGGGGTTGCTGTTCCATGAACTGGCCGTGGGCCTCATGATCGGGGCCATTGTGCGCATCACCGTGATGGCAACGCAGGTGGCCGGTACCATTGTGGCCTTCCAGACCGGCCTGTCCGGTGCGCTGGCTGCCGATCCGACCCAGATGGGTCAGCAGAGCGCCGTGTTTTCGAGCTTCCTGTCTTTTCTCGGTATCACGCTGATCTTTGCCACCGACCTGCACCACATGGCGCTGGCGGCCATCTATGACAGCTATATGGTGTTCTCACCCACTGACCCGCTGATGTTCGAGGATGCCATGCAACTGGCGGTGCGCACAGTCAGTGGCGCTTTCATGGTGGGGGTGCAGATGTCGGCGCCCTTTATCGTTTTCGGTCTGGTGTTCAACCTGGGCGCCGGCATCCTGGCGCGGTTGATGCCGCAATTGCAGGTCTATTTTATCCTGATGCCGGCCAATATCATCGTCGGCCTGCTGCTCTTTGCAATCCTGCTTGTGATGATGATGGGCTGGTACATCACCGCTTTCGAAAATCATCTTGCGATGTGGAGGGGCTAGCCGATGTCGAGCGAAGCTCCTGATCAAGACTCCAAAACAGAAGACCCCTCCCAGAAAAAGCTCGAGGACGCTCACAAAAAAGGCGATGTTGCCAAGAGCCAGGAGGTGACGACCTGGTTCATGCTGATGGGCTCGGGCATTGTTTTTGCCCTGTTGTCCCCGTGGATCAGCAACGAACTGAGTGAGCCACTGAGCCTGATTTTCATGAATGCCGACCAGTTCGATCTGGAAGGCGCCGGCTTTGCCGACTTCTTCAACGGGCTGGCCCTGGCGATGATCGGCGTGGTCCTGATTCCACTCGCCGTGCTGATGGTGTGCGGCATCCTTGCCAATCTGGTGCAACACAGGCTGGTCTGGTCGCTCGATCCGATCAAGCCCAAGCTTTCCAAGATTTCACCGATCAGCGGCGCCAAGCGGCTGTTCTCGCCCGATGCGCTGGTCAATTTCGCCAAGGGACTGGTCAAGATCGTTTTGGTGGGCGTGATCGTGATCGTGGTGTGCTGGCCCGAGCGCGACAGGCTCGACACCATGATGACCGCCGATCCGATCATGATCCTGCTCGATTTCCAGGAGATCGGCATCAAGATCTTTGCCGCCGTCCTGGCTCTGATTACCGCAATCGCCGCGGCAGATTTTTTCTACGTGCGCCAGAAATGGTGGAAGCGGCAGATGATGACGGTTCAGGAGACGCGCGAAGAATACAAGCAGATGGAAGGCGACCCGCATGTGAAGGGACGCATCCGGCAACTGCGCCAGGACCGGGCTCGCAAGCGCATGATGTCGTCCGTGCCTGACGCCACGGTGGTCATTACCAACCCGACCCACTTTGCGGTGGCCCTCAAATACGACAAGGACATGGCGGCCCCCAAATGCGTGGCCAAGGGTGCGGACGCGGTCGCACTCCGCATCCGTGAAGTAGCCAAGGACAATGACGTGCCCATTGTCGAAAATCCGCCATTGGCGCGTGCTTTGTTTGCCTCGGTGGAGATCGATGAGACGATTCCGGGCGAGCACTTCAAGGCGGTGGCCGAAGTGATCGGCTTCGTGATGCGCCTCAAGAAGCCGGGCGGAGGATGGCGGCCGAGTGCGTAAGCTGCCGAAGAGGTCAGTTCCCGCAAGTAAGAAAGCGCGCGTCGGTGCAAGTCGGCATCATTGTGCCGCCATCCACGGCAAATCGGGGCTTCGCCCTCCCATGCGGGCGGTCCTTTTGCTAGACCTTTTCTGATGTCCCGATTCGGGACGCGTGCAGTACTGGAGCAGAACCCCATGGCAGCGACCCCGCTTGGCGAGGACAGCTATCCCGAACCGGTGCTGGATTCGGGGCGTGGCGGCGCCGGGATTTGGCGGGTGGTGGTGCTGGCCATCGTGCTGGTGGGAGTGGCCGTGGCCTTCTCGCTGTTCGGAGATCGCATTCCGCCTGAACTGGTGATGAGCTTTGTCGGCCTGCTGACGGTGGCCGGTGTGTTCTTCCTGTTCGGGCTGGCGGCGGGGTTGTTTCGTTTCGCAGCCAGTGAAGATCGGCGGACCCTGAGCCATGCTGTGGTCGACAGCCTGCCTTTCGGTGCGGTGATTGCCGATCGCGAAGGCAAGATCAGCTATGTAAATCAGCACTATGGCAGTTTCCCGGGTGCGGTGAACAATGGCGTTCCGGTAGGCGTGCCAAGGCTGTTTTCCGGCTATGCCGATGCGGGCGAGGCGATCTACCGGGTATCGAGGGCGGCGCGCGACGGACGCACGGCGATTGAGGATATCCGCGTGCCGGGCGGTTTGGGCGGGTCCCAGTCCGAGGCCGGTCGCGTGTTCTGGTATCGGGTTTCGGTGCGGCCGCTGCCCGATTTTGCCGATAGTCGCAAGCCGCTGGTCGCCTGGTCGGTGGAGGACATCACCCGCGACCGGGAAAACAACGAGACCGCGTTCCGCGATCTGCAGCGCGCCATCGATTATCTCGATCATTCGCCTTCCGGCTTCTTCTCGGCCGATGCGCATGGGCAGATCCAGTATCTCAACTCCACCCTGGCCGACTGGCTCGGTTACGATCTGGCCGAATTCAATGCCGGGCAGCTTGCCCTGGGCGATATCGTGCGCGGCGACGGCGCCTCGCTACTGATGCGGGGCAGGGGTGACGGAGAAATTCGCACCGAGATCATCGATATCGATCTGGTGCGCCGCAATGGCACTTCGCTGCCCGTGCGCCTGCTGCATCGTGCCGCCCGCCTGGCCGATGGCGAATTGGGGGAAACCCGCACGCTGGTGCTCGATATGTCGAGCGCCCCGGATACTGAGGAAGAGCTCCGTGCTGCCGAAGTGCGCTTCTCGCGCTTCTTCAACGACACGCCCTTTGCCATCGCCACCCTCGACGCCGAAGGGCGGATCGTGCGGACCAATGCGCCATTCGGGCGCATCTTCCATTGGTCGGGCGAGGACAAGAGCCTGGAATTGCAGCCGCTCAGCGATCTCATCGGCGAGGGTAGCCGCGAGAAACTGGCCAAGGCCCTGAGCGACGCGACGGCGCAACGCTCGGAAGTCGAGCCGGTCGACGCCGCGCTCAGCGCCGAGGGCGATCACGCCGTCCGGCTTTATATTTCGGCCTCCGAGGTCAGTGCCGGCTCACCTGAGCAGGTCAATGTCTATGCCCTGGATATGACCGACCAGCGCAAGCTCGAGGCGCAATTTGCCCAGAGCCAGAAAATGCAGGCCGTAGGGCAACTGGCCGGTGGCGTCGCGCATGATTTCAACAATCTGCTCACCGCCATTATCGGCTTTTCCGACCTTTTGCTCCTGAAGCACAAGCCGGGCGACCCCTCGTTCAACGAGCTGATGCAGATCAAGCAGAATGCCAATCGCGCAGCCGGCTTGACTCGCCAGCTGCTGGCCTTTTCGCGCCGCCAGACACTGCGTCCGCAAGTGCTGGAGCTGCCGTTGATCGTCGACGATCTCACGGTACTCCTCAAGCGCATGATCGGCGAGAAAAACAACCTCACGGTCGAACATGGCCGCAATATCTGGCCGGTGCGTGCCGACGTGGTGCAGCTCGAACAGGTGATCATCAACCTGGTGGTCAATGCGCGCGATGCTATGCCCAATGGCGGGTCGATCACCCTGCGGACGTCCAATGTCACCCAGGCCGAGGCCGCAGGCATGAAATTCGAGGGCATGGTGGCGGCCGACTACGTGCTGATCGATGTGGAAGATACCGGCACGGGTATGAGCTCAGAGGTTCTCGCCAAGATCTTCGAGCCGTTCTTCACCACCAAGGAATTGGGCAAGGGCACGGGTCTGGGTCTTTCGACGGTTTACGGCATCGTCAAGCAGACCGAGGGTTTCATCTATCCGGTGTCGACCGTGGGGGTGGGCACCACCTTCAAGATCTTCCTGCCGCGCTATGTGCCAACGCCGGAAGAAGCCGCCGCCAAGGCCGCCATTGCCTCGGCGCCGGCCAAGGACCTTACAGGCCACGAACGCATCCTGCTGGTCGAGGACGAGGAAAGCGTGCGTGCGTTCTCGGCCCGGGCCCTGCGAGCCACTGGCTATGAGGTGTTTGAGGCCGATGGAGGCGAAGAGGCCATCGAGGTGCTCGAAGAGCTCGACTATGAGGTCGATCTGATTATCTCCGACGTGGTGATGCCCGAGATGGATGGGCCGACCATGCTCAAGGTCATTCGCGACAAGATGACCAAGCTCAAGATCATCTTCGTGTCCGGCTATGCCGAGGAAAGCGTGCGCCGCGATATCGAGGACGACCAGAGCGTGGACTTCCTGCCCAAGCCCTATTCGCTCGACCAGATCAATTCCAAGGTCAAGGAAGTGCTGCGCCGGATGGACAAGGGCGACAGCTAGGCCCACAACGGAGCGTCAATCAAGGAGCCCTTCCGCTCGGGCTCCTCTTGCCGGGAGCATGAATTTGAACGTGCGTATCGAAGATCCGGCGGAGCTCAATGTGCTGGGTGAGCCGTTGCAGCCATGCTCGCACGACCCGTTGACCGGCTATTTCCGCAATGGTCACTGCTCGGCCGGGCCCGATGGCGGCGCGGTGCACCTGGTTTGCATTGCGGCTACGGATGAGTTCCTTGGCTATTCCGCAAGCGTGGGCAATGACCTCTCCACCCCGCGGCCCGAGTTCAATTTTCCAGGGCTGGTGGCAGGTAACCGCTGGTGTCTGGTGGCGGCGCGCTGGGCTCAGGCGCATAATGCCGGCAAGGCGCCACGGGTCTATCTGCGCTCGACCAACAAGCGGGTTCTGGATTTGATTCCGTTCGAGTTTCTAAAGGCTTGTGCGCTCGACCTGAACTGATTATTCCGGCAGTCGCAATTCTCCATGCTCGTCCGCTACTATCAATTTAGGAGGCGGCCTATGCCTCAAGCCAGCCGGAAAGTGCGTGACAGTGCGTCGAGATGCGCCGCCCTTAATCGTGGCTAAGTACCAGAGTTGCTGAACCGCTGGCCGACTGCCGTGGTCTGAGGGCGGATCGCGTCACGCTGTGCTGCCGGGAATGGGCGTGCCGGGCGCGAGGAGGCCTTCATCAGCCAGGGTGGACCAAAGGGCGTCGGGAATTTTCGTGTCCCACCAGTCCAGAATTCCGTCCAGTTCCTGCGGCGAGCGGGGGCCGGGCAGCACATTGCATACGGCCGGATGGGTCAGGGGGAATTGCAGGGCGGCGGCGGGCAGGGGCACGTTGAAGGATTTGCACACGGCCTCGATGGCCCGCACGCGCTGGACAATATCGTCCGGGGCCTTGGCATAGTTGAACTTGTCGCCGCCAACCAGAATGCCGGAATTGAACGGACCGCCGACCACAACCGAGGCCTTGCGCTCAATGCAGGTGGTCATGAAGGGGGCCAGCGCGGTCTGTTCGAGCAGAGTATAGCGGCCGGCCAACAGGAATACGTCCCAATCGCCCAAGGCGAGTGCATCCATGCACACTTCCCACTCATTGACACCCAGACCGATGGCTTTCACCACACCGCTGTCACGCAGTTCGCGCAAGGCCTTGTAGCCGCCTGAGGCCAGCTGGTTCCAAAGCGGCTTGTTGGCTTCGGCGCCATGGGTGGCAACGCCGATATCGTGGACGTAGAGGATATCGACCTGGTTCAGCCCCAGCCGCTGCAGGCTGTCGGCATGCGAGCGCATGATCCCGTCATAGGAGTAGTCGTAGACCTGGTCGAAAGGGAGGGGATCGACCCAATTGCCCTTGTCCTGCACCGCTGGATCGACGGGCTTGAGCAGGCGACCAACCTTGGAGGAAATGATCGGGCGTGGATGGGCGGACCGCACCACATCACCCATTAGATGCTCAGACCGCCCCAGCCCATATTGTGGGGCGGTGTCGACATAGTTGAGGCCCTGCTCCAAAGCATGAGAGACCGTTGCACGGGCCTGTTCGCCAGGGACCGCCGAAAAGATTCCGGCCAGACTTGCGCCGCCAAGGCCGAGGGTGGTGACCTCGATATCGGTCTGGGCAATGCGGCGTTTTTCGAAGTGGCGAGCTGTCATGGGCGTCCTCCCTCAGGGTGGCGGCATAACTGACATGTTAGTGGTTTGGAGTAAAGACGGCGTGGCCCCTGCGGCCGGTCATCGGGCACCAGCCGCCGGGACGAGCCCGGCGACAATGGCATCGGCAGGATGAATGCCGAACTTAGTAGAGCCCGCCGACCACCACCGGCTTTTCCTCCTCCACCTGCACAGGATTGCGCAGGGCCAGGCCAAACTGGTCTTCCTCGATCTCAAAGACATCGTCGGGCTTGGTGGAAATGCCATCGGCAAAACTCAATGTCGCCGTGCCGAACATGTGCACATGCACGTCGCCCGGCTGGCAGAACAGATCATATTTGAAGTGGTGATATTCCAGATTGGCGATGGTGTGGCTCATATTGTCCTCGCCGCTCAGGAATGGCTTTTCCCACAACACTTCGCCGTCCCGCAGAATGCGCGACATACCCTCGATATGGCGCGGCAGGTCGCCCACGCGCAATTCAGGCCCAAAGGAACAGGCCCGCAGCTTGGAGTGGGCCAGATAGAGATAGTTGATCCGCTCGGTCACGTGGTCGGAAAATTCATTGCCCAGGGCAAAGCCGAGCCGGCGCGGTCGGCCTTCGGCGTCAATCACGTAGATGCCGGCGATTTCGGGCTCCTCGCCAGCGTCGAGCGCAAAGGATGGGGAGGGGATGGCCTGGCCCGGATTGACCACGATATGGCCATTGCCCTTGTAGAACCATTCGGGCTGCACGCCCTTCTCGCCCGCCGCCGGCTTGCCGTTCTCGAGCCCCATGCGGAACATCTTCATGCTGTCGGTCAGCTCACCGGCCGGCTTTTCGCCATTGGCCTTGTGCATGGCGTCGCGTGTGGCGGCAGAGCCGAGATGGGTCAGGCCCGTGCCGGTGACGTGCAGATGGGCCGGGTCGGGATGATCGATTGGCGCCAGCACGCGGCCCTCGCGCGCCAGCACGTCCTTGTCGATGAGATCGCCCAGCCCATGTGCCTCGGCGGCAGCGGGCAGGCCGCCGACGCCGTTGAGGGCTTCCTGCACGAGCGCATAGACGCTGCTGACACCCTTGAGTTGCCGGGTCTGGCCGTCGCGCGTGACGCCGACGGCGCGATCGCCCTTGTCGTCGATATACTGGATCAGGTGCATCAGAGGTCCCCGGTTTGCCTTTGGCGCATAAAACTGATCCCCGGCCAAACTGTCCAGTCAAAAATCATACTTTTTTGCCGAGGCAGACGGCGACGCAGAATCGGCCTATCTGAAGGGCCAGGCGGCCTCTCCTGCCAGCATATAATGTTCCTATTTTGTCTCTTGACGTTTTCGAAACAAAATGAGAACAAATATAGCACGAATAGCAGACATCAGCCATTGGCGGCTCTCGTTGCATGGGTTCCGAGAGCATGAAATAAGGAGAGAGCATTATGGCAGCTTCGCCGCTTCGCGTTGTTGAAGGTGGATCGATGGATAAGGATAAGGCTCTCTCGGCCGCATTGAGCCAGATTGAGCGGAATTTCGGCAAGGGCTCGATCATGCGCCTGGGCGAGAACTCGGCGATCGAGGTCGAATCGATCTCCACCGGTTCGCTCGGGCTCGACATTGCGCTGGGCATTGGCGGACTGCCAAAGGGCCGCATTGTCGAGATTTTCGGACCGGAAAGCTCGGGCAAGACCACTCTGGCGCTGCATGTCATTGCCGAGGCGCAGCGTAAGGGTGGCATTTGTGCCTTTGTCGATGCCGAGCATGCACTCGATCCGGTCTATGCCCGCAAGTTGGGCGTCAATGTTGACGATCTGCTGATCTCACAGCCCGATGCTGGCGAGCAGGCCCTTGAAATCACCGATACGCTGGTGCGCTCCGGCGCCATCGATGTGCTGGTGGTCGACTCCGTTGCCGCGCTCACCCCGCGCGCAGAACTTGAAGGTGAGATGGGCGACAGCCTTCCCGGCCAGCAGGCGCGCCTGATGAGCCAGGCCATGCGCAAGCTCACCGGCTCGATTTCCAAGTCCAAGTGCCTGGTCATCTTCATCAACCAGATCCGCATGAAGATCGGCGTGATGTATGGCTCGCCCGAAACCACGACGGGTGGCAATGCACTCAAGTTCTACGCATCGGTGCGTCTGGATATTCGCCGCATTGGCGCGATCAAGGATCGCGACGAAGTCGTGGGCAACCAGACCCGCGTCAAGGTGGTCAAGAACAAGCTTGCCCCGCCATTCCGTCAGGTCGAGTTCGACATCATGTATGGCGAAGGCATCTCCAAGACCGGCGAATTGCTCGATCTGGGTGTGAAGTCCGGCATTGTCGAGAAGGCCGGCGCCTGGTTCTCCTGGGATAGCCAGCGTCTGGGGCAGGGGCGTGAAAATTCGCGTCAATTCCTCAAGGACAATCCCGAGATTGCCGCCACCATCGAACACGGTGTGCGCGAAAGCTCAGGCCTGCTTGGCGAGGTCCTGCTGGTCGCGGGTGGCGAGGAAAGCAGCGACGACTAACGGCCTTTGCGATCTCATGCATTCACCCCCGCTTCGGCGGGGGTTTTTGTCTGTCTTGAAGAAGTCCAGCCCCGGCGCTGGACACAGCTTGCGCTGGCAAGATAAAAAGCCCCGATTTTCCTATTGGACGCGCCCGCGTCCGCTCGCCATGAAAGCCTCTGCATGACCAGCGTAAACGACCTTCGTTCCAGTTTTGTGGGTTACTTTGCCAGCAACGGACACGAGCCCGTGGCTTCGAGCCCCCTGGTGCCGCGCAACGACCCCACGCTGATGTTCACCAATGCGGGCATGGTGCAGTTCAAGAACGTGTTCACCGGCGTCGAAAAGCGTCCCTATTCCACGGCCACGACCGCGCAGAAATGCGTGCGTGCCGGTGGCAAGCATAATGACCTGGACAATGTCGGGTTCACCGCGCGCCACCACACTTTCTTTGAAATGCTGGGGAATTTCTCCTTCGGCGATTATTTCAAGGACCAGGCCATCGAACTGGCCTGGAACCTGCTCACCAAGGATTGGGCGCTGCCCAAGCACAAGCTCATGGTCACCGTCTATGAGGACGATGACGAGGCGATGGAGCTCTGGAAGAAGATCGCCGGCCTTTCCGAGGACCGGATCGTTCGCCTGGGAGCCAAGTCGAACTTCTGGCAGATGGGCGATACCGGCCCATGTGGCCCAAGTTCGGAGATTTTCTACGATCATGGCGACAAAATCTGGGGCGGCCCTCCGGGTTCGCCCGAGGAAGATGGTGACCGCTGGATCGAGATCTGGAATCTGGTGTTCATGCAATATGAGCAGCACTCCGATGGCTCGCGCACCGGCTTGCCGCGTCCTTCGATCGACACCGGCATGGGGCTCGAGCGCATCGCTGCCGTCATGCAGGGCGTACACGACAATTACGATATCGATCTTTTCAAGGCGCTGACCGGCGCGACGGCCAATGCCACCAATGCCGAAGTGGACGGGCCGGGCAATCGCAGCCTGCGGGTCATTGCCGATCATTTGCGCTCGATGAGTTTTCTGATTGCCGAGGGCGTGCTGCCATCGAATGAAGGCCGCGGCTATGTGCTGCGCCGCATCATGCGCCGTGCGATGCGTCACGCTACTCTGCTCGGCGCCAATGAGCCCGTGATCCACAAGCTGGTGCCGACCTTGGTGCGGGAAATGGGCCAAGCCTATCCCGAATTGTCGCGCGGCGAGGCGATGATTGCCGAGACGGTGCGCCTGGAAGAAGGTCGCTTTCTCAAGACGCTTGGGCGCGGCCTGCAAATCCTTGAATCCGAAACGGCAGAGTTGGGCGAAGGCGCAGTGCTAGACGGCGCCACCGCCTTCAAGCTCTACGATACCTATGGGTTCCCGCTCGATCTGACCCAGGACGCGCTGCGTTCGCGCAATATCAGCGTAGACCAGGCCGGTTTTGATGCGGCGATGGCGCAGCAAAAGGCCGAGGCTCGCAAGAACTGGGCCGGTTCGGGCGAAGCGGCCACGGACACCGTCTGGTATGGGCTGGCCGACAAGCTCGGCCCCACCGAGTTTCTGGGCTATGAAACCGAGACCGCCGAAGGTGAAATCACGGCGCTGCTTGTTGACGGGGCAGAGGTCGATGCCATTGCCGCGGGCCAGGACGGTATCGTGGTTGTCAACCAGACCCCGTTCTATGGGGAAAGCGGCGGACAGGTGGGCGATAGCGGCGTGATCAAGGGCGAAGGCATTGCGGCCGATGTCCTCGACACGGGCAAGCATCACGGGGTCTTTGCCCACAAGGTCAAGGTCACTGAAGGGACGCTCAAGCGCGGCCAGGCGGTTGAGCTGCTGGTCGATCATGACCGCCGTTCATCGATCCGCGCCAATCACTCGGCCACCCATTTGCTGCATGAGGCGCTGCGCCTGGTGCTCGGCGATCATGTTGCTCAGAAGGGATCGCTGGTCTCGGCGGATCGCCTGCGCTTCGACTTTGTCCATACCAAGCCGATGACGGCGCAGGAAATGGCCGAGATCGAGGATATCGCCAATGCCATTATCTTGCAGAACACCCCGGTGGAAACCCGGCTGATGGGCGTCGAGGAAGCCAAGGAATCAGGCGCGCGTGCGCTGTTCGGCGAAAAATACGGCGATGAGGTGCGCGTGGTTTCCATGGGCGAACCGACCGGCAACGGGCTTGGCTGGTCGGTCGAGCTCTGCGGCGGTACGCATGTGCGCCGCACCGGCGATATCGGTCTGGTTTCTGTAGTCGCTGAAGGCGCGGTAGCGGCCGGCGTTCGCCGTATCGAGGCCCTGACCGGTCATGCTGCGCGGCACCGCGGCAATGCCAATACCAATATCGTCGCCTCGGCGGCCGGCCTGTTGCGCTCAGGTCCGAACGATGTGCTCGAGCGCATCGAAGCTTTGCAGAGCCAAGTCAAAAGTGCAGAAAAGGCGCTGGCGGATGCTCGCCAGAAACTGGCCCTGGGTGGCGGTGGCGAAGGGGCGAGCGCCAGCGAAACGGTCAATGGCGTGACCTTTGTGGGCCGTGTCGTGGAGGGCGTTTCCGCCAAGGACATCAAATCGGTTGTCGACGCGGAAAAGAAGCGCGTCGGCTCGGGCGTAGTTGTCATGGTGCTCAAGGGCGAAGACGGTAAGGGCACGGTCGCAATTGGCGTCACGGAGGACCTCACCAGCCGCTATGCCGCTGGCACGCTGATCAAGTCTGCAACGGCGGCGCTTGGCGGAAAGGGCGGTGGGGGCCGTCCCGACATGGCGCAGGGCGGCGGGCCAGACGGCTCGAAGGCCGATGAGGCGATTGCCGCGATCCGCGCTTTGATCTGATCGGCGGCTTTCCTGGGTATGCACAGCCCCGGCCAGTGGCCGGGGCTTTTTGCTGATCTATTGTCCGATACGGAAAAAGAAGATGCGTGGTTTCCAGCGGATGCGTGGGCGTTCGCTCAGGACATTGGTCAGTCCGGCACCGACCACAACCACCATGCCAACAATGGCGATCCAGTCGGGATATTCGTTGAAAAACAGCGCACCGAACAATATTGCCCAGATGAGTTGGCTATACTGCACGGGAGCAATCAGGTTGGCGGGTGTCT
Source organism: Devosia subaequoris (assembly GCF_014197055.1). GTDB lineage: Bacteria > Pseudomonadota > Alphaproteobacteria > Rhizobiales > Devosiaceae > Devosia > Devosia subaequoris. The sequence continues at coordinate 153,242 of NZ_JACIEW010000002.1, read as the reverse complement.
GCTTGCAAGCCTGGATCACCAGCAGCCCGCCAATGCCGCCGAGCAGTCCGATCCCCAGCAGGATGGCCATTTGGCCAAGCGTGGGCAGCACAAAGCTCGGTATCATCAAAACGGCGTTGACCACGGCCGAATAGAGCACTTGAAGCCCTACAAGGCTCACGCGCCTTTCCTTTTGAGCGATGTGACGCAGCACGGTAGTCGTGATCGCACCCAGCACGGCGCCAAACATCATGATGAAATGGCCGGTGTCGAGGGCCTTGAGCCCGGGACGGATAACCAGAAGAACGCCCAGAAAGCTGATGAACAACAGTACCCAGCGATGCAGCGCGACATGCTCGCGCAGCACCAGCACGGACAAGACGGTCACGAAGAGCGGGGTGGTGAAGCCGATGGCGTATACCTCGGCAAAGGGAATGTGGGTGAAGGCATACATCACGCAGGCTGTGCCTAAAATGGCGGTCAGACAGCGCAGGTGCACAAGCCAGGGGTGGTGCAGCCGATAGATGTCGCGCCAGCGCTCGCCGCGCTTGGTCAATATGGCGGGAATGATGGAAAAGCTGGTGGTGAAGAACGCGATCTCGAAGACGGAAAGACCGGGCCCCGTTGCCTTGATCAGCGCATCGGCCACGGAAAAGCTGGCATAAGCCAGAAAGGCCAGCAGGACGCCGACGGGCATTTTGAAAGGGTCCGGGATGGGAGGAATCGAAAGAGACGACCCACCATACGCCCGCGATGTTGAGCGGTCATCTGGAATACTACAGCGGCTATCGCCAATTGGTGCGCCGGATGGCCGGCGTTGCCTTCGGAAGGCAAGCGCGCCTAGCCTAGGATAGCGTAAAATCTGAACTGCCTGTTCATTCCAGCTTCATCCATCGCGAGGCTTTTAGGGCAGAGGCCGCCGGGTCGTGGCGGTAAACACTTCTGATCGGAGGGCGACGCATGAGGAAACTGAAGAAGATTCTAATCGGCGCAGTGGCTGCGTTTGGTCTGGCGGCTCCGGCGCTGGCCGCGGAGCGGGCAATCATCGTGCTGGATGGCTCAGGATCGATGTGGGCCCAGATCGAGGGTGACGCGCGTATTTCGATTGCGCGCGAGACGCTGTCGTCGGTACTGGCGGAACTGCCCGGCGACCTTGAGCTGGGGCTGATGAGTTATGGTCACCGCGAGAAGGGAAACTGCGGTGATATCGAGATGTTGGTGGAGCCGGCGGCAGGAACAGGAGCGGCAATTGCCGCAGCGGCCAACAAGATCAATCCCAAGGGCATGACGCCGTTGAGCGATGCGGTACGGCTGGCGGCGGAGAATCTGCGTTTCACTGAGCAGAAGGCAACGGTGATCCTGATCACTGACGGGCTGGAAACCTGTGAGGTCGATCCATGCGCCCTGGGTAGCGAGCTCGAGAACCAGGGAATTGATTTCACCGCCCATGTGCTTGGCTTCGGTCTTTCGGATGAAGATGGGCGAGCGGTGGCGTGCCTGGCCGAAAATACAGGCGGAAAGTATCTCTCGGCACAGGACGGCGATGATCTGGTGGATGCCCTGACAGCCGCGGTCGCAGAAGTTGCCCAGGCAGACCCGGCACCAGAGCCGGAACCGGAGCCCGCCATTCTGGATGAGAACTTCACCATTGAGGCAGCGCTGGCTGAGGGCGGTGAATTGCTCAACTCTGGAACGGGCAAGGGTCTTGCCTGGGAACTGCGGCAGGCCGGGGAGCGGGTCGAATTCGGCTATGGCGTCCCCACCAAGCAGATCGCGCCCGGCGATTATGAGCTTTTCGTCCGCTATGGGCCCATTGAGCAGAGCCAGCCGGTCACAATCACCGCCGACACGCTTGCCGCCCCCTATTTTGTACTCAACGCAGGCAAGGTGATCGTGCGAGCCTACGCGGACGAAGGTGAACCGGTCGCCAATGGGGCTACAATCGACGTCGCCTATCCAGGCGGGGACGAGCGGGCATATACGGAGGCGGAATTCATTGTTCCGGCTGGCGAGATTACCGTGACCGCTAAGGTGGGGCAGGGCGAGGTATCGGAAAGCTTCACACTGGCCGCCGGGGAGACGGTAGAAAAGGAACTGGTCGCCGGGGTCGGGCTCGCCGTCATCAATGCCAGCTATGTCGAGGGCATGACGGTTGAGGACAGCGGCATGGCCGTCAATCTTTTCAAAGCAACCAAGGCAATCGACGGCTCACGGGAAAAGGTCGGGTTTGGCTATGGTCCGGGCGATGAATATCAACTGGTGCCCGGGGACTATGTGGCCATGGTCAAGATGGGCGAGGCAATCGCCGAAGCGCCTTTCACTATTGAGAGCGGCGAGCGGACCGAAGTGAACGTAGTGCTCGGTGCCGGGGTTGCCGCGATCACCATGCCGGGTGCGTATTCGTTCGAGATGTTCTCCGCCAAGACCGATCTGCAGGGCAATCGGCAGAAGGTCGGTTTTGGCTATGATGCGGAACATCAGACGACCCTGCCGGGCGGCGACTATGTGGTGGTCGTCACCTATGACGATGATAGCGAGACTGAGGCCAGTTTCTCGGTCACGCCGGGTGAGCGGACCGAGCTCACGGTCGAAAAAGGCGCGAGCAAGAGCAAGACGAAATAGGCTCTGACTGCCAGCGCATAAAAGGGGCGCTCGACAGCGTCCCTTTTTTTCGTCAGGGTTGACCGAATACAAAAAAAGCCGGGGCGGAACCCCGGCTTTTCGAATCTGTGTCTGGTGTCAGGCTCAGGCGGCCATGGCCTTTTGCAGGTTCGCATCGATCGCGTCGAGGAAGCCCATGGTGGTCAGCCAGGGCTGGTCCGGGCCGACCAGAAGCGCCAGGTCCTTGGTCATCTTGCCTTCCTGGATGGTGTCGACAGTGACCTTTTCCAGGGTATCGGCAAACTTGGCCAGATCCGCATTGTTGTCGAGCTTGGCCCGGTGCGCCAGGCCACGCGTCCAGGCGAAGATGGAGGCGGTCGAGTTGGTCGAGGTTTCCTTGCCCTGCTGATGCTGGCGATAGTGACGGGTCACCGTGCCGTGGGCAGCTTCAGCCTCGACAACCGACCCATCGGGGGTCATCAGCACAGAGGTCATCAGGCCCAGCGAACCGAAGCCCTGGGCAACGGTATCGGACTGCACGTCGCCATCATAGTTCTTACAGGCCCAGACATAGCCGCCGGACCACTTGAGAGCTGCGGCCACCATGTCGTCGATCAGGCGGTGCTCGTACCAGATCTTCTTGGCTTCGAACTTCTCCTTGAACTCGGCCTCGTAGATCTCCTGGAAGATGTCCTTGAAGCGACCGTCATAGACCTTGAGAATAGTGTTCTTGGTCGAGAGATAGCAGGGCACGCCACGGTTGAGCGCGTAGTTCATCGAGGCGCGGGCGAAATCGGTGATCGAGGCATCGAGGTTATACATGCCCATGGCAATGCCGGCGCCCGGTGCGTCAAACACTTCATGTTCGATCTCGGTGCCGTCTTCACCGACAAACTTCATGGTCAGCTTGCCCTTGCCGGGGAACTTGAAGTCGGTGGCGCGATACTGGTCGCCAAAGGCATGACGGCCGACGATGATCGGCTGGGTCCAGCCCGGCACAAGACGCGGCACGTTCTGGCAGATAATCGGCTCACGGAAGATCACGCCACCCAGAATGTTACGGATGGTGCCGTTGGGCGAGCGCCACATCTTCTTGAGGCCGAACTCTTCGACGCGGGCTTCGTCGGGGGTGATGGTGGCGCATTTAATGCCGACGCCATGTTTCTTGATGGCGTTGGCGGCGTCCACGGTCACCTGGTCGTCGGTGGCGTCGCGATTTTCCACCGACAGATCGTAATATTCGATCGGCAGGTCGAGATAGGGGTGGATGAGCTTGTCCTTGATCGCCTGCCAGATGATCCGGGTCATCTCATCGCCGTCGAGGTCCACGACCGGATTGGCGACTTTGATCTTGCTCATCGAATTGCTCCCTTGCAAATGCTGATAGTGGCTCTCGGCCCTGTTCGGCGGTCCGTATAGCACCGCCTGAGCAAAGCGCAAAGACAGGCTCGGCAAGGGGGCTTGCCGGATGGGGGAGAGCTATTTGGGCGGCAGGGTCTTCACAAAGTTCCGGGCACGGTCGAGCCATTCGCCCAGCGCAAAATCTTCCTCCAGGGCGTCGCCGCTGACGACCACGAAACCGCCCATTGTGCGGCCGCCCATTTCCATCACTGTGGCGCCATCCTGATTCAGGGCCTCGTCGACACCGTCCTTGCCCACCCGCACCAGAAGCGAACCGTCCTTCATCGGGGCGACCAGCATGTGGCCGTTGGACATGAAGGCATTGGCCCCGAACATCTTCTGCTCGCGGATGTTCTCTCCCGGCGTCAGCAGGTCGCGGATGCGGTCGGCCAGTTCTTCCGATGCCATGCTCATGCCGTTTTCTCCGGGCGATAGGTCTCGTGTCGAGGCAGGGTGCTTTCGATCAGATCCCAGTCCGGGTGGCTCCGCGAAAAGATCAACTGGGTGGGCGCGTACCATTCGTTGTGGCCGGCAAACAGCCCCGCCAGCAGAATATGAAATGCCGGTGCGCGTGATGATTCGGCGTAGAGGGTGGTGCCGCACTCGGGGCAGAAATGCCGCGTGAAGGCCGCCCCGGACTCCGCTGGCCGTGTGAAGCTTTTGGTTGCGCCTGTCACCCGGACCGCATCGACCGGCATCAGCACGACGCTGGAATGACCGCTGCCTGATACCTTCTGGCAGTTCTGGCACCCGCACTGAAACATCGAGACCACGCGGCCCTTGGCGTGCAACCGCACGGCGCCGCAATCGCAACTGGTTTCTTGCTCGATCTCGGTATTGCTGGACATCTGCGCAGGCTGGCACGGGCGGCATGTGGCGGCAAGTGTTCTTGCCAAGGCGCTCGACAGGGGCAATGGTGCCGCCCTCCGGGAGAAACCATGGCGCTGTACCCTGACTTTCCGCTTTCCACAGAGCGATTGCGCCTGCGCCCGTTCACGCGGGGCGATGTCGACGGGGTTTTTGCCTATCGTGGCCGGGACGATGTGGCGCGGTACCTGTTCGATCCTCCGCTCAGCCGCGAAGAGTGTGCCCTCGCCATCCAGCAGCGGACGAACCAGACCGGGTTTCTCGAAGAGGGCGACCGCATTGTCCTTGCGGTTGAGACCGCAGAAGACGGAAATCTTGTCGGCGAGGTTTCGCTGATCTGGCGCTCGGTGGAGGCGCGGCAGGGCGAGTTGGGCTGGATTTTTCATCCCGATCACCACGGTCGCGGCTATGCCACCGAAGCCACCAATGCCCTGCTTGAACTCGGTTTCGGAGCTGCGGACATGCACCGCATCTATGCCCGCTGCGATGCGCGCAACGAACCCTCCTGGCGCCTGATGGAGCGCCTGGGTATGCGCCGGGAGGCGCATTTTCGTGAGCATGGGCTGTTCAAGGGCCTGTGGGACGAGGAATTTTACTACGCAATTTTGCGCGATGAATGGCTGTCCCTGCGCCACGCCTGATGTTCCGGGATAGCAAGCCTCCGGATTAAAAAGATTTGCTCGCTCAGGACGGGAACCGGGACGCGTTCCGGGCATTGCCGAAGCAGGGCTGCTCTATCCTTGCGGAGGAATCTGAACAATGTCGTCTTTGCGCCTGCCGATCGGGACCGATAACCTGGTCTTGCGACCCTTTAAACGCTGTGATCTGGACGCTGTCAGACGATACCATATCCTCCCATCGGTACAGCGCTATGTCGAGCGTCCGACCCGTTACGAAGAAGATGTTGCTGCCGCCATTGCCATCATGTGTTCGCAGGTGGACCTCCACCGGCCCGGCGAAACGCTGACCCTGGCCATGGTGCGCAAGGACGATGCCGTATTGGTTGGGCATGTGAGCCTGAAATGGTCCGATGCGACGGCCGGGCAGGGCGAGTTGCGCTTCGCCATCGATCCCGCACACAGTGGCAAGGGTTATCTCACCCAGGCGCTCACTGCGATGATCGACCTGGCATTCGATCACTTCCGCATCCACCGCCTCATGGTGCGTTGCGATGGGCGCAGCCATCATTCGATCAAGCTGATGCAGAAGCTGGGCATGCGGCTCGAAGCGCATTACCGCGAGCATGCGCTGTTCCAGGGCGAATGGGACGAGGAGTTGCATTTCGCTGTGCTCGACCGTGAGTGGCGGCCCAATGCAAAGGTGCAAGAGCTGCACGCGCGCGCGCGCGTCGCCTGATTTGCTGAAACCGGCCATTTGGGCTATGTCGCCGCAACTTTCCCGCGGATCGAAGTCACATGGCCGGCACAGACAGCTCACAACCACTCAAACTGGCATCTTGTCCTGCAATCATTCTGTGTGAACCGCAGCTAGGCGAGAATATCGGTTCAGCCGCGCGCGCCATGGCCAATTTCGGTCTCTGGGACATGCGGTTGGTACGGCCACGGGATGGCTGGCCCAATGAAAAAGCGGTCGCCGCCGCCTCGCGCGCCGACCATGTGCTGGAGCGTGTCCGCGTGTTCGAGACGCTGGAAGAGGCGATAGCGGACCTTACCCTGGTCTATGCCACCACGGCTCGCTCGCGCGACATGCAAAAGGAGGTGTTCGGCCCCGAAGAAGCTTCGTCTGCCATGGCGGGGCACATTGCTGGCGGCCAGAAGGCCGGCCTCCTGTTCGGTCGCGAGCGCTGGGGCCTGCTCAACGAAGAAGTGGCCATGGCCGACGCCATCGTCACGCTACCGGTCGAGGCCGCCTTTGCCTCGCTAAACATCGCCCAGGCTGTGCTGTTGATGTCCTATGAATGGCGCCGGACCAGCGAAGCGGGCCGGGCATTGCCCTTTGGCGACAATCTGGCCGAGGCCGCACCGCGCGGCGAATTGGTGGGGCTGTTCGAGCATCTCGAAGGTGTGCTGGACCAGTCCGGCTTTTTTACCACGCCGGACAAGCGCCCGAGCATGATCAACAATCTGCGCACGGCGCTCACCCGCGGCCGCTTCACCTCCCAGGAAATCCGCACCTTGCGCGGTGTGATCTCTTCCATCGACCGCCGCCATGAGCGGCCCAACCCCAACCGGATGAAAAAGGCGGAGAAGACCGAGGAGTAGCGATGCGCCTCTCGCCCCCGAAAGGAGAGGTGAGAAGTCCTTTGACCGTTCATCGCCGAAATGCGATGAGCAGTGCACCATGAGCGTACACGCCCCCTCCGAGCCGTCCAAACTCGCTTTCACCTATATCGGTTTCCGCTTCTTCTGGCTGACCACCCTGCTGGTCAGCTTTGCGGTGCAGATCATGTCGGTCTCGATTGCCTGGCAGATCTATGACGTCACCGGCAATGCCTTCCTGCTGGGGCTAGTGGGGCTCTGCCTGTTCCTGCCGGCGCTGCTGCTCATTCTGGTCACCGGGCTGACCGCCGACCGGTTCAACCGGCGCGGTATCATGGCCGTTTGCCTCACCGTCGAGCTCGGATGCGCGCTGGCTTTCCTGACCCTGGTCAATGTCGAGGCGCACGAGGTCTGGCCGATTTTCGTCATCCTCGTTGTGCTGGGTACGGCGCGCGCCTTCTGGGGGCCGGCGGCGCAATCGCTGGCGCCCAATCTGGTGCCGTCCGAAGCGCTCAGCAACGCCATCACCGTCAATGCTTCAGCCTGGCAGTTCGCCTCTATCACCGGGCCGGCGGTCGGCGGCCTGCTCTATGGCATTGCTCCGGGCTTTGCTTTCGGCACGGCGGCTGTGCTGCTGGTCTGTGCCGTCGTCACCGTGATGTTGATCCCCAAGCCGGCCAAGCGCCAGTCACATCAGGCGACGAGTATGGAAACCATGTTTGGTGGCTTTCGCTACATTTTCTCCAACAAGGTGGTGCTGGGCGCCATATCGCTCGACATGTTCGCCGTGTTGATGGGCGGGGCGGTGGCGCTGCTGCCGATCTATGCCAAGGATATTCTCAATGCCGGACCGACCGAGCTGGGTCTGCTGCGTGCGGCGCCGGGGTTGGGCGCCATCGTCATGGCGCTCTACCTCACGCGTTTTCCGGTGCGCGACCACGCAGGCAAGGTGCTGTTTCTGTTCGTTGGCCTGTTCGGTGCCTTCACCGTCATTTTCGGCTTTTCCACCACGGTCTGGGTATCCATTCCGGCGCTGGCGCTGGTGGGGGCGGCCGACATGGTCAGCGTCACCATTCGCGAAACCATCATGCAGCTCTGGACGCCCGAAGAGGTGCGCGGCCGGGTCAACGCAGTCAATTCGGTGTTCATCGGCGCCTCGAACGAGCTGGGCGAATTCCGCGCCGGGACGGTGGCACATCTGATCGGGCCGGTGCCCGCGGTGGTCATCGGGGGCTTCGGTGCCATGGCCGTAGCCGTGATCTGGAGCCGCATCTTCCCCCAGCTGAGCAATCAGCGGCATATCGACAAGCGCATGGCCTGAGTTTGCGCTAAACAGGTGCCATGACGGATTCGGCTCTACAATCTGCCAGCAATCACGCCCTGTCGCGCAGTGGCATGGCGATTATGGTCCTGGCGGTCACCATCGTCCCCATTGGCGATGCGCTGTCAAAGTCACTCACCTCTCAGCTCAACCCGTTCGAAATCGCCTTTTGGCGATTCGGTTTCCAACTGGCTGTGCTCGGACTGGTGCTGGTCGTTCTACGGCGCCGGCTGGAGGCCGGACCATGGGGCTTGATCCTTTTAGGCGGCGCGACCTCGGCGATCACGTTGAGCGCGTTGATCGGTGCTTTTGTAACCATGCCTATTGCTACGGCCATTGCGATCTTCTTCGTCGAGCCGCTGATGCTGACCGTGCTCTCGGCCCTGTTCCTCAAGGAGCAGACCGGTTGGCGGCGCTATTTGGCGGTCGCCGTGGGTCTGTTTGGCGTGCTCGTGGTGATCCGACCGAGCTGGGATATCTTTGGCTGGGCCTCGCTCCTGCCGCTTCTAGCCGCGCTGGCCTTTGCGACCAATGCAATTGCCATGCGCAAGCTCTCGACGCGCATGGGATCGCTCTCCATCCAGTTCTGGTTCACCCTGGTTGCGGTCGTCCTGCTCGGGGCAGGGCTTCTCGCCTTTGGCCGGATGGAGCTGGTGTCCGCCTCGGGCATAGATCTGTCCGGCCCCTGGGCGCAATTCGTGCTGATGGGCGCGCTGTCGGCCTTTACCTTCTTTCTGTTCACCGAGGCCTTCCGGCGCACGCCTGCCTCCACCCTGGCGCCGTTCCAGTATATCGAAATCGTCGGGGCCACGCTGGTCGGCTATGTCGCCTTTGGGGATTTTCCCGATTTCTGGACCTGGGTGGGTACGGCGATCATTCTGGCCTCCGGGCTCTATGTGTTTCACCGCGAAAGGCAGGCCTCGCGCCGCAGCGCTTGACTCGCCGGGTCTACCCCTCTAAGACCCGCCCACCTATTCCGGCCAACCGGCCCATAGGCGCACCCGGGATTCTCTGTTGGGAGTCTGTCGGTCCTCGTGTGAGCGAGGGCAGAGGAGGGCGCGATCCATTCAACGATTGAAAAAGGATACGCGATGTCGAAGCGTCATTCAGCAAAGTACAAAATTGACCGCCGTCTCGGCGAAAACATCTGGGGCCGTCCCAAGTCCCCGCTCAATGCCCGTGCCTATGGCCCCGGTCAGCACGGTCAGCGCCGCAAGGGCAAGCTGAGCGACTTTGGTCTGCAGCTGCGCGCCAAGCAGAAGCTCAAGGGCTATTACGGCTCGATCACGGAAAAGGCCTTTCTGCGTCTTTATGCCGAGGCCAACCGCCGCAAGGGCGACACCGGCGAGAACCTGATCGGCCTGCTCGAGTCGCGCCTGGACGCCATCGTCTATCGCGCCAAGTTCGTCCCGACCGTGTTTGCGGCCCGCCAGTTCGTCAACCATGGCCATGTCATGGTCAACGGCCAGCGCGTCAACATTCCGTCCTACCAGGTCAAGGTCGGCGACAAGATCGAAGTGCGTGAGCGCTCCAAGCAGCTCACCGTGGTTCTTGAAGCCAACCAGCTCGCCGAGCGCGACGTGCCTGACTATATCGACGTCGATCACAGCAAGCAGACCGCGACCTTTGTCCGCGTCCCGGCTCTTTCGGATGTGCCGTACCCGGTGCAGATGGAACCGAACCTGGTCGTCGAATTCTACTCGCGTTAATCGCGACGACAGATCACCGATTTGGAAAGGGCCGCTCCTCGGGAGCGGCCCTTTCTTGTTGTCCGGCCAGTGCGTCTTTCGCTATCCCCGCACCATTTTCGCGACCTTCACACACCTCCCCCCGGAGGGAGAGGTGATGCTGGCCGATAGCGGTCGAGTGCCCTAAAACTGTGCGGGCTGCCGGGGGATGTCGTCGCTGGTTTCACCCACGGCGAGCTGATTGAGGAAGACCGGATCGTCATAGTCGTTTGCGGCAATGGCGTCGGCCGGGATATTGGCCTCGAAGGCACGAAGGCGCTTGAACACCGAAATGAGCGAAATGATCGTTGTCCAGGAACTGGCGAGGAACTTGAAGGAATCCTCGACCTGGCCGAAGGCATTGCTGATTTGCTGGAACAGGCCCAGCGTCAGAGAGCCCGCCACGATCGACGGTCCCATCGCGATGAACGGCACGAAGTTTGAGCCCTGCAGATAAGCGTAACGGGCAATGTTGAAGTAGAGGTAGTGGCGATAGAGGCGGAAGTAGTTGTGCTGCATGTTAATGAACAGCTGCCGCACGGTTACAGGTTCAGCCCGCTCGTGATTGTCTTCTCCGTAAACCAGTTCCTTTCGGAATGCCGCCTCGACACGTTGGTTGTCAAATTCGAGGCCCGGTAGCTTCCAGCCCACGGCAGCCAGTAGCACGGTGCCGAAGGCCGATGACACCAGAGCGACCCAGACGAGTCCCCCGTCCACGCTCCCGAAAAAGGGTAGCTCAGTGATGTTTGAGGATAACGTCCATAGCAGAGGTAGGAACACGATCAGGGTCATCACCGAAGCAACAAGGGAAACGGCCAGCCCTTCGACGATGCTGGCAAACCTCTGGGTGTCTTCCTGGATTCGCTGCGAGGCACCCTCAATGTGCCGTAGATGCTGCCAGTGGCTCATGTAGAAGAAAGTCATCGCCCGGCGCCAACGGAACAGGTAATGCGCGATGAAGAACGCATTGATGACCAGTACGGTGATGTTGGGGATCAGCACATAGGCGACCGTGATTATCTCGCCAAAAAACTGCTCGATGGTCACCGACCCCGGTGTGGTCAGGGCAGACTGAATGAGATTGTAGAACGAGCCGTACCAGTCGTTGAGCCAGGCACTGATCTGCACATTGAAGTATACGATCTCGATTATCGTCACGCTTCCAACGACGCTCCACCAGTACCAGCGCCGATTGCCGGCCCAGTACCAGGGGATGCAGAACAGATAACCCGACATCAGCACGTACTGGTACAGCCACACCTTGTCCGAGGAGAAGAATGGGTCCGGGTCGGCCTCGGTTGGGGCCAGGCCGAGCCATGGGCCCAGACTGATTGCCGACTGCAATTGTGCCCCCACGAGGAACCAGGCCACCATGGCGAAGGCGATCCAGAGTAGCGCGGCAGGGAAAAAGATCTTGGGTTCGGGAAAGAAGGAACGGAACACCGGGGACTCCAGGGTGTCGGAAACATGTGTCATCTAACTGTGACAAATGGCATTAAACAAGGACGCGAAGTTAAGCTTTGGTAAGGTTTGGCCTGCTTGGCCGACCTTTCCATCCTGCGTCTGACGCGTTATCAGCTACGCGACCGATCTGAAGAGAGTTTCGCCATGTCCGCGGTGATGGATTCCCCCGCCACGCCTGCTGCCGATGACGCCGATATCGGCGCGCATCCGATTTTCGCCAATGCGCCGCGCTCGGTGGAGTTCAACAAGCTGCGCAAGCGGCTGATCCGCAATACGCGGGAGGCGTTGGAGAAGTTCGGCATGGTGAGGCCGGGCGAGAAGTGGCTGATCGCGCTGTCGGGCGGCAAGGACAGCTATGGTCTGTTGGCGCTGTTGCTGGACCTCAAATGGCGCGGGCTCTTGCCGGTGGAGCTGCTGGCCTGCAATCTTGATCAGGGGCAGCCCAATTTTCCCAAGCATATTCTGCCCGAGTTCCTGACCGGGCTGGGGTTGGAACACCGCATCGAATACCAGGACACCTATTCCATCGTTACCGACAAGCTGCCGGAGGGCGCGACCTATTGTTCGCTTTGCTCGCGCTTGCGGCGCGGCAATCTCTACCGCATCGCGCGGGAGGAGGGGTGCACGGCGCTGGTGCTGGGCCACCACCGCGACGACAGCCTCGAAACCTTCTTCATGAACCTGTTCCATGGCGGCAAGCTGGCGGCCATGCCGCCCAAGCTGGTCAATGACGAGGGCGATCTCGAAGTGCTGCGGCCGCTGATCTACTGCGCCGAAGAGGATCTGCAGCGGTTTTCCGATGCCATGCAGTTCCCCATTATCCCTTGTGATCTTTGTGGCTCGCAGGACGGCTTGCAGCGCAATGTCACCAAGGCCATGCTCAATGACATGGAGAAGGCCATGCCCGGCCGCAAGGATGTGATGATCCGTGCGCTGGGCAATATCAATCCAAGCCATATGCTAGACCCGCGCCTGTTCGATTTCGCAGGCCTTTCCATCCAGCCCAAGGACGTCTGACACCATGAATGTTGATCGCCTCGCCGCCATACTGAAACAGGCTGCACAGGAGGAGATCATGCCGCGCTTCCGGCGGCTCGATGAGGGGACGGTGCAGACCAAGTCGGGCGCCTTCGACCTGGTCACCGAAGCCGATGTGGGCGCCGAAAAGGTGATCACTGCCGCCATCAATGCGCATCGCCCCGATGTGCTGGTGATTGGCGAGGAGGCCGTGGCAGCCAATCCAAAACTGCTCGATACCGACCTCGAGGATCGAATCGTGATTTACGTCGATCCCGTTGATGGCACGGCAAATTTTGCTGGTGGCCTGCCGCTGTTCGCGGTCATGGCGGCTGTGGTGCAGAATGGCGAGCCAGTGGCCGGCGTCATCTACGACCCGGTGGGCGATGACGTGCTGATGGCCGAAAAGGGCTGCGGCGCGTTCCAGGTTTTCCCCGATGGCCGCACCATCCGCCAGAAATTTGCCGATCCGGTGCCGCTCGAAGATATGGGCGGGTTGGCGTCCACCATGTTCCTGCCGATGGAGCAGCGCACAACGGTCATGGCCAATCTGGCCAAGGTCAAGATGCTGGCCAATTACCGCTGCGCCGGCCACGAATATCGCTATGCCGCTGGCGGCAATGTGCATTTCATGATGTACGCCAAGCTCATGCCCTGGGACCATGTCGGTGGCGCGCTGATCATGCGCGAGGCGGGGGCCCATGTCGCCAAGTTCGACGGCACGCCCTATCGCCCAACCGACCTATCGGGCGGTCTGCTCGTCGCATCGGACGAGGAGAGCTGGACCACTTTGCGGCGCGAAGTTTTTGCTATCTAAGACGGATGATGCCAAGGCGTGGGGATTGGTCAACCACGTCTATACCGACCATACTACGCAAAACGGGGACTTCCAGCGCTGGAAATCCCCGTTGTCTGTTTGAGCACTCTAGCGAGTATGAGGCGTCAGTGCGCTTCCACCACCGGCTCAGCCTTGGTGTCGGCATATTGTTCGCCAACGCCGAAGAGGCGGCCCTTTTCGGCGATAAGGATGAACACCAGCGACATGATGCCCATGGTGAAATACCCCGCGGCGGCCGGGACGGTGGTGCCGTCGAACAACTGGCCGATATAGCCACCGATCAGTGCGCCACCCACGGTCTGGATGAAGCCGAACACCGACGCGGCGGTACCGGCGACGGCGCCCAGCGGCTCCATGGAGAGCGAATTCATGTTCGAGGCGGACCAGCCAAACGAGAACATGATGATGCACAGCAGGCTGAAGAACAGCCAGAGGGGCAGGAAACCGCTCATGGCGAAGGCCAGCCAGATGCCCGAAAACAGGGTGAAGGTCAGCATGGCGCCGTGCGAGAGGCGGCGCATGCCCACGCGCCGCACGACCTTGGAATTGGTGAACGAAGACACTGCCATCAGCCCCGCCACAAGGGCGAAAGCGACCGGAAAATAGACCCCGAGCCCATAGATATCGACATAGATCTGCTGGGATGAGCTGATGAAGCCGAACAGCGCGCCGAACAGGAACATGCCGGCCAGGCCATAGGAAATCGCGACGCGATTGGTGAAGACGATATGGAAGCCTTCGGTCACACCCTTGAGGCTGAGTGGGCGGCGCTTGTCGAGCGGCAGGGTTTCGGGCAGGCGGGCAAAGGTCCAGAGCCAGAACACCAACGCCAGCCCGCCCATGAACAGGAAGATGGTCTGCCATGGTCCGGTCAGTAGCAGCACCTGGCCGATACTCGGCGCGATCACCGGGATGGCCATGAACACCATGAAGACCAGCGACATCACTTCGGCCATTTCGCGGCCGGAATACCGGTCGCGCACCACGGCGGTGGTGATCACGCGCACGCTGGCCGCACCCAGTCCCTGGATGAAGCGCAGCACCAGCAGCATGGTGAAGCTGGGCGCAAAGGCAGCAATGATCACGGCGACGATATAAACGCCGATGCCGGCCAAAAGCGGCGCGCGGCGTCCAAACCGATCGGTCAGCGGTCCGAAGGCGAGTTGGGCGACGCCCATCCCTATCATATAGGCAGTGATGACAAACTGGCGCTCGTTCTCATGGCTGACGCCTAGCGCTTCGCCCATATAGGGCAGCGCAGGCAGCATGACGTCGATGGCGAGGGCGTTGAGCGCCATCAACGCGGCCATAAGGGCAATGAATTCTGGGCGGGAAAGGACCCGCGTGTAATGATCAGACATAATTGAAACTCGTCAAAGCCGGAGGGAAACGGCCGAAGGAATGGTGCGGACCATGAACCCGTTAGTCCAGTTTGGCAAGCCTTCAATCGGCAAGAGCCGATGGATGGCTAAGCCGCTTTCAGGCCAAAATTGGCGGCGTTGCGTTCATTGATCGGGATGTGGATGGCCGCCGAGCCAAGGCCGAGCAGAATACCCAGATACCACACCAGATCATAGGCGCCGGTCTGGTCATAGACCACGCCGCCCAGCCAGACACCGACGAAAGAACCGATCTGGTGGCTCAGAAAAGCGATGCCATAGAGCATGCCCATATAGCGAGGGCCGAAGAACAGGGTCACGAGCCCTGCGGTCAACGGCACCGTGGACAGCCAGAGCAGACCCATGCCTGCGGCGAAGGTATAGGCCGTAATCTCGCTCACAGGGATGAGCAGGAATGCGGCAATCAGCAGCGCCCGCAGAAGGTAGATGCTGGCCAGCAACATCTGCTTGGGCAGGCGGCTACCCAGCCAGCCTGAGAGCAGCGAGCCGACGATATTGAACAGGCCGATCACGGCAATGGTCCAGCTCCCAACCTCGGGCGACAGGCCGCATTGCACCAGATAGGCAGGCATGTGCACATTGATGAAGGCCAGGTGGAAGCCGCAGACGAAGAAGCCGATCACCAGCAATCTGTAGGATCCATAGCCCCAAGCCCGCGACAGCGCCTGCATGAAAGGCAAATCAGCCTCGCCCGGTACGGACTCGGTGCGGCCGCGCAGGGCTGCCGACAGTGGGATGACCAGCAGCAGGATCAGCGCGATCCAGACCAGCGCCATTTGCCAGCCAAAGGCCGAGATAAAGCCCTGGCCGAGCGGCGCAAAGATGAATTGGCCGGCCGAGGAGGCCGCCGTGGCGACGCCGAAGACGAAGCTGCGCTTTTCCGCCGGCACGACTCGCCCGAAGGCGGCCATGACGACGCCGAACGAAGCGATGGCAATGCCGACACCGGTGACCACGCCCGCCGTCAGGGTCATGGTCAGCGTGTCAGGGGAGAAGGCCATGCCGAGCACGCCCAGCGCATAGACGAGGCCGCCCACCGCCAGCACGCGCCCTGAACCGTATTTGTCCGCCATGCCTCCGGCGAAGGGCTGGGCAATGCCCCAGACCAGGTTCTGCACGGCCATGGCCATGCCCCATTGCTCGCGGCTGAGGCCCAGGTCTTCAGTCACCGGCAGGGTGAACAGTCCGAACGAGCCGCGCGTGCCAAAGCCGATGGCGGCGATAATGCAGCCTGCAATAATCACAAGCGGCAGGGGAACGGCGGGGCGCGCGGCGGTGACGGTCATGGCGGGAGTCTCAAATAGAACGTTCCGCCAATCTACGCCCGGCCTGTTATCACGCAAAGCGATAATAGCTGATGGGTGTGATCAGCTTTGGTGATGTGCTCAGCGCTATTTTTGAACTTTTCATCCCGATGCGCTGTTCGCAGATGCGACAAAAACGCAAAAGGCCCAGTCAGTTAAGACTAGGCCTTCCGAAACTGATTCCGCGAAGAACGCGATCAGGCGCTCTGCTTGACCTCGAGACCGGCCTGCTGGAAATGGGTCTGCAACTCACCCGACTGGAACATTTCGCGCACGATGTCTGCGCCGCCGACGAATTCGCCCTTCACGTAAAGCTGGGGGATAGTCGGCCAGTTGGTATAGGTCTTGACGCCTTCGCGCAGTTCGTCGCTTTCAAGCACGTTGGCGCTGGAATAATCGACGCCGAGATAGTTCAGGATCTGCACGACCTGACCGGAAAAGCCGCACTGCGGAAAGTCCGGCGAGCCCTTCATAAACAGGAACACGTCGTTGTTCTTCACCTTGTCGTCGATAAAGGCGTTGATGTCGGTCATGGGAGGAGCCTTTCGAAAAGTCCGGGTTCAAGGGCCGGTTAAAGCTGGCTTCTAAATAGGGCAGGCGGGCTTTGCTGTCGAGTGGGGCGCCTCGGCTAGAGCCGCGCTTTCACCCATGGGTGATCGAAGAATTGCCTGTTGGTGTCGAACAGCACCGCGTCCCAACCACAGGAACGGGCGACGTCAATGACCTTCTGGGTATCGTCGAAGAACAGCGGCGGTTCGTCAGACTTGCCCATCCGGTCATCGGCGAAGGAGAAGAAACCCTTGTGTGCCTTGGTCATGCCGATGCGCGCCGAGTAGAAAATGTCCTCGAACAAATCGCCAAACCCCAGTGTCTGCCAAAGCCACTGAGCCCGCATGTGGTCCTGGTTTGTAGCGACGTATAATCGAACATCGTCACGGGCCTTGAGCACTCGGATGGCATCGAGCAGTTCAGAGTTCACCCTGCTGTCGTTGGCGAGCCAATATTGGGCAAATGCCATGGGAGAGCCAGCATATCCAAGCCCGGGGAGTCGCTTGTCCAGTGCTTCGATCAGCGCCATTTCACCTATGATCACCTTCTTGATGAAGATGTCGAAAATGAACTCCTCACGAAAGCGGTCCGGATCGACACCCAGGTCGGCAAGCAAGTTCTCGTCCCACCGGCGCTGCCGTTCCGGCCGGGCGTGGTAGCCATGCACAAGTACGCCATCAACATCGAAAACGACGGCACGGGTCACTTGCGTTTCACCGGAGCCGCACCCAGCCCATTCAGCACTTCGCCCGGAATGCCCAGATCAGCAATCACTTCGGTGTGGCGGCGAAAGCCGATCAGTTCGCGCTGCACAAAATAGCCCCAGACGGCCTCGCGCGCTTCGGCCAGCCAGTGCTCGCGCTCCGTGCCCGCTTTCAAACCCGCAACGGCCTTGATGACTCGCCGCTCGGCCGCGCTCAGCGAACTGGCACGTTCTGCCTGGATTTCATGGTCGATTGCTGCGGTGCCGGCCTCGGGCCGCACCATGCGGATCAGGTCGAGCGAGTCGCGCAGCCCCGACACGCGGTTAGTCCGGGACGCTGGTCTGCAAGGCGAGGGCGTGCAAGGCGCCGCCCATGTCACCCTGCAGGCTGTCATAGACCAGTTTGTGCTGCTGTACGCGGGTCTTGCCCCGGAACTGCTCGGATTTCACCGAGGCGGCCCAGTGGTCGCCGTCTCCGGCAAGGTCGCGGATTTCGATTTCCGCATCGGGCAGGGCGGCCTTGATGCGGCGCTCGATTTCGCTTGCGTCCATGGCCATGTGCACTCTCCCGCTGGTGTAACTGCGGCGCGGTTGGTGCCGACGCCGATGTCATTGATATGGCATGCACAAAGACCGGCTTCAACCGGTCCTATTGCGCCGGAGCCGTCTCTTCTACAGGCGCCACCTCGGCCCCGATGCAGCATTCGGCGTCCGAACGCGTGGCGAAGTTGGCAATGATGAAGTCAACGATGGGCCGGGCCTGTTCCGCTTCGGCTGTGGCATAGAGGCAATCGAGCACATAGCCCCGGCCATTGGAGACCGTCTCGGTGTGCACGACAGTCAATGGCATGCCCATGCTCGATTCCGGGCTTGAACCGTCATAGATCAGCGCCGTGGCGTCCTGATAGGGTGTGGTGCCTTTGTTGCCCAAGGCAAAGCCGGGCATGATTTCGGACCAGGAGGCCGCGACTTCGGCATCGTCCAGCGCACCCAGCGCTGCCTCGGCGGTCCAGCCGGTGTTCTCGACCGGCACCACTGTCAGGTCGCATTGCAGCGGCGCTGCGGGATGGTTGATGGTCAGCGGGTCGGCGCCACCACCGCTGGCCACCATGATATCGGGGAAGATCACCGTATAGGGCAGGGTGGGCAGAATGGAGCGCGTAACGTTGACGCTCTGCGCTGCGGACAGGCTCGGAGCAAGGACAAGGCCCAGGGTTGCAAGTGTCGCCACCGTTAAGTGTTTCATCGTCTGCTCCTGCTGTTCGTCTGCGCCTGTGTGAGCAAAGCGCTCCAAACAAAGGCGATGATATGGCGGACCCGCCTAAAGGCTGGGTTCGCCCTCCATGAAGCTGGGGAACCAGCTTTCATGCGCGTCCTTGAGGGTTGCCACCGAAACCGGCTTGGCCCCGCCCAGGGTCAGCGTCGTGCCGCCGGTCGTACCGATCCAGGGAGCGAAAATGCCCGAGGCCTCGGCCTCTTCCCAAAGTGCGGCAATTTCCGGCCCCTGCGGGTCGAGATTGAGCGTCACCAGATAGCGGCCCTGATCCTCGCCAAAGAAGGTCAGGATCGGATCATTGCCTTCGACATCGGTCACGGTCGCGCCCATGTCACCGGCCATCGCCATTTCGGCCAGTGCTACGCCCAGTCCGCCATCAGAAAGGTCGTGGCAAGCAGTGACAATGCCCGAGCGGATCAGCTTGCGCACAAAATCGCCGGTCTTCTTTTCCGCTGCAAGATCAACATGCGGCGCATCGCCATCGCGGCGGTCGAACAGGTCGCGCAGATAGATCGACTGTCCCAGATGGGTGCCGCGCTCGGCCGGTCCACCAATCAGCAGGATCGGCTGGTTCTCGGCAACAAAGCCGATGCCGACGCTCTGCTCCCATTCGGGTAACAAGCCGACGCCGCCGATGGTCGGGGTGGGCAGGATGCCACGGCCATTGGTTTCGTTGTAGAGTGAGACATTGCCCGAGACGATCGGAAATTCCAGCACCCGGCAGGCTTCGCCGATGCCTTCAATGGCCTTGACGAGCTGGCCCATGATTTCAGGGCGCTCGGGATTGCCGAAATTTAGGTTGTCGGTGGCCGCCAGCGGCTCGGCACCGGTAGCCGACAGGTTACGCCAGCATTCGGCCACGGCCTGCTTGCCGCCTTCGAAGGGGTTGGCTTCGCAGTAGCGCGGATTGACGTCCGAAGAGAAGGCGAGGCCCTTGGTCTCGTGCCCGTCAACGCGGATCACTCCCGCATCGCCACCCGGGCGCTGCATCGAATTGCCCTGGATCAGCGTGTCATACTGCTCATAGACCCAGCGGCGCGACGAACATTGATGCCCGCCCACCAGTGCCAGCAGCGCCTCGGCCACATCCATCTGCGGCACGTCGGATTTGGCGAGCTGCGCCGGAATTTTGGGTTCGGTCCAGGGGCGGTCATATTCGGGGGCTTCGTCGCCCAGTTCCTTGATCGGCAGATTGGCGACTTCATCGCCCTGCCAGAGCACGCGGAACCGCAGATCGTCGGTGGTCTTGCCGACCGTGGCGAAATCCAGCTGCCACTTTTCAAATACCTTGCGCGCTGCTGCTTCCTTTTCGGGATGCAGCACCATGAGCATGCGCTCCTGGCTTTCGCTTAGCATCATCTCATAGGCGGTCATGCGCTCTTCGCGCACCGGCACCTTATCGAGATCCAGTTCAATGCCGAGGTCGCCCTTGGCGCCCATTTCCACCGCCGAACAGGTGAGGCCTGCGGCGCCCATGTCCTGAATGGCAATCACGGCGCCGGTCTGCATCAGCTCAAGACAGGCTTCGAGCAGGCGCTTTTCGGTGAACGGATCGCCGACCTGCACGGTGGGGCGCTTTTCTTCGATATCGTCACCGAATTCGGCCGAGGCCATGGTAGCGCCGCCCACCCCGTCGCGGCCGGTTTTGGCGCCCAGATATACCACCGGCAGGCCAACGCCCTTGGCTTCGGAATAGAAAATCTTGTCGGTGTCAGCCAGACCCGCCGCGAAGGCATTGACCAGGTTATTGCCATTGTAGCGGGCGTCGAACTCGACCTCACCACCCACGGTCGGCACACCGAAGCTATTGCCATAGCCGCCGACCCCTGCCACCACGCCAGCCACCAGATGCCGGGTTTTTTCATGGTCCGGTGCGCCAAAGCGCAGTGCGTTCATCGCGGCGACGGGCCGCGCGCCCATGGTGAACACGTCGCGCAGAATGCCGCCGACGCCAGTCGCTGCGCCCTGATAAGGCTCGATGTAGCTTGGGTGATTGTGGGATTCCATCTTGAACACCACCGCCTGACCGTCGCCGATATCGACCACGCCGGCATTCTCGCCCGGCCCCTGGATCACGCGCGGGCCCTTGGTCGGCAGGGTGCGCAGCCATTTCTTCGAGCTCTTGTAGGAGCAATGCTCGTTCCACATCGCCGAGAAGATGCCCAATTCGGTATAGCTGGGCTCGCGGCCGATCAGGTCGAGTATCTTCTGATACTCGTCCGGCTTGAGCCCATGGCTGGCGACCAGGTCGGGGGTGATGGCGATGTCGTTGCGAAGAGTCATCAGGACGGTCCTGCGGGAGGGGTCAGGAAATGGCGGCCCGGCGCCGCGCCAGGGCGCGGTCGATGCCGATGGTGATCAGGTAGAGGATGGAAAGGCCGACAGCGACCAGCACCACATTGATGGCGACCTGCCCATAGCCCAGCTCGAAGGCGTTGAGCGTAGGGTATGGATAGGCGTTGGTCAGGGCGCCGCGCGCCATGACATAGGCGAGATAGATCAGCGGCGGCACCAGCATGGAGGGGGCATCTGGATAGTCGACGGTCCCATGTCTTTGCGTCAGGCCCCACCACAGCGCGAACAGGATCGGCGTGGCGTAGTGCAACAGGTAGTCGCAGACCAGAAACAGCCCCTGGGGTTCCCAGACCGGCCGCAGCAGCACGTGATAGAAGATCATCACCAGCATCATCACCCCGGTCATCATCGCCCGGGTTTTCGGCGTGCGGAACCAGTTGAGCCAGGACCATCCAGCCAGCGCCGACAGATAGATCAGCGTGATCGCGATATTGGTCAGAATGGTGAAAAAGCTGAAGAACTGCACCAGCGCCGCCGGCAGGCTCATGCCATTGGCCATATAGGCCGGAATGGAGATGGAGAATTGCAGGCCGAGCGCGACCAGCCCGAGAATCAGGCCCGCCCATGTCAGCGCGCGGTTCAGCATCGACTGGATCACGCCACCTGCCTGAGCGCCGAGGCGAACAGGGCGCGTCCATCATCGCCGCCATGGGCGCTTTCGATCAGGTTTTCCGGGTGCGGCATCAGGCCAAGTACGTTCTTCTGCTCGTTCAGGATACCGGCAATGTCGTTGATCGAGCCATTGGGATTGGTGCCCTCGGCATAGCGGAAGGCCACGCGCCCGTCGCCTTCCAGGATCTTCAGGGTCTCGGCGTCGGCGAAGTAATTGCCATCGTGATGGGCCACCGGGCAGCGGATGATCTGGCCCTTGGTGTAGCCGCGGGTAAAGTCGGTGTCTGCATTGGTGACCTCGAGCTTGACCTCGCGGCAGACGAATTTGAGCGAATTATTGCGCATCAGCGCGCCTGGCAGCAGCCCGGCCTCGATCAGGATCTGAAAGCCATTGCAGACGCCGAGCACCCTGGTGCCCTTGGCCGCGCGCTCGCGCAGCTTGTCCATGATGGGCGAGCGGGCGGCGATGGCGCCGCAGCGCAGATAGTCGCCATAAGAGAAGCCGCCGGGGATCACGATCAGGTCGGCATCGGGAATATCGGTATCCTGATGCCAGACCACGGACGGCTTTTCGCCTCCGATCTTGGTCAGCGCCGCGATCATGTCGCGGTCACGATTGAGGCCCGGAAACACGATGACAGCGGCCTTCATCGGTCAATCCTTATATCTGTCAGGGATGCGCGAGGCCCTTGTGGTGTCTCTGGCCCGAAAAGGCAAGGGCCCGCACGCGGGCAGGTGGCGAAATGCCCGCACAATGTGGCGATTGGTTGGAACTTTGCCACATTATGGGCGTTGGAACAGCATGGCAACATTGGGAGGAATGAACATGCAGACACAGTCTTCGTCGTCCGCAGACAAGCCGATGACCATCCGGGGCGAGGATGGCAAGCCGCATCTGGCAACCGACATGAAGCCGCAAACGCGACCGGTCAAGCTGCCACGCGTTCGACCCATCGTGCCTTCGATCTTCAAGGCGCCGGATTGACCGGCAAACGACAAGAAAAGGGCCGGTGCTGAACCGGCCCTTCTTTTATTCGGCAGGGGCTGCGCTTGCGCCGGGTCGGATTCGGCTTCCCGGCAGGTGGGCCCAGGCCGGCCGCTCGAACAGAAATTTGCCACGGCCGATTTTCTGCACCACCCACCAAAGAACCAGCGGCGATATTATCGCGACCGCCATGGTGAGCAGGCTCAGCACATTGGCCTCTTCAATACCCAGCCGCAGCAGAATTATGCGGGCAATACCCATGGGCAGCACGAAGGCGACATAAATCACCAACGACCTGGTGCCCATCCAGCGCAGCCAGTCCATGAAGGGCAGGCGCGAAAGGAGAGCTGCCAACATGCAGATCGCCGCCGCGCCGGCCAGCGCTAGAATCAGGTGAACGCCGGGCAGGGCGCCCCAGCCCATTTCGATATGGACCGGGTCCATGCGGAAGCCGGGCGAAAATACCATAGCCGCATTGACGACCGCCCAGACCACCAACATGCCGAGTGCCGCTGTGACATGGGACGCGGTCCAGTCGGCCAGTGCGAACAGGCGTGGCGCGAAGACGGCCCCGGCGTAGAAATAGACGAAATACTCGGCGAACTGGTCCACGAGATAGCTGCCGGTATGAATGCTGGCCATCTGCAAAATGGCCGCCACACCTAGAACGCCCCATTGTGGCGCCTTGATCTCGTGCAGGAACTTGGCGACCAGGCCGAACACGGCCAGCATGTAGATGAACCACAACACGCCATATGGCTCCACCACCGCCATAGCGAGGGATGCAGCCGCGCCAGTCGGATCGCGACCGATCAGCGCTTCCTTGAACAGAATGTGGATCAGTGCCCAGAGCGCATAGAAATAGGCGTAGTGCACCACGCGGCGGTCGGCGAAGGCCGCCCACGGGCGGCCGATCACCTGGGTAAGAAACAGCCCCGAAAGCAGGAAGAACTCGGGCATGCGGAATGGCATGGCAAAGGCGATTGTCCAGTGCAGGAAGCCGGTCTGGCCGGTATCCTCGCCCACACTGGCCGCGCAATACATGGTCACCACCAGGAAGATGGACAGGCCCTTGGCCATGTCCACCCAATTCAACCTTGTCTTTTCCATCGCTGAGCCCTCGCAATCATATTGCAGGCCAGCATAGGGACAAGTCCTCACCAGTCCCATAAAGGCTTGGGAACAGGCTTAAGGAAAATGCTTGATGGTTAGATTTTGGCTAACGGATCAGACCGGCACGGAGGCATAGGCGGCAAACAGGAGGCCGAGCGAGGAGAAGAACATGACGGTGAGAGCGATCTGGGTCTTGCGCATAGTCATACGGTCCTGCGCCATTGATCGGCGCGAATTGAGTTAGTTATAGCCGTTAGGCGTTAAGGTGAGATTTCGATCGCGTAGTTTTCGATCACAGTGTTGGCGAGGAGCTTTTCACACATCTCTTTGATTTGAGAACGTGCGGCTTCCTCATCGGTTCCCGACACTTCGAGATCAAACACCTTGCCCTGGCGCACACCGGCAACCCCGGCAAAACCGAGGCCGGCCAAAGACCCTTCTATGGCCTGTCCCTGGGGGTCGAGAACGCCGTTCTTGAGCGTGACAATGACGCGCGCTTTCATGGTTCGCTCCAAAAACCTATTGGACCAGGCGCGGACCGGTGGTCAGCGCATTGTCGTTCTCAACCAGAATGCCCAGGCGTTGGGCGACTTCGCGATAATTTTCCACCAGACCGCCAAGGCCCTCACGGAACCGATCCTTGTCCATCTTGGTGCGGGTCTTGATGTCCCACAGACGGCAATTATCCGGGCTGATCTCGTCGGCAAGCACGATGCGCATCATGTCGCCTTCGTAAAGGCGGCCACATTCGATCTTGAAATCGATGAGCTGGATGCCGACGCCCATGAACAGGCCGGTCAGGAAGTCGTTGATGCGAACGGCCAGGCTCATGATGTCGTCGAGTTCGGCGGGGGTGGCCCAGCCGAAGGCCGTGATGTGCTCTTCGGAGACCATGGGGTCGCCCAGCGCATCGTCCTTATAGCAGAATTCGATGATCGAGCGGGGGAGGCGCGTCCCGGGCTCGAGACCAAGGCGCTTGGCCAGTGAACCGGCGGCCACATTGCGCACGATCACTTCAAGCGGGATGATTTCGACTTCCTTGATCAACTGCTCGCGCATGTTGACGCGGCGGATGAAGTGGGTCGGAATGCCCAGATCGTTGAGCTTGGAGAAGACGAATTCGGAAATGCGGTTGTTCAGCACACCCTTGCCGTCGATCACTTCATGCTTGGCGCCGTTGCCGGCGGTGGCGTCGTCCTTGAAGTACTGCACCAAGGTGCCCGGCTCGGGACCCTCAAACAGGATCTTGGCCTTGCCTTCATAGATTTTGCGTCGACGGTTCATGGACGAATCCGCTGCTGGAAAAAACGAGGGTGGAATGGGGCGTTTCATGCGCCAGAACGGCACAAAAAAGCAAGCGCTTTCCGTCAGGCCGACCGATCATGGGCATCGGGTCGCAGGCGCGCGCGCCAGCGTTGATTTGCGTCGCTGAACCGCCTATGTCCAAGGATAACGGCCGCCGGAGCGGCCCTCAGACCGAACGGGAGAGACCATGAGCGGGTTCGAAGAACGCAAGAAGGGCCAGGAAGCCAAGTTCGCCTTCGACGCAGAAAAGAAGTTCAGGGCCGAAGCGCGCCGCAACAAGCTGCTGGGCCTGTGGGCTGCAGAGCTGATGAGCCTGGAGGCCGAGGCCGCCAAGGCCTATGCAGCCGAAGTGGTTGCCGCCGACTTTGAAGAAGCCGGCGACGAAGACGTCTTCCGCAAGGTGTCCGGCGATCTCAAGGCCAAGGGCGTAGACATCTCCGAAACCGTGATTCGGGAAAAGATGCTCACCCTTGTCGCTGTCGCCAGCGAGCAGATCGCCGCCGAGGGATAAGGCCAAGCGCCTCCCTGCGAAATCGCAACGACCCCGTCGGATTACCGGCGGGGTTTTTGTCGTCTTACAGCCGCTGCATCAGACGGGTGAACATCAGCAGGCCCTCGGGCCAGGGTCCGTGCCCCGAATGAACATTGATGTGACCGGCACTGCCGGCCTGGTGGAAGTCCGAGCCCCAGGCGCCGGCAAAGTCAGCCGCGGCTTCCAACGAGCAATAGGGATCGTTGTCCGAAACCACCAATAAGGACGGGAAGGGCAGGGGATCGCGCGGCACGAGGCCGAAGGCGCGCGCCTCCTTGGACACGTCCTTGCTGCCCTCGATGTCGGGCGGCGAGACCAGAAAGGCCCCTTTGACCTTGCCCTCCGGGAAGCGCCCTGCGGCCTGCACCAGGGCAATGCAGGCCAGCGAATGGGCAACCAGCACGACTGGCCGTTCGGCCAGCTCCACGGCCTGAACCATGGTGTCGGTCCAGTCGTCGGGGTCGGGTTCGTCCCAATCGGCCTGTTCGACAATTCCGGCCGTGGACATTTTCTCGGCCCATCGAAGCTGCCAATGGCCCTCGCCGGAACCACCCAGCCCCGGCAGGATCAGAATATCGGCTTCGGCAATCCTCATGGGCCAAACACGCGCGCGAAGATCGTATCGACATGTTTCAAATGATAGCCGTCATCGAACATGGCATCGATTTGCTCTTCGTTCAGAGTCACTTCGGGATCGCCCTTGAGGTTTTGAGCGAACAGGCCAGCACGGTCACCGCGATGTTCCCAGACCTTCATGGCATTGCGCTGCACGGCGGCGTAGGAGTCTTCGCGGCTGTAACCGGCCTGGGTCAGCGCCAGCAGTACGCGCTGGGAGTTGTGCAGGCCGCCGAGCAGGTCGAGATTCTTGCGCATGTTTTCGGGATACACCACCAGCTTGTCGAGCACCCCGGTCAGCCGTGCCAATGCAAAGTCCAGCGTTACGGTTGCATCCGGGCCGATCATGCGTTCGACCGAAGAGTGCGAGATGTCGCGCTCATGCCAGAGAGCGACGTTTTCCAGCGCCGGGGTCACCATGCCACGCACGAGGCGGGCAAGGCCGGTGAGGTTTTCCGTCAACACCGGGTTACGCTTGTGCGGCATGGCCGAGCTACCCTTCTGGCCGGGCGAGAAGAACTCTTCGGCTTCCAGCACTTCGGTGCGCTGCAAGTGGCGGATTTCAACGGCGACGCGCTCGACCGAAGACGCAATGACGCCCAGCGTAGCAAAGAACATGGCGTGGCGGTCGCGCGGGATCACCTGGGTCGAGACCGGCTCGATCGACAGACCAAGCTGTTCGGCGACATATTCCTCCACCGACGGATCGATATTGGCAAAAGTGCCGATGGCGCCGGAAATCGCCGCTGTCGCGATTTCGTCGCGCGCCGCAACCAGCCGCGCCCGGTTGCGCGAGAACTCGGCATAGGCTTCAGCAAGTTTGACCCCAAAGGTAGTCGGTTCTGCATGAATGCCGTGGCTGCGGCCGATGGTGATGGTGTGCTTGTGCTCCAGCGCCCGCTTCTTGAGCGCGGCCAGCAGCGCGTCGATATCGGTGAGCAGGATGTCGGCGGCGTTCTTCAATTGCACCGACAAGGTGGTGTCCAGAATGTCGGACGAGGTCATGCCCTGGTGCACGAAGCGCGCGTCAGGCCCAACGATTTCGCTCAAGTGCGTGAGGAAGGCGATGACGTCATGCTTGGTGGTGCGCTCGATCTCGTCGATCCGGGCGACGTCGAAGCCATAATCGCCGCGTTCGGCCTTGCGCGCATTCATCACTTCCCAGATCTTGTCGGCGCTCTCTTTGGGCACCACGCCCAGCTCGGCCAGCTTGGAGGTGGCGTGGGCTTCAATTTCGAACCAGATGGCAAAACGGTTCTCGGCCGACCAATTGGCCACCATTTCGGGACGGGAATAGCGCGGGATCATGGGTTTAGCCTTGATTGGTCAGAGTTGATTCAGGTCATGAGGGGCGGAAGCCGCGCGCAACGCCGCGACTAGACCACCATCCCCGTTGCCGCGTGGCGGATCGTCCTGATCCGTTCCGCATAAGTTGTCGGGTCATTGCCGGCATAGATGGCTGAGCCGGCCACCAGCACATTGGCGCCGGCCTGGACGATGGCGCGGGCATTGTCAGCGGTGACACCGCCATCGACTTCAAGATCGATATCCCGGCCGCCAATTAGCGCCCTGGCCTGGGCGATCTTGTTCAGGCTCTCGGGGATAAAGCTCTGCCCGCCAAAGCCGGGATTGACGCTCATCACCAGTACCAGGTCGCAATCGTCGATCACATGCTCGATCGCCGAGACCGGGGTTGCCGGGTTGAGCGCCACGCCCGCCTTCTTGCCCAGCGCCCGGATCGCCTGCAGCGAACGGTGCAGATGTGGGCCCGCCTCGGCATGCACGGTGATGATATCGGCGCCGCCCTTGGCGAAGTCGCTCAGATAGGGGTCGGTCGGTGCGATCATCAGGTGCACGTCGAAAATTTTGTCGGTCGCTCCGCGCACTGCGTTCATCACCGGCGCGCCAAACGATATATTGGGCACGAAATGGCCGTCCATCACATCGACATGGATATAGTCCGCGCCTGCTTCGGCAATCGCCTGCACCTCCGCGCCCAGCCGCGCAAAGTCGGCAGAAAGAATGGAGGGCGCTATGCGAAGCGGACGGGTCACGGTCATGGGCACCTCGGCCGGAGGGGGAATAGCGGCTGCTCTAGCGCGCAGATGGGTTTTGGGCAAGGGCAGGGCGCTGTCCACATCCCGATTTGGTCATCCGGGCAAATGGTGATAACCCAGCCCCCGGATGGCCGAGCGGCCATCCATTCCCACCCATATCTGGTGAGGCCAACCTAAAGTTAGGATAGTTTTTGCAGGTTCAAGTCCGCGACAACAATGTCGATCAGGCACTTCGCGTGCTCAAGAAGCGTCTTCAGCGCGAAGGCGTGTTCCGTGAGATGAAACTCCGGAAATATTACGAAAAGCCCTCCGAAGCCCGTGTGCGCAAGAAGGCCGAGGCCATCCGCCGCAGCCGCAAGCTGGCACGTAAGCAGGCTATTCGTGAAGGTTTGATTGCCGGCCCCAAGCGCCCCGCGCGCCCCACTGGCCGCCCCGGCGCAGCGCCAGCGCGGAACTGATACGCCCTACCGGCCGGGCCCCCGGGCTTGGCCGATATCGGCCAATTGCCGATGCAGATTGCGAATCTGGCGTGAGCCATAGCGGCGATTACCCACACACAATTGCGCTCCGTGCAGGCTGACAGGCGCGGCCTGTTCCATGGCAAAGCGGATGGCCTTGGCGGCCGAGTTGAAGCGCCTGGCGCCAGCGGCACGTGCTGATTCAGCACTGGTGCCGAGGAAAAGCTGCCCCGGCATATTCAGCATATCGATGTTCATTAGTCTGTCTTTCTACCGGCTCTTGGCCGGGGTATCAGCGCTTTGCGCGCTCGAGGGGATAGTCCTGCGCGTCATAAAGCGCGCGGATCTGTTGTCCCTCATATCGGTTGTCGCCGCTTTCCACGGCCATGCCGCGCAAGGCTGCGGCAGGCATGTCCTCGATGGCGAAGCGGATCGCTTCTGCGGCAGAGGAAAATCTGAAATATTGCGCGCTGCGCGCATGAAATGCGCCAAGCACCGCGTAGAGTTCTGCAGGTTCGGCCCAGTCGAGGGCCGCATTCACCGCTTGTTGACGGCGATGGTGAAGACACTTTCGCTATCTTCGAACACGGTCTTGACGACCGAGCTGGGCGAAAGGTCGATTTCTTCGACCACGCGTTCATTGCTTTCGCCCCAGGACTTGACCCGGTAAAGCACTGGACCCTTGTCGTGCGGCAGGCAGCTCATCACCTCACAGGGGCCGGCAGGGCGGTTGCTGTGCCGAGGCGCTGAACGCAATTCCAGCATTTGACCGACTTTGTAGCGGTGCGACATGTGCGCTCCTTGCGAACGTGAAAATGGGGGCACCCGAGGGCGCCCCCACGGATATGGCCTTAGGCCAGAGCGATATTGACCGCGGACTCGCGACCGTCACGGCCGCTTTCGAGGTCGTAGGTGACCTTCTGGCCATCGGCCAGGGTCGAGAGGCCGGCGCGCTCGATAGCCGAGACGTGCACGAAGGCATCCTTGCCACCAGTGTCGGGAGTGATGAAGCCGAAGCCCTTGGTTGCGTTATAGAATTTAACGGTGCCGTTGATCATGTTGGCGCCTTTCAGTTTGGCTCGAAGCGAAGCAAACGAGCAGGTTTCTCCCGTGCATTGCGCATCAGGAGCCTAAGAACGTTCGCATTTCGGAAGGAAAGCCAAGCAACCAGCATAGCCAGCCGGCCGAGTTCGCCAACAGTGGGCAGAAACGTATGGGTGCACCATCTACCTCAATTGGCATGAAGTCAAGGCAGGACGCTCTCTTGAAATATTTGGAGGCCGATGGAACTGGCAGTCGCTCAGCTTCGTTCTGGGTCTGATCAAGGTCTGCGACAATTGGCTTGGAAGCGGCAAATTTCACGATAGATCGGCAACAAGGTATCCCGACGAACATGCATTTACGTGTATTTGGCTTCCGCAACTGCCGCGTTACCGCATCCGCCGACAGGCTTCCGGCGGTCTCTTCTGCGACCAGACCCACATTTGCCATTGTATGATAGTCAGCCCCTGCGAGCAGAGGGCAGGAAAGCCATTGCTGTGCGTGGCGTGACGATGGCCAACAAGTTTCTGACATTTACAGGCGTAACGCGTGGCCAAGCCACGGAAGCAAAAGAAGAATAATGAACGAGAGTTCCGTAAGTCCCGAGACTATCCTGTCGTTTTTGAGCGGTGGAGGCGCCACCGGTGCATTGATCCGTGATTATGACTGGGCCAGCAGCCCGATCGGCGCGCCTGAGGGATGGCCAGCATCGCTCAAGACATTGGTTTCGGTGATGTTGAGCTCAAGTCAGCCCATGTTCGTGGCCTGGGGCGCGTCGCGAACTCTTATATACAATGAGCAGTATGCGCAGATAATGGCCGACAAGCACCCTGAGGCACTTGGCGGTGATTTCCTGGAGGTGTGGCACGAGATAAGAGCGGATCTAAGCCCGATCGTAGAGCGAACATACTCGGGCGAGCCCGTCCAGATGGACGACATCATGCTCGTCATGCAACGACGTGGATATCCTGAGGAAACTCATTTCTCGTTCTTCTACTCTCCTATCAGGGATGACCGCGGTACCACGGTAGGATTGTTCTGCGCCTGCACCGAAATTACCGGACAGATCGAGGCGGAGCGTCAGGCCGAGCGGGAGCGTGCGCGCCAACGGCTCATGCTCAAACAGATGCCGGGATTCGTGGCGCTGCTGGTTGGTCCAAACCATTGCTTTGAATACGTCAATGACGCGTATCGAGAAATCGCGGGAGAGAGAAATTATGAAGGTCGAACAGTCCGAGAGGTCTTTCCGGAGATCGAGAATCAGGGATATTTCGAGTTTCTCGACAAAGTCTATGCGACGGGGGAATCCTATTCAGCACACGCTGCACCGGTGCTGCTGGCCGGAGAAGCAGAGCCCCGCTATGTCGACTTTCTCTATGAGCCCGTTCGCGATGACTCCGGTGCGGTGACCGGTATCTTCGTCGGTGGCTACGAGGTGACCGAGCAAGTCCGGACACGGGCCCGGCTTGAGGAAAGTGAGGAACGCGTGCGCTCTGAGGCCGAGCGCGTGCGGCTCGCGCTCGATGCTGGTGCAATCGTGGGCACCTGGGTGTGGGCGGTTCAGGAAGATCGTTTCATCGCCGATGAACGGTTTGCTCGCTCGTTCGCGCTCGATCCCGAGCTTTGCCGGAAGGGGCTTCCGCTGGATATGGTGACGGCGTCGATCCATCCGGAGGACGTGGACAGGGTTTCGGATGCAATAGAGAAAGCATTGCAGGGCGGGGGAGCCTATAGCTGCGAATATCGAGTTCGCCAGACCGACGGCGAGTATCGCTGGGTTGAAGCGAACGGATTGGTGGAGCTGGATGCCAACGGCACTGCACAGCGCTTTCCTGGCGTTCTCATTGACATCGAGGAGGAGCGCAAAGCGAGGATCGAGCGGGATCGCTCGGCGGCGATGCTCGCTGCCTTCATTGAGGCAGTGCCCGGTGTTGTGTACGCAAAAGATCGGCAGGGGCGCATGCTGGTCGCCAATCGCGGCGCAACTGAATTAATCGGGAAACCGCCCCAGGAGTATCTGGGCAAGACAGATGCGGAATTTCTCGAAAACACGGCGCAGGGGGAAGCCGTGATGGCGAACGACCGCGCTGTCATGGAATCCGGGGTTTTGCGGCAGATCGAAGAGACGGTGCATCGGCCAGACGGCAGCCCGGCGATATGGCTATCGACCAAATCACCCTGGCGGGACACAGATGGTTCGGTGATCGGCCTCGTCGGGTCATCGCTGGATATTACGGCGCGCAAGGAGGCAGAAGCTGCACTAGAGGCCAGCCGGGAAGAGTTGCGGCGCCTGAATGCCTCGCTTGAAGAGCGCGTCAAGGAGGCAATCAAGGAGCGCGAGGACGCCCTGGCCCTTTTGCACGAGGCGCGGAAGGTTGAGACCTTGGGGCAACTCACCGGTGGGGTGGCGCATGACTTCAACAATCTGCTCACCCCGATTATGAGTGGCCTGGATATTTTGAGCCGCCGGCATAGTGACGACGAGAAGTCTCATCGGATCATTGCGGGGGGGCTGCAGGCGTCTGAACGCGCCAAAACGCTCGTCCAGCGCCTCCTGGCCTTTGCCCGCCGCCAGACCCTGTTGCCGAAGGACACCGATGTCTGCGCACTGGCCAGGGACATGCGCGAGCTGCTGGAGCGCACCCTGGGCCCGCAGATTGAGTTTCGGCTAGAGACACAGGACGCTGGATGTGCGGCCTTGGTGGATCCAAACCAACTGGAGCTGGCAGTCCTCAATCTGGCCGTCAACGCTCGTGACGCCATGCCGGATGGTGGCACGCTGACCATTTCAGTTGATACAGTGACCGTTACCCCGTCGGCACCTCATGACACCTTGGACAGCGGTGACTACGTCCGCGTCAGTGTCATCGACACAGGTACCGGAATGGATGCCGAGACGCTATCTCATGCGATCGAGCCGTTTTTTACCACCAAGGAAGTGGGACACGGCACTGGCCTTGGTCTATCAATGGTGCATGGCCTGGCCGCGCAGTCAGGCGGTGCTCTGAGCGTGCGCTCAGTACAAGGCCAGGGGACGACGGCCGAGATATGGCTGCCGTTCGCGCCCTGCCAGACAAAGCCGGATCCGGTTCAGAATGCGGATATTCCGCTCCCAGAGAAGACGAAAAAAGTGCTCCTCGTTGATGATGAGGCTCTTATTCGGATGAGCGTGGCAGACAATCTCATCGAGCTTGGCTACGAGGTTGTCGAAGCGGGCTCAGCAGCTGAGGCTCTGGAGCATGTCAGCTCGGGCATTGTCCCCGATCTGCTCGTTACCGATCACATGATGCCTGGCATGACCGGGGCTCAGCTCGCGAGCGAACTGCGCGGCGTCATGCCAGAGCTGCCCATTTTGATGATCACTGGCTATGCGGACCTCAAACCTGAGCAAGCAAGCGGGCTTGTGGTGCTCGCAAAACCCTTCCGAATGGCAGAACTAGGTAGGCGTGTTGCTGAGCTACTGGACGGCAGGCAATCCATCGGGACACCTGCCTGACCAGGGCATCCTTGGCCGGAGCGCCGGAGAACGTGCCGGTGCCTGTTCTCACGTGGCGAACACGCTGTAAGCCAGCTTTGGCCAGCAGGCGAACGAAACTGCCAGGTCGGTGCCAAGGGGAGTTTGCAGAGCAGACTTGTCGGCCAAAGCTTGTTCTTGGAAACGCTCGTTAGGCCGGATGCGTATGCCGGACCCAAGGCCTGTCGGGCCCTCACATCCGCGCGATGCGGCACTGGGGCTCATTGCCTTTGGCCCGCACCGCGCTAAACAGGGACGCGACTAAGGAGCGTCAGACGTGGAATTTTCCCTGCCTTTGGTGATCGGCGCCGGCGTGCTGAGCTTTCTCAGCCCCTGCGTGCTGCCCCTGGTGCCACCCTATCTCACCTATATGAGCGGGGCGAGCTATGACCAGTTGCGCGCCGAGGCGGTGTCCGGCTCGCCGGGGCGTCTGACCGGCCGCGTCGCCCTGACCGCCATCTTCTTCATTCTCGGCTTTTCCGTCGTCTTCATCGCGCTGGGCGCAACCGCCACCGCCTTTGGCCAGGTGTTCCGCCAGCTTCTGCCGATCCTTACGCCCATCGCCGGCATCGTCATCATCGCCATGGGCCTGCATTTCCTGGGCGTGTACCGCATCGGCATTCTCGATCGGCAATTGCGCCATAATGGTCCCAGCGCGGCCTCCGGTCCCCTGGGCGGGTTCCTCCTGGGCCTGGCCTTTGCCATTGGCTGGACGCCTTGCATCGGCCCGGTGCTGGCCGCCATTCTTTCGGTGGCCGCCAGCCGCGATACTGCCTGGGAAGGCGCCTCGCTACTCGGGCTATATTCGCTGGGTCTGGGCATCCCCTTTTTCCTCGCCGGCATTGCCGTGGGACCGTTCCTCACCTTCTTCAACGGCTTCAAGAAGCATCTGGGCCTGGTGGAAAAGATCATGGGCGGCCTTCTGGTGGCCACAGGCCTGCTCTTCATCACCGGCAATTTCACCCGCATCTCCTATTGGTTCCTGGAGACCTTCCCGGTCCTGGCCAATTTCGGATGATTGGCCTTGGGACTTTTCCCAATGTCCGGGGGAATTTGTAGTCCGGGATTAACCCTGTTCACGAAATCGAGAGCGAGACCTGTTTTCCTGAGCCCATATTGTGGCGCAGTTTACCCTCGAGGGGCAGACTAGCGGCGTACTTGGCCAAGGGCAGCATTTTGAGCGCGAACACCCAAACTATCGCCCGGGCGATGAACGACGTTGCGAGCCAAGGCAGCATGGCGGGCGCTGCCATGGGCGCGCATGCCGGCATTTCGGTGCGCGTGACCAACCGGATCGAGGATGTCGAGGCAATCTGGCGAAGCCTTTCCACCGCGGGTTTGGAATCGCCGGGCCAAAGCTACGATTTCATTCGGCTCTGGGCGGCCGATCGCCAGATTCCGGTTTCAGACCAGCATTTTGTCGTGGGCGAGGTCGATGGGTTTCCGGTTGCGTTGCTGCCGTTGCAGTTCAAGCGTGTCCATGGCGTGCGCCTTTACACCTGGTTTCCCGGTCCGCATGCCGGCTGCTATGCCCCACTGACCGACACGCCGCGCCTCGAAGCGTTGGGCGCATCGGGCCGGTCGGCCCTGTGGCGCTCCATGATCGGGGCGCTCAAGGGCGCCGATCTCGTCTATCTGCGCTCCATTCCCGACCGGATCGGGGAGGCCGAAGGGCTGTTCGATGAATTGGGCGAAGCCCTCTCCGTTGAGACGCTCTACCGCGCCCGGTTCTCCTCCTGGGAGCAATGCGATCGCGAGCAGAGGAGCCGTTCCCGCCGCAAGCATGACCGGCAGCAAGGCGATCGACTGTCTGCATTGGGCGAAGTCGGCTTCGAGGTGGTCAGCGATCCGACTGAAGCCCATGCGGTGCTCGACACCATGTTTGCCCAGCGTTCCGCCCGTTTTCGCGCCCAGGGCATTCGTGACATTTTCGTGTGCGAGAACATGACGAGCTTCTACCACGCTGCGCTGGAGCCCGAATCCGGTATCGATGTGCGGCTACATGTGCTGCGGCTCGAGGGCCAGATCGTGGCTGCGCGTTACAACATCGTCATTGGGGACCGCATGTTCTGCCTGATCTCGTCGATGAGTGATTGCAGCCGCATCCAGTCCGGTTCACCGGGCAAGCAGTGCCTGTTGCGGGTGATGCAGAGCGTGTTCGACCAGGGCATGTCAGTTTTCGACATGGGCGCCGGCTTTACCGATGAAAAGCGCCATTGGTGCAATGAGCGGGTGCCGTTGCGGCAGCATTACATCCCGCTCACACCGCTGGGCCATCTGGTGGTGCTGGGCCACAGCAATTTCCAGCGCCTACGTGCCTGGGCCAAGGCCAATGCGAGCGTCAAGTCGGCGCTGCGTTCGGTCCAACAGTTCCGCGAATCCGTAATCGGCAGGGGCCGGTCAGATCAACTTTAAGCTGCGCAGGGATGCATGTCCCGACTTGCCGATGATGATGTGGTCGTGCAGCACGATGCCCAGCGGCTTGGCGATGTCCCCGATCTCCCGGGTCATGCGAATATCGGCAGAAGAGGGAGCTGGATCACCGGAAGGGTGATTATGCACCAGGATCAATGCGGTGGCCGAGAGTTCCAATGAGCGTTTGATGACTTCGCGCGGATAGACAGGCGTGTGGTCGACCGTCCCTGTCTGCTGCACCTCATCGGCAATCAGCCGGTTCTTCTTGTCGAGAAACAGAATGCGGAACTGCTCGATCGGCTGGTATGCCATCTGGCTGCGGCAATAATCGATCAACTGGTTCCAGGACGAAAGGATGGGCATGTCGTGGTCGATGCGGTCGCGCCCAAAGCGCGCGGCAACCGCCTGGATGACCTTGAGATGGGCGATTGAGGTGGGACCCAGCCCGTTGATCTTGGCGAGCCGGGTTTCGCTGGCGTTGAACACGGCCGAGAACGAGCCAAATTCGCGCAGCAGGGTCTTGGCGAGCGCCTTGGTGTCCTTGCGCGGAATGGCTAGTTGCAGCGCCAGCTCGAGCAGTTCGTAGTCCGCCAGGGCATCGCCACCCAGCTTGAGGAAGCGCTCCCGAACGCGCTGGCGATGGCCGGCGTGGTCGTTGGAGACGGCGGGCGCCGGATGAGTGGCCTCGGCGAAATCGTCGGGCCGGTCGCTCATCAGGCGCTCCGGCTGGCCAGGGGGTTGAACAGACCCGCCGGCGAGAGCGTGAAGATCTCACAGCCGGTTTCGGTGATGCCTATGGAATGCTCGCATTGCGCCGAGAGCGTCCTGTCGCGGGTCACGGCGGTCCAGCCATCGGAGAGGATTTTGACGTGCGGACGCCCCAGATTGATCATCGGTTCGATGGTGAAGATCATGCCGGGTTTGAGTTCGGCGCCGGAGCCGGGCGTGCCGAAATGCAGGATATTGGGCTCGTCATGGAACAGCCGCCCCAGCCCATGCCCGACAAAATCGCGCACCACGCTCATGCGTTCGGCTTCCGCCACCGCCTGAATGGCCGCGCCGATATCGCCGGTGGTGTTGCCCGGCCTGGCTGCAGCGATGCCTGCTTCAAGCCCGGCATAGGTCACTTCGATCAGTCGCTCGGCCTTGCGGGAAATTTCGCCGACCGGATACATGCGGCTGGAATCTCCGTGCCAGCCATCGAGCACCAGAGTGAGATCCACATTGACGATATCGCCCTCGCGCAGCGGCCTTTCATCGGGGATGCCGTGGCAAACCACATGGTTGATCGAGGTGCAGACTGAGTGCCGGTAGCCCTTGTAGAAGATCGTCGCCGGAACAGCGCCGTGGTCTCGGGCAAATTCATAGGCGACGCGGTCTATGGTCGAGGTGGGCACGCCGGCTTCAACAAATGGGGTGATCTCGTCCAGCGCCCGCGCGGTCAGCGTGCCTGCGCGACGCATGCCCTCAAAGCCTTCCGAGCCATGCAGCGGAATCACGCCGGCCGTGCGGCGGGCTTTGGCGGTGGCGTCGACGTAAGTGATCATGCATGTCTCTCCTAGAGACAAAATAAGGTCTTAAACCGGCGAAGGGAAGGGCGGTGAACCGTTGACTCGTCGCGGGCGTAGAGGCATCCACAACTGCCTCGAGGAAAAAGCAGCGATGACCCAGTCAGAATCCCGTATTACCGCCGGCATGATCGTGATCGGTGATGAGATCCTTTCCGGGCGCACCAAGGACGTCAATATCGGCGCGGTCGCTGATTTCTGCACCGATCTGGGTATCGATCTCACCGAGGTGCGGGTGGTGTCCGACGAGATGGACGCCATTGTCGAGGCGGTGAACGCGCTGCGCGCTCGATATACCTATGTATTTACCTCCGGTGGGATCGGCCCGACCCATGACGACATCACGGCGGACGCAATCGCCAAAGCTTTCGGCGTTGCCCTGCCGATCAATGCCCAGGCACGCGCCATGCTGGAGACGCGCTGGAAGCAGACCGGCACCGAGGTCAACGAAGCCCGATTGCGCATGGCGCGCATTCCCGAGGGCGCGGACCTAATTGTCAATTCGGTGTCCGCCGCACCCGGATTCCGCATTGGCAATGTGCATGTCATGGCGGGGGTGCCGATCATCATGCGCTCCATGCTGGAGGCGCTGGCGCCGACGCTCAAGGGCGGCAAGAAGGTTTCATCCCTCGCCATCCGGGCTGCGGTCGGCGAGGGAACCCTGGGTGGTCCGCTCGGCGTGCTGCAGGCCGAATATCCGGACGTCAAAATGGGCTCTTACCCGCAAATGGGCAAAGATCGGGTGATGACTGAGCTGGTGCTGCGTGCCTCCGACGAAGCCCGGCTGGCCGAAGCGGCGGAGAAGGTGCGCGCAATGGTCGCCGCTGCCCATGAAAAAGCCGGCATCGCTCCGCCCGACGCGGAATGATTGGCGTTTTCGCTTCGCTTTGCTAAGGACAGGTCAAATATCGATACTGGGGCCGTGCCCCGCCAGGAGAGCAGCGTGAGCAACCCCAACGAGAAATCCTTCCCCGTCACCTGGGATCAATTCCATCGCGACAGCCGGGCCCTTGCCTGGCGGCTGGCCAGCATCGGTCCTTTCGATGCCGTTGTGGCCATTGCCCGTGGTGGCCTCGTGCCGGCTGCCATTGTCGCGCGCGAGCTCAATATTCGTACCGTAGAAACGGTGGCCGTCAAAAGCTACGATCACCAGAACCAGGGCGGTATCAAGGTGCTCAAGGAAATCAGCCAGCCCGTGCTCGACATCGCGCGCAACGGCGGCAAGGTCCTGATAGTTGACGATCTGGTCGACACTGGCGCCACCGCCCGCGTCGTCCGCGACATGCTCCCCGGCGCCCATTTCGCCACGGTCTATGCCAAGCCCAAGGGGCGCGAACTGGTTGACACCTTCATTACCGAAGTCAGCCAGGATACCTGGATCTTCTTCCCCTGGGATCTCGACGTCGCCTATGTGGCGCCGATTTCAGGCGGCACGGACTGATCGCCAGCCCGCTTATCCCCGCCTTCTGAACCCATGAGACCCTGCCTTCGCAGTTACGCGAGGGCAGGGCATGGGGAAACTTTCCGCAAGACTTCAATCAGGCCGCAAGGCGCTGGCACGCATTGCCGAGCGAAGGGCCTTTGAAAGTTACATACGTCGCGGTCGTGTCCCCAAGACGCTCGCTGCACTTTCCGCGGCAGCATCCGATGAACGAAAATTCCTCTCGCTATGCGCTGGCCTCTCGACCAAAGCGCTGAGCAACGGCAAGGCGACCACGCGCTACACTTGGCGCACGGTCGGCGATGGCAAAGTGCGCGATGCGCATGCAGCGCTCGCGGGGCAGGTCTTTTCCTGGTCGTCGCCACCTCCGAGCGGCCATCCCGGCACGGACCACAATTGCCGCTGCTGGGCCGAGCCATACTTTGGCGATCCGGCGGTGCCGGATTCGCTTCTCGCCCTAACGCGCAACCGCCACGTGGTCACTGACCCGGCGAAGAGTGTAGCCAGCATCGAGACGCTGACCCGACCGGATGGCAGCATTGCCGCATCGACGATTAGGATGGTCGATGGCACCGGCATCAGTGCCGTCTTCCAAGGATCAAGTGTTTCGCAACTGGTCTCTTTTCCCGATGGGGCGTCCTACCAGTCTCTAAGACTTGACGAGGCCCGCGAGGTCACGGTCCGCCAGGATGGGGAGACCCGTTTGCGGGTGGCGTGGCTGCGGCGGGCTCTGGCGCCAAACCTCCTCCCACCCTTGCCTGCGCTGGGGCCATTGCCGACGGCAACTCCCAACGATCCGGGCAATCCGTCTCTGGTGGAGATCACTGCCGCGCCTTGGGCAACCATGCTTCGCGGAGTTCTTGAGCTCTATAATGCGGCGGTGGCGGCACCAGATGCCCTGGGCGTGGGCGAAGGCGACCGATCGGTCGTCGCTTTCAAGATTTGGACTGGGGGGACAAATGGGGAGGTCGTGAGCCTCAACCAGGAAACGTTGACGCAAGAGCAGGTGGCCGAGGTCTGCGAATTCCTGCCAGATGTTCAGGCCCAGACCAATGAAGCTGCGACT
Source organism: Devosia subaequoris (assembly GCF_014197055.1). Taxonomy (GTDB): domain Bacteria; phylum Pseudomonadota; class Alphaproteobacteria; order Rhizobiales; family Devosiaceae; genus Devosia; species Devosia subaequoris. The sequence continues at coordinate 113,499 of NZ_JACIEW010000002.1, read as the reverse complement.
GAAAACCTGCCTCAAATGGCGACTATGACTCCTACAGAGTGGGGCAATTTGGTGCATTGGGCGATCTACAATCGCATTCGGGCACTCAAGGTGGCCCACCCTGCAGCGTTCGCGAATGTGTTTCCCGAGATCACGGTGGACGAGAGCAGACAGGATAGCTCTGAGGACGATGGTCCTAAGTATGGGCAAGCTAAAACTAGCCGCCTAGATATTCTCGAGAAGGTCAGTGCTTCTACTTATTGCGTCTATGACGTGAAAACTGGAAAATCGGGCCTGACACAAAAACGTTTGCTCCAGCTCTTGGATAAGTTGCCCAAAGGAGTGCTCGTCTACATTATGGAAGTGCGACCTTTCGAATGACCACGGCCGCGCAGATGAAGTTCTTGTCCCAGCAATTTTTGGGCCGGCATACTGAATTTATCTTCCATCAACGGGCGCTTATTCGTTTGCCTGTTCGCCATGTCCTTGTAAAATTTTCTTTCGATCGGACGTCGCTGCCGATGGAAATCCGGACAACGTGCGGCGCGTCGTTGATGTGCTGTCCGCCACCTTGGTCTCGTGGCGGGATTGGCCACACATTGGATCGCGCGTCGGGCTTTCGTGACGGACCAAATTTCGTCGCTGAGTTCACAGAAGAACTGGAGCGCGCCAATCGAGAAGTTCTGGTGCGCTTTCAAACCCTTCAAGACGTCATGGACTATCCACCCATCCCATTTCCGGGCAAGGAAATGGATCGCATCACTCGGTCCACTCTTCTTGCGACCCTTGGCAGGTTTGAAGAGGCAGCCAGCCTCCTGGCCCCTTGGATTCCAGGGGAGCGTGGCTGGCTCAAAATGAATGAAGGTATTATCCGAAAGCACTATCGCAAGGGCAGCAAGTCTTGGCACCGGCAACAGGATTCACACGACAGGGTCTCTGAACATCTGGCCCATGTGGAGAAACTGCACGGACTGCTGGCAGCGGGCGACCCCGGACCAATCGCGGCCTTGCTAAACGAATGGGAAGCCATCGGTGCCAGGATGCGTGGCATAGAGCGCTATTGGGACCCATCGCCGTTTCCGTTCGAGTTCGCATGAGCGCGGCACTTCTGGGCGCGGTGTGACTAGGCCTGAATTTCGTCTACAAAGACGAACTCGGCCTCATCGACATCCGAGCCGCTATCATCGTCCGTTGTTTCGTGGGACAGGACAGTCTTGGCACCAGCGATTTCCACCGCTTCGCGCAGCACTGTTTCCTCGTCCAGGATCGCCACCAGCGTGTCGCCCTGACGGGCAATGCCGCCCAGGAACCGGGCTGCCGAGCCTTCGATCTGCGGCACCGGCAGAATGTCGTCGGCTTTGATGTCGATAATGTCAGAGACGCTGTCGACGAGCAGGCCCATGTCGTGGCCCGCAACCTTGAGCACCAGGATCACCTGGCCCTCGTGCTGGGTGCTTCGCTCGGAAGAGCAGCCGATGCGCAGGGCCATATCGTGGATCGGCACCACCCGCCCGCGTATTTCGATCACCCCGAGCACATCCGGTTTCCGCCCGGGCAAGGGCGTCACCGGGCTCCAATTGCGGATTTCGCGCATGGACATGATATCGACGCCGAAATTCTGCCCCGCACAGGCGAAGGTGATGAATTGCCGCGTATCGGCGTTGACCTCCGCGCCGGGCGGGGTCTCAAATTCGTCTTCCAAATTCTTTGGCAGGGCCGACATCGCTACGCCTTACTCGATAATTTGGGGCAGACAACTGGCCCCATGGTCATCATTGTCGAGAAAGGTTTCGGCAAGCTTAGCGCTGGTGCGGGCGGCGGGAATCGAACCCGCAAGGCTATCGCCGAGGGATTTTAAGTCCCTTGTGTCTACCAATTCCACCACGCCCGCTTGGCTCGGTGCCTCGTGTTTGTCACAAGCTTTTCACCAAGACAATTGTACTCATGCGATTCTTCCCCGGAGGCCACATGATCGAACGCATTGAAACCGGCATTGCGCCGTCCTCGGCGCCTATCAATGACGCTGTGCGTGCGGGTAAGCACCTGTGGCTGGTCGCCATTGCCGAAGATCCTGTCAGCGGCGAGATCGTTGAGGGCGGCATTGAAGCGCAGACGCGGCGCTGTATCGACAATCTTGCACTTGCGCTGGGGGCCGCCGGCGGGAGTCTGCGCAATCTTGTCATGGTGCAAATTTTTCTCACCGACAGCGCCGATGCTGCCGGCATGAATGCGGTCTATCGCGAATATTTCACCGAGCAGCCTTATCCCGTCCGCGCCACCGTGGTGGTCAAGGAATTGCTGGCCGCAGGGCTCAAAATCGAAATGACCGCCACGGGGGTGCTCGACTGATGCTGCTCAAGCGCGATCTGCTCGAAGACATCAAGGCCGGAAAGGTCGATCTCATCTTCCGCCGCTGGAACCGGCCGACGGTGAAGGCTGGCGGGACGCTAAAGACCAAGGTGGGCTTGCTCGCTATCAAGTCGATCACCGATATGACGCCCGAGGATGTGACCCAAGCGGAAGCCCAACGTGCCGGCTTCAAGGACGTCGCCGATTTCCGCCGCTGGCTCGACACCATGAAGCAGGGCGAACTGTTCCAGCGTATCGAGGTGGGGTATCTGGGCGAGGCGTAGAGCCTAGAACGGCGTCGGCGCCACGAATGTGGTAGAGACCTCGGTCGTGGGGTGGGCGAAGCCAAGTTCTGCGGCATGCAATTGCAACCGGTCGGCGGCCGCCAGGTCAGCGCCTTCGGAATAAAACGCATCGCCCAGAATCACATGGCCGATGGCCTTCATGTGAACCCTGAGCTGATGCGTGCGCCCGGTGAGCGGTATCAGGCGTACTCGCGTGGCGTTATTTTCGCGCTCGATCACGTGCCATTCGGTCTGCGAGGCGCGGCCATGGTCGTGGTCGACCCTCTGACGCGGCTTGTTGAGCCAGTCGGTGGCCAAGGGCAGGTCAATCAGACCACTGTCCTCTTTGATGACGCCCGATACCCGCGCGATATAGCTCTTGGTGGTCTTGCGGTGCTCGAACTGGCTGCCAATGCGGCCATGGGCGCGCTTGTTGAGCGCCAGTACCAGAACGCCCGAAGTGTCCTTGTCGAGCCGATGGCACATGCCTGCGCTGGGGTAGGTCTGGCGGGCACGATATTCGACACAGTCCCACAGGCTCGGGTCTTTGCCCGGCACGCTGAGGAGGCCCGATTGCTTGTCCACCACCAATATGTCGTCATCGACATGGATGATGTTCAGGTAGGGATCAGTGGGCGGGAAATAGTCTTTGAGTGTGGGCATGGCGGGCATCAGGCCCTGTAGCAGAGACATGAGACATTTTCCAATCGCCTGTACGACAATTGAACATATAGGGCACCTGACTTTCCCGCGCATTGTGGCGGAGGACTGAAGCGGCCATCATGCATCTGATGCCCGGCGCAATGAGCAAGGACGCGTTGCGCCGGGCTATTTTGCTGTTCAGGGGCGACGCTTAGCGCTCAAGCTTGAGGCCCGCGTCGGCCCAATCCTTTTTGCCGCCGGTAAAGATGGCGATATTGGAATAGCCAAGATTTGAAAGCTCGCTGGCGGCTTCGTGCGAGTTAGCGCAGGTGTCGGAAGCACAATAGATAACGACCGGCGCATCCCTGCGAGCGACGTGCGACTGCGCAGTGGCCGCGACTTCCGCCGGTGGCATCATGATGGCGCCGGGCAGGTGCCCGTGGTCGAAATATTTCTTGTCCAGCGCCTCAAACACAATCGGTGGATTCTTGCTCAGCATGGCCTGCGCGAGGTCCGAACGCGATACTTCCTTTGTCATTTGGCTCTCCTTTTGGTAGGAATTGCAATTGTTGCATGTGCAAATATACAGAAACGAAAAGTGATTGCAAGTGCAATTAAATATGAAGAGAGGCGACGATGACGGACAATGAGCGGCAACGTTCGGCCTGGAGCCAGCTATTGAGCACCCATGCGCTGACCTTGCGGGTCATTGAGGGGAAGCTCAAAGCGGCAGGGCAACCACCTCTGGCCTGGTACGATCTGCTACTCGAACTCGAGCGCGCAGGGGGCGAGATGCGGATTGGCGACCTCGCCGAGCGGTTGGTGGTAGAGCGTTACAACATGACGCGGCTGCTGGATCGCATGTCGGACGACGGGCTCGTCGAACGAAGGCCGGACCCGACGGACCGGCGGGGGGCGCTGGCTGTCATCACGCCGGCGGGCATGGCGCGGCGCGCCGATATGTGGCCACATTACCGGACGGCAATCGACGAAGCCTTTTCCGACGCGCTGACTGGTGTGGAGGCGGCGGCGCTGGCGGCAACCTTGCGCAAGGTGAAAGCGCATCTAAAGCGGGATTAGCGACTTGTGGGCCTGGGGCTGGTCCACAGTTTGCCGGTGGACCAATCTCAGAAGCGATAGTGCAGTCGCACGCAACCCTTGCTCATCGGCTTTGCCGACACCAGTTTGGGCGATGCCTGGTACCCGGTGGCAGGAAACAGCGGCGTCCCGCCGCCCAGAATTTCGGGCATCACATAGATCTCCAATTCATCCAGCGCACCGCGCTCCATGAACGCCATCTGCAGGCGACCGCCGCCAAGCATCCAGACATCACCATCATCAAGCCCACGCAATTCGGTGATTAGCGCGCCAATATCGGACCGGGTCTCGAGCGGCCCCTTCGGGTCTTCGATGGGGCGCGAGGTCACAACGATGCAGCGCTGGTCAGCATATGCCCAGGGGGCTTCTTGTGCGGCCAGCCAGTCATAGGTAGCGCGGCCCATCGCCACGGTCCGGATCGACTTGATGAATGTGCGGTAGTCGTGCTCGCCCAAATCCATGCCGTCATATTTGAACAACCAGTCCAGGCTGCCCTTAGCATCGACAATGAAGCCATCCAGACTGGCTGCGATATATCCCAGAATGCGTGCCATGCGGTCCTCGTTTGGTGGTCTGCGCCGGTTTGGCCTGAGTGCGCGACAGAAGTTGTCAGCAAAGGTCAGGGCAGGGCGCATGCCCATCTGGCGTCCGCTTGAGCAGGCGCATATGCTTTGGCCATGGAAACTGTAACTTTCGAGACAGCACTGGGATTGTTCGGCCTTGGCTGGACCGAGCGCGGACTGGCCAGGGTGTTGCTGCCCGATACCTCGCAAAAGGCGATGTTGGAGCGTCTTGGGCGGGACGGGGCGCAGCCGGGGGAGCCGACGCGGATGATCGTCAGTTTGATGAACCAGATCGAGGATTATGCCGAAGGGCTCGAAGTGCATTTTAGTGACGTCCCGCTGGATCTGGCCGGGGTCACCGGCTTTCACCGCAGGGCCTATGCGCGTCTGGTGCAGGTGCCTTGGGGGCAGACCATCACCTATGGCGCGCTGGCGCATGAGCTGGGCGATCCCGGCCTGTCACGTGCCGTGGGGCAGGCCATGGGTGCCAATCCCATCCCGCTGGTTATCCCGTGCCATCGGGTGCTGGCCAGCAATGGCAAGCCGGGCGGATTTTCGGCGCCGGGTGGCACGGTCACCAAGGTGAAGATGCTGGCGATGGAAGGTGTCAATGTCGGCACACCGGCCGGTCAGATGAGTTTCGGGTTCTAGTCTTCGGGTTCCAGTCATGGCCTACGCCTTCAAGCAGTCCAGTGGTGTTGCCGGCCAGGTGCGTGACATCGCCATTGAGCAGATCGATAAGGCCCTGGAGGCGATTGCTGCCAATGAGGACTTTGATCAGACCGTCCATACGTTGCGCAAATCGTGCAAGAAGCTGCGCGCTCTGCTCAAGCTCGTGCGGCCGGTCTTTGCCGAGTATGAAGTAGAGAACGATGCCTTTCGCGCCATCGCCGATCGATTCTCGGTGGCCCGGGATGCAGCCGCGATGGTCCAGACCATGTCGGGGCTAGTGGACAACTCCGGCGGGCAGCTCAGTCTCGATAAGGCGGGCTCGGTTGCGCTACTTGACCGGCTGCGGGAGCGCGCCCGGCATCTGCGCCAGCAAATGGGCGAAGAGGAATTGCTGACGCTGGCGGCCGCCGATTTCAATGATGCGCGCACGCGGGTGCCGGCCTGGCAGTTTGACGCCTCGGGCATTGGCATCGTACAGCCGGGTCTCAAGGCAGGATATCGCCGTTTTCGCAAGCGGTTGGCTAAGGCACGCAAGACGCCCGAGGGGGAGGTGGTGCATGAGTGGCGCAAGGCCACCAAGGTCTGGTGGTATCACATGCGCCTCTACGAGCGCACCGCGCCGGCAATCATGGAAAATCTCTGTGTGAGGCTCGATGAATTGGGCGAAACCCTGGGGGATCACCACAATCTGATGGTGCTGGCGGACTGGATTGTCTCCACGCGCGCCCCTGGTGACAGCGCTGCCGATTCCTTGTTGACGATCATCGCCGAAAAGCAGGCGTCGCTGAGTGACAGGGCCTTCGATCTCGGCGAGCAGCTGGCTGCCGAACGCCCGGGCGCGGCGTCTGAGCGGTTCGATGCTTATTGGCAGCTTCTGGAATAGAGCGAGATGGCCGAGGAAATCGAGCGGAAATTTCTGGTTGTCGGGGATGGGTGGCGACAGGCAGTCACGGGCCAGAAACGTCTCTTGCAGGGCTATCTGTCAAGCAATGCCAAGGCCACTGTGCGCATCCGCATCGCGGACGATCAGAAGGCAGTCCTGACCCTCAAGGGTCCGGCTGATGGGATCAGCCGCGCCGAGTTCGAATATGAGGTGCCGCTGGACGATGCCCGGCAAATGCTCGCCCTGGCGCAGCCAAACGTGGTCGAGAAGACGCGATATCTGGTGCCGCATGGCGGGTTGACCTGGGAAATTGATGTCTTTGCCGGCGCTCATGGTGGCCTGATCGTGGCTGAAGTGGAGTTGGAGGCGGTCGATCAGGCGATCGACACGCCGGCCTGGGCAGGCCTAGAGGTCAGCCATGATGACCGATACGCCAATGCGAGCCTGGCGCGGGTGCCCGGTGTCCCCTCTATTGACCCTGACGCAGCGTAAGGGACTAGTGCGTCGTCTCGCGGAGGATGCGGGACCATGAACAAGACCTATGCCGGCAATCAGCTTGCCCGGCTTGCCGGCGTTTCGGTGCGCGCTGATTTTAGCGCCCGCTACGAGGCGATTGAAACAGGGTTTGCCGACTTACGTGGTTGCCGCAATGCGGTCCTGGTCGCGCCGCCAGAGCTAGGCTGGCACAATAGCCGGTCCAACTCGGTGGATCGCTCTGGCGGCTGGTGCGTTGGACCAACATGTCAGGCAAGGGGGAAACATGACCGGGGATCTGCTGCTTATCATTGTGCGCACGGTGGAATGGTTCGGTATTGCCATAATCGTCGTCGGCTTGATTACCGGAACCGCGCGGTTCCTGATGCAATTGCGCAATCGGGATGCCCATGACCGGTTTCGCGCCTACCGGGCCGATATCGGCCGGGGCATTCTGGTTGGGTTAGAGGTTCTCGTCGCGGCCGACATCATCGCCACCGTGGCAATCGAGCCGACGTTAGACAGCCTTGCCGTGCTAGCCGGCATTGTGGCGATCCGGACATTCCTCAGCCTGTCACTGGAAGTGGAAGTCAGCGGCCGCTGGCCGTGGCAGCAAACCTCACGTGAAGTCGCTGAGCGGCAGAATTCGCGATGATTATTGCCAGCGCTTGAAACTCTTTAGGTGATCGAGCTCGCCGGTGATGGTGCGCACGATCTTGTCGACGCTGTCGGTTACGGGCACGTGCAAGGTGTTCTCGGTCGCCGGATCAGGCACTTCGAGCGTGGCGAACTGGCTATCGAGCAGGCTCGTCGGCATATATTCATGGCTGCGCTTGGCCATGCGCTCGCCGATGACCTCCCTGGTGCCGTCGAGGTAGACAAACAACACTGGTTCGCCGGCCTTTTCGGTAATGAAGTCGCGATAGATGCGCCTGAGGGCCGAACTGGCGCCGATAGCTACGTCCTTTTTCGCTGCTGCCTGGGTGAGGGCCGCCGTGTGTGCTTCCAACCAGGGCCAGCGATCTTCGTCGGTCAGCGGCGTACCGGCACGCATTTTCTCGACATTGGCCTCGGGATGAAACTGGTCGCCATCGAGGAATGGCGCATGCAGGGTGCGCGCGAGTGCTGCTCCCACAGTAGATTTTCCCGATGAGCTGACGCCCATCACGACGATGATGCGGGCCGGTTCAGACCGTGGCTGTGAAGGCGCCGTCGACATAGAGAATGTGTCCATTTACGAAACTGGAAGCGTCGGATGCGAGAAAGATTGCGGCGGGGCCCAGTTCCTCGACCTCGCCCCAACGGCCCATGGGGGTGCGCTGCTTCACCCAGCCATCAAATGCCGGGTCGGCCATGAGCGTGGTGTTAAGATCGGTCTTGAAATAGCCCGGTGCAATGGCGTTGATGTTCAGCCCGCGCGGTGCCCAGTCAGCTGCCATGCCACGCGTGAGGTTGGCAATTGCCGCTTTTGCGGCGCCGTAAGGCGCGGCCGTGGGGCGGGCGTGATTGGTCAGGATCGAGCAGATATTGATGATCTTGCCCGTGCCGCGCTCCAGCATGTGCTGGGCAACAGCCTTGCTGACCGAGAAGGTGGAAACCACATGGGCGCTCAGCATGGCCTCGAAGTTCTCGTGGCCATACGTTTCCAGCGGCCCGCGGATCTGCATGCCGGCATTGTTGACCAGAATGTCGATGGGGCCAATCTGTTCCTCACAATGGCCGATGGCCTCGGCGACACTGTCGGGACTGGTTACATCGAAGGCCAGTGCCGAGACCTTGGCCCCGCTTGCGGCCAGATCGGCTGCGGCCTTGCCCAATGCCACTTCGTCTCGACCGTTGAGCACCAGTTCTGCTCCGGCGTCAGCCAGGGCAGTTGCCATGGCGAAGCCCAACCCGCGGCTGGACCCGGTCACCAGGGCCCGCCGGCCGGTGAGGTCAAATTGCGCTATGCCCCGCTTCATTGTTGGCCTTATCCTCCCAGTATGGCACCGTCCCCTTCGGGTGTTAGAGGACGCACCGATGCGATGCAAGGTTGGGGGGCGCGGCGCCGGACACATCGATTGTCATCGACCTGCCGCGCAGCAGGGTGGTTGAGCTGATCGAGACCTCATATTGCGAGGTCTTGGCGAGGTGGAGCTTGGGAGGCGATTGACTTGATCTTCCATACAAGGTGTGCGATCTGGCCGGAAATTGTGCAATCCGCCCTTCCTTCAAGGCGCGGATTGTGGTCATTTCCCGCCCGCGTGTCGTGCCCTCAAGCGCATGAAGTGAACACGGAAGAAATTTAGAAGGACTGTTTGTATGTCGACAGCAGATATCGGCCTTATCGGCCTGGCGGTCATGGGTTCCAATCTGGCCCTGAACATTGCCGAGAAGGGCTACACTGTTGCCGTTCACAACCGGTCAGCGGGCCGTATTGACGAGCATATGGCCGACGCCAAGGCCCAGGGCCTGGATGGCAATACCATCCCCAAATATGACCTGGCCGAATTCGTCCGGACGGTAAAGGCGCCGCGCTCGATCATCATCATGGTCAAGGCCGGCAAACCGGTCGACGATATGATCGAGCAGCTTCTGCCCCATCTGGAAGCGGGCGATGCCATCATCGAATGTGGCAATTCGCTGTTCACCGATACCCAGCGCCGCTTCGACTATCTCAAGCCCAAGAATATCGGCTATCTCGGCGTCGGCGTCTCCGGCGGTGAAGAGGGTGCCCGCCATGGTCCCTCAATCATGGTCGGCGGCTCCAAGGAGCAGTGGCACAATGCCGAAGCGGTGCTGACCGCCATTGCCGCAAAGTTCAACGGTGAAAGCTGCTGCGCCTATCTCGGCGAAGGCGGCGCTGGCCACTTCGTCAAGACCATCCACAACGGCATCGAATATGGCGACATGCAGATGATCGCCGAGGTCTATGGCGTGATGCGCGATGGCCTGGGAATGTCGCCGAAGGAATGCGCAGACGTCTTCAAGGAGTGGAACAAGGGCCCGCTCAATTCCTACCTCATCGAGATCACCGGCCATGTGCTGGATGCCGTCGATGACCAGACCGGCAAGCCGCTGGTCGAATTGATCCTGGACAAGGCCGGCCAGAAGGGCACTGGCGTCTGGTCTGCCATTGCCGCCCAGCAGATGGGCGTGCCGGCCACTGCCATCGAGGGTGCCGTAGCGGCCCGCTCGATCTCGTCGCGCAAGTCCGAGCGCGTTGCTGCCGAAGGCATTTATGGCAAGCCGAACCGCGCGAAGACTGAGGTGACCCTGGCCGATCTCGAGAAGGCGTTGCTCGCTGGCAAGATCGTCTCTTACGCCCAGGGTTTTGCCGTTATCGCCAAGGCTTCGGAAGAAAATGGCTGGGCATTGCCGCTGGCGACCATCGCCAAAATCTGGCGTGCCGGTTGTATCATCCGCTCGCGCTTCCTCGATCAGATGGCGTCCGCCTATGACAAGGGCGAAGCGGTCAACCTGCTGGTCGTGCCCGACTTCGTCGAGATCATGAAGGACAGCCACCCGAGCCTGCGCAAGGTGGTGGCTGCCGCTGCCGTGGGCGAATTCCCCATGATCTGTCTTTCGGCGGCGCTGAGCTATTTCGACAGCTACCGCCAGGCGCAGGGCACCGCCAATCTCATCCAGGGCCAGCGCGACTTCTTCGGCGCGCATGGCTTCGAGATCGAAGGCCGCGGCACCGACCTGCACGGCGACTGGCCGTCTACGCTCGGCAATTGAGCGTCGTCATCGCGCTGCAAAAGCCCCGCCTCGGCGGGGCTTTTTCGTATCTGTCCGCACGAACGGCGTATCCTCAGAGCGTGCGGAACATCACATAGCTATCTACATAACCATGCACGGGATGGTTGAAGGCCTTGGGCAACGTCCCGACGATTTCAAAGCCCAGCTTCTGCCATAGCGCTACGGCGCCGGTGTTGGTCGAAACCACGTGATTGAACTGCATGGCACGAAACCCGCGTTCACGAGCCTGTTCGAGTGAATGCAGGCACATGGTGCGGGCTACCCCCTTGCCGCGTGCCTCGGGTGCGGTCATGTAACCGCAATTGGCCACATGGGCACCACCACCAGCCTGATTGGCCATGAGGTAGTAGGTGCCAACGATCTGCCCGTCGATCTCGGCGGCAAAGACGTCATGGGCCGACATCAGCCAATAGGCCCGGACGCCTTCGTCGCTCAGATTGGTGTCAATGGCATAGGTCTCGCCAGCATCCAGCACCGGTTTGACAACGCGCAGCAAGGCTGGCCAGTCGGCCTCAACGGCGGGGCGGATCGTTATTGTCATCATCGTCCTCAAGCGGCGCCACGCGCACCTGGCCCGGCGGTGGAATCTCGGGTGCATGCGGATGATCGGCAATGCTCGGACGGCTTCCCAGCTCAAAGCGCCACGCGGCAATCGCAAAGATAATCAACGCGACCGCTACGCTGGCGCTGGCGGCGATGAAGGGTGCGCCGGGGAAATAGCCATGGGTACCGGGGGTGGTGGTGTAATAGGAGAAAATCTGTGTCGCCGCGAGCGGGCCGATGATCGTGGCGAGCGAGCTGGCGGCATTGACCGCGCCCTGCAACTCGCCCTGGCTATTGTCCGGCACCTGCCGGGATAGCACGCCGTTGATGGCAGGGGGGGCAAGGCCACTGATAGTTCCGACCAGAATGGCGAGGTAGAGCATATATTCTTCGGTCGAGAAGGCGACGCCGGCAAAGGCCGCGATTGCCGCGAGAAGGCCGATCATGGCGACGGCTGGTTCGCCAATACCGCGCGACATCGGCCCGGCCAGAACGGCCTGGCTGATGGCAAAGCCCAGACCGAACGCTCCCAGAGTGCGGCCAATGATCGAGGAGGTGAAATTGAACACTTCCACGGTGAAATAGCTGAACACTGTCGGCAGGGCCTGGGCCGAAAGCTGAAAGAAGAACAAGACGGCCAGCAGCCAGAGTACAGAAGGATATTTCTTGAGGGCCAGCACCGCGCCGAGCGGATTGGCGCGACGGATATCAAATTTGCGGCGCGATGATTTGGGCAGGCTCTCAGGCAAGACAAACAGGCCGAACAGGAAATTGGCAAAGGCCAGGCCTGCGGCGGCAAAGAAGGGAACCCTCGGTCCGAATTCACCCAGTTCGCCACCGAGCACCGGGCCGATGATGAAACCCAGCCCAAAGGCGGCCCCGATCAGGCCGAAGCGGTGAGTGCGCTTATGTGGCGGGGTTATATCGGCCATATAGGCGGTGGCTGTGGCCAGTGCCGCCCCGGCAATGCCGGCAATGATGCGGCCGATGAACAGATACCAGACGAAGGGGGCGATCGACATCATAAGATAGTCGAAGGTCAGCCCCAGCAGCGAAAGCAGTAGCACCGGACGGCGCCCGAAGCGGTCGGAAAGATTGCCCAGGACCGGGGAGAAGACGAATTGCATGAAGGCGTAGGCAAACACCAGATAGCCGCCAATCACTGCGGCCTGCGCAACGCTACCGCCGGTCAGGTCCTCAAGCAGTTCGGGCAGGACCGGTACGATAATGCCCACACCGATCATGTCGATCAGGATGGTGATCAGGATACAGGCCAGGGTCAGGCGAGAGCGAGTCGCGGCTTGCATGCGGTGGGTATTACCTTTTCTTTGATCCACCGGAATGGTGCGACGCAATTGACACGGCAGAAGCCGACAAGGCAAGGCCGGAGCCGATCACGGCGTGGGACTGTCGCCAACGTCGTGAGAATAGACCCATGCGAGCCGCTTGAGATGGGCTTTTGGTCCCTGCAGCCGCATGACAATGTTCCGTGCCAGGCTGAACGGCCAGGCCATATGAAAGATACGCCCATTCTCCGCCGAAAGTGCGGCAATGCGACGGGCGCGGGGCTGCCGGATGCCGGCATATCGGGAAAAGGCCGCTTCGGCCGATTCAGTTCCCATCAGCAGTGGCGCCAGTGTTGCAGCGTCCTCGATGCCCATGGCCGCGCCCTGCGCCTGGAAAGGCACCATGGCGTGGGCGGCATCACCGATGATACCGATATTGCCCAGATGCCAGAGCGAGGTTTCCACGGTGTACATGGGCCAGGCGGTCCAGTTTTCTGCCGCCGCGGCCAGCAGCGCTTCGACCCTTGGGCCGGGGTGCTTTGGCCGGGGCTGCGCGCCTTCTGGTGGAATGGCGCCGGGCGTGAACAGGGCCAGATTGACCTGACCGCGATGGGGCAGGGGGTAGCAGACCAGGTGAAAGCCGCTGCCGAAAAAGACCGAAACGCGGTCCAGGGCGATCTGTCCGCCGATCGAATCGGCTGGCACAAGCGTGCGCCAGGCAATGCGGTTACGATATTGGGCAGCGGGGCCGTCCAGCACGCCAAGGCGGGTCTGGGAATGGACGCCATCTGCCCCGATGAACCCATCGGCGCGGGCGTTGCGGCTTTGCCCGCTGGCTTCATCGATGGCCACCGTCACGCCGCGGGCGTGGGACACTACGTCCCAATCGCGCACGCCGAATAGAATATCGATATTGGCGAAACGTCGGCAAGCTCTGTAAAGCAGGCTGGCGAGGTCCGCCCGATGCATGACGGCATAAGGCGCGCCGAAGCGCTCGCGGATGATCGCTCCGAGTTCCATGCTGACCAATGGGTGCCGGCCGCCCTGCGCAAAGACATCGAGCGCGGCGGGTTCGAGGCTGGTCTTATCAATCGCGTCGTCCAGCCCGAGCCGATCAAGCACGCGGCGGGCATTGGGGCTGATTTGCAGCCCCGCGCCAAACTCCTGGATCGTCGGGCTGCGTTCAAGCACCACCACCGTCGCGCCGAACTTGGCCAGCGCGAGCGCCAGGGTCATGCCGGAAATGCCGGCGCCCGCAATGATATAGCTGCGGCCCGAACTGGCCATGAGGCTACTCAGGCGGCGTTGGCCTTGAAGATGGCCGTGGCCGGGTTGGCGAGACCTTCGCCCAGCTCAGCCTTGTAGATATAGAGCGTGGAGCAATAGGGACAGACGATTTCGTCGTCCTTGCCCATGTCGAGGAAGACATGAGGATGATCAAACGGGGGGAGGGCGCCGACGCACTGAAATTCCTTGGACCCGATCTCGATGCTGCGCAGGCCTTCGGTGTTGTGAAAATGCGGGGTCGAGCCGTGTGCCATGGTCGGGAACCTGGAGTGTGTTTGATTTGGCGCGACCATAGCCAAAGGCCTCATTCAAGAAAAGGGCAAAGGGAGCTTGATTTTGCGTCCTGAAGCCGCAACACCCGAGGGACTGAAAAGAGGATGCCTATGCCCAGCTTCACCACATCCGGCCTGTCGATCGCCTATGAGGTTGCCGGACAGGGGCCGCCGGTCCTGCTCATCCACGGCTTTGCCTCCAGCGGCAAGGTCAATTGGGTCGATACCGGCTGGGTGGAGACGCTGACCGAAGCCGGTTATCAGGCGATCACGCTGGACAATCGTGGCCATGGCCGGTCGGACAGGCCGCATGATCCCGAGCTTTATTATCCGACGCAGATGGCCGAGGACGCCCTCGCGCTGCTCGATCATCTAGGAATCGAGAAGGCGGCGGTGCTGGGTTATTCCATGGGCGCCCGGATTTGCGCCTTCCTGGCGTTTCATCATCCCGAGCGGGTGGTTGCCGCAATCCTCGGGGGCATGGCCATGAACCTGATCAACGGGTTGAGTGACGGCAATGACATCATTGCCGGACTGCGGGCCCCGGATCTGTCAGATCTGACCCATCCAACGGCTCGGCAGTTCCGCATCTTCGCCGACCATACCGGCTCGGATCGAGAAGCACTGGCCGCTTGCATGGAGACCTCACGGCAGCCCATGGCGCGCGCCGATGTTCGGCGTATCGAAGTGCCGGCGTTGGTGGCAGTAGGCGAGGAAGACGAAATGGCGGGTGGTCCTGAGGCACTGGCGGCATTACTGCCGCAGGGTGAGGCACTCGTTATCCCCAGGCGCGATCATATGCGGGCGACCGGCGACAAGGTGTTCAAGGCAGCGGCACTGGAGTTTCTGAGCAAACATTGCTCCAGCGTGCCGATTTCGTGAACCAATTGGGCACCTTTGGCTTTGAACAGTGAAATGATGTAGCCTATATCGGCATCTATCGATGAAGCGGAGACTCGCGACATGAGCGGAAATGCCAAGATTTCCCCCCAGATCCAGGCGGTTGACCCGGTCTGGGAGGCTGTTCGTGCTGGCGCTCGTCAGGTGCTCGACAATGAGCCTTTCCTGGCCAATCTAGTTCTCTCCACCATTCTCAATCACGACACTTTGGAAGAGGCGCTGGCGCACCGTCTGGCGACGCGTCTCGACCATGAGGATGTGTCAGCGGACATGATCCGCCAGGGCTTCGCAGAAACCCTGCGCGACCATCCCGAAATCGGTCAGGCTGCCCGGGTGGATCTTGCGGCCACGCTGGAGCGGGATCCGGCCTGTCACCGAGCCATCGAGCCGCTGCTCTATTTCAAGGGCTATCAGGCGATCCAGACCCATCGTTTTGCCCACGCGATGCTCAAATCGGGGCGTCGGGATTTTGCGCTCTACTTGCAAAGCCGGTCGAGCCAGGTGTTCCAGGTCGATGTCAACCCGGCCGTGCCCATGGGCAGGGGCGTCATGCTCGATCATGGCACCGGATTGGTGATCGGCGAAACTGCCGTTGTGGGGGACAATGTTTCCATCCTGCAAAATGTCACGCTGGGCGGCACCGGCAAGGCGGATCAGGATCGTCACCCCAAGATCGGCAATGGCGTGTTGATCGGCGCCGGAGCCAAGGTTTTGGGCAATATCAAGGTCGGTGATTGCAGCCGCATCGGCGCAGGGTCCGTCGTACTCAAGGAAGTGCCGCCGCGCACGACTGTGGCTGGTGTGCCAGCGAAAGTGATTGGTGAGGCTGGTTGCGCACAGCCCGCACTTGTGATGGATCAAATGGTGCTGGTTCACGACGGGTCAAAATAGCGCCGGGGCAAGCTGCTCGGGCCGGTTGTTACCGGTAAATTGGTCCGTGTGGGGGTTGTCAGGCTTCATCGAGACACTAGATTGCCGCCTCAACGCAACCAGCAGGACATGTTTCCGTGAACCACCCCGAGATCATCAAGCTGCAGAAATTTCTGCAACGCACCTTCAACAACCGCAACATTGATGTCCGCCCGCGGCCAAAGCTGAACGATTCCGTTGAAGTGTTCATCGGCGAGGAGTCGATCGGGTTGATCCACCTCGACGATGAAGATGGCGACAAGTCCTATATGTTCTCCATGTCGATCCTGGACATCGACCTGGACGATATCGACTAGGTATCCAACGCGCCGATCTTGCCCAGCCACTGGGCGAGCTCGGCGTCGAACTGACGCCAGGCGACAAGCGCCTCGGCGTCGAAACTGAGGATGGCGGCCAGCCCGTTGGGCAGATGGATCGTCCTCAGACAACGATCCGAACGGCTCGGATCGGGCGCTGCGGCGCATTTGGCGACGAAAGGCGCAGGCGAGAGTGGGTCGTACCAGACCGTTTCGTCGGCATATCCATCGATCGCGAGCAGCGGCTTGCCCACCAGTCCGGGAATGCCGCCCACAGAGTTCTCGGCAAATTGGTGCAGATAAACCGCATCTAGCAGTGCACTGCTGGCGCGCGCGCCGCCGCGTGAGATCAGCGTCACCTCGACCAGTGTAGGCTGCTGGCCGGCGATCAGCGGAAGCGCGAAGACCAGATCGACCTGGCTGACAAAGCCGGGCGTGATGGACTCGCCAAAGCGGAACCAGGCCGTGGGAATGTGCAGTTCCCGCCCGGCGACGGTCTGCGTGATCGGGTCTGCATCGAGCAGGCTCGGTAGGGGGCGCTGCGCGTTTCGAGCCGTCTGGTCAATCAGATAGGCCACGCCCACCGCCACTAGCAGGACAATCAGAGCAATTCCGGCAAGGTTGTAGGCGAGCTGGCCCTTGCTACCTGCCGCAGCGTTCTCGTCAGTGCCTGAGGCCGCCATGGTGGAAATTAACCAGAATTCTCGCTTCGGGGTGACATCCATTAGGGGGCGCAATATGCTTAACAAAGGGTAAATATTCGCGCTGCGTAGGCAGATGGCAGGGGATGGGCATGACCAGAGAACTTTTGCTTGCGGCATTCATCATAGGTGTGGGCCTTTGCATGGCGGGGGCCGGGACGCACCTGTACCAATGGATCACGCGCCAGCAGGCCATGCTGCGGTGGGACGGCCGGTCTTACCTGGCCTCGCTGGGCAATCTGGCGATGAGCTTTGTGTGCGGTCCCTATATCCTGTTGCAGGTAGGCTGGAGCCATGAGGAGGACGGCACGATCTCGATGCCGTCTGTCCTGATCTCGGCCCTGGTGGCTTTTGGTTGGGCCTTTATCACCGGGCTCTTCTTCATGAGCATCTACGTGGCTTTCCGCCCGTAATTTCCGGTTTGCGCTAGATACAGCGAGGCCGGCCACGCTTGCGCATGACCGGCCTGGCTCTTCAGACCCCTATCAGGGATAGGCTTGGGGCGGGGTCCGGAAACTTGTCAGTTGGCGGCAGCGACGACCAGCACCCGGTTGTCGATCATGTCGACCCATTGGCCGGCATGGGCCTGCGACTGGCGCTTGATGAACTTGTAGGGGGTTTCGCTCCAGAGACGAATGGTGCCGGCCTGGTTGTCGAGGACGAGGTCCCCGCGATCTGTTCGAGCGATCAGCACGGCGTGGCCATTGCCATTGGCTTCCTTGACGACGGCGATCATCAGCGTCGAGGGGTGCCAGCCTGAGTTGATCAGGTCGCGGCGCTTGGCGAGCGCGAAATCCTCGCAGTCGCCATAGCCGTTCGGGTAGGTCCAGAACTCGGCGACCTTGTAGAGATCCTGGTCGGTGACCGGAATGACGTTCTGGTTGTAGTAGGCGTTGACGGAAACGAGCTGCTGCCAATTGCGATCGTCCAGCACAGTCGCGGGCTCAACGCGGTCATAGCCGCGGCATTCAGCCGGGTTGGAGTTGCAGAACTCCAGGTGTCCGACTGGGATCGAGGTTGTGCCAGAATTGGTCTGGACATAGGCCACGTTGGTAAGGTCGAGTGCGGCGCTCGGAGCAGCCTGGGCGATTGCGAAGAGAGCGGTAAGTAGCCCTGCTAGCAGTCCCTTCTTGATCAATGTCATGGTGTCGTCTCCCTGATGGAGACCACACTAGGGACGGCCGATTGCCCCGATCCGAAAAGTGCCACGCAGTTTTTATGCGTGTTTTATCGATACTTATAGGGATTTGTTGACCATGATGCGGTGGTGAACGCACTGGTGCGCTGGTGCATGCCACCTGGGTCGAGCGGAACGGGTCGCGTAGTTGCCAGCCCGGTCGGGCTCAGTTCATGCGCAGGTTCTGCTGCACCACGGTGAGCATTTCCTGAGCGGCCGCGAATTCCACGGCGACGCCATTTTGGAAATGGCGGACGACGCGGGCGCGCATGCGGCCCAACGTGATAGGAGTGCCCATGGCCGGGCGCACATCGAGCTCGACGGCAGCGCCCGAAAGCGAGATGTCGATGATCTTGCAGTTGTAGCGCCGACCATCATCCAGCACGACGGTTGAGTGGCGGATATCGGGGACAACGCGCTCGTGGCGGCGATCCTCGGGAAGATTGAGAATATCCTTGTTGGCCAGCCAGGTGAGCTGTGCTGCCATCTTGTCGCGCTTGCGGGACGATGCCGCAATATCCATGATAAAGCCGCCATCGACCTGAGACAGGATCGTTCCTTCGACCCGGCCCAAATGGTCGAGATAAGCGATAATCCGTTCGCCGACGATGCCGGGAACCGGAGCAATCACCACGGCGTCGCCGGGGGACATGGACAAAACCTGGCACGGAAATTCACGACGGTCCGCCAACATATAGCGGCCCAAAATCGAAACGTTGACGCGCTGAAAACGGCGGTCTCCCGCACCTGCGTGCAGGCTGGCAATGGGCCGTGGAGCAGAAATGTCGTCACTGAGCATGCGTCAACCTGTTCCGCGCACTGGGGAAAACCACAGCAAACTTAGCTGTGCTTGGTTAACGCTTAATGAGAATTGGGCCGAATAGGTCGCTTAAAGGCGACCAATCAGTTCCGGCCACCGTCGATAACGGCAAGATGAGCGTAACGGCGGGCGGTCCGGCCATAAACCGTGGTTGGCATGGCAGAGGGCTGCACCGATGAACCATACTCGGAGTCGTTGACCACACTAGCCAGGACTTCGCTTACGGATTCCTCGGCTGGGACTTCGTCCGGCCAGATCAGCCGGAGGCCGGTGATCCGCTGTTCGAGGACTGGCTGCACGCCGAGCCAATAGGGCTCTTCGACAGCCGACATGGCGCCCAGGATGCGGGTGTGGGTCGAACCATTGTGGCGCAGGGGCATGAGAATGGTCTCAAAGCTCACCTTGGTGTGCAGGGCGGTGGTGCCCTGGAATGTCACCAAGGCCACGGCGTGGTCTTCTGTGACGGCGCGGATCAGGGTGTCCATGGCATCGCTGTCGCGGTCGTGCCAGAGCGCGGAGAAGGAGCGGCCCTTCAATTCACGGCAGTAGCTGGTGCACAAATGCGAACCGGCCAGGCGGAAGGAGAATTTGTCGGCGCTGTCGAGCTCGAGAATGAAGGTGTTGGCCAGCGCCTCACGAATACGTGTCGGATCGATGTCGCGACGGTCCGGCGCGCTGCGGGAACCCCGAATCGTGTTCCAATATGTATAAAGTGTCTTGGTGCTCGGCATCTGCATCGTTCGGACCCGCAATTTGAGGCGTTGAGACCCTCTCCGCAAGGAGTGGGCCGCGCTTCAGGAACAATCGCAAAATGCAGCGCTCGTGGCGCGCTTAAAGATTAGTTAAGGTTAACGTCTGTGGCCAAGTGTGGAAAAGCGCGAGCAGTGCGGCAGCCTACCGGTACCTTGGGGACTTGCCGATGAATGAACAAGAGAGCGCGCCGGTATCCCAGGAGCCTGAGGGGCGTGAGCCGGTGTTTCTGTTGCCGCTATCGATAACGGCCCTGGCGGGTGTATTGATCGCCATTCATCTGGCATCAACCCTGGTTCTTAACCCTGATGGCCAGGTGGATCTGCTGTTTTGGTTCGCATTCCAGCCTTATCGAATCGTGGTTGCGGGGGTTGATCCGAGTATCGCCATTCCCTTGATCTGGACGCCCTTCACACATGCGCTCCTGCATGCCGGTTGGGAGCATTTATTGATCAATGTTGCCTGGTTGGCGATCTTCGCGACCCCCGTAGTGCGTCGGTATGGGGCCGGGCCGATGCTGTTCCTGTTCCTGATTTCGGCCTTTGCTGGCGCGGCTCTGTTTGCGGCAACCACATTGTATAGCCAGGTCTACCTGATCGGGGCATCCGGTGGCGTTGCGGGCCTGACTGGCGCGGCCATTCGCTTCATGTTCCAACCCGTGCTGATGGCGCGCGACGCGGAAACTGGCGAGCCGGTAGTGCTGGGGCGGCGGCTGGCGAGCCTGCGGGAGGTGTTCGTCAATCCGCGCTCGCGTTTTTTCACGTTGATCTGGCTGGCATTGAATGCGGCGGTGCCACTGGTGCCGTTGCTGACGGGCAGCGCGCTATCCATTGCCTGGCAGGCCCATCTTGGCGGGTTTGCCGCTGGTTTCCTGCTGGTTCCGCTGTTCGAGCGGAAATCCTAACCGCCATAAACATCCTTGGGGTCAAACAGGCGGGGCAGGCCGGTGTCTTCAAGCCGGGCCTGGCCCTGTTCGTTCAACACCCGTCGGTAGAAACAGGATTTGCGGCCGGTGTGACAGGCGGCGCCGCGCCCGGTCTGGCGCACCACCATCACCAGGCAATCCTGGTCGCAATCGGTGCGCAACTCGACCACTTCCTGCAATTCGCCCGAGGTTTCGCCCTTCTTCCAGACCGCCTTGCGCGAGCGGGACCAATAATGGGCGATGCCGGTTTCCAGGGTCAGCGACAGGGTTTCCGCATTCATATGCGCGACCATGAGAATGTCGTTGGTGCCATCCTCGGTGGTGACCACGGTCAGCAGGCCGTTGGCATCAAAGCGTGGGGCGAAGGTCGTGCCTTCTTCCAGTTCGGTATGATCGAAGCTTTTAGGGTCAGCGAATGAAATGGTCATGATGCGCGCCATTGCTCGTGCGGATGCCGAGGCTCTAGCGCGCATCATGGCGGAATGGAAGAGTTCAGGACTTCAAGCCAAACCAGATCTCTATGTCACCGCTACCGCTACGAGCGTCAAAGGCCGGCCCATAATACTCCAAGAAGCTATAGCTGGCTTCGCTCGGTTCGTGTCCGTTGTCACTTAGCCACTGTTCGGCGGCGCCGATGCTCTGCCGAATGGTGGATAGGTCGCCGCCATGGGTAAACCGCGCCCATTTTAATGCCGGAACCACCAGACGCTCGAGCTCGGACGATATTTCTGCGCCATGACGCATCTCCACAGCGACAACATATTCAAAGTGGTTGTCGGCGATTTCGCCGACAAGGCCATATGCCACCCCGGCAATGGCGCCATCGATACTGCCGATATGGGGCTGAAAGCGTTGCCACTGGGCGGGCAGACCTGCCGGGTTGTTCATGGGATGGCGTTCGGCAATGCCGGCAAAGACCATCTCGGGGCGATTTTCGAACCGGGGCGGTTCAATGATGACGGGGGCTGCTATATCCATTCTAAGAGGCTCCACTAGGGTGATCCCATCGAGATTGCGCTGCTGGCGGACATGTTGCGGCGTGATGCCGAACTGATCACGAAAAGCGCGGGTGAATGCCTCATGCGAGCCATAGCCGGCATCGAGCGCCACCGACAGGATGTCGGGTGCGCCTCCAGCCAGTTGACGAGCGGCATCACTCAGCCGCCTCGCCCTGAGATAGGCGGTTACCGAGTGTCCGGTGACCAGGGGGAAGACGCGCGAGAGATAGCTTCTCGACTTGCCGGTGACAGAAGCCAAGTCATCAAGGCTCAGCGGTTCACGCGAACGGCTTTCCAGAACCCAGAGCATTTTGGAAACAACTGACATGGCACAGACCCGTTTGAGACAGACAGTCTATGCCACAATGTTGACGAGCGCATTTGATCGCGCTTGTCCTTCTACGCCCGCCTCAGCGATGGCCGACCATGGCAAAGAAGCGATCCTGCTCCTGGCGGTCTTCGGCGAAAACCCCGGTGAAGCGATGCGTGACTGTCTTTACGTCATGGGCCTTCACGCCGCGCATGGTCATGCACATGTGCTCGGCTTCGAGCAGGACTGCGGCGCCGCGCGGCCCCAGATTTTCGTTGATGGCATCGATGATCTGCGCCGTCATCGTTTCCTGGGTCTGCAGGCGACGGGCGAAAACTTCGACCAGCCGAGCCAGCTTTGAAAGGCCGACGACCCCATCATGGGGGAGATAGGCAATGTGGGCCTGCCCGTAAAATGGCACCATGTGGTGTTCGCAATGGGCATAGAAGGGGATACCCTTGACCAGCACCAGATCGTCATAGCCGCCGACCTCCTTGAAGGTCTTGGACAAGACCTCGCCAGCGTCCTGATCGTACCCAGCAAAAAGTTCGCCATAGGCCTTGGCCACGCGGGCGGGCGTCTCGAGCAGGCCTTCGCGGTTGGGATTGTCACCGGCCCAGGCAATGAGTGTACGGACGGCTGCTTCCGCCTCCTCACGACTGGGACGCGTCACGGGTATGTCAGAGGGGACAGGCTTGAGCGGCTTGACCTGAGCGTCCATGGGGTCCGGCTCCTTGCGTTGCGACCGTTGCTCACTACGCGACGAACGACGCGTCAGTTTTCGACAGGAGCACAAACCCCTGACAGTCGGAGGGAGAACCCCTATATAGAAGCGGAACGTCACCGGAACAAGGAACAGAATTGTCGCGATCATGGAGCTAAGCGATCTCTATTCCGAAAAGATTCTTGATCTTGCGGGCAATGCCCCCCAACCGGGACGGTTGACCGCTGCGGACGCGTCTGCGCGCAAGGTCAGCCGCGTGTGTGGCTCGGTAGTCGAGGTTGACCTGATTGTGCGCGACGGGGTGATTGTCGGCTATGGCCACGAGATTTCAGCCTGCGCGCTGGGCCAGACGTCAGCGGCTGTAGTGGCGCGGGAAATCGTCGGGACGCCGGTCACTGACTTTCTTGCGTTGCGACAGACCATGCACGACATGCTCAAGGCCGATGGAGCGCCGCCCGCGGGGAAATGGGAAGATCTCAAATATCTCGAGCCGGTCCGCGGCTATCCGGCCCGTCATATGTCGACCCTTCTGGTGTTTGATGCGGTCGCGGCGGCGCTTGAAAAGTTAGAGTCGAACCAGTCGGTTGCGGTGACGGGCTGATGGATCGATTCATCGCCTTGATGTGGCGAGTCATCGACCTGCCGTTCAAGGTCGCGGCGGTCTTCCTGATTGCGCTATACCGCTATACGCTCTCGGCATTTGTGGGACGCACATGCCGGCACCTGCCGACATGCTCGGAATACACAAGCAATGCCATCTGGAAATTCGGTTTCTGGCCCGGCGGCTGGATGGGCTTGGCACGGTTCTCGCGATGCCGCCCCGGCGGGACGCATGGCTATGATCCGGTGCCCGAGGCGCTGCCGGCAGAGGGGCGGTGGTATCTGCCATGGCGGTATGGGCGCTGGCGAGGAGACAAGCATGACCATGCTCAAGGGTAGTTGCCTATGCGGGACCGTGTCTTACGAAGTCGAGGACGCGTTTCAAGCAGCCTTCTATTGCCATTGTTCGCGGTGCCGGCGCGCGACGGGATCGGCATTCAAGCCAATGGCATCCATCAAGACGGGCAGGCTGCGGCTGACGCGTGGCGAGACGAATGTGCTGATCTACGGCGATCTTGCTGCGACCCACGATGTCCATTGCAGCCAATGTGGTTCTTTTCTCTATTCGGTGATCGCGCAGAATGGAAACACGCATGTCGCCATGGGTACCCTGGTCGATGATCCCAAGGTTCGGCCATCGTTTCACATGTTTGTCGGCTCCAAGGCGCCCTGGCATGAGATCACTGATAGCCTGCCGCAGTTCGAGGGTTTGCCGGTTTGAACGCCAGCTTGAGGCTGGCATATGGCTCTTTTCATGCTAAGGCAGCGACCGCGCGCATCGTGGAATGCGTGACAACCCAATTTCATGGAGATCTAAAATGTCGATCAAGGTGACTTTCCCCGATGGTGCTGCTCGCGACTATTCGCGCGGCACTACCGGCACCGAGATCGTAGAAGGAATCTCCAAGTCGCTGGCCAAGAAGACGGTCGCGATGCGCTGGAACGGCGTGCTCTCGGACCTTTCCGACGCGCTGGAGGCCGACGGCAGTATCGAGTTCGTCACGCGCGACAGCGGCTCACAGGATGTGCTGGAGCTGATCCGGCACGATGCGGCGCACGTTCTGGCCGAGGCCGTGCAGGAGCTGTGGCCCGATACCCAGGTGACAATCGGCCCCGTGATCGAGAGCGGCTTCTACTACGACTTCTATCGTCCCGCCGGGCCGTTCACGGAAGACGAACTTCGTATCATCGAAAAGAAGATGGGCGAGATCATCGAGCGTGGTGCTGCTTTCACCAAGGAAGTGTGGAGCCGCGATCAGGCCAAGGACTGGTTCGAGACCCGGGGCGAAGCTTTCAAGGTGGAACTGGTTGACGCCATTCCCGCCGACCAGTCGATCAAGATGTATGCCCAGGGGCAGTGGAAGGACCTTTGCCGCGGCCCGCATATGCGCACGGTCAAGGATGTCGGCCAGGCCTTCAAGCTGACCAAGGTGGCCGGTGCTTATTGGCGTGGCGACAGCAATCGCGAAGTACTCAGCCGCATCTATGGCACGGCCTTTGCGACCAAGGACGAGCTTGCAGCCTATCTCACGATGATGGAGGAGGCCGAAAAGCGCGACCATCGCAAGATTGGCCGCGACCTCGACCTGTTCCATCTGCAGGAAGAAGCGCAGGGTTCGGTGTTCTGGCATCCGCGCGGCTTTGTCATCTACAACCAGATGGAAGCCTATATTCGACGGCGCCTCGACAAGTCGGGCTATCAGGAGGTCAAGACGCCTCAGCTGATGCATGCCAAGTTCTGGGAGCAGTCAGGCCACTGGGGCAAGTACCGCGAAAACATGTTCGTGGTGCCGGACGAAATCCCGAATACAGAGGAAGAAGGTCCGGTCGTCTCGGGCGATGTCGATTATCTTGCGCTCAAGCCGATGAACTGCCCGGCCCACGTGCAGATCTTCAACCAGGGCATCAAGTCCTACCGCGATCTGCCTTTGCGCATGGCCGAATTTGGCTGTTGTCACCGCAATGAGGCGCATGGAGCGCTGCATGGGCTGATGCGCGTGCGGCAGATGACGCAGGACGATGCGCATATCTTCTGTCGCGAGGATCAGATCCAGTCCGAGACCGAGCACTTCGTACATCTGCTCTATTCGGTCTATGGCCACATGGGCTTCGACAATGTCGTGATCAAGCTCGCCACGCGTCCCGAGAAGTTCGGTGGCACCATTGAGCGTTGGGACGCAGCGGAAAAGGCGTTGGGCGATGCACTGCGCGCTACCGGCTATGACTTTGAGATCGCCGAGGGCGAAGGGGCCTTCTACGCGCCCAAGCTGGAGTTCCATCTCAAGGACGCCATCGGCCGGTCCTGGCAGGTGGGTACGCTACAGCTCGACTATGTGCTGCCTGAGCGACTGGATGCGACCTATGTGGCCGAGGATGGTTCGCGCCAATATGCGGTCATGCTGCACCGGGCGATCCTCGGGTCGCTGGAGCGGTTCATCGGTATTCTGATCGAAAACTATGCCGGCAAGATGCCGATGTGGTTGGCGCCGACCCAGGTGGTGGTGGCCACAATCGTCTCGGAAGCGGATGAATACGCTCAAAAGCTGGTGCGCCAGCTGCGCGACGCCGGTATCCGGGCCGAGATCGATACTCGCAACGAAAAGATCAACTACAAGGTGCGTGAGCACTCGGTACAGAAAGTGCCGCTGATGTTCGTTGTAGGACGGCGAGAGGCCGAGGAGGGTACCGTTTCGGTGCGCCGTCTGGGCACGGAAGGCCAGAAGGTCGAGCCGTTCATGGATGCGCTGGTGGCCCTTATGGCCGAAGCGACCCCGCCTGATCTCAAGGACGCAGCCGAAAAGGCCCTCTAATGCCGCAGCGTCCGTCCAACCGCGAGATGAAGGCCCTGTATCATCTGGGCGAGGCCAATGTGCTTGGCCCGGATGACTTCAAGGATATCGGCGAAAAGGTCTTCGCCGGTATGCTCAGAAAGAAATGGGTCGAAGAGGTGGAGCCGGGCAAGTTCCGCACTACTGAAAAGGGCCGCGTGACCCATGACGAGGAAGTGTGGTTCGCGGGCCGCTCGAAGCGCTGAAGACACCAGGGAATGGGTGAGGCATGGCTGAGCCAATTCAAATCACCCGTTCTCTCAGCATCGATCCAACCGAGATCGAGGAAAGCTTTGTGCGCGCCTCGGGACCAGGCGGCCAGAACGTCAACAAGGTTGCAAGTGCCGTGCAGTTGCGTTTCGATCTTGCGGCCAATACCAGCCTGCCTGAGCCGGTAAAGCGGCGGGTGGCCAACCTGGCCGGGAGCCGTCTCACCAAGGACGGTGTCATCGTCATCACGGCCAATAGTCACCGCGACCAGCCCCTCAATAGAGCCGACGCGCTCGAGAAGTTGGTGGCGCTCATACGAGCAGGGGTTCATGTCCCTAAGCCACGTATTGCCACGCGCCCAACATTGGCGTCCAAAAAGCGCCGGCTGGACAAGAAGACCAATCGCAGCGCCGTCAAACGCATGCGCTCGCGGCCGAGCGACGGCGAGTAGCCGCGTTTACTGTAGTCGACGTGCAGATTTGCCTTAACTTTCATGGATTTGTTTTGAGTATAGTGCTTTCATGAAACATCAGTCGGCGCTCGTTCAGGTCCCGGTTTTTTTCGGGTGAGAACTGCTGCAGGGAGAGTGGCCCGGTGAAGATCGCAATAGTTGGATCTGGTTATGTCGGCCTGGTTACGGGGGTGTGCCTTGCCGATTTCGGGCATGAAGTGACCTGCATCGACAAGGACCAGAGTAAGATCCTGGAGCTTGAGCGCGGTGTCGTGCCGATCTACGAGCCGGGCCTGTCCGAACTGGTCAACGCCAATGTCGCGGCCGGACGCCTGACCTTCACGACCGATCTGCCGAGTGCGGTTGGACAGGCTGAGGTGGTCTTCATAGCCGTGGGCACGCCTAGCCGGCGCGGCGATGGCCATGCAGATCTGAGCTATGTCTACGCTGTTGCGCGCGAAGTGGCAGAGGCCGTGACCGGCTTTACCGTGGTGGTGACAAAGTCCACGGTTCCGGTCGGCACAGGTGACGAGGTTGCGCATATCATCGGGACGGTCAATCCGGAGGCGGATGTTGCGGTCGTCTCTAATCCCGAATTCCTCCGTGAAGGGGCCGCTATCGAGGATTTCAAGCGGCCCGACCGTATCGTTGTTGGCATTGACGACGAGCGGGCGCGAGAGGTGATGGCGGAAGTCTATCGTCCGCTCTATCTCAACCAGGCGCCGCTGCTGTTCACCGATCGCCGTACGTCTGAACTCATCAAATACGCCGCCAACGCCTTCCTTGCCATGAAGATTACCTTCATCAACGAGGTGGCCGATCTCTGTGAGGCCGCTGGGGCCAATGTGCAGGAAGTGGCGCGCGGCATCGGCCTGGACAATCGCATTGGCGCCGAGTTCCTCCATGCCGGTCCCGGCTATGGCGGTTCGTGTTTCCCTAAGGACACCACGGCTCTGGTCAAGATCGGCCAGGATTTCGGTAGCCCGATGCGGCTGGTGGAGACCACGGTCTCGATCAACGATCAGCGCAAGCGCGCGATGTCACGCAAGGTTATCGCAGCCTGTGGCGGAGAAGTGCGCGGCAAGACCATTGGCGTCCTGGGACTGACCTTCAAACCCAATACAGACGACATGCGCGAAGCGCCTTCGCTCGACATCATCCGTGGCCTGCAGGATCGTGGCGCCAAGATCGTTGCCTTCGACCCGCAGGGCATGAAGGCAGCGAGGCTGCTGGTAGAAGATGTTGATTTTGCCGACAGTGCCTATGACGTCGCCCAAGGCGCTGACGCGTTGGTTCTGGTGACCGAATGGAACGAGTTCCGGTCGCTCGATCTTGAGCGGCTGAAATCATTGATGAAGACTCCAGTCTTCGTTGATCTGCGCAATGTCTATCGCCCGCACGAGATGGCTCGCCATGGCTTTTCCTATGTCAGCATCGGCAGGTTTGACGAGGACATCGGTGAGCGTGTCTCGAATGCAGCAGAATAGCACCGAAGGTCCCGTCGCGTGAAAATTCTGGTTACCGGTGCGGCCGGTTTCATTGGCTTCCATTTGGGCCAGAAACTGATTGCCCTTGGGCATGAAGTTGTCGGTCTCGATGCCCTGACGAGCTATTATGATCCGGCTCTCAAGCAGACCCGGCTCGATATCCTGATGGAGCAGCCGAGGTTCAGCTTTGGCAAGATCGACTTGACCGATGCGAATGCACTTGAGGACTTCGTCGGGGCGGCGGGAGCCGAAATCGTCTATCACCTCGGTGCCCAGCCAGGCGTGCGTTACAGCATTGAAAACCCGCAGAGCTATGTCCAGTCGAACGTTGTCGGTACGGCAAACCTGCTAGAAGCGCTGCGCAGACATGCGCCCAAGCATCTGATTTTTGCTTCGACCAGCTCGGTTTATGGCGGCAATGAAGAGATGCCCTATGGTGAGACAGACAGGGCTGACTTCCCCCTCTCACTTTATGCCGCCACGAAAAAATCGGGCGAGGCGCTGGTCCATTCCTACGCGCATCTCTGGTCGATCCCGTCGACCTGCGTGCGTTTCTTCACGGTTTATGGCCCCTACGGCCGCCCTGATATGGCTCTTCTGAAGTTCGCCACGGCGATTTCCGCCGGCAAGCCGATCGACGTTTACGGTCAGGGCAAGATGCGGCGCGACTTCACTTACGTCGAGGATCTGGTGGCGTCGCTTGTGGCCATCATGTCGCGGGCCCCCGTTGTGGGCCAACCGGTCGAGGGTGACAGTCTTTCGGCAGTCGCTCCGTTCCGCCTGCTCAATGTCGGTGGAGGACGCCCCGTGCAATTGATGGACTTCATTGGCGCGCTGGAGCGTGCGATGGGCACCACGGCACGGCTCAACATGCTGCCGATGCAACCAGGAGATGTCGTTGCGACGGAGGCCGATACGGCGCTGTTGCAGGCTCTGGTGGGCAAATTGCCTGCGACGCCACTCGAGGTCGGGATCGAGAAGTTCGTGGCCTGGTTTCGCGACTATCAGGAAAAGAAGTAGGGCGGGGCGCGGCCGCGTTTCTTGCGGTCAAGCCTGCGCGGTGCCACGGGGCGCATGCAGCCGCTGACCCGTCCGGTTCATTCCTGGCCGGCGTTTTACTGGTGACGGCCAGGAATGATTTTCGACGCTTGGACGGCTATTTCGCTTCAGCGCTGATATTGACCTTGCCGATCAGCGATGTCGGATCCTCTTCGGCCTGCATGAAATCCATCATGCCAAGTCCTGGGGCAGATTTGGCCTCAAGGCCGATCATCAGTGTCTTGGCGTTGCCGGCTACAAAGCTGTTGATCGCTTCGCCCAGCTTTGCCGCGTCAGCGGCCCCTGCCATCATGCCAATGACACTGCCCTGGGCCAATCCGGCGAAGACCGGGCGAAGGGTGGCAGGGTCAGCCCCTTGCTCGGCGGCGACCACGGCCAGAATCACGTCGGAAAGACCGGCATCGGTTACCGTCAGATCAAGATTCTTGACGGCAACGGCCATGCTGGCCGCCATTGCGGCACTCATGTCGAGGGCAAAGAGATCTTCGGTCGCGTTGGCGAGGGTCCCGGCGATCAGTACGGTGGCGAGATCGGCGCCAGTGAGAGACATTTCCTCGATCGCGACGGTTTGGCTATCAGCATCCCAGGCGGCGGCGACGCGGAAGCCGACATCGACATCGGTGATCCCGAGCGCAAGCATTTGCTCCAGTCCATCCTCGCCGGTCCCCTCCGGGATGGCCGCCTGGAGATTGGTCGCCGAGACATCAAGATCGGTCGGGATGCCGTTGACGTAACGGGCAAGAGACACGTCGAACGCGCCAAGCTTGGCCTGAATGCGGGCACCTTCGGTGTCAGGCTCCGGAATATCGATATCGAGTCCGGAAAGCGAAAGCCCTTCCATTGCCGGAATTAATGCCCGCGCATTCTCTTCCAGCCAGGCTTCATCCACCTCGGCTGGTGCCCCTTCCAGTGCGGCAATGGTCGAGGTCAGGTCCATCGGCTTGATAGTCAGATTGTCGAGGGAAAAGGAGCCGTCGCCTTCCACCACGATATCAAGGCCGTCCATGGCAAGGGAGGGGTAGATGCCTGGCGACATGCCGCCCATTGTCATGCCGGCGACAGAGAAGGTCATGGGGCGGCCATCCTCGTCTACCCCGCTGCAGTCGAAGCCTTCAAAGCTCACCTCAGAGGTTTCGAAGGCTGTCAGGATGTCCGCGTAGATCTTGAGGAACCGGCCCATGGTTGCTGGATCCACATCGTCGCCCTGATCTTCCATGGCCTGGCCAACGGCCATCATTTCGACAAGTGGAGTGTTGAGCGGCCGTGCCTTGAACTCGGCCCCTGTGACGCCACCGAAGCTACATGAAACATCTTCGGATTCAAGCGTGCCGCCCTCTGACACGAGGTCGGTGTAAATGGTCTCGAGCCCGGTCCGATCAGCAATGTCGACCAGACCGTAGATGCCCAGAATACCGGCAATATCGAGATTGGCCGCGGACATGGCGCCAAAGGCGAAGTTTGCATCGTCAGCGACCACGGTGACCCCCGCGAGACTGATGCCAGCCGCCTTTCCGTCCACCACATTTTCCAGGAGCAGATCGGTGAGAGTCACGGTCGCATCATGTGTCTGGTCATTCGACTGCGAGGAGACGCTGAGCGTGATCTCCGGCACGGCGATGCTGGTGGCATCGAGATTGGCGAGCGCATCGGCGTTTTCGGCGATGTTCCCGCGCAGGATTTCGGTAATGACGGCGTTGTCGAGATTTGACCCGTTGGCGTCAACGGTCGGAATGGAAACTGAATAGTCCATTTCCAGCGCAGCAGGACTGTCCCCGCCTGATTTTACTTTGTCTTTGGCCATGCCGACGGTAGTGGGCAAGGCCGCGCTGAGAAGGCAGGCAGTGGCTATGGCCGGCAGGCGGCCGCGAATAAGCACGTTCATCGACATGGTCTTCTCCCGTTTGTCCCATGCATCTGGGCTGCATCCAAGCACCATTCAAGTCGAAGTACTGTCTGCCTGCAACTTGTTGCGCAATTGAGACAACACCTACCCGCGAAAGACACTTCTCTGGTGGTGATCTGACTAATAGACGGTCGTCAGAACTTCAATTTCTCGCGGGCCGCCAGCCTGGACCTGAATTTGGCGGTTGTAGACCTGATCCCCGAGCTTGGCGAGCACCAGATATTCGCCTTCGGACAGGACCGTGGACGGGAAGGCCCCACGATCGCTGAATATGGTTGCACCTTCAGCGGTTTTGACCGTCCATTCAACGTCCGCGATGGCTTCACCCGCTTCTTCCGAGACAAGCTTGAACGATATTTCGGCCGCATGATGAAAGAGCGTGGCATCGGTCAGCTGACCTGGCTCGACCCTCAGATCGGCGCGGACCACGGCATTGATTGCGCCGAAACGCGAGACAATCTCATAGGTGCCGGCGTTCAGCGTGATGATCTCGTTGGGGGGAAGGTCATCCGCGATAAGTGCTCGGCCGGCTTCGTCGTTGGCGGTGAATATGTCAAAATGCAGCAGAGCCGGGGAGATCGGAATGTCTCCCGTTACCGCTGAATTCAACCGCAATGCACCGGCTTCAAGGTTGACGTCATGGCTGTTCGTGCCGGGCATGACGGTGAATGGTTCACTGAGCTGGGCCTGTCCATAGGCGACGTGGACGACGTAGTCTCCGGGGGGCAGGTCGAGCTGCGCGCTGCCGGTGTCGGCCTTCGCAACGAGAGCCATTTCGCCATCCTCGCCAGGGCTCCCCTCGAAGATCCGCCAAACCAGCCCTTCAGGTATGGGGGCGCCATCGGCGGTGATGCGCGCGGTGAGCGTAACTGGTTGCGGCACGTTAGACACCGCGGCTATCGCTTCGGCCGCTGTGGTGTCGTCCGGCGCGGTTGTCGCGGGCGAAGCGTCGCGGTCAGGCCGTGGACGCGGCAGGGGAGGGATCTCCGCCGATTGCTGGGCGATGGCGGGTTGGGCCGCAGCCAGTGGACCTAGCGCCAGCAGCACGGCGATCAGGGTTGCCAATAGTCTTGCCGAACGCATGTGCTCTCCAGCTTGCGGCACCGCTTGCAGGGCCGAATCCGGTTTTCGCCTAGACCCCAATTGGGGAAAAGCTGTGTCACAATCGGTCGGGATTATAAACCGCCCAATGGCTGCTGACATGAAATTTACATTGCCTTTCAATTGATCTCGCTGACGGCCGATCGAACATCAAACCGCCAGAAACTACTTCATCTAACGTTGCACGACGCGAGGGAGGTTTTGGTTAACAGGGCGTTAACGAGATTGAGTGCTAGTGTTGGGCAGTGATTCCCGTCGAGACAATCTGCCATGGGCGTGCAGTCCATTTCCATTTCGCAGAGCCTGGCCAATGCTCTGAACGCTGCGGGCAACCGCAGCGGGGTGGATTTCGACTATCTGCTGCAAACGGCAATGCGGGAAAGCAGCCTTAATCCCCAGGCGCGGGCCAGCACCTCTTCAGCTGTGGGGCTGTTCCAGTTTCTTGAGGGGACCTGGCTGCAGGTGATGAAGGAAGAGGGCCCGCGATTGGGTTATCATTCCTATGCCGAAGCAATCACCCGCACATCTGATGGCGACTATGTGGTGGCCGATAAGGCCAGGCGGGAACAGATCCTGCAATTGCGCGAAAATCCGCAGGTCGCCGCAGACCTCGCTGCGGCATTCACCCGAACCAATGGCGAGTATCTGCGCAACCATTTTGGGCGGATGCCAAGTGCTGGTGAACTTTACATAGCGCATTTTCTGGGGGCGCAGGGCGCGGAGCGGATGTTCAAGGCCGGGCTGCAGAACCCCGATCAGATCGCCGTTCAACTCTTTCCGCGGCAAGCAGCTGCCAATCGGGCCATATTTTTCGATGGTGACGGTCAGGCCCGGACCATTCGGCAGGTTTACCAGGTGCTGGTGGCCAAACACGGAACGGGCGACAGTGCCGGGTTCGCCGTGCAGCAGATGACAGGCGGGGGCGATCAGTCCGCGCAACAAGTCTCCGATCCCCCTTTGCCTTCAAGATTTTCGCCGGCAAACATGTCCTTCACCGGCCTGTTCAAGAATGAACCTGAAGGTGAGGTGGAGGCCGGCCAGGAGGGGGCAGCATTCTTTACTCAACTGTACGCCCAATAAGCCGGACAGGGCGATCTAGATCGAATGTGTGGGTTGGCGATCCTGGCAATGCCCCCTCTAGTGAGGCTAACCTTGGCTGCCGAAGAGCATCAGGGCCTTGTGGAGGAAAGTGATGGCACACCCATCGCGCGAGGCGGGCGCGAGCTCGGAGGTGCTTTGCCCAGGGGCGTTGATTGTTCTGGCTCTGGTCCTGTGTCCTGGGTGATGGTGTTCGTGTTCTGGGACGCGCTGTCGCGACTTTTCGCCGTATCTGCAGGCATTTGACAGTCAGCCTGACCTGGGGCCCATACCGAGCCGAGTGCAGTCGGTTATGGTGAACCGTTCCTTAAAGTTTGATCGCTAGCTTCGCTCCATCGGAGTGGAGTGCGTAATGGTCGGCTACGAGGCATTTGCAGAACTGTCACAGTCCAAGGACAGTGACGCGCGAGGGCATGCAGCTCATCTTGCGGCACTCGCCTATCTCGACCACAGCGGGCCCGCCGACGAGCACGCGGCGCTTTATGCCGCGTTGATCGGGTTTCTCGATGACAACTCGGTAAAGGTTCGGGCGGCTCTGGCCTATGGCCTCTTGCATTCGCGTCAGGCACCTCGTCCGATTATCCTTTCGTTGCTGCAGGACAGTGCAGTGATATCGCGTGCCGTGCTGCAATATTCACCCGTATTGGTGGATGCCGATCTCCTGCCGAACGTGGCTCGAGGCGACCACGATGTCTTGCTGGCCATTGCGCAGCGCTCCCGTGTCAGTCCAAGGCTGGCGTCGGCGCTGATTGGCCGGCATGACCAGCGCATTACCTTGCGCCTGCTGCGCCGCGACGACGTCTACATTGAGGCGTCCACCCTGGACCAGTTGGCCAGGAGCTTTGGCGCCGACGCTGCATATCGTGGCGCCTTGCTTGCCCGGAAGGACCTGCCGGGACCGACGCGACTGGCTCTGGTGCACCAAGTTGCCGAGAGCCTGCGCGGATGTCGTATCGTCAAGGGTGCGCTCAATGCTGACCGTCTGGGTCGGGTGCTCCGCAATGGCACCGATACAGCGGTGGCGGTGATCGGAGAGCGTATCGCCGAAGCGGGTCGATCGGCGTTTGTCGATGATTTGCTGGGCGCAGATCAAGTTAGTGCGCGATTGCTGCTGCATGCGGTCGTGACCGGGCGGGTGTTGTTCTTTGCGGCCTGCATCGGTGGGCTGGCTAATACCAGCGCGGACAAGGTGTTCACCCTGCTTGAAAGCGGTAGTCGCGCGGTCCTCATGGCGTTGTTCGCCCGCTGCGGACTATCTGCCGCGATCGGCGGCCTGCTGGTCCGGCTGGTAATGCATGCCCGTTCTGCCGATCTCGCCGACGACGCGGCGGCGCGCCATTATGTGATTACGGCGCTGACGGAGGAACTGATCAGCGAGAATGAGGGTGATATCCCGCCCGAGCTGGAAGAAGTGTTCTGCTACCTCAACGAGCAGAATATCATACTGGCTCGCAAGGCTGCACGTGGTGTCATGGCTGCGTTTGCACGATCGACCCAATCCGTCATGTCGCTGCCCTCGAGCGCAGAGCCGGCGCAGATGCAATTGCCGGCCGCTTAGCGCCAGCGCCCAGCGAACGCTGAACCAGAAACAAATCCAGAAGCGGAACTGTTCGCTCAACACGCGCTGGAGAGCGGATAGATGCAGGTTCCTTGCCTGGAGCCGCTCATGAGTGCGTCTTCACAGTACGTGTTCATCATGATCCGAATGACGCTCTACGCGGCCGCACAGCAGGTAAAAACATGGACTGCTACGCTCGTGCGTAGACCCGCGGCCCGTGAACTTTTTTTCTGCCAATTGGGGAGCGTACGCATTGCGCAATGCGGCGGGCAAGGCGCTTGGGGTGGGCTTTCATACGCGCTGCCCCATTGGTGCACTAATTTGCCTCAAGGCCCTGTAGCACAAGGGTTTCGGGCAGTTTTTGGGTTGATGGTCAAGGGCGTGGGAGGGTACGAAACCTAGGCAAATCTCCGCCGACAGGCCCCATATCCGGATACGAGTGTTGGACCAGAAACGACTGACGCATTTGCAGACCCTTGAGGCCGAGAGCATCGAGATTCTGCGCGAAGTTGCCGCAAGCTTTGAGCGGCCAGTGATGATGTATTCGATCGGCAAGGATTCGAGCGTATTGCTGCATCTAGCGCGCAAGGCGTTCTTTCCGAGCAAGATCCCGTTCCCGCTCTTGCATGTCGACACGACGTTCAAGTTTCGCGAGATGATCGCTTTCCGCGACAGGACAGCTGAAGAATATGGGTTCGACCTGATCACCCACACCAATCAGGATGGCGTGCGTGACGGCATCAACCCGTTTGACCATGGGTCCTCACGCTACACCGACATTATGAAGACCGCGGCTTTGCGCCAGGCGCTGACAGCGGGGCGCTATGACGCGGCCATTGGCGGGGCGCGCCGAGATGAAGAAAAGTCGCGAGCCAAAGAACGAGTGTTCTCGCATCGCAATGCCAGCCATGCCTGGGACCCCAAGAACCAGCGGCCCGAGCTGTGGCGGACGTTTAACACGCGGCTCAATCCGGGCGAGAGCATGCGGGTGTTTCCAATCTCGAATTGGACCGAGCTCGATGTCTGGACCTATATCTATTCCGAACAAATTCCGATTGTGCCGCTTTATTTCGCTCGTCCGCGGCCGGTGGTCGAGCGTTCCGGCACGCTCATCATGGTCGACGACGAGCGCCTGCCGCTCAATCCGGGCGAAACGCCCAAGGAGGAAGTGGTGCGGTTCCGCACGCTGGGTTGCTACCCGCTGACGGGCGCGATCCGTTCCGAAGCCGCCGACCTGCCCTCCATCATCATGGAAATGCAGGCGAGCCGGACTTCGGAGCGCGAAGGGCGGCTGATCGACAGCGACAGCGTCGGCTCGATGGAGAAGAAGAAGCAGGAAGGGTATTTCTAGTCATGTCCGCAGTTCCTGCTACCGCCGACACCAATCTTGATCTGTGGCTTGCCCAGCAGACGGAAAAATCGCTGTTACGTTTTCTTACCTGCGGCAGCGTCGATGACGGCAAGTCCACCCTGATCGGGCGGCTGCTTTATGACAGCCAGCTCATCCTTGATGACCAGTTGGCGAGTCTCAAGAAAGAAAGCCACAACCGCACGGTGGGTGACGAGGGAATCGATTTTTCCCTGCTGGTAGATGGCCTCGTTGCCGAGCGGGAACAAGGCATCACGATCGATGTTGCCTACCGGTTCTTCTCGACCGACAAGCGCAAGTTCATCGTGGCCGACACGCCGGGCCATGAGCAGTACACTCGCAACATGGCGACGGGCGCCTCCAATGCCGAACTGGCGCTGGTGTTGATCGATGCGCGCAAGGGCGTGCTCACCCAGACCAGGCGGCACAGTTTCATCCTGTCGCTGATCGGGGTGAAGCATGTGGTTCTAGTGGTCAACAAGATTGATCTGGTGGACTACGACCAAGAGGCCTTTGACCGGATCGTTGCCGAATATCGTGCTTTCGCGGCACCGTTGGGCTTCAAAACGCTTGCCGCCGTTCCGGTTTCGGCGCTGCGAGGCGATAATATCCTGCGGCCCAGCGAGAAAACGCCCTGGTATGAGGGCGCGGCCCTGGTGCCTTATCTTGAAGCCATTGACGTTGCAGAGGACCGCACTGCTGAGAAGTTCCGCTTTCCGGTGCAATGGGTTAACCGGCCCAACCTCGACTTCCGCGGCTTCTCGGGCACCGTGGCATCGGGGGCCGTGGCTGTGGGCGACGAGGTGCTGATCGCGGCCTCCCGCAAACCGGCCGTCGTTAGCCGCATTGTCACTATGGGTGGCGATCTTGACCGCGCGATTGCCGGTCAGGCGGTGACGTTGGTGCTCGATCGCGAGGTGGATATCTCGCGTGGTGACGTGCTTTCACGGCCCGGTGAGACGCCGGAGTATTCCAACCAGTTTCAGGCCAGGGTGGTCTGGATGAACGAGGAGCCGGCCTATCCGGGGCGATCTTATCTGCTCAAGATTGGCACGCAGACGGTGCCGGCGACTATCACCGATCTCAAGTTCCGAACCAATGTGAATACGCTGGAACAGACGGCGGCTACTAAAATCGACCTTAATGAGGTTGCCACGGTCACGCTCAACACCGACAAGCCGATTGCTTTCGATCCTTATGCGAGCAATGGGCTGACTGGCGGATTCATTCTGGTTGACCGGATTTCTAATGCCACGCTCGGAGCGGGGACGATCGATTTCGGCCTGCGGCGCGCCCAGAACCTGACCTACCAATCCTTTGATGTGAACCGGGAAGTACGGGCGCAGATGAAGGGGCAATCGCCTCGTATTATCTGGTTCACAGGGCTTTCGGGTTCGGGCAAGTCCTCGGTCGCCAATCTTCTCGAGAAGCGGCTGACTGCCGAGGGGCGGCACGCCTATATTCTGGATGGCGACAATGTCCGGCATGGCCTGAACAAAGATCTAGGCTTTACCGAAGCGGCGCGTGTCGAAAACATTCGTCGCGTGGCCGAAGTGGCGCGGCTGATGGCCGATGCCGGGTTGATTGTGCTGGTGTCATTCATCTCTCCCTTCGAAAAGGAGCGGCGGCTGGCACGCGAGATCGCTGGGGATACTGCCTTTACAGAGGTCTATGTGGATACCCCGCTTGAGGTGTGCGAGGCACGCGACCCCAAGGGACTCTACAAACGGGCTCGAGCTGGCGAGATCAAGAATTTCACCGGCATCGATTCACCCTTCGAACCGCCGGAAAACGCCGAATTGGTGCTGCATGGCGCTGAAGCTGAACCGGTCGTCCTTGCGGATCAGCTCCACGATTTTCTCAAACTCTGAAAGCCAAGGTCCTTCAGGGGCCGACGCTTTTGGCTCGTCGGTCTCGCCCGGGAGGGTCAGGCGCGGCGCTGAACGCTGCTGCCCGATTCCAGCGCCGCAAAATCGGTTTGGTCGAGCGCCGACAAGGTCTTCATCATCAGGCCTCTGAAAATGGGTTCGCGCTCGTCGGGGTGAGCGAGGATTTTGGGTAGTCCGTTGATGTTACAAACCAGGGACGAGGACAGCGCGGCCTCGATTTCGGGTCGGAACAGGTCCAAAGCGCGCGCGCCTGGCCCGACAATCAGGATATGGGTGGGGTCGAACATCGCCAACATGCGGCTCAAGCCATAGCCGATGGCGCGGCCGGCCAAGTTGAAGCCATGCGTCGCGTCTCTGTCGCCGGCCTCTGCGCGCTGGATCAGTGCTTCGAACTGCTGCGCCGGAACAGCGGGGGCAGGGGGTGTGGTTTCGGGCACCGAGTAGCTGGTACGCAAGATGCCATAATCGGCCGCATAGGCTTCGATGCATCCACGCATGCCGCAACGGCAAAGGGCGCCATTGGGCACGTGGTTCATATGGCCGAACTCGGTGGCGCCGCCTTCGCTTCGACCGGTGATGTGCCCGTGCAGACTGAGGCCCATCGCGACCGTTGAGCCGACAAAGACCGTTGCCACACTAGAGTCGTGCAGTGCTGGATCGAGCCAGCGCGTGCCCTCGGCCAACAGCCTGCCGCGTTTGTAGAGTGAGACCGGCAGTCCAGAATTCTCGGCAAGATCATGCGCAAAGGAAGATCCGGCCAGCCCGGCAATGGGGGACCATTTAAGGCCACTACTATCTGAGCTGAGAATGCCTTGAACGCTGATCGCGACACGGCGAAGGGTCTGGGCCGCCTGCGGCGTCCGTTCGCGAAGGCTTTCCAAGTGCAAGGTGAAAAATTCGCTGGGCGTTGTTTGGGCAAAGGTTGATGGTGAGATGGCCGTTTCAATCCGGTCCACCAGCACACCAGAATAATCGACAAGCGAAGCGCGCAGCCGATTCACGTCGACTTCAAGCAGCGCCACATATGCGGCCCCGCGATGGAATCCTACCAGGGTCGCCGGTCTGCCTCGCATGCGCCCATCGGTGCGCTCGGAACTGGTAAGTTCCTCGACGATCCGTTGCGCCAAAAGGTCCTGCATGATGGCTGTGACGCTGGCGTGGCTAAGGCCTGTAACGCCTGCCAAACCAGTGCGCGACTGAGGGCCGCCTGAGCGCAGCGCACTCAGGATCAATCCGCGATTTTGCCGCCGGACGCTATCACTATCGCTGACGTTTCGCGTCAAGCGGCCTTCTCCCCAACCCCGATATTCAAGACAGCATTGTGCACGCCTTATCGCAACACTCGAATTTCTTCGAGGCCCGAAAATGAAGTTGACATGTCGCGGCCGCACATGCGAGACCTTTTTTCGAGCAGTAAAATTAATGCTCAGGGCGCAGGGAGGCGGTGCCCGGTTGGGGTTAAACCGCCAACTTGCATTGCGGGCAGCAAATCTGCCCATGGGAGGACAGATATGAAGAAATTTGCAGCAGTTCTGCTGGCGTCCACCGTGCTTTTCGGCTCGGCTGTCGCGCAGGACCAGATTGTCGTTGGTGTGTCCTGGAATAACTTCCAGGAAGAGCGCTGGAAAACCGACGAAGCCGCCATCAAGGCCGCGCTTGAGGCCGCTGGCGCGGAATATATTTCGGCTGACGCCCAATCGTCCGCCTCCAAGCAGCTGACCGATATTGAAAGCCTGATCAGCCAGGGTGCAGATGCGCTGATCGTCCTCGCTCAGGACAGCGATGCCATTGGCCCCGCCGTGGCTGCGGCCGTCGCAGAAGGTATCCCGGTCGTCGGTTATGACCGCCTGATCGAGAATCCGGACGCCTTCTATCTGACTTTCGACAACAAGGAAGTGGGTCGCATGCAGGCCCGCGGCGTGTTCGAAGTCCAGCCTGAAGGCAACTATGTCTTCATCAAGGGCAACTCGGCCGATCCGAACGCCGATTTCCTGTTTGCCGGTCAGATGGAAGTGCTTCAGGACGCGATCGATTCCGGTGCCATCGTCAATGTTGGCGAGGCCTATACCGACAACTGGAACCCGGAAGTCGCCCAGGGGAACATGGAACAGTTCCTCACCGCCAACAACAACGAGGTCGACGCAGTGGTCGCTTCCAATGACGGTACTGCCGGCGGTGCAATCGCAGCACTCAGCGCACAGGGACTTGCCGGTTCAGTGCCGGTTTCCGGGCAGGATGGCGATCATGCCGCCCTCAATCGCATCGCGCTGGGCACCCAGACGGTGTCGGTGTGGAAGGATGCGCGCGAGCTCGGCAAGAAAGCCGCTGAAATTGCGGTTGAGCTGGCCGACGGTGCTGCCCTCGACGAAGTGACAGACGCGACCAAATTCTCCGACGGCCCGAACGGCGTCGAGATGAATGCAGTGTTGCTGGCGCCCGTGCCTGTGACGCAGGACAACCTCAACGTCGTGATCGATGCCGGCTGGGTGTCCAAGGACGTCGTTTGCCAGGGTGTTGCGGCCGGTTCCGTCGCTGCGTGTGACTGAGGTCATCTTGTACTAGACTGACCAGCAAGTGCCGCGGCGTGACGCGCTGCGGCACTTGCGTGATCAGACCGCGTCCCGGCTCGCCGGAGCGCTTCTTCCATGGGGGATATTGATGGCCGAACTGCGCGCCATAGCAAGCACCACGCATCCGAGCCAGACGGTGCAAAATCCGTTGCAGCGGTTCTTGATCGCGACCGAAATCGACACGCGCCTGCTGGGCATGATCGGTGCGCTGGCCATCATCTGGATTGGTTTCAACTTCTTCTCGGGCGGGCTGTTTCTGACCCCGCGCAATCTGTGGAACCTGTCGGTGCAAACCGCGTCGGTGGCGGTGATGGTCACTGGCATGGTGCTGGTTATCGTGACCCGCAATATCGACCTGTCCGTCGGCTCGATACTGGGCGTGGTGGGCATGGTGATGGGCGTGATGCAGACGCAAATTCTGCCGACCCAGTTTGGATTGGGTCTGGGGCATCCATTGATCTGGGTGTTGTCCCTCGGCAC
The DNA here is from genome assembly GCF_014197055.1 of Devosia subaequoris. Taxonomy (GTDB): domain Bacteria; phylum Pseudomonadota; class Alphaproteobacteria; order Rhizobiales; family Devosiaceae; genus Devosia; species Devosia subaequoris. The sequence goes on along the minus strand of NZ_JACIEW010000002.1, from coordinate 72,292 downwards.
GGGTCTGGCCGTCGGCGTGGGGATTGGTGGCGTGCAGGGGGCGATCATCGCCTATCTGCGCGTGCCAGCCTTCATCGTGACGCTGGGCGGATATCTGGTCTGGCGCGGGGCGGCCTGGTGGGTCACCGCTGGCCGGACGGTCGCGCCGATGGACTCGACCTTCCAGTTGATGGGGGGCGGTCCGGATGGGTCGATCGGCGCCCTCTGGAGTTGGGTGATCGCGGCCGTGGCCTGTGCTGCGATAATCATCGGGTTATATTTTGGTCGACGCCAGCGCCAGCGGTTCAATTTCCCGCAGCGCCCGGTCTGGGCCGAAGTCTCGCTGGCCGTGATCGGTTGCGGCGCGACCATTGCAGCAGTCTGGGTCGCCAACGCCTATCCCTGGCCGGTGCGCATTGCCGAGCGGTTCGCCGAGGCCAATGGAATCCCGGTGCCTGAGGGTGGGCTGTTTATCTCTCACGGGATTGCCATTCCGGTTCTGATCGCGGTTGGCGTGGGTGTGGTCATGACGTTTCTGACGACGCGCACGCGTTTTGGCCGCTATGTCTATGCCATGGGCGGTAACCCCGAGGCGGCGGAACTGGCCGGCATCAACACGCGCTGGGTTACCGTCAAGATTTTCATGCTGATGGGCGCGCTCTGCGCCATCGCCGCCGCCATTTCGACCGCCCGCCTGAACGCAGCGACGAATGCCTTGGGTACACTAGACGAACTATACGTCATCGCCGCGGCGGTTATCGGGGGCACTTCCCTTGCTGGTGGCGTGGGCACGATTGCCGGGGCGTTGCTGGGGGCCGTGGTTATGCAGTCGCTGCAGTCGGGCATGGTGTTGATGGGGATCGACAGTCCGCTGCAGTCCATCGTGGTTGGCGCGGTTCTGGTCTTTGCGGTGTGGCTCGACACGCTCTACCGCCGGAACAAGCATTAGGAGTTGCGTTATGCTGGATACCGGCAAGCCTCTGGTCGAAATGACCGACATCTCGATCTCCTTCGGCGGCATTCACGCAGTGGATCGCGCCTCGATCGATCTGCATAGCGGGGAAGTGGTCGGCCTGCTTGGCCACAATGGCGCGGGCAAGTCGACGCTGATCAAGATTCTCTCAGGCGCCTACAAGCGCGACGAGGGCGAAATCCGCATCAATGGCGAGACGGCGACGATCAACAATCCGCGCGACGCCAAAGCCTATGGCATTGAAACGATCTACCAGCAGCTCGCTGTTGCAGACAATGTCGATGCGGCGGCAAATCTGTTCCTTGGCCGTGAGATGGTCACTTCGCTCGGAACGCTGGACGATGCTGCAATGGAGTCCAAGGCGCGTGAAGTCATGGGGCGGCTTAACCCTAACTTCCGCCGCTTCAAGGAGCCGGTGAAGGCACTTTCGGGGGGGCAGCGCCAGTCCGTGGCAATTGCCAGGGCGATCCTGTTCAATGCACGCATACTGATCATGGACGAGCCCACGGCCGCCTTGGGACCGCAGGAAACCGCGCAGGTGGGTGAGTTGATCAAGCAACTCAAGACCGAGGGGATCGGCATTTTCCTGATCAGCCACGATATCCACGATGTGTTCGATCTGGCGGATCGGGTCGTGGTGATGAAAAACGGGCAAGTCGTGGGGCAGGCGAAAACCTCCGATGTCACCAAGGATGAAGTGCTGGGCATGATCATCATGGGCAAGGTGCCGCCGGGCGCACAGCCAGGGCCGGGAGCCATTCCGGGCTAAGGGCGTTGATCCGGCGCGGCCCCACAAGGTTGCGCCGGGACGGAACGCCATGAATGACCTCCAGTCACATTCCTTGCTGCGCAGGCGGATCTTGCCGCGCCACGCCCAGTCCTACGCCGGACTGATCGCGGGGAGTGCCGTTCTGACTCTATCTCTTTGGCTGGCGCCCAAATATGCGATCGGTTTCAGCTCCAATGCATTGTTCGCGGTGTTTCTGGCGCTGACTTTTCTCAAAGTGCCGATGCTGACGGCGGACTATCTACAAGAGAATGCGCGGGCGGAAGACACTCCCGCCGCCGGTATTTTCGCTATTGTCTCGCTCGTCGTTCTGGCCTCGGTGGTGTCCCTGACACTGGCGCTTGCCAATGGTGGCAAGCCCGACCCAATTGCAGTCACGCTCGGCGTTGCCTCTGTTGTTCTGGGGTGGTTTACCGTGCAGGCGCTTGGTGCCTTGCATTACGCTTACGAATACTATCAGGCTCCGGAAGAAGGGCATGACGAGAAGCAAGAAAACGCGGGTGGACTGCAGTTCCCCGGCGACGAGAAACCAGACGCTGTCGCCTTCATGTATTTCTCCTACACGGTAGGCACTTCGGTTGCGACGTCAGACGTCAAGATCGCCAGCAATACAATGCGACGGCGCGTTGTTGTCCATCTGGTCTTTTCTCACCTCTACAACACGCTGCTATTGGCGTCCGCGGTCAACGTCATGTTGTCCCTTGGCGGCGGAGGGGGCGGTGGCTAGCGGTTGCGGTCGGAGGGCGGCGCGTGGCATGGTCCGGCGCATCAGACTGGAGTTGTTGAGCTATGAAGACCCGTGCCGCCGTCGCCCTTGCCGCAGGAAAGCCGCTTGAGATTGTCGAAGTGGATCTGGAGGGCCCCAAGGCGGGCGAAGTTCTGATCGAGATCAAGGCCACCGGGCTTTGTCACACTGATGATTTCACGCTTTCAGGGGCTGACCCTGAGGGGCTGTTCCCCTCTATCCTTGGGCACGAGGGGGCCGGCGTCGTGGTGGATGTTGGTGCCGGTGTTACCAGCGTGAAGAAGGGCGACCATGTCATCCCGCTCTACACGCCCGAATGCCGTGAGTGCTATTCGTGCCGGTCGGGCAAGACCAATCTGTGCACCGCCATCCGCGCGACCCAGGGGCAGGGGCTCATGCCCGACGGAACCTCGCGCTTCTCCCTCGAGGGCAAGCCGATCTACCACTATATGGGCTGCTCGACCTTCTCGAACTACACCGTCATGCCCGAGATTGCGGTCGCCAAGATTGATCCGGCGGCGGCGTTCGACAAGGTTTGCTATGTCGGCTGTGGGGTGACGACCGGCATCGGGGCGGTAATCAACACGGCCAAGGTGGAAATCGGCGCAACTGCCGTGGTGTTCGGTCTGGGCGGTATCGGGCTCAATGTCATTCAGGGTCTGCGCCTGGCCGGTGCGGACATGATCATTGGCGTCGATATCAATAATGGAAAGAAGGAATGGGGCGAGCGTTTTGGCATGACCCATTTCGTCAATCCCACCGAAATCGGTGAGGATATCGTTCCCTATCTCGTCAATCTGACCAAGCGCCGTGGCGATCTGATCGGCGGTGCCGATTACACATTCGATTGCACCGGTAACACCAAGGTTATGCGTCAGGCGCTCGAATGTGCGCATCGCGGCTGGGGCAAGTCGGTGGTGATCGGCGTGGCCGGGGCAGGCCAGGAGATTTCGACACGGCCATTCCAGCTGGTTACCGGGCGCACCTGGATGGGCACGGCCTTTGGTGGCGCCAAGGGGCGGACGGATGTGCCCAAGATTGTCGACTGGTATCTGGACGGCAAGATCGATATCGATCCCATGATCACGCATACGCTGCGGCTCGAAGACATCAACAAGGGCTTTGACATGATGCATTCGGGCGAAAGCATTCGGTCGGTGGTGGTTTACTGATCGGCACGCCTCGCCTAGGTTGGAGGAGCGGCGTTATCGCCGCTTCCCCGACATTGTTTACGAGGCAACAGCATGACCCATGCTGGCGAAAGCCTGTTCGTGCTGACCGGTGCACCCGGCGCGGGCAAGACAACACTGCTCAATGCGGCGGCTGCGCGAGGCATTCGCATCGGACGCGAGGCGGCTCGGGCCGTAATCCAGGTGCAGACCGCCATTGATGGACCGGCGCTACAATGGCGCGATCCGGCCCGGTTTGCCGAATTGATGCTCGACCGGGACATTCAGACTTTTGAAGCGCTTTGCGCGGGCAAAGGACCGGCCCTGTGTGACCGGGGTATTCCCGATCTCCTGGCCTATGGCCGGATCATGGGGTTGGCGGAGACCGAGCATTTTGCGCGGGCCGCGCGCCTCTATCGCTATAATTCTACCGTCTTCCTTGCGCCGCCCTGGCGCGAAATTTACGCCGACGATGCCGAACGCACAGAGGGTTGGGAGCACGCGCAGCGCATTTATGGGCCGATACGTGACGCCTATGCGGAAATCGGGTATCGCGTGGTCGAGCTTCCCAAAGTGTCCGTGGAAGATCGCTTGACCTTTGTGCTGGACGAAATCGCGCATGCCTGAACCGACTATCTTCGTTGATGCCGATGCCTGTCCGGTAAAGGAGGAGGCCAAGAAGGTCGCCGAGCGATTGGGGCTGGTCATCATCATTGTCAGCAATGGCGGGATCAGGCCATCGCGTGATCCGATGGTGCAGGTTGTAGTTGTTGCGGCGGGTGCCGATGCGGCTGATGACTGGATCGTTGAGCACGCCAAGGCCAATGACATCGTGCTGACAGCCGATATTCCGCTGGCCAGCCGGGCCATCGACAAGGGCTGCCATGTGCTCGGCTTCACGGGAAAGCCGTTTACGCCGGCCTCGATCGGCATGGCGCTGGCCATGCGTGATCTCAAGCAGCATCTGCGCGAGACCGGTGAGATTTCCGGCCACAATGCGAGCTTTCGTCCTGCGGATCGATCGTTGTTTCTGAGTGCCCTCGATACTTTGGGGCGTCGGGCCAAAATTCTGGCGAGTAAGTAAATCTTAAGGTCTTGCGAGGGGATTGTTAACCATAAATCGCGAAAAGTAGACCCACTTGATTTGGACGGGTGGGCTCAGTCTTGCGGTTGTTTTCAGCGCTTTTGTGTTCGGGCCTGCTTGCTTTAACCTTGGCTGGCTGCGCCAAGCCAATCAGCCAAAATTCTCTTGCCAACTCACCTTCCGCAGGCAGCGACGAAGTAATTACGGGCAGCGCAGCGCGCAGCGCGTCGGCTCGGTTGGAACAGGCGATGCCGCGCCGAATATTCGGCACCAGCCAGCTTGCCGGCCGAACGCTTGAAGTCGCTTCGACCACCGATATCATTTTGCGCCCGGGTGAAGTCATCCTGACTTTCGATGATGGTCCACGGCCGGGCAAGACGCCGAAAATTCTCGATGCGCTCGACCGATACGGCGTGAAGGGGACGTTCCTCATGCTCGGTTCAGCGGCCAAATCCAATCCGGCGCTGGCCCAGGAAGTGGCCCGGCGCGGCCATAGCGTGGGCAGCCACACCTTCGATCACAGCAATCTGGCCAATCTGCCTCGCCGAGCGGCGCTTGCGGAAATTGCTCGCGGGGAGGCGGCAGTTGCCGAAGCCCTAGGTGGAGCAGGGCAGCTTGCACCGTTCTTCCGCTTCCCCTACCTGGCGCAAACCGGCTTTCTTCGGACCAGTCTCCTGCACGGAGACATGGTGGTGCTGGACGTCGATATCGACAGCAAGGACTATTACAAGCAAAGTGCGCAGACGGTAGCCAACCGGACGCTTGATCGGCTGGAAGCGCGCGGCAGTGGCATCGTTCTATTCCACGACATACATCAGCGTACCGTCGACCTGCTCCCGGGCTTTCTGGCCGAGCTGAAGGCGCGCGGTTACTCGGTGGTCCGTCTGGTGCCCAAGGCAGACGGAGTGTTCGGCCGCAGCGTCATCACGGCAGACGCCAGTAGCCTGTAGCTAAGCCGGTTGGCTGAAGAAGAGTTCGGTAACAAACCTGTTGCGGAATTTCCCTTCCGGATCATGGCGCTTGGCGAGCTCGCGGAAGTCCGGAAGGCGTGGGAATGCAGCTTCAATCGTGGCAGCGGGCAGGGTGAAGAGCTTGGCCCAATGCGGACGCGGATTGAATGGGGTTAGGGCCGCTTCTACCGCCTTCACGGCAGCAAGTGTTGGCTTCCATTCTGGGTGCCAGGTGAAGTGAAAGCCAATCGTGTCCTGTTCATAGGCGGAACTGAGCCACAGCGCGTCGGCGGCCACCGAGCGGACTTCCGAGATGAACAATGCCTTTGAGAAATGCTCCTGGGCCGCGTGCAGTGCTGCGATGGCGGCGGGGGCATCGCTGCGCTTTACAAAGAACTCCGACTGCAGCTCCGCCCCCGCAGAGGCGGTGTTGCCAATGGCGAAGTGAAACAGCCGCTCGTGCCACGGACCGGCCACGCCGAATTGAGCGGTGCAATTGGTTCCATCCATATCAGGAATGGGGTGGCAGGCCTTTGTCGCTGCACGAGCTCCGAGCACGTCAGCCGGCGGTTCCCCGGCACTCGTCAGCGCCTTTACCCAGATCTGGTCAGTGGCCGCGCCCTGCCAGCGCGTAAAAAGGCTGACGCTATAGGCACGGGACATCAGCGCATCGAAGTTGTCGATAACGGCCGATACCGGCAAGTCCAGATAGACGTTCTGGCGTATCTCGAAACTGGGGACGATATCCAGCGTCAGTTCACAGATGACCCCGAGCGCTCCGAGGCTGACGACGGCGCCATCGAAATCGGCGTCTCCACGGCTCAGATTCAGTATTTCGCCATTGGCCGTAACCAGCTTGATCCCAGAGACGGCGGCGGCGAGGTTCTTGTTGGCGTCGCCCGAACCGTGCGTGGCAGTCGCGACCGCGCCGGCAATCGTGATGTTGGGCAAGGACGCAACATTGTGTAGGGCGAAACCGGATGCATGCAGAATTGGCGCCAGATCGGCATAGGTGGCGCCACCATCTACGTTCACTGTCCGGGCGGCAGGGTCTATCTCTATCCTGCGCTCAAGGTCGGACAGAATGAGGAGTGTGTCGTCGGTATCGGCAATGGTGTTGAACGAATGGCCGGAGCCCAGTACGCGTATCTTGCCTGACCAGCGCACTATGTCCTGGAGTTCAGCGATCGTGCGGGGTCGTTCGACAGTGCGCGCGGCGAATACGATATTACCCGCCCAGTTGCTTGGCTTGTGTAGAGATTGAATCGGAATTTCCAATCTGGATTGATTTCATTGAGTTTTTTGGCATCCATGGAATCGAAGTTTCCCAAAGTCAGCAATTGGATTATCCCTCTTCGTCAGGCAAAATAAAAGGGCCGCCAATGGCGGCCCTGGATAGGGGAGAATTGAAAGACTTCTAGCCGGGTAACCAGTCTCGAACCTGTTCGCGAAGATAGGCGCAGGCGCCTCGTTCAATGGTAATGGCTGGACTAATCCCCTTTGCCGCCAATAGACGTCGGAGTGCCCCAGCTCTCCGTGGGTTACCTCCGGCCAGTTGCATGAGTCCGATAAAATCGTTGGAGAGCTTATCCACGGTTGCGCGGGTAAGGGCGGGCATCATCTGTCCGCTGCGTAGTTCCCACTCCTGTTCGCTGGTCACCCAGCCGTTTCGCCAGGCCGCATAGATGATCGATTTGTCCAAGTTTGTGAGGTCCGAAGCTGTGCGAAATGAGAAACGGTCGGGCCAAACCAGCGCTGCGTCCACGTCCGACCTTTTCACGACTATCGACGCATATGGCCTGTTCTCGCCACACAGTCTGCCAACCCATATTTTTCCCTCCACTATTTGCTGATGCAGAATAATGGTACCTTCCAAGCATCTCGACACGTCGAGCAACCGTGCACAATCGGTTGGCTTTTTGTCGATCAGTTCAGCCCGGCCTAAAAACTGGTCCATGAGTGCATCGACTTCACCAGCCCGCAACGGTGCGAATCCTGAGTGTCCCGGCTTCACCTCAAGCGGCCGTAGAAGCCCAGCGGCCAGCACCGCATTCAAGGTCTTGGCGGTCATTCCCATTGCACGAAGGCGTTTGCGCCAACCCGTCTCGCAGGGCTCCCGAAACAGGCGTTCGGCGACGGTCGCATCGATAGTGATCCACTTGCGAGGACCGTGCTGTGTATGAACAACGGTGATGTTTGCGGCGCCGTTCGCCTCAGCGTATCCAAGCAGCGTCTTTGGAGTCATGCCGAATTCGGCTCCAGCTCTTCTCACGCTATACAGTCGCCGCCGGTCGATCTTTACGCCAAATATAGGTGTATCATCCGGACCACACAGCGTGCGCGAGCTCTTCGAGAACTGGGCCGAATCTTTGCCAGCTTGCTCGAGAGCCGAGGAGCGCGGTGTAGGTTCGTCCCAACGGTGACGCTGGGCCGAGTGGAAGCTTCAAGGTGTGCGTTCGAATGACGTGACAAAAGAATTCGCGAAGTGACTCTTGACCTCCCACCAGAACAGCGAATCCCGCCTGATACGTCGCTTGCTGCTCCGGTTCATCCAGCTGCAAAAATCCTTTGTTCAGGTCCAGCACCTTCAAGCCAAGGTTGGCGCACAGGCCGAACAGTTCGTTGAGTGGTAGCGCATCCAGCCACAAGGATGATTTGCGGCAACCGGATAGACGCTCGCGGACGTAACATTCGAACGCTGACTCTTCGCGATGCGCCGTTCCTGCGAGCAGTCGAGGAAGCTGCTCTGCAATGCCATCAAGGCGGAGCGCGTAGTCATATCTTTGATCGAACGTTCCTGTATTGCCCAAAGAGGAGAGCGGCCGACAATGTTTTGCACAGGTCATAAGTGGCGACAGGACCTAGGGTTGGCGGAGGTAGGCCGCTGCCTCCGGGAGAGTGTCTCGGTGACCGTTGATGTCTTCGCCGATGCACTCCACGCAAGCCGCTATGCGCTTGCGGCGCGAATAATAGAGGCTGAACTTTTCCGAGCCGAATGCAAAAGTGCCTGCCTTGGTTTTTGGAGTTGCGAGCCGGAGGAGATCCTGGTCTGTGCCGGTAAGCGTAGCTAGCGCCTCTACCTCGAAATCCTCTCCGGCTGCAAAGCGGTAGTTGTTGATATCAAAATCTGAGAGAAACTCTTTTACACTAGAGCACGCATAGTGGGCTGCCAAGCGGGACGCGTAGGAATGAGCGGGTTCCTGCTCTCGCCATTTGAGTTCGGCGAGCTTACCTTGCATGGTTCATCTTCTTCATTCGCGCCCCAATACTCTCGTCCGGGTCTCCGGGCAGGTTTGCGGGGTCTATGTCCCCTCCAGTTTGTTGCTGCGAACGGGTTGGCCTCATGCCCACAATCTGCCTTGCTCGCGTAGATGTCCCTGAAATGAGATAGCTGGAGGTTGCGTGACCCAACCCTCACGGCCTCGCTAACTGCTTCCGTAGCGAGGTGGATTGCCATTCCGCGCGCGCGTCCTGCCGCGTGGATCAGGCGTCCGAACAGGTAATCGTTGTCGTGCAGCGTCCACCCGATCTCAGCGATGTCGCATAACGCCTCTATACCCCGCTTCAGGCGAGTGTGTTCAGCCCGGTCATCAATTGACATCGCCTTGATCTCGATGAAATCGGATCGCTCACGCATAAAGGTGAAGTCGGCGTGCGAGTATTCCGCTTCGATCTGGGGCAGTCCGATCAAAACGAGGGGCAGGGGCCATACCGGGTGGTATAGGAGGCGGCTGAATGCGCCTTGGATCTTGATGCGCTCACCCTCTGCAGAATGACGGCCGAGAGTAGAAGGACTGAATGCATACTGAACTTCGTCTACTGCAAAGTGCGTAAAGCCAGTAGGCGCAAGGCGGTCTTCAACTTTTGACCAAGCCAAGTCGGACGTCAATTTTCGCGTGGCAGGGTATCCGAGCCCCTTGAGAAACTCCCTGGCCAAGGCCGCTTGGGTGAACACCGTGGGGGCGACTATTCGCTCGAACTTGGCTTCGACAATCTCGTCTTCGACCGTCGGCACCGGCTCCAAGGGCTTGGGATCGATTCGAGGTCCTGCGGTTCGAGTGGGGTACGATAGCTATCTTCGCGGACCCGGACGGAAACCCTTGCGAGTTCAAAAACGCTGATGATGTGTACTTCGATCTGCCATAGCGTGTCTCATGGCTCGCCGGCTGAAACCCGTATGGCGGACATTCTCCCAAGCGCCCCGTTCCTGCCATTGGATGACCTTTGGCGCATTCCCGGAAGCGGACATCGCAGTTCGCCTATTGTTTCCACACCACTGGGCGCGCGAGCTGACTTTGCTCGAGTCGGCGCGCCGTAGTTTGAACGCCATAGCTCCCGCTCATGTAGGATATCTTAGCAGCGCCACCATAGCCCCGAGTGCGCCCTGCTACGGGGGTAAGATAGGTCACGGAAAGACGCGGAAAGACACTGGCATCGATCTTCCGGCGCATGTTCCACATCAGGCGGGATTGCGGCGCTGGTCGGCATCGACCAGCAGCGGATCGTCATCGGGATTGGGCGTGAAGCTGCGCTCGGTGATCTTGAGGGTGCGTGGATGCGGCGCCTTGAACCCGAGCAGCGGACCACCCCAGAAATCGGGCTGGTACTGGCGCCAGAAGTCGTAGTTGGCCGGCTTGTCGATCACGTGATTGCCATCGACATGGTCCATGGCAAAGCAGATCGATACGGCCTGCACATTGTCCGGTTGCGCCTCGGCAGGCGCGCTAGGTTCGCCGGTATCGGACTGGGCTTCAAAGCCGGTGGCATATTCGGTGCCGGTCAGCGGCAGCAGATCGCCCAGCTCGGTAGCATCAACGACGAAGGGCGCCGACACCACGATACGGTCGGTGCTGTCACGATGCTGCAAGGTGACAGCGCGGACGCTGTCGCCATCCATTTCGGCCGCTACCGGCCGCCAGGGCTGCAATACGGTCAACTGACCGCCGCCACGCCAGGGGGCGAGCATGGCTTCGATCACCGCGACACCGACACGTGGTTCGGCGCAGAGCCGGCTCACCCAACCGGCGCCGGGATTGAGATCGCCCCAGGCGCGGCTGGCTTCCGTCAGCGGATAGTTGTCGCGGTAATATTGCCGGATGCCGTCGCGCAGCTGGCGATAGGAGCGGGTGACGCCGAATTGCTCGACCCAGCTATGTTCGTCCGGCGGCACGGCCTGGCTGGTGAGCTGGCCACCCAGCCAGTCGAATTCTTCGGTCAGGATGACGGTGCGGCCGGCCCGGAGGGCGCCAAGGGCCGCGGCAACGCCGCCCAGGCCACCACCAACAACGAGCAGGTCGGCAGAGTAATCTTTGGTCATGGGGTCTTCTTGGTGTTGGAGGAGGGCGCGCCAAGGGTGTCTCCCTCAAGCGGTTCGCAGGGCAGCAGGAGCTGCTCGACCGGCGCGTCATGCTCGACACGACGCACCAGCATTTCGGTGGCAGCGCGCGCCATGGCTTCGCGCGGAATGGCAAAGGAGGTGAATCGACGGCCCGGCTCGTCGGCGCGTATGTGGTTGCCCAAAACGACGATCGAGAGATCATCGGGCACCGACAGCCCGCGTTCACGCGCCGCCTGTTCGACGCGGATGGCATCGGCCAACTCGGTAAAGAATAGGCAGGTGGCGCCGGCGGCGGTCAGGATATCGAGCGTTTCACCAGCTGGCCTGCCGACATCGAAAATGCTGGCGACCAGTTCGCCTTCACCAACGCTGCGACTGAGGCCATACCAGCGATCGACGGTAGATTCGGCCCCCTCGTTCAGACCGACATAGGCGAGCCGATGGTGGCCAAGGGACCGGGCGCGTTCGACCAGAGCCGCCGTGGCCGGTGCATAGTCACCCCCTACATAGGGTACGGGCCCGCCAGCATCGTCACGACGCCCCACGGCGACAAAAGGAAAGTCGCCAGCGACCAATCTCGCTAACTCGGTATTGTCGAACTTGCGACCCAGGACCAGGCAGCCGTCGGCCAGGCGCAGCCGGGCATTCTCACCAAAGATCTTGCGCTCTTTGCTGGCCCCAGTGAGCAGCAGCAAATCATAGCCTTTGTCCTGTGCGGCCTCTTCGATGCCAAACAAGAACGGGGTGAAAAAATCTGCCTGACCGGAGGGAAAGGCGGGCTCATAGGTGAAGACACCCAGAATGCGGTTCAGGCCTTTGACCATGCGACGGGCAACCGGGTCGGCCACATAGCCGGTGTCGCGAATGGCTTTCTCGACACGCTCGCGCGTTTCAGTCGGGATGCGATTGCGGCTGTCAGGCGTCCCATTGAGCACCAGGGACACAGTTGCCTGGCTGACGCCGGCGAGCTGCGCAATGTCGTTTTGTGTCAGTCGTTTCGTCGACGCCATGGTGTGCTCCCAAACGTGCTAATGCGTATTAGCGCTGATACGTATTAGCATCTAAATCGCGTGCCTGCAAGTTGTCTGGATGGGGGTAGAAGGACTGCTCTGGCGGACAAGGCAAAGACGATGCGTCCGGACCTGAAGGTATTGTTCACCACAGGATATGCGCGCAACGCGATCGTGCATCACGGGCGCTTGGACGCCGGCGTGGAGTTGATCACCAAGCCTTTTGGATATGCTGACCTGGCTGCGAGGGTTCGCGACTTACTCGATAGGTGATCATCACTGTGATGAGCCCCTTCTGGGTCAAGACGCCGCGGTTACGCCACCCGAAAGCAGCCACACATCGGCCCGCCAGGACAGCTGAACGCCGGAGGCAGACGTCCCGCCCATGCCCCAAGAAGCTGGGTTCCGGCGTCCGCTGACTTTGGTCACGGCTCGCGGGGCCAACGTTCGAAAGAAGATCGCTCACGTCCAAGCAACCAACAGGCGCTTTGAATTTGAAGCATTTAGCCACCGTCCGGTGGTTCTAATGGGTCGATTAACGATCCCTTAACTACGCGATAGCCAAGCAACCTCTTCAGGCCTACTATTGGTTGCAGCGTCCCAATTGAATAGCGTGCTGCGAGGGCGATATGAAAGACTCATTTAGAATTGCCTTCGCGGACGACCATCCCGTCCTGTTGAAAGGCATGGCATCGATTTTTGCGAGCGAACAGAATCTTGAAGTCGTCGCTGATGGCGCTTCAGCGGACGCCGCCCTGGAGATCGTTGAGACGCACAGGCCGGATGTTCTGATCACCGATTTGTCCATGCCGGGAGATGTCTTCGCGATGATTTCGCGAGTGTCGCGCACCTTCCCCGATGTTCATGTCATCGTGCTCACGGCCTTTTCCAGCGCCGACTCCGTACTCAAGGCGCTTGACGCCGGTGCGACTGGCTTTGTCCTTAAAGGCGGCCGGGTTGAGGAGATAATTGAAGCTGTGGAAACTGTGATGCGCGGGGAGCTGTACATCACCAAACAGTTCGCGAGCCAGGTTTTGGGCGGTCTGCGCGACAAGGAGGCTCGTAGCCGGCTTAGCAATGCAATTCGTCTCAGTGTGCGAGAGAAGCAAATTATCGGGCACCTGATGCAGGCCAGAACCAATCGAGAGATTGCCACCCATCTGTCAATCAGCGAGAAGACTGTAAAATACTATATGAGTGGACTGATGACGAAGTTGAATGCTAAAAATCGACTTGAGGTCGTATTTGCCGCCCAGAAAAGCGGCGGCTTGGACGGCTAACGCTGGCGCGGACTGTCCCTGCATTGATAACTGCCGGAAAATCGGTGGTGACTCAGGCAACCAACTGATTGGTATCGCGGGGCTACTTTTTATCGAGCCATGGTCTGCTGATTAAGGGGCAGGTTCACCTTCAGCAAAGTGCCGTCTGCCGGTGTAGAAGAAAAACTCACCCGGCCGTTCAGCGCTGCCACACGGTTCCGTAGACCTGATAGCCCAAGTTGGGCCCGACCATTCTGTTGCTCAAGCGACTTCAAATCTCCCGGTCCATCGTCGTGCACCTGGATCTCGACCGTATCACCCGAGAGCGCGACGCTTACCGTGGCGGCGGCGTTCGGCGAGTGTTTGGCGGCGTTATTCAAGCCTTCCTGCACGACTCTGAAGGCGCATGTCTTTAGCGCTTCACTAACAGGTTCGGGCACTGCCACCACGGACAGTTCTACATGGTTTCCGGTATGGGCCTGATGCCGCTCAACTGCCCGATGTATGGTTTCTTTAAGAGTCAGGCCGGCAATTTCCGGCAAGCTTAGTCCTGTCGCAATTGCGCGGAGTTCACCCAAGGCATTCTGGGTCATCTCTACGGCTGTCTCGATCTGTTGCTCTACGGCCTTTCTTTCTATTCCTGCCGTTCGGAGAATGCGCACTGCAGAGGTCATTTTGAGCGTAGAAAGCGTTAGCAACTGAAGGGGGCCGTCGTGCAAGTCCGAGCCGATCCGGCTCAAGTGGTGCTCAGTCTGAGTGCTTGCATTGAGACGGGCTCTATCCGCGGCCAGGCGCAACGCTCTATTTTGTTGCGCCAGTCGGCTCTGCTGAACAATTCGAGACCGCAGAAGCTTCCGCTGGGCCACGATGGTTTGACTTGCTCGCCAGACGATCAAATAGAGACACCCGACAAGCCCTGTGGCCGCAGTTGCGACTACGAGCCAGGTCATCTGCTGGCTTTGATCCAACGCGTCCGAGAGCGCGTTACCGCGCTCGTAGGTTTCCGCAACCGCGAGGACCTCATCTGACCCGGTCCGAAAAAGAGGTGCATAAACCTCGACCAGCTTCTCTTGAACCAGGCGCTCATGAGCGTGTTCAGAACGGTAGACGCTCTCGAATTGGGCCACGATCTTTCCTGCGGCGGCCTCGCGAACGTAGATAGGATCGAACAGCTGGCCGATCAGGTCGTGGTTGGTCGCGTAGAGTACAAGGCCGTCACTACGCCAGATTTTGATCGATACGTAGAGATCCGCAAAGGGCGTCTCGCCCAGGAGCGCGTCAATCGCATTGATGCTTGCTTCGTCAAGGGTTCCGCCCGCCTCCAGATCTTGCACGAACGGCGCCAAGATGGTTTCCGCGAACAGGCTCGTCTGGACGCCCGTCGTAACCAGGACTGAATGCTTGATCTGGTGGCTGACCCAGCTCCCAAGAACCAGCATGGATGCAAAGATCGTTACAACGGAAGCGATGAAAAATTGCGCTGCGACTGATCTGAAAAGGTTTTTCCCTTTAGACCAAAGTCTAGTTCCAATACCGACCAAGGTCTCAACTCCGGATAGGTCCTTTTACAGATTAAATGACCTGACGATGTGCAGTATCGCTTAATTGCTGACAAGAGCAACACTGAACCCCAGCAATTCACAGTCGTGTCCGGCCCGAGCCCAGTCTCGGCGGTTTGGCTGTCGAAACAGGAGGGACAGATGGCGATCGAACTTAACCTCAATGACCTGCAATTCATTCTCAAGCAGATCAAGATTGGTGAGGCACATGCAAATGGGGCCGCGCTGACCGAGATCAGGATCGATCCTGCCTCCGGCGAGGTGATTACGGATGGCGTCTTCTACGATGTAAATGGAGTCTTCACGGGTGACGCGGGTTGGCCGCGGGCCATTCCGGACACCAAGACCCCTTTTGGCATTCGGACGGTTGACGGGAGCTACAACAATCTGGTCGCAGGCCGGGAACTCTGGGGCGCTTCCGACCAGCCAATGCCTCGCTTCCTGTCCCCGAACTACATGAACGATGCCGATGGCGACACGATGAATTTCGGGCCCGGAGGCTTAGTCACAAATACCGATTATAGCGTCCTCAACGGGGTCCCCGGCGCTGCCAATGGCGGAAATACCGGCAATGTGGCCGATGCGGATCCTCGCATTATATCCAATCTCATCGCCGACATGAGCATCAATAACCCCGCTGCAATATTTGCTGCGTTGGTTTTCGCCGGTTCGGAAGACCCTTATGCCGACCTCGCGGCATTGCTGAGCGTACGCGGTGCCGGTGGCGCGGACCTGACCGCGTTGGAACAGGACCTGGCCGTAGCCGAAACGAATTTTCAGGCCGCGATGGCAGGTTATGATCCGCTGGACTCGACTACCTGGGATGCAATCCAGGTTGCCGGTGCCGCCCTCACTACTGCTGAGAAAGCGCTTGCGAGTGCCCAGACTGCCTCAGCTGATCCGAATGGAGCATTCCTCGCGATGGCCCATGACATGGGCATTCTCGATGAAACCAACGGACTCATCATTCCCAACGTGGCGCCCGATGAAGGCATCTCCGCGCCCTTCAACGCCTGGATGACATTTTTTGGCCAGTTCTTTGATCATGGACTGGATCTGATCAGCAAGGGCGGCAATGGCACCATCTATGTCCCGCTCCAGAACGATGATCCGCTGGTGCTCGGTGCTGATGGCATCCTTGGTACCGCCGACGACCTGCCGACGCAACTGCGCTTCATGGCGCTGACCAGAGCCACGACGGTTCTTGATGAAAACGGTGTCCCGACGCAGAAAAACGTCACTACACCGCATGTGGACCAAAACCAGACCTATACGTCACACGCTTCGCATCAGGTGTTCCTGCGCGAATATGTGATGGGCCCAAATGGTCCTGTCTCGACGGGACGGCTTCTTGAGGGCCAACAGGGTGGGCTGGCAACCTGGGGCGACATCAAGGAACAAGCCCGGAGCTTGCTCGGGATAGAGCTGGACGACCGCGATGTGCACGCTGTTCCATTGCTTCGCACGGACGCATATGGCGAATTCGTCCGGGGTCCGAACGGATTGCCCCTGATTGTGACCAATATCGGCCTGGATGGTATCCCCAATACTGCCGACGATACGACGATTGAGGGGAACCTCACGACGCCCGTAGCAACGTGGGGCGTCGCCGTGAAGATCTCCAACGCGTTCCTGGATGACATAGCACACGATGCCGTGCCGGTGTTCGTGGACCCTGACCGTAACCCTGCCACCCTCAACAGCGTCTGGACTTCAGCAGACACGGATGGGGACACCGGGAATGCTCAGGCTCTCAACGCTTTTGGCGTTCGCACTGAATACGACAACGAACTGCTCGATCGTCATTTCATCACTGGCGACGGACGCGGCAACGAAAACTTTGGCCTGACCGCGGTCCACCATGTTTTCCACTCCGAACATAATCGTCAGACCGTTATCCAGAAGCTGAAAATCCTTGAAGAAGGCGATCTTGCTTTTGTTAACGACTGGTTGGTGACCGACCTTACCGCCGGCGAACTGGCCAGCTTGCATGCCTCTCTGGAAGCGGCCGTCGACAAGCACGCATTTCTCGACGGGCTAACGCTTGCATGGGATGGCGAACGCATCTTCCAGGCGGCCCGCTTTGCTACCGAGATGCAGTATCAGCATCTGGTGTTTGAAGAATTTGGTCGCAAGATTCAGCCAGCGATTGACCCCTTCGTTTTCAACTCCGTCACCGACATCAATCCGGCCATTTTCGCTGAATTTGCGAATGTGGTTTACCGGTTTGGCCACTCGATGCTGACCGACAGCCTACCGCGCGCGTTTTATGATCCGCTCGGGACGGTCGACACCGCCTTTCTCAATACCGTCGATAACGGCTTGATCGCGGCGTTCCTCAACCCGGTGCAGTATGACAACGATGGTGGCATATCCAGTGAAGCAGCGGCGGGCGCGGTTGTCCGGGGGCTGACGAATGTGCGCGGCAATGCGATTGACGAGTTTGTCGTCGATGCCTTGCGCAATAACCTGCTTGGACTGCCACTCGACCTCGCGGCAATCAACATTGCTCGCGGTCGAGACACCGGAATGCCGACCTTAAACCAGGCACGCGAACAGCTTTATGCCGCGACCGGGCAAAGCTTCCTGCGGCCCTATAACAACTGGGCAGACTTTGCGGTGGGTCTGAAAAACCCGCTCTCCGTCGTGAACTTCGTGGCGGCCTATGGCACTCATAGCCTGCTTTTGGCGGCGGACACTCTTGCAGAGAAGCGGGAAGTTGCAATGGAGTTGGTGTTCGGTGTGGATGCCGCCGGCAACCCAACCGACATTGCAGACCGCAACTCCTTCATTAACGGCACGGGCAGCTTTTCCGGCAATCTGGGCGGCCTAAATGACGTCGACCTGTGGATTGGCGGCCTTGCCGAGAAGATCCTGCTGTTCGGCGGTATGCTTGGTTCGACATTCACCGCAGTGTTCGAAGCGCAAATGGAGGCACTGCAGGATGCAGATCGGTTCTACTACCTGACACGCACGCAGGGCTTGAACTTCCTGGACGCACTGGAGAACAACGCCTTCTCCAAAATGATTATGGCCAACACCGACCTGACCGAACCCGGTCCGGACGGCATTCGCGGCACCGCCGATGACGTGATCCGTCATCACATCGGTATCGACTCGTTCGCGAAGTATGACCTGGTGCTGGAGGTCAACCAGAACTACCAGCAGGACTATAATGGTGGCTTAGATGGCAAGGACCCCAACGACATCGATGACGTTTTGGCCGGTCTAGGCTTCACCCAGGTTGGCCGGACTCTGCCCGCCGCCTTCCAAGCCTACTATGACAACTATCTCCGCTACATTGGCGGCGAGCATGTCGTCCTGGGCGGCACCTCAGCGAATGATGTGTTGATCGGCGATCTCGGTGACGATGCGATCTGGGGCGATGCCGGCAACGACTATATCGAGGGTGGCCAAGGTGTCGACCTCATCATGGGCGGGGCGGGCGACGACATCATCCTCGATGAGGGAGACGAGGGCGACTTCATCAAGGGCGATGCCGGCGACGACGTTATCGCCAGCTCCAACGGACTCGACGTCCTGATGGGCGGCGAAGGCAAAGATGTTGTCTTCGCCGGTAAGGACGACACCGAAGTGTTCGGCGGTGAAGGCGATGACTTCATCCTCGGCGGGGATGGTGCGGACTTCTTGCTCGGCAATGAAGGGGACGACTGGATAGAAGCTGGCGGGGGGTTCGACACCACCGCGGGTGATAACTCCGAACTATTCTTCAACTCGACAATTCTTGGTCATGACGTGATGTTCGCCGGCTCGGACGAGCACGACTTCGACGCCGAGTCGGGCGACGACATCATGGTGCAGGGCGAGAGCGTCATGCGCAATGAAGGTATGTTCGGCTTTGACTGGGTCAGCTACCAAGGCGCCACTTTCGGTGCCAATGCCGACATGCGCATCCGCATCTTCACCACCGAAGAAGCCGATATCCTGCGAAACCGTTTTGACAAGGTCGAGGCACTCTCGGGCGGCGACGGGAACGACACTCTGCGCGGTGATGATCGCGTTGCTGGCACTCCCCCAGCCATACCCACGGTCAACAACACTGAAACCCTGTTCTTCAAGGACGAGCTAAGCCAGGCTGGTCTGGATCGCATCGAAGGTCTTCGCGAGCTCTTGGGCGACCTGGTGTCCGGTGTCCCGGTAGGGACCAGTGAAGACATAACAGCCTTCACCGGTGGCAATATCTTGCTTGGCGGTGGCGGGAGCGACATCCTTCAGGGCAATGGAGGCGACGACTTCATCGACGGCAATGCTCGCCTCAACGTACGGATCCGCCTGACCGATCCGGGCGCTGAGAACACAGCTGCCAACGAGATCTCGACTATCTACACGCTCAAGCATGTGTTCACCGCTGTTGATGCGGTTGAACCGGCCTGGATCGGCAAGTCGCTGTTCGAACTGCTGGTTTCAAGGACGATCGTGCCCAGCCAAATGCACATCGTACGCGAAATCATTGCGGATGACGGTGCCGTCGAGGACGTCGACACCGCTGTTTTCAACGACAACTTCCTCGCCGATGACGGCACGGAAAACTATACGGTCACCCTGAACGCGGATGGTTCGGTCACGGTCGCACATGTGAATGTTACCGCCGATATTGATCCGGTGACCGGTCGTCAGCTGATCTCGGATGGGGTGGACACTCTTCGCAATATCGAGCGGCTGCAATTCCGGGACCAGACCATTGTGCTGGCGGATCTTATCAACCAGCCCGCACAGGGTGCGCCGGTCATCAGTGATCTAACGCCGACCGAAGGTCAGCCGCTCACCGTTGATGTGTCCTCAATCACCGATGCGAATGGCGTGGGCCCGCTCAGCTTTCAGTGGCAAGTATCTGTCGATGGGGTCATCTGGGCAAACGTGCCGGCTCTTCTCGGTGGCAACAGCCCCAGCTTTACGCCCACCGATGTCGATCTCGGTCCTTTGGGCAATGCTGCCAATGCCTTTGCAGGAATGCAAGTGAGGGTTGCGGTCAGCTTTACAGACGGAGGGGGAAATCCGGAAACACTGGTCTCTGACGCCACGGCGCCTGTGGGGGCCAACTGGGCGCGCGGCCCAATTGCCCCGAGCCCCTTCAATGGCACCGCCGGAGACGACATTGCAAATGGGTCCTTTCTCTCTGACGTCCTCAATGGTGCCGCCGGCAATGATATCCTCAACGGCAATGGTGGCGCCGATACTCTTAACGGGGGCTCCGGCGATGACATTTTGACCGGAGGGACCGGCAACGACACGGTCAATGGAGGCGATGACAACGACACCATCATCTGGCGAACTTTTGATGGCCGTGATCGTGTCGATGGCGGCGCAGGCAACGATACCTTTGTCTTAACAGGCAACGACGGCGCCGAGACCTTCCGCATCTACACCAGGGCTGAAGCAGTTCTGGCCGGCATGACTGGCTTGGCCGCTGCTACGGAAATAGTCATCACCAGGAACGGCACCAATAATGCGTCCATTATCGCCGAGCTCGACAATATCGAGGAGATTGTGGTCAACACGCTGGAGGTGTCAGCCAATGACGGCAACGGCGTACCAAATGGCGGCGCGACCGGCGGTGACACAGTCCTGGTGATCGGCAACTTCCTCGGAACGAGCCTTAACTTCTCGACCATTACCGTCAACGGCAGTGCGGCAGATGACACCGTCGATTTCTCGGCCCTGACCTCAGCGCACCGCATAGTCTTCCGTTCCAATGGCGGTAACGACACCATTGTCGGCACAGTTCGGCCGCAGGACGTTATCGAACTTGCACCGGGCGAAGATGTCGCGGACTACACCCTTGTCGACAATGGCAACGGCACCCAGACCTATTCGAACGGCACACATTCGGTGATGTTCACCGGCTCGGTGCCCCCCCAGTTCCAGAACGGCCCTGGCAACAGTGGCAACCTGCTGGACGACGAGGATATCGAGGACTTGCTCGACATGGTGCGAGACCCAGCCTTCGACAGGCACTCGTCCGGCTATGGCAACAATGTCGACAACCCGACCTGGGGAGCGGCCGATCATCGGTTCATTCGCCTGACTGACTCTTACTTCACCGATGGCGCTACCGGGATCCGGCAGACGGCGCTCACCCCGCGCGAAATCTCCAACATCCTGTCCAACCAGGACAATGATGGGGATGGCATCGAGGAAAGCATCGTCAATGCCTTTGGCGGCACCAGCCTGCTGACCTTCTTCGGCCAGTATTTTGACCACGGCCTCGACTTCGTGGCGAAGGGCCAGCCTGGCTCTGTGTATATCGGCGATGTCGGGGTGACCCCAGTCATGGCCCCCAGGTCCAACATCGTGCCCGGTACAGGTATCGACCCCGATGGCATCCCTGACAACGGCGATGAAATTCCGGCCGAATACGTCAACCACGCCTCACCCTATGTTGACCAGAACCAGGCCTATGGTTCGCACGACGCCGTTACCGACGTTCTGCGGCGGTGGGAGGTCGGAGAGAACGGCAACCCGGTCCAGACTGCCTATATGCTGTCCGGCGACATCGACGCCACTGGCTATGCGTTGCTGCCCACCGTGGCCCATATCCGCGACAACTTCCGGGTGATGACCGATGGAGGCGAACTGACTTCGGACGATATTTCCAACTATCAGGGATCCGGGCAGCCGCTCCTGATCGACTTCATTCCGAAGTTTGTGACGCTCCCCGATGGCACGGAGACCCGGTATCTCGATCTCGACCAGATCGGCCACTACTTCGTGGCCGGCGACGGCCGGGCCAATGAGAACGTGATGCTGACCTCGATCCACACGATCTGGCACCGAAATCACAATTTCTGGGTCGACGAACTGAAGGCCCGCACCAACAACGAGTGGACCGAACAGGAATACTTCGAAGCGGCTCGTATTCGGAACATCGCAGAATACCAGCGCGTGGTGTTCACCGAGTTCACCACGGCAATGGCCGGCGGGTTTGGCGACAGCGACGACAATGAGCACGGTTTCGAGGGATACGACCCGACCATCGACGCTTCGATTTCGGTAGAGTTTGCCCAGGCGGCGTACCGCTTCGGCCATTCCATGCTCAACGAGACCGTAAGTTACGTCGATGAGAACGGTGCGCTCCAGGAGGTCTCCCTGGTTCAGGCCTTCCTCAGCCCGGCACAGGTGGTCAATCTGGGCGTAAGCAACCTGCTGGCAGGCGCGATCCAGGTGCAGCATCAAGCGATTGACGAGGATGTGGTCAACGCACTGCGCAACCAGCTCGTGGGTCGGCCGCTCGATCTGGCCGCACTCAATATCTTCCGCGGCCGGGACATGGGCGTTGCGCCGTTCAATGTAGTGCGCTCGCAACTGTACGAGCAGACGCACCTTAGTGCCTTGAAGCCCTATACCGGCTGGGCGGACTTTGCTCTGCGCAATGGCATCTCCAGCGTGATGCTTGCCAAGCTCCAGCAAGCCTATCCCGATGGGTTCGACTCCATGGATTTGTGGGTCGGAGGTCTGCTTGAAAAGCCTGTGGCTGGCCAACTCGGCTCGACCTTCGGCTACATTTTCCTCGAGCAGCTTAACCGCCTGCAACACGGCGACCGTCTCTACTACCTGGAAATCTTCGATGACTCGCTGTTCCGTGGGGAGAGCAGCGTCACATTTGCCGGCATCATCGCCCGCAACACCGGGCTGACGGGACTGCCGGACAATGTCTTTGATCTTGATGGCTCGAATGCACCGGACGACGATGACGACCACATCTTCAATAGTCTGGATGCAGACGACGACACCGCTGGCCAGGATGGCCACGACGACGATGACGATGACGATGACGACGATGACGATGACGATGCCGCCGGTCAGGATGATGACGACCTCGAGGAAGACTTCGAAGACGAAGACGAAGACGATGAGGGCGACGGGAGTAGTGGAGAAGATGACAGCGGCACTGACGGTTCAGGTCCAGTCGCTCCCGTGATCGGGACGCCCGCTGGTGGTGTCCTCATGGGAACATCGGGGCCGGACCTGATCTTCGGGATGAGCGGGGTCGATTTCGTCATTGCCGGAGCCGGTGCAGATATCATCAGGCTTGGTGATGGCGACGACTTCGCCGACGCTGGCGCAGGCAACGATGTCGTCTGGAGCGGCGCAGGTGATGACGACGTCCTGGGCGGCGACGGCAACGACATGCTCTATGGCGAGGCCGGCGATGATTGGATTTCTGGCGACGCTGGCAATGACATGATCGACGGCGGTGCCGGCGATGACGAACTGTACGGCGGCTCCGGCGACGACAAATTCATCGGCCGCATCAATGACGGGGACGATCTGATTGATGGCGGGGCGGGCATCGATACGCTCGATCTCGGCTCAATGACCCAAGCGGTCCACGTGAACCTGGGTACAGGCATAGGTGGTAGGGGCTATGTGACTGGCAGCCAATCGGGCACTGATACGCTCTATGGTGTAGAGAATGTTACGACCGGCTCCGGTAATGACACCATTACCGCCAGCAACGCGGTAAACATCATAGATGGCGGTGCTGGGGAGGACGTGTTCGTGTTCGGTAGCGCCGCCGCCGCCGACGGCGACACCATTCTCAACTTCGAGGCAGGCGACAAGATAGACCTGTCCGGCATGCTAGCCGGGGGGACCTCCTTCTCGCTGGTAAACGGCGCTCCATCTGCTGGTCAGATCGCGCTAAGCCACGAAGTGCGGGAGGACGGCGAATACACCGTGGTGACCGGCAACGTCGATGGGGGTGATGCGGACTTCCGCATCTCGATAACCGGCAATCACAACCTGACATCCTCAGACTTCAATCTCTAGATGTCCTTGCCCGACCGGCGTCCCGCCGGTCGGGTTTCTTGCATTTGAAGGGGTCGAAAAATGGCCAAGCCAACGTCTGGTAAGGCTCTCGCAGAGCGCCGCAATGACGCGATGCTCAAGCGAGAGTTCAAGGGAATTGGAGTCTTTCTGTTCTGGATCTCGGGCATCATCAACGTGCTCGCGCTCACCGGCTCGTTCTACATGCTGCAGATTTACGACCGGGCGCTCACGAGCGGATCTGTGCCGACACTGGCGGCGCTTTCGGTCCTGGCGTTAGGACTTTATCTCTTTCAAGGCGTTTTCGACATCATACGATCTCAACTGCTCGTGCGCATTGGGGCGAAGATCGATCGTATTCTCTCCCCGATTGCTCATCGCGTCAGCGTTGACATGCCTCGTTTTGGCTTCTCCTCGGCCGAGGCATTGGAACGCGGTCGAGACGTGGACACTCTGCGCACCTTCATGGGAAGTCAGGGGCCAGTAGCTCTGTTCGATCTGCCCTGGGTGCCGCTCTATATTCTCTTCGTGTATTTCCTGCATCCTGTGCTGGGTGCTGTAACCCTGGGCGGGGCAGTATTGCTGACCCTTTTGACTGTCTGGACAGAACTCAAGTCCCGCCAGCTCGCCAATGCCGTCCACCAAGCGAACATAGCTCGTAGCGCGATCGCCGATTCCAACGCTCGCAACTCCGATATCATCAAGGCCATGGGCATTCAGGATCGTGCCGTCCATCGTTATACCAAGGCCAATTCTGAACACTTGGTCCTGCAGACGCAGGTGACCGACATTACAGGCACTTTCAGCGCCATCTCACGTGTGCTCCGGATGCTCCTGCAGTCGGGCCTTCTGGGCTTGGGTGCCTATTTCACCATCCATGGCCAGATGTCAGCGGGGGCCATTATCGCTGTCTCAGTCGCGGCCTCCCGAGCGCTGGCCCCTATCGACATGGCCATCGGCAACTGGAAGGGCATGGTGACGGCCCGTCAGGCATACAAGCGCCTGCGTGAAACCATGGTGGCCCTGGCAGATCTGCCCGAGCGCATTGATCTGCCGGCCCCCAAAGAGTCACTGCGGGTTGAGAAGATCACTGTAGCAGCTCCGTCCTCAGGCCAGGTCCTGCTTTCCGAAGTGAGCCTGGAGGTCAAGGCCGGACAGGGCTTGGCCATTATTGGCCCGAGCGGGGGTGGCAAGACGACACTGATTCGTGCCTTGACCGGCATATGGCCGGTGTTGCGCGGCTCGGTGCGCCTGGACAATGCCGACCTGCTGCAGTGGAAGGAAGAGGTCCTGGGGCGCTATGTGGGCTACCTTTCCCAGGAAGTGGCGCTGATGGACGGCACCATTGTGGAGAACATCTCGCGCTTCGCGCCCAAGCGCGACGGTAAGGGTGTGGTAGCCGCCGCAATGGCAGCGGGCGTTCATGAGCTGATCGTGCGCCTGCCTGATGGCTACGATACTCCGCTCGGGTCCCAGGGGACAGCCCTGTCAGCCGGACAGCGCCAGCGCATTGGACTGGCTCGCGCGCTCTACGACGATCCATTTGTGGTGGTTCTTGATGAGCCTAACGCCTTTCTGGACACCGAGGGCGAGCAGGCCCTGAACAAAGCGATTGCTGGCATCAAGAAGCGGGGTGGCATTGTCATCGTTGTCGCCCATCGCCCCAGCGTACTTGAGCAGATGGATCTCGTCGCCGTTGTACAGGCGGGCAAACTAACAGCATTTGGCACCAAGGCGCAGGTCCTGGGGGCACAGCAGGCGCCCGAACGAAGCAAGCCGAACCTGCAGCCGGTGCGGGCAGCGGAGTGATGTGTCATGTTGATTGAGGTCAAATCCGCGCAGAACGACGAATCCGAACTTAAGGGCGCCAAGCGTTTCGAGTTCAACACGGCCGAGCGCCTGACGCGCCTTCCAGCCTACTTGGCGCTCATGGTCGTTGGCATTGCTGCCTATATTCGTTCGATCACGGCAGCACAGGCGCGTTTGCCTGAAACGGACCGCGCTGAGGGGGCAGAAGGCGAAGCCGTCAATGCTCCTCAGGAAACTGATGACCTCGCGGTCGCAGGGATCGATGACACGGAGACGGGAAGCATTGAGGGCGAGGGAGGCCGGCGGGGCCTAGGTCTCGAACCGGGGAATGCATGGCCCGCCTCCTTCGTGGTGCCGGAGTATCCGCGCTTTTATTTTGTCGAGCCGACAATCCTTGCCACCAGGGGCCATCCCTTCTCGCCGACGGCGCTCCTGCAGTTTCCAGTAAACGACAATTCCGGAAGTCAGCCCGGTTCATCCATCGGGTCCAGCACGCCGCCTACCAGCAGTCCTGCGGACTTCGGGCAAGGCGGCGGCGGTGGCGCCGGCCAGCCTGACGGCTCCGGTCCTGATGACGGCACTGATGACGACGATGGCGGCAATGACGGCGGCAATAGCGGCGGCGGCTCTGGGGCCGGGAACCGGGCACCAACAGTCATGGGGCCGGTGCGGCTCAATGACGTGTTTGCAGGACAGATCGTTCTGATTGCCCTTGTTTATCTTTTGCGGGGCGCTTCGGACCCGGACGGCGATACCCTTAGCGTTGAAAACGTGGTGATCAAGGGTGCCAACCTGGTGGTCACGGCGGATGGCTGGCTGCTCGAGACCAAGCCCGGCATGGTCGGCCCCGTCCTGATAAGCTATCGCATCTCAGATTCAGAGGCCTGGGTGGCCCAGGAAGCCACCCTGGAGATCGTGCGTAAAGTTATGGCTCTGGGTGATGATGACGATCTCATCGTCGGCTCCCCTTACGACGACGATATCTTCGGCATGGGTGGTGATGACCTGATCGATGCCCTCGAGGGCAATGACCATGTTGATGGCGGCAGCGGCGACGACCACATTCATGGCGGCGACGGCGACGACGTGCTTTTGGGCGGTCTTGGCAACGACATCATTTTCGGAGGCGGGGGCAACGACCTCATCAAAGGTGGCGAAGGCAACGATCGCCTTTTCGGCGAAGCAGGCACGGACACGATCTTTGGTGAAGCTGGGGATGATTACATCGAAGGCGGCGCTGGCAAGGATCATCTAGACGGCGGCGAGGGCAACGACACCATCTACGGCGGGGAAGGTATTGATCGATTGATTGGTGGCGCCGGCCACGATCTGCTCGAAGGCGGTGCCGACGACGACCTGCTCGAGGGGGGCGAGGGCGATGACACGCTCAAGGGCGGTACCGGCAATGATGTGCTGGTCGACGGCGGGGGGCAGGATGCTGTTTTCGGCGACGAGGGCGATGATGTCCTCGTAGCATCTGCGGGAGACGACACGATGGACGGAGGCGACGGATATGACAGGCTCGACCTGTCCGCCGCCCGAAAAGACATGGTCATCGACGCCGTGGGAGGAACCAGTTTCAGCGACGAACTTGGCACGGACCAGTTCTCGGAGATCGAAGAGATCACGGGCGGTGACGGCAATGACATGTTCATTCTTGGCGGGAAGGCCACGGTGCTGTCCGGCGGCAAAGGCAGGGATACCTTCATTTTCGAGGTAACCGACAGCACCCCCAGCGTAAGCGAGAATGTGGTTCACAAAATCTTGGACTTCGTTGTCGGCGATCGTGTTCGAGTACGGGACTACGATCTGGATCGCGCAGCCCGAGATGTCGAGCGGGACATGTTCGAGGCTATTTACGGCGATGACAAGGATGATTGGCTGCTGTCTGACATTCCCCTGCAGGTTTCGCACGAACTGATCGATGATGAGCACTGGACCTTCATCGTCGCTGATCTGAACGGTGACAGCATCTACGACCTGGCCATAAACATTCAGGGCGTCATGTTGACCCCGCCCGACAATCTGGCCTGAGAAGTGAACGGTTGAGGAATATCCATCATGACAAGCATTGACGCCGCGGGCGTGTTGCATTCGCCTTTATCCGGACTGGACCGTAAGGGGCGCGATCCTGCACAGTTCTCCATGAGGGGACGCGTGATCTGGGGGACCCTGTTTGCTATCGCCCTCGTGGGCGGACTTGGGGGCTGGGCCTCTACGGCCCGGCTTTCCGGGGCTGTTATTGGGCAGGGGACCGTTCAGATCGATGAAGATCTCAAAGTCGTCCAGCATGTCGATGGGGGGGTGGTGCGCGAGATTCGCGTGAAGGTGGGCGAAAGGGTTGTCGCCGGCCAGGTGCTGCTGCGCCTCGATGCTACCCAAGCCCGATCTGAGCACAGTATCCTCTCGGGTCAGATAATCGAGCTCGAAGCTCGCCGTTTCCGCCTTCTCGCGGAACGGGACGACCTGATCGGACTTGATGTTCCGGCCAGTTTTCGAGAGCAGACCACAAATAGCCAAATCGCAGTTGACGAAGAGACCCAGCTTTTTGACAGCAACCTGGCATTTCGAAACACGCAACTCGATCAAATGCAGTTGCAACTAAGCCAGCTACAACAAGAGATTGTCGGGCTGGAGGCTCAGCAGACGGCCACAGCCAGTGAGCTTGAACTGGCAAGCGAAGAGCGCACTCGATTGCGTGAACTGGCCTCGGGTCAACTGGTGGAAACCTCCCGCCTCACTGTCGCCGAGCGTGACATGGCCCGGTTGGAAGGGCAGATGGGCGAGGTCAGTGCTGCCATCGCGCGGGCGCAATCGCGGATCAGCGAACTGCAATTGCGGATCATGGGCATGGACAGCGACCGTCGCACCGTTGCCCAACGCGAGTTGCGTGCCGTCGACGCACAACTTGCCGAGTTGCGCGAACGGCTTAACGCGGCTGCTGCGAGGCTGGCCCGCGTCGAGATCCTGGCGCCCACCTCAGGGGTAGTGAACGAACTGAACGTATCCACGTTGGGCGGTGTAATTTCGCCGGCCGAACGATTGCTGACAATTGTGCCCGACGACGCCCTTCTGACTATCGAATTCCGCGTTGCTGTCACCGATATCGATCAGGTCATAGTAGGCAAGGAGGTCAGCCTCCGCTTTTCAGCTTTCAACCAGCGTGTCACGCCGGAAGTCGATGGCGTCGTGACCCGGGTGGCAGCAGCTGCACAAATCGATCACGCCAGCGGCCAGCCATTCTATACCGCTGACGTTGAAGTCAGTGATGATGCGGCAAACTTCCAGCTGGTCCCCGGCATGCCCGTTGAAGTTTTTGTCACTACCGAGGAGCAACTGGCCATGGCCTATTTCATGAAGCCCTTCACCGATCAGATCTCCAGGGCCTTCCGGGAGGAGTAATCCGCCCATGTCCGCATTGCAGGGTTTCAGGCTCCAAAGCGGACTGTCGGTACACGGCCCCAAATGAGCCATTGCCGCCCATAATCGGTTCCAAAGAACTCTCAGCAAGGAGCAGACGGGCGGCTAATCCGCTCACCTTCGGCAATGTCATGAAAATGCGATTATTGTCAGATACTTGCCGCAGATGGGCGCTGCTTTTCCTGCATCGGAGGTGCGTAGTGTGTGATAGCCAAGCGGGCGCCAATGGGATGACAACATTGCGCTATTGTTGGAACATCCGCGTGACGTGAAGAGGCTATGTATCAGACGGAAATGTGCCGAATTGCCGACAAGGAAGGACGAGCCTGTGTCGCGGACGATTGATCCAGCTAGGCGGCCGTCAGACCGGTGTGATTAAGGGCAGAGTAGGGGCCGGTAGTAGCCTGACTGGTTTTGGGTGGACCTACGGCCAAAGCTGACAATGACGATGATATAATGTTGGTCAACGACCGCTCTGAAAAACTCGTATGGGCCGCGAACGCTAAGCCATTTGCGGATCGCTGGCGGCAGGTTGCGCGACAAGTTCGTGGTCGCGGATCATGGTATGGAACCCGCCTAGGGGCACCGGTCTGGATATGAGGTAACCTTGGCCCTGGGTGACGCCGGCGATTGCCAATGTTGCCCGTTGGTCTTCCGTCTCAATGCCCTCGGCGACGATCACCGCGCCCATGCGCTGCCCAAGTTTCACCACCACCTCGATTATTGCGTCAGCAGCTTCAACCGGGCCAGCGACGTCAACAAACTTCTTGTCTATCTTGATGATGTCCGGGTTGAGGTCTTGAATGTGTCCCAGCCCGTTATGGCCAGCGCTGGTGTCGTCCAGCGAAATGCGGTATCCGCGCTTGCTGGCCTCTCCGGTCACTGCGACCGCCTGCTTCATGTCAGGAAAGGCGTTGCGCTCGGTTGCTCGAGAACGATGCGGGTATTGGGCCATCCGGCCTGAGCGACTATTTGATCAAGTGCGTCGAGAAACCCTTGCTGCACGAAATGGGCCGGGTCGATGTTGAAGGCAGTCTTAAATTCTGGCCGCCCGGATAGAAGCGGCGCCAACTCGGACAGCGCCTGCTCGACCAGTCGCTCCATCATCGACGGCTCTCACTCTGCAAAGGCCTTCCAGCCCCACCACCAACGGGCCAGCGTGGTCACGAAAGCAAGGGCAGCAAACACGGTAGCTATGATGGCAAAGAGCTCGGGGAAAAGGCAGATCAGAATGAACAAGGCAATGGTTTCAGCGCCCTCGGTGATGCCACCAAGATAGTAGAGACCCTTCTTCGGCATTTTCAGCGAGTTCAGGCCCCGGCGCTGAGCAATCACGGCAAACGCCAGAAAGCTTGATCCCGTCCCCACGAAAGATAACAGCAGCAGCGATCCGGCCAGTCCGTTCCCTGCGGGGTCGGCCAGGACAAAGGCAAATGGAATGGCGGCGTAAAAAAAGAAGTCGAGCGCAATGTCGAGGAAGGCGCCGCGGTCAGTCGGACCGGCCAGTCGTGCCACTGCCCCATCAAGCCCGTCGAAGATGCGGTTTAGCGCGATGAGCACCAGGCCGAGCATAAACTGACCGCCTGCAATAGCCGGAACAGCTCCAAGTCCAATGACAAACCCGACGAGTGTTATTCGGTTCGCGGTGGCACCGTGCGCCAAAAGCCATGCCGCCAGAGGGCGCAGGAGTCGTTCTTGTGTCGGAATGATGTAGCTGTCGAGCATCTGTTCGCCTTTGCGGTTTCGTCCTAGATGACGTCGCCGCGGAGCGGGTAATCATTCTTTTTGATGTAGTCGATGGCAGCCAGCATGTCTTCCGCCCGAGGACGAACAAACGGCATGGTCTGGACCGAGGAAAAGAAAAGCGTCAGGTCTGGCCTGATCAGGAACAGCCCCGGCTCCGAGAATAGAGCGGGCTCATCGAGCCCCAATGAAGTTTTGCCGCGCGTCGCCGTTATGAACAGGCCCCATTGTCTCGCTTGTTCTGGCGTCAGATCGTAGGCGATGCGGAGGCCGGGCAGGTTCCAGTCCGCTACCGCAGATTCTGCACGATCTTTCGTGTCGCACGATATCGCCGTCACCGTGACCCCGCGCTCGGCAAATGCGCCCGCCTGAGCCTGCAATGCACCAAGCTGGGTCTTGCACACCGGGCAATGTCGCCCTCGATAATAGACAAGCAGATGAAAGCTTTCGGCCTGCATGCCGGACAGGTCGAATTCTCCCCCGCCGGCAAGCGGCAAGATCAATGAGGGAACAGGCTGTCGAGGGAAGATGGTCGTTGGAGGCGGCAACATGGCTATCCTGAAGGTCAACGAGAAATGGAAGTCTGGGCCACCGAGTGCCGCGAAGCTGATCCGGCAAGGGCCTGATAGACTGCGCCAAGTACGGCGCCGAAGATGGCATGAAGCATGAAGGTCATGATCGGCGCCATGATGCCCATATTGATCCCAAACAGACCTGTGCCGGCCATGGGCATGACGGCGATCATCATCATCAGCCAGGCAGCGGTGCCAAAAAGGACGCCGGACCAGATGGCACCACCCGGCACGTAGGGCCGCAGCAGGGCATAACCGATACCCCAGGCAAGCGTTCCGATCATGAAGTGCATGAGCCAGCCAAACGCTACGGAGGGAAGGGAAAGCATCGATGTCAGCATGGTAGCGACATCCAACTCGGGCATGAGGCCGACCGCTTGTTTCATCACCATAAGCGCCGAAAGCACCAGCGTTGCGACAAAGCCCGCAATCAGACCTTTGAGAACTTTGGACATATCCAGCTCCTTTCCGAACTCGTGTTCATTGAACCTGGCCATCGACCACCCCGATGCTCATAAGTCTGCCGGCTGCCGCCTTCGTTACATTCACATCGGCGGCGACTGTAACTTTCGGTCACAATGATGCGAATGGGGAGGGAATCCGAGAAAAGACTGCTAGTCACGCTGCTGGGGATTTGGAGCCTTGTATGGTTTTGCGAGTGGCGAACTCCAGGCGCGACGAGCGCGCTTTGATCCAGGCGCTGAAGCGTGGTGACGAGAAGGCGTTTCGCCAATTGGTGGCCGAGCAGCAGAAGTCCATGCTCGCCTTTGCCCGCACATTTCTGCGCGATCCCTCGGCGGCGGAAGAGGCCGTGCAGGATACCTGGATGGCCCTCATTTCCGGGATCGCCAAATTCGAGGAACGATCATCCCTCAAGAGCTGGACGTTTGCCGTGCTGGCTAACATCGCCCGCACCAAGGTCAAGCGCAACGGCCGCTCGGTGTCTTTCTCGGATATGGGCTACAATGACCCAGCGGTCGATCCGGATAGGTTCCTGGGCGACGGCTCCTGGCTGTCCCCGCCTGGGAGATGGTCGGAAATCAACCCGGAACGCATCGTAGGGGGCAAGCAATTATTGGCCCATGCCATGTCCGTTCTCGAAACACTGCCACCCAATCAGCGCGCCGTAGTGACGCTTCGCGATCTCGAAGGTCTGTCGCCTGAGGAAACCTGCTCGATTCTTGAGGTCAGCGAGGCCAACCATCGCATTCTGCTGCACCGTGGGCGCTCCCGTATCAGGGCGGCTCTCGAAGAGCTGATGGGAAACTCCTGAGGCCGAGCGTAACAGTTGGCGCCTAGGGACTACTCACCTACATAAACGATCACGATTGGGTGCCACCATTTGCGCCCTGGAGACCAGACCATGCTTAGTTGCCGCGAACTCAGCGAGACCGCGACCGACTACCTCGAAGGCACGCTGACCTTGCGCCAGCGGGTGGGCGTGAAGATGCACCTGCTCATGTGCAAGCATTGCCGCGCCTATGTCGACCAGCTCGCGAAGACGGTGGCGCTCCTGAGATCAGCTCAGACCGGGCAAGATAGCATCGAACCTGACCCTCGCGTCATCGAGGTCTTTCGCAATGCCGCGGGCAAACCATAGGTGCAGCAGCTTGGTCGCCGACGTTACTTCGTAACCGGGGCCAGCTCCGGCATTGGCCTGAGCATTGTGCAATTGCTGACAGACCAGGGCCATGACGTCACCGCTACCGGGCAGCGCGCTTCCTCGGACTTGCCCTCGGATTTTCCAGATACCGCCTATCATCGGCTGGATCTGTCTGCCCCGGTCGAACCTTTGATCGATCTTGCAAGTTCCGCCGATCGCATCATCCTGGGCAGGTTTCTACCGTGCGATGGAGCGCGAGGAGCAAACAGCGCTCGCTCGAACCATGGCCATCAATTTCAGCGCGGTGGTCCGGCTGATGCACGGTCCCTATCCTGCGCTTGCGCGTAACTCTGGTCGTGTTGCCCTGATTGGTTCTGTTGCAGACAAGGGCTCCGCAGGCATGCCGGTTTATAGCGTCAGCAAGGGCGCTCTGGCCGGGCTGGTCCGTTCCCTTGCGTCCGAGTGGGCCGATCGCATGCGCCCGCAGGCTATGATGCCCGCAAGATCGACTGGCTGCTCATGGATGCGGACTGGGTGGCCAAATTTCTAGACCGCAATCTGGAAACCGGCGGACGCCCCAGCATGACCATCTCGCCACTCACGCTGGTTGGACGTCGATGACCGGACGGGCTCTGGACCGGCGGATCTGCGTGGCTTGGTGCCGCCTTTGTCGCCGAATTGTTGGCAGCAGGCTTTGACGTGTTCAGCATTGATCGCGATGAGCCAGAAGACGAAACGCCTGGTCTCCATCACCTCAGGCCGATCTGTCTGACGTCTCGGCCCTGCGTGAACTGCTTGCGAACCTCAGCTCTGGTCAACCTTTCGAGGTCGTCGTTCTCAACGCGGGCATCAGCGCGGTGTGGGCATTTGAGGAAATTGACCAGGGAAGTTGGGTAGGGTCATCGCCGTCGATCTGCTGGCTCCGATGGAACTGACCCGTCTGCTCATGTCCAGCGCAATGGGCGCCAAGGACGCAAGCCTGATTTGTCGGCTCGCTGTCCAACCGGCTGGGCTATCCGGGCGCTGCAGTCTACACCGCCACCGAACAGGGCCTCGAATCCTTCGCGTCGTCCCTGCACAAAACTGGCGCGTACCTGTACTCATGGTTCTGCCGGGCCCTCTCGATACCGAGCACGCCAGACGTTATGCGCCTCCCGGCAGCAAAGGCCGGAAGCGGCAATCCCCGTCCGATCTGGCCAGACGCGTACTCCGCCGGCGGCACCGCCCTGGAACCGTGTACGGAACCGCGGCACAAGCAATGGCAGGGCTTCTGGGCCTTGCGGCGCCATCGCTGATGACCGGCCTTATGCGGCGCGGACTGTTCACAAAACCGCGCGCCGAACCGCCCATCAGGGACGAGCGTGCGTAACAGTCAGGCGGGTCACGAGACCAAGCTGCATATGCAAAGGCCCTAACCGACATGATCGACATACTCTTTCTGCCCGAACCCATCATTCGTTTCGGGTCCTTTGTCCTGATCTTTGGACTGCTCGCCGTCATCGAACTGACCCATCCAAGGCTTGAACGCCCCGAAATGCTCGCCGCGCTCAAGACTCGGCGCTGGCTGACCAATGTGGGCATCCTGGTGATCTCGTCCGTGAGTCTGCGCGTCCTGTTTCCTGCGGCTGCCGTAGGCACTGCCCTCTGGGCGGAAAGCCAGGGATTCGGGATTTTCAACCAGTTCGACGTTCCGCTCTGGCTGGCGGCACTGATCTCTATCATCGTGCTGGATTTCGCGGTCTGGCTCGAGCACCTGTTGAGCCACAAAATCCCGATCCTGTGGCGTATTCATCGTATGCATCATGCCGACACCGGCTTCGACCTCACCACGGCATTGCGCTTCCACCCGCTGGAAATCGTGCTGTCCATGGTGTGGAAGGCGGCCATTGTGGTGGCGCTCGGTGCACCTGCCTGGTCGGTACTGATCTTCGAAGTGGTGCTCAACGGTGCCGCCATGTTCAATCACGCCAATGTCAACCTGCCGGCACGAATAGATCGCTTTGTGCGCCTGCTGGTGGTGACACCGGACATGCACCGCGTCCACCACTCCACTGACCGCCGCGAGGCCGACAGCAATTATGGCTTCAATCTTGCCATCTGGGATCGGATATTTGCCACCTATACCGATCAGCCAGCCAAAGGACATCGGCACATGGATATCGGGCTGGCGGATTATCGTGACACCGCGCCCACGCGGCTCGGATGGTCCCTCCTGCTGCCGTTCCGGAGACGCTGACATGCGGCACCCTGAACCTTCGTCCCAGGCGAGCAAGTCGCTGCTGCGTTTCGCGCCCTTGGCTATGATCCTGGTGTTGCTGCTCACCGGCCTCTTGCTGGGCTGGCACCGATATCTGACCCTCGACTATCTGGCCGAGATCCGCACGACTCTCAAATCGTTTGCCGCAGACCATGGCTGGTTGGCCGCTCTGGCCTATGTGCTCGTCTACGCGATTGCGGTGGCAGTGGCCTTTCCCGCAACCTGGCTGCTCACCCTGGCGGGCGGCTTTCTTTATGGCATCTGGGTTGGCGGTCTGCTGGCGGCCACAGGGGGCTCCATTGGCGCGACGATGCTGTTCTGGGCCGCCCAGACAGCCTTCGGGGAAGGCCTGCGCTCGCGCGCGGACGGATTTGCCGGCAAGGTCGCAAAGGGGTTTGAGGACAATGCCTTCAGCTATCTTCTGGCGTTGCGGCTCGCGCCCGTTCTGCCCTTTGCCGTCGTTAACATCGTGCCTGCCCTGTTCAAGGTTCCGCTCACCACTTATGTCGCCGCAACGCTCGTGGGCATTCTGCCCGGCGCGTTGGTCTATGCCTCGATCGGCCAGAACCTGGAAACGATACTCGCCGATGCAGCAGCGCTCGATCGACCCGTTGGTGTGGGCGATCTCATCACACCCGGACTTACATTGGGGCTGCTTGGGCTGGCCCTTCTTGCAGCCATCGCGCCGCTCACGGGTTTCATTCGAAAGAAATTGGCGGGCCGTAACGCCTGATCGCCTCGTCAGACCAAGATGAAACCAAGCGCTACGCGAGCCAATTCCATGCATGCTAAATTGCCCCCCGAAAGTCTCTCGTGCGATGTCTGCGTTATTGGGGGCGGCTCGGCCGGCCTGAGTGCTGCTGCGGGCGCGGCGCAGCTTGGCGCAAAGGTGGTGCTTATCGAGCGGGGCGCCATGGGCGGGGATTGCCTTAACACAGGCTGTGTTCCCTCCAAGTCGCTGATTGCGGCGGCGCATGCCGCGCATGTCTTTACCTGTGCGATGGCGCTCGGCGTCGGCGACGCCATAGCGCCCAAAATCGACTTCGAGGCGGTCCATCACCATATCCACGGCGTGATCGGCGCCATCGCGCCCCACGACAGTGTCGAGCGCTTTGAGGGCATGGGCATCAAGGTCATCAAGGAGATGGCTCGCTTCACCAGCCCGACCGAACTAGTCGCTGGCCGCCACCGCATCACGGCACGCCGTTTCGTGGTTGCCACCGGCTCCAGGGCAGTTGTCCCGCCGGTGCCGGGATTGCGCGAGCTCGATCCGCTGACCAACGAGACCATCTTCGACCTCATCGAGCGCCCCGATCATTTGCTGGTCGTTGGTGGCGGGCCCATCGGGCTGGAGATGGCGCAGGCATTCAGACGCCTGGGGTCGGAGGTCACCATCGTCGATGTGGCGGGTATCCTGCCGCGCGACGAACCGGAGGCTGTCGAACTGATCCGGGGCGTCCTGCGCGATGAAGGCATCGTGCTTCATGAACAGGCCAAGCTGATCGACCCCAAGAGAAGCGAAGCTGGCGTCAGCGCGACAATCGAAACGGCAATGAATCGGTACGAAATAACCGCAAGCCATGTGCTGGTCGCTGCAGGCCGCAAGGCCAATGTCGAGGATATGGGGCTGGAGCTTGCCGGGGTAAAATTCGGTCCGAAGGGGATCGAGGTGGATGGCCGGTTGCGGACGTCTAATTCCCGCGTCTTCGCGCTCGGCGATGTGGCCGGTGGGCCGCAATTCACCCACATCGCCGGCTACCACGCCGGCATCTTCATCCGCAACGCTATGTTCGGCCTGCCGGCCAAGGTGGACTATTCGGCCTTGCCCTGGGTCACCTATCTCGACCCAGAAGTGGCTCATGTTGGACTGACCGAGGCCGAGGTGCGCAAGGCGCATGGCGAGGTCACCGTGATTGTAGAGCACATGGACGACAACGACCGGGCACAGGCGGAACGCCGAACGGAAGGTTTCATCAAGCTGATCCTGACGAAAAGGGGAAAAGTGCTCGGAGCTACAATGGTAGCGCCTCATGCAGGCGAAATGATCAGTGTCTGGGGACTGGTGATTTCCGGTAAGGTCAAGCTCGCGGACGTTGCGTCCATGATTGCGCCCTATCCCACCCTGGCCGAGATTTCCAAGCGCGCTGCCAGCGCCTATTTCAAGCCCAAGCTGTTCGGGCGTCTGCCGAAAACCTGGGTTGGGCTGGTACAAAGGGTCTTACCGTGAAGCGTCAGGGTTCTATCTGCTGAATCAGCGCTTCCACGAGCGGCATGACGCCGGCCACGATCACCGCGACACCCTCAGCGTTGGGATGGCGCAAATCGGGCTGGTTGAGCGCTGGATCCAGCGCCACGCCCTCAAGGAAGAACGGGTAGAGCAAGGCGTCGTGTTCCTGGGCTAGCTCGGGGTAGGTGGCGTCGAACGCATCGACATAGTCCGCTCCCAGCCCGCGATTGGCCATCATGCCCAGAAGAAGCACTGGTACGTCGAGCGCATCGAGGCGCGCCATGATCACCTCAAGGTTCGAGCGGGCCTCGGCCGGTGGGAGGCCCTGCAACATATCGTTGGCACCGAGCCCCAGGATGACCGCGTCGGGCGGATCGGCCAATGTCCAGTCCAGCCGGGCAAGTCCATCGGCCGTGGTATCGCCGGAGACGCTGGCATTCACCAGATTAGCCGCAAGCCCTCGCTCATCCATGGCCGCCTGCAACTGGCCCATAAAGCTTTCATCGGCGGACAACCCCAGGCCGGCCAGAAGAGAGTCGCCATACAGCAGGATCGTGGGCTCCTCAGCCAGCGCCGGCTGGGCCAATGCCGCAATCGTGCCGATCAGGGCCATTGCGCCCATCGTGCGCTGCCACCATCTTATCTTGATTAACGCTGCCACCGTATCCACTCCGACCAATTCTTGGCCCCGTCCCCATGATCGATACCATCGTCCGCACCCAGGACATGAACCTGCACCTTAAGTCGGGCGGCAGCGCGCTTCATATCCTCAAAGCCATCACGTTTGCGATAAATCCGGGTGAGGTGGTCTCGGTTGTGGGGCCGTCTGGCAGCGGCAAGACCAGCCTGCTGATGGTATTGGGCGGCCTTGAAAAAGCCAGCGACGGGGTCGTGGCCATCGGCGAGACCAATCTTGCGGGTCTGGACGAGGATCAACTCGCCGATATGCGCCGGCAGAACATCGGCATCCTGTTTCAGAATTTCCACCTCATTCCTTCGATGACGGCGCTCGAGAATGTCGCCTTGGCGCTCGAGATTGCCTTTGATGATCTGCCGGTTGCCGAAATCCGGGCGCGTGCCCGGGCGGCGCTGGCCGAGGTGGGGCTGGCCGAGCGCGAAACCCACCTACCCAGCGCTCTTTCGGGGGGCGAGCAGCAGCGGGTGGGTCTGGCGCGCGCCATTGTCACCCGGCCAAAGCTGCTGCTCGCGGATGAACCAACCGGAAATCTGGACCAGGAAACGGCCGCCTCGGCCATCGACCTCCTGTTCAGCCTGGCGCGGCGCAATAACATGGCGGTGATGCTGATCACCCATGACAGTGGCCTGGCCATGCGGGCTGATCGCCGCATGCGCATGGACCATGGGGAACTGCGCGAGCTGGAAGCGGCCGTCGCATGAGGCGCCTGCAAGGCTGGTTGCGCGTCGCATTGATCGACCTGCGCGGCAGCGCCCGGCGGTTTGTCATCCTGATTGCCTGCCTCGCCCTGGGTGTCGCTGCCATCGGCACCGTCAGTGCAGTGCGCAGCAGCGTTGAGGCCGCCATTGAACGGGACGCTAGGCTCATCTTGGGGGGCGACCTCGAACTGCGGTCCCAGCGCAGTGATGTGGATGACCAGGTGGTTGCCGCGCTCGACGCGCTCGGGCGTGTCAGCCGGGAAGTCGAGCTCAATTCCCAAGCCACGGCCAATGGCAAGAGCGCGTTCCTCTCGCTTCGGGCCGTGACCGACGCCTATCCTCTCGTCGGAGAGGTCGGCCTAGCCGCCGGCGCGCAGGTTGGCAGCCTGGCCAACCTGCTCGCTGAACGGGACGGTACTTTCGGTGTGTTGCTCGCGCAGCAAGCGGCGCTGCGCCTTGACGTGCAGGTCGGCGAGACTGTCCGCATCGGCGTTCTTGAGATCGAATTGCGCGGCATCATCGCGGCGCTGCCCGATCAGGCGACGGCTGGTTTTCAGCTCGGTGCTCCAGCGCTGATTTCAAGCGCGGCACTGGCACCAGCCGGGCTACGCGAGGCAGGGGTGCTCAGCCAGTTCCGCTACAAGGTCTTGCTGGCAGATGGCGATTTCGAGGCCGCGCAGATCGCGCTGGAAGAAGCGTTTCCGGACAAGGACTG
This sequence comes from Devosia subaequoris, assembly GCF_014197055.1. Taxonomy (GTDB): domain Bacteria; phylum Pseudomonadota; class Alphaproteobacteria; order Rhizobiales; family Devosiaceae; genus Devosia; species Devosia subaequoris. Next base: position 32,911 of record NZ_JACIEW010000002.1, on the reverse strand, counting down.
GCAGATCCGCTCGCCGCGCCAGGCGACGGCTACCATTGCGCGGTTCATTGGCGTGTTCGGCAATTTCATGCTGCTGGTTGCCCTTTCATCCATGGTGGTCGGCGGCCTGGGCGCGGCCAATGCGGTGGCTGCCTATGTCGGCGAGCGCCAGGGGGCCATCGCAACGATGCGTTCGCTCGGGGCAAAGCGCGGGCGTATACTGTTCCATTTCTTGGTGCAGATTGCTCTGCTCTCGCTCATCGCCATTGGCATCGGTATGGTGATCGTCGCCGGGGCGACGTTGGCGCTGCTCCCTTTGCTCTCAGTCCTCATCGGCATCGACCTGCCGCCGGTACTGGACTTCCGATCCATGCTTGTCGCCGGGGCCATTGGTCTGGTTACCGCACTGTTCTTTTCATGGGGGCCCTTGCTGCAGGCGCGCGCCGTCCGGCCTGCTTTGCTGTTCCGGGCCGGATCGAGTAGCGCGATGGAGGGTCTTGCCTGGCGGGCCATGCTTAAGCTCGGTTTCGTTGCGCCGCTCCTCGTCGGGTTCGTTTTCCTGTTCGGCCTGACCCTGCTGATCGCCAACGATCTCCGATTGGTGGCCATCTACTTTGCCGGAACGCTGGTCGCTTTCGCCTTGCTGCGCGCTGCGGCCGCATTGCTGCGGCGCTTCCTGAGCCGAGTGCCGGTGCCACGTCAGCGTCTGCTGCGTCAGGCAATCTCGGCAATCGTTCGCCCCGGCGCACCGACCACGACCGTTCTTGTGTCGATGGGTATGGGGCTTTCCCTGCTCCTGCTTATCGTCACCACCCAGTCCAACATCAATGACCAGATCGCCACCGAGGTGAGCGCCGAGGCGCCCGATTTCGTGCTGCTGGACATGGATCGGGACGAACTCACCGCACTCGAGGCCTTCGTCGCTCAGACGCCGCAGATCGAGGCGCTGACGACAATTCCCATGCTGCGGGGCGTCATCACTGACCTGAACGGGGATCCGGCGCCCTCAAGTGACGACGCGCCTCGCGAAGTCGCCGATATGTTCCGCGGCGATACAGCCCTGACCTGGTCGGCAACGGTCCCGCCAGGCACCGTGATCGAGGATGGCGACTGGTGGACGGAGGATTATGCTGGTGACCCGCAGGTCTCTCTAAGCACCGAAATGCAGGACGCGCTAAACCTTGAACTGGGTGATACGATCACCCTCTCGATCGCCGGGCGGCCGCTGACCATGACCATTGCCAGCTTCCGCACCATCGACTGGCGCAGCCCGGACTTCAATTTCCGTATCATCGTCTCACCAGGCCTGATCGAGAGCGCACCGCAATCCTATTTCGGTACAATCAAGGCGTCGCCCGGCGCGGCATTTGCAATAGAAGCGGGTCTGATCGCAACCCTGCCACAGCTGACCTTCGTGCCTGTGGGGGACGCGCTGGCCCGCTTGCAGTCCGTGTTCGACGGGTTGATCAGCGCCATAGCCCTCGTCAGTGGCACCGCTGTCATTGCCGGCGTACTGGTGCTGGCCGGCGCGCTCAGTGTCGGTCGTCAGCAACGCGAGGCCGATGCCGTGGTCATGAAGGTGCTGGGTGCCCGGCGCGGCCTCGTGATCGTGGCGTTTCTGATTGAATACGCCCTCCTCGGCGCCATCGCAGCGATCCTGGCAAGCCTCATCGCTCTCACCGCCGCCTGGGCTGCTTCAACCTTCCTACTCGAGATCGGCTTTGCCGTTCAGCCGCTGCAATTGGGCATGTTGGCCGCTGGCATCATTATTGTCACGACCGCGACGGGCGCTGCCACGACCTGGTCCGCCATGTCCGCAAGGCCCGCTGATCGCTTGCGGGAGGATGGCTAGCTCGCGCCCCTAATTCGTGTCAGCATCAATGATCGCCACACCTGGATGGAACACATGGGCGACGAATGCAAAGGTCAGGTTGTGAACGACGTCCTTGCCATCCCGTGTCACGCGTACCGAGCCAATGTCCCGGCCATCACTGATCGTGGCGGTATCGAGCGCAGACGCGACGCCCGTTTCGTATGAGAGACTGTAACCCCGAAGTTTCAGCGGCGATTGCCGAAGGCGATTGAGGCTGACAATGATCGGCTCGCTATCAGTTTCGACCACCACCACATGTGCCATCGCCGGAATATCTGGGGGCAGCTCGCCGCGGAACAGGAAGGGCCGCTGGGCAGTGTCATAGCTTTGATAGGGATTGCTGCCATAGGGCCTGGCCGAAGGGTCATTAGGCACGAGAACCGGTCCGTCAGGGTGGGCGCTTAGGAAGTCCTCAAAGGACACAATCCGCGAGGGCAACATACTCAGCTCGGTGCCGACAAGCTCGCCGATGATGGCCTCTCCGGAAAATTGCTGCCACCAGCTTTCGGTTGATCGATCATACATGATCAGGTCGGAGTGCCGCAGCTTTCCCGTCGTGCCAAAGGACAAGGTTTTTCCATCTGCTCGCCGGTCAAAGACAATCGCCGCATTGCAAAGCGGGCAATAGGTGACCGCCACAGGCTGTCCGTCAATCTCGTCGTTGACGATCTCATGCCAAGTCAGCACTCGTAGAGGATAGGCGCGGCTGTCGCCTTCTAGTGGGAACTGGATGACCGGCTCGCGACCGTCGATGCCCGTCACATCATGTGCTGAAATAAATATGGGGTCATCGATCGGAGGGATACCGTCGCGCGGCGGCCCGCCTGACATGACCTCATCAAAATCGACAAGGGTCCGGGAGAAGTCGGTCTTCCAACCCTCCCGAGCCCAAGATTCGACTTGGCCCGCTACCGTGGCAGAGTTGGAGCCAACTAAAATCAGTGACAAAGCTGCAATAACCAAACCTCGTCGCGCTGACATGTGCATCTCCCACCGTCAAGAAAGTCCGTACCAGTTTGTCTCGGCCCGACCCGCTTTCGTTACAGATGCTGTTGCCCGATCCATCGCGTGCCCCGCGCCGATTGAACGTGTCCGTGTGGCTGCACAAGCTGCAAACGATCGCAGTGAAACGTGCGGATGGTCCCGCGTCTCGGATTGTTTGCCAGCACGTACGAGACCGGGTAGGTGGCAGATATTGCGGCTCGATTACGCGTTTGCTCTTTCTTCTATCTCCGTCAAAGTAGGTGATCTGGGCAACCGGCATTTTCAGAAATGCTTCTTGCAGCGCCGCGACGACACGCGCATCGGGCGCAGCGTAGTTCGATATGACCGAAGCAGAGGCGGGTGTCCGCATAGGCGATCGCAATGAGTTCCCTACCTCAGGCGCGATATTCAGGGTTCTCGTAGTCGAAGCGCTGGCCCGCCTTCCAGGCGTTACGATCATTGCCTTCGTTGGGGTATCCACCAACTGATTTCAGCATGCGCGCCAGATGCATCAAATTCCAAGTCATGATCGTCGTATTGCGCTGGGTGAACTCATTGTTAAACCCGGCTGGCTCGCCATCAATGTCATCACCGTACGACGGCCCGGGACCGGCTTCACCGATCCAGCCACAGTCTGCCTGAGGCGGAATGGTAATGCCCACATGGCTCATGGCGTAGTGGATGGTCATGGCGCAGTGCTTAATTCCGTCCTCGTTGCCGGTGATCACAGCCCCGCCGACTTTTCCGTAGAAAATACTCTGCCCCTTGTCGTTGAGCTTGCCCGACATAGCGTACAGGCGCTCGATCACCATTCGACATATCGAACTCTCCTCGCCTAGCCAGATCGGCGTGCCGATGACCAGAATGTCGGCGGCATCTATGTGCTTCCAGATATCAGGCCAATCATCCACCTTGGCGCCGTGCTCGGTCATGTCTGGGTAGATCCCAAATGCGATTTGCCGTGCGGCAGCGTGAATGTGGGTTACCTCGACCTCGTTCTTGCTCATGATTTTCTCGACCGCCTGCAAAAGCGCTCCGGTATGCGATTTCCCCGGCTGCGGCTTGAGACTGCAATTTATTACGACGGCTTTCAAAAGTAGGGGCATAAGAAACCTCCTTGTTGGAGAGACGAAGTCATCGACGTCCGCTGGACGATGACCGATCTACAAGAAACGTCTCACCGGACGCCTCCGTTGCCTTTGAGTGTGGCGCTGAACCGAAGACCACATGGCGCGTTCAATCTGGATGCAACGAACAACTCGTCCTTCGTTAGTAAGCACTGAAAGGGGATGCGACCCCATCAACATATCCTCGGACGTGATTGCACGCGCCTTTCGGGAAGCTATAGACGCCGCAGCGCAACGCCTGGGGCGACGAACTATAGGACGTGGTGCGGCAGCGCCGGCAAGGGCGCCGCCACCTGTTCTGGTGACCTGACGTCAGGCCACGGCCGGCTCCTGCTCCGGCTGGCCGAAAATCTCGCCAACGGGCACGCTCCCGGCCATTGCCCCCAAGAAGCGACTCGCGGCTATCGGGTCGGCAGCCATCGCAGCAATCCCGGCCAAGCCCTCCGGCGGTGGCGGCATCAGGCGAGCAAGGCCCCTCGTTACGTCGTGCATCGGGCGGGAACGAGCATCGCGCCGGGGTCCGAATTCTGCCAGAGAACCATCGAAATCCCGCGCCCCGCCAAGGCCGGTCACAACGGCTTCAGCCAGCAGTTCGGCATCGAGAAGCGCATCGGTCATCCCCTGCGCGCTCACCGGGTCCTTATGGTTGCCGCTGTCGCCCACCAGCGCCCAGCCAGGACCGGAGGCGGTGCGGAAAAACGTGTCGAGATCGCCGGTGCCAATGAAGCGTTCCACCCGCCGCGCGCCAGCGAACCGATCGGTTAGCCAAGGGATCGCGTTGATAGCAGCAAGTGTCGCGGCCTCAATATTCTGTCGGATCTCGGCAAAGCGATCGTGCGGCCACTGAACGGCAAGGAAGGTGATCCCGTCGCCGCATGGGACGGCGACCGCGAACAGACCGTCGCGTACGAACATCCGGCCCGAAGGCACATCGGCCCCTTCCCAATACGCGTAATAGGCGCAGGTTTGTGCCGGGTGGACGTCATAGGCCCCGGCGCCGACCGTCCTGGCGACGCGCGAACGTTTGCCGTCTGCGCCAACTAGCAGCCGGGTGCGAACAGTCTCTGCCCGACCGTTCCGCATGCAGCGCAACCCCACGACCCGCCCGTCCTCCACCAATGGCGCATCATAGCCAGTACCTTCACGAAGTTCGGCGCCCGCCGCAACGGCGGCATCAGCGAGCATGGGATCGAAGCGGAAGCGGCGCGGCGCGAAGCCGATGTCGGTTCCGTCCGGCATCGGTGCGGGGCGACCGCTCACCACGGCCCCGCCGAAGTCGACGGTCATCGTCTCCTGCGGCGGAAAGCCAAGCCCGCGCAGGTCATCATAGAGACCGAGCCGCCGCAGGCAGGAAACCCCGGCGGGCTGGATGAAATGACCGGACATGGTGTCGCTGGGAAAGGTGGTGCGGTCGATGAGAAGTACCCGTACGCCCGCACGAGCCAACATGAGCGCGAGAGCGGACCCGGCGCAGCGGGCGCCGACGATTGCGACGTCGTACATCGCTGTTCTCCTGTGATTTCTGTGGTGTTAGGGAGCCGGCGCCCGCAGTCGGACGCCGTTCGTTTCAGCCGCCGTGGCCGTGGGCGACGGCGGAATGGTATTGGCAGGTCGCTTCCGGGTTGAACTGCGCGAAGACACCGTTTGGGTTTGTCCGGTGAACCCAGACATGCCGGTCGTAGTGCGGCGCGAACATATGGCCTTCGTCCAGTTCCGTGGACAGATCGTCCTGCATCAGGTCATAGGGCAGACCGTAGTAGGTGGGTGGCTCGGTGTTGCCGGCTGCTTCCCACGCGGTCTTGAAGACCAGATTCTCGACTGCCACAAGCTCGAGGGTGCCGTCCGCCTGCGGCTCGTAGATGAGCACGCCGGGGTTGGTAAAATCGGTATGGGTGCCGACGCCGTCCACTCGGGGGTTCGGCGCCGCCGTGATGTCCAGTAGGTCGGGGCGGAAGTAGTGGATTCCCATTGCGCCTTCGCTCGCGGGACGGCCAATCATTCCGGCCTCTTCGCAAACATTGCCGGGGTCGGTTATGTAGCCTTCGGCCAAGGCCACCTTCACGTCGCGAAACCGCTCGGTCGCCGCACGCACCGCAGCCAGACTTGGCTCGCCCTCGGCCAGCGCCGGCTGTTCGGCTGCCGCGGTGGGGGTGACGAGAGCCGCGAATACCGCCGTGGCGAGCGCATTCCTGGTTTTTCTGTTCATTGTCTTCTCCTGATCCCACAGGTTGAGGCAATAGCGAGCCGGCCGGCGTGACTGTTGGGCCGGAGGAGCTATGCCGATGTTTGAGGATGTCTCCGTGCCTCGTTGCCCGGAGAACGGGAGCTTTGTAAAATGAGGCCCCGTCACGAGGAAATTGAATGATGGTATCTCGGTTATTGGTGCCATGAATTGGGCGGCCGTCGACTTGAACCTACTGCGGGTGTTCGACGCGATGATGCTCGAGTTGAACACGACGCGCGCCGGGGACAGGGTGGGCCTCAGTCAGCCTGCCGTGAGCTCGGCGTTGGGGCGGCTGCGGCACATCACGGGAGACGTGCTATTTGTGCGTGAGGGCAACCGAATGGTCCCGACGGCGCGCGCCGAACAGCTGGCAGAACCGATCCGCGCTGCGTTGCGCGGGATTGAAGAGGCGTTGGGCCGCATCGCAAGCTTCGAGCCGGCCACGGCACGGCGGGCTTTCCGAATCCTCGGCTCGGACTATTTCTCGACCTTGCTGATGCCGGGCCTGGCCCGCGCCGTGCGCGAGAGCGCCCCGGGCATAACGATACAGATGCTGGATTACCCCAGTTCGGCGGTCGCGCGTCTCCTCTCGGACGGGGCAGTAGACGTGGCGGTGGACTCGAAGTCCGAGATGCCCGATTGGGTGGCGAGCCACCGGCTGTTCCGCTCGCGCATGGTGTCCATCGTGCGGCGAGATCATCCAGTCGTCGCGCACTCTGGTCTGCGGCCCGGGGAGCGCATTCCGGAAGACCTGTTCTGCATGCTGCCACATGTTCTGATGTCGATGGATGGTTCTTTGACCGGCACGGTGGACCATGCGCTCAAACAGCAGGGTCTTTCTCGAGCAATCGCAGTGACAGTGCCGCATTTTCACGCTGTGGCCCTGGCGGTCGCGGAGGCTGGCCTGATCGGCAACCTGCCGATACATTTCGCCGAGCGTGTTGCCCCGCTGCTCGATCTCGATATCTACGAACTTCCTTTTCCGCCGCCACCAGTGGACGTAATGCTATACTGGCACAGCCGCCACGGGCCCGATGCCGCACATGCTTGGCTGAGAGACATGATCGGCCAGACCCTTTGCTTTCCGCTTTAGCGCGACGGTTAACGCCCGGCGAACCTGGGGGCTGCGTATGCAACGACGACAGTTCTCCGATGCAGGGAGTGACAGGAGGAGAATTGCCAGCCCTGATGTGGTGCCGCTTCATGACGAGCACCGTAACTATCGGCGGCACCTCGGAACCGTCGGTCATGCAGCAGACCACTGGCGCGCCGCTTGCGACGGAGGCTACACCGCAATGCAACATTTCAGGAATGTTCTCGATGCTATCGCTCCTTGCGAGCCTCGGATTGCACCTTCCAGCCTTATTCCGGCTGGCTTCGACCACCGCGTTCTCTATCTCCTCTCGTGTCCCGTCTCCCGTGAGGCGAGGCAGGTAAATGCAAACCGTTGTACCTTGGTTGGGCTCCGAGTAGATTCGAACGGTGCCCCCGGACTGCCCGGCAAAACCATGCACCGTTGACAGCCCGAGACCGGTACCCTGGCCCAACGGTTTCGTGGTGAAGAATGGATCGAAGGCAGGCTCGATGACGTCCTTGGGCATGCCGGTCCCTGTATCACTGACGGGCCTAACGGATGGCTTCAATCCTGCGAAGCTGCTGACGAACCGCCTGCTTAAAAATTCCAGGGCCGGAGGTTCCCGCAATTGATCGGGCATGGGACAACGCCCGCCAGCGAACTGGTGGTTTTCACCGCACGCACTACTGGCGAACATGGGAGACCGCCTAGCGAGCGATGGTCGCAATCGTATGGAGAGCCTCCAGACACGCCGCAGCGGCTTCCCGGCCCTTGTTGTGCTCGTCCTTGCGGCTGCGCAGGATGGCCTGTTCGTCCGTATAGGTGGTCAAAATACCAAAGGTGATGGGTTTGCCGGTCTCAAGTCCGGCCTGCATCAAGCCATGGGCAGTTGCCTCGCTGATATATTCGAAATGGGCCGTATCACCCTTGATGACGCAGCCGAGGCAAATCACGCCGTCGAAGCCGGATTGCGCCAACCGCTTGGCGATAAGTGGAATTTCGAAGGCGCCAGGCGCCGAATAGACGTGGTCCGGCGCAATCGAAACGCCGTTTTCGGCGAGATAGGCCAGTGCACCATCGCGCAGGCCGTGGGTGACTTCGGAATTGAACTGGCTGACGACAAGGGCAAGGCGATGTGTGATTTCAGACATTCTGGTTCTCATGTTCCTGATGGGTGAAGGTGTGGCCGAACTTGTCCCGCTTGGTCGCGAGATAGCGCCAGTTGTAGGGATTGGCCGGGATTTCGAGCGGCACGCGCTCGGCGACATCGATGCCGAACTGTTCGAGCGACATGACCTTGTCCGGATTGTTCGACAGAAGCCGCAGGCGTTCGATTCCGAGCGCGCCCAGAATCTGCCCGGCAATGCCATAGTCGCGGGCATCGGGTGCAAACCCAAGGGCTGTATTGGCTTCCACCGTGTCGTGCCCCTGGTCCTGCAGGGCATAGGCGCGGATCTTGTTGCCAAGGCCGATGCCCCGGCCTTCCTGTCCGCGTAGATAGATCAAGGCACCGCCCTCACCGGTGGCGATCTGGCGCAGGGCCTCCTGCAATTGCGGCCCGCAATCGCATCTGAGCGAACCCAGTGCATCACCGGTCAGGCATTCCGAGTGAATGCGCACCAACGGCGTGCGCCCCAGGGGATTGCGGATCAGTGCCAGATGCTCGGTGCCGTCCAACCGGCTGCGGAAGGCGCGCACCTCCAGCGGGATCGGCGAGTGTTCGGTGGGCAATTCGGACCGCGCCACCTCGTCCACCAAAGTCTCGTTGGCGAGGCGATGGGCAATGATGTCCCTTATGGTGAGGATGGGAAGATTGTGCTCCCGAGCAAAGACCTCGAGTTCGGGCCGCCGCGCCATCTGCCCGTCGTCCCGCATGACCTCGCAGATCACGCCGGCGGGCCGCAGTCCGGCCAACCGCATGAGGTCGATCGCACCTTCGGTATGGCCATCGCGCGCCAGGACGCCATTGTCGGCGGCCCGCAGCGGAAAGACATGCCCCGGCGAGGCGATATCGGCGGGCCGCACCTCGGGATCGGCGGCAACCGCAACCGTTCTGGCCCGGTCATGTGCCGATATGCCCGTTGTGATCCCCTCGACGGCCTCGATGGAGACGGTGAAGGCGGTCGAGCGGCGGGCCCGGTTATTGGCCACCATCGGGGGCAGACCAAGCTGGTCGACCTGTTCGCCGGTGAGCGCCAGGCAGATCAGGCCACGACCATGCCGAGCCATGAAGTTGATTGCCTCAGGAGTCGCATACTCAGCGGCAATAACCAGATCGCCTTCGTTTTCGCGATCCTCGTCATCGACCAGGATCACCATGCCGCCATTGCGCAATTGGATCAGGGCTTGAGATACGGCAGACATAGGCGCTCCACATATTTGGCCATGACGTCGACCTCGACATTGAGATCGTCGCCAATGGCGAGGGTGTTGAGATTGGTGTGCTCCCAGGTGTGGGGGATGATGGTCACCAGCACGGCAACGCCCCCATCCCGCTGGTCTAGGTCATTGATGGTGAGGCTGATGCCATCGAGGGCGATGGAGCCTTTTTCGACGCAATAGCGTCCAAGGGCGACGGGCAGCACGAAGACATGCCTGTAGGCGCCATCGGCCTCAACCCGCTCCACCAGCCGCGCCAGTCCGTCGACATGACCCTGCACCAGATGGCCGGAAAGCCGCGTGTCGAGCGTTACCGCGCGCTCCAGATTGGCGTATTGGCCGACGGCCAGGCCACCCAGATTGGTGCGCGCCAGCGTTTCGGGGCTGATGAAGAAACGGGCGCGGCCGGCGCCATCGAATTGGGTGACTGTCAGGCACACGCCATTGACTGCAATGCTCTCGCCCAGCGACAGGTCCGCCCATCCGCTCTCAAGTTCGATCTCCAGCGAGCCGCCATTGGGCTCGGCCAGAGAGACGCGTGCGCGTTTTTCAATGATGCCCGAGAACATCTTTTTCCTTTCCGTGTGAATAAGCTTGGGAAGCCAGGTTGCGCCGAACGGTCACCCGGTCGGTCCCGTCGGGATTGGCGGCCTGCTCGATCAGCAGGTGCTCGTCCCAGAAGCCGGTTGTGAGCAGATGAGTGGTCAGGGATGGACCAGCTTCGACCAGCACCTCCATGCCGCCCGCCGCGCCAATCGCTTCCAAGGCGTGGTGCACGTCATCGGCCAGGTGCAGGGCAAATCCGCGCTGTCGGGCGGCATCCAAATAGGTCTCGGTGACCCGCCGACGCCCGTCCAGAATCACCAGCATGCGTTGCTTTTCCGAATGGTCTGGCACGCGCCGCACGGTAAAGAGGGGGTTGTCGGCGAGCACTGTCCCCGAGCCTGTCAGGATGGCATCGGCTCGACGCCGCAGTCGATGGGCCAGTTCCAGCGATGCAGCGCTGGTAAAGGTCTTGCGCCCGGCAACCGGTACCATGCTTCCCGATGCGGAAATGGCCTGCTTGATGGTGATGAAGGGCAGACCGGTTTGGCTGCGCTTTGCGAATGGCGCGAGCAGCCGGTTGGCTTCTCCAAGCAGCACAGCGGCCTCGGGGTGGTGGTGCAGATCGGACAAGAAGTGCACATCGAGCCCCGCTGCGCGCAGGCGTTCGGCGCCGCCGCCCGTGACTTCGGGATTGGGGTCACGGCAGGCCATCCAGGCCAGGCGTGCGCCGGTGCCCAGAATGGCTTCTGCGCAGGGTGGCGTGCGGCCGTGGTGGTTGCAGGGTTCGAGCGTCACCACGACACTGTCGATTTTGTCGGCAAGACCGGCGGCGCGAGCCTTGTTGATGGCGTCAGCCTCGGCATGAGGCATGCCTGCCCGCCGATGTGCGCCGGTAGCCAGTTCCTGCCCATTTGCGTCGAGCAGCACGCAACCGACCGGCGGATTCGGCGCCGTCGCGCCCTCATGGGCCCGCGCCAAATCCAGCGCACGCGCAAAGGCGCGCAGGATCGGCCGCGGCGGAAGATCTGGATTGGGGTAACCTGCGCTCTCGTCCATGCCCGTCCCGTCGTCACCAAAGACGCGTTCCAGGGCAAATGACGACAAGCACGCGCTGTCCGGTGAACGGAAAGCGCGCGTCTACGATCATCGGTTCTCTTCCATCCGGACTATACCGTCGGCCCCGGAATTACACCGGGTCTGCTGACCCCACCCCGAAGGATGGGCGCTCGCGGGCTGATGTGCACAAAGACACAATTACCGCCGGTGGGGAATTTCACCCCGCCCTGAGAACACTAGCAGGCAGCCTGCTTCAATCTGACTTAGAGCAAGGGCGGCAACAGATCAAGAAGGCGCATCAACGTGCCCTTATCCCGAGCATGTGCATGCAAGTTATCTCAATAGCGATTCAGTTCGAATAGGAACCGTACGTGAGTCTAACCAGACACTGCGAGACCGGCCCAGTCGAGCCGAAATCCAATGAGGGTGTTTATGAAAAAGTCTCTTCTTCTGTCTTCCGCGCTGTCGGTCGTCGCGGCGATTGCGATCGCCAGCCCCGCACTGGCCATTGGTTCAGGCGACGTGCCTGCTCCTGTGGATTTGATTGACAAGGCAGGCCCGGGCCAAAGCCACACCAATGGCAGCGGCATTTCCGGCTTTGACGGAAACCAGGGAAATGATCGCAAGGTGGGCAACGCCGGCGGCGGGTCCGTGTCGGAGCCCATCGAAGAACCGGTTGAGGAGCCGGTGGACGACGGTGGGGTCTGGTAATATTGCCCAACCCCGCAGGGCAGCCTCAAGTTGTGAGACTGCCCTGCGAGTCAATTTTCGAGTTCAGTTGCACGCTCGCCTTGGTTGGCGCACTAACAGACAGAACCTACCCACGGCCGCGATAGCTGGGGACGCCAGTGTCTGGTAGCCAGAGATGGCTCGGCGGCGCCCCGGTCTGCCAGAAGACGTCAATCGGGATGCCGCCGCGCGGATACCAGTAGCCGGCAATTCTGAGCCAGCGCGGCTCGAGCAGACCCACCAAACGTCGCCCGATCCCGACTGTGCAATCTTCATGGAAGGCCCCGTGATTGCGGAAAGCCGTCAAATAGAGCTTGAGGGATTTTGACTCTACCAGCCACCTATCTGGAACGTAGTCGATTACCAGATGGGCAAAGTCCGGCTGGCCGGTGACTGGGCAAATTGATGTGAATTCAGGCGCGGTGAAACGGGTCAGGTAATCGGTATCCTCGTGGGGATTGGGCACGCGTTCCAACACGGCCGTCGTGGGGTCAGTGGGTGCCGAAATGTCGCGCCCAAGCTGGCTCAGGCCAAGATGTTGCTCGCTCATGCCTGTGCTCCCTCAATGGGAGCCGCCGACGTGCGGCGTGTCTGCAACAGATGAAGCAGCGGCAACGCCAGTACCACCATCCAGCTTTTGCCTACAACCTGACCCCACATCAAGTCAGTGTTCCCAAATGCAAGTTGCAGAAAGATCAGCGTATCCACAAAGAGCCCGACGATGCTCGAGGCGAACACGGCGAGAAGCAAGCCGCGACGCCGCAAGGGCGTGAAAACCGCCATGTCTGCCAGTTCGGACACAAGAAATGCTGCGGCCGACGCAATAACCAGGGCGGGCGGCGCTATCGTGGCTGAGATGGCCGCACCGGCGACGATGGCGGCGATGGCCCAGATTGCGCCAAGACGCTGTTGCACAAAATCCCGGAGGACAAATGCAAGGCCGGCCACCAGCACACCGCTGGGCGCCAGGAGGCCGGGCGCCACTGGCACAAGACAAGGGCCATCCGGAACGCAGACAGTTCCAACATTGCCGATCATCCAGTTGGCCAGCGGTACGGTCAGGGTAAAGGCAGCAATGAGGGCTAGGCCCTCGACCTTCCAACGAAGGTTAGGCGTATCTAACATGGTATTCTCCTGCTTTCAGGCAACACAGACCTGAGCGGAGCTTTCATTGCGGGAGTCGCAGGTTCTTCGCAAGGGGCTAGCCACAGCAAGCCAACTGGCGCCGGAGCTCGGTGACCGATCTGAAAAGGTCGTGGCGGAACGAAGGAACCCGGTCGTCGGTCCGATATCTAGTTGGAATTAGCGGCGCCCGCCGCCTTGTCCACCAGCATTGTCACTGCCGAAATTGCCGCGGCCCTCATTATCGTTGCGCCGTTCGTGAGCAGCTTCCACTGCGCCGTTGCTTTTCTCGTTCGCATGCGCCAGTGCGGCTTCACGATTGTTGCCCGGCAATTTGGCAGCGGCGGCCACCGGGTTGGCGCTGACCGCGTCCTCGTCGCCGACGACTTCATCACCAAGACTGCCATCGGGTTCGCAGCCCTCAACGTCTTCAAGGCCAAAGGCTTGAAAGAGCGTGGTCGGGGCGCATTCGTCAGTGATCAGTTCTTCCTGCGCAAGAGCAGGCGCGGACAGGCAGCTGATAGCAAGCGCGATAATGGGAAGGCGGCACATACGAGACAACTCCAGTGTGAGCGCCCAATCGATATCAGCAACACGTAAACTTACCGTACCGAAATAATGAAGATTGCATCTGCTTGAACACGAGCGACAGATCTCGCGGGCGAGCGGCAGGGAGCCCTGCGCAAGCCGCGTATGTCCGAGTCAGCGCTGAGAAGGTGATCCACGGAATCGCAGCTGCCATGAGCCATATTTTGTTAAAACTGCGGTTTTCTGACGAAAAGCCCGGAAACCATCAGGCTGCGCAGATGCAAGCGGCCCCCATGATCGCAACCCTTGATTAACGACCAGCAGGTCACCCTCGTCGGCAAAGTATGAGGGGGCGGCGGCTGCCGTATAAAACTTGAAACACCATGATCGCCTAATGGCTATAGCACTTCCCATCCTTTTCCATTGCTTTGCAAACACCGTCGCTTACGCGGATGACTGGGTCGCTGAGCGACTTCGCGGCTCGGTGCTCGTTCTTCAGGAAAAAGAATGGGCCCCCCTCCAGCGAGGAGACGTCGTCTCGGACGATAGCTACATCAAGACTTTGGGAAACGGTCGGGTGACGCTTACCCGGGGAGCAGAAGCCATAGACGTCTCTGGTCACTCGATGATCCAGATTATTGATCGGAATGGCGAGAAATTCACAAACGTTCATCAGCACTACGGCCAAATCGCCGTAGAGGCGGAAAAACGGGACGTGAAGCACTTCGGCATTCTCACGCCCTATTTGGCTGCGGTGGTCAAGGGCACGGAGTTTGTCGTGAGAAGCACGAGCGCTGGGGCCCGTGTATCGGTCGATCGCGGTCAGGTGAGCGTGGAGGACCCGAATACCGGCACCTATGTCGAGATCACCCCCGGGCAATCCACCACCGTGGATCCTTCCGGTCGCTTTGAGGTTGCCGCAACCGGCGGCGCTACGTTGCCTGTCATTCGCAACGCTGACGGGAACGCAGTCAACGGCAAACCCGATCGCGATTCCCGTGGGAACGGCAAGGGTAATGCCGGCGGAAACGGTAATGCCGGTGGCAACAATAACGGCAACACAGGCGGCAACGGTAGCGGCAATGCCGGTGGCGACGGTAACGGCAGCGCTGGCGGCAACGGTAGCGGCAATGCCGGTGGCAACGGTAAGGGCAGCACTGGCGGCAACGGAAACAGCAATGCCGGTGGCAACGGCAACCCAGGCGGCAACGGAAAGAAGTAGCTGGAGGTGATCTGCCATAAAAACGGAATCAGTCGGCGGGAGGACTGGAACGATCAATCGTGGCCATCAACCTGCGCCGCACACACTCGTTCTGTTCGGTGTCTGGCGGGACAATCGCGTCGATACCGTCCGCACGGATACGCCTTCGCTACTCAAGCAGGCGTTGAATATGCGGAGTGATAACCAGCATTAACAGCACGGTGCCGCCAAGGCCGAGTATCACCCGGCCGGCAAGCTCGAAACGCCCAACGACTCCGCTCATTCTGGCGGCGCCAACATGCGCGGCCAAGCCGACCAGCGACAGCACGCTCCCCACCCCCACCAGCATCGCCAGGGCAAATATCGCGCCGGCCTCCGGAGATCCCATTGAGGTCGCCATCACCACTGTGAACAGTGTCAATGGACAGGGCACCAAACCAGCGGCCACGGCAAAAAGACCGGGATGCTCATGCGATCGCGCGGGCCAGATGGCGCGCCCGACCATCCAGACCGCAATTGCGGCGAGCAAGACCTGGCTGGTTGTTTCTAGGAGGGGCGCCCGGCCTGCCTGGGTGATAGTGCGCGACACCAGCCAGTTGGCCCCGAAGCCGATGGCGACGGCGCTGCCGATATGGGTGGCGCTGAGCAGCATCGAGGTCGCGAGGGCCTTGAGCAGACCGAGCCGCTCTCCCAGGACGAAGGTTGCGAGAACCAGCTTGTTGTGTCCCGGCGTCAGGGCATGGGCCATGCCGAACACAATAGCGAGTGGCATTGCTCCAAGCAGGGCAAGCCAGTCACCGCTCGCCGAGAACGCGCTTATCTGATCGGCAACGGACCGCTGGATATCGCCCTGCAGCGCAACCAGCCAGGCCAGGATATCGGTCATCGACCCGGCCAGCTGGCGTGCTCGGCGTCGATGACAAAGGCATGGATATGGCGATGGCCATGTCCGGCCAGATGCGGGTGACCTTCGGGCAGGTCATCATGGCTGTGCTCGATCTCGACCGGGTCACCCTGCGGCCAGAGCCGCGTCGCCGCGACGAAGCCAAAGGTCGCAATTGCGGCCATGGCGATGAACGTAAACTGCATGCCTGCTGTCGCCCCAAGCCAGCCGGCCAGCGGATAGCTGAGGAGCCATGTGGCATGGGAGAGCGCAAACTGGGCGGCGAACAGGGCCGGGCGATCTTCGGGATGGGATGAGCGGCGGATCAGGCGCCCGGTCGGCGTCTGGGTAGCCGCATAGCCGATGCCGATGACGAACCACAGCGCCAGGAGTGCGCCATGGCCGCCGACGAGACTGCCCGCCAGCATAGTACCGACAAGCAGGCCCGCCCCAACCAGCATGATGGGCCGGTCGGCGAACCGATCCAGCAGTTTTGGCAGGGCCAGCGCAGCCACCATTGAGCCGCCGCCAAAGGCGGCTAGGGCAATGGCGGTGGCCTGCTGGTCGAGCCCGAAGGACGATTGCACCAGTACGACGGTATTGACGATGACCATGGCCCCGGCGGCTGAAACGGCAAAGGTCAGCGCCAGAAGTCCTCGCAGGCGCGGCGTCTTGAGGTAAATGCGCATACCCCGGGTGGTGCGGTCGTAAATGCCGCGCGGTGCAGCGGGTTTCGGACTGGGCAGGACCACCGAAATCACCAGCAGCGCGGAGGCCAGAAACCCGATGACTGTTCCGGCAAAGAGGCTGTTGAACGATATGACCGTCAGAAGCGCTGCGGCGAGCAGCGGACTGGCCACGCTTTCGAGGTCATAGGCGAGGCGCGAAAGCGACAAGGCTCTTGTATATTTCTTTTCGTCCGGGAGCACGTCGGGGATGGTGGCTTGAAAGGTCGGCGTGAAGGCGGCGGAGGCCGATTGCAGCACGAAGATCAACACATAGACCTGCCAGATCTCGGTGACGAAGGGCAGCAGCACCGCCACCCCGGCCCGCACAAGATCGAGCCCCACCAGCATGGCCCGACGGGGCAGGCGCTCGGCAAAGGCCGATGCGATGGGCGCCACGCCCACATAGGCAATCATCTTGATGGCGAGAGCCGTTCCGAGCACGGCGCCCGCATCGGCGCCCGCGAGATCAAAGGCCAGCAGGCCAAGCGCCACCGTGGCCAGTCCCGTGCCGATCAAGGCGATGACCTGGGCCAGGAACAGGTGTCGATAGGTGCGATTGGCGAGCACGGCCAGCATCGGGAGAACCTTCAGAGGTAGCGGGTGATTTCACGGAATCCGTCAATCGCTGCACGATCGACGGAACCGTCCTGGGTGATCGCGTCATCGAGACAGTGCTCGAGATGATCGTGGATCAGCGTCTTCTTGGCCTGCTGGATGGCCTTTTCGACCGCATGCAGTTGCTGGGCGATATCGACACAGGGGCGGCCGGTCTCGATCATCTCGATCACTGATCTCAGATGCCCATCGGCTCGCTTAAGGCGTCTGACGATATCGGGGTGCGAGGCGTGGATGTGTTCGGTCATGCACCAAGGCCTATCCCCCCTGGGGGGATGGGTCAATGTCGTGATCTTCAGAGATTGGCCTTAGATCAGCTTGCGTAATTCCTGATAGTCGCCGCCTGTGCGCAGCGTCACCACGACGTCGTCACTGCCGCGATTGCGGAAGAACCAGCCATGCGTCCCCGAGACTGGCGGGATAAGTTCACCGGCGTCACTCGCCAACCCGCGACCTTTTTCATAGGTCAAGGACTGTCCCTCGCCTTCACCATGGGCATCGAAGTTGATGACGCCGCCATCGACGACGAACTCATAGGTGGCGACGGCACCAGCCTGCATGACCAGCTTATATTCCGTCCCCTCCATGGGTGTGAGGGTGAAGGTAACCTCGTCGCGCCAGAGCGGCGCGGCAACGGGTTCTGGTGCTTCAACGGGCGTAGGAACCGCGGCCAATTCGGCTGGTGCGGGAGCGACCTCAGTCGGCACTGCCACTGTTGGTTGGGTCGACTGCAGTTCCAGGATAAGGCTTTCGAGGGCATCGACCCGTGCCGCCAGTTGCTGCGTGTCTGTCGCTGGTGCAGGCGTTGGGTTCGGAATGGCTGTTCCGGCTGCAGCCGCTGCGCTCAACGCTTCTCCAGCTGCTGCCTCTTCGGCGAGCTGCATTTTGATCTGCCCCATGGCGGTCAGGCCTGTCAGCCGTCCGAACCCGGTGGGGTCGATACCGTATTCGGAGGGCAGCACGACGGTGACGAGGATGGCCAGGGCACTGACCCCGGCGATGACGGTCGAGCGGATCAGGCGGTCCGTGGTGGGCAGGTCCGCTTTGCTGGGAAAGTCGGTATTGTACATGGGAAGTGATCCTTAGGGCACGACCATGAGGCCGACGAGCTGGTATCCGAACAGCACGAAACCGGCGCACATCATGGCGACGTTGGCAGAATAGGCGAGCTTCCAGAACGAGCGCGTGCGCCGCCAGAAACCCATGACGATGAGGATGGCGGCCAAAGCCAGCAATTGCCCGATCTCGACCCCGACATTGAAAGCGATGAGGTTTGGCAGGAGTCCATCCGGCGACATGTCGTATTCAAGCACCTTGGTCGCGAGACCCAGGCCATGGAACAGGCCGAAGATCAGGGTCGCCGCCTTGGTATTGGGCTGGAAGCCAAGCCAGCGCTGGAAGGCGCCGATATTGTCCAGCGCCTTGTACACCACCGAAAGCCCGATGATGGCATCGATGAAATAGGAGCTGATGGCCCAGTTGAAATAGACGCCCAGCAGCATTGTGGTGGAATGCCCGATGGCGAACAGCGACACGTAGATGCCGATATGCTCCATCCGATAGAGGAAGAAGATGACGCCGAGCAGGAACAGGATGTGGTCATAGCCGGTGATCATGTGCTTGGCGCCCAGATAGACATAGGGCAGCAGGTTCCAGCCGGTGATTTCGGCGATATAGCCGGCGTCGGACGTGTCGACGCCATGCGCCTGAACGGCGACCGGTCAAGGCGAGGGTAGCCGCCAGCACCAGGAGAGCGGTTGCGATCGGCCTGAATGGCCAAATCGCCCGCGGGAGATTGGGGGTCATAGAATTGGTCCGTGCATGTGAACGTGAGGGGCTTGCCCCTGGCGGGTCACAGCAAGGTTTTAGGTGGTCTCTCGGTGCCGAACCGGATCGAGCTCTTGATGCTCAAGACCACGCCGCCGGGCCAATCGGGCGAAAGATGGACCAAGGCGACTGTCTGGGCACTTGGATGATGGGGCACGTCATGGGCATGATCGGTGGCGTCGTGGATATCCGCGCCGACATCACCATGGGCGTGGCCGTGCGATTCCACGGCTTCGACAACGGCCCCAATGACATGCGAATGCGCTGCCGCAGCCACGACCGGCGTGGCGAGCAGCGAGGCAAAGACCAGGGCGACGAGCGCCGTCAGCCATGTGATTGGCCATTTCCGCATGGTTCGAAGTTTGCCCCGGTCTGGTTAATGCGCGCTAAAGACGAGGTGCGGCACCTCGGCGCGGCTTCGTTCGCCCATGAGGGTGGCTGTTCTATGGCAGAAGACCGGTGCCGAGGCCGATAGCGCCCAGCGTCCACAACGTGCCATGCGAAAGACCAGGATGGCCGCCAGGATGCAGAGGACCGCGCAAGCCAATCGATGGTGTGGAACGCCGGCATGAGGCCCACGGAAACCTACGAGTTTGTTCAGAAAACGACGTGCATCGTGTCGACACGGCAGGATCCCTGCATGGCTCGCTTCCCATAATGCCCGCTATATGTTGCAGTCATGAAACGATACGACCATCTCGATTCCCACCTGGCAACAGACAGATACATAGCGGCAGATATGATCAATACCTTCGACGATGTACCTGTCCTCATCTGGCTGTCAGACGCTGACTATAGCGGCACCCATTTCAACCGATCCTGGCTTGAGTTCACGGGTCGGACGCTTGAGCAGGAAACCGGTGGTGGATGGATGTCGGGGATTCACCCTGACGACCTGGGTGCCGTGGAGGCCTATGCTGATGCGCTAAAGGCCCGCGCGCCATTCCAGGCGGAGTACCGCCTTCGCCGTCACGACGGGGAATGGCGCTGGATGCTTGATAGCGGCCGTCCTAGGATCGCCAGCGACGGTTCCTTCGACGGATATATCGGTGCCTGCGTCGACATTACTGAACGCAAGGAGGCCGAGGCTGCATTGCAGCGAAGCCAGGAGCGCCTCGCGCTTGCCCAGGAAGCGGCATCTGTGGGAACCTATGATTGGGACGTCGGCGGGAACGCGATCTCCTGGTCGGCTGAAATGTTCCGGCTATATGGGATCGATCCAGAGACCGCCCCTGAGAATATTTATCCCGCCTGGCTGGAACGACTGCATCCCGAAGATCGTGAGCGGGCAGATCGGGAAACAAGTGAGTTCGTCGAGCATGCGGACCAGTTGACGATCGAGTTTCGGATCATTCATCCCCAAGACGGTATACGCTGGATCCAGGGCCGTGGACGCGTCGTCCGTGACAGCGTAGGCCGGCCGCTGCGGATGATCGGTGTCAATTTCGATATGACGGAACAGCGAAGAACCGAAGAAGCTCTGCGGGAAAGCGAACAGCGCCTCAGCGATATAGCAGCAAATTTTCCGGGCATAATCTTCCGTCGGATCACCTATCCAGACGGACGAGTAGAGTATCCCTATTTCAGCGGCGTCGACGGGTCCGTATTTCACATTGCGCCGGAGCGGATCGCAGAAATGCGGACAATGGAGGATGTCTCCAGGCTGATTCACTTCGAGGATCTCCCTGCGATGATGGACAGGTTCAGGAAGGCGGCAGACTCTCTGTCGCCACTGGACCTCGAAGGGCGCGTTCTAGGCGATAATGGCGAGGTGACCTGGGTTAGGTCGCTGTCTCGTCCGCATCCTGGTCCCGACGGCTCCCTGATCTGGGATGGTGTCATCCTCGACGTGACGGATCAGCATCGGCGCGAGGGAGAACGCGAACGTGCGGCGACAATGCTGCACATGGGAATGGAGGTCGCTGGCATCGGTACCTGGGAATTCGATCCCCAGGATCAGACCATCACTGGCTCAGGCGCAACCAATCCGATCTTTGGCCTTCCTCAGGATAGCGCAACGCGTTCTGTCGCAGACTACTTGAAGGCCATTCACCCGGATGACGTTGATCGCATTCGGCACAGCCTTCTCGCAGGAGTAGAACAAAAGGCAACCATCCCGCTCGAATATCGGATCCTCGCGCCCGACGGGGCGATCCGTTGGATTGCCTCACAGGGCTCCTACAGGCAGTTGGCCGACGGCACCGAGTGGATGATCGGCGCGCTTTTCGACGCAACCGACCGGAAGCGAAGGGAAGAAGAGCGGGAGGCAGCGCTCGACCACCAAAAGATGCTGCTGAAGGAACTGAACCATCGGGTTAAAAACAATCTGCAGATGATCTCCAGCATGATGCGGCTGCAGCTGTCACGCCTCACAGATGCAGGTTCTAGGCAGGCTCTGGAAAGCACCATCGAGCGTGTGCAGGCGATCAGCGATCTGCAGGTGCAGCTAGGCCCCGAGGGCGGGGTGGGCCGTATCGATTTCGGGGCCCACCTTGAGGCGCTTGCGGAGAAATTCCGAAAATCGCTGCTGTCCGGAACCGCAATCACGCTCCATTGCGAGGCCGATCATTGCATGCTCGATCTCGACAGAGCGGTGCCTCTAGGTCTCATAGTCAACGAGCTGGTCACCAATGCCATCAAATATGCGTTCCCCGAGGGTGAGGAGGGCAGCATCTACATCACATTGGTGTGCCATGACGAGGAGATCGTCGTGCAAATTGCTGACGATGGATATGGGATACAGACTCCAACTGAAGCAGCGAAAGGCTCCGGGCTGGGGATGAAGCTGGTCGAGGGGATGCGGCGACAGATCGGCGCGACCATCGAACCCTTGGAGGGGCAAGGCACGAGATTCCAGATCACAGTGCCATCATGACTCCAGAAGCTCCCACCCCGCGGTCCGGTTCAAATGCTCCGAAACGCATTCTCATAGTCGAAGATGAATTCCTGATCGCCTTGTCCGCCGAGGAGGCGCTGCTGGCCGAAGGGTTCGACGTCGTGGGTGTGGCAGCCACATTCGAGCAGGCGTTGAGCATCGCCGAGAGGGAACGGCCGGATCTGGTCCTGATGGATATCCGACTTGCCTCGTCGCGCGATGGTGTGGACACGGCGATCGAGATTAGGCGTCGCTTTGGCCTGGCTTCACTGTTTACCTCCGCCAACCAGGACCCCGAAAATGTCGCCCGTGCTCAGGTAGCCGAACCCGTTGGCTGGCTGCCTAAACCTTATAACATTGAAAGTCTCATCGCGGCTGTGTGCAAGTTCGCCGCGCGGTAGGCTTGCCGAATATTATACTGCAGCAGCGCACGACAAATGCGCTCCACCGCCCGTCCAGAGCACTTGGCCAACCGATGCGGCCGACATTGGCAGCATCCACGGGACAGATAGCGTGAGGAGCTGCCCAGCCTCAGCCTTCTTGCGTCCGCGCTTTGGCTTCAGCACCGGTTTGCGACCTAATTATAGTCCCATCTGCTTGACACAAGGCAAATGCCTCGAACCGCAACGTGCCACCCGGGCAAGGTGCGCTACTTCTCGCAGATGCGCCGCGGACCGGAATAGGGTTGGAAGGTACAATCAGAAGCTCGGAAGGAGCGGTAGCTCTGGGAACAAACCTGAATGTTGCATAGTGGCGGCGCGTCTGCTGAAGACGATGCGCCAGTCGAGGGCTGCACTATCGATCCATCAGAAGTCCCCTCAGCCGACACGGCACTGGTCATGAAATGCTGCCAAATCAGCGCGGGCAGTTTTCCTCCGGTCACTTCTTCCATGGGAGAGTTGTTGTCGTTACCGACCCAGACGCCAACCGTGTAGTTCTCGTCGAAGCCAATGAACCAGGCATCTCGATAGTCTTGGCTGGTGCCTGTCTTGCCGGCCGCGAACCTGTCGATACGGGCGGCCTGACCGGTGCCACGCTCAACGACCAACTGCAGAAGACCCAACATGTTGGTATGCACCTGACTGAGGTCTGTAAGGGCCGAGGAGCCCGAGCGGATGGTGAAGGGCTGTCCCCGTGGCGCCTGAAAAGTTTCGATCGCGTAAGGCTGAATTGGCGCTGCACCGGCTCGAAGCGAGGCGAAAGCACCGGTCAGATCGAGAAGGGTCAGCTCCGAGGCGCCGAGCAGCATACTGGGCGTCTCCTGAAGCGGAGCATCTATTCCCAGTTCGCGTGCGGCCTCCACTACAGCAGGCAAACCGATCTCCATGCCCATGCGCACCGTGGCAACGTTGAGCGAACGGGCAAACGACTCGGCGACGGTGACGCGGCCAGAAAACTCGCCATCGATATTTTCTGGTGACCAACCATCGATCTCGATCGGGCTGTCGTCTAATTGCGTGTCGGGCTGAGCGCCTAACTTCAAGGCTGCATAGTAGGGGAATACCTTGAACGTCGAGCCAGGCTGGCGCGGCGCCAAGGCTCGGTTGAACTGACTCTCGTTGTAGTCCACGCCGCCTACCATCGCCAAAACGCCGCCTTCGGGGCTCAACACAACCATAGCTGCTTGAGACGCCCCGGAACCGGCGGCATGTTCCGCAAGGATCGCGGCAACAGACTGCTCAGCCACTGACTGCAGTTCCGGGGACAAGGTAGTGGTCACTATAGCACTGCCGCTAAACTGCCCGGCTATGTCCTGCGCCTCTGCCATCGCCCAGTCAGCGAACCACGTTCCCGTGCCGAGGTCTGGGCGTCGGGGGCGCAATTGCGCGGAATGCAACTGAGCCTCCAACAGTTCGTCTTCGCTGAGATAGCCGCTGGCTTGCATGGCATTTAGGACCACCCCAGTCCGGTCAAGGGCGCCCTCCAGGTTTTCGAGTGGGTTGAGCGCGGAGGGCGAGGCAATTAACCCTGCCAAGAGGGCGCCTTCTGCCAAGCTCAGTTCGGAGACGCCCTTGTCAAAGTAGACGCGTGCTGCTGCCGGCATGCCGGTGGCACCGGCGCCAAGATAGATATTATTGAGGTATAGAGCGAGGATCTCGTCTTTGCTTTGTGATCGTTCGAGCCACAACGAGAGGAAGACCTCCTGCACCTTGCGCCGCACGGTTCGGTCGGGTTCGAGATAGAGGATCTTGAGCAGTTGCTGGGTGATGGTGCTTCCACCTTCCCGCACCTCGCCGGCAAAGATGTTGCGCGACAATGCGCGGCCGATGCCCCACACGTCTACGCCCCAATGATCGTAAAATCGCCGGTCCTCGATCGCGATCACCGCCTCCACGACATGATCAGGGTACTCATCCAAGCCAGCCGGTATTTCCTGATACGGTCCTTGCTGGATGAGGGGTGAGCCGTCGACCGTTGTAAGAACAATAACTTGGCTCCCCATTTGGCCCGCCGCAATCCGGTCCAGCGGCACATCGTGCAAGGCCCAGATCATGATCCCAACAACGGTGACAAAGAAGGTGACCAACAGCCCCGCAGCACCGATCGCCAGCTTTTTCCGGCTCAAGCGGGAGCGGGCCACGGCGTCCGGATTATCCTGTTCCGAATCCGGTTCGGAATTTTGACCTTCAGCCGTCACGGGCGCCTTGCCGCTCCGGATTGAATGGTCCTTGTCGATCAGGGAGGTCACCGCGTTGCGCGCGGCTGTATCCGCGCTTATGAAATGCGGTTGTAAGCTCACCCAGAGCTGTCGCAGGTCCCGGAGCGCAGCGCGGAAAAGCACCACGGCTGCCTGGCTCGTACTCGGAGGAGTTTGGTTCGCTGGATCGGTGGTCTCAAAGGGCTGGCCAGTAGTGTCCGCAGCAGATTCATTCACGGGGGCAGGCGCTTCGGGAGCTGGAACTACAATAGAAAGCTTCGGTGGGCGCTTGGGCATGAAGGGGTCTCAAGGTGCTGCTGGCATCAAAACGGTCAGAGTGCCGGGAAAGTTCATCGGGCACACGTTGCCTAGACCCCTGGAGTGTTCAGCCGGTCGGTGGCCCTAGCTTAACTACAGCGACTCCCAATGCATCGCGGCGACCTGCGTGAGAGGCAAAACCATGACGAAACGAAATCCGTTCGCGTCTAGAAATCTCTCGTAACGTCCTCCCAACCGGCCGGCAATCATCGTCCGCAACAGGCGGCTACCGAAGCCTTCGTTGAATGGCTTTGGCTCTACCACTCGATTGTCCGGCTCGATCCATTCGATCTCAAGCTCGGACTCGTCTTGGACAACGCGCCCTTGGATCGACACCCGCACGCCCAGCTCGGCCTTGCCGTATTTCAGTGCATTCGTAGCGAGTTCATTGAACACCAGTGACAATGGCATGACGGCTTCGCTTCTGATCATCATCGGCGGAACGTCGAGCAGGATATCGTCTTGCGCGGGTAACACCCCAAGCGCTCCAACAATGACGCGATCAAGCAATACGCCCTGTTCTGCCTCGAGGATGGACATGCGATTGGCCTGCCCCATCGCGGCAATGCGGCTGAGAAACGATTGATCCAATTCATCCTTGGAGGCCGCCCGTCGCGAGCATATCTGATAGATCGAAGATAGAACGGTCAGGCTGTTACCAAGGCGGTGCA
The DNA here is from genome assembly GCF_014197055.1 of Devosia subaequoris. Taxonomy (GTDB): domain Bacteria; phylum Pseudomonadota; class Alphaproteobacteria; order Rhizobiales; family Devosiaceae; genus Devosia; species Devosia subaequoris. The sequence goes on along the minus strand of NZ_JACIEW010000002.1, from coordinate 7,533 downwards.
CCATTTCCCGATGCAGAAGCTGGCGGGTTTCAGCTGCTCTCTTCTTCTGAATTGCCGCGCCGACCTGGCTTCCCACTGTTTTGAGAACTTGCAATATTTCGTCGTCGAGGCGCGAGGCACTGGTGCCGAAAAACTCCAAAACGGCGCGCAGCTCGCCGCCCTCAATGACCGGCAATGACACCGCGCGTGTCAGCCCAACCTCGGAAAAGACCTGCCTGCGTAGAAATTTGGGATTTCGAACGATGTCGCTGAGAACCTGAAGCTCTCCCGATTGCCAGGCCAGACCAGGCAAGCCCTCGCCGCGCCCGAAGGTCATCCTTGAGGTCACGTCCACGACAGGACGATACCTTTCGTTTTGCAGGTACCATATGCCTGCAGATGCAAGTGACTCAGCGCTAATGTCGGCGCGTTTCAAGAAGACGTGTGCGGCATCCAACCCGGCCAACTTGCAAACCTGTTCGAGCGCATAGCGGGCGAAATCATCGAACGGGGTATCATCGATGAGTTTGAGCCCAAGGTTCAGAAGCAAGGTCGCCTCTGATGCCCGTAGGTCCTGACTTCGATGGAATGCCGCCTCCAGTTCCAGACTGCGAATAAAGGCATAGAAGACCGCGGGTTGACCTTGGTCGTGAACCGCAAAAATTGAGAGTTCGACAGGAAACTCGGCGCCGGTGCGCCTGGTCGCAGTGATCCTAATTTTCTGTTCCAGCACCGGACCGTGGCCCGTCCGATTGTAGTGCTCCAGACCCTGCGCGTGGGCTTGCCTATGCTGATTTGGGACAATGAGGTCCGCCATCAAGGCGCCTAAGGCTTCCCGCTCAGACCAACCAAACATCTCTTGGGCCGCGGTATTCCAGGCAATGACAGCGCCAGAGCTATCCATGCCCACCACCGCATCGAGCGCACGGTCAAACAGTGACTTTAGGTGGTCCACGGGTTCTCCTTGACTGTCGGGATAGTTCATCGAATTGAATCTCTCAGGAGCATCCTTGTAGGACCCAACACCTGACAAAACGCTGACGTGCCCTGACAAGAAAAAATAATCAAATTTTCAACCACTTAAAGGAACTGCTTGTCTGGGCACCCATTGACTGAGCAGGCATGATTTCGGCTTTATGGGGTCCGGCAAATGACATCGCTTCTGCTTTTTGGATTTTTTTTCGTTTTCGGCAGCGCGGCAAGCTGCTTGCTGCTGTTCCCGCAGTCTGGTCAATCGTCAGATACAAGGCGGGCCCGGCAGGATATGTCTAGCGTGCCAGAGGCAAGATAATCAGCACCTCCAACCCGCCTTCAGACGCCCGAGCAAATGATAGCCGGCCCCCATTCTGGGCCACGATTTCAGAGGCAATGGCGAGTCCCAGCCCACTACCTGGCTTGCTTTCGTCCAAACGGCGCCCCCGCTGTCCGATTTCAGCAAGCAAGCTGTCGTCTATCCCTGGACCGTCATCTGCAATCTGCAAATGCGCGTATTCCGATTGACAGCTGGCACGGACGACAACCCGCTCCTTTGCCCATTTTGCAGCGTTTTCGAGGATTACACCAATAAGCTCCAGGAGATCCTGACGGTGGACATTGACCTGCACATTCTCAACAAGCTCGGCCATCCAGAAGAGGTGTTCTCCTCTTCCTGTCTTTTTCAGAACGGCTATTGTTCTGACCACGGCGTTCGTGATGGAGACACTCTCGCGCTGACTACCCCGCCGGGCTCGAAGGACCGAGAGCCTTAGATGATAGTCGATGTGCTTTGAAGCCTCCATAACCACATCGTCAATTGCATCTGCCTCCGCGCTCTGGCCTTGTTCTCGCAGTTGATGGGTGACCCCCTGAAGAGCAGCCAAGGGCGTTTTCAGTCCGTGCGCGAGATCGGAAGCCCGCTGCCGTGCCTTCTCCAGTGTCTCTTCTCTCTCACCCAGGAGCGCATTTATCTCGTTGACCAGGGGCTGGACCTCAACTGCCAGATGTGGCTCGAGACGGCTACGTCTACCTTGCCGAATGTCGTCGATAGCGCTGCGAAGACGATCAAGAGGTAAGAGGCCAAAATGTATCAACAACCAACCGAAGGCGAGCATCAGTGCGCCCAGCAAGGCAAGCAGGATCGTCACGCCGCCGGAAAACTGAGCGCCCGTTGAGTGCACCGCAGTGTGATCTTCTCCCACGGCAACTCGAATGGATTGATCTTTCACCCAGATAGTCCGGACGAGAAAGATGAAGTGCTCTTCTGAACTACCATCCAAATGATGCAGACCATCATTGAGACCTTCCAACGGTATGATCATGTCCCACAGGGATCGCGAACGGGCCAAGCCATTCGGCCAATTTCCCTGAACTTGCCAATACCGCCCTCCTAAAGGCGTTTCGTAGCGAGGATCAGGCAGCGAGGCAGCGAAGTTGATGTCGGGCGGCTCCACGTCCATCAAGGCGATGAGGCGATTCAGATTTGCCGAAAGGTCTTCTACAATATCCCGTTCAACACTCGCGACGAATATGGTGTGGAGTATAACAGCCGTGGCGGCCAGTGAGACGCCCACCCACAGTGTGGCCAGGCCCAGCAGCCGAAGTCGAATGGACCGGGAATTCAAAACCCGTCGCCTAATGTGTAGCCAAAGCCTCGCCGGGTTGTGATGACGTCCTGTCCAAGCCGCTTGCGCACCCTGGCGACCAGTACTTCGACAGCGTTTGATCCCAGTTCATAATCCTGACGGTAAAGATGCTCGGTAATTTCAAGCTGAGATAAGACGCGCCCGCGATTGTGCAGCAGGTAAGAGATGAGCCGATATTCCTGTGGCGTGAGATCCAATGGCACACCGTCTTTAGAGATCTGCTGTGAACGTAAATCTACTTCGTACGGCCCCAGTTTGGTGCGAGATGAGGCCAGCCCGCCTGCTCTTCGAATGAGTGCCCGGAGCCGCGCCACGACTTCCATGATGTGGAACGGCTTGACCACGTAGTCGTCAGCGCCCGCTTCGATACCTTCGACCCGTTCTTCCCACTGTCCGCGCGCCGTCAGGATGAGCACAGGCATTGTGCGTCCCGACCGTCTCCAACGCCGCAATACCGAAAGTCCGTCCATTTGCGGAAGTCCTAGGTCGAGCAGGACCGCGTCAAAGGCCTCTGTCTCTCCACGATAAAGAACCGCCTCACCATCGCTTTCATGCTCGACGTAGAACCCTGATTTTTCCAAGGTCGCTATGAGAGCCGCTGCGACATGGTCGTCGTCTTCAGCCAGGAGAATGCGCAATTATCGCCTCCCGATATAGGCGCCGGTCCGGGCATTGTAATGGTACACGTTCACCTGTCCATTGCCATCGATTACCTTTAATTCATACACGAAAGCGGAGCCAATCTTGAGGAGAGCAGCATCGATGATCTGGCCGGCTTGCTGCTGTTCGACACGCCGGGCAAAACTTACAAGCGGCAAAGCATTGTGATTTCGAAGGGCCTCAAGCACGTCATCGGCCGACAAAATGCGCCGTGATTGTGGTGCTGCGTCAGGGTGAGGCTCTTCCTTTGTCTGCGACCTGCCAGTACTTGGGACGTGATCGCTGGCGGACGAAGGCGCGTGAGAAGGGTTTAAGGGGACGGCCGGGCTTGTTGGAGCGGCCCCAACCGCATCCTCGGTCGCCTGGAGCTTGAGCGGAATGTCCACGCTCAGTCCTTGGCCAAAACTCGGTACGATCGATGCCAGTACCGCATAAAAGAGGAAGTTGGCGCGCACAAACATGGAGCCAGCATATCCTATCTCAGCTGACATTCAGCTTACGAACCGCGCTGATATCTCTGATCTTAAAACTTTAAGACGGCCGGGGCTAAACGGGCAGCTGAACATGCGCCAATTACGGATGGGCGACGCCACTGAGGTCAAGGTGGCGCCGCCATACCATGGCTATATCGAGGGCACCACTTAGCTAGTGCCAGGCCACAGTCTTCTCAGCGGATGACGTATACGATCTGCCGGGTGCCCGGGTCTACCAGTGCACGCTGGCCGTTAATGTACACGTATCGGTAGTCGTAGTCTGGCACTACGCTGAGGGTCACACTCTCTGGGACGGTTGCGCCGACAACCACTTCGCCTTCCAGATAGACGGTGTCCACAGGATTGGATGCAACATAGGTGCGGACGGTTTCGGGGGGATCAATGATAGCCCCTGCAGTCGCGCCTGTTGCGGCGCCCACAGTGGCGCCAACGGCTGCGCCTATGGGGCCGCCGACCAGAGCGCCCACAATCGCGCCACTCCCGGCCCCAGTGACAGCGCCGCCCGCTGCAGATCCGCTGTCGGTATAGGTAACGGTCTCGATGCCGACGTCGGCATAGCTATCCGTCATCACTACGACGGCGCCGGAGCGGTCAGCTGTCAAATAGTCTGAGTAGGACCAACCGGTAACACCGTTATACGAAACACGGCACCATTTACTGGCGTCCAGGCACCCTTCAACCGTCACACTATCCCCCGAGGCGATAAAGCCGACCGCTTCGAACTGCGGTCCCGGACCAGAGCGGATGTTGAGCTCTGTCGTCGCGGTTGCCGCCGCGGTCTGCGCAAGTGCCGCGCCCATCATGGCAGTTGTGACCAGTACAGCGGCAGTTGTCTGGGTAAAAAGCTTGTTCATGATAATCTCCTTTGCTGAGCCCTCAGGAGACCAGCTCGTAATTCGGGGTTGAAGGGCTATTCGGTCACTGTGACTTCAGGCAGATCGACATTGACGGAGCCGCCGTTGCCGGAAATTCCGCCATTTACCAGCCAGATGATCAAAAATACTGCGAGGATGGCGGCGATTATGCCGCCGATTATGCCAAACGGACTCCCGCCACCGACGACTACCGTGTCGGTCCTCGCAGGACGTTCCACTATTGTTTCTCGTTCTATGGGCATGTTCGCTCTCCAATCATTGTCGTGACAACGAACGCGCGACCCTACGAGAGGTTTCTTGTAACTAACTGATTCCGCGATGATATTTAGATCACACGTTGTGTAAGGTTGCCGTAAGCTCTGGCCGTCTAGTGTGGTTCCGGGGCGCCGTGACGAATTAGGTACGACACATTGCGGCCGCTGACCCTTTGCCAGCGCAAACCGACCGGAGGCCGTGTGACACTCTTCTCCAAACGCACTTTCGCCATCACCTTGGCCGCGGTAATCGGGGCCATAGGAACGCTTCTTGTCGTCATCTTAACCCCCGAGCCCCATGAACTGACAGGGCCGGTTCCCGCCACGCTCAGCACGACGAGCAACGCCGATTTTGTGCGCTCCATGCTCGGCATTCACTCGGGTCAATACTCTGCAGGCAACGAGGTCCTCACCTTGCAGAACGGCGCCGAGATCTTCCCAGCGATGTTGGACGCGATCGCCAACGCGGAAGCGTCAATCAATCTAGAAACCTACGTCTATTGGAGCGGGGCCATCGGTGCTCGTTTCGCGGAGGCACTGGCCGAGCGCGCGGCGGCGGGCGTAGAGGTCAATGTCCTATTGGATTGGCAGGGTAGTGTGCCGATGCGTCCCGAGCTTATCGAGCTCATGACGGCAGCAGGTGTTGTCGTCGAGCGCTTCCGGCCTGTTCACTGGTACACCATAGATCGGCTGAATTCCCGTACCCACCGAAAGCTGCTTGTTGTGGATGGCCGGATAGGCTTCATCGGCGGTGTCGGCATCGCCGACAAATGGCTGGGAGATGCTCGAAACCCGGACGAGTTTCGCGAGCTCCACTACCGCGTCGAGGGTCCGATAGTTGCCGCTATGCAAGGGGCGTTTGTCTTTAACTGGGTGGAGGCTTCTGGACACACTTTGCAGGGGCCGGCCTATTTCCCGGAACTTGATACCAGCGACGATGGGCAACTAGCCCAGTTGGTGTATTCGACGACGGGTGCACGCAACGTTATGCATCTCATGCTCATGACTGCGATTTCCGCCGCCCAGAACAACATCCGCATAGGCACGGCATACTTTGTGCCAGATGAAATCGCACTGAGACAGCTCCTCGCTGCGCGGGAGAGAGGCGTGAGGGTAGACATAATGGTCCCCGGCAAACACACAAACAAAGACGTGGTTCGGTCCGCGTCGCGGCACTTCTGGGGGGATCTGCTGCGGGCTGGAGTGAATATCTACGAGTTCGATCCAACCATGTACCATGCGAAGATGATGATAGTGGATGACCGATGGACAACGGTTGGTTCTGCCAATTTTGACGAGAGATCGTTTCGCCTCAATGACGAGGCGAACCTAAATTTGTTCGGTGCTGACTTCGCACGTGAGCAAATCCAGATATTCGAACAAGATCTCGCGAAATCGACCCCCGTTTCGCTTGAGCAATGGGAGGACCGGCCAATCTCTGAAAAAGCACTCGATTGGCTCGCCAGCGTTTTGCGCGTTCAACTATAGCGCCCGTTCAACCGTGTTCGGGGGCATATGGCGCTCGATTCCCATTGCGCTCTTCATCGGCACCGCGGGGAGCGGTGTCAGTGTTCGAGGTGGTCTACATGGATCGGCGTGCGCTTAAATGCGCCTATATCGGCGGCTGTAGCAACTTGCCGCTGGCCTACGATTCGCTCGCTGACAACCTGATGATAGTTGCGCCGGCGGACGCTACTCTCCAGCATGATCCTAACCAGCAGTCGGCTATCTAGGCTCCGCTCTCCAAATCCAGACTAACCGCAACCGGCCCCTCAAAGGTCACCTGCGAGCCTGGCGGGAAGGGGCAGGGGGCTTCAATAACCTGCCGATCGGCAACGCGCCGCAACACGGGCGAATGCGATGGGGCGGCGCATAAGGAGATCTGCAAGCTCTCCAATCGCAACCAGCTATGTCCATGTGCTGGGAGCGCAAAACACCCCTTCATCATTCGGTTTGGCTACGCGCAGCGTGTTCGATTAGGCGGGCCACGGTCTCGGCGGTTTCCTTGACCGCGACAACGTTGTTGCCGCCCGTGACCCGAAGCTGACAGCCGCCAGCCTGGTCCGAAAACGAGATGATATGGTCGACATTGACGTAGACGGTAGGGCGAGCCGATGCCACAGCGCTCGTCAGTTTGATGATCTGCATGAAGTGTGCTCCACTTTCTCAAGTCTTCTTGTAGAATTTGTCTTGGTTGCCCTGACAGTCTCTCTCCCGCAACCAGGATTGCAGGCTCTCTGCCGACATGGGCCTGGCAAACGCATAACCCTGGAGATAATCGCGACCCAACCGGCGCAGCAGATCGGCATGCGCCTTGGTCTCGACGCCTTCGGCCACGACTTTTAGCCCAAGGGTCTTGCCCGTGCCGATAATCGATAAAGATTTAGTCTTTGATCTTATCGCAGAATTCCTGACCCTCCCCGTCTTCGGAACCAGCCGAAAAATCAGACGTTTGGTGTCCAAACCTAAGGAGAACAGCGATGCAAGTTCAAGAAATCATGAGCCGCAGCCCAGCCTGCTGCGGCCGCGCCGATACCATTCGGGATGCAGCGCAAATCATGGCAGAGAAATCGGTTGGGTCCGTACCGGTTGTCAATGATATGGGAGAGCCAGTGGGGATCGTCACCGATCGCGATATCTGCTGCGGCGC
>NZ_JACIEW010000001.1 GCF_014197055.1 Devosia subaequoris | reverse complement strand
GGCGACCTCCGCCAGGCTCTCCTGCGCTGTCAGGGGGTGGCGCGGAGGGGAGGCGGAGTTGTCCACGTGCAGGTCGTTATCGTCAGAATGCTCAGAATCGTGTTCGGCCATAGGGCGCACTCCATGAACCGGACGGCCCCTAAGGCGAGCCATCCGTCTGGTGAAGGGAAGGTGAAAGTGGTCTGTCAGGCCGCGATCAGGGCCGCGGTCGCCGGATCAAATCCGCCCTCGGGATTGATGGGGATCCAACTATCGCGGGTTCGGCCCTTTGAGCCGCAACAGAATTGCGCTGCACCGCTACCGCTTCCGAAAGGGATATCCCGGGTCGTGACATAGCTGCGGCCATCAGCCGAGAGTTCGAGCAGCCCGGCGTGCAACCATGCGGATCGCAGAAACCGGACACTGGAATTGGCGCTGAGCGCCGTATCAATTCGAACGTCCGAGCCCTGGAGCAGAAGCCAGCGCCTTCACTTTGACGGGCCGCCAATGCGACGAGGCCATTGTCGAAACAAAGCTCAACCACGTCGCCGCTTGGAATGTCATTGAAGGGACGGATTGGCGCCACCCGACCGCACTCGTTGCGAGGACCTGCCAGAACAGAGCGCGCCGTGCCTTCCGTGAACAGTACGCCATGATGCCGGAGCGTGAGACAAGCCTGACCGAGAAACGCATCAATATCGCTGTAGCGTTCAGCATCGACACTGGCGCCCAGAGGGCGCTCGTTCATCGTCGCAAAGCTTCGAGAAGCCTCGACACGGGAAAAGAACATGCGCTCCGCGGCAAGCGCGTCATCGCCCATGAGCGTGTTGTTTTGGTCGGTTATGACCACAATGGTCCTGACATCCGCAATTGGCTGCTGACCGGACGCGACCCGGTTGCCGACCGAGGAACTGGCGCCGATATAGACCTGGCTGTCGCCAATCAGAGCGTAAACACCCGGGCGATCAAGACCGGCGACTTTGCCCAGGGCCCGGCGCGCTTCCACGGTTGCTACCATCACGCAGGGCGCAAGGTTCGACGCACTTAGTCGTTCGATGCCGACTGGCAAATCACCGGCAGCCTCACAACAATCGTCGGTGTCGACGACGGCTGCTTTAACATCCGTGCTCGAGGCCCGATGTTCAGTAAGAGGATCTGGCGCCTCCGGAGCGCGACGTACAACCGTGTTGGCATCAATAACGCCCCTGGGCTCGATCACCAGAATGCAGAGATCGACCATCACCAGTACGGCACCGGTTGGATCGGTGTGATTGATCAGACCCTCTGCGATATCGCCAATAGTTGTGCTGCCCGTCTCATCGACAATGCGCAGAATGTTGAGCTGGGTCGAGCCGGTCACCAGGGCGTGCTGAACCAGACCAGCGACGAGCACAGGCGGAGAATAGAGGAATAGGACTTGTTCAACGCCGAAGCGTCGCTAGAAAAGGCATTAGCCATGTCATCACCTGTTCAGGCAGGAGGTTTCATGGTCAGGTCGACGGACGGTTTGCAGACCTCCGTCGGCCGCTTCTTGCAGGAAACGGGTCCGACCATATCGGGCCGAATGGCACCGACCTGAACAAAATGTGCATCGGCAGAGAAGTTGCAAGCCCAGTCTTGTGAGCTTGGTTAATGAGAGCAGAAGGTATTCGGCGACGACATATATGTGGCGCTGCCGCCCTTGTCGTTCATTTGCTCGGTGAGGGTGGGCGCCAAGCATTTGATGCTCAATGGTCAAGGTACCCTGCAGGTCATGGGGGCGGGGATGGCGGTCGATAGACGTTGTGGCCCCCTATGTCCAGAATGTCGACCTTGACGTTAGTCAATGCCGACGGCGATATGGACGGGTGCACTCTCCTGTCCTCCGTGGCCGCAGCCCACGACCTCGAGCCCTGTCGGATGTGCTATCAATTCTCTTGCGCACTCGATGAACATATGTTTGGGACGGTTTCACCGACGATATGTTGATCGGTGTCGGAACCCTGGTCGCCGTGGTGGTGCCAGCTCGGCCTCCCTAGCCGAGTTCATGGCGCTTTTGCCTGAGCATGCCAACCCACCGAAGCGATCAGCCGCTTCTTGCGGCATCGTATCTTCACCATCGAGCCGCGCGTCTGCTAGACGCTAATGGCCTACTTCACGGCATCAGACGCCGCCGCCGCGAGCCCACTTACCACACCCCCACGACATAATTTGCCGCCCCAACCGATTTTAAGTATTGAGGGCTTTTAGAAGCGACAGCTCGTCGCTAAACAGAGTAGCCAAAGTCCCCTTGGTCTGGGCCCTGAGCTCCCTACCGTCGGGCAAAAGGTCTGAATATACAAAGTCCGGCTTAGAATGATCAGCACCAATGCATTAACTACAAAAATTATCAACCTCCCGAGGCCGGTAAAGCTAGCGGCGCTGATTTGCATCGATTTTGTGGGGTTGTCCACCGCAATATGGTTGAGCTATTGCCTCCGATATGGCGTCTTCTTTGTACCAGACGAGAGTCAGCTTATTCTTATTGCTGCCGGGCCGATTATTGCAATACCAATATTTATTCGGATGGGTCTTTACCGCGCAGTTATTCGGTATATGCCCGATCGGGCCATATGGGCCATGCTTCGGGCGATGAGTCTTGCTGCCCTTGCGTGGGTTTGCCTCGTATTTGTCACGGAGATGGCGGGAACGGGCCTCGTGCCGAGATCAGTGCCATTTCTTTACTGGATCGTCGGCGGACTGATTGTTGTTAGCAGTCGATTTGCCGCCCAGTATATCTTGTGGGGACGTAGAGACGACAAACTTCAGGTCGCCCAGATCGTGATTTATGGAGCTGGAGAGGCCGGCGTTCAGTTGGCCGGCGCGATGCGGACTCAAGGGAACCGCCTTGTCGCGGGGTTTCTGGACAATGATCCTCGATTGATCGGACGAGATGTAGCTGGGATTCGTGTCTACGATCCGGAATATCTTCCTGTGTTGATTAGCAATATGGGCATTCGTGAAGTCATTCTCTCGATGCCCTCAGTCGGCGGAGAACAGCGCAAGCAGATCGTCAAAGATCTTACCGCTTACCCGGTCAAAATACGCACGCTTCCGCCAATTTCGGATCTTTTGGCCGGCAACTACATGGTCAACCAGATTCGCGACATCGACATCGATGAGCTGCTGGGGCGCTCGTCTGTCCCGGCGGACAAGGCATTGCTTGCCGGTATGATAGAGGGGCGCTCGATCCTAGTGACAGGAGCCGGTGGGTCAATTGGCTCAGAGCTTTGCCGATTGATTCTCGAATGGAAGCCCAGGCTATTGGTGCTCTACGAGCAAAACGAATATGCGCTCTATACTATAGACAAATCTCTCAAAGCTTTTGGCATCGCGAATATTAAGTCGGTTCTTGCTTCCATCATTGATGAAGAGGCGCTGAGGCGGTCAATAATTGAAAACTCTATTGATGTTGTGTTTCATGCTGCGGCACATAAGCATGTACCCTTGGTCGAATCCAACGTATTCGAAGGTGTACGCAACAATGTTTTCGGAAGCCTGACGGCAAGCCGAGTGGCTTACGAGTGTGGCGTCAAGGACTTCGTACTGATCTCGTCCGACAAGGCCGTACGACCCACAAATGTAATGGGAGCGACAAAACGCTGGGCGGAATTAATCGTACATAACTATGCGTTGCGATGTCTTGAGGCCGGTACAGGGCAGAAGTTCTGCGCGGTCCGCTTTGGCAATGTCCTCGGTTCCAATGGTTCCGTTGTCCCACTATTCAAGGAGCAAATTGCTGCTGGTGGGCCAGTTACCATAACGGATAAGCGCATGACCCGGTTTTTCATGTCCATTCATGAAGCGGCCGAGCTCATCGTTCAGGCTGGGGCACTTTCTCAGGGCGGCGACATCTTTCTGCTGGAGATGGGCGAGCCCGTTCTCATCGTTGATCTAGCGAAAAATATGATCCAACTGGCGGGCCATAAGGTGCGTGACGAAGATAATCCTAATGGGAGCATAGAGATTGCCACGGTAGGCGCGAGGCCGGGCGAGAAGATGTTTGAGGAGCTCTTTTACGACGCCGCCAGTGCCGAGCGGACTACGCATCCCAAAATTCTACGGACCGAAGGTCTGGTCCACAGTGATGAGCTGCAGTCTCGCCTATCCTGCCTTGAGGCACATATGTTGAGTCGCGACGAAGCAGCGCTTCGGAAGGCGCTATTCGACGTGATCAGCCGGTACAGTGATGGCGCCAGCAGCCTGCCCTTGAAACTCGTCGCGGGCGCCGGCCCCCGCCCAGAGAAATAGAACTCCGAGTGGAACATACGCCACCAGCGGGAGCCACAAACTAACTGTTGGGGTGACTATGGAGGATGCGGCTGCCAACGGTAATGCCCAAATGCAGGTCAACGCCGAGTAAAGCACCGTTACGTTTCGATGGCCCCAGCGTCGGGCGAGTTGCTGATAGGCATGACGCCTATGCGCTCGCCACGGACGTTCGCCTCGGAGGGTCCGGCGCACTAGCGTAATCATGCTATCTGCGGCGAATACTGAAAGCAGAATAAGCCAGGCCACCCAACTGAGGGCGCCCAGTTTGACCGTAATCAGTGCAACAGCAAGAATCATCAGTCCCAAAAATGTGGAACCTATATCACCCATGAATATTTTTGCGGGTGGCCAGTTTCGTAGAAGAAAACCACATGTTGCTGCAACTATTATGCCTATCGCGCCGAACATTGGATAGTCAGCAGCATTGCGATCTGTACAGAGCCAGATGGCCATGCCGCCGGCTAGAACCAATACGGCCTGACTGGCCGCAATTCCGTCTATTCCGTCCATGAAATTGAAAGCGTTCACCCACCAGATACCTGCCAAAACAACAGCTCCGAGGACACAGAGACGGGCAATGGTCAGGCTAAGGGATCGCTCGGCCAGAAACAGCTCAACTCCCGCCACTAGCGCGATCACCACGGCAGACTGCACAGCCAGGCGAGTTGCCACCGACACTTCCAATAGGTCATCCACAAAACCTATGGCTGCTATCACCGCTCCAAGAACGCCGACTAGAGCAAGTATAGGTGAGCCTACAGAAGCAAAGGTCAGACACCCAATTACCCCCACTATCGCTAAGCCCAGCCCGCCGCCGCGCGCCGTAGGGACAATATGTGATGAACGTTCATTAGCAGCCTTCACAAGCCCCAGACGAGATGCCTTTCGCTCAACTTGAATCGTTAGAACATAGGAGGCCAAGACCGCGGCAAAGCCCAAGAAGATCACGAGCAGTTCTGACAACACTTGCATTTCCACAATTGATCCGCCGCCACTGTAAAATGCGGCCTAGAAAGTTCCGGCTGGTGCCGGTGCTGCCGCCCGATTTTGCCCTCGAGTGCCGCCCGTAGATGGGCAAAAGTTCCGCCGCTCTTGTTTCGAGGTCTCGTCGACCGACACATCATCACGCTACGATGTGTGTTCAATATCACCATAACGTGTAGTGCCTCCTCAGATGCACTGGCGACCTTGGTGCATCCCTTCTGTGAATTTCCCTGCCCGAAGGGGCCACGGGACGTCCAATCCGCGTCAGTTGCCCGACATCTCCTGGCGAATTGCCTCCAGCATCTTCTCGGTTGCGAGCATTCTGGCCTCATTCAGCGCCTCAGCTGTTTGCAAGACTTCAGTGGGGGCGAAGAGGATATTTGAGCAGCTTTTGTCGCGAATGTCTGCACTAGGGCCGACGATTGTCGCGGCACCCGATAGGCGGCCCGATCCGACCCATTCCTGTAGGCTGTCCCCGGGAAAGGCAGGAAAGCGTGAAACGTCGACCAAAAAGCCGCCATCCTTTAACGAGGAGACTGCAATCTCTGAAAGGGTCTGGTCGCCGACGTCATCAATGATGCATACGAGATCATAAACGTTGGTATGTGTGGCTTTTATGGCGTTGTCGATGAAACGGTGCTCCGCAGTCTTGCTGAACGCCGAGAGCAGACTTGCTACCTGATCTCCAATGCTCGTATTTGAGAATACACCGACGGATAGCGATGAAAGTTGGTTGCCAGGCTTCACTATCCACTGTCCGGCCCGGACAGCTACATCGTTTGCGGCGATATTTCGTAGAACCGCCAGAGCCAACCCTAATGCCAACTCCGCGCGAGAATCATCGTAGGCGGCATTGACGTTTTCCTTTGTAAACGAGCATCGGGCTAAGACATCGGTTTGGTCAAATTCAGTGGAAACTACAACACGCAATTTTGGTGGGTATTTGTATTTGTCGTCTACAGCAAATGGCCCGTCAATTAAGATGCCGAATGTATCAGGTCTGAGTAGGCCAAGCAGCTCGTGGTAACTAGTGTCCGATCCCAATCGGCATAATTCCACGTCAACTCCAAGGTGAGAAATTTCCTGGATTGCCGGCAATTCAACGATATCAGCTCGCTCAGTCCCAACTAAAATATGCACGCGATGACCCCCGAATAGATCCTTTTGGAATGCAGGGATGGACTTGGATTACCCGCAACCATCCGGAGCGGAGTACACTTTGACCGGCGAATTGTCACACGTTTTAAGCGGTGCGTCAGCAGGTTCCGTCGACTGATGCGGTTGGCGCCCATCCGGGCCAATCTGCCCCTCTCAGGCGCGGAATGCCCTTGTCCAACTAGACGTCGTGGCAAATCGCGTCGCATGCCGCAAGGTCGGTTTTTGTGCGGCGTGTAGACCGATCTCAAGGGCAGAACCAAGAATATCGGCTAGGCGCCGGCCCCCTCTGTAGGCGCTAAGGCAACCCCGTCTGACCTGATGGCATGCGATGGGGTATTTGGCATCGTGGATTTGATGACGGTTTGATTTCCAATGTCTGCGCATATGCCCAGAGATAGAAGTTTCCAGTTGCTTGAGGTCGTGCCGAGCCGGATGGAGAACAGTCCGGCAGTGACACGGCGCAACTAGGCTGACGCCTCAGCTGCGGTTCGATAATCTCAATTGTCGAAGCGGGGCACCGCTTACCCCCTCGGATAGCGGCGTTTGTACATCCTCTCACTACCGAGCTAGAGCACTCACGCCGACCAGAACCAGCGAATGGCTAGTCAGACAGATGTTGGTATCCATCTTTGGCATGGCCAACTCGTGGATGTTGGGCTGGCCTTACAACCCTGATTGGGGCGTCCTTGCAGTGGCAGCATGGTACTTGGTCGAGCGCCCCGTCATGTCTTTGAGGAACTTGGGTCCGCGGCCAGACAGAATACAATCGGAGCCGCAGGCATAATTCGAAGTGGTTGCAGCCGGACGAAGGAGGATCAACCGTCTTAGGCAGCGGCACTTCGGCCATTGCTGCGCGATCGCGACCCACTAGCCTCTGGCCGCCAGAGACAACATGATTTGCTCCACCCTCGACAAAACGGTGTCGCGGTCAAATTCGCACGCGATGACCTCCTGGCCTCGCCGCCCCATCTCACCGCGTTCATCGGCAGACATCCGCCGCAACTGATGCACGGCCTCGACGAGCCCAATCGCGTCCCCCGACGCCACAGCAACCCCCGCGCCAGACTTCGCCACCAAAGTAGCCCCTTCGCCATCCAACATGGCTAGCACGGGTTTACCCGCAGCAAGATAGGATTGAACCTTTCCGGGTATCGTCATCGCGAAGGCTGGTGACGTTTTGAGTGAGACCAGGAGCGCGTCCGCGTGGGCAAAGAAGGAAGGCATTCGGTCGAGCGGGAAGCGACCCGGAAGCAGAACATGCTCCTGCAGTCCGCGTGACGCGACTTCGTCGGACAGCCAAATGCGTTGCCTACCGTCTCCGACGATGATCCAGCGGACAGGTTCCGCGCGTAGGCCCTCTGCTGCATCCAGCACGGCCGGAAAATTCTGCGCTTCGCCGATATTACCGGTAAACACGATGTTGAACAAATCCGGTCGCTCCGCAACCTCAGCGGCGGGCGCAACCGGTGTGTCGATCAGCGGGCTGTCGGACCAACTGGGCAGGTACCCAACCCTGTCAGGGTCGCGGAGATGGCGGTTGAGTTCGTCAAGGAAGGCGCGCGATTGTCCCAGCACCTTGTCGCAATTGCGGTAGATGAATGTGACCAGACGGTCAACGAGGCCAAGCAGAAAGGGGGACTGCACCGCGCCAACGGCTTCGAGCGATTGCGGCCACAGATCAAGAACCCACAGAGCGATGGGGGCCTTTGTAAGCCATTTCATCACTATGGCCGGCAATCCCACGGTGACTGGCGAGCCCTGAAACACGAATATGGCGTCGAAGGAACGGCCGCGCAGGCGCCAGGGGCCAAGCGTGCAGCCTGTAACGACAAAGGAGAGATAATTGAGCATGAGCGCCAACCCGCTCTTGCCGCGTGGGATCAGCGGTACGCGCACAATGTCAGCGCCCTCATAAGTGGCGTAGCCAGCCGGATTGCTGGCATAATCGGGAAAAATTGCGCCACCGGGATAATTTGGTTTTCCGGTCAGCACCGTCACCTTGTGCCCGCGCCGAACAAGATCGGCGCTCAGGTCATTGATGCGAAAATTCTCGGGCCAGAAATACTGGCTGACGATCAGGATGTTCATTGCGCCGGACTCTCTCCCCAGACGCGTTGCCGCACATAGTCGACATAGGAGAGCACAATGCGTGCAACCTTGTCCGCTACATTGGGCATGGAGTAGTCCGTAACGGGACGGAAGCTGCGTTCCGTGCCAGTTGGCTGATGCTGCACCAGCTCGAGGCCCTGGATGATGCGATCGGGCGACAGGCCCACCATCATCACGCTGGCTTCTTCCATGGCCTCGGGCCGTTCATGGACTTCCCGCAGGTTGAGCGCCCGGAAATTGAGGATGGATGCTTCTTCGCTGATGGTGCCGCTGTCGGACAGAACAGTGCGCGCGTGCATCTGCAGGTTTACGTAGTCATGAAAGCCAAGTGGCTTGAGGAAACGAACGAGCGGATTGAAGGTGTGTCCGAACTGCTCCAGCCGCTTGCGGGTGCGCGGATGGGTAGAGAAGATGACCGGCATATCATAGGTGGCCGCGATGCGATCCAGGCTTGTGGAAAGTGCGCGGAAATTGACGTCGGACTCGATGTTTTCTTCCCGGTGCGCGCTCACAACGAAATACTGGTCGCATTTGAGCCCGAGCCGGGTAACGGCGTCGGATGCTTCGATGGCCGCGCGATTGTCCGCGAGCACCTCAAACATGGGACTGCCGGTCTTGATGACCCGGTCGGGAGGCAGGCCCTCGCTCAGCAGATATTCGCGCGCGATGTCGCTGTAGGTCAGGTTGATATCGGCGACATGATCAACGATGCGGCGATTGATCTCTTCTGGCACACGCATGTCGAAGCAGCGATTACCGGCTTCCATGTGGAAGATGGGGATCTTGCGGCGCTTGGCGGGGATGACGGCCAGACAGGAATTGGTGTCGCCCAAAACGAGCAAGGCATCGGGTTGGAGCGCCGCAAGGACCTTGTCCGCCTTGGCGATGATCTGGCCAATCGTCTCTGAAGCTGATTTTCCGGCGGCGTTCAGGAAGTAGTCGGGCTTTCGCAGAGCTAGTTCCTGAAAGAAAATCTCGTTGAGCTCAAAGTCGAAGTTTTGGCCGGTATGGACCAGATGATGGTCAAATACGGCGTCAAACCGCTTGATCACGCTGGACAGGCGAATGATTTCGGGCCGCGTGCCGACGATCGTGGCAACTTTGAGCTTACGGTTTGGCATGGTCGACGGGCTCTTGATAGGTATCGGGGCGTTGCGGGTCAAATATCTCATTGGCCCAGAGCATGACGATCATGTCGTCATCGCCGATATTGGTAATGTCGTGCGTCCAACCCGGGACCGTTTCAACAATCTGATAGTTTTGGTCGCTGGTCTCGAGTTGTGCGGTTTCGCCGGACACCATATGCCGGAACTTGAACAGGCCACGACCACAAACGACTAGGAATTTTTCGGTCTTGGAGTGGTGAAAGTGCCCACCACGGGTAATGCCGGGGCGGCAGGTAAAGAAGGACACCTGGCCAGAATCATTGGTTTTGATCATCTCTACGAACTCGCCGCGCGCGTCGGCATGTGTCGTGAGCCCATAGCTGAACTGCTCGGGGCGCAGATAGCTGAGATAGGTCGCGTGCAACGCCCGCGCGAGACCGCGCCCAACCGGTTCCGTGATCAGCGATTGGCGGGAAGTGCGGAACGACTCGATGGTGGATGCGAGCTCGCCGACAGTTGTATGGTACACCGTGGAGAGGGCACCAAAACCATTCTGGTCCGCGTGGTCAGGACTGCCATCAAGCAGGTCAAGCCAGGTCGAAATCAGATCGTCGACATAAAGCAGCGTCAGCGGCGCGCCGGGATCATTGACCTGAATGGGAAGGTGGTTGGCGATGTTGTTGCAGAAAGTGGCTACAACGGAGTTGTAGTTGGGGCGAGCCCATTTCCCGAAGACGTTGGGGAGGCGGTAAATGACGGCCTTGCCAGGGTTCTGCCGGCCATATTCGCGCACGCAGTCCTCGCCCTGGCGCTTGCTGATGCCATAGGGATTGTCGAGGGCAGCCTGGATGGAGGACGACAGGACGAGCGTCGGCGCAATGCCGCGCGCGGCCAGCTTGTCGCAGAGCAGTTCGGTCAGGCCGGCATTGCCGGTGGCAAACTCATCCGGACTGATCGGACGATTGACGCCTGCCAAATGAAAAACAATGTCGTCGCTGGAGAGCCGGGTAATCGCGGCATCCAGATCGTCGTCCCGTCCCACCCCGATCACCGACAGGTCGGGACGGCGCTGCAGGTGCAGCATCAGATTGCTGCCGACAAAGCCGCGCGCGCCAGTGACCAGAACCGTCCTGCTCATGCGAGTTCGCCACCAGCCAGGGCAGCACGGAACAGCGGCAGGTTATTGAGCAAAGCCATGGTTTGCTCGACGTCCAGACGTTCGGAATTGTGGCTGTTGTAGTCCGCGCTCTCGGAGATACCGCGATCACCGTCCTCAAAATACTTGCCGTAGTTCAGGTCGCGGGTGTCGGCTGGAACGCGGAAATACCGGCCCTGGTCGAAGCAATTGGCGCGCTCTTCCCGGCTGAGCAGTGTTTCGAAGACTTTCTCGCCGTGGCGGGTGCCAATGACCGTGACAGGGTGGTTGGGCACACCCATCAGGCGCTTGATGGCCTCCGCCAGCACAGCCACGGTCGCGCTGGGAGACTTCTGGACATACATGTCGCCGCTCTGGCCATGCTCGAAGGCATACAGAACCAGCTCGACTGCATCATCGAGTGACATCATGAACCGGGTCATTTCCGGATCGGTGAGAGTGAGGGGCTTCTTCTGCCGGATTTGTTCGATGAACAGCGGGATGACCGATCCGCGCGACATCATCACATTGCCATAGCGAGTGCCGGTGAATACCGTGCCTGCTGGGGCAGTGCGGGATTCGGCAACCATCACCTTTTCCATCAAGGCCTTGGAGATGCCCATGGCATTGATGGGGTAGACGGCCTTGTCCGTGCTCAGGCAGACAACGCGCGCCACCTTCTCGGAGGCGGCCGCGAGCAGGACATTCTGCGTGCCGAGCACGTTGGTCTTGACCGCCTCGATGGGGTAGAATTCACAGGATGGAACCTGCTTGAGCGCAGCCGCGTGAAAGACATAGTTCACGCCGCGCATAGCCGCCTGAACAGCGTCGCGATCGCGCACGTCACCGATATGGAAGGACAGAGCCGGATCGGCCAGGCGCCGACGCATGTCATCTTGCTTTTTCTCATCGCGGCTGAAAACGCGAATTTCCGCAAAGTCCAGTTTGGCCAGATGTTCCAGAACGGTGCCACCAAAGGAACCCGTGCCACCAGTAATAAGAAGCGTCTTGCCCGAATACGTCATGGTTTACCTTGCGCGGAAAAGTCGGCGATCGGAAGTTACGCCTACCTGCCTGCGCCCCACGGCGCAACCTTGGCCTGTCGTTGAGTACCCAACTTGTCTGCGTTTACAGGGCGCCGCCGGGCCTTCTTGCCCAGATGCGTGGCACGACTTGGCCCAGCACCAGAGCGAGAAGGAGGTGGAACGGCGTCAGCAGCGTCAGAAAATAGTCGGTGAAAAAGCTCAGCATGCTGATCGCGAAGAACATCGGCGCCATGAGCAGGGCCCACAGATGGCGGCGGGCAAGATTGAAAACCCAAATACCGAGCAGCAATTGCAGGCCCATGGCAATGCTGGCACCGATAAAGCCGAAGTCTGCAATCAAGGTGCTGTAGGCGCTCGACATGGTGTAGGCCT
This sequence comes from Devosia subaequoris, assembly GCF_014197055.1. Taxonomy (GTDB): domain Bacteria; phylum Pseudomonadota; class Alphaproteobacteria; order Rhizobiales; family Devosiaceae; genus Devosia; species Devosia subaequoris. Next base: position 976,127 of record NZ_JACIEW010000001.1, on the reverse strand, counting down.
TGGACGCCAAGGGCAGGGGATAGCGATCTTCAACGGCAATCTCGGGCCGCACAATCGTGGGCAGGAAAGGGTAGAGCGAATAGAAGCCTGGAAATGGCGGAGTTGCCAGGGTTCCTGCAGCTGCCTTGTGCAAATTGGCCACCGGTGTGGTCAGGTAAAGGTACACCCAGGATAAGGCCGGATTTTCGATGATGGCGTCATGCATCGCAAATACCCAAGGGGCCGCCTCTTCGAGCAGTTGTTCTTCCTCTTCGGGCGTTCTGGTGGTGGGTTGCTCAAAGGGGCTGGTGATGGCAACAACCGCCTTGGCGTCGGCTGTGCGAATGCCGCCGATGCCATAAATGCCGCCCAACGTTACCGCAAGCAGAAGGATGACCCACGCCAATTGTCGCTTGAAGCTGGGTGCAGCCAGAACGCCCGCCGCCACGACATTCATGCAGTACAGGACATAACCGCCGCGATTGACTTCGCCCACTACGGTCAGCGTGAGGAAGGCGAGGACGAGCGCAGGCACCCAGCGCCAGTTGTCACTTCTCACCAGGGCTACGGTCGCCAGAATGGCGATGACGATGCGGAAGGTGTTCCAGGCGCCTGAGAATGTCGGTACACCATAGTCGAAGTAGTAGCGGTCGGTGCCCTTGATTGCCCAGAAGTAGGGCAGCCCGCCCGAATAGATGATGATGAGGGCGAAGCCGACCATCCAGGTGGCGCACATTGCAAGGATGAATCGGCTATCGAAGATGACGGACGGAAGGGTGGATATGGGTGTGCGCGACGCATCTTGCGGCCTGGGCAGAAGAAACGACCCCACCAAAGCGATGGCCAGCGTGCCGAAGACCATCAAGTAAACGGTCGGCTGGGGGTCCGGGTAAAAATTCACCATTGCCGGGCTGTACAGCCCCAAGACAAGCACCCAGATCAGGGCAAAGGCGACATCAGGGCGCATAAGCATGTTGAAGTAGATTGTTTTTTGCAATTCCGGCCTGCTTTTCTTGCTGCGACAGATAAGGGGGCTTAGGTCTGGTGCGCGCTCTAGCGTCGTGCGAACAGGATATTGCTGATCCGCCGGCGTACAGTGTCGCTATGGACGACTTTCCAGAGCACTGGCACGAAGGTCAGGGCGTGAAGCGCACGATAGACGCCGCTGCTTGTCCGGTAGGGAGGAAGGCTTTTGCGTGCCGCAGCCGGATCGCCCATTTCCATGTGATACCGGGCGTCGTAGTAGCAGGCGCGCTGTTCGGCGGCAGCAAAGGCGGGGCCGTAGCGTATGGTAATGCCGGGGTTTTCCTCCTCAAGCGCCGCCAGCGTCAGACGGCGTTCAGCCGACCAGCGTGCCATGGACTGCGAGGTCAGCGAGTTGGGGCGTATATTCCAGATACCCAGAACCCGGTCGACCACGCAGGCCGGTCCCTTGGCCAACAGGCGCATGAAGAGGTTATACTCCTCCGACGCCTGGATCCGATCGTCAAATGTCAGGCCGAACTCGAGCAGGCTGGCGCGGCGCAGCAGAGGCGTCACCATATTGATGTCGAACTGGACAAGCTGATCTGCAAAGATGTCGCCGGAGCGGGCGTGGGGCACGGCATTCCGTATAAGCGTGCCGTCCATCAATTGCTCGCGGACGCCGGCGTAGCACAGCACGGTTTCCGGCGCACATGAGGCGAGGGCGCCCAACTGCTTTTCGAGCTTGTCGGGATACCAGATATCGTCACTGTCGAGAAAGCCGATCCACTCGCCCTTTGCCTCGGCCATTGCCAGGCGGCGGGCATGGCCCAGAGGCACGATCTTTTCGCTGCAGAAATAGCGCAGGCGACTATCGAACGAGCGGGCAATCTCTGCAGTGCTGTCGGTGGAGGCGTTGTCCCAGAAAATGATCTCCCAGTCGCCAACGGTCTGAGCAAATACCGATTCAATGGCACTGCGGACGAAAGCCGCGCCATTGTAGCAGTTCATGATCACCGAGACTTTAGCCATGGTTGTTGAGGTAGTCCTTTACCGTGGCCACAATCCGGCGCTGATCATCGTCGGTCACCAAGGGATGCAGCGGAAGGCTGAGAAGCTCGCGTCCCAGCGTCTCGGCTATCGGCAGCGCATAGTCCGTGCGGAAATAGGTCAGCAGATGGTTGGGGCCGTAGTGCAGCCCGCACTGGATCTGATTGGCCCGCAAATGATCCATCAGGCCGTCACGGCGCCCATTACCGATGCGGACAGGGAAGATGTGCGGAATGGCGGTAGTGTACTCATAATCGAGAAGGGTCAGGTCGGCCGTGTCGGCAAGCGCGGCCTGATAGCCGCGCGCCAGGTTGCGGCGGATCTCGCCGAACTGGTCGATCTTCTTGAGCTGCGCCCGGCCGATCGCCGCCATGATGTCGCTCATGTGGTGGCGATGACCCTGGTGCAGGACGTCAAAGACCCAGCTGCGTTCGCCGGAGAAGCGCTTCTCGGTATCGTTCTCGACGGCCAGCAAACGGGCCGTGGCGACATATCGGGCAACATCGGCGTCGCCTGTCACCACCGCGCCACCTTCGCCACTGGTTATGTTCTTGATGCCGTCAAAACTGAAGCAGACGATATCTCCCGAGGCGCCAACGAGCCCGTTGCCAACGCGGCAGCCAAACGCGTGGGCAGCGTCTTCGATGACTCGCAGGCCCTTGGCGCGGGCAAGGTTATAGACATCGTCGATGCCCTTGACGCTGCTGGCATAGTGGACCGGCATGATCGCCCGCGTCCGGCTGGTTACCCGCCGGGCCGCATCGTCAACGTCAATATAGGCGGTGTCACCGCGCACTTCGCACGCGACAGGCGTCGCACCGGTGGCCGAGATGGCCTGAAACGAGGCCACATAGGTAATGGACGGGACCAGCACTTCATCGCCCGGTCCGATGCCCAGGGCCTCCACGGCCAGGTGGAGTGCCGAGGTGCCGGTATTGACGCAATGGACCGGGCGGTCGGTGTCCATATAGGCGGCCAGTTCGCGCTCAAAGTTCTGCACTTCGCTGCCCATGCCCAGAAAGGCCCGATCCAGCACCCGAACAACGGCTGCTTTTTCCTCTTCGCCGATCACGGAACGCGACAGACGGATGATTGCATTTGTGTCAGAGGTCATGACCGTTCTGGGAAAGTGAGGAGTCGCGATTTAGTGGCTTCGGGCCGCTGTTGGGATTGTTCGCACTATCGAACGGCAGTGCATAGACTATTAGTTCGACTGCGGCATCATTGAAAGTGCCTGATGACCTTGGCAGGGACACCGGCGACAAATGTGCGCGGCGGCACGTCCTTGGTCACAACAGAGCCTGCACCCACAACGGCGTATTCACCGATGTTCAGCGGGCCTATCAGTATGGCCATCGTGCCTATATAGGCGCCACGTCCAATCGTGATGTCGCGGCCAGCAGCAGGTACAGAATGCAAGGGCTGGCCAGAGGCCTCGGCTTCCTCAACGGACAAATGCTTTCCCGTTAAAACCTGAACATCTTCGCCAAAGACGACGCCATCACCGATGGTGATGGATCCACTGCGCGTGTTGAAAACACAGGACTTTGGAATGCTTCGTTCCGCTCCGTGAGGAGCCACCAGCGGGTGCTGGCCGGTTGCAAACAAGGGACGTTCCAGCCGGATGTCATAGGCACGCGCGAGGCGCTGCACGAAGGGCTTGGTGATGTTGATGAACCACTTCATCACGCACCCTTGATGTGCGGCGCCTTGCCGACGACGCGGGCGGGATTGCCGAAGGCCTTGGTGCCCCGCGGAATATCCCGTGTCACTACACTTCCGGCCCCGATCATGGCATCCTTGCCGATGGTCACGCCACAGATGATGGTGGAGTTGGCGCCAATGGCGACACCTTCCTCGATCACCGTGGGTTCAAAGACGATCTCGCGTTCGGAGTAATAGCCCCGGGCACGGGGATATCGGTCGTTGGTGAACACCACTCCCGGGCCAATGAAGGCGCCGTGGCCAATGCGGACGCCATCATAGATCAGGCAGCCATTTTTGATGGTGACGTCGTCGCCGATCACCACATCGTTCTCGATGAAAACATGGCTGCAGATGTTGCAGTTCTCGCCGATGCGGGCATCGGGCAGGATCACCACGTGCTGCCAGACCTTAGTCGTTGCAGGAACGCCGGAATGGGTCATGGGTTGGGCTCCTCGAGTTGCGGCGCTGGCCCAGCCGCCCCCAGGACGGCTTCGAAGCTGCCCTGCTGAACGATCTGGCCGTTTTCCATGCGCACAATCGAATCGCAAATACGAAGCGTGCTGTGACGATGTGCGATCATAATCAGAGTGAGGCCTTCATTCCTGAGGCGTTCGAAGGAAGCGACGATGCCGCGTTCGGTCTCTTCGTCGAGGGCGGAGGTAACCTCGTCCATCACCAGCACCTGCCGGTTGTGATAGAGCGCGCGGGCGATGCTGAGGCGCTGACGCTCGCCGCCGGACAGCCGCGTGCCCCGCTCACCAGACGAGGTGGTCAGCCCTTCGGGCAGCTTGGCTACAACGCGCTGGAAGTCTGCAAGGTCGAGCGCACGCTGCAGGCGGGCCGTGTCCACCGGCGCACCGCTCCAATCGAGGGTGATGTTCTTTTCGATCGTGTCGTCGAGCAGGAATTGCTCCTGCGGAATATAGGCGAACAGGCTGCGCGCCGTCGCAGCATCAAGGATCTGGCCGTCGGCCTGGACAATTTCGACTTGCCCCTGGCTTGGCTGCAGCAGGTTGAGGACGAGGTTGGCCAGCGTTGTCTTGCCGGCGCCCGAGGGGCCGACCAGCCCAAGTACCGAGCCCTTGGGAATTGTCAAGGAAACGGGGCCAAAGGGCACAATTTCATTGTCGGCGCCATTGTAGGTAAAGCTCACGTGGCGCAACCGGATCTGGCTAAATCCTGCAGGCGGAGCCGCGCGTTCCGCCACGGTCTTGAACGGGGCAGGGCCGCCGTCAAATGCCTTGAGATCCTCATAGAGCTGATCGGTGGCGAAGCGGGAATAGCCGATGCTGTTGAGCGACGAAAAGGTTTGCGAAAACGCCGGCATCAGCCGAAGCCCCGCGACGGCGAACGTGGCAATGACCGGCAGGAGCTCAGAGGGATCGCGATTGGTGGCGATATAGAAGCCGACCAGAGCGACCACGAAACCGACCGCCACCATTTCCATGAGATATTTTGGGATGACGCTGAAAGTATAAAAGCGGCGCTGGTTGACGCCCAGGCGGACACCGGCATGGGCCACATAGTCAGAGAAGCCGACCTCGACGCCCAGGGTCCGGATTTCCTTGATGCCACCAATGCCCTGGGTCACACCGCGCACCAGTTGCTCCTGCGCCAGCGTGACCTTCTGCCCCGCCTGCCTGGTCTGCCGGGAGATAACAACAACATAGATCGCCCCAGCCAGCACCATGCACGCTATCAGAGAGAGAAAGAACAATGGCGCGATCGACAGCAGCAGGATGGTCAGCACCAGCGCCACGGCCAGTTCGGCAAACATGCGGAACAGCGGCAACAGTAGGTCGTCGGAGAAAATCTTGGAATTGACCAGGATGGTCTGAATGAGGGTGGACGAGTTCCGCATGAGGAAGAACTGATAGGGCTGGCTCAGATAGCCATCCATCAAGGACTTGATCTGCCTGGCCCGAAACCTGGTAACGAAGCCCAGGATCATCCATTGGACAAACACGCCGCTGACGCCCTTAAGCACAAAGGCCATGACAATGCCAGCGGCCAGCCACACGCCGTAATTGCCGCCTACAAGCCAGTCCGGCAGGGCGATGCCGAAAATCTCGCCCGAGAGTGCCTCGGGATTAAGAATAACAGCGACAAATGGGGCGATCAGCCCGACACCGAGCAGATCAATAACGCTGAGCAGCAGGAACAGCGTGCTGATCCCCACAACCTGCCAGCGATAGGGCGCCAGGAAAAAGACCAGTGGCCGGAACAAGCTGCCCACTATGAGGACCTGCTGCGGTCAGCGGTGAAAAAGTCGGCTACCGCGTCGCAGACATAGGCGATCTCGGCCAATGTGTGGGTGGCCGAAATGGGCAGGCTGAGGCAGTTGGCATGGATGCGGCGACTGATCGGATAGTCGGTCGGCTCCAGGCCGTAGCCGGCATAAGCCTGCTGGTCAAATGGTGCGATGGGGTAGTGGATCAGGGTCTGGATGCCGCGCTGTTGCAGATGCTCCTGCAAGCCCGCACGATCGCGGCACTGGATCACATAGGTGTGCCAGACGTGAGACTGTTCATCGGTAGGCGCGATGGGGAGCTGGAGTCCGGCAATGTTGCCCAGTCTTTTCTGGTAGTGGCGCGCAATCGATCTGCGGTGCTCGGTGCCAGCATCGAGCATGGGCAGCTTGGCCGACAAGGCCGCCGCGTGAATGGCATCTAGGCGGCTATTGCCGCCCTTAAACTCGTTGACGTATTTGACCTTTGAGCCATAGTTGCCAAGGCGCGCCACGGCTTCGGCCGTCTCTGGATCGTCCGTGGTGACGGCACCTGCATCGCCCAGTGCGCCCAGGTTCTTGGTGGGATAGAAGCTGAATGCCGCCGCATGGCCCTGTGCGCCAACGCGGATGCCATCCACTAAGGCACCGTGACCTTGTGCACCATCTTCGAGGAACTTGATGCCATGCTCGTCGCAGAGCTGGCGGATGGGGCGGTGGTCGAGCGATTGTCCATAAAGATGGACGCCAAGAACGACCTTGGTCCGGCTCGTAAGCGCCGGCCTGATGGTCTCGGCGGAAATGTTGAAGGTGTTCGGATCTGGTTCGACCGGCACGACGCGCGCACCGACGGCATCGACCGCCAGCCAGGTGGCAATATAGGTGTTGGCCGGGACGATCACCTCGTCGCCTGGTCCGATACCCCAGGCTCGCAGGACCAGCTCCATGGCGTCTAGGCCGTTGCCGACGCCGACGGCGTGCTTGGCGCCGCAATAGGCGGCCCACTGCTCCTCAAAGGCTTTGACTTCGGGCCCGCCGACATACCAGCCGGAGGCCACGACGCGCTGCACGGCCGCACCCAGTTCCGGCTGGAACGCGGCGTTCTCGCGATATAGATCGAGCGAGGCCACCTTGGTGATTGGCGGGTAGTACGGCTGTGGAACGAACTCTGCCGCGTCGCGGATATAGTCGGCTTCGTCGTAGGGCAGGCTGGCCATGACCAGCAGCACTGCATCGGGCGTGATGTCGTGCATTTCGCGCCAGAGGTCCGGCTCGAGGATGACCATCTGGCCGGGGTCGTTCAGGGTGATCCGGGTTTCGGCGCCGCCGCGCGTTCGTAGCCGCAGTTCGCATGAGCCGCTGGTGCACACCATGGCCTCGCGAGTACGGCGGTGGGCATGAAAGCCGCGCGGCAGAGCAGTATCGGCCTTGGCGATGAAATAGAGGCGACGCACCGGAAACGGAACCAGTGTTTCGAGCTCAATGGGCACGAGAACGCCGCGCGGATCAGCGCGTTTGGGAAGCGTTATGATCTGATAGAGCGTGTCAAGCGTCATTGACGATATCAAGGATGGCTTTTCCGTAACTGGTTGATTTCATTCTGGTGCCGGCGGCCCCGAGTTCGTCCTTGTCGATCCAACCCTGAGCATAGGCGATCTCTTCAAGACAGGCGATCTTGAAGCCCTGTCTCTGTTCGATGGTCTGCACGAACTGTCCGGCCTGCATAAGGCTGTCATGCGTGCCGGTGTCCAGCCAGGCAAAGCCGCGTCCCATCCGCTCGACGATCAGCGTGCCCTCTTCGAGATAGAGACGGTTGAGGTCGGTGATCTCAAGTTCGCCGCGGGCAGATGGCTTGAGCGTCTTGGCAAGTTCGGTGGCCCGACCATCGTAGAAATACAGGCCAGTAACGGCCCAATCGGACTTTGGCGAGGCCGGCTTTTCTTCCAGTGACAGGCACTTGCCTGCCTCGTCGAATTCGGCCACAGCAAATCCTTCGGGATCGCGCACCTTATGTGCAAACACCATGGCGCCATGCGTGAGGTCGTGGCCGCGGCGCAGGCCCTGACTGAAGGCCTGGCCGAAGAAGATATTATCGCCTAGAATCAGGCTGGTCGGCTCGCCGGCGATGAACTCTTCACCCAGAATAAAGGCCTGGGAGATGCCGCCCGGCTGCGGCTGTTCCAGATAGGTCAGGCGAATGCCGAACCGGCTGCCGTCACCCAGCAAGCGCTGATATTGCGGCAGGTCGTGTGGCGTCGAGATGATGGCAATCTCGCGGATGCCTGCAAGCATTAGCACAGACAGCGGATAGTAGACCATCGGCTTGTCATAGATGGGCAGCAATTGCTTGCTGATCGCCAGCGTCGCCGGATATAGCCGCGTGCCCCGGCCGCCAGCCAGCAAGATACCCTTCATGACGTCCCCTCGTTGTAGCGGTCCACATACCACTTAATGGTTGAGCGAAGACCGGTCTCAAAGCCGATCCCGGCGCTCCACCCCAGCTCGCTTTCAGCCTTTGCCGGGTTTATCGCATAGCGCAGGTCGTGTCCCTTGCGATCCTGAACGAATGTTATCAGTTCGTGCAGGTCGTTGCGTCCGAGCATCAGGTTCATCTCGTCGCAGATGCGATGCACCAGATCCAGGTTGCGCTGTTCATTGCGCGATCCGAGCAGGTAGCTCTCGCCATTGCGCCCCTTGTCATGGGCCATGATCACGCCGCGGGCGTGATCTGTTACGTGGATCCAGTCCCTGATCTGTCGTCCATTGCCATAGACTGGTATAGACTGACCCCGCAGGCACCGGCTGATGGTTAGCGGGATGAGCTTTTCGGGGAACTGGTAGGGCCCGTAATTGTTCGAACAATTGGTGGTCACATAGGGCAATTGGTGGGTGCGGCCCCAGGCTGTCACCAAGTGATCGCTGGCGGCCTTGCTCGCGGAATAGGGCGAAGAAGGCTTGTAGGGAGACTGTTCGGTAAAGCCCGGCTCGTCTTCGGTCAGGTCGCCATAGACCTCGTCAGTGGAAACATGGGTAAACCGGTGGTTGGACAACGTCGAGCCCGACCAGGCGTCGCGTGCCGCTTCAAGCAGATTGGCTGTGCCAATCACGTTGGTCTGGATGAAGGGCATGCCGTTGTCGATGGAACGATCGACATGGGACTCTGCGGCCAGATGGATGACCTGCTGCACGCCGTGGTCGGCGAAGACCCGGCGCATCGCATCGCCGTCGCGGATATCCTCGCGCTCGAAGGCGAAATTGTCCCGCCCGGCCACGTTTGCCAGATTATCCAGTGACCCGGCATAAGTCAGATTGTCGACGACAACCACGCGCCGACCTGCCGACACCAACTGCCGGACTACTTCGGAGCCGATGAAGCCGGCGCCACCTGTTACGAGAATCATATGGCGACGGTCCCCTCACCCACCATCAACTGTTCAATGCCCGGCACCTGCGGCCCCACGCCTGCCGGCAGCCGTTCGGCTTCTTCCGGGTCATAGGCCAAGTCCGCCACGTTCATCAATATGCTTTGCGCCGGTCCCAGGCCGACAAAGGTCATGAACCAGCGCGGTGAAACGGTCAATCGCGAATAGCTGGCCGGTCCGAGCACGGCGTAGTGGAAATCAGACCAGCGCTCGCCGTCCTGCTTCGCCAGCAAGAAAGCGATGCGGCCAATCGGCACCACCAGGTTGAGCGTCATTCGGGTGTGGCGCTTCCAGTCTCGGACAGAGCCGGCGTCAACCAGGGAGAAATAGGCTTCGCCAAAGCCGGTGAAACCCTGACTGGTCTGCTTGATGGCGTGAAAGACGGCGCCGCCAACTGTCGGAATCTGCCGTTCGGGAGAGAGCAGCAGGCCATCGGGGGGGGTGGCCAGGCTGGCCAGCGGCTTCCATTGGATCAGCGGTGCCATCACGCTGTCCAGGACTTGCTTCGATCTTTTGCCAGGGACAGATAGGTCTCAAGGTGCTGGGCGGTGAGGGTGACGGGGTCGGCGCCGTTAACTGTCACACTATGGTACCATTCGGCCGTGAGGTGCGCAGTTTCGTCAAACACCAGTGTTGGTGTCCATTTCAGCGCATGCAGGGCCTTGTCGCAATTGAGCTTGAGCAGGCCCGCTTCCTTCATGGTCTGTCCCTGTATCTCGAAGGGGCTGAAGGCGCGGGACGTGCCCCAATTCAAGAAAAGGGCGTTGAGCAGGTCGGCAACCGAGCGGTTCTGGTCGCCACTGGGTCCGAAATTGAAGGCTTCGCCATTTTCCTTGCCCCCTTGCGCCAGGCCCTGGCCCAGCGCCAGATAGCCCGACAATGGCTCGAGCACATGCTGCCAGGGCCGCGTCGCATGGGGGCTGCGAATGATGACCGGCGCGTTGTGTTGCCAGGATTTGACGGCGTCGACGACGATGCGATCCTTGGCCCAGTCGCCACCGCCAATGACATTGCCAGCACGGCCTACGCCGATGCGGACAGGCGATTTTCCGCCGGCAAAGAAGGAGTGATACATGCTCTTGATGATGAGCTCGGCCGCGCCCTTGGAGCCGGAATAGACATCCTTGCCGCCCAAGGCATCGTTCTCGCGGTAGCCCCAGGTCCATTCGACATTGTCGTAGCATTTGTCGCTGGTAATCATCACCGCCACACAGAGCCAATCGGCGGTGCGCAGCGCATCGAGCACGGTCATGGTGCCGATGACATTGGTCGTGTAGGTGGACACTGGGTCCGCGTAGGACGCCGACACCAGGGGCTGGGCCGCCAGGTGGAAGACGAAATCGGGGCGATGGTCACGGATCGTCCGGCTCACGGCGTCCAGATCGCGGACGTCGGCGCGAATATCGACAATCTGGTCGCTCAAGCCGAGCAGGTCAAACAGGGCCGGCTGGGTCGGCACCATGTCAGAATAGCCGACAACCCTGGCTCCCATCCGAAGCAGCCAGGCCGTCAGCCAACTACCCTTGAATCCGGTATGGCCGGTGACCAAGACAGTTTTTCCACTATAGCAATCGTTGAACATCGAGCCCCGCCAGTCAGTTGCAAAAGGGATGGTTTACCAGAGCTTCCAGGGGGCTGAACCCTCATTCCAAAGCGCATCGAGGACCATCTTGTCCTTGAGCGTGTCCATGCACTTCCAGTAGCCCTGGTGCTTACGAATGACCAGTTCCCGGCTGCGGGCCAGAGACTGCAGTGCGCCGTCTTCAAGTATGGACTGATCGCCGTCGCGGATGTGGTCAAAAATCTGCGGTTCAAAGACAAAGAAGCCGCCATTGATCCAGGCTTCGTCGCCCTTGGGCTTCTCCACGAAGCTGGTCACGATGCCGTCCTCGTCCTCGAAGGTACCAAAGCGGCCATCCGGCTGAACGGCGGACATTGTGGCGATCTTGCCATGTGACTTGTGAAAGCTTCGCAGGGCATTCAGATCCATATTGGACACCCCATCGCCGTAGGTGAGCATGAACGGTTCCTCGCCGACAAAGTTCCTGGCCTTCAGGATTCGGCCGCCGGTCATGGTCGCTTCGCCGGTATCGAGCAGGGTTACTTTCCAGTCTTCTTCATGTTGGTTGTGGAACAGTACGTCGTTACTCGCCAGATCGATTGTCACATCGTTCTGGTGTAGGAAGTAGTTCATGAAGTATTCTTTGATGACGTAGCCTTTGTAGCCAAGCAGGATCACGAATTCATTGAATCCCTGCGCTGCATAGAGCTTCATGATGTGCCATAGCATCGGACGTCCGCCAACGGTGACCATCGGCTTTGGAATCTTGGACGTTTCTTCGCCCAGTCGCGTGCCATAACCACCGGCTAAAATCAGAACTTTCAACACCCTCTCCCCAGCAGCTTCCTGCAATATGTAAAGACACGATAGATCCAGTCGCGCCGATTGGCGCCCGAATCAGACAGATCGCCCCACCTATAAGTGGCATTTTCCAAGTTAGTGACCAGTTTGGTCGCTACCACAGGCATGGCGTGGTTAGTCTGCACATAGGCAGCGGTGCGCTCGGCTAGGTCGTGCGCATTGTGCCCATAGGCTTCGAGCAGCACATCGAGCGCCCGCCCGGGCGGATAGCTCCGAGCGCCGAACAGAATGCGTCCGAGCGTGAAGCCGCGCTCTTCGAACAGCCAGCGATATCGATAGACGTTCGCGACGGGGCCGTAGCTTGGATCGAGTAGAATTGTCGGAATGCCCAGGCGCGCACCATCCAGTGCCGCCGTACCCATTGCCAGCACGATATCGGCGCGTTCGCTCAGGAAGGCGTCGAGCTGGTCTGGCGCCACGCTGTCGATGAACTCAAGGGTTACGTGCTTGATCGTGGTGGCGTGTGCCTGCAAGAGCGACAGGTAGGGGCCGCTGCCGACAATAGTCAACTCGACCCTGGCGCCGGTCCTGCGGCAATAGTCCTCGGTGTCAGTGATAGCGCGAGCAATGATGGTGTGCTTGAAATCAGCGATGCGCCCCACCCAGACAAGCCTCAGCGTGTCGTCGGCGCCGTGTTTACGCGGCGGCACCAGCTTGGCCGGCGGCGAAGCGACAGGTATTGGCAGGTAGATCGGGTCGTCGATCTTTGCGCCCAGAAAGCGCCTCGTCGCTGATACGTTCTCTTCGTCCATAAAGAAGATGGCGTGCCTGGCATACATGGCCTCGACCAGACGCTTGTTGATGGCGCGGCGCCCGGCCAGCGCCGTTCGCAGGCTGGCTGTGAGCAATGCCGGCAGCCGGTAGCTGATTTCTCGCACGCCAGGAAGTGCGGGGACTAGGTTGAAGGGCAAGCAGTTCCAGAACACCAGCCTGGTGCCGGGCGCGACGTCGAGACCCGGAAAAATCGACCAGGGGTTCATGGACTGCAGAACAAGAACGGCGCCAGTGGGCACCTGCGTCCGGCCGTCATCAGAATAGGTGACCAGCTTGACCCGGTCGGATTTGAGGTTCTTCGCCATGAAGCCGTCGGCATAGTCGATCAGCGTGACGTCCATGCCCAAGTCATGAGCCAGATAGGTGCCGACCCGCAAAAATAGCAAGCTGATGCCGCCTACGCCCCGATAGGGGAAGCATAGGAATATCGGCGGGCGAGCAGGCAAATTGTCCCTCATGGCTGGGCTTGTCTTATGTTCCGCTCCAATAGCAGTTCACTCAAAAGAAACAATAGACCTGCCGCCGATCGTCTCATTGATCCTGAGGCGGTCGGCTGGCGCTGTGCGGCGGGGAGCAACTGTACCCAGGGGGCGCGGGGTTGTTGCGTCGCTGTTGCTTTTATGCCAATTCTACCGCCCGAATTGGACTAGAATGAACAACGCGGGCTAGGTGTTGCCATGGACTTTCAATCAGGCCGGGCGCTCCGCGCAAAGCTGAAATCGGGCGCCGTGAGCGTGGGCGCCTGGCAGACACTGGGCCAACCGGCGATCGCCGAAGTCTTCGCCGGTACCGGCGTTGATTGGGTCATGATCGACATGGAACATTCCATGCTTGACCTTCGCGATGTCTCCGAGGCCATCCGCGTCGTGGACCTGATGGGCAAGGTGGCGCTGGTGCGTCCGCCCGAACTGGATCCAGCGCTGATCAAACGGCTGCTTGATGCAGGCGCCCACGGTATCATGATCCCTAATGTGATTTCACGGCAGCAGGCTATCGATGCGGTCGCGGCGACGCGCTATCTGCCCACCGGCATGCGTGGTGTCGGTCTGGGCCGCGCCCAGGCCTATGGCAACGGGTTCCGCGAGCAGTTTGACTGGGCGCTTGAGGGCGCGCTGGTGATCGTCCAGATCGAAGACAAGCGCGCAATCGAAGACCTGGACGGCATATTCAGCGTTGATGGCGTAGATGCTTTCTTTGTTGGTCCTTACGACCTGTCGTGCAGTTTGGGTGCGCCGGGGAACTTTTCCACCGATGCCTTCAACCAGGCCATGGAAACCCTTCTGCGCAAGGGTCGGGAAATGGGTTTGCCGGCAGGATATCATGTGGTAGAGCCCAATCCCAGCGACCTGCAGGCGCGGGTTGACATGGGCTATAGACTAATTGCCTACGGCGTTGATTTTCGCCTGCTACACCGTGGGATGGCGGATGCACTAGCATCGCTGTCCTAAAACTGTAACGCACTCACTCAGGGGAGAGTAGTTGACCACACTTATTGTCATTCCGGCACGTATGGGCTCGTCTCGCTTCCCCGGCAAGCCAATGGAAAAGATCTGCGGCATGCCGATGATCGGTCATTGCCTGAAACGGGCCGAGCTGGCAGCAGGCGTAGATGCCGTCTATGTGGCGACCTGCGATCAGGTCATCTACGACTACATCCGCTCGATCGGTGGCAATGTAGTGATGACCTCGCCAAGCCACCAGCGCGCGACCGACCGTACGGCCGAAGCGTTGAGCCATATCGAGGCTGAGGCGGGTCATTCCTATGACTATGTGATCATGCTTCAGGGCGACGAACCCGCCGTGGCGCCGTCGTCATTGGCGGCCATGGTCCCGGCTTTTGACGATGCCGGCGTCGATATCGTCAACATCATCTCCGAGTTTACCTCCGAAGAGGCCTTTGCTGACGTCAATAACGTCAAGGCCGTGTTCGACCAGCAGATGAACGCGCTGTATTTTTCGCGCGAACAGATTCCGTCCCCATGGAAGGGCCATGCCGGATTGCCGCGGTGGATGCAGGTTGGCATCATCGCCTTCCGGCGCGAAGTGCTGACCTGGTTCCTCAGCCAGCCCGAGACCCCGCTGGAACGTATCGAGTCCGTCGACATGAACCGCGCACTTGAGAATGGCCGCAAGATTAGGCTGATCAAGAACCCCACGGCGACACTGGGGGTGGATACCCCGGAAGAGCTCAGGACTATCGAGGCCTGGCTGGCCGCAGATCCGGTAACGCGGCAGTACCTGAAGCTTGATTGAATGGTCGGGGACTGCACCCATGCGTGAAAATGACATCCGTCCGAGGGAATTGCTCAATGAATATCTGCGGCTGAGCGAGCAGGACGCGACCACGCTTTTCACCGACGGTGCCCGAGACGACGTGCCCTGCGTTGCCTGTGCGAGTACCCATACGGAGCACGCCTTCACCAAGAAGGGCTTTGGCTATTCGCGCTGCCTGGAATGCGGCACGCTTTATCAAACGCCGCGTCCGCGTCTGGAGGTGTTCGAGCGCTTCTACGTCAATTCGGTCTCATCCGATTTCTGGGCCAAGGTGTTCTTTCCGCAGGTGGCGGAGTCCCGGCGTGCGGCAGTATTTGCGCCGCGTGCGGCCGAGCTTGCCCGGATGCTCAAAGAGCGCGGCTTCTTGGCGCGGACTGTGGTCGATGTGGGCGCCGGTCACGGTGTGTTCCTCTCCGAGCTGGTGGCTCGCCTGGCTGGTGCAACTGGCATTGCTGTAGAGCCTTCGTCTGAAATGATCGAGAGTTGCCGCAAGCTCGGATTTGAAGTGCGTGAGGCGCTGGCCGAGGACGTGACCGACCTCGATGGCCGGGGCGACCTTGTCTGCTCGCTCGAAGTCATGGAGCATGTTCATGACCCGCTGCGCTTCATCTCCAACCTGGCGACATTCACGGCGCCTGGTGGCTGGGTCTTCTTCACCACCCTTGGTGCGGACGGGTTTGACATCACCGTGCTGGGTGAGCACGCCAACGCGGTATTTCCGCCCCATCATCTCAATTTCATGTCTGTGAAGGGCTTCGAAATCCTGTGCGGCCGTGCGGGTTTAACCGATGTCGAAGTGCTGACGCCCGGCCAGCTTGATGTTGACATCGTGCGCAACAAGACCAACGAAATCCCCGGGCTGCTGGACGATCAGCCCTTCATTCGTGCCCTGCTCGGCAATGAGCAGGCTGCAACAGCATTTCAGCAGTTTCTGGCCAATAACCGCATGAGTTCGCACTCTTGGGTGCTGGCGCGAAAGCCTGCCTGAGATGGCTCAAACCGATCGAGGTTACAGATGAGCCTGCGTGTAGGCATAGCTGGCTATGGCGTGGTGGGCAGTCGCCGCCACCAGTGTCTTGACAGAAATCCGCACACCACGGTCGTCGCCGTGGCGGACCAACGGTTCGCGAGCGCTGCTGCGCCGGCAGGCCTCAAGGTGCATCCTGACTATCGCAGCATGATTGCCGCAGAAGAGCTGGACGTCGTGGTGATCTGCCTGACCAATGACGTTGCTGCCGATGCGACCATTCTGGCGCTGGAAAAGGGCTGCCACGTCTTCTGTGAAAAGCCGCCTGGGCGAAGCGTCGAGGAAATCCGCCAGGTTAGCGCCGTCGAACAGACGCGCCCGGGGCTCAAGCTCAAATATGGCTTCAACCACCGCTATCACGAAAGCGTTCTGGAGGCCAAGCGCATCATCGAAAGCGGCGACTACGGCAAGATCATCAGTTTGCGTGGCGTCTACGGAAAGTCCCAGATCATCACCTTTGGCCAATCCGACTGGCGTACCCAGCGCAAAGTGGCTGGTGGGGGTGTTCTGCTCGACCAGGGCATCCACATGGTAGACTTGATGCGGCTCTTTGCCGGCGATTTCAAAGAGGTGCACAGCTTCATCTCCAATTCGTTCTGGGGCTATGACGTCGAAGACAATGCCTATGCCCTGATGCGCACCGCCGACGGCGTGGTGGCCATGCTCAACAGCACGGCGACCAGTTGGCGCCACCGGTTCAGCTTGGACATCACGATGGAACGCGGCGCGGTTGCGCTCGGCGGTATCCTGTCTGGCTCCAAGAGCTATGGCGCCGAGACGCTCGCCATCATCGAGTCCAACCCCGAGCAGGACAATGGCGACCCCAAGGAAACCCTGATCCGCTACAATCGTGACCCGAGCTGGCAGACCGAGGTGGACGACTTCGTTGACCACGTGTTGTCCGACAGTGCGGTCGAGAGTGGATCATCGCTGGATGCGCTGCGCACGATGGAACATGTCTTCCGCATCTATTATAGCGATCCCGCCTGGCGGCAGTTCGCCGCTATCGAAAATCCAGACGCCTGAGGCTATCCAATGAGCACGTTGCTGAACCTGCACGACCACGACATCGGGCGCTACTCGAAGAACTATTTCCGCTATCTGGCCGAGATTCTCGACGGAATTGATGTCAGTGAGATTGACGCGGTCGCCAAGGCGATGATCGAGGCGCGCGAACAGCGTCGCATGATATTCATCATTGGCAACGGTGGCAGCACCTCAACGGCAAGCCACATGGCAAACGACCTGGCAATCGGCAGTCGGCTCGCCGAGCGTCCGTTCCGGACCATGAGTCTTTGCGACAACAATTCGATCCTCACCGCGGTCGGCAATGACTTCGGCTATCACGAGATCTTCACCCGGCAATTGGCCTACCAGGCCCATCCGGGAGACCTGCTGATCGCAATTTCGGCCTCCGGCAATTCCCCAAATCTGGTGCATGCCTTCGAATGGGCCAAGCAGAACGGCGTGACCACGATCGCGCTGACATCGTTCGTCAATGGCGGCAAGCTGCGGGAAACGGCAGATTTGTGCATCCATGTTCCGACCGACCCGGCTGAATATGGCCCGGCCGAGGATGCGCATCTGATCCTGAACCACGTGTTCGTATCCTACATGACAAAGCATCTGAACGACGCAACGAGGGGCTGAGGAATGCATGCTCAAAAGACGGTCCTGGTCACCGGCGCCAGCCGCGGAATTGGCTTTGAGATTGCGCGGCAATACGCCGAGGACGGCTATCGGCTGGTCACCTTGAGCAGCAGCGCCTGGGCTCGTGACGACCTGGTGCCTGCACGGCATTTCAGCGTGGATCTCTCCGATCGGGCTGCGGTGGATGAGGCGGCTGAAGCCATGCGGGGCGAAGCCATCGACATTGTGATCAACAATGCTGGCATCAACAAGATCGCGCCCTTTGCCGAGATCGATCCTGCGGAATTCCAGCGCGTGCAGGACGTCAATGTCTATGCGCCGTTCCGCTTCTGCCAGGCGGCCATTCCGAACATGCTGGCCAAGGGCTGGGGCCGGATCGTCAACATTTCCTCGATCTGGGGCATGCGCTCCAAGGAACTCCGCGCCAGCTATTCGACGAGCAAGTTTGCCATCGACGGCATGACGGCAGCCATTGCCGTCGAGCACAGCCAGAATGACATTCTGGCCAATTCGATCGCGCCGGGTTTCATCGACACCGAAATGACCCGGGGGCTCCTCAACGACGCCCAGATCCAGGCCCTGCTCAGCCGCGTTCCGGCGCGGCGCCTTGGCAAGGTCACCGAGATTGCAGCGATCGTGAAGTGGCTCGGCAGCGACACCAACACCTTCATTACCGGTCAGAACATTCCCGTGGACGGGGGCTTCACGCGTGCTTGAGAACCTCGAAATACAGGCGCAAGGCGGTCCATATTCGGTCACCTATGTCGATGCACCCCGTGCGGCGATTGCGGCAGCCCTCAAGCCGGGGTGCGTGGTACTGGCCGATGCGCGCGTCGCCGAGCTCTATCGCGAGGATTTCGCTGCGCTGGGGGATATGCCCTGCGTCTATATCGAGGCGACGGAAGATGCCAAGTCCATCGCCCAGATCGTTCCCGTGCTCGAGCAGCTTGCCGAATTGGGCTTGAAGCGCAACCAGACGCTGGTCGCCATCGGTGGCGGCGTGGTTCAGGACATTGCCTGTTTTATCGCTTCGATCTTCATGCGCGGCATCGCCTGGAATTTCGTGCCGACAACGCTGCTGGCCCAGGCCGATAGCGCCATCGGCTCCAAGAGCTCGGTGAACATGAAGGCGGGCAAGAACATTCTTGGCACCTTCTATCCGCCCAAGCAGATATTTGTCAGCGTGCGGTTCCTCAAGACGCTACCGGAAGAGGAGGTTCGCTCCGGAATCGGTGAGATCATCAAGGTGCATACCATCGACGGGCCGGCCTCGTTTGACTACCTGGCCGAACGGTTCGAGCGGTTGACCAGCGACGACGCAATCCTTGCCGAATTCATCTCGCGCGCACTCAGGATCAAGAAGCGCTATATCGAAATCGATGAGTTTGATCGCGGGCCGCGCAACATCTTCAACTATGGTCACAGCTTCGGCCATGCCATCGAGACTGCGACCCATTATCATATCCCGCATGGCATTGCCGTCACGATCGGCATGAAGATCGCCAATGATTTTGCGGTGGCCCTGGGACGCATCGAAGCGGTACACCGCAATCGCATGCTCCCGGTCCTGCAATACAACTATGCCGCCTACAAGGACTATCCGATCGATGCCGAGGCCGTCTTTCAGGCCATGGCAAAAGACAAAAAGAACAGCGAGGCCGGCTATCGCATCATTGTGCCCAGCGGCCCGGATGCCGTAATCGAAGCCATCACGGTCAAACCGGACGACTTCTTTCAAGCTACCCTCAGCAAGGCCCTGGTGCGATAGCGGCTACCAGTTGGGGTAGAGGCAATCCGCCAGCGTTTGAGCAATTACCGAAATGGATTGCTGGTCGGGATAGAGCTTGGCCGTTCCCACACTTTCGCGGCTCACTTCGGGCTTGAACGCGGTGTTAGGCGCCGTGTGGTGGGCTGGATCAAGCTCGAGGAAGGCGCAGATTGTTGCAATCGTACGGGCGGGTTGGGCGACGAGTTCCTCAAACCAGACGCGCAGGACCCGTGGGTTGTCGGCCTTGGGCAAGGCGTCCCAATGCAGGCGGTGCCGCAGACAGAAGGCGTTCACATCGTCGGCGGCAAGGAAGGTTTTGTTAAGGCCATCATTGTCGAAGGCCTGCATACTGCGTCTGGCTGCTTCGCTGCTTCGCTTCTGGCCGGTGGCAAAGACGTCGCGTGGATCGCGAACCACCACGATCTGCCGGGCATTGCCGAGCATGTCCAGGCCCGGAGTGGGATTGAACGGCTCGATTGCGTTGTTGAGGATGGCGCCGGTCTGACCAGGCTTGAGCAAAGGCGCATAAAGTCGCTGCATGGCCCGGCTGGCCAGCAGATCAAAGCGCCGCCCATCAATGACGGTCACATCGTGCAGGAAATGCTCGCGCAGGCCAAAACGCTTGAGAAGGCGCTTGGCGAGGCGCCAGGCCCCCGGTATTTCGTAGTCGTCATAGGGCCACTCGGCACGGTAGCGCAGCGCCAGCAAGGCCGCACAGAACTCGTCCCAGACGTCGAAATACCCAGGACCAAAATGGCGCGAATAGCGCTGGCTGGCGCTCCGGATCATCGCGCCGATCTGCCAGGGCCTAGGGTCTGCACCTAGGGTGTAAACGAGGCGGGAAAACCGCTTGAGGGCGGCATGGGAGCGGACCGGCGACCAGTCCTGACTTGCGGCATGGCGCAGATCGAGCAATCCGCCCGGCGCGCGGATGAGATCGAATTCGAACTGGAAGTGCGGCACATAGAGCGAGTCGAACTCGCGCAGGAGGTCGGTGACCGCCGATTTGCCGGAACTGCCAATGCCGGAAACATCGATGAATCGGATCGGCAGCTGCCCGGCCCGGTTGGTCGCATGATTAAAGGACATAGTCGTCCAGTCCATTGATCGCGGCGCGCCCCATGGCCAGGACAGCCTCCTTTGCCGAGCCGCCGATATGGGGCGTCACCACAACGCGCGGGTGCGCGATCAAGGCGGCTGCCGTGTCCGTACGAGGTGGCTCGACGTCCAGAACGTCCAGCGCCGCACCGACAAGCTTGCCGGCATCCAGCGCCGCCAGCAGGGCTGCTTCGTCCACAATGCCACCCCGGGCCATGTTGATGAGCACGGCATGATCCTGCATCAGGCCAATCTCTTGAGCACCTACCAGGCTGCGCGTGGTGTCGTCCAGAGGCGTGTGCACCGTGATGACATCGCTTGTCTGGAGGAGGGTTCGCAAATCCACCTGTTCGCATCCAGCCTGGGCGGCGTAGCCGCCCATATCGACAATGTCATTGATCAGGATGCGGCAGGCGAAGGGAGCCAGCAAAGCAATCACGTCCTTGCCGACATGGCCGCAGCCGATAATACCTACGGTCTTTTTCGTGAGCTGGTTGCCATTGAGCTGGCGCCAGCTACCACCTTGGGTTTCGGCGACAGCGGCTGGCACGAGATGCAACAGCGAAATGGCGGCCGAGAGCACCAGTTCGGATACCGAGCGGCGGTTGACGCCCTTGGTCCAGCCGAAGCCAATGCCGGCGTCGCGAAGGGCGGAAACATCGATCATGTCGATGCCCACGCCGTATTTGCTCAGCACCTTGAGATCGGTCAGTTCAGCAATCACGCTCTGATCAACCTTTTCGAGCGCTGTAATGGCCTTCTGATGCCCCTTAAGAAACGAAACCAGGTCGGTGCCCGCCAGTCGGCGTCCATCATCGTTGAACGTCACATGCTCATAGCGTTCGAGCAGTTCTGCCCTCAGGATGGGATTGAGAGAGAATGAGCGAGACGCGACTGCCACATGGTCCTTGGTATTTCGCACGTTTCTAGCGTTCCGGTGGTTTGAAGGGGAGCGCATGCCCATACCACCGTTCCCGAAGCAATCCTAGTCTGGCCGGTGGTGCCCTACATCGGAATCAAGACTACAGCGCGGGCTATCATCAACAGCCAAGTTGCACGGCGTTTCTTGGCACTCGCAATTCGCAGACACTATCGTGTACGCCGATCCACCGATAACAATCGCTGCACAATGAACCGATTCGTTCCTTCCTCTACTGCGGCAATGGATGTAGCGCTGGCGCGGCTGCCGGGGGCATTGCGACAGGCGGGATTTTGCGGCGATGTCGCGACCGACCTGGCGTCGCGCGCGGCAATGTCCACTGACAATAGCGTCTATCAGATCGTGCCGGGCATGGTCGTCGCCCCCTTCGATGCCCAGGACGTGGGCCGGCTGCTGTCCGTACTGGGGCAGCCGGGGTTTAGCGGCCTTCCCATCACCGCTCGTGGTGGCGGAACGGGCACCAATGGTCAGTCTCTCAATGAGGGGGTTATCGTAGATTTTCGCCGGCACATGCACCGAATGCTGGCGGTCGATGTGGCGGCGGGATGGGTTGATGTCGAACCGGGCATTGTCCTGGACGATCTTAACCAGCAATTGGCCCATACTGGTCTGTTTTTCTCGCCCAGTACTTCGACGTCCAACCGCTGCACCGTTGGGGGCATGGTCGGCACGGATGCCTCCGGCAAGGGGTCGCGCATCTATGGCAAGACGGCCGACAATGTGCTGGGTTTGACCATGATGGTGGGCGACGGCCAGACGCTCGACAGCCAGATGCCCGTGCCCGAATGGGCTACGCCCATAATGGACGAGATTGCGGCCGCCTGCGATGCGGGCCGGCCGGCTTTGCTGGCCAATGTCCCCCGATTGTCCCGACGCTTTTCTGGACTCGACTTGGAGCGGGCCCGCCCTGACAGGGAGCGTCTGGAATGGTGGCGCCTGCCGATTGGCGCAGAGGGCACGCTGGGCCTGATCACGCGCCTACGGCTGAAGCTGGTGAAGAAGCCAAGCCAGTCTCGGCTCTGCGTCCTTGCCTTTGACAATTTCTCGGACGCACTCGACGCGACACTGCCGCTGCTTTCTGCGGAGCCGCTGGCGATCGAGGTTATCGACGAATGGGTGCAACGTCTGGCAATGGAAGCGGCGCTGCTTGACAGCTTGCCAGCAGGGATCCGGGGGGATGGCGCCGACCGGCCCGTCTATGCCTTTGTTGAATTTGCCGGTGACGATCCCAAAGCACTGGATCTTGGTGTGGCGCAATGCCTGGCCATCGCCAGCGAGCTGACAGGATTTCGCGGCGCGTACACGACAGGCAAAGCGGGCGAGATTACTCACCTGTGGTCGGTCCGGGCTGCCAGCGTTGGCCTCCTCGGTGGTACCGGCGGGCGTCGACGCCCCATCTCATTTGTTGAAGACTGCGTCGTTCCTCCCGAAAATCTTTCCGCCTTTGTGCACGAGATTACTGCCATTCTTGGCGGGCACGGCCTGTCGTATGGGATCTACGGCCACGCAGATGTGGGGTGCCTGCATGTCCGCCCGGCACTCGACATCGATGATCTGGCCGACCGCGACCTCTACCGGTCGATTTCGGATGCGGTCTATGAGGCCGTAACGGCACATGGCGGCATCTTCTGGGGCGAGCACGGCAAGGGCATTCGCGGCGAGTACCTCGAGCGGTTTGTCGGGCCAGAGGCGTATGGCGCATTCCAGCGCATCAAGGTTGCGTTTGATCCGGCTGGTCGGTTCAATCCGGGCAAGCTGATTGCCGGGCAGACGCCACTGCTCGGGATCGCCACCACACCTTATCGAACCACGCAAACAGCGCCCGCAGATCTCTTCGCGAAGGCCTTCGCCTGCAATGGCAATGCCCTGTGCCTGACCTATGCGGCCAAGACGCCCATGTGCCCGTCGTTCAAGGTCAGCGCGGAGCTTCGCCACTCTCCAAAGGGGCGTGCTGAGGCCCTCCGCGCGCTTGAGCAGGCACGGGTGGCCGGCCAGGCGACAGAAGAGATGGAGGCAGATGTCTTTGAGGCACTGGATGGCTGCCTGGGCTGCAAGTCGTGTGCGGCTGGATGCCCGACCCATGTGGATGTGCCCGACATGAAGTCGCATTTCCTGGAACGGTACTACAGCAAGCGAAGACGCCCTATGTCCAGCCTTGCCGCGATGCTTCTGGAGGCGCATATCGGCACGCTAATGCGCTTCAGATCGGTGTTGCGTGCCTTGGCATGGACCCGTGTATATGGACTTGCCGCGCTTGGTCTTGGGCTCATCGATCCGCCGCTACCGTCGCGACATAATCTGGGACACCATGCGATTGAGGCCCTCTCGGCAAGCGAGGTGGCAGAGCTGCCTTTAGACGCGGGACATGTTGTCCTGGTGCACGACCCCTTTACTGCGCTTTTCGATACAAACTCGATTGCAACGATTGCCGAGGGACTGCGGGCGCTTGGATATGCGCCGGTCGCGCTGTCGGTGCAGGCGAGCGGCAAGGCGGCATACGTTGCCGGAGCCCGCGCTGTTTTCGTCCGCCAGGCAAAAGCGATGGCTAATGCGCTTCGAATTGCATCCAGCGCAGGCCTGCCACTCGTTGGCCTGGATCCGTCGCTGGTTTACATGCTGCGCAGCGAATACCCCAATGCGGGAATCGCCGACATGCCCTGGGTGTCAGCGGTCGAAGAATTCCTCGTGGCTGAACTCGCGGGCGGTCGGAGCTTTCCTTCCATCCCGGGAGCGAACACGAAAGCTGTTGTGTTTACCCATTGCACCGAACGCTCGATGCGTCCGGCCGTAGCAGCCGACTGGAAGCGCATTTTTGCTGCGCTGGGGCTGGACGTGACGGTTCAAGACGCCGGGTGTTGTGGCATGTCGGGCCTTTTTGGGCATGAAGCGCGTCATCAGGGCTGGAGCCGCAAGCTCTATGATCTTTCATGGAAGGGGTCGGTTGACGCGGCCGATGAAGTGTTTGCAACCGGCTTTTCCTGCCGTTGCCAGGTTGAGCGTTTCGGCTCAGTGGCGGCAGCCCACCCACTGGCCCTCGTAACCCGTCGCCGAGCGGCTAGCGGACGCTCTATTAACACACCACCACATTGACCGCGAGTCGGATTTTCCATGTACTGGTCGGTCGCCAAGGCTTATAGCGGCGCTGACAAGTTCCTCGGCCAGGTCATCTGAAACATGCCGAGCAAAGTGGTGGCTATTGTGTTGGATGTCTAGGCTACTAGGCTGTGTTGACAAAAGGGATTCCCAAATCGCTGCCTGACTGATTCAAGGTTTCCTTTTAGAGGAGGCAGTTTTGGCTCGGGGCGATCTGACTGATGACGGGTGGGCGCTGTAGGGGCTTTATTGCCGGCCGAGCGTGGTCGGTGGTCTCGGCCAGCCCTGGACAACCGGCGCTTTCTGAACGGAATGCTCTATGTGTTACGGGTCGGCTGCCCCTGGCGCGACATGTGTGAACGCTATGGCAAGTGGAATTCAGTCTATGTCTGGTTCCGCTGCTGGGCCGAGCAAGGGATCTGGGACGCCTTGCTGGAATCCCTGGTCGAGTTTGGGCTCGCCGACGACTGGCAGCACATGATCGACAGCACCACGGTGCGCGGCCACTCTCAGGCAGCGGGCGCAAACGTATGGCCCGCCCCGGTGCAAGCAATGATCAGGGTCCGCTGCCAAGATGGAGATCCGCGCGTCCTGATCCTCATAAAGGGGCCGGCCTCGAAGGCCATTTTGCAGCGCCCGCAGCCAGGATCCCGTCGCTGTGTCGCTCCTGGCAAGCGTGGGCATCGCGGATCGGGCACCCTGGATCAGCATCTTGCGCAGATACCTGCTTCCACGCTTGGTGATTCCCAGCAGTTTTGGCTTGCCGCCAGTGGTGGCCTGACGAGGTACAAGGCCCAACCAGGCGGCGAGATCTCGCCCCATATCAAACGTCGCTGCGCAGCCCACCGCTGCCACAAGTGCGGTGGCATTCAACGCCCCTACACCGGGAATGCTTGTCAGCCGCCGGGCCCGATCGTCGGTTTTGGCCATGCCTGCGAACTCAGTGTCAAAGGCCGCGATCCGGCGGTCCAACTCCTCCCAAAGAGCGCGCATGTCCCGCAGCAGGAACGCCATGCGCGGGCTCAGCGGGTCCACATCGGCGTCCAGCAACTCACCCAAAAGGAGACGCAATCGGGCATGTCCTTGCGCCACAACATGGCCACGCTCCAGCAGAAGGCCTCTGATCTGGTTGGTCAGAGAGGTTCGTTCACCCACTAGGCGGTCACGCACTCGGTGCAGTGTCTGAACATCAAGCTGCTCTTCGCTCTTGAGCTCGACGAAGCGCTCGGTCGGGTCGCCGCTTCGGCAATCGCCTCCGCATCACGGTCGTCGTTCTTTTGCGCTTTCACGTACGGCCGCACATACTCTGGCGACATTAGCCGGATCTCGTGGACCAATGCCGCCAGAGACCGGCCCATATGATGGGCACCGGAACATGCTTCCATTGCCATAATGCAGGGCTTTAGCTTCGCTGCGAATGTTACCACGCTGTCGCGGCGCATTCGCCGACGCACGACCACTGAACCATCGGCGTCGAGACCGACGATGCTACAGCTATTCTTGCCCAGGTCGATGCCGAGGATCACTAAGTTCATGGTCCGTTACTTCCTTTTTTGGACAGCGGCACCTTACACAGACGCCAGTGGGAGGGGCGGGCCGCTCATAAGGCGGGTCTTGGTCGAAGCCGCGG
This sequence comes from Devosia subaequoris, assembly GCF_014197055.1. Classification (GTDB taxonomy): domain Bacteria; phylum Pseudomonadota; class Alphaproteobacteria; order Rhizobiales; family Devosiaceae; genus Devosia; species Devosia subaequoris. Next base: position 950,103 of record NZ_JACIEW010000001.1, on the reverse strand, counting down.
CGGCTTTACGAGCAAAATCCACGCACGCGCAGACGGTCAGGGACGCCCTCTTGGCTTCGTCCTCACGGGCAGCGAAGCCTCCGACTATAAGGCCATCGATGACCTGATCGCCTTGCCTGTCGCCAAACCCAGGCTGATGCTGGCCGACAAGGGCTACGACGGCGACGATATCCGCGCCAGCCATCCGCGGCGCGCCGCACCTTCGCAACAATCTTGTGAATATGGCGGCCAGCGCAGGGGTGCTGGGCGTTGCCGGCTATTACTGATCGTTTTGGCACTGGTGTGCGAAGTAGTTCGCGCGCCATCGTCGAGCGCGACGCCCTGGACCATCGCATTTGTAGCCACCCTTGTCGGTGGTTTCATTGTCATGGGCCTTACCATGCAATGATTGGAATTTTTAACGCACCACGACTGGCGCTGCCATCTGCGTGCTCGTCGGGGTGCTGGCGCGGAAGGGGACAGATATTGATCGAGCCTGAACCTGCATACTGATGCCACCCCTTTCGTAATGGATCGGGTTCCGTTGTTGCCAGGAAGGCAGAGGTCACGTTTTGGGACAATTTTGGGACAGAACATCGTACCAAGACGGGCAAAACCGTCTATCGTTATACAATAACATATGTTATATTTCAGAGTGTTAGAAAACTAAACCAAGTGGTGAAATAGGGCTTTTAAGCATTCCGAAGGCAGAGGCCACAGGTTCGAATCCTGTCGGGTGCGCCAAACGTTGTTCTAAGTTTTGAATTCAGTACGCATTTTGGTTGAGCCTTTGGAAGGCTGTTCTTCCCTTGCTCTTCCTTCATGTCTGATCGATCTTTCTGCCATAACGCAAGAAAGACGACCTCATGCTAACCAAAAAACTCAAAGGCGCGCAATACATCTACGAGCGGATCTCCGCAGACGGTCGCTTGACGTCTTACCAGGTGAAAATCCGTCGCAAGGGATTTCCCAACCAGATTACCAGTTTCGATGACCTCGAAGCGGCGAAATAATTCGTTCGTGACGTGCTGAACGATCACAACAAGGGCCACAAAGTCGATCGGTTACTGTCCCAACGCACCACGGTGGCAGATGTCATCAGGGGTGGCATTTCCGCCATCGATAACGGCAAACGCAAGTCCAAGGGGGCGGCCAATGAGCGCCAATAGATCAGTAGCTCTCAACTGCGAACCTAGACGCAGCGTACTGGTGCTTTGGAAAGACCGTATAATCGTCGAAGTATTTATTGCGGGGACAGATAGCCAAACGGAGCCGCCGCACGCATCGGATCGAATTGCACTTCAGGGCTTGGACGCGGCCAAGGGAGCCTCACGCGCCTCGCCATTGGTCTGGAACTGATTGTCCCGCACGTGGCTGTCGTTCTGATGGTCTTGTGACAGCGGCCGATATGATTCGCACAGCTGCGGCACAGGCGCGGATGGTTCAATAGGGCGTACGGCAAATGCGAAACGCTGCTCCACCGCCTCAACCTGAGCTTCGTTCACAAATGCGGGCTTCGATTCTAAGAGACGCTAGAGCGCCTGACTGATTTCCAACCGGGTGTTCCCTGATCGTCCTCCGACCGGTCAGCCCCTGCGTCGAGGCAAGCGACCAATCGGCCTGCCGGTAACGGGGTCCCGGTCGAGCGAACACTTAGCGCGAGGGGAGGCAGACCACTCCAAAAACTGTACGAGACTATCTACCTGGTCGTCATAGCGGCCATTGGGGAAGGCAAGGAGCTCCCGGCGAAGATCGGTAAGCCAGGAAGCCTCGATCGGCAGCAAGTAATTCCCGGTTGCCAACCTCGCCGTCTGCGCCTCAAAGCGCGTGCGTCTGTCCAGCTTGGTTACGATTCCCAGATAGCGCGTCTCCTGCTCCCGCTGTTCCCGGTGTAGCTGTTGGAGCAATGGGTATCCAGATGCAGCCCTTTCGATCAAAACCCGGTCAGCCCTCCAGCGGGTGGCAAAATAAGGACAAGGGTCTTCAGGTCAGGAAAGTCCAGCTTCTCGCGAATGAGATCAAGCAGATACCACTGACCATTCCGCAGGCCCCAGGTCATACCCACCGAGAAGTCGCTGGTGGGCTCAGCGGTAAGTGCGGTGTCCCAGCTTTGCACCACGTACTGGAAGTCGCTGCGGGTCAAGTCCGGCTCATATGTTCCGAACCACTCCCACCGCAGCCGGTTGCTACCAGGAGGGGTGGGGTCCTGCTGATACTGCGCGGAAAAAACCGCTGGCCCCATTTCGACCCGCAGTTGTTCCAGCACCTGCAGCGGCTCGCGCTCCGGGCAAAGCGCCTCTCCTTTGACGCGATGCCGGAGGCGTCTGAGGCCAATCGGCACAGCAGGCAGGTCGAGGTGCTCGAACTGCTTGTTGGCGAGCAGGTGACCTGGCAGATCATCCTCGTGCAGGCGCTGCTGGATGACAATGATCTGACCCGTGCTCTTGTCGTTGAGCCGTGAGAGCAGGGACTGCTCATAATAATCGCGCGCCCGCTGACGCTCGACAGGGGAGGAAGCATCCGATGCCTTCATCAAGCCATCGACAATGATCAGGTCGGCGCCAAAGCCGGTGACCGCCCCGCCCAGGGAGCCGGCTTTGCGACCACCATTGCCGGTAGTGATCTGCTCGTCCGCGCGATTGCCCCTCAGCAAGTCGGGTATGGGGGAAGAGGTGCTCGTACCAGGGTGAGGTTAACACCGCGCGAAAGTCGCGTGCTTGCTTGGCCGCAAGGTCCCCGCCATAGCTCGCCACCATGATCTTGAGAGAAGGTTCGTGACCTAGCATCCAGGCCGGTAGCGCCACGGCGGCGCAGATAGACTTGCCGTGCCGGGGCGGGACCGTGATCACCAGGCGCCGTGTTGCGCCTGAGGCCACCTGTTCGAGTGCATGGCAAATTGCCTCCACATGCCAGGAAGGAACAAAGTCCAGTCCGGGATGCAGCAGCTCAAAAGCCTTCCAGGCGAAGGGAAACAAATGCGTGCGCTGAACAGCTGCGCTGACAACGGCAGCATTCGTGGTGTCTCCTCCTGATCGGAAGAGCGGTTTGCCTCGATAAACCACTGCAGGATCGCTTTGTCAGTCTGAGACGGCTCAACTGGTGACAAACTCGCAGGACCAGCCAGATTGACCGCCGGTCCGCCAAAGCCGGCTTCCTGAAGCTTGTGAACCGCCAGCAGAATCTTGACGTCACCTGTTTCGGCGAAGCGGTTGGCGAGTTTGGTGATGCCAATCTCGCTCTTGCTCATGCGCTTTGTGCGACCACCCTCCCTAACGGGAACCTTGGCCCCGAATTTTTTGGTTGGTGCCAGCCAAGACCGCAGGCTTGCCGCTGATGCTCTGCCAGCGGCGGATCGCAACATCCACATAGACCGGGCCGAGCTCGATGCCATAACCGACGCGGTGGCTCTTCTCGTCCGCGATAAGGGTGGTGCCCGAACCGCAGAAGCAGTCCAGCACACTTTCGCCGACACGCGTGCAGTCCTTGATGGCATCGGCAACAAGCGCCCACGGCTTGACCGTGGGGTGGGCCGCGAGATCATCCATCCGGCCCTTACGGAAGGTATTCACCCCCGCATAGCCCCAGAGCGTTGTGCGGAAGCGACCGTATTTGCCGAGCTGGATGTTGTTGATGTGCGGGATGTTATCCCCGCCATTCTTGAACACATGCACGAACTCGGTCTGCTGACGGTAGAGGCTGCCCATGCCCGCATTCGTTTTGGCCCAGGTACAGGTGGTCTTAAAGGTCAGCTTGGTCTGGCGAGCGGCCGACAGGAGCTCGAAAGAGTGAGCTGCATCCATGCAAACATAGTGCAGAGCGCCAGGCACAGAGTGCTCGCATGTAGCCCTGGAGAAAGCCGGTAAACTCTCCTTCGCTCATCTCGCCCGATGCCATGGCAAATTCGCGGTGCCTCACGCGGCCCTTGCCGCTCACATGGCCATGCACCGGAACATTCCGTCGAGGAGAATGCGATAGCTGTCTTCGTCCAGGCTCTGGATGTGCAAATCGATCTCAGCGGTTTCAAAGCCAGTGAGCTCCAGGATTTCCAGATCAAGCTCGACGGCAGCCAGGTCTTTGAATTCGAGCGCAAGCGCGGTAGCGTCCCAGTGAGACAATTCTCCAAGACGATTGTCTGCAAGGCGATATGCCTTGATCACCTCGGGCGAGAGGTGGCTCACCCGAATGCCCGGAACCTCTTTGAGCCCAAGTGCAATAGCAGCTGCAAGCCGGCCATGACCGGAAACCACTTCGTTTGAGGCATCGACAATGATCGGTACGAGAAAACCGGCCTTGCGGATGGTGCTGGCCAGCTTGGTAATCTGCCGGTCGTCGTGCACGCGCGGATTGCGGTCGTAATTCTTAATGCTGTTGATCGGCAACTGCTCGATAGCAGATGCCAGGAAGATACCGGTAGACGAGCTCTCCGCCTGGCCGCGTTTGCGGCTCTGCTTGGCGGGGGCGCTTTGGTCGGACTGTGAGACGCTTGATCATCTGAACCTCGTCGCTGGCCGAGTTAGTGCTCGGCCGGGTAAATGGAGGATCACAACGATGGGTTGGAAAGCGCAGAGCAGTAGACGAGCATAAGCGCTCCCCAAAGGTCCCAATGCGAGATCCAAGGTGAAGCGTCTACTGCCCGCGACCTGTGTGATGACCACTCACCAAGGTCCTGTGGTCCACCACAGTTAGCGTTCTGCAAACTGGAACTACGCGTCTTGGTTGGTCTCGGCGCAGCTCATGAGGAGTAGTTAGAAACTGGACCTACTGCCCGTCAAGATCAGATTAAATCTAAATTGCAAAGCATGAGCACGCGCGCCTTCAGTTGCTTGCATCGAAGCTCCCCCTTTGCAAACTCCGGTCGCAAGCTGGTTTCCTTGATATGGCACCGGATTTTCCCTGTTCCGGTTGGCTAAATCCCTGTTCTCATTGAAGAAAAGAACTTGGAAAATCTACGCAAAATCAGAAGCTTGGCTGCTCCACGGTTGGGGATGCGGAGCCAGAAAGTGAGCGAAATACCCTGTATTTTCCCGGCGAACAGGGAATTTGTGGCAAGGCAAGCGGAGAGCAGTTCGCAGCCGACTGCCTCCACAGCCAGAAATTCCTAGGTCGCTGATATGTGATGCATTCGCCCTAATGAGGGGCCGGATGACATCGCAGCTGTATTACAGGCGTGCGCTACAAACCTTTGAGCGGGTAAGTCAGCCATTCGAGCCCAGCGGCTACACGCCCTGGTAGGCGGATACCGGCTTCGCCCCGGCTTCCCAGTGGTCAACAATGCGGGCCTTCAGTTCACCGCCTGGCCCGATTTGTCGAACAAGAGCGCTTTGCCCGGATCGACATCAAGCGCGAGGCTATCGCCACGTCTTAGTATCTGGTCGCCTTCCAGCACGGCTAGCCAAGATGCCCCCGAAGGCAATTCGAGATTGACGATGGTCTCATTGCCTAGCCGCTCGACCAGGCCAACCCGGCCGACAATGGTGCCCGATGGCGCGACAACCAGATCATGCGGGCGAACGCCCAGGGTCAACCTGTCACCGGGGCGGAGACGACCGGCGGGAATGGCGACCGGCACGCCCGCCACATCGGGGCCGCTGACGGTCACGCTGTCGCCGACCACCTTGTCCACGCCCGCCTCGACGAAATTCATCTTGGGCGATCCGATAAAGCCGGCAACGAACAGATTGGCCGGGCGCTGGTAAAGCTCGATGGGTGCGCCCACCTGCTGCACCACGCCGCCATCGAGCACCACGATCTTGTCAGCCAGGGTCATGGCCTCGACCTGGTCGTGGGTGACATAGATCATGGTGGCGCCCAGATCATTGTGCAGTCTTGAGATTTCCATGCGCATGTCGACCCGCAGCGCGGCATCCAGATTGGAAAGCGGCTCGTCGAACAGGAAGACTTCCGGCTTGCGTACAATGGCACGGCCAATCGCCACGCGCTGACGCTGACCGCCCGAGAGCTGGCTGGGCTTGCGATCCAGCAGATGCTCCATCTGCAGGATGCGTGCTGCCTCGCGGATCTTCTGGTCACGCACATCCTTTGGCGTCCGGGCCAGTTTCAGCCCGAAGCCGACATTGTCATAGACGGTCATGTGCGGGTAGAGCGCGTAGGACTGGAACACCATGGCGATGCCGCGGTCGCGCGGCTCGACAGCGTTGACCACCCGGTCGCCGATAACCAGTTCGCCGCCTGTTATATCCTCGAGCCCTGCGATCATGCGCAGCAAGGTGGACTTGCCGCAGCCCGATGGGCCGACGAACACCACGAATTCGCCGTGCTCGATGGTGAGGTCGATCCCCTTGATGACCTCGACATTGCCATAGCTCTTCAGGAGCTGTTTCAGTTCAAGCCCGGCCATGGTCGGTCTCCTTCATGAAAGTCATCGCCTGCGTCATCCCTTGACCGCACCGGCCGTCATGCCGGCCACGATCTGCCGGTTGAAGAACAGGAAGACCAGCAGTGGCGGTATGGTGATCAGCAGAATGTTGGTGAACAGCAGGTTGTAGGCCGTGCTGAACTGGCTCTGGAAGTTGTAGAGCGTAAGCTGCACGGTCGCATTGGCATTGCCCGGCAAATAGTAAAGCGGGTTGGTGAAGTCGTTGAAGATACCGACGGACTGCACCACGATATTGGTCACCGTTACCGGCCAGAGCAGGGGCAGTACGATGCGAAAGAACACATCCAGCGGACGGGCACCGTCAATGATCGCCGCCTCGTCAAGGTCGCGGGGGATGGTTGCCACGAATGCCCGGTACAAGATGATCGAGAAGGGCAGGTTGTAGGCCACTTCAATCAGGATCATGCCGTGCAGGGTGCCGAACAGTTTCAGGCCCTGAAGCAACCAGATCGTGGGCACAACGGCGGGCGGGACCATCAGTCCCGCAAGGATCAGGAACTCGATCAGCCCGTTCCAGCGCGTCTTGCGCCTGGCCAGCACGTAGCCGACCATCGCCGCGAAGATCACCAGCAGGGTGACGCTGACAACCGTGATGATGGTTGAATTGATGAAGGCGGTGATCATCATCCAGTTGCGGGTCTTGACCACCTCGGCCACGTTTTCCCAGAGGTGGAAGCCAGTGGGCCAGGAGAAGTCGCGCAAGGCCGATTGCTGGCGGTCCTTGAAGGCCATCAGCACGATGAAGATGAACGGGATGACGAAGACCACGAAAGTGGTCGCGATGGCGGCAGCGCCGCCCAGTATGGAAGCGCGCCGTGTCATTCGTGGCCCTGCTTGCGATTGAGGATCATGGTCAGCGGCACGACAAGCAGCGCGATGAGGATGAACAACACCACATTGCCGGCCGTAGAGAGGCCGTAAAAGCCAGCCTGGTACTGCTTGTAGATCACCGAGGCGATGGTATCGGAGGCAAATCCTGGCCCGCCCTTGGTCATCGCCCAGATCAGGTCGAATGTGCGCAGTCCACCGATAAAGCTAAGGGTGATCACGGTCGAGGTGGCGGGGCGGCAAAGCGGCAGCGTGACGTACCAGAAATTCTGCCAGGGTGTGGCACCGTCAATGCGCGCTGCCTCGTAATAGTCGCGGGGAATGACCACCAGCCCGGCGATATAGATCACGGTCGCCAGGCCCACGCCTTTCCAGACATCAACCAAGGCGACGGAATAGAGGGCCAGGTTGGGATCGGTCAGCCAGCCCGGACCCGCAATGCCGAACATGGCCAGTGTTTCGTTGATCATGCCTTGGGTGGGGTGCATGAGAACGGTGAATGTAATGCCGACGCCAACAGTGGACACCAGCACCGGAAAGAAGACTACGGAGCGCAGATAGCCCCGCGCCACGATCTGGCTGGTCAGCATCACTGCAAGGAGCAGCCCCAACACGACCTTCAGGCCGGAGGTCACGACGGCATAGATGACTGTGTTGATCAGTCCCTTGATCAGGAATGGTTCGCGAAAGAACTGGGCGAAGTTCTCAAATCCGATGAACTCGGAATCAAACAGGGTCCAGCGCGTCAGGCTGAAATAGAGCGACGCAAAGGTCGGCGCCAGGAACAGCACAGAATAAACGATGGCCGCCGGGGTGAAGAACCAGCCGGGGTAGGGCGAGCGCCGTGTCAGGCGCGGCGCAGGCGGTGCCGGCGAAACCGCAGGGGCAGCGGATACTGAAACGGACATTTGCCCTATCCTCCAGGAAAAATGGCCCGGAGTGCACAGGGTGCACCCCGGGCCGCAAGGTCACAAGAGCTTACCAGCCTTCAAGGCCAAGCTGCTGGGCCTGCTTGCGGACATCCTCGTCGTAGAGTGCGGCGGCGTCTTCGGCAGAGCGGCTGCCGGTACCGACCTCGACCAGGATCTGCTCGAGTGCGGGGCCCTTCACTGGGGAGAGGAACTCCAGAGCGGGCGCATTCTGACCGCCTTCCTGGAAGTAAGGCATCATATCGGAGACGGCGGGCGGAACGTCATCGGGCAACTCACAACCAGCCACCATGTATGGGCCGGTGGCACCGACTGCCTCGTTGCGGACGGCGCAGCCCTCGGGGCTCGCAACAAAGGCGACGAAATCCTTGGCCAGCTCAGGACTTGCAGCGTTTTTCGGCACGTAAAGCGAGTCCGGCATCCAGGTGGTCAGGCCGTTGCTTTCGGCGCTGTCGCCAGGCTGGGCGAAGAAGCCCACGTGGTCGAGATGGTCCGGCGTGGTCTCAGCAATTGCCCCGATCGCAAAGGTCAGCATCGGATAGTGCGCACCTTCACCGGTGGCCACCATGCGAACGCCATCTGCATAGGAGGCGGCGCCAAAATCGGCGTTGAAGTAGTCGGCTTCAGCCACTTCCTCAAGCTTTTCGAAACCGCGCAGCGCTGCCGGGGTTGTCGCAAACTTGGCTTCGTTGGCGGTGAACTTCTCGGCGAAGTCCGGTTCTTCGGCGAGAACGTTGAAGAAGTCGGACAGCACGAAAAGCTGGCTGGTCCAGGTGTCCGCATAGGTCTGGATGACGGGGACCTTGCCGGCTTGCTTGATCGCCTCGTTATTGGCCATGAACTCGTCCCAGGTCTTGGGAACTTCCAGGCCAAGCTCTTCATAGATCGGAATATTATAAAGGATGCCGCCGCCCATTGCAGGAGCGAACGGTGCGCCATAGACCTCGCCATCAGCCGAAACCACCGACTTGAAGCTGTCCTGGACACTGTCCTGGAACGGCTCGTCGGTCAGCGGCATCAGGTTCTGCGTCGGGTTGATGGCCTGGAACAGCGAACCGGAATTGTACGAAAAGACGTCGGCCATGGCACCGGTCGCGAGGCGGGTCTTGACGATGTTGTCGCCTTCACCGCCGCCCGGGCGCACTTCGATATCGATGGTCACGTCTGGGTTTTCAGCCGTATAGGCGTCAGCCCAGGCCTCCATCGTCGCAATGGATTGCGGGCCGTTGTCGACAAGAATGGTCAGATAGCCGCTTTGCTGCGCCTGGACGGCGCTGGCCGTCATCAGCATGCCCAGCGTACTGGCGCCCAGCAGGGCGAGGGTTTTAGTCTTCATCATGGTCTTCCTCCCAAATGAGATCCGCGATTGCGGACCGGCTAAAAACTGGATTGCGCCTCAAGGCGTGTTCACATTGGCCTTTGGCTTGTGGCGTACTTCGCGCTTTGGAGCGGTGTAGCTGAAGGTAATCTGGTGGGTCCCGGCGCTCAGCGGCACGTCCTCGCCCGAAGCGATCGACTGGCCATCTAGCGTGGCATCGCGATATTTGGCATCGAGACGAAGTACGCCCTTGCTGCCCCGTGGCACGTCGATCTCGTAGCGCACGGCATCACCGTCGACTGTCCACGCTGCGCGAATGGCACCGGCGGGGCTGTCATGATGCGCCTTGACCGGCGATAGCTCGGGCAGGATGACCGGCTCGAAGACGATGGTCTTGAAGCCCGGGTCGGCTGCATCAGGCCGGAACCCGGCAACACCCTCGAGCAGCCACTGGCACACAGCGCCATAGGCATAGTGATTGTACGAATTCATCTGCGGGTTGTAGATGGTTCCGTCGGGCTGGATGGCGTCCCAACGTTCCCAGATTGTCGTCGCACCCATCTTGACCTGGTAGAGCCAACCGGGGACTTCTTCCTGCAGGAACACCTCGCTGGCCAGGCCCCATTCACCGATCTTGATCAGCGCCGGCAGCAGGGCAGGGGTGCCGATGAAGCCGGTTCCGATGCGGCGCTCCGCACGCTCGATCGTGTTCTTGAAATAGACCTTGGTGGCCTCGTACTTGTCGGCCGGGATCAGGTCGTGAACGATCGCCAGCGCGTAGGATGTCTGGTCGTCATAGGCCAGGCGTCCTGATGGCGTGATGAACTCATTGGCAAAAGCCGCCTTCACCTGGTCCGCCATTTCGGCCATGCGATCAGCAACATCACTCTTGCCCACGATCCGGGCGATCTCGCTCACGGCCTTGGACGCGATATGGAGGTACACAGTGGCGGCCGCATCGTCGCCCATGGTCGGAAGCGGCTTTGCACTAGGCCCCTTCGGCTGCAGCCAATCACCAAAGGAGAAGCCGCGAGCACCCCATTCGCGCGGCGGCGACACGATCGGGCCGTCGCTGATCGACCAGACGAAGTCGACCCACTTGACCATGGAGGGCAGAACTTCCGCGAGGAAAGCGGTATCGCCATAGTGCAGGTAAAGCTGCCAGGGCACCATCCAGATGGCGTCGCCCCAGCCGGTCGAGCCATAAAATCCCGGATAATGGGTGGGATCGAGCCGGGTGGGGTCGGGGCAGACATGAGGTACCGCACCGTCTTCGCGCTGATCGACCATGAGGTCGCGTACCCATTTGTGAAAGAATCCCTGTACTTCCCCGAGATAGGCCGCGGTACCGGCGAATACCTGTGCATCGCCGGTCCAGCCCAGACGTTCGTCACGCTGCGGACAATCGGTCGGCACCTCGATGAAATTGGCGCGCTGGCTCCAAAGCGTATTGAGGAACAGCCGGTTGACCAGCTTGTTGCCGGAGGTGAAGCTCGACTTGACTTCAGTGACCGAACTGACCGGCACGGAGACGATGTCCAGTAGCTTCGCATCGCCCTCAATGGTTACGCGGGCATAGCGGTAGCCCTGGAAGGTGAAATAGGGGCGATAATGTTCCTCGCCCGCGCCCGCCAGCACATATTCGATCCTGGCATCGGCTGTGCGGTAATTGCCGTTATAGAAATTGCCATCTTGGTCGAGCACTTCGGCATGCTCGATCGTGATTTTCGCGCCGGCGGCGCCCTTGACCGTGATGGCGACATTGCCGCCGGCATTCTGGGCGAAGTCATAGACCGTGCGCCCCTCGGCATCGGTCCAGCTTTTGGCCACAGTCAGGGGCTCGAGCTCGCGCACCGGCGTGGTTTCATGGGGCACAAGCACCGCGCTGTCGAAGTCCAGCGCTTCGGTCCCGGCTGAAACCTTGGGGGCAATCCGTGCGTCAAACACCTCGCCGAAATAGATGCCAGACTTGCGAACGGGCAATTCGCCGCTTTCCCAGCCGGCGTCCGTCACGAGCAGGGGTTCCGCGGCGCCCGGCCCGGCATGCAACTCTGCAATGGCGGCGATCTTGTCGCCCCAGGTGTTGAAGATGGGGTGCTTGCCCCACATCATCTGCGAGCGCAGCCAGCCATCGGCCAGCCAAATCTCAATCCGGTTCTCGCCCGGCACCAGCAGGTCGCCGACATTATAGGTCTGATAGCTCAGCCGCGCATCATAGCTGGTCCAGCCCGGGGTCAGCAGGTCATTGCCGACGCGCTTGCCATTGATGAAGGCGCGATAAAGGCCCAGCGCGCTGATGGTCAGCACTTCCGATCCGCCGACACGGTCCAGTGTGAAGGTTTTGGCGACAAAGCTGGCCGGGGTCCCCACACCAGCATCGGCGAGCGGATGGATCATCCGCGCGGTCCAGTTGTGCGGGGCTTTGGTTGCACCCCGGGTGTGAACTGCTGCTGCGTCGGTCACGCTGGCCTCCTCGTCGATAAAGTCGCCTGTAGTGATCTTGTAGAATGTTCTACGTATACCGTTCTACGTTTTTGATCGTTTGGCAATAGGCTTTCTCAACTGTGGATCAGCGGGTATAAGGGGCGGTGGTCCGGTACAAAATCGGTTGGAATAACAGGATCTTGGGAGAACCGGATGGCGCAGGCCGGGGAGGGGCGACGGAACGGGCGGGTGACGATCCGTGAAGTTGCGGATGATGCCGGGGTCTCGGTTGCTGCCGTCTCCAAGGTGCTGCGCGATGCCTATGGTGTCTCAGACGCGCTCCGCGCCAAAGTGCGTGCCTCGATGGACAGGCTGGGTTATCGCCCCCTGGCCTCGGCGCGCGGCATGCGCGGCCAAACCTATACGCTAGGTCTGGTCCTGCCCGACCTGCGCAACCCGTTCTTTGCAGACATCATGACCGGAGTGAACAATGCGCTGGAGCGGACCCAATATCAGGTGATGATGGGGATCAGTGCGTCCACGGCCAAGCTGGAAACCGGCGTGGTAGATTCCATGATTGATCGGCAGATGGATGGCATAATCCTGATCGGTTCCACGGAGTCTCGCGAGAGTCTCAACACAATCGCCGAAAAAAAGCCGCTAGTGACTATTGGTCATCACGATCCATCGGCTGAAGCCTTTGACACGGTCAACAATAACGACCAGCAGGGGGCCCTGCTGGCAGTTCGACATCTTGTTGCGGCAGGCTACAGCAAAATCGCCATGCTAAGCCTGCAGGGGGAGCCTTCATCAATTCTGGCCGAGCGCGAACAGGGCTATCGGCACGGTATGGTCGAAGCTGGCCTGGGTGGCGCCATCAATATTGCGAGCGCGACACAGGTTATGCGCGATGTGCAATTTGCAGCAAAGCGACTGCTGCAAGGGCCACGACGACCCGACGCGATCTTCTGTTGGACCGACTTCATTGCACTTGAGGTGATCAGCGTAGCCACCGAACTGGGTCTGCGTGTGCCCGAGGACGTCGGCATAGTGGGCTATGACAACACGATGTTTTGTGACTTTGCGCAAAACAGCCTGACGAGCATTGATCAGTCCGGAGAACTGCTGGGTCTTCAGGCGGCCCGATTGGTCATCGAGCGGATCAACGGCCGAACCGCAGTCGAGCACTTTGTCGTGCCGCCCCGCCTGGTGGCACGTCGGAGCACCAGTCGCTGAGGTCGGGTCTCCCGCTTGCTGCGGTGACGGAAGCAGTTCTATTAGCCTGCTAGGTATTGGCGGAAGATCACGTGCTGCCACGTCCATCCTTGCCGTAGAGCGTTGCCATAGCCGGTGAGACAGGTTTGACTTTGTAAAGGAAATGATACAAAACCGCATAAATCGCAAATAATCAAAAATATGTTGCGAGGGAGGTCGGTGTTGATTCATGTCCGCGTTGGGCTCATGGTTGTCTTGGCCAGCGTGCTTGCCATGCCACTCGCGGGCTGCAAAATCGTACAGATTGCCGATCAGCAGGCCGCCGAGCCGCTCGGATTCGATGCCGCCAAATATGCTGCGGGCCTCTGGGCTGATCGAGCTTTGCCGCACTTCTCGGATTCAGCTCGTCCGGTTGCCGAGGTGCTCGCCAGCATAAATTCTGACTTCGAAAGGGCGGGCAATGATTTTGGTTACCGTTCCGGAGAGGGGTCACCTTGGAGTTTCATCGTAAGCGGCGCCGGTGAAGTGCTTGCCAAGAACACAGAGTCCCGAGCTGGCATTCTTGATGTTGCGGTTGAAGGGCTAGCGGATCCCGTCGTGCTGCAGATCGGCCCTGTCATTCGGGGAAATGCCGTGCGCGACGCGTTGCCCTTCGTCTCGTTCCAGGACTTCACAAACCAGCTCGAATATGCCGATGCAGGCAAAGCGTTGACCGCCCTAGCCCTGGAAGGCGTTGCGAGCAGCGTCGAAACAGTGGCCGTGGGTGACACGGTCCGGTTTACGGGCGCGTTGAGTTTGGCTAGTGCCTCCGATCGCCAGCAGGTGACCCTTGTGGCGCTGGATGTGGTCGCCCCATGAGCCAAGTGGTCTTTTCTGCCAAGGGCATCACCAAGGCGTTTCCTGGTACGTTGGCGCTTCAGGACGTCGATTTCGAGGTGCACGCGGGCGCCGTTAATGTGCTCATTGGTGAAAATGGCGCCGGCAAATCGACGCTGATGAAGATTCTGGCCGGTGTGGAGCAGCCGACATTGGGCACGATGACCATGGAGGGAAATAGCGTCCGGTTCGACTCCATCCGCGATGCGGCCAGCAAGGGCATCGGTATCGTCTTTCAGGAGCTCAATCTCTGTCCAAATCTCAGCGTCACCGAGAACATCTTTCTCGGTCGCGAGATCGCCAAGGCCGGTATTCACATCGATCGCGCCGCTCAGACACGGCGCACCACCGAACTGATAGGTCGGCTCGAGCACGACATCGATCCGAGTGCCCTCGTCGGTGATCTGATGATCGGTGAGCAGCAGATCGTCGAAATCGCCAAGGCATTGGCCGAGGACGCTCGTATACTGATCATGGACGAGCCGACTTCGGCCCTATCTGCCTCCGAGGTGGAAGTTCTATTCAAAGTCATTGGCGAACTCAAACGCGCGGGCGTCGCCATCATCTACATTTCGCATCGGCTCGAGGAACTGATCCGGATTGGCGACTACTTCACAGTTTTGCGTGACGGCAGGTTGGCGGCCACCGCCGCCCGAGAAAACGTAACGATCCCTTGGATCATCGAGAAAATGCTCGGTTCCGAAGAAGTGGTCGCGAAACGCCCACCGGCAATCCAGGCAGGCCCACCGATTTTGTCAGTGGACCATCTCTCGCTGCCCGGGCGTGGCCATGCGCTGGCGCTGGATGATTTGTCAGTTTCTTTCCGTCCCGGCGAAATTACGGCGATCTACGGTCTGCTCGGCGCAGGTCGAACCGAACTGTTCGAGAGCCTTTATGGTCTGCGGCCCAATGCCCGCGGTTCCGTGCGTCTCGATGGTGTCGAACTGGCAGGTCACTCGGTCAACCGTCGTATGAAATCGGGCTTGCTGCTGGTCCCTGAGGACCGCCAACGGGACGGACTGGTGCAAAACCTGTCCGTGGGTGGCAATCTCGGGCTGGCCAGCTTGCGTCGCTTCACCCGATATTTCTCCATATCGAAAGCGCATGAGGCGCCTCTTCTAGAGCAGATCATCAAGCAGTTGCACATCAAGACAGCGAGTGCTGACGCGCCGATTACCTCTCTGTCCGGGGGCAACCAGCAGAAGGTGGTCATCGGCAAGTCGCTTCTGACAGAGCCACGCGTTCTGCTGCTCGACGAGCCCAGCCGCGGCATTGATATCGGCGCCAAGGCAGAGGTCTTTTCCACCATGCGCGACCTTGCCGATCAGGGCCTGTGCATCGTCTACACAACATCTGATCTGAAAGAAACGCATGCTGTCGCCGACCGCATCCTGGTGATGGCCTATGGACGCATAACCGCCGATCTTCGTGCTGAAGAGGCGAGCGACGAGGCTCTCGTTCGCGCCTCCACCTTGAAACCCGAAACAGCCCTGGCCTGAGGTTAGATCATGTCCACTGCCACCAGTTCTCCGGCACCGCGCGCCAACGGCAATGCATCGGCGCTGCTGCTGCTGCTCAAATTGCGGACATTCATAGCCCTAATTGTGGTGACCCTGTTTTTCGCGTTGATGGCGCCGAACTTCGTTTCGGTTGCAAATGCCATCATCATCTCCAAACACGTGGCCATCAACGCGATCCTCGCCATCGGCATGACCTATGTCATCCTGACCGGTGGTATTGATCTGTCCGTGGGTTCGATTGTCGGGCTCACCGGCATGGTTGCAGGCGGGCTACTGGCCCATGGGCTGCAACTGCCCATGTTGGGCATAATCGTCTATCCCAATGTGTTGGAAGTTGTTGCAATCGCCTTGCTGGTCGGTACGGCCATCGGCGCCATAAATGGGCTCTTGGTGACCAAATTAGGGGTCGCGCCCTTCATCGCGACTCTGGGCACGCTCTATGTGGCGCGCGGTGCGGCGCTCCTGCTCTCGGGCGGCTCGACCTTCTCCAATCTTGTCGGCAAGGAGGAGCTGGGAAACCAGGGCTATCCCATCATCGGCTCGGGCAATGTGCTGGGCATCCCTGTGTCAATCATCATCCTCATCGTTCTGGCACTGGTTGCAGCCTATGTCGCGCAGCGCACACCTTTCGGGCGCAAAGTCTATGCCGTGGGCGGCAATGAGCGGGCTGCCGCGCTGTCTGGCGTTCGGGTCGATCGCATCAAGATCGCCGTCTACATGATCTCGGGCTTTTGTGCGGCAGTAGTTGGCCTCATCGTTTCCTCCCAACTGGTGGCCAGTCACCCCGCGAGTGGCGAGACATTCGAACTCAACGCGATTGCAGCCGCAGTGCTGGGCGGAACGTCACTGTCAGGCGGACGCGGCCTTATTGGTGGGACGATTATCGGCGCTTTTGTCATCGGGGTGCTCAGCGACGGCCTGGTCATGATGGGTGTCTCTGAGTTCTGGCAAATGGTTATCAAGGGGCTTGTGATTATTGCGGCCGTTGTTCTTGACCAATTGCAGCGGCGATTGGCTGCCAATACTCGGCAGTAGCACTGACGGCCTAGCGCTCACTCCTAGTCAGGCGGGCCCGAGCCGGCGATAAATTTGGCCACACTGACCGCGAACATCACCCACTTTCGTTGACTCCTTTACGGTTCAAAGTTAAAGCTAAAAAACCGCAAATAATCCAAAGTAGCCGAAAATGGTGTCGATTGCGGAACCCGGAGCTTGAGGCTCTACAGGAGGACCAACATGAAGTTTGCAAAGACGATTGCAGCACTGGCCGTGGGCGCGATTGCCAGTGTTTCGGTGACGTTGCCCAGCGTGGCGCAGGATCTGATCGTGATTATCACGCCCAGCCACGACAACCCCTTCTTCAAAGCTGAGGCAGACGGTGCCAAGGCCAAAGCCGAGGAGTTGGGCTATTCCACCCAAGTCTATTCGCACGACGATGACGCCAACAAGCAGAACGAGCTGATCGATACCGCAATCGCTAGTGGCGCCAAGGCGATCATCCTGGACAACGCAGGTGCCGACGCTTCAGTGGCGGCCGTGCAGAAGGCCAAGGATGCCGGTATCCCGTCTTTCCTGATTGACCGTGAAATCAATGCCACCGGCGTTGCCGTCGCCCAGATCGTTTCGAACAACTACCAAGGTGCGACGCTGGGCGCGGAAGCCTTCGTAGAAGCCATGGGTGAAGCCGGCAACTACGTCGAACTCGTCGGCAAGGAATCCGACACGAATGCCGGCATCCGCTCGTCCGGCTATCATGATGTGATCGACCAGTATCCGGACATGGTGATGGTGGCCCAGCAATCGGCCAACTGGAGCCAGACGGAAGCCTTCACCAAGATGGAGTCCATCCTGCAGGCCAATCCCGACATCAAGGGCGTCATCGCCGGCAATGACACCATGGCCATGGGTGCTTTGGCAGCGCTGGAAGCTGCTGGCCGCGACGACGTCATCGTCGTCGGCTTCGACGGCTCGAACGATGTGCGCGACGCTATCCTGGCTGGCAAGGTCCACGCAACCGTGCTGCAGCCGGCTTACCGCCAGGCCCAGTGGGCTGTGGAGCTTGCCGACAAGTATCTCAAGGAAGGCTCTACCGGCATGGAAGAAAAGATCTCCATGGACTGCGTGCTGATCGATGAAACCAACGCGGGCAGCCTTGAGAACTTTGCCCTGGCTGACTAGCAAGGTCTCTTAGTCAGAGTTAGATCTCCCGAGGAAGGCCGGCGCTACGAAAGTAGCGTCGGCCTTTGGCATATTGGGCGGACCGCGTGGATCATAGCCGGCCAGCGGCGCCGTGGTGGGCTCAAATGGACGGGCCGGTTCAAGAGACAAGCGCAGTATTGATGGTCGTCTAACCGCCGTGCGGGCCCTTTTGATGCCAGAGCCGGGTTCGTCGTTTGCACAGGGCACTTGGTGTTGTGGTCTAGCGGCGCAGTGATCTGGTGCATCCACCACCATGGCTCACTCATATCATCCCAATAAGAAAAGCCCGCCGTCACGAACGGCGGGCCAGGTCAGGGAGGTTGAGCCGGTGACTATCCGAAATTGGCCAGTTCCTGGACGCCGCGATGGAAGCGGGCAAGCTTGGCGTAGAAGTCTTCGAGGATGTAGCGGATGTCGATCGAGTCATAGACCTTGATCGGCCGGTACTGCCCGGTATGGATGTAGTGCATGTGCGGGCTGAATTCGGGGGCAGGGCGCCATTCATAGGTGCCGCCCATCGGGTTGAGAATGACCGAGAGCGACGGCGTATCGCCCAGCGAGCGGTGCTCGATCGGGCCCTTGTGCACCCGGAAATTCCAGTCGATAAGCTGATCGACGAGATATTTGCCGATCGGACCCTTGTCCTCGCAACGCTCCTGCAGCTCGGCATAGCTCACCGACATCATGCGGTAGACCGTGGAGGGGATCTGCCAAACCTGGACGTTGGACCGCATGACCACATTGGCAGCGGCGATGTCGTTCATCAGATTGAACTCGCGGCCGCCCGATGGCCAGGTGCCGCCGCCGATCCAGACGCAGATGACATTGCGCTCGTTGAGCCTGGGTTCCATCAGAATGGCCGAGGCCATGTCGGTCAGCGGACCAAGGAAAGCGACATAGAGCGGACGGTCATCGTCTTTCATCGCCTCGTCGATGATCATCTGCGCGCCGGGCGAGGGCACTGCCGTCTGCTCATCCGGAAGCGCTGCAGCCGCGCCGTTGGCGACTGGGATGCGGCCGGCCAGATCCATCAGGTCAAGTAGGTGATCAATTTCCTTGCGGCTGTCTTCCATGGCCGTTTTGGATCGGTGGTCGCCGAAATGGGCCGCGATGATGCCGTGAAAATCGAATGTAGGGGTCAGAAGGGCATGGACGATGGTGAACTGATCGTCTGCCTCGTTCTTGGCGTCTGTATTGAGGATCAGGCGAGCGCGCTTTTCGCGCGGAAGATTTGTCATGATTTAGTCTCCCATTGCGCCGAACAGCGCCTTCTGAGCGATTTTGAGGGCGCCGATGGCGTCGTGGCGGCTTTGGGCTTCTCGTAGTGCGTCCTCGTCCAACGTATCCAATCCCTTGGCAGCGGCCTTAAGGAAATCGATCGCGTGGGTCGCCGTGGCCACGCTGTCCTCACGGAACGGGAACTGGTCGAGCTGCCAGACGCCTTCCCACTTGTTCTTCTTGAGCACGTGGAAGAACTCGAAGAGTTCGATCGGATGGAGGCTGCCGGCGACCAGATCGTCGTCCCAGGAGCGATAGTTGTCGTTGACGTCCATGCCGAACAGGCGACCGTAATCGATAGCCAGCTGCGCACTGTCGGCAGCGGACTCGCCGCCCATGATGGCGTGGCCGAAATCGAGCAGGATGCCAATGTTTGGTAAGCCGATCTTTTCGATACCCAAAATGGTGCGGGCCACCGATCCAAAACTCATGCGCACGCGCGGCTCGCGCGGCTTGTATTCGATGACGAATTTGAGGTCCGGGTTTTCCGAAGCCAATTGGCCGACGCCATCCAGCGAACGCTGCCACTGAGTCGAATAGTCAACCTGGAAGGGATAGTCCCAGCCGTCCTGGCCTGGCCAGAGCTTGACATAGTCGGCCTTGTGGTAGCGGACGACGTCGCAGGCGGCGGTGATGAGTTCGTGCGCTTTGCGGCGGATGCCGGCATCGGGATTGGTGAAGGCGCCCTTGACGAAATCGCGGGTATAGATTTCGGGCGTAATGCCGATCACCTTGAGGTTGTTGCGATCCAGCGCTTCCTTGATCTGGGTGTCGGAGAACCTGCCGCCGAAGTAGGGCCAGTTGAGGTCGACCACCGACAAGTCCCTGACCTGACCGGCCAGATCGATGGCCTCGATGATATTGCGCGGCACGCCATAGCCATCGGTGGCATAGCGATCGAGGTAGGTGGCGAAGTGCCAGATGCCGGCGCCGAAGCGGGGTGTGGTCATGGAGTTCCTCCCTAGGTCGTCTTGTTGTTTGTCGCCAAAGTCTGGGTCACGGCGGATGCCCAGCGCTGACGGTGTTCGGAGCTTTGTGCCGCGCTCATGCTCGGCTTGTACTTATCGGCCGCCGGCACGCCTGGCATAGCGATGCCGAGCGCCGAAAAGGCGAGGGCGGCGGCGCCGAGCGCACTGACTTCAGGGGCCGCAGCGGCCGCAACCGGCCGGTCGAGAATGTCGGACTGGAACTGCATCACCAACGGGTTGCGTGAGGCGCCACCATCGGCGCGCAACTCACCAAGGGCCGAGCCCGTATCGGCTTCCATGGCCGTATAGACATCGGCAACCTGAAAGGCGATGGCTTCAAGAGCAGCACGCGCCAGGTGCGCCGGCTTGGTCCCAAGGCTCATGCCCGTGATGGTGCCGCGCGCGTCAGACCGCCAATAGGGGGCCCCCAGCCCGACCAGGGCGGGGACGAAAGTGACGCCATTGCTGTCCGCGACAGTTTCGGCGAGGGCCGACAAGGCCGCAGCATCGGCCAGGCCCAGAAGTTCGGCAACGAAAGCGGCAGATTGGCCAGAGACCGAAATATTGCCTTCAAGTGCATATTGCGCCCTGCCACTCTGGCTCCAGGCGATGGTGCTCGAAATGCCATGGGTGGACCGGATGCGTTCGGGCGTCAGCGCCATCAAAGATGTGCCGGTGCCATACGTGCCCTTGACGGTGCCCGGCTCGCGCACGCCATGGCCGAACAGGGCCGCGTGGGAATCCCCGATCATGGAAAGGATCGGCGTACCGGCGGGCAGGGCGCAAGCGCCTTCAGTCGTGGTGCCGAAGCGGCTATCGGAGGATTTGACCTCGGCCAGCATGGACATCGGCACGTCAAACAACGCGCAGAGTTCGGCGTCCCAGCTGAGAGTGTCAGTGTTGAAGAGCTGGGTGCGTGAGGCGTTGGAATGATCGGTGGCGTGGACGGAGCCGCCCGTCAGGCTCCACAACAGCCAGGTGTCGACCGTGCCGACGCGTAGTTCGCCCCCTTCGGCCCGTGCCCTGGCGCCGGGCACATTGTCCAGAAGCCAGGCGATCTTTGCTGCTGGGAACAGGGGGTCGAGAGTAAGGCCCGTGCGATCCTCGATCGTGGAAGCATGGCCCGCTGACTTCAACGCCTCGCACTTTGACGCCGAGCGCCGGCATTGCCAGATGACGACCGGGCCAACCGGCCGGCCGGTTGCTGCATCCCAGACAAGGATGGATTCACGCTGGTTGGAAATGCCAATCCCCGCTATCGGGCGGCCGGCGGCTTGCCCGACGACTTCGGCAATAGCCGTCCTCACTCCGGCCACCAGATCCGTGGCGGACTGTTCCGCCCATCCGGGCCGAGGATAGGTCACGACATTGGGCACGGACGCCTGGTGATGCACGCACCCTTCAGCATCCACCAACAGCGCCTTGGTGTTGGTGGTGCCCTGGTCGATAGCGAGGATCAGGCTTTGATCGGTCATTTCTTGCTGGCAATAGTCTGTCGGACGGCTTCGGCAATGCCGGTCTGGGTCAGGCCGTAATGTTCCATCAGCCACTCAGCTGAGCCGGTCGGCACGAAGCCGGGAAAGCCCAGTATGCGCATGGGGACGGGACTTGTGGTGGCGACCACCTCGGCCACAGCGCCACCAAGGCCACCGCGCACGGAATGCTCCTCGACGGTGACGATAGCGCCCGTTTCGGCAGCGGCGGCGATGGCCGCTTCGTCAAGCGGATTGACCGTGGCCATGTTGACAACCCGGACCGAAATACCCTCGTTTGCGAGTGCCCTGGCGGCAGCAACGGCACGATGGACCATGGTACCGTTGGCAATGATGGTCGCATCCGTGCCATCGACCAGCGTCTCGGCCTTGCCGATTTCGAACTTTGCGCCCTCCGCACGCTGAAGCGCCGGCACCGGCATGCGGCTGACGCGAACAAAGACCGGACCATTGAGTTCGGCGGCGGCGAGAATGGCCTGCTCGGTCTGCCAAGGGTCAGCCGGGACGATCAGGGTGAGGTTGTTGAACAGGCGAAGCCAGGCCAAATCCTCGATGGAATGGTGCGTGGGGCCAAGTTCACCATAGGCCACGCCTGAAGACTGGCCGATCAGCTTCACATTGACATTGGAATAGGCAATGTCTGCCTTAACTTGCTCCATGGCGCGACCGGTGATGAAGCAGGACGCTGCTGACACGAAGGGCACTTTGCCACCATTGGCGAGGCCCGCGCCAACCGCCACGAGGGTCTGTTCGGCAATGCCGACATTGATCATTCGCTCGGGAAATTTCTTCCTGAACCCGCCCAGCTTGGAAGAGCCCACACTGTCGCTAACAACGGTCACGATGCGGGGATCACGTTCGGCCAGCGTTTCGATCGTGGCAGCGAAGCTGTCGCGGCAATCGAAGAAGCCTTCCTTTTTTGAGGGTGCAGCGCTCATCAGACCAGTTCCTCCATCGCTTGTTCGTATTGTTCCTTGTTCGGCACACCGTGATGCCAGGCAACATTGTCATGCATGAAGCTGACGCCTTTGCCCTTGAATGTATTGGCAATAACGCAGAGCGGTTTACCTCGTCCCTTGGGGGGAGCCGAGAGGACCTCGACAAGTTGTGCATGATCGTGGCCATCGACCGCCTCGACATGCCAGCCGAAGGCCCGCCACTTCTCGTCCAGAGGATCAAGCGTCGCCGTTTCCTCGGTGCGCGCCCCTTGTTGCAGGCGGTTGCGATCGACGATCAGTGTGAGATTCTCGAGCTTGCGATGGGCCGCCGTCAGGGCACTTTCCCAATTGCTGCCTTCCTGTAACTCGCCGTCACCAGTGAGAACGAATGTCCGGAAATCGGCGTTGTCGAGCTGGCCGGCAATGGCAATGCCCGTTGCGACTGGCAGGCCGTGTCCGAGTGGCCCCGTATTGGTCTCAACGCCTGGAAGGTAGTTGCGATTGGGATGGCCGTTGAGCTTGGACAGGGGCTCCATGTAGGTTTTCAGATCGGCCTCGGGGAAATAGCCGGCAGCTGCCAGAACCGAGTAGAAGGCGCCTGTACAATGTCCCTTGCTCATCACGAAGCGGTCGCGTCCTGGATCAGCCGGCATCTGCGGATCATAGCGCATGACGCCAAAATAGAGCGTAGCCAGGATATCGGCGGCACTGAAGTCGCCACCGGGATGGCCCTGCTGGGCTTCATAGACCATCTGGAAACTGCGTCGACGGATCCAAAGGGCCTTTGCCGCAATCTCTGGAACCAGGTCATTTCTTTGCAGAGCGGGCGAGTTCATCCGGGTCTCCATCGTCAATCAGCAAGCAGATGCGGGATGCAATAGTGGGCGCTGCCCCATATTCAGCGCGCCTCGTCCAGCGAAGGTATTCGGGTCCTCGCCGCCAAGTGTGCACCAAAATGCACCTTGGCCGTCTGCTTTTTCCGATAGCTACAGGGCCGGGCGCTTTCGTGCAATAGCGAAAACTTTCGATTTCTGCGTTTTTCTTGCGTGAAGTGGCGTTCGCCGTTCGCTCCTTCGGGAGTTTTCGCTGTGCTGTAAAAGGGTGTTTATGATAAAGCCCAACAACTGAAATGCGGCGGGCTACGGCAGGGGGCGAGATGGAAAAGGGCAGAACGAACAGGCGGAGGCGCGCCATTGAGCAGGGTGGCGGGCAGCCTCAATTGCTGGCCGAGCCGCGGCGCATGCGTATCCTGGAATGGTTGCAGGAAGAGGGGAGCGCCCGGGTCCGTGACCTTTCCGCTGCCTTTCACGTATCCGAGGCCACCATTCGGCAGGATTTGGAGCGGCTTGACGCCGATGGGTTCATCACCCGCGAGCATGGCGGCGCATTTCTGCGCTCCATTCCCCAGCAGGTTCAGTCCATGTCGCTGCAACACATCGACAATATGGAGAAAAAACAACGGATCGGAGCGGCGGCGGCCGCCCTTGTGGGGGACAACGAAACCCTGATCATCGACTCAGGGTCCACCACCACGCAATTTGCTGAGAATCTGCGCTCGCGTCAGGAACTCAACATTATCACCAATGCGCTCAACATCGCGCTGATCCTTGGCGCGGCGCCTACCAATACGGTGCACATGCCGGCGGGGCAGTTCAAGGCGCCGACGTTGTCGCTAAGTGGTGAGAAGTCGGTCGAGTTTTTTGTCGGCATCTACGCCCAGAAGCTTTTTCTGGCGACGGCCGGTGTCTCTTTCGATGTTGGCCTTACCTACCCGTCCATTGGCGATATCTACGTCAAGCGCGCAATGGTCAAGGCGGCGTCCCATGTGTATCTCCTGGCGGACTCCACGAAAATCGGCAAGGTGTCCTTCTCCGCCCTGGGCGGCGTCGAGATGGTGCATACCTTGATCACAGACGATGGCATTTCCGCCAGTGACAAGGCCGAATTCGAACGCCGCGGCGTCGAAGTGATCATCGCCAGCTAGCCTGATTTCCCCAGTTTTGAGTTTTGGCCCTCTCTTTCGCAGAGAGGCATTGACATCGCTTGCCTGCAATCCTAATCGTAGGTAATCGCAAAAAATCGAAAATAACACTAAGCGATATAGCGATGAGCCGCGGGAGCGTGCGGAGGAAAGACAGCACAACTGTCCTAAATGACAATGGCTTGGTCGAGCCGGTGTTTGAAGGGTGCTGCCCCAAATTCCGAAATGATCCGCATTGGTGGCCGCCGCAATCGGTGGCCGAAAAGGAGGAAAACATGGCACGGCACAGCCGTACTTTGATGTTGCCCATGATGGCAGCGCTGATGACAACCACCGTTTTCGCGCAGGGGGCCATGACTGATGTCGGCACGCCCCGCAGCGAAACAATGATCGTGCAGACATTTGATGGACGTTCGTCCAACCCGTCTGCCCAGAACCCGCTCAACTCCTATGCCATCTGGCGCGGTTTCCGCGAGCTTGGCTGGGCGGCGCTGTGGGAAATGGACACCGCGACCGGCGAAAGCTATCCGGAATTGGCCGATGGCTTCCCTGAAGTGCTCAATGACGAGCACACCAAGTTCCGCGTCAAGATCCGTGAGGGGATCAAGTGGAGCGATGGCGAGGACTTCAATGTCGATGATATCATTTTCACCTTCGACACGGCCTTCAAGTACCGCGACAAGCTGACCAACGTTTCCTCCATCACGCGTCTGGTCGATAGCTACGAAAAGATCGACGATCACACCTTCGAGGTCACCACGGCCACGCCGGTTTATGACTTTGTGACCCGCATGGGCGTTTACACCTGGGGCATGCCCTTCAATTGGGTGCCGCAGCACGTGTTTGAGCCACTGGGCGACGAGGTCGTGACATTCCAGAATGCGCCAGCCGTCACGCTGGGCGCCTACAAGATCAAGGAATTCGATCCAAACGGCTTCTGGCAGCTCTGGGAGCTGCGCGAGGATTGGGATGAATCCGGCTGGAACATCGACGAGGAGCCGGCCGTCAAATACGTCTACTACAAGGACTTCGGGACCGAAGAGACACGCGCGCTGGCTTTCGTGCAGAACCAGTACGATGTCGACACCTTCATGAGCCCGGACTCCATCGAGGCTGCCAAGGCGCGCAACCCGAACATCGAGACCTTCTCGCCGACCTTCCCGTATCACGACATGAACGATGCCTGCTCCTATGGCATCTACATCAACAACCAGAAGGCGCCTTACGACATGCCCGAGGTGCGCTGGGCCCTGGCCCTGGCACTTGATCTCGAGCAGGTCGGCATTTCGGCGATGAGCGGCCAGTTCAAGGCCTCGCCACTGCCGCTGGCGGATACGCCGATCACCAATCCGCTCTACGTCGAACCGCTCGAGCCCTGGCTCGAAGAGCTGACCATTGGGGATGGCTACAAGCCGTTCAACACCGATTTCGGTGCCGATCTGGTCGAAACGCTCGCCGAGCAAGGCGTTGATCAGGCGCAGTTGCCCTCGGGCGAGGCGGTGGAAGAGGGCTTCGGTATCGGTTGGTGGAAGCACGATCCCGAGCAGGCCGCCAAGATGCTTGAATCGGTTGGCATGACCAAGGGTTCGGACGGCTTCTTCACCATGCCGGACGGCTCGCCCTGGGTGCTCGAATTCGTCATCCCAGGCGATTGGAACAAGGTCCTGCAGCGCGTCGGCTTCTCTATTGCCGACAGCTGGCGCCAGGCAGGCTTCAACGTGAATGCCCGCCAGGTGGACAATGGCGAGTTTGGCACTGTCCAGACCACCAATGCCCGCATGGAGCTGCAGATCAACTGGTCGAACTCCTGCACCTATAACGCCAACTGGCAAAACTCCTGGCGCAATTTCCGCGAGGACAACGTACTGCCCGCAGATTCCAACGACGCTCTCGTGCAGAACTTTGCCCGCATTGTGGATGAACGCATCTTCGACATCGTGTCCGAAAGTGCCAGCCTCGAGATCGGCACAGAGGAGTTTGTCGAAAATGGTCGGCAGATCGCCAAGTACCTGACGGAAGACATGCAGATGATCAATCTCATGAACATCCCGACGACCATCCCGACCAATAGCACCTATTGGACGAACTTCCCCAAGCAGGACAACTTCTACGCTGCGCCCTACACCTGGTGGAGCTCGTTCAAGAAGACCGTCACCAACGTCGAGCCTACCGGCCAGTGACCTCCTGACACGACCGGATGGGGCGGCCATTCCTCAGGGCCGCCCCACACTCTTTCGCAAAAGGACTCCCTGATGGGTGCACTCGTCTACATCGCCAAGCGGTTCGGACTCTATCTGGCCGTGCTGTTCATTGGCTTGTCCATCACCTTCCTGCTGCCGCGGCTGATGCCGATCAATCCCGTGGACGGCTATATCGGACAGATTCAAAGCCGGGCGAATGGTGCCCTGAGCGCCGAGGCCATTGCAGAGCTCCGGGAAAATCTGGAGAACCTTTACGGCCTCAAAGGCAATCTCTTCACCCAGTATGTCGACTACATGAAGCGCATCGTCTTCAGCTTCGACTTCGGGCCATCCTTCACCTATTTCCCCCAGCCCGTGTCGCAGATGCTTATGGCGGCGCTGCCCTGGACCCTGAGCCTGCTGTTGACCGCCACGGTCATCGCCTGGACGCTGGGTAATCTGGTGGGTCTTGTTGCCGGGTACTTTCACAAGAAGAAGGCCGCCTCGATCCTCGAATTCGTTGGCATCCTGCTCTATCCCATCCCCTATTACATCCTGGCGGTCACGGTGTTGCTGCTGCTCGCCTACGTCTTTCCGGTCTTCCCGCTATCGGCGACTTTCCCGGTCGGTCAGATGAGCTGGGAGAAAGTCGGGATGATCATCTACAACTCGCTTCTTCCCGGCATCACGCTGGTCCTGGCAGGCTTTGGCTGGAACATCCTCTCGATGAAGGCGCTGGCCGTCGCCACCACCGAGGAACCCTATGTCATCTATGCCCGGCTGAAGGGCGCGAGCAACTGGACGCGGATGACGCGTTACGTGTTCCGCAACGCTCTGTTGCCGCAAGTGACCGCTCTGGCGCTCTCGCTGGGCATGGTCTTTAACGGCGCCCTGCTGACCGAGATGATCTTCTCCTATCCCGGCATTGGCCTTGTCATGCGCGCGGCGGCGACCGGTGGTGACTACAACGTGCTCTATGGCGCGATCACCATCTCGATCATTGCCGTGGCCACCGCCGGGCTGGTGATCGACCTGCTCTATCCACTTCTCGACCCCCGGATCCGCCACAAATGACCATAGACAGCAAAGAAATGGACCCGGTCGCCCTGGTCGAAACGCCGCAAGCGGCAGAGCCCGGACTATTCCAGTCTTTCCTCTGGCTCATAAATCCGCGCCTGGCGGTTGGCCTCACCATCCTGACGGTCATGGGTCTTGGCAGCTTTATCCTGCCGCTCTTCGCGCCGGCTGATCCGTCCGTGCAGGCCACCTACATGCGCAACTTGCCAGCTTCGGGCGCCCACTGGCTGGGTACCAATGCTCTGGGTCAGGACATTTTCTGGTTCCTGGTCTTTGCCATCCGCAATTCGCTGATGCTGGGGGTCCTGGTTGCTGTCGGGGTCACCATCGTCGCCACCACGGTCGGCCTCAGCGCGGGCTATATTGGCGGGCGCTTCGAACGGCTGGTCATGCTGATCGTCGACACGTTCATCACCATTCCGCTACTGCCGATCCTTATCATCCTGGGATCGCTGATCCGGGGAAACACCTCGTTCTTCACCGTGGGCTTCATCATCATCATTTTCGGATGGGCCTGGGATGCGCGCACGGTACGTTCCATGGCGCTCTCGATACGCGAGCGTGAGTTCATCAACATGGCCCGGTTCTCCGGCGCCAATACCGCCCAGGTCATCATCCGCGAGGTGTTCCCCTATGTGATGGCCTATACGCTGGTGGGCTTCATCAACACCATCCTGTTCGCCATCAACCTTGAAGCTACCCTCGCGGTCATCGGTCTGTCCAAGGTGGAAGTGCCGACGCTGGGGTCAATCATCTTCTGGGCGCTCAACTACAACGCGCTGTTTACCGGGCATTTCCTCTGGCTGGTCGCGCCCATCATCGCCTCCGTGACGCTGTTTCTCGGACTATTCCTGACTTCTACCGGCTTTAACGCCGCATTTGCTGAAAGGCGCGGTGTCCAATGATCAGCATCAAGGACCTCCAGGTCAGCTATCGCCTTGGAACGCGGACCATTCACGCCGTCGATGGCGTGACCCTGGATATTCCCGATGGGTGCATTGTCGGCATTGCCGGGGAGTCGGGCTGCGGAAAGTCGACCCTGATGAAGGCCATCTATGGCGACATCACTTCGCCCATGCATTTGTCGCGCGGCTCGATCACCTATGGGCTGAAGAGCGCGAAAGGCCGTCAGGTCACCGCCCAGAACATTCGCGAAGAATGGTTCAAATCCATTTCATACGTTCCGCAGAGCTCGATGAACTCGCTCAACCCGGTTATCCGCATTCGCGAACAGTTCATCGACTTCCCGGGGACCGACAGCAACAAGAAGCGCGTTCTCGAGCGGGCCCGGGCCTATATGGGCAAGTTGGGATTGCCTCCTGAAGCCATGGATTCCTATCCCCATCAGCTGTCCGGCGGCATGCGGCAGCGCATGATGATCGGCCTGGCCACCTTCTTCCAGCCCGAACTGATCATCGCTGACGAGCCGACCACGGCCCTCGACGTCGTGGTGCAAAAGGACATCCTCATGTTGCTCATGGAGCTCCAGGAGGAGATGAAGAACACCATCCTGGTGGTCTCGCACGATATGGGCGTCCACTATCAGGTCACCCACAAGATGCTCATCATGTATGCCGGTCGCGTGGTCGAATACGGCGACACCGATAGCGTCTTCTCCGATCCCCAGCACCCCTACACCAAGATGCTGATCGATTCCCTGCCCACCATTGGCGACGACAGCATGCGTGGCCTGATGGCCAGTGCCGCAGGGGCCAGCGGCGACCGTGCCTATCGTGTCGAACCCAAACTTCATGAAGTCAAGCCGGGCCATTTCGTGGCCCAGGCTGCTGCTGCGCCGGCTGCGCACAGCGTAGGAGCCTGATCATGACCTTCATTCTCAAGACCGAAGGCCTCAACAAGGTGTACCGCCTGGGGAGCTTTGTACGCTCCCGCAAGATACAGGCGCTCAATGACGTCAACATCACCGTGGAAAGCGACACACCCGTCGTGATCGCCGTTGTTGGAGAATCGGGCAGCGGAAAGACCACGCTGGCAAAGACCCTGCTGCGACTCGAAACGCCGACCTCGGGGAGGGCCATTGTCTATGATCGGCCGGTTGTTGGCGTGGGCTCCATCTCGTCGCGGAAGGAATTTCTGAGCACGGTCCAGCCTATCTTCCAGAACCCGTTCGAAGCCTTCAGCCGCTATCGGCCGGTCGACAGCTATCTGCACGAGACCGCGCGCCGAGTGGCCAATATGGGGGAAAAGGAAGCCGAAGATGCGGTTGCCGATGCGCTGGACAGCGTCGGTCTCGATTATCGCGAGGTCAGCGGCAAATATACCAATCAGTTCTCGGGCGGGGAGCTGCAACGCATCTCGGTGGCGCGTGCTCTCATCCCACAGCCGCAACTGATTGTCGCCGACGAGCCGGTCAGCATGATCGACGCCTCGCGGCGCATGATCATCATCAACCTGTTCAAGCGGCTCCGGGATGAAGCGGGGCGAAGCTTTGTCTACATCACCCACGATCTGGCGACGGCCTATTACATCTCCGACTACATCGCGGTGATGAACAAGGGCCGCGTGGTCGAGTTCGGCAAGGCGCGCGAAGTCATGTCGAACCCGCAGCACGATTATACCCAGCTCCTGCTCAGCTCCATTCCCACCACGACCAGCCGCTGGAGGCCGCGTCTGCGCGCCGCCGGCTAGCCGCATCAACTGGATATTGCCATGACCAAGTCAGCCACAGCCACTGGCTCAGCGAGCCTTTGGGCAACCTATGAATTGTCACTGGAGGGCCCAGGCGAGGGCAATCCGTTTCAGGACGTCGAGCTGCGGGCAGTCTTCCGCCAGGGTGACAGGGAAGTCCGTGTCAACGGTTTCTACGATGGCGGTAGCACCTACAAGCTCCGCTTCCTTCCTGACACGACTGGCACTTGGCACTATGATACGCGCAGCAATGCGCCAGCCCTAGACGGTTTTGAGGGCAGCTTCGAGGTCGCGCCTGCCCAGGATGGGCACCACGGGCCGGTGCGCGTTTCGGACCGCTACCACTACCGCTATGCCGACGGCACTCGCTACATCAATATCGGGACCACCGCCTATGCCTGGAACCACCAGGGCGATGCCACCGAAGAGCAAACGCTGGCGACATTGGCCGATGCCCCCTTCACCAAGATCCGCATGTGCGTCTTTCCCAAGCACTATCGCTACAACCAGAACGAGCCCGATCGGTATCCCTTTCCGCTGGTGACAAAGGGGTCCAGCGCCTGGCCCGGCTCGATCAAGGATGCCGGCTGGGAATTCGACTATGAACGGTTTGAGCCCGAATATTTCCAGCACCTGGAAAAGCGCATCAACCAGCTCGCGGAAATCGGTGTCGAGGCCGACCTGATCATCTTCCATCCTTACGACCGCTGGGGCTTCTCGCATATGACGCCCGAGCAGGACGACCGGTACCTCAGATACCTGACTGCACGATTGGCGGCGCTGCCCAACGTCTGGTGGTCAATGGCCAATGAGTACGACCTGATGCCCAATAAGAGCCCCGCTGACTGGGACCGGTTCATCCATATCGTGTCCGACAACGATCCCTATGGCCACCTGCTCAGCAACCACAATTGCTTTGCCTTTTTTGACCACAACCACCCCCGCATCACCCATTCGAGCATCCAACGCTCGTCGGCCAACATGGCGGCGCTTTGGCGGGAGAAGTATGGCAAGCCGGTCTCGATCGATGAATGCTGCTATGAAGGCGACATCTCCGAGCTCTGGGGCAATATCTCAGGCCAAAAGCTGGTGCGCCGCTTCTGGGACGGCACAGTCAATGGCGGCTACGTCACCCATGGCGAGACCTACTACAATGATGAGGAAGTGTTGTGGTGGGCCAAGGGCGGCAAACTGGTCGGCGAGAGCGTTGCGCGCATCGCCTTTTTGCGCCGTATCCTCGAAGAGGGGCCTGACGAGGGTCTTGATCCGATCCAGTCCACCACTGCCTATCGCATCCAGATGCAGGGTGGGCTCGACAACGTCCAGCTTCAGCAACTCTTCGGCACCGCCCCCGGCGAAGAAGGCTGGCCGCGCGTCACTTCGTGGTGGGCGACCGCGGGTCAACCGCATCGCTATTATCTCAGCTATCTCGGCGAGAACCAGCCGCACGAATATGCCGTGGCCGTACCGCCCGCTGAGCGCTACTCGGCAACCCTGATCGATACCTGGGAGATGACCGAAACGCCACTGGCTGACAGCGTCCAGCGTGGCGACCTGTTGCATTTCGACCCCAAGCCTTATCTCGCGATCCTGCTGAAGCGGATCGAAGACTGAGCTGGCGGCGCCGGCATCGCGCGCCCGCCGCAGCAATTTTTATGGAGCAAGTCCGTGCCTGATCTGACTGTCGCCCGCTATGATGTTTTCGAACACACCATCACCGCTAAGGTGGATGGCAACCCCTATCTCGACGTCGAATTCTGGGGCGTGTTCAAGCATGCCAACCGCACGATCCGGGTGCCCGGCTTTTACGACGGGGAGGGCGTATTCAAGGTCCGGCTCATGCCCGATATCGAGGGAGAATGGTCGCTGACCACCGAGTCGGATGTCGCCGCGCTCAACGACCAGACCGCCAACTTTACGGTAACAGCGGCGCGCCAGGGCGTGCATGGTCCGGTTTCCGTGCGCAACAAGTTCCATTTCGGCTACGCCGATGGCACGCCGTACCTGCCTTTCGGCACCACCTGCTATGTGTGGACCCACCAGACCCAGGAGTTGCAGGCGCAGACGCTGAAGACGCTGGAAACGGCGGGCTTCAACAAGATGCGCATGTGTGTCTTCCCCAAGCATTATCCCTACAACGAAAACGAGCCCGAGCTGCACGTCTACGAATCCAAGGGCGACGGTACGCAGGACTTCGACAAGCCGGTTTTCGACGCCTTCCGGCATTTCGAGAAGCAGGTGGCGGCGCTGGGCGATCTCGGCATTGAAGCCGATATCATCATATTCCATCCCTACGACCGCTGGGGCTATGCCGATATGAGCCCCGAGCAGGACTACCGCTATCTCAGATATCTGGTAGCGCGGCTGGCCGCCTATCGAAATGTGTGGTGGTCGCTGGCCAATGAATACGACTTCCTGCTCAACACCAAGCCGATGGAAATGTGGGACCGCTTTTTCCAGATCCTCGAGGAGAACGACCCTTACCGGCACCTCAAGTCGATCCACCAGGGCAATCCGGAACTGCTCTACAATCACCGCCGGCCCTGGGTCGATCATGTGTGCATCCAGCATCCCGACGTCCAGCGCACGGTCAACTGGCGCACCGATTTCGGCAAGCCGCTGGTCAATGACGAGCTGCAATACGAAGGCGACATTATCCAGACCTGGGGCAATATCACCGCCGAGGAAGTGGTCCACCGCTTCTGGCTGACCATGCTCAAGGGTGGCTATGCCGGTCATGGCGAAACCTATAGCCGTGAGGACGATGTGCTGTGGTGGGCCAAGGGCGGCGTGTTGCACGGCCAGAGCCCCAAGCGCATCGCCTTCATGCGCGAGATCTTCGAGGAAGATGCCAAGAACGGCCTGACGCCGTTCGAGGAGATCTATCACTCCGGCTATCCCTGGAGCAGCATCGCGGCGGCGCGTGACGGCGAGGTCAGCTATTTCTACTTCGGCGCGCACCGCCCGGTGATCTGGTCAACAGGCCTGCCGCTTGAGGACGGCGACTACGAGCTCGATATCATCGACACCTGGAACATGACCATCACTCCGGCCAAGAAGGTCGCCGCGCCAGTATCAGTGCCGACGCGGCACGGCGACGTCGTGCGGGGCGGCGAGCCGGACGCTGCCTTCGGCGTCGAGCTGCCAGGCAAGCCAAACCTGGCTTTGCGCGTGCGGCTGCGGCGCTGAGTGGAGGACGCCATGACCACCACCAACAACAGCACCATCCGCCCACGCGTCATCGTCATGACCGATTTCCCGCCGGTGGATGTCATCCCGGGCAGCGTCTACCAGAAAGGGGAGCCGCCCGAGCGCTATTCCGATCCGGATGACGTTCAGTCCATGGTTAGACTGTTGATGTGCAGCAACGATCTGGAGGTCGAGGCGCTGATCGCCTCGGCCGGCAGCTTTGCCAATATCGCAGTCAAGCAGCACATTCTCGACATGCTCGATATCTATGAGCAGGTGCAGCCCAATCTTGCTCGTCATGACGCGCGCTATCCCAGCGCGGCGACGCTGCGGTCGGTGACCTTTCAGGGGCAGGATGGCACTTGGGGCTCGCCCTATTTCCGTGGCGGCATTCCGGTCGACCAGATGCTGGGTGAGGGGCTCGAAAACGAAGCCTCCGAGGCCATTATCCGCATTGTCGACAAGGATGACGTCCGACCGGTCTGGGTCTGTGTCTGGGGCGGCCCGGTGGAAGTGGCCAAGGCAATCTGGAAAGTGCGCGCCACCCGCAGCGCCGACGATCTGACCCGGTTTCTCGCTAAGCTGCGCATCTACCTGATTGCGCGTCAGGACAATACCGCTGACTGGCTACTGGAGGAGTTCCCCGAGCTCTTCGTCATTGTCTCGGAAGAGAACTACAAGGGCATGTTCTGGAACGCGCCTGGATCGGACCATGCGCTGGGCGATATCGACTGGACCAACCAGCACCTGCGGGAGGGTCATGGGCCGCTGGGCGCCGCCTATCCCCGCAGCGGGTTCAATGCCCATCTCCCCGGAATCTGGGAGGGCGATACGCCTTCATTCCTGCACCTGCTCGGCGCTGTCTTTGGCGTCAATGATCCCGAGCGGCCGGACCAGGATGGATGGGGCGGTCGTTTCGTGCAACGCGATCCGAACAAAAACCATTGGTGGGACGATCCTGCCGGTGCGCAGACCGTTTACCGCTGGAGAAGTGCTGTCCAGGAAGATCTGAAGCGGCGCGCGGACTGGATGGTTGAATTCTAGCGGACGCTGGTCGGCAATTGGACCCAGCTAAAAGGCAACCGGCGAGAGGTCGGTTTGCTAGACCATCCTCCGGCCAGAGAAATATTGAGCGCACAATGGCGTCATGCCGGCTCCGGGTTTCGTGCAAGGCATCGATGTTGAGGGCGTCGAGCCGGTTGGCGGCAGCCTTGGGAATGATGGCATGATTGCCGCTGCCACACTGCCCTCTCGGAACGGGAACTGATCGCGCTGCCGTTCCACTTGCTCTTCTTAAACACCTAGAAGAACTCGGATGGCCAGACGACCCGGGTAGCATTGCGCAAGGGTTCAGCGGCTGCGGCCTGCCCAACGGGTCTCCTCACCTGCGCATTTATAAGGTGCGTTCCAGCCCGTCGCAGGCCAGCAATTGGTCACCCACCAACCGCAAGCTCGCTATGCCGCGGGGGGCGACAGGTGCGCGCTCGGTTCCCATGCCGACCGTGCATCCATCCCCGGACAAATCAATCGCGCGGGCAATCAGCCCCGTCCCATCTTCCGCGCCCTTGAGAGTAGTGACCATGCCACCTTCGCTTGCGACAGACAGCCACCGTCCGGCATGCTCGCTGTTCCCGCTGCGGCTCACATGCGGGGTGGTCACCACCGGCTTGTTGAGGCGCTCGGCCAGTGTGGCAGCCTCTTGCCGGACGAGCTTCGGCGCGGCCTGCAGCAGGATCGAGAACCTTTGCTCTCCCTGATCCATATAGCGATAGCGCGCACCATCCTCTGCCGGGATCGGGTCGTGATGGGCGAAGATCGGGGAACGGACGGCCGTCAGGTAAAGGGTGCCGTCAAGCGCCGCATAGGAATATTTGGCGTCATTGACCAGAGCGACTTCGTGCGCGGCGGCGCTGACACGTACCCAGCGTTGCCCCGGGACTTCCCGACCCGT
Organism: Devosia subaequoris; assembly: GCF_014197055.1. Taxonomy (GTDB): domain Bacteria; phylum Pseudomonadota; class Alphaproteobacteria; order Rhizobiales; family Devosiaceae; genus Devosia; species Devosia subaequoris. The sequence goes on along the minus strand of NZ_JACIEW010000001.1, from coordinate 914,714 downwards.
ATCAGGGGCGTTGTCCCAACCGCTTGCCACCTCATACTCGAATTTTTGCCCGTCTAGAGGGTAGGCGAGGCGCAACAGTTTCCGCTGTTCGCGCCAGTCCAGCGCTACGCGCAGTTCAACGGCCAGCGATCCATCCACTGGCACTACTATGGTGGTTACCAGACGAGATGCACCGTGGCTGGCGGTCACTTCTATGGTGGTGCGCACAGGGCCGCTTTCGACTAGCTTTACCCCGTCCAGGGTCATGTCCTGGCCCTCGAAACCAAAGCGATCGGTACCATGGGTCCAAGTGTCGCTCGGGTCATCGACGACCAGCCCGCGGTGACCACGACCGGCAAAGATCTCAATGCCATTGCAACGGTTGAACAACCGCGTAATGGCACCGGACTCGCGGCACAGTTCGACAAGATAGCCATCCGTTTCAAAACTCAGCGGTCCGGTACGGGGCTGTCCAAAACTGACGTTGGGAGCGGTAACACCGCTATCGGACGCCGCAAATCGCAGCACGCGATAACCATAGGCGGGCACTTTGAGCGGGAAGGCGAGGCGCTGCAGGCCAGTCGTCTTGCCGGCCGGATCGATATATTGGAACGGAATGGAATTGCCCGACTCATCGAGCAGCAAGCGTGGCGTTTCCGTATCCTTGTCTACCCAGGGCTCGGCCTCTACCAGCCCGTTCGACGATGTTCCCGTGAAATTCATCACGACAAAGTTGGCGTCGGTCGGATCGTGCGGCGGGGCAATGGTGCCGTCAAGGCGACGCACCGCAGCGTTCAAGAGCTCTTCGGCACCAGCGATGACGCCCGCCAACTCACATTCGCTATCGAGGCACGCCGACTCGATGCTCGTGCCGCCGAGTGTGTCGTGGAACTGGTTGAACAGCAGAATTTGCCAGAGCGAAGCAAACCGCTTGGCCGGGTAGGAGATGCCCGTGACCCTGTGAGCCAGCGCCGAGGCCGCCTCTGCTTGTTCCAGCAGGCTCTCCGCCTTGCGATTGAGCGCCTTCAGCGACGAGGCGACCGAATAGCAGCCAATGGCATGGAACTGCAGCGCTTCGTTGACCACCGGCAGACCGCCCGTCTCCACCTCTTGGAAGAAGCGTTCCGGGTCTGAGAATTCGAGATTTTCGCCCCGCGCCATCCGCGCCTCGATCTCCTCGATATTTTCGATCGTCGGCGCCCCGCCGTGATTGCCGACGCCATAAAAGCACATGAACGCATGTCCGTGCTTGTCCATATGCGCATAGTGCTCGTCGATCTTGGGCGGCAGCGGCGTCGAGCGCTTGGAGGTGTTGTAGGCGTCCTGGATGCGGAAGGCTGGCAGCGATGACCCATCGGGCGACTGCCACGTGAAAAGCTCGCCCGGCAGGTCCATTTCATGCGGGCCGGGCCGCATGAAGGTGTAGCTGGTAAAGCCGGTATGCCGAAGAAGCATCGGGAACGTAGCCGGGTGTCCGAAGCTGTCGACATTGTAGCCGGTGAATGGTTCGATGCCGAACTTATCCATGAAATAGCCCTTGCCGTAGAGGGCCTGGCGAATAACGCTTTCACCGTTGGGAACATTGCAGTCGGGCTGGATCCACCAGCCATTGACGATGATCCAGCGCTGCTCTCTGACGTAGCGCTGGATTTCTGCGAACAGTGCCGGCTCCAATTCCTCGATCCAGCGATAAATATGCGCTTCGCCCTTGGTAAACACGAACCCCTCGCCTTCGCGCAGACGGTCGATGGCGGCCCAACAGGTGCCGATGGCTTCAGCGCATCCCTCCTGCCAACGCCAGAGCCAGACGGGGTCAAGATGGGCATTGCCGATCATATGGAGCAGCGGCTGCTTGGCTTCTGTCATGGTGGTACCGATCAAATAGCAAGTGTGAATGTGTAGCGGCCCGAGCCGAGCGTAGTTATCGGGCCGGTCAAGGGCAGGGGAGTGTCGCCAGCGCAGATGGAGAGAGGTGCTCGCGGCAGTTCGATCTGCCCGGTGCAATTTGGCGGAATACGGATATCCCAGGTGACGATCTCATCTGCGAGACGCCAGGCGCTTTCGACCCGGCCGGTGGGGGCATCGTAATGCGCCTCTATCCAGCCCAGCCGCCTGTCGAATAGCGGGCGCATACGGATAGAGGAAAAGCCCGGGGCATCCTCATCCCAGTCGATCCCGGCCACGCGGGCATAGAGCCACTCGCCCACCGCGCCATAGGCATAGTGGTTGAACGAATTCATGCTGACGCTCTGGAAGCCATTCTCTCGCGTCCAGCCATCCCAGCGCTCCCAGATCGTGGTGGCGCCTTGGGCAATCGAAAACCCCCAGCTTGGGTAGGTCTCGTTCAGGAGCAGATCATAGGCGCGTTGCGGCGAACCGATATCGCTCAGCACCGGGCAAAGATGCTTCACGCCCAGGAACCCGGTCTGCAAATGCCCCTCGGCCTCATCAAGCTTGCGCAGCAGATGTGCAGCGGCCCTCTGGTGCAGGTCTGAGGGCAGAATGGCAAAGTCCAGCGCCAGCAAGTAGGCGGTCTGTGTATCGCCCGCAATGCGGCCGTCGCCATCGACAAAGGTCGCGATGAAGGCGGTGCGCACGGCGTTGGCCTGCGCCGCATAATGCGTGACCAGATCGGTGCGCCCGACCACGCCGGAGAGTTTTGCCATCAGGTCGGCTACCAGCACCCAATAGGCCGTCGCCACCATGGTGCGATCCGAAGCCGGGCCCACGCTCAGCCAGTCACCATAGTTATTGTAGACCGCGTTGACGCGCAGATGGTCTGGATTGGCGTCGGCTATATGCTTGAGCCAGGCGACCAGGCGATCAAAATGCCTTTCCAATAGCGCCCTGTCGCCATAGCGCAGCCAGTGCTGCCAGGCGAGTATCACCGGCGCGTCGCCCCAGCCCGGCGCACCCGGCTGTGCGGTGATCCGGTAGGGGTTGAGCGGCTTGGAGGGCGCGACGTCAGTGAAGGCGCCATCGGGCAATTGCGCCTCGGCAATGTCCTCGAACCATTTTTGCAGGAAGGCCGAGACGTCCATCACATAGCCGGCGGTCTTCCAGAAGACCTGCGCGTCGGCGCTCCAGCCATAGCGTTCGTCGCGCTGCGGGCAGTCGGTGGGCACCGAGATGAAATTGTCGCGCTGACTCCATTCGATATTGGACAGCAGCTGGTTGACCATGTCCGAGCCGGTGCGCATCGACGCGGTGACCGGCAGGTCATTGTGGATGGCGATGCCGGTCAGGGTCACATCATCCGGGGACGCACCATCTGGCAGGGTGAGTTCAACATAGCGGAAGCCATGGAAGGTGAAACGCGGCTTGAAACGCTCGCGGCCTTCCCCCTTGGCGATATAGTGATCGGTCGCGACGGCATGGCGCAGATTAGCGACGTAAAGTTCCCCCTCGCCATCAAGGACTTCGCCATGGCGCAGGGTAAACCGGTCACCAACCTTTCCGCTCAACTCCAGCGCGACATAGCCGGCAATATTCTGTCCAAAGTCGTAGATGTGCCCGCCGGTCTTCGCCTGTCGCAGATAGCGGCCCGCAAATCGCACAGTCTCGCGCACCTGCGGTCCGCGGCTCGCTTCGAGACGCGGCGGACGCGGGTCGGGAACAAACACCTCCACCGGCTGCCAGCCGGAGGCGTCAAAGCCCGGCTCGGACCAGCCGGGCATCTCGAGGCGCGCATCATATTGCTCGCCCATCAGAAAGTCGCTGTAGCAGACCGGTCCCTGGCTGGTGGTCCACTGCCCGTCGGAGACAATGGTTTCGACTCGCCCATCCGCATATTCGAGATGGAGTTGGCAGAGTAGGGCGGGTCGGCCGCCATAGTGATTGCCCGCGCGGCGCTGATTGTGCCCGACACGGCCCGAATACCACCCCTCGCCGATAAGGGCGCCTATGGTATTGGCACCAGCGCCGACCAAATCGGTCACATCATAGGACTGATACTCCACCCGCTGGTGATAATCGGTCCAGCCCGGCGCCATCACCGCGTCGCCGACTCGCGCGCCGTTGAGATAGAGCTCGTAAAGACCCAGGGCAGAGACATAGGCGGTGGCGCGCACCGGTCTTTCCACGGTCGCAAAATCCCGCCGCAGATGATCGGCCGGCCGCGCCTGCCAGCGATTGTCATAGGTATTATCGGCAGGCGCTTCTCGTCCCGCCGGGAGCACGAAATAGCGGGCGATCCACTGCGCCCGCCAGTCTTCCGGATGCATCAGTCCGGTGCAGAAATGCTGCGCGTCGGACCAGTCCGAGGCGACGTTCTCCTCGTCCCAGACCATGACGCTCCAGGTGCAGCGCAGGTCTGACGCAAGCGCTGTGCCGGCATATTCGATCTGCCGGGCTTGGGCGGACTGGACCTTACCACTATCCCACAGAACATTTTCGCCAGCCCTGACCACCAATCGATAGGCACTTTGACAGCGATTGTGGCCATCTCCGTCCAGTGCCCAGTCAAAACGGGGTGCCGGACGATTAAGGCCCATGGGGGCAGCATGATGCTCGCAGCGGAGCGCGATGGGACGCAGTTTGGTCACGATCTCGATCGGGTACTGAAGCGCGGCGCGAGGCTAGATTGCCAGGGCGCGCTCGCGCGCATTGCGAATATGGGTTTCCATGGCCGCGGCTGCTTTCCAGCGGTCGCGCTCAAGAATGGCGTCGATAATGGCCAGATGATCGCCAAAGGCCGCGGGCAGGGTGGTGGCCGAAAGGGTAATCCGATCCAGCTTGATCAGGCGCACCCGGATGGAATTGAGATCATAGGCCTGGATCAGCAATTCATTTGCGGTGAAGTCCACCAGCAATTCGTGAAAGCGGCTATCGACGTCCTGGCTCTCTTCGAAAAAGGCCGGTGTGCGGTCGGTCTTGAGCCGTTCGAGACTTTCCAGATGCAGCCGCTTCTGCTCCTCGATCGTGGCGTCGGGCATCCGGTCGACGGCAAAAAGGGTCGCCTCCCGCTCGAAGGCCATGCGCATCTGATAGGCGTCTCGGATCATCGGCAGATCGATGGTGGTGATCTGGATGCCGCGCTGTGGCATCACATTGAGCAAACCCTCGGCTTCGAGCCGCGGCAGGAGCTCGCGCAAGGCGCCGATCGAGAGCCCGAGCGTCTGCACCAATTCACGCTGTGACACCACCTGGCCGGGACGCAGACGGCCAGCGAGCAATTCCTGCTGAAACCGCTCATAGGCTGTCTTCTTGACCGACGCCGGCCCGGCCCCGATCGTGTCGGCATTGTTGTGTCTTGCCATGGCTCCCCTCCCTGGCATTGGCTCTATCAGGCCGCAGGGCGCACCGCAAAGCCGGTGCCCTCGATTGCCTTGAACACGAGCTCGGCCTGGTCTGACGCAATGGGCATAAGCGGCGGCATGGCGCGTGCCCATTCAGCGTCGTCATAGACGGCGGCCAGCGTGGCCTTGAGCGCTAGTAACGCGCCATTGGCATCCACCGCCTCAATGCGGGTCGCGGCATTGGCCTTCAAAGCCTCTGAGCTTGTGGCCTCAGGCGCTTCATAGAGCTGGCGCAGATCCGAAGCAAACAGGTTCGGCATGCCGCCGATCATGCCGGCGCCCCCCTTGGCCAGAAGATGCGGCAACACGCGATCGTCGCCGGTGAACACGGAAAGCTGCGGGAAGCCTTGCGCCAATTCGATGCCGCTTTCCAACTTGCCGGTGGAATCCTTGACCCCCACGATCTGCTGCCCAAATCGATCAACCAGCTTGGCGACGAGGGCAGGGGTGAAGGTGATGCGCGAGAATTGCGGAATATTGTAGAGCAGGATGTCGAGATCAGGATTGCCGGCCTTGGCGAGCGCGGCTTCAAAGAAAGCGACAATGCCTTCCTCGGTCGCGCTGCCATAATAGAAGGGCGGCAGTACAAGCGCGCCGCGGCAGCCTAGAGCCGCAATCTCGGCGATCAGGCGTCCGGCCTCATCGCTGCTTGGTGTCATCACCGAGGGAATTTGCTTGCTCATGTCAGCCCCGGCATCACGCAGGGCGCGAAGGGCGGCGATCTTCTCATTGGTCGAGAATGAGGCGCCTTCCCCCGTCGTGCCGAAGGTCGAAACGAAGCTGCAACCATTCTCCAACAGGCGTGCGCAATGCATGGCGAGGCGCCCGGCGTCGATTCCATATTGCGCATTCACCGGGGTCACCGACGCGCAAATAATGCCGGAAAGGTCTGAATTCGCCACGGTAAAGGTCCTCCGCAATGGGCTTGTACATCCACTGATACAATCAGTTGTCACATCACTGTTTACATCAGTCGTTTCCTGTTGCAAAGTCCGCCCGTCAAAACAAGCGGACGCTTTCACCGGTAAACTGACGCCGGAGGGGAGGAAGCGAACCGTCATCATCATCGCTCGAGAGGGAGGATCGTAATGACCCTTAAGCACACCGCCCTGGTCGCCATGACTGCGACTGCGCTGGCCACTGCCCTTGTGGCTACGCCGGCCCTGGCTCAGGACCAGATCGAACTCAAATTCACCACCGTTTCGGTTCCAACCGATCTGCATACCCAGGCCATGCAGGTGTTCGCCGACAAGCTCGAGGAGCTGCTGCCGGGCCGCTTCGATATCCAGCTTTACGATTCGGGCGCCCTGTTCGGTCAGAATGCCGACCTCGACGCGCTGCAGCGCGGCAATGCCGAGATGGCCTATGTTGCCTTCCAGCTCATTGCTGATGCCATCCCCGAATACGGCCTGTTCACCGCTGGCTATCTGTTCCAGAACCCCGAGCACTACCGGGCCGTGCTGGAAAGCGATATCGGCGAAGAATTCAAGCAGCGCGTGTCCGACGAGATGGGCATCCAGCTTCTCGATGCCTGCTACCTCGGTACGCGCCAGCTCAACCTGCGAACCGCGCGCGATATCCAGACCCCCGAGGATATGGCTGGCGTCAAGCTGCGCATGCCCGGCTCCGACAGCTGGCTGTTCCTCGGTGAGGCTCTGGGCGCCAACCCGACCCCGCTGCCGTTCGGCGAAGTCTATCTGGGCCTGCAGACCGGCACGATCGACGCTCAGGACAATCCGCTGCCCACCGTTGAAGCAGCCAAGTTCTACGAGGTCACCGAGCAGATCACCCTGACCAGCCACCTGGTCGATGGCCTGCCCATGGCGGTCAATAATCAGACGTGGGAACAGCTCACCGACGACGAAAAGGCCAAGATGACCGAGGCCGCTGTCGCCGCCTGCGACTGGAACAATGCCGAGCGCAGCGCCAACGAAGACCGCCTGGTGTCGTTCTTCGAAGAAGAGGGCCTGACGGTCACGACGCCCGATGTCGATGCGTTCCGCACTCATGTGCAGAATTTCTATCTCAACTCCGATCGCGCGGCCTCCTGGCCCGAAGGTTGGGTTGAGCGCATCAACGAACTGGCGCCCTGATCGCCTGAATAACGCCTGACCTGGACGACGAAATGAACGCGAACCTGAAGTCCCTGTTTTCCACTTTGCGAAAGCTTGCCGATCTCCTCGGTGTCCTTTTCTTCGTGGTGGCTTTTGGTGGGTTCATCGCCCAGGTCTTCATGCGCTACGTCATGAACCGGCCGCTCGCCTGGACCGAAGAATTCGTGATGATCGCCTTCATCTGGGCGGTCTTCTGGGCAGCGGCCTTCATGGTGCGCATTAAGGAACATGTCTCTTTCGACGTGCTCTATGACGTGCTCTCCGACAATGGAAGGCGCGCTTTTGCCATCTTCGCCATGGTGGTGTTGCTAATCGCCTTCGGGCTGCTGATCCCCCACACCTGGGACTATCTCACCTTCCTGACGCGCAAGAATTCGCCGGTGATGCGCCTGCCCATGGAATGGATCTATGGCTGCTATCTGGTGTTTCTCGTGTCCTTCACGGGGCAGGGGCTGCACCGTCTGTTCGGCCTGATGGGTCGGAACTGGCGCCACCACATCTGATCGATCCGCTAGGAGTTCTTTTCAATGCTGGCGGATTACGCCCTTCCCATCCTTGTCGTCCTGCTGATCGTCATCACCGCATCGGGCCTGCCCTTCTCGATCTCGATGATTGTCGCCTCGATTTTCTATCTGCTGGTCTCCGGCCGCGACGTCGGACTGGCGGCCGAGAACGTGCTCAACGGCGTTTTCGGCAATTTCGTCGCGCTGGCCGTGCCGCTCTTTATTTTTGCCGCCAACATCATGGAATCCGGCAAAATCACCGAGCGACTGCTCAAATTCTCGCTAGCCATGGTCGGTCGCCTCCCCGGCGGCCTCGCGCAGGTCAATGTCATCACCTCGCTGATCTTTTCGGGCATGAGCGGCTCGGCCATTTCCGATGCCGCTGGCGTCGGCAAGGTGGTCACCGGCATGATGATCGACAAGGATCGCTATCCGCGCGGCTTCGCTGGCGCCCTCACTGCCGCAACCGCAGTGGTCGGGCCGATCTTTCCGCCCTCCATCCCACTGGTGTTTTATGCACTGATTTCCTCCACCTCGGTGGGGGTGTTGTTCCTCGCTGGCGTGGTGCCGGCGCTGATCGTCGTCCTGGCACTCTGTGTCTATGTCCAGATCGTCGCCATCAGACGCAAATTCCCTGTTGAAGATGTCATCCCCTGGGGGCTTTATCCGCTCATCATCCTGCGTGCCCTGCCGCCGCTGATGATGCCGGTGATCCTGTTGGGGGGCATTTATTCGGGCGCCTTCACTCCGACCGAGGCGGCCGCGGTTTCCGCGTTCTACGCACTGATCCTGGCGGTCGTTGCTTACCGTTCCATGGGTTTTGCGGACTTCTACAAGGTGGTGCGCGAAACCGTGAAGACCACCGCGGTGGTGACGCTCGTGCTGGGCGGGGCTTTCATCTTCAACTACGCCATCGCCATCGAGCGTGTACCGCAAATGCTCTACGAGTTCCTCGTGGGCTTCGACATGAACCAGTGGACGTTTCTGCTGTTCGTGAACCTGCTCTATCTGCTGCTGGGGTGCTTTCTCGACGTCTCCACCATCATGCTGGTGATCACCCCGCTCTTTATCCCCACGGCTGCGGCACTGGGGATCGACCTGCACCATTTTGGCGTGGTGGTTGTGTTCAACATGATGATCGGACTGATCACGCCGCCCTATGGCATCCTGCTCTACATCATCAAGGCGCTCAACGGCATACCGCTGGGCGAGATGATCCGGGAAGTCTGGGCCCTTATCGCCTTGCTGATCGCTGTCCTGATACTCATTACCTATGTGCCCGATACGGTCCTGTGGCTGCCACGCGCAGCAGGCCTGTTGAACTAGCGCTCGCCGCAAGTATTGCGGCCGTGGTGCGCGGCGGCGTTATTGAGCGGCCGTCCGGTCGAACGTGTTCTTGGCCGGACTGATAGAGGCCAGACCGGTCAGAATCAGGGCGACCAGGTCGGCCTGCCGGTGGGTTCCCGTCTTGCCAAACAGGTTCCGCAGATGAAACGCCACGGTGGTTGCCGAAATCGCCAGCTCTTTGGCGATTTCGTCAGTCCGGCGTCCACCGGCCAGAGCACGGGCCACTTCTGCTTCGGTCGGCGGGACTTTCTACTTCGCACCAATTGGCTCACCTGCTGGGCGGCACGCTCGAATTTGTCAGCCACGCCGGCATCGGATCGGTCTTTACGCTACGACTTCCCAATGAATGGACCAGGCAGAATGCGCGGGATAGCGAGCGGTCCATTGCCTGACGGCATAGCCGTTCTTGTCGGCGATGCAGCGATATCGCTTCGTGCGAGCCACCCCGATTGATTGATGCCTTACTCGCCGACGGCAATGATTGCGCGCCCGAGCACCTCCTGGCGGCTCAGATCGAGGAACCGCACCTCGTACTGGCCCGGCTCTGTGGGCAGGGTGATATCCGTTTCGGTTTCGGCGCCAACCGGATGAGCCGATACCCAGGTGAAATCAGGCGCGTCGCTTACGGCCAGCGTTACGCGCCGGTCCGCGTCCCCGACGCAGCTGTCCCCGTTCGTTCGAAGGGGAAGGGGATGTCAAAGGGCACACGCGATAAGCGGCACGTAGCAGCACCCGTCATTGACGCGAGACACGGCAAATCAAATCTGCTAATGCCATTAGTAATTGGATTTATGATTGCTGATGACGGGCACCAAGACAACATCATCCATGAGGCGCCAGCCGGATCGTCGCGTGCGACGCGTCACAATGACCGATATCGCGCGGGAGGCGAACTGTTCTCAGGCGACAGTATCGTTCGTCATCAACAATGCGCCGGGCATCAGGCTGTCGGATGAGACACGCCGCCGCGTCCTCGATGCCGCCAGGCGCCTGGGTTATAGCGTGCCGGCGGGCAAGAATGGATCCGGACAGCAGGCGGGAAAGCGCAACCGGCGGATTGGCTTTATTGTCGATCAACTGGCGACCAGCCCAGAAGCGGTGCAGGCGATCGAAGGGCTTACCCAGGCGGCGCGGGAGCTGGGCGATCTGGTGTTTGTCGGGCAGAGCGACAATGACGCCGAGATCGAGTCCGCGCTGATCGATGCCTTCGTCGATCAGGGCGTTTCGGCACTGGTCTACATGACAATTTTCACGCGCCAGGTGGAGCTGCCGCTCGAACTGAAAAGCCTCGATATCCCGGTCTATTTGCTCAATTGCTACGCTACGGGTCTGGCCCGTCCCGCCGTTGTACCCAGCGAGATTGCGGGTGGGCAGCGGGCCACGCATTACCTGATCAGAAAGGGGCACCGGCGGGTCGCGACAATCACCGGCGAAATCTGGATGGAAGCGGCGCAGGATCGGCTCAAGGGCTATCGCCGCGCGCTGGCGACTGCCGATATTCCCTTCGATCAGGACCTGGTTTTCAATGGCGATTGGTCGGCCAGCGCGGGCTATGACGCAACGCGCAAGATCCTCGCCTTAAAGGAAAGACCCACGGCCATCTTCTGCCAAAACGACCGCATGGCCATCGGCTGCTATGAGGCCTTGAAGGAAGCCGGCCTCGACATTCCCCAGGACATGTCGGTGATCGGCTATGATGACGAGGAGATTGCTCGCCATCTGCATCCGCGTTTGACCACCACCGTGTTGCCGCACCGCGCCATGGGGCAATGGGTGTTCGAACAGATACTCGATGGCGTGGCCGAGGATCGCTATCCATTGACCAAGCTGGAATGTCCGCTCGTCGAGCGCGATTCCGTCGAATCTCCGCTAGGCAACTAACCCTCTGGTGGCGCTATTGAATTGCGCTCCAGCAATTCACACTCAATCTTGAGCTTTTGCAGCCGCTCATCGGCGTCCACGCCGTCGAAGCCGTCCAGCAACTGGCCGACGGCCCAACGCGCCATCTCGTCATGCGGCAGAACCATGGTGGAGAGTGGCGGGTCCATGTTCGCGGCAATGTCCTCATCGTCAAAGCCGACAATTGAAAGGTCGCCGGGAACGGACAGGCCCAGGTCACGCGCCACCTCGTAGCAGCCAATCGCCATGCGATCATTGAAACAGAAAATGGCTGTTGGCGGATTGGGTTGCGAGAGCAGGGCTAAGGCGCGTTCGCGCCCGGCCCGAATGGTCCAGCCACCCAGGGTAACCAGGCTCTCGTCCACCGCCACGCCCCATTTATCCATGGCCTGTCGGAAACCCTGTTCGCGGTCGATGGCCGCCTCGACGATATGCTCGCCCGCCAGATGGGCGATACGCCTATGTCCGGCGCGGAGCAGGGCGTCCGTGGCGGTGAAACCGCCGACAATGTCGCCTGGCACCACCGAGGGGTGTTGCACCTTCTTCTCGTAGCAATTGAGCAGCACCAGTGGCAGCTGAGAAAATGCTGCTGGCACAGTCACTTGTCTCGTTATCAGGGTACAGTAGATTGCCCCGATGGCGTTCTGCGCCACCAGCATGTCGAGCCCTGCCTGTTCCAGCGCTGGATCATTGCCGGTGCAGAAGGTGGCGATAGTGACGTCCTGCAGGGCAGCCTCGTCCCGGGCCCCCTCGATGAACGCGGCGGCAAAGGGCGTGGTCGAGACTTCATCGATGAAGAGGCCGATAACGCGCGTCCGTCCAGCAGGGACAGGGTGAGTCTTGCCACGGCGATAGCCAAGCTGCTCGGCCGCTTCCTGTACGCGACGGCGCGTGGCCTTGGATACGCGGGCATTGGGAACGCCATTGAGGACCAGCGAAACAGTGGCCTGGGAGACCCCGGCCAGTTCAGCCACCTCATGCATGGTTGCGCGCTTTTCCAACCGTCTCCCTCAGTTTCTCTTTTCAGGCGAATTGGTTGGCAGACTGTTAGCACTGAGCGTCGCCTGAGGGTAGCTCACGTGCCAACTTGCCCATTTGTGCAGACCCTTCGCAACCCCCCTTGCCAAACCCTTCGCTTCGGTCATATGGTGATAATAATATAACTAATACTGCTTAGGGTGGGGATTATGAGTTTGAGCCGGGCAATGGCCTCCGAGGCGATCAATGCGTCGCGCAGCAGCCTGTCGCTGGATGGTGTCTGGCAGTTCCGGCATGAGGATGGGCCCTGGCGCCAGGCGCATGTCCCCCAGCCCTGGCAGGCTGAGTTTTCCGATCTGGTCGATACCTTTGGTCGCGCCACCTACAAGCGCAGCTTCACCTTGCCGGCCGGATGGGAGAATCGCGACCTGGCGTTGCAGTTCGGCGCCGTCAGCTATGCCTGCGAGGTCTGGTTCAACGGCGAAAAGCTGGGCAGCCATGAAGGCGCCTTCCTGCCCTTCGAATTTGCAATCGACAACGCAAAGCTGCGGCCGACCAATGAAGTCGAAGTTCGGGTCACTGTGCCGTCCGCCGACCAGTCGGCCTTTCCTGAATTTCCGTTCTCGGAAATTCCGCACGGCAAGATCTCCTGGTATGGCCGCATTGGCGGGCTTTGGCAGTCGGTCTCGCTGTTGGCGCGTGATACGCGGCGGCTCAATCACGTGGCGATCGAAGCCGGTATGGATGGCGTAGTGAAGGCCAACCTGGCTTTCACCACCGCGGCCAATGGCCTGCCGGCCCAGTTGGAGGTTCGGGACGGCGATGGGGCCATTGTTGCATCAACCGAGGTTTCCGCAGCCGAATCCGTTGGTGTGACGCTCGAAGTTCCCGGCGCCAGGCTCTGGGATGTCGGCCAGCCCAATCTTTATACCCTGACGGTGACTCTCGATGGCGGTCTCGATGTGGTCGAGCAAACTTTTGGTTTCCGCACCGTCACCACTGCCAATGGGCAAATCCTGCTCAATGGCAAGCCGGTCTATATGCGCGGTGCGCTGGACCAGGACTATTATCCCGACGGCATTTACACGCCGCCCTCTCTGGAATTTCTCGAAGACCAGGCCCAAAAGGCCATTGAGCTGGGCCTCAACACGCTGCGCTGCCACATCAAGGTGCCGGATCCGCGGTATTATGACGTAGCGGATCGCTATGGTCTTCTCGTCTGGACCGAAGTCCCCAATGTGCAGAGCTTCACATCTGAGTCGGCGCGACGAATGCGCGAGACCATGGTGGGTATCCTCGAACGCGACCGCAACCATCCCTCGATCATCGCCTGGACGCTGATCAATGAGGATTGGGGCACCCGACTGGTGGAAAATGCCGAACACCGGCAGTGGCTCAAGGACAGTTATGACTGGCTCAAGGCCGAGGACACGACGCGGCTCGTGGTCGACAATTCGGCCTGCTTCCCGAACTTCCACGTCAAGACCGACCTCAACGACTATCACTATTATCGCTCGGTCCCCGAACGCCGGCAGGAATGGGATGACATTACGGCCCAGTTCGCTGCCGGTGCCGACTGGACTTTCTCGCCGCTGGGCGATGCCGAGCGCCGGGGCGACGAGCCGCTGATCGTTTCCGAATTCGGCGTCTGGGGGCTGCCTGACCCGAGCAAGCTGCGCAACGAGGATGGCTCGGAGCCCGACTGGTTCGAGACCGGGTCGCTCTGGGGAGACGGCGTGGCGCTGCCCCATGGCATCGAGGAGCGTTTCGGCGCGCTCGATATGGCCGGTACCTTTGGCAGTTTCGAAGGGTTCATCGAACAGGTGCAGTGGTACCAGTTCATGAACCTGCGCTACCAGATCGAGGAAATGCGCCGCTATCCCTCAATCATGGGCTACGTGATCACCGAATTGACCGACGTCCATTGGGAAGCCAACGGCCTTCTCGATATCGAGCGCAATCCGCGCGTCTTCCACGACGTGTTCGCCACCATCAATGCCGACATCGTCATCGTGCCGCGCCCGGCCCGCTATTCTGCCTGGGCGGGCGAGGACCTGCCGGTTGAACTCAGGATTGCCACCGGCGGCGGATCGATCCCGGACGGAGCCAAACTGAGCTGGAGCGGCGGTGTCACCGGATCGCTCGATGTGCCCGCGACCGGTCCGGTTTCGGTTGCAGATCTGGGAACCACCAGCCTCTCAATGCCGGCGGTTTCCGACAATACCACGCTGCGCCTTGACTTCATCCTCGAAGCCAACGGTGTGGTACTGGCGCGCAACAGCTGCGAGATCGCGCTTTACTCCCAGCGCAAGACGGCAGGGCTTTCCTCCATTGCTGCTGCCGACGCTGATCTTGCCGCTTACGCCAGCGGCCTTGGTTATCCGGTCGTTCCGGCAGCCGAGGCCGACATTATCCTCTGCCACGCGGTCGATGGCGCCGATGTCGAGGCCATCAAGGGCGGGGCACGCTATGTGATCCTGGCCGATGGCAGCGTCGAGACCAACAGGAACCTGCGCACAGACATGCCCGATGGAGAATTGCCGCATCGCTCCATCGTGGCCGATGGCAAGCAGTTCCGGCCGAGCCTGGACCAGCATCTGCCCGGTATCGGCCTGGTTGAACGCGACGGCACCATCTGGCGCGGCGACTGGATTGCCGGCTTTTCCTGGGTACGCCGTGAAGGTCATTTCGCTGCCATTCCGGGCGGTCCGCTCTTCGATCTCAGCTTTTCCGATGTGGTGCCGCACCATCTGCTCACCGGGTTCCGGCCCTGGGAGTTCGGCAGCAACGTGCTTGCCGGCATGGTTTGCGGCTGGGTGCACAAACCGGCGGCCATCATCGGTCAGAAGCGGGTCGGACGCGGCGGCGTGGTTGCAACCACTTTCCGGCTGACTCGCGAGGCGCCTGGTGCCGATCCGGTTGCTGCGGCCCTGTTCGATGCCCTGATGGCATCGGCCGCCGGACTGCCGGTGGATGAGGGGAAAATCTAGCCGAACCGCCCACCTCTCCCGGATGGGAAGGTGGACCAGCTGCCGACGATTTGGGTGAGACGCGAAAACGCGCCGCCCAACCAAGGAGGAGAACAACATGGCCGATATCGTGCTCAAGGATGTGAGCAAATCCTACGGCGCCGTCGAGGTGCTCGAGCGAGTGAACATGCATATCCGCTCGGGCGAGTTTATCGTTTTCCTCGGCCCCTCGGGCTGTGGGAAATCGACCTTGCTGCGCATGATCGCCGGGCTTGAGGCGGTCAATGCAGGCGAAATTCATATCGGTGAGCGTCGGGTAGACAATCTGCCGCCCAATCAGCGCGGCGTCGCCATGGTTTTCCAGAACTACGCGCTCTACCCGCATATGAGCGTGCGCCAGAATATGAGCTTCGGGCTGGAAAACATCGGCACCGACAAGGCCGAGATTGCCCGGCGCGTGGAAGGCGCGGCGCGCATGCTCGAAATCGAGCCGCTGCTTGATCGGCGCCCGGCCCAGCTTTCCGGCGGACAGCGCCAGCGTGTCGCCATCGGCCGGGCCATTGTGCGCGAGCCGCAGGCGTTTCTGCTCGATGAGCCGCTCTCCAATCTCGACGCCGGTCTTCGGGTCCGTACCAGGGTGGAACTGGCCCAACTGCACCAGCGCATCGGCACGACGATGATCTTTGTCACTCACGACCAGACCGAGGCCATGACCCTGGCCAGCCGCATCGTGGTGATGAACAATCGCAAGGTCGAGCAGATCGGCACCCCCATGGAGGTTTATTCGCGCCCGGCCAGCCGCTTCGTGGCCGCCTTTGTCGGCTCGCCCTCCATGAATTTCATTCCCGTCACCGGCATCGAAACCGGCCCCGATGGTCTAGCGGTCAAGGTGGCGGGCGCAACCATCGCCACCACAATCCGCCAGCAGCCGAAAGACGATGGCGAACTGACCCTGGGCGTTCGCCCCGAATCCCTGCGCGTGGCGCAGGATGGGGCCGGCGACATGACTGGACAGATTGCCCTGGTGGAGCGGTTGGGAGACCGCACGCTGGTGCACGTCACCCTCGCCGACGGCAGCAATGTCGTCGCCGAGGACGAAGGCAAGAGCACGCTCGAGGCCGGTGGCCCGGTCTCGCTCAAGGTGGACGGAACGGCCACTCATCTCTTCGACGCAGCCGGTCTGGCGTATCACGCAGACTAGGCGGCGGCGATTTCGGCCGGTGCGGCCAATGGCTCAATGCACCGCACCGGCCGACATATTTTCGCATTGAGCTTTTTTGGGAGGAAAGCGACATGACCAAGACAATTAAGCGTCTTGCCCTGGTTTCCACGGCCCTGATGGCCCTGACATCGGCGGCTGCCGCGCAGCAGACCGTGGTCTGGTGGGATTTTCTGGCCGGCGGCGACGGCGTGCGCATGAAAGCACTGATCGACGCCTTCAATGAGGAGCATGCAGGCGAGATCACCATCGAAGGCACGACCCTGGAATGGGGCACACCCTTCTACACCAAGCTGCAGACCTCGGCCGCGATCGGGGAGGGGCCCGATATCGCCACCTACCACCTCAGCCGCATCCCGCTGGCCGTCGACAGTGGCACGCTGGCCGAAATCAGCGATGAGGACCTGGCATCGGTGGGGCTCTCCGACGACAGCTTCACCGCTGCCGCCGCACAGGCTGCCAAGGTGGACGGCACCCGCTATGCCGTGCCCTTCGACCAGCACGGGCTGATCCTCTACTACAACAAGGAAATGCTCGACGAGGCCGGCATGCTCGATGAAAACGGCATGCCCACTGGTCTCGACGGCATGGAGAATTTTGAGGCGGCGCTTGCCCAGTTCACCACGGACGATGGCAAATATGGCCTCTCCATGCCCACTGGCGACCGCTACCGCGCTGTCTATTCCTTCTTCGGTCAGCAGGGCGGTACCATGTTCGACGCCGAGGCGGGCGGGTTCTTCCCCACCGATGAAGACGTCAACAAGCTTGCTACCGCCACCGAGACGATGAAGCGCTGGGTGGACAATGGCTGGACCCCGGCCCAGATCGAAAGCCCGGCCGCGCTGGCCCAGTTCACCTCGGGTCAGGCCGCCTTCTTCATCATGGGCAATTGGGAAGTTCCTACCTTCACCGATCTCGCCGCCAAGGGTGAATTGTTCGAATGGGGTGCAGTGGAACTGCCCGTGCTGTTCGATCAGCCGGCCGCCTGGTCGGATTCCCATGCCTTTGTGATCCCGGCCAATGCGGGGCAGGAGGACGATCCCGAAAAGCGCGCAGCGGTGATGGAAGTCATCGCCTGGATGGACAAGAACTCGCTCGACTGGGCCGGTGCCGGTCACATCCCGGCCTATAACGAGGTGCGCGAAAGCGAAGGCTTTGCCTCGATGAAGCCGCAGTCGGACTATGCCGGTTTCGC
Organism: Devosia subaequoris; assembly: GCF_014197055.1. Taxonomy (GTDB): domain Bacteria; phylum Pseudomonadota; class Alphaproteobacteria; order Rhizobiales; family Devosiaceae; genus Devosia; species Devosia subaequoris. The sequence goes on along the minus strand of NZ_JACIEW010000001.1, from coordinate 897,214 downwards.
CGATACCGCCGTGTTCGATCCGCGCACCGTTTTGGCCGGTCCTGCCGCGCCGTTGGGCGACGCATGGTCCAACTTCATCAATCCGGCCACCACCGGTGAACTTGATCCGGCCGACGCCGCCATGGAAATGCGCGACGATCTCAACAGCCAGCTCTAGAGCTTGTGGCTTCGGCCGGCACCCACGGGTGCCGGCCATCAAACGGTTATTGCGGGAGGAGAACCGACGTGATCCGCGACAAGCGCTCGGAATATCTGGCGGCCCTGATCCTGGTCGGGCCCTTTGTGGTCATTTATGGCCTGCTGTTCGTCTGGCCCACCATCCAGATGGTGATGCTCAGCTTCACCGACGCCCCCCTTATCGGGCCGGGAGACTGGGTCGGCCTCGAGAACTATGTCGGCATCCTCACTCACCGCCTGTTCCGCAACGCGACCTGGAATACCGCCTATTTCGTGCTGCTCACGGTCGTGCCCAACACGCTGGTGTCGCTGGCCATTGCCATGGCGGTCAACCGGCTCAAGGGCTGGCAGCAGGGCTTTGTCATGGCCTGCTTCTTCCTGCCCTATATCCTGCCCGTCTCGGTGGTCTATCTCACCTGGAACTGGATCATCGACGTGCAATATGGGCTGGTCCAATACATCGTGCGTCCCTTCAATGGCGGCGAGCCGATGTCGCTGACCCGCACAATTCCGTTCTTCATGCCGACCGTCGCCGTGGTCACCATCTGGTGGACGCTGGGCTTCAACGTGCTGCTGTTCATCGCCGGGTTGCGCAATATTTCTCCGGAAATCTATGAAGCGGCCTCGCTCGACAGCGCCGGACGCTGGCGCCAGTTTCGCAAGATCACCTGGCCGCTGATCTGGCCGGTGACGGCGCTGGTGCTGACCATCCAGCTCATCGCCCAGCTCAAGATCTTCGATCAGGTCTACCTGTTCTCGACCGGCGGGCGGCAGGACCCCACCATCGTGCTGGTCCAATATATCTACAAGCTGGCGTTCCAGCAGAACAAGGGCGGAGAGGGCGCCGCAGCCGCGACCCTGCTCTTTGCCATGATCATCATACTGAGCGTCCTGCAGTACCAGGCGCTGCGCGCGAGGGGGGAGAAATGAGCTCCGAAGCAATCACCCGCCCGGTCGAAAACGCCGCGCGCCTCAAGGGCGATCGCCTGATCGATTTCGGTGGGCTGGCCCTCACCGTCGTGACGCTGGGCTTTGCCCTGATGGCGATCTTCCCGGTCTACTGGGCCGTCGTCACTTCATTCAAATCCGAGACCGAAGTGATCGCCTCGGGCATTGCCCTGTGGCCCTCGCGGATCAATACCGAGGCCTATGAGCACATCTGGACCAATACCAATATCGGCATCTGGTACATCAACTCCTTCGTCACCTCCACGCTGATCACCGCCGGCGTCATTGTCTCCTCGGCGGGCTGCGCCTATGCGCTCAGCCAGCTCGATTTCCCGGGGCGGCGGCTGATCTATGTGCTGATCCTGGCCTGCTTCATGGTCCCGATGCAGGCGCTTATTATCAATCATTTCGTGCTGATGGCGCAGTTCAAGCTGCTCAATAGCTGGGCCGGCATCATCCTGCCGCAACTGATCGTGCCGGTGACCATCATTGTCTACAAGCAGTTCTTCGACAATGTCCCGCGCGAGTTCCGCGAGGCGGCGCAGATGGATGGGGCAGGGCACTTCAAAACGCTGTTCCGCATCTATCTGCCGATGAACTGGGGCATCACCAGCGCGCTGGCGATCATCACCTTCATCGGCGCTTGGAACAGCTTCCTCTGGCCCTTCCTGGCAGCAACCGGCGAAGCGACCATGACGGTTCCCGTCGGTATCACCCAGGTCAAGGACGCCTATGGCATTGTCTATGCCCGGCAAATGGCTTCGGCGGTGATGGCCGGCCTGCCGGTGGCCGTACTCTATCTTATATTCCAACGCCGCGTGACCCAGGCGATCATGCTCTCGGCCGGCGTCAAGGGGTGATGGCAGATGTTCCGGTCCAGCGCTCACAAGCGCTGGGCCTAAGGCAGTGTCGGTAGGACGGCAGTACCGTCAATGGTCCACCCCGCCTTCCCGGGTGCGGCCCTAGCAGGCGCAATAAATATCGTAGAGCGTCACCAGCACGCTGCGGACATCGTCTGAGGCCAGCGTGTAATTGATCTGCTGGCCCTCACGCCGCGTCCGGACAAGGCCCCAGGCGCGCAGTTTGGACAAATGCTGGGATAGGGGCGACTGGCCCAGACCGACACGCTCGGCCAGATCGCTGACATTGCGTTCCTTGTCGAGCAGGTTGCACAGGATCAGCAATCGCTTCGGATTGGCCATCGCCGTCAGGAGCTGAGACGCCCGTTCGGCATTCTGCTCCATCTTCTCCATTTCCATCTTGATCATATTAGCAAGCTCGTATATACGAATATTCGTGCAAAAGACTTATCGCTCATTTCCGGGCGATTTTCAAGGAGTTTGAGATGCGCATCCATCTTGGGTCTGCCGACCAGATCGCTCGGATCATTCTGAGTCTCCTCCTCGTCGTCCTGGCCCTTGTATCAGCCTTGCTGCTTGCTGCGTCCCCCATATTGCTATGGGGCGCGGTGATCCCTGGTGCCGTGCTGATTGCCGCGGCCATGGTGCGCTTCTATCCGCTCTACGCGCCTTTTGGTCTCTCAACCCGCAAGGTTTCCATTGATGACTGAGTTTACCCCGCTGGCGTCGCTGTTCGGCGGCGCCCTGATCGGCCTGTCCGCCGTTCTTCTCATGGCCTTTCACGGTCGTATCGCCGGCATGACCGGCATATTGTCCGGCCTGTTGCCGCCCGTGTCCAGCGATTGGGCCTGGCGTGCGGCCTTTGTGGCCGGTGCAATCGTGGCGCCGATGCTCATACTGAGCGTGTCTCAAACCGCTATCGGCTACGACAGCCCCGTGCCCTTGCCTTGGGTTATAATCAGCGGGCTGATTGTCGGCGGCGGCGTCTACTTCAGCTCCGGTTGCACCTCCGGGCACGGCGTTTGTGGCATGGCGCGTCTCTCGCCGCGCTCCCTTGCTGCCACAGCCACCTTCATGGCCGCAGCCTTTCTCACCGTCTTCGTTATTCGCCATCTCATCGGGGGTTTCTGATGCAGCGCATCCTTCTCGCCGGCCTGATCGGTCTCATCTTCGGATCCGGCATTGCCCTCTCTGGCATGGCCAATCCCGCCAAGGTGCTTAATTTCTTTGACCTGGCCGGGACCTGGGATCCGTCACTCGCGTTCGTCATGGGTGGTGCATTGCTGGTGACCGCCATTGGCTATCGCTTCGTTCTCAAGCGCGAAAAACCCGTGCTCGAGGCCCGGTTCCACCTGCCCACCAGCCGCAAGCTCGACCTGCCATTGCTCGGTGGTTCGGCGGTGTTCGGTATCGGCTGGGGAATTTCCGGATTTTGCCCAGGTGGCGCCATTCCGGCTTTGGGACTGGGCGAAGTTTCAGCCTGGGCCTTTGTCGGCGCCATGCTTGCCGGAATTTTTGTTGCCCGCACCATTCGTGTCGCGCTGGAACAGCGCGCAGCCCAAACCGTTTGATCCAAATACATAGGAGTTCGAAATGAGCACCATTCCGTTCATGACCGATCTCTCGGTCAAGCCAGAGGTCAACGCATTCTTCGATGCGCCGACCAATACCATCTCCTATGTGGTCAAGGACCCCAACTCGGCAGCCTGTGCCGTCATCGACTCGGTCATGGACATCGATTACGCCGCCGGCCGCATCTCCTATGAGGGAGCCGATGAGATCATTGCCTTCATCGAGAAGCACAATCTCAAGCTTGAATGGCTGATCGAAACTCACGTCCATGCCGATCACCTGTCGGCCGCCCCCTACATCCAGGGGAAACTCGGCGGCAAGCTGGGCATCGGCGAGAACATCACTGTCGTGCAGGACACCTTCGGCAAGATCTTCAATGAAGGCACTGAATTTCAGCGCGATGGCAGCCAGTTCGACCGCCTCTTCACCGATGGCGACAGCTACCAGATTGGTGGTTTGACGGCCCATGTCATGCACACACCGGGGCACACCCCCGCCTGCATGACCCATGTCGTGGGCAATGCTGCCTTTGTTGGCGATACCCTGTTCATGCCCGATGGCGGTTCCGCCCGCGCCGACTTCCCCGGCGGCGACGCACGCACCCTTTATCGTTCGATCCAGCGGGTGCTGTCGCTGCCCCGCGAAACGCGTCTGTTCATGTGCCACGACTATGGTCCAAACGGCCGCGACATCCAGTGGGAAACCTGCGTCGGCGATGAGATCGACCACAATATCCATGTCGGCAGGGGCACGGACGAAGACAGCTTCGTCAAGATGCGCGAAGAGCGTGACGCCACCCTGCCCATGCCCAAGCTGATCATCCCTTCGCTGCAGGTCAACATGCGCGCGGGGAAACTTCCTCCCAAGGACGAGAGTGGCAAGAGCTATCTCAAGGTCCCTCTCAACGGTCTGTGAGCGCATCCCTGCGCGCAGGCCTGCCCCTCCTTCCGACCGCGATCGGGGGAGGGGCGCACATCAAGATGGCACACAGTATTTTCCTTTTTTAGATCACGAGCCGAGACCATGAATTTCCGCAAGCTTGACGACAATTTCGCCGTAACCGGCCAACTCACCCCCGAACAGGTCAAGGCCGTCGCAGAGGCCGGCTTCAAGTCCATTGTCTGCGCCCGCCCGGACAATGAAGAGTTCGGCCAGCCCGGCTTCGACGATGTCGCCCGCGCAGCCGAGGCCGAAGGTATCCAGATCGTTCACATCCCAGTCTCCGGCGCTCTCGGTGAGGGGCAGATCATTCGCTTCCACGACGCCTGGCAGAACCTGCCCAAGCCCGCCCTCGGCTATTGCCGCTCCGGCGCTCGCGCCGGCAGCCTCTATGCCACGCTGAGCCGCTGACCTCATTGCTTTGACCCTACGCCGATCACCGGTGGGTAAAGGGCAACCGGACCGACCATGAACATCAAGACCTATTTGCCGATCCTTGACTGGGGCAGCCGCTACAATCGCCAGACGCTGACCAGCGATCTCATTGCCGCGATCATCGTCACCATCATGCTGATCCCGCAATCGCTGGCCTATGCGCTGCTGGCCGGGTTGCCGCCGGAGGTAGGTCTATATGCCTCCATTCTGCCACTGATTGCCTATGCCATATTCGGCACATCGTCGGCATTGGCGGTGGGTCCGGTCGCCGTGGTCTCCCTGATGACTGCGGCGGCTGTTGGTCGTCTCGCCGCGGAAGGCACCGCGGACTACGCCAGCGCCGCCATTGTCCTGGCCATGCTCTCGGGCGCCATGCTTGCGCTGATGGGGCTGTTCCGCCTCGGTTTCATCGCCAATTTTCTCTCTCACCCGGTCATCTCCGGCTTCATCACGGCTTCGGGCATCATAATCGCCACCAGTCAGATCGGTGGTCTGCTCGGCATCAAGACCGAAGGGCACGCCATGCCTGAGCTGGTGATGTCGATCGTTGGCAATCTCGGGCAGGTCAACCTTTATACCCTTGCCGTCGGCGTGGTGGCCGTGGCCCTGTTGCTCTGGATCCGGCTTGATCTCAAAAACTGGCTGGGCCGCTTCGGCGTGCCCAAGGGCGTTGCCACTATCCTGGTCCGCGCCGGTCCCGTGCTTGTAGTCTTTCTCACCATGGCCTGGTCGGTGGGCATGGATCTGGGCGCCAGGGGAGTGTCCCTGGTCGGTCAGGTGCCGCAGGGGCTGCCCATGTTGTCCTTGCCCAGCTTCAATCTCGATACGATCCAGCAACTGGCCGTGCCCGCGCTGATCATCTCCATCGTTGGCTTTGTCGAATCCATCTCCGTGGCCCAGACCCTGGCCGCCAAGCGCCGCGAACGCATCTCGCCCAACCAGGAATTAATTGGGCTGGGCGCTTCGAACATCGCGGCGGCCGTGGGTGGGGGCTATCCGGTGACCGGCGGCTTCGCCCGCTCGGTGGTCAATTTCGACGCCGGCGCAGCCACCCCCGCAGCAGGGGCCTTCACCGCCATCGGTATTGCCGGCGCCACGCTGCTGCTCACGCCGTTCCTCGCCATCCTGCCCAAGGCCACCTTGTCGGCAACCATCGTCATCGCCGTCCTGACTTTGGTGGACTTCTCTATCCTCAAGCGCGCCTGGTCCTATTCCAAGGCCGATTTCGCCGCTGTCGCCTTCACCCTTGCCGGCACGCTGTTGCTCGGCGTTGAGGTCGGCATTTCCCTCGGTGTCGGGGCGTCGATCCTCATCTTCCTCTATCGCTCGTCACAGCCGCACGCGGCCATTGTCGGCCAGGTGCCGGGTACCGAACACTTCCGCAATATCTTGCGCCACAAGGTGGACACGGTACCAGGCGTCCTCTCAATCCGTGTCGATGAAAGCCTCTATTTCGCCAATGCGCGCTATCTGGAGGATCTCGTCATCAATCAGGCCACCGCCAATCCGGGCCTTACCGATGTTGTGCTGATGTGCTCGGCGGTGAACACCATCGACATGTCGGCGCTCGAAAGCCTGGAAGCCATCGAGCATCGCCTGGAGGACCTTGGCGTCCGCCTGCACCTCTCCGAAGTCAAAGGACCGGTCATGGACAAGCTCAAGGACACCGAATTTTTGGCCCATCTCTCGGGCAGCGTGCACCTCAGCCAGCATCAGGCGATCAGCGCCATCCTGGATGAGCGCGACTCGTCATCGTCACCGGCCAGTCCCGCTTTGCGCCCCGTCCAATAGGGGAGCGTCCCTTTTGCCTCGGGTCCGGTCACGCCGCGCCTCTGGGCAGCGATCCGGACCGGCGCCCTGATCGCGCCATAGCCCGCATGGCTTCGCTTGCGCGGTTCCTGATTTCGCGCCGGTGTCTCTGGTAAACTCCCGGTGCGCGCACAAAAAAAAGGCCACCCGTAGGTGGCCTTTCGCATCAATAATGCCGCTGCTTACTTCTGCAGCACCAGGTTGATGGCGGACTCGCGGCCATCGCGGCCGGTCTCGACTTCATAGGAAAGCTTGTCGTTTTCATAGAGGCCGTCGACGCCAGAATTCTGCACCGCCGAAATGTGGACGAAGTGGTCCTTGCCGCCGTTGTCCGGGGTGATGAAACCAAAGCCCTTGGTGGTGTTGAAGAATTTGACGGTGCCGTTCATGGTAGCCATTTTTAGTTCCTTAAAGCTCGGAGCCGAAGCGAAACGAGCGTTTCCCCCCGCAACATGCAAAAGGGGCTTACATACGTTCGCAAAGTAGATCAGTGAGCCAAGGACCGGAATGAACCGGCTAGAGGCAGCCGACTTAGGCTGAAAACGTGTAGGCAGCTTATCGCATCAAAACGTGGCATCAACAAGACAAATCTCGCTGTTCTCCAGATGCGTCAAGATAAAGCCGTCCCCGAAGGGGTGATCGATCGCGTCAATGCGCTCCGGAGGCATCAAAGGTGGCGCCCGGGGCGCCACCTTTTCCTTGCGGATTTGAAGAAGGCTCTAGCCCTCGCGGATCCAGACCTGCATCGGCCCGGCGTCCCGATTGGCCCAGAGATAATAGGGTATGGCGGTCAGTGTTGTATCGGCCGGGGTCGGCGGTGTCGTGCGATACAGGTCCAGCCCCCAGTCATCGCTGCCAATACTCTTTGCGGGAGCGGTGAGGCTGACAATGCCGTCGAACAGATCTGACCGGTTCGTCTCTGTGATCGCGGCATCGCGCGACAGAATGAGATCGGGTACCGGCGTCTCATTGTCCACCTGCTCGGCGCAATAGACCAATGGTCCGCGCGCCAGGGCAACACGGTGCCGATCCATCTTGACCTTGGGATTGGCATAGATGCGCCGTGGGGTCATCGGCAGGTCGAGTTCGACCACATCGCCTTCGATCCAGTCCCGTTCGATCACCAGATAGCCGTTCTGCAATTGTCCGGGAACATCAACCGGATTGCCATTGAGCGTTGCCACACCATCGCGTGCCCAGTCCGGAATACGGAGCTTGAGCGCGAATACGCCATGGCCATCGGGATGTACGCTGACCTTGATCTTGCCTGACCATGGGTAATTCGACTGTTCCTCGATCCGGATCCGTCGGCCATCGAGTTCGAGTTCCGCACTGTTGCCGCCGTAGAGATTGACGGCAATTGCCCCCGGTCCCACCGAGTAGAAATAGCCACTGACCGAAGCCACCAGCCGTGACACGTTCATGGTGCAGCAGGGGCAGGGGTGCCAGGGCCAGCGTCGATGACTGCCATCGCTGTCGAGCTTGTTTTCGTAGAAGTAGAGCTCACCATCGCGGCTGAGGCCGGACAGCACGCCATTATAGAGCGCCAGCTCCATGGCCTCGGCATATTGCCCATCCAGATCGAGATTCAGCATGCGCTGGGCCCAGAACACGAAGGCAATGGAGGCGCAGGTTTCGCAATAGGCGGTGTCGTTGGGCAGGTCGTAATCGGTCGTAAAACCCTCATTCGAGGCCGAGGGGCCGAAACCGCCGGTCACGTACATCCGCGTAGTGGTCACATCCTTCCACAGCACCTCACAGGCATGGCGCAGGCTGTCATCATCCAGTTCGGCGGCGAGGTCCGCCATGGCGGTGTACATATACATGGCGCGCACGGCGTGGCCGACCACCTTGTCCTGCTCGCGGACCGGCTTGTGCGCCTGGCCATACTCGTAATTACCGGAGTTGAAGAAGTGGTACTTGGTCGGGTCGTCGCCCCGGGCAATGGCTTCTTCATCGAAGTAATGCGGTTCGCGGCCGCGTTCGTCGATGAAATAGGCGGCAAGATCGAGCTGCTTGCGTTCTCCGGTGAGCTGGTAGAGCCGGATCAGCGCGATCTCGATTTCCTGGTGACCGGGATAGCCGCGCTTCTGGTCCGGGCCGGTGCCGAACGTGCTGCGGATATGGTCGAGGCTGCGCTCCATCACCTCGAGGAATTTGCGCTTTCCCGTGGCCTGGTAATAGGCGATGGCGCCCTCCAGTAGGTGACCGATATTATAAAGCTCGTGCCGGTCGCGCAGATTGGTCCAGCGGTTCTCGATCTCATGGCCCTGGTACCAGAGGTTGAGATAGCCGTCGGGCATCTGCGCGGCTTCGAGCTTGTCGACGATCTCGTCCACCTGCCGCTCGATTTCCGCATCGCGGCGATGCCGCAGCGCATAGCCGGCCGCTTCGATCCATTTGCCGATGTCTGAGTCCCAGAAATACTGCATGGTGAACCCCTGATCGTTGAAGGGCACGCGCAGCGGCGGTGGGGGATCCTTCAGATCCAGGGATTCCAGGATGCCGTTTTCATCGAGCTTCTTGTACTGACTGGGCACCGTGCGCGTGAGCACTGTCTCAAGCCGCTCTGACCAGAACGGGCCGGTCAGGCTCACACGGGTAAAATCGACTGGGGAATAACGACGCATACGGGGGTCTCCTCCGACCATTATTGGCCTGGTTATGGGGTTGTCGTGGTGCTGGCGCGCGGGACAAGGGTGCAGGGCAGGCGGCTGGTGCCGCCCTGGCTTTCGCCCCGGATCATGCGGATCAGCCGATGCCCGGCCTCCTCGCCGAGCGATTTGAGGTTCATGTCGATGCTGCTGATTTGCGGCCGGCTCGCCTCGGCCATCACCGACCAGTTGTCAAAGCCGATCACGGCAATGTCGTCAGGCACGGCAATGGCCTTGTCGCGCAGCGTCTCGACGATGCCGCGTGCGATCTGGTCATTGCCGGCAAAGATGGCGTCGGGGCGGTTGGGAAGGGCCAGCAGGCGGGTTGCTGCTTCCCGGCCCCAAGCCTCCGACCACGGACCGTGCAGGATCAATGTCGGATCAACTTGAGAAAGGCTCGCTTCGTAACCGCGTCTGCGCAGCCGGACGGCTTCGAAATCCTCGGGGCCGGTGACATGGGCAATTCTGGTTCGCCCGAGCGCAAGCAGATGTTCGGTAGCCAGGCGTGCACCCCCCTCATCGTCGGGCAACAGGCAGGCAGCGTCGGGCTCGTCGCTTTGCGAAAAGACATAGAGCACCGGCAAATTGCCAAGCGCCAGACCGGGGGCGGGACGCCGATCGGCGCGGCGCCCGGTAAAGACCAGCCCGTCGACCCGTTTGCCCAGCAATTGGTCGATATGTCGCTTTTCGCGCTCGGGGTCGTCGGTGGCGTTGCACATGAACAGGGCAATGCCGGCTTCGTGCAGAACGGTTTCCAGTCCCTCCATGATCGGCATGGTGAAACGTCCGAAGCTGTCATTGGAAATCAGACCAACGGTAAAGCTTTGCCCGCGATGTAGCGCCTGGGCCAGATCGTTGGGCCGAAACCCCAGTTCATTGGCCGCTAAGAGCACCTTGTCGCGCGTTTCCGACCGCAGTGTGCCAGATTTGTTGAGCGCCTTTGATGCGGTACCCAGACTGACCCCGGCACGGCGTGCGACGTCACGCAGCGTGTAGCGATTTGGGGATTTTGCCTCAGGCATCGTGGTCTCAATTTGCGCGGAGCATTGGCAAGAAACAGGCTCGGAAAAGCTTTTCCGAGTCGTGAGAACATCACTTCAGGCAAAGTCAGTGTCAAGATGGTCGTCGCGAATTGGCTGCCGGCTAGTCGGTCGCGGCCGGCATGTCGCTGTCGCCTTCGACCAGTTCCATCGGCACGATTTTGCGCACGACCCCCAGCGGATAGTGTGCCGCATAGGCCGGCATGGTCGCCAGCAGCGCCTCGGCCAGGGCAATGCCGAGATCGCGCAGGGATAGCCGGAAGCTGGTGAGTTTTGGCACCAGAAAATGCGACTGGGGGCTGTCGCGGCTGATGACGGCAAATTTCTCCCCCGGTGTCAGACCGACTTCATACAAACCGTTGTAAAAGCCCAGTGTCATCAGTTCGTTGGTGAGGATGAACCCAGTGGGTCGCTTGGTTGCCGGCATGGCGGCGATGGCGTGGGCGATGTCATGCCCGCCGCGTTCATTGGGATGCGCGCGAAAAATCAGGTCCGGATCAAATGTCAGCCCCCGCTGCTCGAGCGCTTTGCGGTAGGTCTCTATCAACACATACCCCAGATTGGTGTCGTCAAGCGGAGCAAAGATGCCGATACGCCGGTGCCCCTTGGACACCAACCTGGCCACACCGGTCTCAGCCATGCCCTCGAAGTCGAGATCAAGCCATGGGTGCCCCGCATCGGTTTGGGATCGGCCCAGGGCAATAAAGGGAATGTTGCGACTGGCGAGGTAGTCGATGCGATGGTCTTCCCGTTTCGTCGCTGAAATGATCAGGGCATCGGCAAAGCCACGGGCCACAACGCGCTGCATATAGGCGTCCGGGTCTTCTTCCGAAGAGCACAGCAGGGCGACCAGGTCCAGTTGATGACGCGCCAGAACGGTCTGCACGCCGTCAAACACGCTCATGAAGAACACGTCGCCTTCGCCGGTGATCTGGGCGCCTGTCTGCATCATGAAACCGATAACGCCGGTGGCCCCCTTGCGCAGGGAGCGACCTGCCTGATTGGGCACATAGCCCATTGCATCGGCGGCTTCGAGAACGCGCTGCCGGGTCTGCTCGTTGACGTCTGGTTTGCCGTTCAGGGCGCGCGAGACAGTGCCGATGGAAAGATTGAGGCGCTGCGCCAACTCTCTGATGCCAGTCATTTTTTCACTACTTTTCCCACAGCCCCATAGCGCGATAAAAAACGTTTACGAAATCCGGTTGACACTCGAAACCCGTCAAATGTAACGTCGTAAACGTTTACGGGACTACCTGCCCTGACGCCGCACAAGATGGCAAGGGCGGGCCAAAGTCCAGAGGGAGGACATTTTGGTCTATTCTGCGGTGCTGGCCGGTTGCGGCGGCATGTCAAAGGGCTGGCTGACGGCCCTTTCCGAGCATCCCTTGCTCAAGGGCAGGGTGCGGATTGACGGTCTGGTTGACCTCGACCGGGAAACGGCCGTTTCCCGCGCTGCCGAGTTTGGCCTTGCTGACGTCATCATCGGTACCGACCTTGACGCTGTTCTGACCGAGACAAAACCCGATCTGCTGTTCGACGTAGTTGTGCCCCGTGCCCGCGCCGGCCTGGTAGAGACCGGGCTGCGCCATGGCTGTCACGTGCTGACGGAAAAGCCTATGGCCACGAGCCTTGCGGAGGCGAAGGCGATGATTGCGCAGGCCAAAGCGGCAGGGCGGATCCACGCTGTGGTGCAGAACCGCCGCTTCATCTCCGGCGTACGGCGCATTCGCCGCCTGGTCGAGAGCGGCGCGCTGGGTCAGATCACCAGCCTGAATTGCGATTTCTTCATTGGCGCGCATTTCGGCGGATTTCGCGAGGAGATGGATAATGTCCTCTTGCTCGACATGGCCATTCACACGCTCGATGCCGCGCGCTTCATGGCCGGTAAGGCGCCCAGGGCGGTCTACTGCCTTGAAACCAACCCGCCTGGCTCCTGGTATCGCCATGGCGCTGCCGCAAACGCGATCTTCGAGTTCGAAGACAATGTCGTCTTCAACTATCGCGGTTCCTGGTGCGCCGAAGGCGCCAATACCAGTTGGGAGAGCGCCTGGCGCATCACTGGTACCAAGGGCACGCTGATCTGGGATGGTGAAGACCGTTTCGAAGCGCGTGTTGTCGACGGCGACAGTGGGTTTTTCCGCCCCCTCAGGGATATCGAGGTGCCGCCGCCGGCCGAAGCCGACCAGACCCACGGCCACGCCAGCGTCATTGCCGACTTCCTTTCTGCCATCGAATCCGGCGCACAGCCTGAAACCGCGGGCAGCGACAATATCAACAGCCTGGCCATGGTCCTTGCCGCCATCGAGAGCGCGCGGACCGGACAGCGCATCCCCATTGCAGTTTAAGGACGATTCAACGTGACTGATCCCGCAAAATCCATCCGTATCGGTACCATGGTCTCGGCGTCTGCCGGCAAAGCCGCCGAGCGTATCGCCGAGATTGCCGATCTCGGCTTTGAGAGCTTTGAACCCTTTTTCTGGCAGACGACCAATGGGCAGGACATCGCCGAGCTCGGGAAGCGCTGCAAAGAGGCGATCGGGGATCGCGATATCACCATTTCCACCCTTGGCATGTTCGGCAATCCGCTCGAGGATCAGGAGATGGATCGCCAGACCCTGCAGGGCTGGAAGGATTGCATCGACAATGCGCATCATTTTGGCGCCGATTGTGTTGCCGGCTTTACCGGCCGTATTCGCAACCGGCCTTTGACCGAGAGCCTGCCAAAGTACCGCGAAGTCTGGTCCGATCTCGCCAAACGCGCTGCCGACAAGGGCGTCAAGATCGCCTTTGAAAATTGCGCCATGGACGGAAACTGGCAGACCGGCGACTGGAACATTGCCCATAATCCCGACGCCTGGGAACTGATGTTCAACGAGACGCCGGATGACAATATCGGGCTCGAATGGGAGCCCTGTCACCAGATGGTCTATCTCATCGATCCGCTGCCGCAGATCCGCAAATGGGCGCCCAAGATTTTCCATGTGCACGGCAAGGACGCCACCATCCGCTGGGACGTGATCCGCGAGCACGGGATTTTCGGCAAGGAGCCCTTTGTCTTCATGCGCACGCCTGGCTTTGGTGACAGCAACTGGACCGACATTATTTCCGAGCTGCGCCTGGTCGGCTGGACGGGCTCGATCGATATCGAAGGCTGGCACGATCCGGTCTATCGCGATGCTTTGGAAATGACGGGGCAGGTCCATGCTCTCAATCATCTCAAGCACGCGCGCGGCGGTGACTACCTGGCAGTGGCTGGATAAATATGACTATTGACCGGTGTTGAAAAACCGTTTTACCAATAGCGAGAAAAGGGTTTTCCATTGAGGTACGGGGACGTGGTAAAGGCTCAACGCATTCGCATCTACGACGTCGCCCGCGTCGCTGGCGTCAGCGTTGCCACGGCATCAAAGGCCCTCAATGACACCGGTCGAATGACCGAAGAAACCCGCAAGCGCGTCAAGCAGACGGCGGCGGCGCTCGGGTTCCGGCCCAATGCCATGGCACGCGCGCTCACCCAGCAGCGCAGCTTCACCATCGGCTTGCTGACCAACGATAGCTATGGGCGGTTCACTTTGCCGGTCATGGCCGGCGTCTCCGAGGCGCTGGTGGACCAGGGCGTTTCGGTCTTCCTGTGCGGCATCGAGGATGACCCCGCGCTCGCCAAGCTTCATCTCGACGCCATGCTCGACAAGCAGGTGGATGGCATCATTGCCACCGGTAAGCGTATCGACAGGCGTCTGCCTGTCGATCTGTCGCTTCTGCCGGTTCCGGTGGTCTATGCCTTCACCGAAGGTCCCGACGATGCGGTGACGCTGGTATCAGACGATGCGCAGGGTGCGCGCGAGGCGACCGAATGGCTCGCACGCGTGGGGCGCAAAAAGCTGGTGCATATTACCGGCCCCGAGAGTTTCGCATCAGTTGTCGCGCGCGCCGGCGCTTTCCGTGCGACGGTCGGGCAGGGCGCGCAGGTCCTGCACGGGCCCTGGTCCGAAGCCTGGGGCCATGAGGCCGTCAACAGACTTTGGTCGGGAGCTACGCCGCGCCCGGATGGTATTTTCTGCGGCAATGACCAGATCGCCCGCGGTGTGGTGGATGCTCTGCGCGAACGCGGTGTCGATGTGCCGGGCGATGTTTCTGTCATTGGCTTTGACAATTGGGAAATCGTTGCGGCGGCCACGCGCCCGCCGCTGACGACCATCGACATGAATCTAAAGGAAATCGGCCGCGAAGCGGGCCGCCTGATCCTGGACCTTGCCGAGGGCAAGCCGGTCGATCCAGGTGTCCGCACGCTGCCCTGCAAGCTCGTGCTGCGCCAATCCTGTGGCGGCGATGCCATCGCTGTCCGCAATCAGGGAGAGGCGCTTCAGGAGAGTTGAGATGCTGCCACGGGCGTTTGCACCGCCCATGGCAGCGAGGAGAGCCGCAAGGGAAAGAGGAAACCCAAGCGGCGTGTTCACGGCCCGAGGGCCGCAAAGGGAGGATATAATGCAGTTTATCAAACTTGGTCTATTGGCAGGCCTGGCAGCAGGCGCATTGGCCGCAGCCATGCCGGCTCAGGCGCAGGAAGATGTCACCATCACAGTCTGGTCGATTGACGGGGCCAATCAGGTCGGGCCATCCGATACGTTCTCGGCCGAGTTCGACGAGATGGATAACGGCATCAATGTCGAATACCGCATCCTGCAGTTCGACGAGATCGTCAACGAAACGCTGCGCGCCTTTGCCACTGGCAATGCGCCCGACATCGTCAGCCTTGATAATCCGGACTTCGCCCTGTTCTCGTCGCGTGGCGCGTTCCTCGATATCACCGACATGGCTGCCGAAAGCGACGTCATCAATCCCGAGGTTTACTTCGAGGGACCGCTCAACTCGGTGAGTTGGGATGGGAAGCTCTATGGTGTTGGCAAGTACACCGATACGATCGGCGTCTTCTATAACAAGGACATGTTTGCAGAAGCCGGCATCGAGAACCCGCCGCAAACCTGGGCGGAGTTCGAGGAATACGCCCGCAAGCTCGCCAAGCCCGACCAGGGCGTATACGGCGCCACCCTTTCGGCCCGTGGCAATGAAGAGGGCACCTTCCAGTTCCTGCCCGTCATCCAGATGTCCGGCGGCGGCTATGAAAACGTCAACACCGAGGGCGCCCGCGAATGGCTGTCCATGGTCAAGGGCATGATCGATGATGGCGTGCTCAGCCAGGACGTCCTCTCGCTCGGTCAGTGGGATTCGACCGGCACCTTCAACTCGGGCAACGCCGCCATGGCGATCTCGGGCCCGTGGGAAATCGACCGCATGGTCGAGGATGCCGACTTTGACTGGGGCGTGACCCTGCTGCCGACCTTCGGGGAAGGCGATGAGCGCTCCTCGGCGCTCGGCGGCTTCAACCTCGGCATCATGTCCACAACCGAACATCCCGAAGAAGCCTTCAAGGTCCTCGAGTATTTTGTCAGCCAGGACGACCGCCTCTTCCCCGAGTTCGGCTATCTGCCGACGCGGTCTGACGTTGAGTTACCCCAGTCCGGCATCGAGAAGAAAGACGCCGCGCTCGCCGTGTTCCAGGAACAGCTGAAATACGCCCAGCCGCGTGGTCCGCATCCTGAATGGCAGAAGATCTCCAAGGCGATCTACGACGCCGAACAGGCGGCCCTGACCGGTCAGATGACGCCCGACGAGGCGTTGAGCCAGGCGCAGAAGACGATCGACACGATCATCGACTAGTCCGCATCGCTATCCAATCTTCCCGGCGGACAGCCGCCGCCGGGAAGACCCATCAACTCAACGAACCAAAAAACGGGAAGAGGTCGGACCATGCGTCGCATTCTGTCCAGCATCACCGATGGGAAGGGCTTTGATCTCATCCTGGTCGGCGTGACGATGCTTTTCTTGTTCGCGCTTGCCGGAGTACCGCTCGTCTACAATGTCGTGATGAGCTTCCAGCAAGTCGACATGTTCAATCTCAACACCTTCTCGCGGCCCTTTGCCGGGTTTGAGAACTATGTTGCGATCGTCAGCCAGCCTGAATTCTGGCTGGTCATTCGCAACACGGCCATCTTCGTTTTCGGTTCGATTGCCGGCCAGTTCATCTTCGGCTTCGCTCTGGCCATTTTCTTCATGATGAGCTTCCCCTTCGCCTCGACGATCCGTGGCCTGTTCCTCGTCTCCTGGGTCATGCCCGGCCTTGTGGTCGGCGCGCTCTGGGGCTGGATCCTCGCCGGCGATTTCGGCGTGCTCAATGCGATCCTGCGCGGGCTCGGGATAATCGATGGCACCATGTTCTGGAAATCTGACCCGAACCTGTCGATCTGGGCTGTCACCATAGCCAATGTCTGGCTTGGCCTGGCCTTCAACATGATGCTGCTATCGGTTGGCCTTGCCGGCATTCCGCGTGACCTCTACGAGGCCGCCGAACTCGACGGTGCCAATGGCTGGCAACGCTTTACCACCATCACGCTGCCCATGATGCGCTCGACCATTGGCGCAGTCCTTGCGCTTGGCCTGATCTACACACTCCAGCAGTTCGATCTCTTCCCCGCCATTACCGAAGGCGGGCCAGCCAATAGCTCCAATGTGGCGCAATATTGGGCCTGGCAGTGGTCGTTCCAGCTCTTCGACTTTGCCAAGGGTGCCACCGTCTCGATGATGATGCTGATCTTCGTGCTCGTTGCCTCGATCGTCTATGTCCGTTCGACCCGCCATGAGGTGCGCGGATGACCCGGGTTGCTGCACCAAAAATCCTGCTGATCCTCGCCCTGGCGCTGGCGGCGGTCTATCTGTTCCCGCTCTACTGGATGTATGCCACCAGCCTGAAGGGCGCCTCGGAGATCTTTGCCAATCCGCCGACCTTCTGGCCCCGTGACCCGGATTTCTCCATTTTTCCCGCGACCTGGGAGCGGCGAACCATGGATACGTTCCTCTGGAACAGCCTGGTCATTGCCACCGGCGTGACCACGCTGACCGTGCTGCTCGGCACCGGATGCGCCTATGTGCTGGCCCGCTATCGCAATCCCTGGATCGATATCGGTCTGTTCGCCATCCTGATGCTGCAGGTGCTGCCAGCCTCGGTCATGATCACGCCGCTCTATGTGGGATTCAATCAGATCGGACTGCTCGACTATCCGCGAACGGCAGTGATCATCGCCGCCGCAGGCAAGGCGATCCCTTTCTACATTGTCCTCGTCCGCGCGACCTTCATGAGCGTGCCCGGCGAGCTTGAAGAAGCGGCGCTGGTTGATGGCAATTCGCGCTGGGGTGCCTTTTTCTTCATCGTGCTCCCATTGGCGCGAAACGGCATCCTCGTTCTGGCCATTCTCACCTTCATGCAGGCCTTTGGCGAGTACATCTACTCCAAGTCGATCATTACAACGCAGTCCCTCCAGCCGGCCAGCGTTGGCCTGTCGGGCTTCCTTGGCCCCAACTCCACCGACTGGAACGGGATCATGGCCTATGCCGCGATGTACGTGACCCCAATCATCCTCGTCTTCGTCATTCTGCAGCGCCGCATCGTATCCGGCCTAACCTCGGGAGCCCTCAAATGAGTGTCCAGCCCCAGATCGAGCTTGTCGGCATCGACAAGCACTATGGCAGTTTTCACGCGCTCAAGAATATTAACCTGGTCATTCCCAAGGGCCAGTTCGTGGCTCTGGTCGGCCCCTCCGGCTGCGGCAAGTCGACCCTGCTGCGCTCGCTCGCGGGGCTCGAGAGCATCAGTGGCGGCACCATGAAGATCGCCGGCGAGGTGATGAATGGTGTTCCGCCGCGCAAGCGGGACGTGGCCATGGTGTTTCAGTCCTATGCGCTTTATCCGCATATGACGGTCGAGCAGAACCTGACCTATTCTTTGCGCCTCAAGCGTGTGCCCAGGGCAGAGGCCAAGAAAGCTGCAGACGAAGTCGCCAAGACCATCGGTTTGCAACAGTTGATGCATCGCTATCCGCGCGAGCTCTCCGGCGGTCAGCGCCAGCGCGTGGCCATGGGCCGGGCGATTATTCGCCACCCCAAGGCCTTCCTGTTCGACGAGCCGCTGTCCAATCTCGATGCAGCCCTGCGCGTGCATATGCGCAAGGAAATCCGTGCCTTGCACGACCGGCTCGGCGCCACCTCCGTCTATGTCACGCACGACCAGATCGAGGCCATGACCATGGCCGATCATGTGGTGGTGATGCGCGATGGTGTCATCGAACAGCAGGGCAGCCCGCTCGAGCTCTACGACGCCCCGGCCACCCGATTTGTCGCCGGCTTTATCGGTTCACCTGCAATGAACTTCATCCCCGGGACCATTGCCGCCGACGGCCAGCATGTGACCCTAGATCTTGAGGGGGTTGCAGCCCTGCCTATCGGTCGGAGCCTTGAACCGGGCCGGAAGGTGACTGTCGGGTTGCGACCCGAGCATATCGAAGCGACCCCCGGCTCCAGTGGACAGATCGTGCTGCCTGTCGCCGTGGTGGAATCCACCGGCTCATTGACCTATCTGACGACGGATGGTGAGCCGGAACTGACCGTGGTCATTACCGGGCGCAGCGACATCAGGTCCAGGGAAACGGTTGGCCTCACCATCGCGCCCGAGCGAGTGCACATCTTCGATGCCCAGACCGAACGCGCACTTTGAGCAATCCGCCTGAGCCAAAGGCTCAGGCGGGAACACCGAGGGCTGCGCGGACGCGGTCCAGTGCCTCGGCCGTGCTGCCCTTTGGTTGGTATTCAAGCCCTACAGAGCCGGAATAGCCATTGGCGTAGAGCCAGGCGAGACGGGCCCCCAGGTCGATTTCGCCCAGGCCCGGATCGTTACGGCCGGGGTGATCGGCCACATGGGCATGAATGACACGTGAGACGCGTTGCTGCAGCACGTCCTCGATCCGCTCGCCCATGACATGGGAATGGTAGAGGTCGTAGACGATGCCGATCTCGGGCCGGCCCACCTCGTCGACGATGTTGAGCGCTTCGCGCGTCGAAGACAGATAATACCCCTTGTGATCAATCAAGGTATTCAGGGGCTCGACGCCCAGGCGCACCCCGCTGCCCTCCAGCACATCGGCTGCGGCCTTGAGACAATCCACCAATGCCTTGTGCTGCTCTTCGCGAGATCGGCCGGGCAGGTCGTCACCGGCCTGGGCGATTAGAACCTTGGCGCCCAGCCGCTGCGCCGTCCGCACCGATGTGGCGAGCCCGGCAAGAAAAGCGGCGTGATTGGCCGGATCGGTCAGCGCAATCATCGGCTCGGCAACAAAGCCGCTCAGGGTCATGCCGGTTTCCTTGAGCGCGGCTTCGATGGCGTCCAGATCCTTGTTGGACCAGAACCAAAATTCGACCGCGTCCAGGCCTGCAGCCTTGGCCAGGCGGATACGGTCGGCAAAGTCGGCGCTGGCATCGGCAAACAGCCATTCAATACAGGCAGAAAGTTTCATCTTAGACCATTCGGTTCGAGTTCAGCGATAATCGATCAGCACCTGCATGACCTCGGGCGATCCCTGATCGAGCAGGCCATAGCCATTTTCTGCTTCGGCGAGCGGCACACGGTGGGTGACAAACTCCTTGAGGTCTGGGCCAAGCGTGGGGAGATATTCAAGGGCGATGCGGCCGCGTCGTGGTGCGCTCCAGAGCGGCCCGAGGAACGGGTTTACGGTACCTACCTGCGAAGAAATGATGCGTGGCCGGTTGTGATGAAATTCCCCCGACAGGCTGAGACTTTCAAAGCTTCCGCCATACCACGACATGGCAACCACCGTGCCGTTGAAGCCCGCCGTGCGGATAGCTTCGTTAAGCGCCGGGGCTGCGCCTGAAACTTCGATCACCGTGTCGGCGCCGCGCCCTTCAGTGAGATCACGAACCCGCTCGGCCACTTCACCGGCGGCCGGGTCAATCACCGAGGTTGCGCCGCCCTTGAGAGCCGCCTGCCGTCGCTGCTCTATCCCGTCAATAGCGATAATCTGGCGCGCCCCATTACGGGCCAGCAAGCGCGTGACCAATTGCCCGATTACCCCCAGCCCGCTGACCACGACATCGGCGCCGAGCGCAATATTGGCGTCGAGCAGACCGTTATAGGCGGTGTTGAGATTGGCGAAGAACACACCGATCTCGGGGTCTTCAATTGTGCTGAGCGGAACCACGGCTGCTGCGTCGACCACGGCATGGCGTCCATGGGGAACATAGGCAAAAACCATGTCTCCCATGCTGACCTGCGCAACACCCTCGCCGAGCGCCGCGACCCGACCGACCGCCGCATAGCCATATCGTGCCGGCCAGTGCCAATCCGAGCCGTGGGCGTCCGAGAACAGGCGTGTCCTGGGGTCCATGGCCTGACGCCATTGCGGCGCAAGGCCGCGAAATACGTTGAGTTCGGTACCCGCGCTGATGCCGGACACCAGCAATTCAAGCAGTACCTGGCCAGGACCTGGTCCATCGAGTGGTTCGGAGCGCACCTCGACGGCGCCCGGACCGGTGAAATAGAGCGATTGGGTCGTCAACGACACTTTCGTCACCCTTTGATACCGCCCGCGGTCAGCCCGCCGACGAGTTGATTGCGAAACAGCAGGAACAGCACGACGGTCGGCGCCGCGATGACGACGCCGCCAGCCATCACCACACCCCAACTGAACGAGTAGGGGTCGAACAGGGTCTGCAGGGCCAGCGGCAGCGTTTTCACCTCGGCGCTGGTAATCAGCGCCAGGGCCAGCAGGAACTCTCCCCAGGACAAGACGAAGGCAAAGGTCCCTACGGCGATCACCGCCGGTCGGATCAGCGGCAGGGTAATTCGGACCATGGCGCCGAGCTGCGACGATCCGTCGATGACAGCGGCTTCTTCAAGCTCGCGCGGCACCGCATCGATATAGCCCTTGAGCATCCAGACCGCGATGGGGAGGCCCAAGGCCAGATGCGTGAAGGTCAGCGCTGTCAGCGTGTTGGCCAGGCCGAGCGAACGGATGATGACGACCAGGGGCACCAGCACGGCGACCGCCGGCAGCATCTGCGTGGCCAGGATCAGAAAGCCGATAAAGTCGCGCCCACGATAGGTGAAGCGGCTGAGCGAATAGGCGGCGGGAACCGCTATGAGTACAGTGCAGACGGCTACCAGAGTGCCCACAATCAGGCTGTTGCGCAGGGCAACAAGAAAGTCACCACGCGAAAAGATCTCCGCAAAATGATCGAAGGTGATCTGCATGGGGATCAGGCTGCGGGACATGATGTCGGCATCGGGCCGGATCGAGGCAATAAACACCCAGATGATGGGCAGCAGCACCAGTCCCAGCAGGAAGATGGTCAAGAGATCGAGGAGCGCATTGCGCAGGCGCGAGTTGCCGCGGTTCACGGGCGTCTCCCCAATTTCAGGGTCAGGAAGGACGCTGCAGCCAGGATCACCAGCATGACCACGCTGATGGCGGCTGCGTAGGCCGGCCTGAGGTCGGTAAACACCGCTTTGAACATGGTAATGCCAAGGATGGTAGTCGCGTCCTGCGGACCGCCGCGCGCCATGATCCAGGGCAGGTCAAAACTGTAAAAGGCGAGGATGCCCAGCACCAGGCCAATGATCAGCATGGTGTTCTGGATCGAAGGCAGGGTGATGCTGACAAAGCGCTGCCAGGGGCCGGCGCCATCGATCGCCGCTGCCTCATAGAGTTCGTCGGGGATCGATTTGAGCGCAGCCAGGAGCGCCAGCACCATGAACGGCATGCCTTTCCAGCCCGAGATGAAAGTGATGACAGCTAATGCCAGGTTCGGATCATTGAGAATGGAGCTGTTCCCGGCAATGCCGAAGAACTGCAGCAGAGTGTGCAGCGCCCCGACTTCACTGTCGAGCAGGAAGCGCCAGCCATAGCCTAGCACGATAAAGGGCATCACCCAGGGCAGGAGGATTAGCGCCGAGGCCATGCGCGCAATGGCCGTGTCGCGGTTGAGCAGCAGAGCAAGGGGTAGCGCCAGGCCGATCTCCACCGCCACGGTTCCCAGGGTCCAGACCCAGGTGCGCCAGAAAGCTCGCCACAAGGCACTATCGGCCAGCAGAGCCTCAAAATTGACCAGCCCGCCCCACACCGGTTGCGGGTTGCGCAGCAGATACCAGTCCTGAAACGACAGCCAGAGTGCGTAGAGCAGGGGGAGCACGGCGATACCGAGCGCCACCAGAATGGCGGGGGCGACCAACGCATAGGGCAGGGCGATCTTGCCGAACGGCCGAGGCGCGTGCACGAGTGCGGATGTGGACATGAACCGGTCTTGGACAAAGGAGAAAAAGCCCCGGACGGCGGGAGGTCAAAGCCGCCCGGGGAGTGCTCTTAGCGAGCGAGGACTGTATTGATGTCGGAGCACAGATCGCTGGCCGCCTGATCAATGTCCTTCTGGCCAAGAGCAACGGCCTGCACCGCCTTCTGGATGGTGTCCACTTCGAGCTGACCCATCTGCGCAATGGCTTCGCTCGGATACTGATAGGGCCGCGCATCCTGCAACTGCTCGACAAAGAGCGGGTAGGGAAATTCGGTCCAGGGCTCGCCCTGCGCCAGCGAAATACTGCCCGGGATGAAGCCACCAGCCACGGCCAGTTCCTTGAACGCCTCGCCATGGGTGGCGAACATGATGAACTGCCCGGCCGCTTCCTTGGCATCGGACGCATCCCACATCACCAGCGGCCAGCCGCCAAGGAACCCGGATCGATTGGCGGGACCGGCGGGCACCTTGGTAATATCCACCTGATCGAGCCATTCGGGTTGCTCGGTGACCAGGTCCCGATAAAGGCTCGGGTGCATGAGGATCATGGCATAGCGGCCATCGAGAAAGCCGCGCTGGAAGGTGTTGCCGTCCATGCTGGCCGCATCGGGATGGGTCGAGCCGTCCAGGGCGATGCCCGTATAGACAGCCAGGGCATCCTTGAATTCAGGCGAGTCAAAGCCGCAGGTGCCGTCCTCGGCCAGCATGCGGGCGCCATATCCGAGATAGGCGCTCATGAAATTGTGGATGGTGAAATAGTCGAGGCTGGTGGACAGGCCAATGCCGTACGTGCCGTCCGGCGTCCCCTCGGTCAGCGTCTTGGCCGTGGCGCGCAATTCCTCCCACGTCTCGGGTGGTGCGTTCGGATCGAGCCCTGCCTGCTCGAACAGGTCCTTGCGATAGTACAGGGCACGGGTTTCTACCGCGATGGGTGAAGCCCACCACTGACCGCCCAAATTGTAATAGCCTTTGTCGCCCGGCCAGATATCGGCGGCAACGTCGGTGCCATGCTCGGCGTCATAGGCGGCAAATGCGTCGTCGAGCGGCGCCAAGGCACCAATGGCCTGGAACTGCGCCACCACATTATTGCCCAGCATCGACACATCGGGGAGGCCGCCGGTGGTCAATGCGGTGACCAGTCTTTGCTGCTGCTCGGACCAGGGCACAATCTCCATGACCACATCGATGCCGTCATGGCTGGCCTCAAAGGCCTCGATGATCCCTTCCCAGGCCGCAATGTCATTGGGATTGGTAGAGAACTGCCAGAACGTCACCGTCTGCCCAAAAGCCGGCGCGCTGACCAATGTGGTTGCGAGCGCTGTCGCCGCTAGCAAGATATGCCGCATGAATTACCTCCCTGTGAACTCGTCCGTAACGAGTGGCGCGATGTCCCGATTGGCGCGTGTGTCATCGTTGACATGGCAGATTGCTAACACGCCATTAATAGGTGTGTCAAACTGTCTCACCCTATGGTGCTGGACCTGTCGAATCTCGGATCACCAAGCTTGTTTTGAGAACGATTTCATCGGGCACTTCGCGACCTTCGATGGCGGCGAGGGCCATGTCGAACCCGTGTCGCCCCAAGTCGGCCATGGGCTGGGCAACAGTGGTTAATTCGGGTGCCAGATAGGCCGCTATCGTGTCATCGAACCCGACCACGGAGACGTCTTGCGGCACCCGCTTGCCCATACGGTAGAGCGATTGCAGAACACCGGTGGCCAGAATATCGCATGTGGCAAAGATCGCCGTCGGTGGTTCGGACAGGGCCATCAGCGCGTTGGCGTGCTGTTGCCCCTCCGTGCCAGATATCTCCGCATCGAGGTCGTAATAGGTGCCGAGCCGCACATGGTCGGGCATTGGTTTCAGCCCATGAGCGGCCATGCCATCGCGATAGGCAGCGAGCCGGTCGTCTTCGACCGATCGTTGGCGGGCAAGATCGCGTGGGTAGATTGTCGGATCCCCGCCGACAAAAGCAATGCGCCGGTGCCCGAGCGCCACCAGATGGTCGACGGCCGCGCGCGCTCCGACATAATTGTCGACCCGAACGGAGCGGGCCGTTTCGGTCAGTGAACGTTCGATCTCAATGGCAGGAATGCCCGCTTCCACCAGAATCTCGGCATTTTCCGGGCTGGCCGTGGTGCAGAAAAGCACCGCATCGACACGTTGGGCAATGAAGGTCTCGATACCATGGCGCTCGTGGCTGGCGCTGCCGCCATGATTGAAAATCACCACGCGATAGCCGGCGGCAATGGCGGCCGCTTCCACGGCGTGGGCCACGCCGACAAACAGAGGATTGACGGTAATGGCCGTCAGCATCAGACCGATCGTGTAGGTGTGCTGTGTGCGCAATCCGCGCGCCACCACATTGGGGCGATAATTGGTGGCCGCAACAGCCGCGAGCACCTTCTGGCGCGCATCGTCTGAAATATAGCCCTGCTGCTTGAGCACGCGATTGACCGTGGCGGTGGATACGCCAGCCAGCCGGGCGACTTCCAGTAGCGTTGCGGCTTTGCTGATCAATGAAGTTCCCTGTCCTCGTAGATCTCGCGCGTGTCGGGGACGGCCGCGTACACCGCCTAGCACGTTTGGCTTCGATTTTTCCGATTTCCCCCAAGTCGGGCCAAGAATGCAGCCAATGCGCGCACAATGGAACCGCATTTTTGCATTTTTGGACGGGTACCGCACAGCGCATCCCGCAAAGGGCCGCAGCCAGTCTGCCAACGGACATTGCTGGCTCCTACGGGCAGTTGAAGATGCAGATTAGTGCCGAAAAACAATGCTTTGGACCGCACAGGCTGTGCCGTCGCCAGGATGGTTAAGGCGCCAAAAATTTGGTCTTTACATATAATAGTACTTTATATAGCGTCCATTTACCGCCTGATGCGAACACGCCGGGCGGCATTTGGGAGGACTTCATTGTGAACATCATAACCAAGCTTGCCCTCGCGGCAGGCTTCGCTACCGCTTTGTCTTCGGGCGCCCTGGCGCAGGACGTTTCCGGTAAGGTCATCGGCTTTTCGCAGATCGGTTCTGAATCCGGCTGGCGCGCCGCCGAGACGTCCGTCACCCGCCAACAGGCGGAAGAACGCGGTGTCGACCTCAAATTTGCCGATGCGCAGCAGAAGCAGGAAAACCAGATCAAGGCCATTCGCGGCTTTATCGCCCAGGGCGTTGACGCCATCCTGGTGGCGCCAGTGGTTGCAACCGGCTGGGAAGACGTGCTGAGCGAAGCCCAGGAAGCCGAAATTCCCGTGGTGCTCCTCGACCGTGGCATTGACGCCCCTGAAGATCTCTATCTGACCTCGGTCGCCTCCGATCAGGTGCATGAGGGCCGCGTGGCCGGTCAGTGGCTGGTCGATGAAGTGGCTGGTGAAGACTGCAATGTCGTTGAGCTTCAGGGCACGGTGGGTTCGAGCCCGGCCATCAATCGCAAGCAGGGCTTTGAAGAGGCCATTGCCGACGCGTCCAACATCACCATTGCCCAGAGCCAGACTGGCGACTTCACCCGCTCCAAGGGCAAGGAAGTGATGGAAGCCTTCCTCAAATCGTCCAATGGTGGCGCCGACATCTGTGCGGTCTATGCCCACAATGACGATATGGCCGTGGGTGCCATCCAGGCCATCAAGGACGCCGGCCTTGCGCCCGGCGAGGATATCCTGGTCGTTTCCATCGACGCAGTGCCCGATATCTTCACCGCCATTGCGGCGGGCGAGGCCAATGCCACGGTCGAGTTGACCCCCAATATGGCCGGTCCGGCCTTTGATGCGCTGGGCGCCTACTGGTCCGATGGCACCATGCCCGAGAAGTTCATCATCACCGAGTCCAAGCTCTATACCGCTGCAGATGACCCTCAGGGCGAATATGAGCGCCGCAAGGATCTCGGCTACTAAGGAACTCGGTACTACGTCCTTGCCACCCGGCCCAATCTCGAGGCGGGCCGGGTGGCCAACATGGCAATGACCCCAGGTGCGGTCATGACGCCAGTCAGAGATTAGTGCAGACTGCCCACAGGCAGGGGAGGGCACATGCCTGATGAGCAATACGCGCTCGAAGCGCGCGGCATCGTCAAGATTTTCGGCAATCACGTGGCGCTCGATGCGGTGGATTTCGGCCTGCGGGCCGGCGAGGTTCACGCGCTTCTGGGCGAGAACGGCGCCGGAAAATCAACCCTCATTAAAATTCTGACCGGGGCCTACCAACCCGACGGGGGTAAGGTGCTTGCCGACGGCGTGCCGGTGCATCTGGACAATCCACAGCAGGCCCAGACCCATGGCATCGGTACCGTCTATCAGGAGGTCAATCTGCTGCCCAACCGCTCGGTGGCGGAAAACCTCTTCCTTGGGCATCAGCCCACGCGCTTCGGCCTGGTTGACCGCCGGAAGATGGAGCGGGAATCTCGCGATATTCTCAAGCGCTACGGTCTTGAAATAGACCCATCGAGCGAACTGGGCGCCTATTCGGTTGCGGTACAGCAGATCGTGGCCATCGCCCGCGCTGTCGAACTCTCGGGCAAGGTGCTGATCCTAGACGAGCCAACGGCCAGCCTTGATCGCAATGAAGTCGAGCGCCTGTTTGAGATTATCCGCGACCTCAAGGCGCGCGGGCTCGCTATTGTCTTTATTACCCACTTCCTCGATCAGGTCTTTGCCGTCGCCGACCGGGTGACCATCTTGCGCAACGGCAAGCTGATCGAGACCCGGTCGCTGGACGCTATGAGCCGCACCGACGTGGTGCGCCTGATGCTTGGCAAGGATGTCGCCTTTTCCGGTGCCACCGGCGTCGAGGATGCGCGCCCCATGGGCGATGTCTTGCTCGACTTTTCCCAATATGGCCGCAAACGCAGCGTGCATCCGTTCAACCTCACCATTCACAAGGGCGAGGTCATCGGCGTTGCGGGCCTTCTCGGCTCCGGCCGTACGGAAATGGCCCGTATCATGTTTGGCGCCGATGCTGCGGATGAAGGTGAAGTTGCCATTGCAGGCACAAGGACCACCATTGCCCGCCCTACCGATGCCATCCGGCATGGCTTTGGCTTCTGCCCCGAGGACCGCAAGGCCGAAGGCATCTTCGGTGAATTGTCGGTCCGCGAAAACATCGTCATCGCGCTGCAGGGCAAGCTGGGCTGGTTCAGCGCGCTCAATCGCGACGAGCAGATGGAGATTGCCGGCCGGTTCGGCGAGTCCATGGATATTCGCGCCGCGTCGCTCGATATGCCCATCAAGCTGCTCTCGGGTGGCAATCAGCAAAAGGTCATCCTCTCGCGCTGGCTCGCCACCGATCCGGCCTTTCTCATTCTGGACGAACCGACCCGTGGCATCGACGTCGGGGCCCATGCGGAGATTGTCCGCACGATCAATCGGCTGCGAGACGAGGGAATGGCCCTTGTGGTCATTTCTTCCGAACTCGACGAGGTCGTCGCCTATTCCACCCGCATCGTTGTGATGCGGGATCGCGAAATGGTCGCCGAACTCAACGGCGAGCATATCAACCCCGGCGTCATCGTGCAGGCGATCGCCAATCACCGCGACGAGGAACTCGCATGACGCGGCGCATATTGTCTCGCCTCGCCAATCCGCAATTGCTGGCTCTGGTCGGCGTGTTGTTGATTAACTGGTTGCTGTTTCCCAATTTTTTTCGCATAACTTGGCAGGACGGTCGGCTGTTTGGCAGCCTGATCGATGTGCTCAACAGGGGCGCGCCGGTGGCCATTCTGGCCATTGGCATGGTGGGTGTCATCGCCACTAAGGGTGTCGACCTTTCGGTCGGCGCGGTGATGGCCATGGCGGGCGCGGTGGCCGCGACATTGGTGGTGGCCGGTTATCCAGCACCCGTCGCTGTTGCCGCCGCGCTCGCGGTTGGCCTGGCCTGTGGCCTCTGGAACGGCTTTCTCGTCGCTTTCCTCGACATTCAGCCCATTGTTGCAACCCTGGTGCTCATGGTGGCCGGGCGCGGCATCGCCCAGCTGATCACCGAAGGCTTCATCGTTACCTTTACCGACCCCGTGCTGATTTTCATCGGCACTGGCTCCTTCCTCGGATTTCCGATGGCGGCGGTCATTGCCCTGGCCCTTTTGGTGCTGGTGACGTTGCTGGTGCGCAAGACCGCCCTGGGACTCTTTATCGAGGCAGTTGGTGTCAACCGGGCAGCCGCAAGCCTGGCTGGCATTCGCAGCCGCATGCTGCTGCTCTATGTCTATGGCTTGTCCGGCGTTTGCGCAGCCATCGCCGGTATCATCGTGGCCGGCGACATTCGCGGCGCTGACGCCAATAATGCCGGCCTCTGGCTGGAACTGGATGCCATTCTGGCTGTGGTCATTGGCGGCACCTCGCTGCTGGGGGGGCGTTTTTCGGTCCCTCTAGCGGTGCTGGGCGCCCTCATCATCCAGGCCATGAATACCGGCATCCTGGTCTCCGGCTTCCCGCCCGAGTTCAACCTGATCGTCAAGGCCGCGCTGATCTTTCTTGTTCTCATCATCCAGTCGCCTTTGGCGAGCCGCATCATGCCAATGCGTATGCCTGTCCGGGAGGCCAGTAAATGAGCCGCAGCCTTCGTCCGCTGGTCGCCACGGCCGTCATCTTTGCCATCGCCTATGCTTTGGCAGTCATGCAATTTCCCTCCATGTTCTCCACGCGGGTGCTGGGCAACTTCCTGACCGACAATGCCTTTCTCGGTATTACCGCGGTGGGCATGACCTTCGTCATCATCTCGGGCGGTATCGACCTTTCGGTCGGCGCGGTCATCGGTTTTACCGGTGTGCTGGTCGCGGTGTTGATCGCCTGGGCCGGGTGGCATCCGCTGGCGGCCTTTGCCCTGGCGCTCGCCATCGCTGCCAGCTTCGGTGCCGTCATGGGCCTTGCAGTCCACTACCTGCAGGTGCCGGCTTTCATTGTCACCTTGGCAGGCATGTTCCTGGCCCGTGGCGGCGCCTCTGTCATCACGCAGGACTCCGTGCCGGTGAACCATGATTTTTACGACTGGATTTCCGATCTCATCATTCGCCTGCCGGGCGGAGGGCGATTGAGCTTCATCGGCTTGCTAATGGTCGCGGTCTTCATCGTGGGGGCGCTGGTTGCTCACCGCACGCGCTTCGGCTCCTATGTTTATGCCTTGGGCGGCAATCCGGTTTCGGCCTCTTTGATGGGCGTTCCGGTGGCCCGGACCACTATCGGCGTTTACATGGTATCGTCGACGCTCGCTGCATTGGCGGGAATCGTCTTCTCGCTCTATACTTCTGCCGGCTACCCGCTGGCCGCCGTGGGCGTTGAGCTCGACGCGATCAGTGCGGTGGTGATCGGCGGCACCTTGCTGACCGGTGGCTACGGCTTCGTGCTTGGCACCTTTATCGGGGTCATGCTGCTGGGGCTGGTACAGACCTACATCATCTTCGACGGATCCCTGTCGAGTTGGTGGACCAAGATTGTAATCGGGGCCTTGCTGTTCCTGTTCATCGTGCTGCAGCGGCTTATTTTTGCTGCCTCGGCGCAGGGAGAGAAAGCATCCTGAATGTATGGCTGGCAGAGGGCGGGGCGGAGTGATCGCCTCGCCGGGCGTGTTCGAAAGCTCTCACCATGATCGAGACCGGCGGTTTGATCCGCTCGCTTTCCGGACGCCGCGCCGCACGGAATTTTCACACCTTCGTCATCAACGAAATCGGCCGTTCCATCGTCACCGGGGAGTTCCCGATCGGTTCGGTTTTGGCCAGCGATGCGGTGATGATGGAGACCTACGGCGTCTCCCGCACCGTGCTGCGCGAGGCGCTAAAGACCCTTGAGGCCAAGGGCCTCGTCGAAGCCAGGCCCAAGGTGGGCACGCGCGTTTCGCCGCGCAGCCGCTGGAATTTCTTCGATCCGCAGGTCTTGGCTTGGCACTTCGATGCGCCACCCGATCCTGAGTTCCACCAAAGCCTGTTTCGATCCCGCGCCGCGCTGGAAGCGCCCATGATCGCGCTGGCCGCCCAGCAACGCACCTCCGAACAGGTGCGCCTGCTTAAGTATTGGTGCCACCAGATGGAAACGGCAGGGGAATCGATCGAGCAATTCGGTCTGTCCTGCCTCGAGGTCCATGGCGTGCTGGCCGAAACCAGCCGCGATCCATTGCTGCGCTCGGTGATCGGTGTTGTCGAACTCACACTGGCGCTGGCCTTGACCCGTGAAGGTGCCCTCGGCGGTGCGGACTATCGGGCGGCCTCGGCGCGTCAGTTTCAGGCACTGATCGCCGCGATCGAACAGGGCGATGCCGAGCAGGCTGCGGGCCTGTTCGAAAGCATTCGGGCGCTGGATCGCGCCCAAGTGCTGGCCTGAGGCTGGGCTGCTGGCGTGAAGCAGGGCTTTGGCTCAGTCCGCTTCCTGCCCGCATAGCACAATATCGGTCCCGGCCGCCTGGAGAGCCACGGACGCCAGACCATCGTCAGGCAATTGGTCGGTATAAAACCGGGTGATGCGGCCGAACGAGGCCACGCGCACGGACGCGTCGCGCGTCCATTTGCTCATGTCGGCGGCCAGATACTGTGCCCGCGAATTGGCAATCAGCGTGGTCGTCGTCTGGGCCTCGGCATAGCTGAAATCCAGAATGCCTTTTTCCGGGTCGAGCGCGCCGGCGCCAACGACGGCATGGGTGGCGTAGAATTTCTCGAAAAACGTCAGCGAGTCTGAACCCACCACGTCCCGGTCATTGTGGCGCAGCAGCCCCGGGGTCATATGCACCTCAACCTGCGGCGCATTGCAAAGGGCGAGCGCCACATCGATATTGTTGGTGACCACGCGCAGGTCATCCCGGTTCCGCAGCGCTTCGGCCACGAACTGCACCGTGCTTCCAATACCCATGAACACGGTCGAGCCCGGCTCGATATGATCAGCGATACGGCGCGCAATGCGTTGCTTGGCGCCACTGTTGAGTGTCGATCGAGCTTTGATTGAGATGTTGCGCACGGTGACGGGCGCGTCCACACCACCATGGAATCGTCGCGCATAGCCCAGGTCGCACAAGGCATTGATGTCGCGCCGCACGGTCTGGGTTGTCACTGCATATCGCGCCGCCAACTGCTCGATATACTGGGCGCCATCGGCCTCGATCAGGGCCAGGATGTCGCGTTGCCGATCCGACAGCGTGTCTTGCCCCATCATTTCCGTTTACCCCAGAAAGAGTTTGGGATCGTCGGTAATGACACCGGTGAGCCCCGCATCCCAGAACGACACCAGCTGCACCGGGTCATTGCAGGTCCAGGCCCTGACCTTGATGCCGCGCTTGTCCGTCTCTTCGAGCATGCCGATGGAGAGTGCCTTGTAGTGCATGTGAATGGTGGTTGCCGGGATGGCCGCGAGTTGCCCGGCCCAGTCCTCCGGCGGACGGCCCCAGAGCATCGCCATTTCCAGTTCGGGCTCGAGCGCGTGCATCGCCCGGAGGGCTTCGGGGTCGAAACTCGAGATCATGATCTCGGTGCTGCCCGAGCGTTTCGCGATATCGGTCTGCACGGCCCCGACGAGCTGGTCGAGCGATTTGTGGTGCTTGTGCTGCTTGATTTCGACATTGGCGCTCAGGCCCAGCTCGCCCAACGCGGCAATGGTCTCTGCCAGCGTCGGAATCCGTTCATCCTGAAAGTCCTGGCCGAACCAGCTCCCCGCATCGAGTGCCGCTATTTCGCTTTGCGTGAGCTCGCCCAGCGACCCGCTACCCGCGCTGGTGCGGTCAACGCTATCGTCGTGAATGACGATCAACTGGCCGTCCGCGCTCAGGGCCACGTCCAACTCCACCCATTTCGCACCCGCCTCGGCGGCCGCGCGAAAGGCCGCCATGGTGTTCTCCGGCGCAATGGCGGAGGCGCCGCGATGCGCCTGGACTTCATGTGGGGCGGGGCCGGGGAGCGCAGAAGGTGACATGGAAGGGTCCTTGGTAATCTGAACACGCCCATAGGCCGATTTTGCTACAGATTTGCGACAAATGGACGGAGTTGCGACCCGGGGGCGCTCAAATGAACATGCGCAGCGTTCGCGCTAGTGCATTGCGAAACGGTCACAATGCCCGGGAGTTTGCACATTCTTCATTGCCCGACTTTAGATTGGTGGGTAGTTTGTCGGCCACGGGCGTATCGGCTTGGGACGGCGTTGCGAATTGTTCAGTTTGGCGTAGTGCGGTCATGGCAACCCGAAGCTCAAAAGCATCGAACCTGAAGGGTGCTCATTGATGAGACCCGGCAAGGGAGCAGTTCTGGGCTTGGCCTGTGCGTTGGTCCTGCTGCCGACTGCGACAGTTGCGCCTTCGCTCGCCCAGGGCCTGTTGCCCGACGATTTCTTTTCCGCGCCAATCGACCCATCCGCACCAACCGCCGTCGAGGCTGAAGAGCTCGTCTTCGATTCCGTGCGCAACGAGATAACCGCTCGAGGGGACGTGGTGCTGCGCGTCAGCGGCTATACCCTTTCCGGTGATCGCCTGGTCTATCGCCGGGCCGATGGAGAAATGGAGCTTATCGGCAACGTCCTGGTGATCGACCCGGCAGGCAACACCTCAAAAAGCGACCGCCTTGACCTGACCGAAGGCCTCAAGCGCGTTGTGCTGGACAGCATGACCCTGACCGGGCGCGACGGTTCGCGTGTGACCGCCGACGATGCCGAGTTCGATCAGGTGCTCAACTCGATCCTGACCAATGCGCAATACGCCCCTTGTGGCGATTGCGTCGGTCCATCCGGCCAACGCATTGGCTGGTCGATCAGCGCGGCCAGGATCGTGCAGAACGCCGACGATAATTCCATCACGCTGGAACAGCCCAGCCTGGCCCTGCTGGGCGTGCCCGTGGCCTGGCTGCCCTTTCTCTGGTTGCCGGATCTGAGCAATGACGCCCTAGCGACGATTCCCAAGCCCAGCCTGGGCTATAGCGAAAAAACCGGGGTCAAGGTCGAAGTGCCTTTCACGGTTTATTCGACCCGTAACACCAATGTCATCCTCTCGCCGACCCTTTTAAGTCGCCAAGGCTTCCTGATGGGCGCCGAATGGATCCAGCGCTTCGATCTCGGCTCGTTCAGCATCAAGGCCTCCGGCCTCTACCAGTTCGACAAGACGGCCTTCACCTTTGCCGATGCCAAGACAGATTGGCGTGGCGCCATTCAGGCGGCCGGCGAATTCAGGCCGGTGGAAGATTGGACGATTGGCGCGGCTTATTCAGTCTTTACCGATAGTGCCTATTTTGCCGACTACATGCTCGATCCGCGCCGCTCGGCGGTCAATGAGGTCTATGCCACCCATCTGAGCGACGACACCTATATCGACGCCCGCATTCAGCAGTTCAACATGTTGGGCGAAAACCCGGACTCTGTTCGTGACCAGCAGGGCATCGCGCTCCCCAATATACGGGTCGAGCGTAGTTTCGCCTTGCCTCCGGGGGGCGGTCGGGTCGAGGTGGAAGCGCGATTGCTCGGCATTACGCGCAAGCTGGATTACACCACAACGGTCAATGCTATCCCCTACGACTATGGCTATGCGGGCAACCGGGTGCACGGCATGGCACAGGCCAGTTGGCAGAACCAGTGGACTGCCGGTGGTGCCGTGGTGACGCCATTCGTCGGCCTGCGCCTGGACGCGGCCGGCTATGATGGCGGCAGCGCCCTTGCAACGGCCCCGGCTGCACAGACGCTTCTCGGCGCAACGCCGATCGCAGCGCTCGATATTCGTTACCCCATGGCTGCCTATGGCAATGGCGTGACCCATCTGGTCGAGCCGATTGCCCAGATTGTCTATCGCGGCGCCTCCAGTATTGCACCGGGCATCACCAACGAAGATTCCCAGAGCCTGATCTTCGATGACACCAACCTATTCAGCTACAATCGCTTTTCCGGCATCGACCGGCAGGAAACCGGGCTGCGGGTCAATCTGGGTGGGCGCTATCTCGCCAGCCTGATGGACGGCAGCTATGTCGAGCTGGTCGGCGGACAGTCTTTCCAGCTGGCGGGCACCAATGCCTTCGCCTTGGGCAATCCGCAGCAGGTGGGCGTCGGTTCGGGCCTGGAAAATGCCTCGTCCTATGCTGTCGTCGGCGCCTATGGAGCCCTGGCCAATACCCTGAAGGTTGGCGGCAAACTGCAGGTCGATACGACGACCCTGGATATCGCGCGCGCAGGTCTGGGTGTCAGTTACGGGCAGGACGGATGGTCCGGCGCCCTGAATTATCGCTATGCTGCGGCCACCCCCATGACCGGCAATATCAAGAACATGCACGAAGTTGGCGTCGAAGCGAGCGTTCCGGTCGCCGAATATTGGAGTGCCAGCGGCAACGCCTACTGGGATTTGAGCGCCAACAGCTTTCTGCAAGTGGGCGGCGGCCTGACCTATAATGACGGCTATCTGGTTATTTCGGGCGACGTCACGCGCACAGGGCCTTCGCATAGTTCGCCCAATGATCTGCGCGCCACGGCCACCTTCCGCCTGCTCGCCCCGGCGGGCTTTGACGTCGGCTATTCCGGCGCCGTGCCGGTCGGCAATCTGCTGCAATAGGGAAGGGGAGCCATGAAACGTCGCATCTTTGGATCCGCCCTTGCCTTAGCCATCTTGGCCGTGACCCTGGCCGGCTGCACCAGCCTTGCACCGGTCTATGGCGATCCTTCATCCGGTCGTGACATGAGCACGGTCCGGTTCAACTTTGCCTCACCCGACGACCATCTCGAGCAGATTATCCTCAATCGCCTCAAGGTTGCGTTTCCGGGGCCTGCATTGCCGAGCGACCCGGTCTTGGACATTGCCGCCAGCACCAGCACTCCGCAAGGTTCGATGTCCAATGCCTACGCCGTGGCGCGACCGGTCAATGTGCGGGTCGAGGCTACTGTGACGATCGAGGATGGCGAAAAAATCCTGTTTGAAGCGACACGCTTCACGGACACCGCGTACCAGGGCGGCAAGCTCACGCCGACCGATATTGCGTCATCAAGTGGTGCCCGGGAGACGGCGGCGAGAAGTACGGCCGAGGCTTTGAGGGCGGCGATACTGGCCGGATATCACCGCTAGTCCGACGGGGCGTGAAGCTCCGGCATATTGGACAACGGGCCCATTCCGGAGAAATGCCCCACAGTTCCGCTAGGCAAATCGGCTGTTGAACCTTACCAGATCCGCGTAGAGCGCCCGGAAATGTTCGTGCCGCTCTGTGTAACGCGCAGCCCGCTCTGCGTCCGGCGTGAACTGCTTGTCGAACCGCACAAGCTCACGGACCGCTGTCACCAACGACCCGAAGGCACCACTGCCCAATCCCGCAATGATGGCCGCGCCCAAAGCCGCCGCGGCCGACTGTTCTGCCCGGCGTAGTGGCACGCCCAGAACATCGGCCCGGATTTGGCACCAGAGGTCCGACCGCGCGCCACCGCCGCCAATATTGACGAGGCATGGTTTGAGATCAGCCGATTTCTCCAGTGCCTCGAATGCCCAACGCACAGAATGGGCCACGCCCTCCATCACCGATATGGTCATTTCTCCTGGCCCCACGCCAGCATCGAGTCGCGCGAACACCCCACGCGACTGCGCGTCCCAGATGGGCGCTCGTTCGCCGGCCAGATGGGGCAGGAAAATCGGCACGCTGGCGGCCGGCGCCACCGCTTCGGCGAGGCCAAACAGGTCCTCCGGCGTTCGGCCCAGGAGGTTGGACAGCCAGGTGATCGAGGCGCCGCCCGATTGCGTGGGCGCGGCATGCATGCTGATACCCTGATAGGGCGGAAACAGCACAACACCCTGCGTGGGCACGACCTTGGAGGAGATGATGCCGGGCACTTCGCTGGTCCCCGATTGATACATGACATCATTCTCTGCCACGACCCCGCAGCCGAACATGCCGGCCCAGGCGTCCATGGCGCCGACCATCACCGGCACGTCCGCGCAGGGCAAGCCGGCCCGGACGCGACCAGGGCTATGATGGAAGTCGAATAAGGGCGGCAATCTTTCCCTGGCGCCGGGCACGAGGTCGAGCAGGGGAGCGACATAGGCCCCCGCTTTATCAACCAGCCCAATTGCGGCGACCGGGTCACCGGCGATCTCCCCGGTCAATTGCAGGGCAATGAAATCCTTGGGCAGCAGCACATGTCGTGTCGCGTCCCAGATTTCAGGTTCAGTCCGGGCAATGAAGGCCATGCGGGAGAGCGCATGGCTGGCATCGATCGGCACTGGTCCCCCGAACCACTGGGTTTTCTGCGCCACCGTGATCTGACGGTCCAGCCGGGCCGCATCGTGAGCCGCGCGCGTATCCTGCCAGGTCAAAGCCGGCCGCAGCGGCGCGCCGTCCTGGCCGACAAACACATGCGTATTGACTTGAGACGTCAGCCCGATCCCGGCCAGGCCATTGAGATCGGTCACATCGGCAAAATGCTGCAAGGCAGCCCATACGCTCTTTATCCAGATGGAGGGGTCCTGTTCGGCTTTTCCATTGCCGGAGCGGTCCATGCCATGCGGCCGGCTGAATTCGGCCAGGCTCCGTCCCGTCCCGTCGATGAGGACCGCCTTGGTCGATGTCGTGCCCACATCAATGCCGATCAGCTTCAAACTCACAGTGTACTCCCTCGCATTAGCCCTTGCTGATCAGCCGGGGCGCCATATAGTGCCTTGAAGCAAAAGGAAAACAACCGTCGGCGAGTGATTTGCCACGGAAGATCTTGAGGAGGGCTCCCCTTGCACATCATTTCGAAGTCGGCCGTAGCTGGCCTTGCGCTTGCTGCCGCAACCTTGTCTGCCGGCGCTGTCCATGCCCAGGCCAGGGTCGCCATCGTCACCCCTTATATGGCGCAGCCGGGCACCCAGTTTTACGTAGAGGCCTTCCAAGAGGTGGCAGGTGAACAAGGCTGGGACGTCAATGTCATCGATACGGCGGGCGATGTCGCTGCTGTCATCAGCCGCATCGAGGACGTGGTCATCCAGAATGTCGACGCCATTGTCATCAATGTCGATCCCACCCAGGTCACCGCCGGTCTGCAGGCAGCCGACGATGCCGGTATCCCCGTTTTCGGTATGGATGCCGGCTCCGATCCGCTGCTTGTGACCAATGTGACCTCCAATGGCTATGCCATGGCTGCCGAGACCGCTACCTATGTCGCCGACCGCATCAATGGTCAGGGCAATGTCGTGATGTTCGTCTTTGACGCGTTCCCGCCCGTGCAGGTGCGTGGTGTCGTAGCCGATGCGGTCTTTGGGAACCACCCCGACATCAATGTGCTCGACCGCGTCACGCCCGATGTGAGTGACGGTGGTATCGCCGATAGCCGCGCCAAGATGGAAGCCATTCTGGCCGCCAACCCGGAGCCGGGCAGCATTGCCGCTGTCTGGGCGGCCTGGGATCAGCCCGCACTGGGCGCCCTGCAGGCCATCGAAGCGGCCGGGCGCGAGGGTGAGGGCATCGTGATCACCGGTATCGATGCCAACCCCCAGGCTCGCGAGGCCATTGGCGCGGGTGGCAATTTCGAAGCCTCGGTGGCCCAGGACTTCGCCGGCATTGGTGCTGCCACGGCCGACGCGGTTGCCCGCGTGCTTGAGGGCGAGGATTTGCGCCAATCGGTGATCTATGTGCCCACCCAACTGGTCACTGCTGCCAACGCCGACCAGTAGTAGGTGACTGCCTCGTGCTGACAATATCAGGGGAGGGGCCCGCGATGGCCCCTTTCTCACCCCTTCTTTCCGCCAGGTCGATCACCAAGGCCTATGCAGGCACGCCTGTCCTCAAGGGTGTCGACCTGGTTATCGCGCCCGGCGAGATTCACGCCCTGATGGGCGAAAACGGCGCCGGAAAGTCCACGCTTATAAAGATCCTGGCTGGCGTTACCGCCCCCGATAGCGCGGAGATTGCCGTCGACGGCCGCCCCGTCAGCATCGAGAATACCAAAGCCGCCTATCGCCTGGGCCTGCGCTTCATTCATCAGGAATTCAATGTCGTCCCCACCCTGTCCGTGGCGGAAAACATCTTCATGGGGCGACTTTATCCGCGCCGCGCGGGACTGTTTGTCGACTGGTCTGCGCTCAATGCTGCTGCGGCCAAGGCCCTCACCCGCCTCGGCATCGACCACATAGACCCACGGCTGAGTCTTGGCCAACTCAGCCTGGGCGATCAGATGCTGGTGCGCATTTCCGCGGCCTTGCTCGATGATGCGCGTCTGTATGTCATGGACGAGCCTACGGCTGCGCTCACCCGAGAGGAGAGCGAGCGGCTGTTTCGGGTTCTGCGCGAAATTCGCGCCAGCGGCCGTTCCGTGCTTTACGTCTCGCACCGGCTCGATGAGATCATGGCGCTGTGCGATCGCGCCACAGTGCTGCGCGACGGGCGCGCGATCGATAGTGGGCGCATGGCCGAAATCACCCATGACGATCTGGTTGCCATGATGATCGGTCGCAAAGTCGAAGAGGCCTATCCGCCGGCCAGGTCGAACCCGCGTGCCGAGATTGTCCTTTCGGTCAGCGATCTTGCCGCCTCCGGCATCGGCCCCATTGACCTAGAAATCGCAGCAGGCGAGATCCTGGGCATTGCCGGCCTTTCCGGTGCTGGCCAGGCCGAATTGGTGAAGACCATCTTTGGTGACATGCGCCCCACGGCCGGTTCCATGACCTTGCTGGGCGCGCCCTATCGCCCAGGCAGTCCCGCGGCTGCCTGGGCAAGGGGCGTTGCCTATGTACCGCGTGAGCGGCGTGCGCAGGGCTTGGTCATGCGTCGTCCGGTTTTTGAAAACATTACTCTGGCTCATCTGCATCGGCAGAGCCTGGGTGGGGTGTGGCTGACCCCCGGCCGTGAACGGGCCTTCGCCCGGAACACCGGGCAGACCATGCGGCTTAAATCTGCCGGACCAGGCCAGCCTGTGTTCGAATTGAGCGGCGGTAACCAGCAGAAAGTAGTACTGGGTCGGGCCGTCGCCGGCGCTCCGAAACTTCTCATCCTAGAAGAGCCGACCAGGGGCGTTGATATCGGCGCCCGCTTTGACATCTATTCGATCCTGCGTGATCTGGCAGCCCAAGGCACCGCAATCCTGCTTGTTTCCTCCGACCTGCCTGAGCTTTTGGGCATGAGCGACCGCATCGCCATCCTGCGCGACGGCCGGCTCGATGCGCCCATCCCGGCCGCCGGTCTGGGCGAGGACGATCTTATCAATCTCTGCTATGGCCGCTCCGCCGGCCGGAAAACGACCTGACCATGCAGCTATTTATCCGCCGCTACGGCACCCTGATCGGTTTCGTCGCCATTCTGGTCTTTTTCTCTGCCATGCTGCCGGGCACTTTCCCCACAGCTCGGAACTGGCTCAACATTACCCAGCAGGTTTCCATGCTCATGGTGGTGGCCGCAGGCATGACCATTGTGATGGTGATGGGCGATTTCGACCTCAGCGTCGGCTCCACCGCCAGCCTTGCCGGTATCGTCGCCGCCTTGATGATGGCCGCCGGTCAACCCTTGTGGTTGTCCCTTGGCGTGGCCCTGCTCGCAGGGCTTTTGGGCGGGGTGTTCAATGGGGCGATGGTATCGCTGGTCGGGATATTGCCGTTCATAGCGACCCTTGCCACCATGACGATGTTTTCCGGCTTCGCCTTCGTCATCAGCGGCGGCAAAACCATTTCTGGGCGCGCTATCCCCGAGGAGTTCGGCAGCTTTGCCCGCGGCGGGGTTTCGCTGGGCGAATGGGGCGGGGTGGCGGTCAGCCTGCCCAATCTGTCCATCCTCGCGATCCTGGTGGTGCTGGCAATCTGGGTCCTGCTTGAACAGACCACATTCGGCCGACGTCTCTATGCCATTGGCGGCAATATGGAGGCGGCGCATCTGAGCGGGATCGCCGTCAAGCGACTGCGCCTGATTGCCTTTTCTTTGACCGGTCTGGCGGCTGCAGCTGGTGGTCTGATGTACGCCAGCCGCGTGGCCTCGGCCAATCCTGTCCAGGGCAGCGGGCTTATGCTCAACGCTATTGCCGCGGTGTTCCTGGGCACCACCATGTCCCGTCATGGCGAACCCAGGATTATTGCTACCGTCATCGGCGTACTGGTTCTGGGGGTTCTTGATAACGGCCTCACCCAGATGAGTGTCGACAGCTATGTGCGCCAGGTTCTGGTCGGTGGCCTGATCCTGGTAGCGGTCGCGGCCAGTTCGGTGTCTCAGGCCAGACGGTAGAGGCCGGGCCCCTTGCCCCACGTCAAGAGATCAGGATGAACGGCTCGTTTTTGCCGGCATTGCCGAGATTGTCGAAGGCCGCCTTGATGATGTCACTGTCTGTTTCGCGTGCTGGATCATAGGTCACCCCGCCGACCGCGACGCCCAGGCGGGAGATGCCTTCATTGGTCATGAAGAGGGTGTCATCCACCGACTCCCGGATGCGCGTGGCAACTGAGCCTGCCACTTCCTGCGCCGCGCCGCGCAAGAGAACGGCGAATCTGTAGTTGTAGAGGTGGGTCACCAGGTCATCGGCGCGAACCGCCTGCCGGATCGACTGGGACAACCAGGGCAATACACTTTCTCGGCTCTTTTCGGCGAGGGTTTCGATTTCGGTTGACCGTTCATCCAGGTCAATGACCAGCAGGGCGCCGACAGCCTGGAGCCGCTCTGCTTCCAATATCCTGGCGAACTTGGCCCAATGGATTGCCCCCGTGACCGGATCAAAATCCTCTGGACCCAGAACTGGCATTTCCGGGACGGATCGTAAGCGTCGATTCCAATCGCCCGCACTTTTCCCGGTGAACCAATCCATCCATGACTTGGCCATCGCAAGGTCCTCAAGTCCAACACGGCGCAATCATGCCAGACTAACTCTCAATTTGCGCTAAGGGCGATGACTGTAATTTTAGCTATAGGGCAGTCTGGCAAATCGATCTGCTTCTCGCAAAGGTGGATGCCTGGCCGCGTCAGAACCGCCCCATTTCCGCCTTCACCTTCCCTAGAAACGCCTCTCGCTTTTCCTGCGTGACATTGTTCATGTCGTAGAGCGCGAGATATTTCGGCCTGGTCTGGAAGGTCACCCAACCCCAACGCATGGCGACGCGGCGCGGCGGGTCCCCCATGAGGAATGTGCGCCAACGGTCGCCGCCATAGGTGGTGACGAAGGCCGCTTTCTTGATGTTGCCCAACCCCGGCTTGAGCCTGCCGCGATCACTGCCGTTTTCCATGGTGAAGGAGACGCCGGGCAGGAAAATGCGATCGAAATAGCCCTTGAGAATGGCCGGATAGCCATAGTTCCAGACCGGGTGCACGAATACCAGTGCGTCAGCCGCCTTGAGGCGCTCGACATAGGGCTTTGTCAAAGGGGTCAGATTGTCTGGGATGTCGTGGTAGCCCAGGCGCTCTTCCCGGCTGAGAACGGCGCAAAACGCCTCCTCATAGAGATTGAGCGCATCAACCACATGACCGGCCTTCTCAAGGCTTTCGACAGTCGCGCTGAACAGCGCGCGGTTGAAGCTGGTTTCGACCGGATGGGCGTGGATAACGTGGACCCGCATCAGGCGCTCTGCCGGACGGTGTTGAGACCGTCGAACAGCCATACCTTGCCGGCATTGAAATCGAAGTCCGGATTTTCCCAGGCAATCATCTTGCCGGGATTGAGGATGCCTTTGGGGTCGGCCTCGCGCTTGAACTCGAGCTGCTTCCGGTCGGTCCGCTTCATGCCGCCTTCCTCAAGCGTATAGCGGTGCGGATTAAAGACATCGCAGCCATTGTCCTCATGGATGCGGATGATCTCTTCGAGCCGTTCTTCACTCGTGTAGCGTACCAGCGGCAGGCCGGCAAAGGTCACCTCCCCGTCCTGGCGCGTGATTTCGATATGCATGGGCAGTTCGTCGCCCAGCATCTCGTAGATTTTTCTGACATGCTCGATGCTTGGATAGCGTGTCTGGAGATAGGTGATGCTGTTGTCGACCTTGAGTGCGCGCAGCGTCGTGTGGTTCCAGGCCAGCTCATAGACCGGCGGCAGGCGTCGCTTTTCTTCATCGCTCACCTGGTCGCCCCGATAGACCAGATCACCCTTGTGGTGGCTCACGAACAGTTCCATCGCGTCGACTGATACCGGTGCCACCATCAGCAGCACGACCGACTGGCCATCCTTCAGATAGGGCTTGTGCCGGTTGAAATAGGCCTCGGGGATGGGGGCGGCGCAGGGCGCGACCTCCTTGACCAATAGGCCATCCTGCAGCGCAACTGACTGCGCAAACGCGGCTGCATCCATGAAATGGTCGAAGCCAACAATCATGTCGACCCAGTCGTAGGCAGGGGCCAGCGGCATTTCGGCTTCTACGATAATCCCATTAGTCCCATAGGCATGGGCGACCTTTAGGATGTCTTCGCCCTTGAGATCGAGCTCGCGTGGCTCAGCCTCGCAAGTGACGATCTTGAGACCCAGGATGCTGCCCAGATTGCGCAGGCCTCCCCACCGGACCGAACCGACCCCGCCCGAACCGCCGGCGATGAAGCCGCCCAGCGAGGCCATCCGATAAGTTGAGGGGTGAAAGCGGAGCTCCCCGCCCACTGCGGCCCTTGTTTCATGGTCCATGGCCTCGAGCACGGCACCGGCCTGAGCCCGCACGCGATCGGGCTTGATCTCGAGCACCTTGTTCATATTCATCAGATTGAGCATGGCGCCGCCGGACAGAGGCATGGCTTGGCCGTAATTGCCTGTTCCAGCTCCGCGAGGGGTTATGGCCACCCCGTGCTTGTACGCCGCCCGCAGCACGGTCTTGACCTCTTCGGTCGAGCGTGGTGACACCACCACCTCTGCGGTAACCTGGTCGAGCTTGG
Source organism: Devosia subaequoris (assembly GCF_014197055.1). Lineage (GTDB taxonomy): Bacteria > Pseudomonadota > Alphaproteobacteria > Rhizobiales > Devosiaceae > Devosia > Devosia subaequoris. Next base: position 853,884 of record NZ_JACIEW010000001.1, on the reverse strand, counting down.
CCTTGAGGACCGGGGAATACCAATAATGGTCGCGGCTGCGTTGCTGCACGATGCGCGGATTGTCTTCCTGTGGGATATCACCCAGTTCGGCGCGGAATTCTGCAATGCTCATAGTGGTCCCATCAGGTCGTCAAGTTCACGGTAGTCGGGCAGGGCGGTATCGATGGCCTTGCCGGCACGGAGTACGATGCGGTCGGCTTGGGGGCGCGACATCAACTCGGTCCAGCTGCGCCCCTTGAAAAGCACCAGATCGGCGACCACGCCGACTTTGATTTCACCGGTGAATTCAAACCGGGCGATAGCTGCAGGATCGGCCGAAACCGAGCTTGTCCAGGCAAAGGCATCTGTCTGTGGATGGTCGAAATGCAGGATCCGCGCGCCCTCGCGGAGAACCTCGAAACCGTCAAGGTCGCCATAGGCATAAAAGGGGTCGCGCGTATTGTCCGAGGCGATTGCCACCGGGACGCCAGCGGCTTTCAGTTCGTTAAGCAGGGTGACGCCGCGCCAGCGCGGCGTGCGCACACCTGATGCGTTGTCGCGATCCTGCAGATACATATTGCACATGGGCAGCGAGACCACGGCAATACCGGCCCGGGCAACCTTGTCGATCACGCGCTTAGCCGTGTTCTCATCCTGCACCGCCAGTGAGCAGCAATGCCCGGCCACGACGGAGCCGGTAAAGCCGCTTTCAATGACCGCATCGGCCAAGCATTCGAGCGCATTCGCGGCGGGGTCTGGCGATTCATCTGTATGCAGATCGAGGTCGAGTCCGAATTCCCCGGCCATTTCGACCAGTCGCCGCATGATCGTGGGATTTTGCGGATGCACAGCAGTCGACCCGCCCAAAATGCCCCCGGCGGCCTTGGTGCGAGTCGCGATGGCCCTGAGCGCGGCCTCATCGAGAATGGTGTCCGGCCCCATCAGGCCGGCAGCCTGCAATTCGATACGCCCGGCCCAACGCTCGCGCATGGCCTCAAACACGTCCCAGCTGACTTCATGCTGAGGCGGTGCCATGTCGAGATGGGTTCGGATGGCAGCGGTGCCGTGGGCATAGGCGCAGCGCAGCGAAAAATCCATGCGCCGCTCGACATCATTGGATGCCCAGTTCGCCTCGCGGTCTTCCAGCACAGCCCGCAAGGCACCGATCCAGGTGCCGTCCGGATTGGGCTTGCGCGGCCAGATGTGCCCCTTGTCGAGATGCGTGTGCAGGTCAACAAAGGCCGGGAGGACAATGTCGCCGCGTAGCTCAATCCGCTGTGGCAACCTGGCTGAACCGGCCGGGTCAATGGCAGCGATAGCGCCATTTGCAATCGTGATATCGACGCGTCGCAAGGCGCCAGATGCTGGTTCGCCCATGAGTGCGGCGGGCACCGTGGCATCGGCCAGTACATAATGGCCCTCGGCGGGAATATCGGGGTCCACGCTCAATTCTCCCGCTTCATGGCACTTTCGTGCCAGCGATGCAGCAGCAGCCAGGCGATCAGCGAGGTCGCCGCAAAGATGGCGACGCCTGTGACCATCAGGAGGATCAGCGCGGCGTAGAGACGCGGATAGTTAAGCCGATACCCCGACTCAAGCAGACGGAAGGCCAGCCCCGCGCCCTTGCCCGCAGAACCAGCTGCGAACTCGGCCACTACGGCGGCGATCAGCGACAGGCCGCCGCCGATGCGCAGGCCCGCAGCGAAATAGGGCAGGGAGGCCGGCAGTTTCAGATAGAGCAGGGTTTGCCAGCGACTGGCGCCGTAGAGCTCGAACAGGTTGAGCAGGTTGTGATCCACGCTCTTGAGCCCCGCCACCATGTTGGAGAGGATCGGGAAGAAGGCCACGACAAAGGCACAGGTCAGCAGGGCCGATTGTGTGTCGGGCATGTAGATGATGAGCAGCGGCGCGATGGCGATCATCGGCGTCACCTGCAAAATGACGGCGAAGGGGAAGATCGCAAGTTCGATCCACTTGCTCTGAACTAGGATAATGGCCAGCCCAACCCCGCCGAGCAGCGCGATGGCGAGCGCCAGGAAGGTGATGCGCAGCGTCACCAGCAGGGACGGGGAGAGCGTCCCCCAGTCGGTATAGAGCGCAGCGATCACGTCGCCGGGGGCCGGCATGATGTAGCGCGGCACCTCATTGACCGTGATGTGCAATTGCCAAAGCCCGATGGCCAGTGCCACCATGATGACCGGAATGACGATGCGCAGAAATTTTTCCACCGTACCGGTCCGCGCCACCGCGATGGCCACGGCGCTGTCGGTGCCCGCTTCAGAAATATTGGCAGTCTGGACGGCGTCGGTCATTGTCCCTGCGCTCCGAGCATAATGGCTTCCTGAAGGGCGCGTGACACCCGGTCGGTGGTCGCGCGATATTCTTCGGACGTGCGATAATTGGCATCGCGCTTGCCCGTGCTCTCAATGGCGAGGTCGGCGCAGACCTGGCCGGGACGGGCGCGCATGACGACGATGCGGTTGGAAAGAAAAGCGCTCTCGAACACCGAATGGGTCACAAAAATCACCGTGATGCCGGTCTCGCGCCAGAGCCGCAGCACGTCATCATTGAGCTTCTGCCGGGTGATCTCATCGAGCGCGGCAAACGGTTCATCCATCAGCAACAGGCGTGGCTTGGTGACCAGCGCACGGGCAATTGAAACGCGCATCTTCATGCCGCCCGAAAGTTCGCGCGGATAAGACTTCTCGAAGTCGGAGAGGCCGACTGAGGCAAGCGCTTCCATGATGCGCGAGCGGGCGCCGGACTTGCTCATGCCATTGAGACGCAGCGGCAAATAGACATTGTCGAACACGCTTGCCCAGGGCATCAGCGTCGGCTCCTGGAACACGAAGCCGACATCGCCCTCGGGCAGTCCCTTGGCATTGATCCGCGAACTGGGCCAGTCGATGGCCCCCGTGGACGCGGCGCCCAGCCCGGCGATGATGCGCAAGGCGGTGGACTTGCCGCAGCCCGATGGGCCGAGGAGGCTGAGGAACTCGCCGCGCCGCACATCGAGGCTCATGTCCTTGAGGGCCAGCGTGCCGTTGGAGAAAAGCTTGCTCACATTGCGCATCGAGACAACGGTGCGCTCTGGAGTCGTTTCGGCCGTCTCTGGGGCCGCTTCGAGTATATCAGTCAAAATACTAGACCCAATTTGGGGCAAAGCGGCGCGGGCAGGATTGCCCGCACCGGTCGTAAGGGTGGTTACATTAGGTCCATGCCGAGGCCCTGGCAGACATACTCGGTTGTATAGGCCGTGGTGATGTCGAGGCCGGCCTCATAGACACCTACGTCCACCATCGTGTCGTAGAATTCGGTCCAGCGCGCGTCGGTCATGCAGCCGATGCCCTGCGTCTCGGCATCACCGGAAACGACGATGCCGTATTCCTTCATCTTGGCGATGCCATAGGCGATCTGGTCGTCGGTCATTTCCGGATTGTCGGCCTTGATCAGCTCATTTGCCGCGGCGTTGTCGCCATAGAGATAGTTGTACCAGCCGATAATCGAGGCTTCGACGAAACGCTTGGCGATATCCGGATTGGCTTCAACCCAGGGCTTCATCGCCTCGATGGTGGTGGAGTAGGGGGTGTAGCCCTGGTCGGCCAGCAGCCAGACATCTGGGGCAAAACCGGCTTCGCGCTCGATGGAGAGCGGCTCGGAGGTCAAATAGCCCTGCTGGATCGCCATTTCGTCGGCCAGGAACGAGGCCGGATTGAACTGATAGGGTTCGTATTTGTCTTCAACGAAGTCAGGCCACTCGGTCTTCATCCACGAGAAGTACGAGGTGAATCCGTCCGCACTTAAGATATATTTCGAAGCGCCGGCCAACTCCGGAAAGGTTTCAAATTGGTCCGGATGCGACATCAGGATCTGCGGATCCTTCTGGAAAATTGCCGCCAGGGTGATGGTGGGAATCTCTTCCTTGACCGCGTTGATCGCGCCCGAAACCCCGCCCATGTAGAATTGCACGCCGCCGCTCACCAGCATCGGTCGGCCCGGGGACTGTGGTCCACCCTGCATCACGGTGACGTCGAGGCCGTATTCCTCATAGGTGCCATCGGCAATGGCCTGATAGTAGCCGCCATGTTCGGCTTGGGCGAGCCAGTTGGTGGCGAAGGTGACTGCGTCGAGTTCCTGCGCCGCTGCCGGGCCGCTGGCCAGCGCCAGTGCGGCCAGAAGAATGGTCTTGGTCGAAATCTGCATCAATGCGCTCCCTGTGCCGCGATCCCTTGCCACGGCTTGTTGCTCTGACGGCTGAGGCCGCCCTGGCCATACCTTTCGACATGCAGTCGCATCTGTGAAGCTAAAAAATAGGCAAAGTGCAAGAATGCCTGCTATGCGTGCAGTGGGTGGCTGTTGGGCTGGTCAGGACGAGCCCCGGCCTCTAGCATCCCCATCAAAATAAATGAGTTTGCATGTTCACACCCCTCGCCCCGGCGGCCATCCATCCCCCCTTCGCCCCCTATAGCCACGGCGTGGTTGTGCCCGAGGGGCAAAGGCTGGTCTTTTGCTCGGGACAATTGGGCATCGATGCGAATGCGATGATCTCGCCGGACTGCGCGGCTCAGACAAGGCTCTGCTTCGACAATATCGCCGCCATTCTCGCCGAGGCCGGACTGAAGCTAGCCGATATCGTGCGGATCAACGCCTATGTCACGAGCCGGGAGCATCTCGCGGACTACATGGCGGTGCGCAATGCACTGTTTGCTGAGCCCTATCCTGCCTCGACCCTGATGATCGTCTCTGGCTTTGCCCGGCCTGAATTCGTGGTCGAAATCGAAGCCATCGCTGCCGGCCCCGCCTAAGGAAAAGACCATGAGAAAGATCTGGTGGACCGATTTCGCTGCCCGCGAATTCGACAATCTCGACCCGGACAAGACTATCGCCATCCTGCCAATTGCGGCGGTGGAACAGCACGGGCCACATTTGCCTGTGGGCACTGACACCATCATCAATCAATCGATGATGAACCTGCTGGCCGAGCGCGCGCCAACCGATCTCGATATCCGCATCTTGCCCGTGCAGGCCGTTGGCAAATCCAATGAGCACATCTGGGCCAAAGGCACGATTACCCACAAGGCTACCAACCTTATCGACGCCTGGACCCAAATTGGCCTCGAGGTGGCACGGGCGGGAGTGAAGAAGATCGTCTTCGTCAATTCCCATGGCGGCAATGAAGAAATCATGGGGATCGTCGCGCGGGAATTGCGCGTGGAAGCCGGCATGCTGGCGGTCAAGAGTGGTTGGCGATTCGGTGCGCCCGAAGGCGCGTTGAGCGATCTGGAACGGCGCCACGGCATCCATGGCGGTGACGCTGAAACCTCATTGATCCTGCATTTCCGGCCAGACCTGGTCGATATGGATCGAGCCGAGAACTTTCCCTCCATCGCCACAAGAGACGAGCAGGAGTTCAAGTATCTCCGGCCCACTGGTGCCTTCGGGCATGTCTATGCCTGGGTTGCTTCCGATATCAATCCATCTGGCGCCGTAGGCGAAGCAGCCTTGGCAACCGCCGAAAAGGGGCTGGCTATGGCCGAACGCAATGTTGCGGGCATGATCGAAGTGCTGCGTGAGGTCGAACGAATGCCCTTGCCCGGCTCCAAGCGCTGGCAGACCGCCTAAATCAACTTGCCGTCCGCGATGATTGCCCGGACTTCGTCCTCGACTGAATCCAGAATGCGATTGATGGCGGCGACCGCCAGATCGGCATTCTCGGCCACGATAGCGTCGGCGAGATCGCGGTGCAGCGGGAAGGATTCGAGGCCGAACGCGTCTCGGTTGAAAGGCGAGATGTCTCCGCGCTCCAATGCATGGTCCAGATTGACCAGGATTTGTCCGTACATCGGATTGCCCGAGGCATCATAAATGGCATTGTGAAAGGCGTGGTCTGCCTTGCGCCATGAGCGGCCCGAATCCACATCTGCCAAGAGCACGTCGCATAGCCGCGCGATTTCCGCCCGCTGCTTGGCCGTGGCGTGCTGTGTAGCCTTGCGCACCACGTCGTTTTCCAGCGTCCGGCGGATTTCGAGCAGCCGTAGCAAGGCCTCGCCTTCCAGTCGCACCATGGTCGGCACAAGGCTGCGCGAGGTTTGCACGCGCGCGGCCAGATACGTGCCGTCACCGCGCCGGCGCCGGATGATACCCAGGCCTTCCCAGCGGTTGAGGGCTTCGCGAATGGTCGAGCGGCCAACGCCCAGCGAGGCCGCCAGCGAGACTTCGGGCGGCAGGCGATCGCCAATGGTGAGGCCCGCGCGCTCGACCATTTCGGCAAGCGCGTCCAGCACCGCCACATTGCGTGTGCGGTTCTCGAGCGGTTCCAGATAGCTCAGGGCGGCTTCCCGACTCATGGGGCCCTTTCCTACAGGTGCGGCAGACCTTTATTGGCCACTCACACCACATATTGGCGCATTTGTCAGCCTTGTGCTGCCAACGGCGCCTGCTTGAGCTCAAGCAACTCGGTGAGCGCGTCGATCAGCCGGTCCATTTGCGGGCGAGAATTGTAGCCCTGCACCGACAAACGCGCGATGCAGGTATCCTGCCATTTGAAGACGGGAATCTCGATGCCGTATTTCTCGAATAGCGTCGTGTGGACCACTAGCGTGTCGCATTCGGGTATGGGCATGGCAACCATTTGCGGGGCGCAGAACTCTGGACTGCTGAGCGGCGCGAGACCGGTCAATTCGCCGAGCCGCCGGGCCGTGTCCTGTGCGAGAGAGTGGCAATGCTCGGCAATGGCCCACCAGTCATTCTCCTTGCGGAAAGCGATGGCGGCAGGGACGGTCAGCCACGGCGCCGGGTCGCGCGTCCCGCGGATTTCGATTTCGTCGATATAGGGCGAATTGCCGAAACTGCCTTTGGCGCCGGGCGCCTTGGAATCCTTGGTCCAGCCATGGCTGATGACCAGGGGATTGAGCAGGCCCTGCATCTCTCGACGGGTGTGGAGGAACGCCGATCCCTTGGGCGTCATCATCCATTTGTGGCAATTGCCCGCATAGAAATCGGCGCCGATGGCATCGAGATCGAGCTTGATATGGCCCGGCGTATGAGCGCCATCGATCACCGACCAGATGCCGCGCCTGCGCGCTTCTGCAATGGCATTCTCGATTGGGAATAGCAGAGCTGTGGGCGAGGTGATGTGGCTGAGAAACAGTACCTTCGTTCGTTCGGTCATGCCATCGATGATGGTCTGGGTGAACGCAGCCTCGCTGACCAGAGGCATTGGGACCTTGACCACCACGATCTCGGCGCCAGTCTTGCGGCAGACATAAGCCCAGGTTTTCTCCAGGGCTGAATATTCGTGGTCGGTGGTGAGAATCTGGTCGCCGGGTTTGAGGTCGAGCGACTGGGCGACGATGTTGAGGCCATTGGTGGCGTTTGGCACGCCGACAATGTCGTTGGCGTCGCATCCCAGTTCGGCCGCCAAGGACTCACGGGGCACGCGCAGCAGATCATGCAGGCGACGGCCCAGGAACTCCACCGGTTCCTGCTCCAGTTCGAGCTGCCAACCTTGATAGGCCGCAAAGACCGGGCGCGGGCAGGCACCGAAGGATCCGTGATTGAGAAAGGTGACATCCTCACGAAGGAGGAAATGCCGGGCGAGATTGTCGGACACGGTTCAGCGGCCTTTCAGGGTGGGGTCGAGAGCATCGCGCAATCCGTCGCCAAACAGCGAGGTGGCGAGCACGGTGATGGCCAGCGCTGCCGTCGGGAACACGGCCAGGTGCCAGTAATAGAACATGAAATTAATGCCCTCATTGATCATCTGGCCCCAGGTGGCGGTAGGCGGCGGCACACCGATGCCGAGGAAGCTGAGCGAGGCTTCAAGCATCATGGCGAGCGGGATGGCCAGCACGAAACCGACAATGATCGGGCTGATCGAATTGGGAATGAGATGGCGACGAATGATGTACCAGGGCGAAGCACCCAGCGCCTGCGCGGCCCGGACAAATTCCTTCTCCCGGAAGGCCTTCACCTGCGCGCGGACCAGTAGGCACACCTGCACCCAGCCGAACAGCGCCGCGATGGCGACAATGGACATGTAGCCACCGCGAATGAGCGTGCCCAGCAGCATGGCTGCCAGAAGCGGTGGCACTACCGAGAACAACTCGATGATGCGCATGATGACCCAGTCGGTTCGGCCGCCGAAATAGCCGGCCAAGGCCCCCAGCGGAATGCCGATCAGCACCGAGAAGCCAGCGGCGATAAAGCCGATGGAGAGCGAGACGCGGGCGCCATAAACGATGCGTGTATAGAAATCGCGGCCAAGGTTATCGACACCGAACCAGTGCTCGGCCGAGGGGAAGGCCAGCGACTGGGTGAGGAACAATTGCGCCTCGGGCGGCACCGGGGTGATCAGCGGCGCAAAAATCGCCATCAGGATCAGGATGCTCATCACGATGCCGCCGGCGACGGCCGCCTTGTTGGACAGGAAACGCTGCCAGGCAAACCAGAGCGGGCTGCGCTGACGCGGCGGGGCGACTTCGACTGCTGGCGTAAGGATGGTGTCGGTCATGCTGCGCCTCCCACGCGGATACGCGGATTGATCAATGCGTAGACAATGTCGGAGAGAAGATAGGCGATGCAGTACATGAAGGTGATCATCAGCATAAGCGCCATCTCCAGCGGATAGTCGCGCGTCTCGATGGAGGAGACGAAATAGGCCCCAAGCCCCGGCACGCGGAACATGGCTTCGACAAAAATCGAGCCTGTGGCTGTGCCGATGAACATGGGCAGGAACACGGTGACCAGCGGAATGGCCGAATTGCGCAGCACATGCTGGAAGACGATGCGGCGCTCCGGGAGCCCCTTGGCGCGCAGCACGGTGACGAATGGTCGGCTCATCGTGTCGAGCATGGCCGAACGGGTGTAGCGGGCATAGGTGGCCACGGGGATCGCCGCATAAGCGATGATGGGCAGGATCCAGCGTTCCGGATTGGGCCAGCCGCTGGCGGGCAGCCATTTGAGCCAGACCGCAAATACCAGGATCAGCAGCATCGAGGTGACAAAAACCGGAATGGTAAGCCCGATCGTGGCGACGGCCGAAGCCAGATAATCGATCCAGCTATTGCGGTTGAGGGCCGCGGCCATACCGAGCAGGATGCCGAGGGGAGCGCCGATAAGCACGCCAAGCCCCCCGAGGACTAGGCTGGGCACCCAGGCGCGGGAGAGTAGCTGCAGCACACTCTCGCCTGGGCTCTGATAGGGCACGCCGAAATCGAAATGCAGCACGCCCCACATATATCTGAGATATTGGACGTAGAGCGGTTGATCGAGCCCGAGTTGAGCCATCAGCTTGGCGCGCACGGCCTCGGAAACCGGCATGTCATTGGCGTCGAACGGGCCGCCGGGTACGGCATGCATCATCAAAAATATGATGATCGACACCGCGATGAAGGTGAAGGCAACCGAAACGAGGCGGCGCAGGATATAGCCGAGCATCAGGCCGTCTCCCTCAATTGGTCACATAGGCCTCGACCCGGTGATCCGGGGCGATGGCGACGAGTTGCGGGTTACTGTGCGGGGCAATGCCCGCCTGCAGCGTGGTCATGCGCGGGGTCTGGGCAGCGATCTGTTCGGCGGTGAGGAAGCTGCGCTCGCGCTTGTTCCTGGGATTGGTTGCCGGAACCGCATCAAGCAGGGCGCGGGTATAGGGGTGCTGCGGGTCCGAAAAAATCCGCTCGGTCGGCGCTTCCTCGACCACGCGACCGCGATACATCACCACGACACTGTCGGTGAGGGACTTCACCGTCGACAGGTCATGGCTGATGAACAGGATCGAGAGCCCCATTTCGGCTTGAAGCTTCTTCAACAGCCTGATGATCTGAGCCTTGACCGTGACATCGAGCGCTGAAGTCGGCTCGTCGGCAACCAGCACATCGGGTTCGAGCACCAGCGCCCGTGCAATGGCTACGCGCTGCCGCTGGCCGCCGGAAAGCTCGTGCGGATAGCGATTGGCGTAAGAGCGATCGAGGCCGACACGCTCCAGCCAGTCCAGCGCCGTCTCCTCCTGCTCCCTGGTGCTGCCGATGCCATGAATATGCAGCGGCTCGGCAATGGTCTGGGTCAGCGTCATCATTGGATCGAGCGCTGAATAGCTGTCCTGGAAGACAACCTGCATCTTTTTGCGCCAGGGCTTCAACGCCTCTGCCGACAGGGTCGATATATCCTGCCCATCCACCAGGATTTGGCCTTTGGACACGTCAGTCAGCCGCAGGGCCATCATGCCGGTCGTCGTCTTGCCCGAACCACTCTCGCCCACAATGGCGACAATGCGGTTCTTGGGCAGGGCGATATTGACCTCGCGCACGGCGTGGAAGTCGGAATAATCGGTGAACAGGCCGCGCCGCCGGCGGATGCGGTAGGCCTTGGCCAATCCCTTGAGTTCAAGCGCTGGCGTTTTGCTGTCGCTGCCGCGCGAGGGCTCGAAACTGGCATGCAGGCTGGCCAGAAGCTGCTTGGTATATGCGTGCTGCGGGGCATCGAAAATCTGCTGCACCGGCCCTTCTTCCATGACTTCGCCGCGATACATCACCAGCACCCGGTCGACCGTCTCGGCAATGACGCCCAGGTCGTGGGTAATCATGATCAGCGCCATGCCGAATTCGGCCTGCACCTTCTTGATGAGCTGGAGGATCTGCGCCTGGATGGTGACGTCGAGGGCGGTTGTCGGCTCGTCGGCAATCAGTACCTTGGGCCGGCAGGAGAGCGCCATGGCAATCATGGCGCGCTGCAACATGCCGCCTGAGAGCTGATGCGGAAAATAGTTGAGGACATCGCTGGCGTTCTTGATCTCGACGCGCAGCAGCAGGGCTTCGGCTTCCTTGAGGGCGTCGCGCTTGGAGACGTTGCGATGGGCCTGAATGGTTTCGGTGATCTGGTGCCCGATGGTGAAGACAGGATCGAATGCCGTCATCGGGTCCTGGAAAATCATCGCGGCGGAGCGACCGCGCAAGCGGGCCAGATCGTCCTTGCGCGCCTTGCTTACATCAATCCCATCAAGCTCTAGCTTGGTGGCGCTGACCTCTGCTGTTGCCGGCAACAGGCGGAGCAGGGCGCTGCAACTTACCGACTTGCCCGAGCCGCTTTCCCCGACGATGCCGAGGCTTTCACCTTCATTGACCGTAAAGCTGATGCCGCGCACCGCATCAATGGTTCCGCCATATTGGCGAAAGCTGACCTTGAGATCTGCGATTTCTACCAAAGCCATAAGCTGGTCCCCGAAACTGGCGGCGCCTCCCGACTGGGAATGCCCGGGAGGCGCCTGATATGGATCGCTGGTTACTTCGTCAGGTGGGTGAAGAAGTAGTGGCCGAGGCGATCCAGTGGGGTGAAGCCCAGCTCATTGGGTGTCGAAGCCTCGCCGCCCAGTTCACTAGAGATGATGGCCGTGGTGATCGGGTGGACCAGCGGCACGATCAGGCCCTGGTCAATCATCACCTGCTCGGCCTGCTCGTAAAGGTCGTAGCGGGTGTCCCAATCGCTCTCGGAGTCCGCTTTGGCAACCAGCGCATCATATTCGTCGACATGGTAGTTGTGCCGACCGCCATCGTAGAAGATGCCGTAGAAGTTGGACGGATCGAGATAGTCGTATTCATACGGAGCGATGAAGATGTTGTTCTTCGCACCGCGCAGACCATCCATCCAGTCGGCGCCGGGTAGCTGGCGGATGTTGACGGAGATTCCCAAATGTTCGCCGAGTTCGGCCTGCAGATACTGTGCCATGGCCGGCACGATGGCGCCATTGTAGCCGCCTTCCTCGCGGATCCAGATTTCGATTTCCGGAAAGCCTTCGCCATTCGGATAGCCCGCATCGGCCATGAACTGCTGGGCCTTTTCCGGATCGAAGGTAGCCTGGGCCACGACATCTGGATTGTACCCAGGATAGCCGGGCGGCAGGATCGAGCCGGCCGGAATGGCGATGTCCCGCAATACCGTCGAGGTCAACTCGTCGCGGTCAACGGCGTGATAGAAGGCCCGGCGCACATCGACATTGTTGAAGGGCTCGGATTCCAGATCATAGGAGAGGTAGGAGGTGGCAAAGACCGCATTGCGGCGAATACCATCGGGATCAGCCGCCATGGCCACGGGTACCTGCCCGGTGTTGAGGAAGGAATAATCTGCGTCTCCGGCCAGGAAGGCCGGCAGGCCGACTTCCGGAGCACCAAGGCTGGGGTCGACTTCGAGACGGTCGATCTGGGCCTGCCAGGGGCCGGTATAGCTATCGGACTTGGTGAAGACGACGGAGTTGTTCGACTTCTCCCAGCTCTCGATTTCAAAGGGGCCTGAGGACACGATGGTGTCGACATTGAGCGCCCAATCATCGCCCAGCTCATCGACCTTGTGCTTCGGCACGGGGTACCAAAGGCTGGTGACAGACGGCAGATAGGGCTTGGGTGCAGTGGTGGTGACTTCAATTGTCAGGTCATCGACCGCAACCAGCCCGAGGGTGGACACGTCTGCAGTGCCTTCGGTCACTTCCTTCCAGCCCTTGATGCCGCCGGCAAAATCCCAGTACCAGGCAAAGTCGTAGCCGGTGGTTGCGGCACGCTGCAGGGCAAAGACATAGTCCTCGGCCGTCAGCGGTTCACCATCGGACCAGACCAGCCCCTCGCGCAGCTTGAAAGTCCAGGTCAGGCCGTCTTCCGACTGGCTCCAGCTCTCCGCCGCCATGGGCGTGAGTTCGAATTCCTTGTCAAAGGTCGCGATTGGTATCTGCAGCAATTCGGCAAAGGTCGCGCGGTCATAGACCGTTTTCATATAGTCCATATAGGTGCCAGAGGTGGACTGACCTGGTGCCGTAATGGTCGACTGCGCCATGGCTGGCAGTGTCAGTGCGGTGGCGACGGCCAGCGCGGCGACTAGTTTCCGTGTGATATGCATGAGCTCCCTCCTTATTGCAGAGCAGTAGGCGTTCCCTGATGCGCCAGGCCCTTCCCCTCGGGTCTGGTCACTTTGCTTGGCGGCTTTGCCGCGGTCCGGCAGATTGTTCCCAAATCCGCCATATGACATATGTCTGACAAATCATTTTGGGCTTGGCAACCCCGGCATTTCTCCTTTTCCTTTTCAACGCGGCTCTTGTTTGGGCCCCGGTCAGCGCCCGAAGAGCTGCCGGCAGGCGGTTTCGATTGTTTCTGCGCCGATGCCGAAATGGCGATAGAGGTCCGTCACCGTCCCGGTTTGGCCGAAATGCTCAACGCCCAGCGCCACCGTACGATGGCCCAACACGCTGCCAAGCCAGCCCAGGGTTGCCGGGTGAGCGTCAATTGCGGTCACGAGCCCGGCGCGGTGCGGAACGTCTTTCAGCAGCATCTCTATGTGGCTGGTGGTCTCGTAATCACCATGCAGTTTTGCGCGCTGCGCGCCCTGCCAGCCTGCATTGAGTCGATCTGCCGACGTAACGGCCAGCACGGCCACATTGCGTCGGTCACCGCCAATGCTGGCGGCCGCAGCAATGGCCTCGCTGGCCAGAACGCCCTGATAGGCGATCACAACTTCGCATTGCGGCGTTGGCGGTTGCAGCCAATACGCACCGCGAATGATGTCATCGGCGAGCGGTGGCGCGATCTCGCGGGGCACCTGCTCTAGTGTGCGGGTCGAGAGCCGGAGATAGACCGAGCCGCCGGTAACGTCGCGCGGCCAGTCGGCGAGGTCCGGGCGGGCATCCCCGGTGCGCTGCATATAGTCGAAAGCCCAATCGATGATCACCGCCAGTTCGTCGGCAAAAGCCGGCTCGAAACTGGCCAGGCCATCCTGGGACATGCCGATCAACGGCGAGGCAATGGACTGATGTGCGCCGCCTTCGCCGGCTAGCGATACGCCGGATGGGGTGCCCACCAGCAGGAAGCGGGCATCCTGGTAGCAGGCGTAGTTGAGGGCATCCAGGCCCCTCGAAATGAAAGGATCGTAGAGTGTGCCAATGGGCAACAGACGTTCGCCGAACAGTGAGTGACTGAGCCCCGCCGCCCCTAGCATCAGGAAGAGATTCATCTCGGCGATGCCCAGCTCCATGTGCTGCCCATCGGGCGTGAACCGCCATTTCTGGGTTGAGGGGATCGCCTCCTTCTGGAACAGGTCGGTTGTTTCCTTGCGCGCGAACAGATTGCGCCGATTGACCCAGCTCCCGAGGCCGGTTGAAACGGTCACGTCCGGCGACGTCGAGACGATGCGCCGCGCCATTTCGCTGTCGCTCTTGGCGATCGCGTCGAGAATGCGTCCGAATGCGGCCTGGGTGGAAGTGGCGCCGGTGCCGATGAATTGCGGGCCAATGGTGGGCACCGCGGGGGCCGTCAGGCGACGGGACGCAGCGGTGTTGAACGGCACGTCTCGGATGAAGTCAGCGAGTGCATCGGCCTGCTCGAGCCCTTCGAACAAATCCCACTCATGCCCGTCCCGGATCTTGTGGGCGACCCGCAATTGTTCGATCTGGGCCGAGGTCATCTGCCCGGCATGGTTGTCCTTGTGGCCCGCCAGCGGCGTGCCCCAGCCCTTGACCGTGTAATTGATGAAAACAGTCGGTTCGTCTGTTCCGGCATTTTCGAACTGGTCGAGCAGGCTCTGGACGCAATGTCCGCCCAGATTGGCCATCAGGGCCGCCAGTTCCTCGTCGCTGCGGCGCGAGAGCAGGGCAGACACATCGCCCTGATCGCCGATCTCGTCATTGAGGCGCTCGCGCCAGGCGGCGCCGCCCCGGAACATCAGCGCCGAATAGAGATCATTGGGACAGGCGTCGATCCAGGCTTTGAGCTTCTCGCCGCCTGGTTCTTCAAACGCGGCGCGCTGTAGGGCGCCATATTTGAGGGTGACGACTTTCCAGCCAAACGCCTTGAAGATCGCTTCGATGCGGTCATAAAGCCCCTCGCGCACCACACCATCCAGGCTCTGCCGGTTGTAGTCGATGATCCACCAGCAATTGCGCAATCCATGCTTCCAGCCTTCAAGCAGGCACTCGTAGATGTTGCCCTCGTCGAGCTCGGCATCGCCGGCCAGCGCGATCATGCGGCCCTCGGGTAGCGCCTTGCCGGACCAGTCCTTGGCGCGCACATAGTCCTGTACCATGGACGCGAAGGCCGTCATCGCAACGCCCAACCCCACCGAGCCAGTGGAGAAATCAACGTCCTCGGTGTCCTTGGTGCGGGAGGGGTAGGATTGGGCGCCGCCAAAGGCGCGGAAATCGATGAGCTTCTGCTGGCTCTGCCGGCCCATCAGATACTGGATGGCATGAAAGACCGGCGCCGCATGTGGCTTGACGGCAAGTCGGTCCTCAGGCTTCAGCACGCCGAAATAGAGCGTGGCCATCATGGCTGCCATGGAAGCAGAGCTGGCCTGATGGCCGCCTACCTTCACGCCATCGGGGTTGGGTCGAATATGATTGGCGTGATGCACCATCCAGCTTGCCAGCCAGAGAGATTTCCTGGTCAGCGCCTCAATCGCTTCAATGCGCCCGATATTCTCGCCTGCCATATCGCTCCTCCAATCGATATGTCTGACATTACGCCTTGCCCAAAGGCAGTTTCTGTCTAATCTGATCGAAAAGTTGGCTTCTTGTGCAGGATATCAGAAAAATTGGCGCAGCTTGAGGCGGAAACCACCAAATCTGGAATTGACGCTATTGACCGAAAGCTCCTGCGGGCGCTGCAGGAGGATGGCCGCATGACGGTCCAGGCGCTGGCTGATAAGGTCGGCTTGTCCGCCTCACCCTGCCTGCGCCGATTGCGCCAGCTTGAGCGGGATGGTGTCATTGCTGGCTACAGCGCCAATATCGACCAGAAATCGGTCGGCCTGCCGGTATCGGTGTTCATCTCCATCAAGCTCGAGCAGCAGCGAGCGCGAAACCTGGATGTCTTTGGCGCCGCGATCAGCCGTTGGCCCGAGGTCATGGAATGTTATCTGATGACCGGACAGTTCGACTTTCTGCTCCGCGTCGTCTGCGCCGATCTCGAATCCTACGAACTCTTTCTGCGCGAGCGGCTCACCCAGCTCGACGGCGTGGCGCATATCGAGAGTAGCTTTTCTCTTGGTGCGGTAAAGTTTTCGCGGGTCCTGCCGATCTAGCCAGGACGGCTTGACGGGGGCGATTTTCACTTCACTATCGTGGGCTTCCTGTGTCAGGGCTACGCGATGAGCGAGTTGAAACCCCCGTCCTTCGTCAGTGCGCAAATGGTGGCCGATCGAGCCGGCGTGTCGCGTTCGGCGGTTTCACGTACCTTCACTGATGGCGCCAGCGTTTCCGAGGCGACCCGGCGCAAGGTGCTCGAGGCGGCTGATGCGCTGGGCTATCACGTCAACCATCTGGCGCGTGGGTTGCGCGAGCGCAGCAACATCGTTTGCCTCGTGGTCGCCGATATGACCACGCCGATCCGCGCCCGCATGGTCGATGTGCTGACCCGAAAGCTGCAGGCTTCGGGTAAGATCACCATGGTGATCAATACCGAGACCGACACCGAAAGCGTATCTGCCGCGCTGCGCCAGACCCTCAACTATCGAGCCGACGCCACCGTGGTGCTCTCCGGCACGCCGCCCGCCTCCCTGATCGAGACCTGTATTTCCAACGGCCAGCAGGTGATTCTGATCAACCGCGACGAACGGCTGCAGGGGTCCAGCAGTCTCGGTGTCGACAATGCCATGGCCGGGCGCGAGGCGCTGTTCCTGTTGCGCAGGGCCGGTTGCGAGCGGCTGGGACTGATCACTTCAAATGCGCGAACGGCCAGCCTGGTGGAGCGCGAGGCCGTGTTCGTCGAGGCGGCCGCAGCCGAGGGGTTGCAGGTAGTGGTGACCGAGGCTGGGCCGACCAGCTACGAGTCCGGCCAGGAGGCTGCCCGCCGGGTGTTTGGTCGATCAGAGGCGCCGGACGGCGTGTTCTGCGTGACCGATCTGCTGGCGCTGGGCTTCATGGATGTGGCGCGTCGGGATTTTGGCCTCGCGATACCCGATGATCTTTGCGTTGTCGGCTTTGACGACATCGAGCAGGCCGGCTGGGCCTCCTACCAGTTGACAACTTTCCGTCAGCCATTGAACCCGATGGCTGACGAAGTCGTCGATCTTTTGCTGCAGCCACAGCGCGCTGTTTCGGAGCGTCGCATGATCGAGCCGATCCCGGTCTGGCGCCGATCCGTCCGCCCGGGCAAACGCTAGCGAGCCTCCTTCTGCTGGCGCGATGGGCAGGCCATTTTCAAGGCTGTCGCGCGACGCTGCGGTCCATGCCGAAAGCCGTAGCTTTCCGTCACCTGCGCTCTGGCTTGCAACGGACAGTGTAAAACATTGCACAGGTGTGCACGCTGCCGTTGTCATTAAAGCGTTATGTAAGGCGTCTACCTAGGCACCCGAAAGAGCGAAGAAATGCACTTGTGTGCAATCGCTTTTCGGTGTTGTCTTGCTGATGCGATGGCGTATCGCGGCAGGTGCAACCCGACTTGAGATTGGGACCGCCTTCCGTCCGTCAACGCGAAGAGGGAGGAGGCCCATGAGGCGGGCGATCCGGTGCCGATCCGGGTTCGTCATCTCGGCCAAAAGCCGAGGCGCCGCCTCCGCATTCGGCATATTAATGCGCGGTGGCCGCCCCGGTCGCCATGATGGGAGAAAACACATGAAACGTCGTGACTTCATGATTTCCGCAGCGGGTTTAGTGGCCGGTTCGGCCCTTTTGCCCCGCATGTCCTTCGCCGCTGAAGGCGTGATCGACTGGTACACCAGCTCGGACAGCAATATCCTCGACTTCTGGACCAATACGGTGAAGCCCGCGTTCGAAGCCGCCAATCCGGGTGTCTCGATCAACCTGGTCGACGCCGGTGACGGTGCCGGCATCATCTCGATTGCTGAGCGCGCGATGGCCGCCAAGGAGACAGGGACCGATCCGCAGGCCGATTTCTTTGAGTCAGGGGATGCCGAACTGCCGGCCGGTGCCATTGAGGCCGGCATTTACGCCAACATCAAGGAAGCCGGCCTGTCCAACTACGATAAGGTCAATCCCTTGGCTATCGAGAGCGATTACTCGCTGCCCTATCGCGGTTCGCAGGTCCTGCTCGCCTATGACAGCTCCAAGCTGAGCGCCGCCGATGCCCCCAAGAACTGGGATGATCTGGTTGCCTGGATCAAGGCCAACCCCGGTCAGTTCGTCTATAACCGTCCCGACAAGGGCGGTTCGGGCGGCAATTTCGTGCGTCGCGCCATTCACCAGGCCAATGGCCTCGATCCGTCCAAGTTTACGGTCGACAACTACACCGAAGAATTCGGTAACGAGGCACTCGGCAAGGCCTGGGAATTGCTGCAGGATATCGCCCCGTCGCTCTACGACAATGGCGCCTACTCCTCGGGCAATACCCAATCGATCCAGCTTCTGGCGCAGGGCGTGGTCACCATGACCCCGGTCTGGTCCGACCAGGTGCTCCAGGCCATCGACCAGGGCGTGCTGCCCGCGGATACTGGTCTGGTGCAGCTTCAGGATCTGGCGCTGGCCGGCGGCTTCACCCGCTCCATCGTCATTGAGAACGGCGTCAATCGCGACGCATCGCTCAAGCTGGCCGATTTCATCCTCTCCGAGGAGATCCAGAGCGCCATCCTGACCGAACTTGGCGGTTTCCCGGGCGTCTCCTGGGACTATGTTGCCCCCGAACTGCGCGAGCGCTTCGCCGACATCGTGCCGAAAACCATCCCGACCTTCCCGGGTGGCGACTGGTCCGGCCCGATCAATGATGGCTGGTACCGCAACGTTGCTCCAAACGTCGACCGCAACTCGTGACCGACGCGGCTCCGGCGGCACCAAGGCCGCTTATCGACTCCAATGACAGCAGGAGGCCCACCGGCCTCCTGCTCGTCGCGATCCCTGTTTTTCTGGTTGGCTGGCTGGTGATCTGGCCAATCATCAATGCCATTGTGCGCACCCTATGGCGCCCCGACGAAACCGGTGCCATCGGCTTCAACCTCGACAGCTATGTCTTCTTCTTTTCCGACCAGTACTCGATCAACAATCTGACCATCACGCTGTGGACGACGCTGATGTGCGCCATCCTGCTGCTGGCGATCTGCTTGCCCATTTCGCTCTATCTGCGCTTCTCGGCTGGGCGATTGCCCGCCTATGTGCAGGCGATGGCGATCTTCCCCATGTTCGTGCCCTCGATCATCCTGGCCTATGCCTTCATCCGCGTGCTGGGCCCCAATGGCATGGTCGATATCCTGCTCAATTCGGTTGGCCTGCCCAAGATCCGCACACCCTATCTCACCCCTTGGGGGCCGGTGATCGGGCTGGTGTGGGACAACATCCCGCTGACGGTGCTAATCCTGCTCTCGGGCCTGGGCAACGTGGCCAACCCCGCGATTGAGGCCGCCCGCGATGTCGGTGCCAATCGCTACCAGGTGTTCTGGCACATCATTCTGCCCCGCATCTCCAATTCGGTGCTGGTGGCCATTTCCTTTGCCGTGCTGGGCATTTTTTCGTCCTTCACCCTCCCGTATCTCCTGGGGCCGGCTTCGCCCGAAATGATGGGTCCGTTCATGAACCGCACCTTCCGCGAGGTGAACGATCCGCTCAATGCGATCACGCAGGCGGTCATTACCTTCTGTTTCTGCATTGCCTTCGGGCTGTTCTATGTGCGCTCGGTCGCACGCAATCAGGGGAAGTGAGATGAAACAGCTCGCTCCTGCACTTGTCATGGCCTCCCGTCAGCGCAAGTCCGTCCCCGTCCGCATTCCGACCGATTGGACCGGGATCATCTTTGCCCTCGTCCTTTCCGCTGCGGTGATCCTGCCGCTTCTGGTGGTTGGCGTCTGGGCCTTCACCGAGGTCTGGCGCTATCCCAATGTCATTCCGCAACAATTCGGGCTTCGGTTCTGGAATCAGACCCTGACGCGCGCCGATGTGTGGAGTGCACTATCCCTCAGCCTGCAGTTGTCGACGGTTGTCACCCTGCTTTCTGCGGCGATCTGCCTGCCGGCGGCCTATGCCTTTGCGCGCCTCAGCTTTCCGGGCCGCAACGTGCTGTTTTTCTCGTTCCTGGCCGGCCATGCTTTCCCCAAATTTGGCCTGCTCATCGCCATCGCCGCGATCTTCCTGCAACTGAACCTGATCGGTACGTTCTGGGGCGTGGTGCTCATCCAGCTCGTGGGCACGCTGCTATTCATGATCTGGATCCCGGTCGCCGCCTTCCAGTCGGTGGACCGGCGCATGGAAGAAGCGGCGCGGGACGTTGGCGCCGGCCCCTTCCGGGTGTTCTGGTCGATCACCCTGCCGCAGGCCGGCCCGACCATCGCTGCCGCGGTCTTGCTCAGCTTTGTCGGCACCTTCTACGAGACCGAAGGCGCCTGGCTGATCGGGGCGCCCGGCATCCGCACCATGCCGGTGCTGATGATCTCCTTCATCAACAACCAGATGGTCATCCAATATGGCGCCGTGCTCTCGGTGATGCTCTGGGTGCCTTCTTTTATCGCTCTCATGTTCGCCCGCCGCGTCATCGGCGGTGGCGCCTTCGCCCGCGGTTTCGGCGGCTAGGGAAACAAGTATGTCCGTTCTCAAAATTACCGATGTCTCAAAAATCTTCGCCGGCCCGACCGTCGCCGTGGACAATTTCTCGCTCGAGGTGGCTGACGGCGAGCTGGTCTGCCTGCTTGGCCCCTCCGGCTCGGGCAAGTCGACCCTGCTGCGCATGGTCGGCGGGTTCGAACGGCCGACCTCGGGCCTGATGACCATTGATGGCGACGACATCACCCATCTCCCCCCGGAGCGTCGCCCGACCGGCATGGTGTTTCAGAGCCATGCGCTCTGGACCCATATGAATGTGTTCAAGAACCTGGCTTTCGGCCTCAAGCTGCGGGGGCTCCCGCAGGACCAGATCACCGAGAAGGTCGAGGCAGTGCTCGAACTGGTTGGCCTCGCCGGCTATGGCACACGCGGCGTCAACCAGCTCTCTGGCGGGCAGCAGCAGCGCGTGGCCTTGGCCCGGTCTCTGGTGCTCGAACCCAAGATCCTCCTGCTCGACGAACCTTTCGCCAGCCTCGACCAGCATTTGCGCGAGCGACTGCGCGAAGAGGTGCGGGATATTCAGCAGCGGCTCAAAATCACCACCCTGTTCGTCACCCACGGACAGGATGAGGCGCTGGCCATGGCCGATCGCATCGTCGTCATGCGCGACGGCCGGACGGAGCAGATCGACCGCCCGGATGTCGTCTATCGTGAGCCCCAGACCCCCTTTGTCGCCGGCTTCATCGGCACGATGAACCTGATCGACGGCGAGGTGTCCGATGGCCGGTTCGCCAGGGCGGATTTTGGGCTCGACATTCCGATCCCCGATGGACAAGCCACCCTGGCCATTCGCCCCGAAGCGCTGGATCTCGAAGCCTCCGAAACCGGCGTCGCGCAAGTGCACCGGGTGACTGACTATGGCACCCACGGCCTGGTCGATCTCGACCTCGGCGATGGTACGCGTCTAAAATCCATGGTCGGCCACCCCGACCTCTTCAGCGCTGGACAGAAGGTCAATCTCAAGCCACGGGCCATGGCGGCCTATCGTGACGATGCACGCGTCTATTGGAGCTGAAATGGCCCACCCGCTCCATATCGACCGGGAGGGCCATCGCACCTGGCTCAAATGGCATCGCGCCCGCCGCAAGGTCACCGACCCGGTCTTTACCGGCGCGCGCATTCTTGAGGGCATGCGCCTGGGGGCCAGCGTCGAAGTCGACCTGGTCATTCATGCCGATCGCGGTTGTGCCGTGCTGCACAATTTCGAGCTGGAGAAAGAAACGACCGGCACGGGGCTTGTGCGCGAAACCTCGGCACAGGTTCTGCGCGGCCTGCACTTGCGCGACAATAACGGCGCCGTCCTGCCCGACAGGGTCATGCTGCTCGAAGATTTGTGCGCCTTGCTGGCCGAGCAACCGCCGCAGGCGGGGGCCCTGTTGCAGCTCGATTTCAAGGAGGAGCTGGCGGCGCTGGACGAGCGAACGATTGCCAATTTCGCCGACAGCATCGGGCCCGTTGCCGATGCCTTCATTCTGTCGGGGGGCGACATTGGCGCCATCAGGGCGCTGTCCAGCGCCGTGCCTGCGCTCAAGACGGGGTATGACCCATGCTATGGCGACTCCCTGGCGCGGCTTCAGGCCACCGGCGACTTTGCCCGTTTTATCGGAGATGCCCTAACCGCTGCACCACAGGCGGACATGATCTACCTGGCGTTTGAACTGGTGCTAAGTGCGCAAGATGCGGGGTTCGACATCGTCGCGCCCATTCACGCGGCGGGCAAGCGCATCGACGCCTGGACCATTCGCCGGGTCACCCCTTCCAGCCTCGAACAGGTCGAGCGCCTGCTGGCGCTCAAGGTTGACCAGATAACAACCGACGATCCGGAGGGGCTGCACGCGGCCCTAGCTTCATGAGCATTGATTACGACAGCATACTTGAGACGATGATTGCCGCTGCCCGTGAGGCAGGCAAGCTGACGCAGGCCCATTTTGAGCGGTTCCGCGAGCTTGAAATCGGGGTCAAGGGGCCGGGAGACTTCGTCTCCGACGCCGACCGCGAGTCCGAACAATTAATCCGCAGACGACTCTTGGAGATCGATCCGACCTGGAGTCTGACCGGGGAAGAATTTGCTCCGGTGGACGGATCTGATCCCGAGCATCGCTGGCTGGTCGACCCGATCGACGGCACCACGAACTTTCTCAACGGCCAGCATTACACCATCACCATCGCGCTGCGGCGCGGCAACCAGACCCTGTGCGGTCTCGTCTATGATCCGGTTGCCGAGGAGATGTTCACCGCGAAAAAGGGCGGCGGTGCCTTTCTAAACGGTGAGCCCTTGCAGGTGAGCCGGACGAGCGATGTCGCCATGATGTGCATCGGCACGGGCCTTCCCACTCCAAACCTGTCGCTTCATCCGGGCGCCTATGCCCGGCTCGACGCCATACGCGCGCCCATTGGGGCAGTGCGGGTCGTGGGCAGCGCTGCCAATAGCTGCGCCTGGGTCGCCTGCGGGCGTCTGACCGGATATTTCGAGGAAACCGGTTTTGTCGACACCGCCGCCGGCATCCTGCTGGTCGAGGAAGCCGGCGGAGTGATTTCGGACTGGTGGGGTAGGGGGCCGGATATCTACGAGCGCACCGGATGCCTGATTGTCGCCAATGCAGCCACCCAGGCCTATCTGCTCGACCATCTCAAGGATGTGCCCCCGAAAAATCCGGCGGCCTGATCGCCGTTACGGCATCAGCATGCCGCCATTGACCTCGATGGTCTGGCCGATGATGTAGCCGGAAAGGCTCTCACAGGCCAGGAACAGAAAGGCGCCGACGCAATCCTCGGCCACGCCGAGCCGACCCTGCGGCACGGTTGCCAGTTGTGCCTTGAGCTGCGCCTCGGTCGAATAGCGCTCATGGAAGGGCGTTTCGATGACGCCCGGCGCCACGGCGTTGACGCGAATGCCAAAGGGGATGAACTCCTTGGCCATGCCGCGCGTGACATTGGCGATGAAGGCCTTGGATGAACCGTAAAGACCGGCCCCGCCACTGGCTCCATTTCTAGCGGCGATGGAGGTGGTGTTGATGACAAAGCCCCCCCCGCCGTCTTCATATGCGGCAGTGCGGCTCGCGTTGCAGCGAGCACCGAGCGGCCATTGAGGTCCATCACCGCGTCGTAGTGCTCGTCGGTCATCTCGGCGTAAGGCAGGCGCGCCACCATGCCGCCGGCATTGTTGATGAGCCCGTCAAGCCGCCCAAACGCAGCCGCGGTCTCTTCCACCGCGCCGGCAATTGCCCCGGACTTCGAGGCATCAGCCCGCACCAGATGCGCCTTGCCGCCAGCCGTCTCGATGGCATCAGCCACGGCACGGGCCGCATCCTCGCTCGAATTGTAGTGCACGCCGACCATGGCGCCCTGCGCGCCGAAGGCCTTGGCGAGAGCGGCGCCGATGCCAGTGGAGGCGCCGGTAATGAGCACGGCCTTGCCGTTGAGTTCGGGAAGGGAGAGATTTGCCATTGGTTGAGCCTCCTAAAGTCCGTCGCGCCCGCGAAACCGGCGCTGATAATCGGGATCGTAAAGTGCGCTTTCGCGAAAGTCTTGTGCGCCCAGCCCCTTGCCAACAAAGATGATCGCCGTGCGTTCAATGGCGGGGTCGAAGGCCGCTTCTATGGTCCCAAGCGTGGCGCAGATGATCGTCTGTTCTGGCCAGCTTGCATGGGCGACGATGGCCACCGGGCAGTCCACGCCATAGAGTGGAGCGAGTTCGGCCACAACGCGTCCGAGCGAATGAATAGCCAGATGAATTGCAAGAGTCGCCCCGGTGGCCCCAAACGCGGCGAGCGTCTCGCCTTCAGGCATGGGCGAGGCGCGACCGCCAATGCGGGTCAGCACCAGGGATTGGTTGATCGCTGGAAGGGTCAGTTCGCGACCCAGCGCCGCCGCGGCAGCAGCAAAGGCTGGCACGCCGGGCGTCAGGCTATAGGGGATACCCAGCCGGTCCAGCCGCCGCATCTGCTCGGCCACAGCGCTCCAGATCGACAGATCGCCCGAATGCAGCCGCGCCACGTCCTCGCCCGCATCATTGGCACGCACATATTCCGCCTCGATCTCGTCCAGCGACATCGGAGCGGTATCGACCAACCGCGTGTCTGGCCCACACCAGTCGAGCATTTCGCGCGGCACGATGGACCCGGCATAGAGACAGACCGGGCACCGCGCGAGCAGGTCGCGGCCGCGCACCGTGATCAGGTCTGCTGCGCCCGGACCGGCGCCGATGAAATGTACCGTCATGGCTTGCTCCAGCGCCATTGTGTGATCGGCATGGCCGGCCGCCAGCCGGTCACTGTGCCCAGGGGTGCTGCATGGGCAACCGAAAACCGCACCAACTCGCCGCCATGCTGGGCATAGAGGGCGAGTAGCACCTGCTCCATTTCCAGAGTTACCGCATTGGCCACCAGTCGCCCGCCGCCCTGCAGCGCCTCGATTGCCGCGTCCATCACGCCGGGATTGGTACCACCGCCACCCACGAAGATGGCGTGCGGCGCCTCTAGCCCGGTAAGCGCCAGTGGCGCAGTACCAGTAATCACGCGCAGTTCTGGCACACCGAGCTTGCGGGCATTGCGCATGATGCGGGCGGCGCGGTCGGCATCGCTTTCTATGGCGACGGCACGCAGGCTGGGATCGGCCAGCATCCACTCGATGCCGATCGAGCCGGAACCCGCGCCGATATCCCAGAGCAGTTCGTGCCGCCGCGGTCCCAATGCGGCCAGGGTCATGGCGCGGATGTCGCGTTTGGTGATCTGCCCGTCATGTTCATAAAGCGCGTCGTCGAGCCCCGGCGTCAGCGGCAACACGCGCGCCCCTGGCAGGGGCGCCACAGTGATGGCGCAGACATTGAGCGGGTTGATGTCGCCCAGCATGAACCCATCCGCCATTTGCGAGCGGATTTGCTCGTCTGGCCCCCCCAGGGCCTCCAGCACGGTGATGACCGAGCGGCCAAATCCCGCCTCGACCAATAGCGCCGCCAGTGCCCCCGGGCCATGTTCGTCCGACGTCAGCGCCAGAATCCGCGCCGCCGGATGCAGATGCGGCCGGATCAGATCGATTGGCCGACCATGCAGCGACACGCAAGCGACTTCCTGCAACGGCCAGCCCAGCCGGCCGGCAGCAAGGCTGAATGCAGAAGGTTGTGGAATGACAAGCATTTGCGCTGGGTCGATCCGGCGGCTCAGCGTGGCGCCTACGCCATAGTGGAACGGATCGCCCGAGGCCAGAACACAGACTTTGCGGCCCTGCGCCGCCAGCACCGCGTCGATCGAGGACGAGAACGGGGTCTGCCAGACATGCGTATCGCCCGACATGATCGGCGCAACCAATGCCAGATGCCGTTCGCCACCAAACACGATCTCAGCTTCAGCAATGGCCGCACGAGCCGATTGCGACAGCCCCTCGAGCCCGTCTTCGCCAATGCCGATAATCGATAGCCACCGACCGGTCATAACCCCGCCCCGCGCGGCGAATAGACCAGCGGGTCCATGCCGGGGCGATCGATGATGCGCGTTTCAGCGGAGCCAATGATGACGCATGTTGCCATGTCGGCGCGTTGCTGATCGGCCTCTCCGAGCGGAACCACCACGAAATCTTCGTCCGGACGGCCCACGGCGCGACCGAAGATCACCGGCGTCGTCACCGGCAGGGATTCGCGCAGGATCTTGAAAGCGGTGGCCAATTGCCAGGGCCGGGCCCCGGAGATCGGATTATAGAGCGCAATGACCAGACCCGCCTCGGACACGGCGCGCAGACGCCGCTCGATCAGTTCCCAGGGCTTGAGATTGTCCGAAAGCGAAATGGCACAGAAGTCATGGCCCAGCGGCGCGCCGGCGCGGGCCGCGACCGCCAGCATGGCGGTGACTCCAGGCAGCACCACAAGCTCGAGACGACGCCAGGTCTCAGGGCCGGTCTCGATGGCTTCGCAGATCGCCGCGGCCATGGCGAAAACGCCCGGATCGCCACCTGACACCACGCAGACCGAGGCTCCCTTGGACGCGGCATCAAGCGCGGCGCGGGCCCGACTGATCTCTTCGCGATTATCCGATGGCATGCGGCGCTGGTCAGGACGCAGGCTCAGCCGGTCCAGATAGGGACCATAGCCAAAAAACTGCTCCCCGGCGGCGATGGCATCGCGGGCCTGAGGGGTGGTCTGGTCGGGATTACCCGGACCGGTGCCGATGATGACGAGCTTTCCACTCATGGTCGGTTGCTCCAGCCCGGCACCAGCACCAGGGAGAAATAGGGGGCCACGTCATCGCGCTTGTCAGCGAGGGGGACGGAATGTCCATTCGCGGTCGTACCGCGCTCGACATACATCGCCTGGTCCAGCCGACCGGCGTCGGCCAGGGCGGCGCGGACCTTTGCCAGGTTGCGGCCGAGCTTCATGATGACAGCACCCTCGGTATTGCCCAGCCGCCGGGCCAATTCGTCCCGGTCGAGCGTTCCGGGCAGCACCGTCAGGATATCATCCCCCTGGACCAGCGGCAGCCCCGCTTCGGACCAACAGCCCGACATCGCCGTGATGCCCGGGATGACTTGAGTGTCGTATCGGGAAGCCAGGCGCAGATGCAGATGCATATAGCTGCCATAGAACAGGGGATCGCCTTCGCTCAATACGGCGACGCTCCGCCCGGCGTCGAGATGGCTTGCAATACGCTCGGCGGCCTCGGCATAGAAGGCTTCGATCTGGTCCCTGTAGCCGTTTTCGCGCCGGTCGATTTCGGTCGTCACTGGATAGTCCAGTGCTTCCTCGATCTGGCCTGGCTGGAAATACGATGCCGCAATTGCCCGGGCATTGCTGGCATTGCCGCGCTTGGCGAAATAGGCCACGACATCTGCGTTGGCGATGGTGCGAACCGCCTTTAGGGTCAGCAGGTCCGGGTCTCCCGGCCCGGTGCCAACGCCATAGAGCTTGCCGCTCACAGTCCTGGCCTCGCCAGTGCGTTGAGGCAGGCCGCCGTGATGGCGCTGCCGCCCAGCCGGCCGCGCACAATGGCAAAAGGCACGCCATAGGAATTGAGGGCCAGCGCGTCCTTGGATTCAGCGGCGCCGACGAAGCCCACCGGCATGCCCAGAATGGCGGCGGGTTTGGGTGCGCCATCGCGCAGCATTTCGAGCAGATGAAACAGCGCTGTGGGGGCATTTCCAATCGCCACCACCGCGCCCTCGATCTGCTCGTCCCACAAGTGCATTGCCGCAGCAGACCGCGTATTGCCAATACTGGCAGCAAGGGCCGGAACGCGACGATCGCGCAGAGTGCAGATCACCGCATTGTCGGCGGGCAAGCGGGCGGCAGTGACGCCGCGCGCCACCATCTCGGCATCACACAGAATTGGCGCGCCGGCATTGAGGGCGATGCGCGCCGCAGATACAAATCCGGGACTGAATACGAAATGCTGCGCTGCCTCAACCAGTCCTGCCGCATGGATCATGCGCACGGCCAGTTCGGCCTCGTCATCGGCGAATGGGCTTAAGTCGGCCTCGGCGCGGATGATGGCGAAAGACTGTCGGTAGATGCTCTCGCCATCCTTGATGTAGTCATATTGGGTCATCACCCACCCTGAAATGGAAAAGTGCCGGCGCCAAGCGCTGCGGCATCCAGAAGCTTGGAAGGCGTATCGCCCGCGCGGCCGGCAAAGACAAGGCCAATCCCGTCAGGCTGCCCGACCAGCGTCACATCGGCCGGGCGCGGGTGGGCACAGCCCTTTGAACATCCCGATACGTGCAAGCTTTGGCTGGCCGGCAGGCGGGGCGCAAATTGCGCCGCGATGTCGCGCGCTGCAATATGGCCCGAGGCGCATCCCTGATTGCCGATACAGGCGCTGACCCTGTTGCGTGGATCATCGGCTCCGGTGATGAAGCCGAGTTCGCCGGCCTGCGCGATCAGATCGTCCGGTGCGTTGTCGAGCAACAGGACATGGTCCGGCGCCAAACGCATATTGTTGCAAACGCTGGCGATCGCGGCGCCGCACAAAGCGATGATCTCGGCGCTGCGGGCTGCACCAAAGGGCAGGGCGATGGCCCGACTGTGGCCGTGAATAAGGTCGAGCCAGGAACGCCATCGCGGCAAGCCCCCCCGAGCTGGCGAAGGGGCGGGGCTATCAGCGGCCGTGATGTCTTCTCGTCCCGGAAACAAGTCCGCCGCGCGTGCCTCGGGGCCGACGGCGGCCAGGGCGCCCAACACGGCCAATACCGTTGCCGCCGCGCCCTCGGCGTCGGTGCGCTGCGGCTTGCCGCCGCCCAGCGTCACGGCCCAGGAATTGTCGGATTGAGCCAGGAGGCGGATATCAGCCTTGAGTTGGTCGAGTGAAATCTGCCCACTGGCATCGATCACGACGCTGACCTTGGGTCCAAGGCGCTCTGCCATTCCGGCAGCACCTTTGCCAATGGCCTCCGCCAACGGCCGGGGGTCGGCAATTTCCGTCGGGTCGACACCCGCAATGGGAGATATGTCGATGGTAGGTCCGTGCTCTATGGGCAGCAGCGCCGCAACGGCTGCAGCGAAAGCTGGTGCCGTATCGGTGCGTAGGCCGCGAACCTGGAGATTGCCCCGGGCGGTGATTTCGATCAGACCATTGCCATGCTGATCCGCCAGTTTCGCCAGGGCGGCCAGATCTGCTGGCGCCAAGCTGCCTCCCGCGACGCGGATGCGCGCAAGTAGTCCGTCGCCGGTTTGCATGGGGGCATAGAGGCTCGGGCAGGCGCCGCGTCGCGTAGCCCCTGAGAATATCCCGGTCAGCGATGTGCGAGACGCGCTCGTTGATGCTGAAGTCATGCGCCCATCATTATCAGTCCGCGTTTGGCAGCACTACTCCGGCTGGCGCAGAAGATAGGTGTCCATGATCCAGCCATGACGCTCGCGGGCGAGAATGCGGGTGTTTATGATTGTCTCACACACGGCGCCCAGCCGCCCGGCGATCAGGATCTGGTCTGGCGTGCCGAGATAGGCGCCCCAGAAAATTTCGAGCTTGGGGTCGGCATCGCGAAACGCCATCTGCCCATCCAGCATCACCACAGTGTCGGTGGTGATGGCGCCAAGTTTGCGGCCCGGCGTGATCAGCACCGGCTCGCCAATGCGGTTAAGTGCAATGCCATGGGCAGCCGTCAGTGCTTGGACGGCGGTGATCCCTGGAATGACCTCCACCCGGATCGGCTCGGTGACATGGGCAAGGATGCGAAGCGTTGAATCATAGAGCCCCGGATCGCCCCAGACCAGAAAGGCCCCGGCGCCGTTCTCCGGAACATCGCAGATCAGCATCGCGTAGATATCGGCCAGGGCCCGGTGCCAATCGGCGACGCCCTGACCATAATCAATGTGCTGCGCGTCGCGTCTGGGTACGGCGTAGCCAATCTGACGCGGTTCCGGCTTCAGCACGTGGCGGGCAATGATGTTGCGGCGCACATCGGCCAGGTCGGATTTGCTGGCGCCCTTGTCTGGAATGAAAAGTACGTCGGCGCGATTAAGTGCGTCGATCGCGGCGATCGTCACATGCTCGGCACTGCCCGTTCCGATCCCGACGACATATATGGTTTTCATGGCTGCCCCCGCACCATTGATCCGTTCCGGAATGGCAGAGCCTTGGCCGCCTGACAAGGTGTGGCTATTCCGCGTCGTCCTTGACCGCTTCCATCGACACATGAGTGGAGGTATGCGCCACATGCGGCAGGGCCGAGATTTTCTCGCCCAGTACCTCCCTATAGGCAGCGATATCCTTGGTGCGGACCTTGAGCAGATAGTCGAAGCTCGAGGCGATCATGTGCGCCTGCTCGACCTCGGGCAGAGCGCGGACCGCCTTGTTGAACGCGTCCAGCGCCGCCTTGCGGGTGTCGCTCAGACGTACCTCGACAAAGGCCACATGCGGAAGCCCCAGGCGCGTGGGATCGATCACAGCCCGATAGCCCAGAATATAGCCCTCCTGCTCGAGCCGTCGGATGCGCGCCTGGCAGGGTGTCTTCGACAGATTGACCCGCCGGCTCAGTTCCGCAACGCTGATGCGGCCGTCGCTGGCCAGTTCGTTGATTATGCGGCGGTCGATTTGGTCCAATGGACTGCTTGGTGGAAATTTCATGGGCGTTTCTTCGCGGATGGGGTGCATTGATGTTTCAATCGCCTCTCGCTGCATAGCAGATCAGGCGAAACGGCCATAGCGCTTCTGGCATCATCGGCATGAACAGGATTGATCGCCCATGCCACAGACCTCCCCTCGCCAATTGCTTCGCGCCCGGCTCTATGCCGACGAAACCACGCTCGTTCGAGATCTGATCGGGCAGGCCGATCTCGACGAAGCCGATCGGGTCCAGATTTCGCAGCGCGCCGTCGACCTCGTTCACGCAGTGCGCAACGGCACCAGATTGGGCCTGATGGAGAGCTTCCTGGCCGAATATGGTCTGGATAGCGAAGAAGGCCTGGCGCTGATGTCGCTGGCCGAAGCCCTCCTGCGGGTGCCCGACAGCGAGACCGTCGATGCCCTGATCCACGACAAGATCGGCGGCGCCGACTGGGCTCGCCATTTTGGTGGCTCCGAGAGTCCGTTGGTCAATTTCTCGTCCTGGGCGCTGAACCTGACAGCCGAGGTGCTGGGCGATCCCGAGATCGCGCCGAAATCCGCACTGCATCGGGCCGTGGCACGATTGGGCGAGCCCGTCATTCGTACCGCTGTCAGTCATGCCATGCGCCTGATGGGCAGCCAGTTCGTCTTCGGTCGCACCATCGATGAAGCCGTGGCGCATGCCAAAAAGCCGGAAGCCCTGGGCTATCGTTATTCCTACGACATGCTGGGCGAAGCGGCACGCACCGCCGAAGATGCGCAGCGCTACTTCCAGGCTTACCTCAACGCCATCAACGCCTTGGCACCGCATTGCATCCACGGTTCGGTACGGGACAATCCCGGTATTTCAGTCAAGCTCAGCGCTTTGCACCCGCGCTATGAGTACGCCCAGCGCGAGCGGGTGATGTCCGAACTGGTTGAGGTTACCCGCCAATTGGCTCTAGCCGCGGCCAAGGCCAATATGGGCTTCAACGTCGATGCCGAGGAGGCCGATCGGCTCGACCTTTCGCTCGATGTGATCCAAGCCGTGCTCGAAACGCCAGAATTGGCTGGCTGGAACGGCTTCGGTGTGGTGGTGCAGGCCTATGGCAAGCGCGTCCTGCCGCTGATTGATTGGCTGGAGCAAACCGCCGCCCGGCTGGATCGCCGGATCATGGTACGGCTGGTCAAGGGTGCCTACTGGGACGCCGAGATCAAGCGCGCGCAGGTTATGGGCCTGCCGGGTTATCCGGTCTTCACCCGCAAGGCGGCGACCGATGTGAGCTACATCGCAGCCGCGCGGAAGCTGCTTGATGCCGAACACATCTACCCGCAATTTGCGACCCACAACGCTCATACTGCCGCTGCTGTTCTGCATCTGGCCGAACTGACCGGCCGGGCGAAGGACAGCTATGAGTTCCAGCGGCTGCACGGCATGGGCGAGCAATTGCACGATGTCTTACGCAAATCCGAAGGGACGACCACGCGCATCTATGCGCCAGTGGGTGCTCATAAGGATTTGCTCGCCTATCTGGTGCGGCGCCTGCTGGAAAACGGGGCCAATGGCTCTTTCGTCTATCAGATAGCCGATGACGACATTCCGGCTGAGACGGTCGCCGAGGATCCAATCGGCAAGCTTTTGGTACTGGGGGAGGACATACCCAACCCAGCCATCCCTGAGCCTTCGGCGATATTTGGTGACCGCCGCAATTCCGAGGGCCTGGACCTGACGGACCCCTTGGCATTCGGAGTCATGGAGACAGCCCGCGACGCCTTTGCCACACATCGTTGGCAGGCGGCGAGCCTGGGTGCGATGAACACCGATACAGAAATTTTGGCCGAGGTTATCAATCCCGCAGACCGAACCGACAAAGTCGGCGAAGTGCGGCAGGCGACCCCAGCACAGGTGCAGCAGGCCATTGCGGCGGCGGCCAAGTCGACATGGAGCGAAATGCCGGTCGCCGAGCGCGCTGCCAAGCTGCGGCGCACCGCCGACCTTTATCAGGCCAACGCGGCCGAATTTTTCGCGGTGCTGGCTCGCGAAGCCGGCAAGAGCTGGGCTGATGCGGTGGCCGAGCTACGCGAAGCCGTCGACTTCCTGCGCTATTACGCCGATGAAGCCCACAAACTGACCGCGCCTGCACGCGGCCCCTTCGTCTGCATCTCGCCGTGGAATTTCCCACTCGCCATTTTCACCGGGCAGGTGGCCGCCGCCCTGGTGGCGGGCAACCCGGTCCTGGCCAAGCCGGCGCCTCAGACCCCGCTCATTGCCTGGCGCGCCGTGCAATTGATGCACGAGGCCGGACTGCCAGAAGATGCCGTACAACTTTTGCCCGGCGGTCCGGAGGTGGGCGCGCAATTGACCTCCAATCCCGCCATTGCTGGCGTTGCCTTTACGGGTTCCTTGCCGACCGCGCGGCGCATTGAACAATCGATGGCCCAACACCTCTCGCCCCATGCGCCGCTGATTGCGGAGACCGGTGGTCTCAATGCGATGGTCGTGGATACCACCGCGCTGACCGAGCAGGCGGTGCGCGACATCATCACGTCCGCCTTCCAGTCCGCCGGTCAGCGCTGCTCGGCCCTGCGCATCCTCTATGTCCAGGAGGAAGCGTATGAACGGACCCTGGAAATGCTCAAGGGCGCCATGAACGAACTTGCGCTTGGCAATCCATGGCACCTCAAAACCGATGTCGGTCCAATCATCGATGCGACGGCCCGCGACAAAATCACGGCCTACATCGGAGCGCGGACGGATCGCGTGCTGCATCGCCTGCAGGCCCCTGAGGGCGGCACATTCGTTGCTCCGACCGTATTGCGGGTGAACGGCATAGAAGACTTGCCGGAAGAGATCTTCGGTCCGGTCCTGCATGTGGCGACCTTTAAGGGCGAAGAACTGGGCAAGGTCATTTCCGCGATCAATGCGTCCGGCTATGGTCTGACTTTTGGCATGCACACCCGGATTTCCTCGCGCGTTAAGCGGCTGGCCAACATGGTGCATGTCGGCAATATCTACGTGAACCGCAACCAGATCGGCGCCGTGGTCGGCAGCCAGCCCTTTGGCGGCGAGGGGTTGTCGGGTACAGGGCCTAAGGCCGGTGGTCCTCACTATCTGCCGCGTTTCACGCAAGGCGACACCAGCCTGCAGTGCGGAACGCTTGAAATGCCGGGGCCGACGGGTGAAAGCAATTGCCTCCATGTAGCGCCGCGCGGCACGCTGCTTTGCCTCGGACCAGCGCCGGACGACGTGGCCACACAGATGGCAATGGCCGAAGAGGCCGGGTGTCAGTTCGAAACGCGGGAAATCGATCTTGACCATCTGCGCAGCGTCGATGGATTTGACGCCATTGCCTGGTTCGGCGACATCCAGACTCTCAAATCTCTGCGGCAGGCACTCAGCCAGCGTGATGGCGCCCTGTTGCCGATCCTGACGGGTCGGAGCGACATCGCTCGCCTGCAACTTGAACGCCAGGTGTGTATCGACACGACGGCTGCGGGTGGCAATGCCTCACTTATGGCGGCAGCGGGTTGACCCGCTGATACAAAAAGGTCCGCAGGAGCGATCCTACGGGCCTTTCGCACTTAGGCCGATTACATAGCGATTTCTGCGGCACGTTGAGCGGCGCTGGCCATTCAGGGTCATGCGCCTGTCTCCCACGTCTGCGCCACGAGCACGGCCAGCTTGGCCGGGACGGACAACAATTCGCGCACCACTTGCACGCGCTCCGGCGTGTAATAGCCCGCGACATCGAGAATGTTCATGGTGGCCACCAACTCGTCGCCGATGATGATGGGCATGTTGATGACCGACTGGCAGCCCAGCTTGTTGATCAACTCGTAGTCGAAAAACACCTGCGCGATATCCTCGATGGTGTTGGCCACGAAATACTCGCGCTGTTTGTGCACCACGTCGAACCAGGGGCCGTAATTGATCGGCTTGGTGCCCGAGGCCGGATAGTTCACCGGGTCGCTGGTATAGGCGCGGCGGGCAACATCGGCGGCCATGTCGACCGTCATGATAGTGAAGAGCTTGGCGCCCACGGTTGCCTGGGCCAGATCCTGCAGAGCCTTGTAGGCGGCCTCGGCAGTTTGCGCCACAGCGATGGTGGTGTCGAAGGTCGCGAGGGCTTCGATGGTGGTCATATGTGGTCGTCCTGAAAATACCAAAAGATGTTCCGTTGTGGGTTGCCCGAGAGGCACCCCAACCTCACTCGCCCGCGGTTGCGGCGAGCAGTTCGCGGGAATAGGGCTCCTTGAGGTCGCCGGATTTGAGCTGGGTCACATCGGCAATTTCGACGATGCGACCATGGCGCATGACCGCCAGGCGATCACAGAGAAAACTGACAACCGGCAGATTGTGCGTGACCAGAAGGAAGGTTAGTCCCTGTTCGCGCCGGAGCCTTTTGAGCAGGTTGAGAATTTCCGCCTGCACTGAGACGTCCAGCGCCGAGGTCGGCTCGTCCAGCAGCATGACCTTGGGTTCGAGCATCAGGGCACGGGCGATGGCCACGCGCTGGCGCTGCCCGCCTGAGAGCTGATGCGGGAAGCGGAAGCGGAAACGTTGGTCGAGCCCCACCGCCGTCAGCATGGCTTCCACACGCTCGCCCCGATTGCCAATGCCATGAATGGCCAGCGGTTCGGAGAGGGCCGCGTCGATGGTCTTGCGCGGGTGCAGCGAGCCATAGGGGTCCTGGAACACCATCTGCACTTTTCGCGACACATTGCGATCGACGTGATGGCTCCGGGCCTCGCCCATGACGGATATGTCGCCCGTCCAGCCAGGGGCCAGCCCGGCGATGGCGCGCAATATGGTGGACTTGCCCGAGCCACTCTCGCCAACCAGAGCGAAGCTTTCGCCCTCGGGGATTGAGAGGTTCACATCGAAGACGACCTTGGTGTCGCCATAGGCAATATCGAGATTGGTAAGGTCTATTGCATTCATGTGCCGGCCCATTGCGTGCGGTCGAGCACGGGAAGTTCGTCGCGGGTTTCGTTGATCACCGGCATGGCGGCCAGCAGGCCTTTTGTGTAGGGGTGCTGCGCGTTTTCGAGCTGACCGGCCGCACATTCTTCAACCACCTGGCCCGCATTCATTACCAGGATACGGTCGCAATAGCGGCTGACCAGGTTTAGATCATGGCTGATCAGGATCAGTCCCATGCCCTTGTTGCGCACCAACTCATCGATAATGTCGAGCACCTGTGCCTGCACCGAGACATCGAGCGCCGAGGTCGGTTCGTCGGCAATCAGCAATTCAGGCTCGGGGATCAGCATCATGGCGATCATGATGCGCTGGCCCATGCCGCCCGAGACTTCATGCGGGTAGAGTTTTGCGACCCGTTCAGGATCGTTGATGCGCACCGCATGCAGCATCTCGATAATGCGCGCTTGCACATCGCGGCGCGGCAGCTTCTGATGCGTGACCAGCGCTTCGGCAATCTGCTCGCCCACGGTCATCACCGGGTTGAGCGAGAATTTGGGATCCTGCATGACCATGGAAATGCGGGCGCCGCGAATGGCGCGCATCTGCTTTTCGCTCTGGCTCAGTATGTCGATGCCGTCGAATTCGAGCCTGTCGGCAGTTACCTGGCCCGGCTTGCGAATGAGCTTGAGAATGGAGCGGCCGGTCATCGACTTGCCCGATCCACTCTCGCCCACAATGCCAAGGCGCTCGCGTCCAAGGGTGAAGGTCAGCCCCTTCACCACTTCAACGCGCCCTGTGTGCGTGGGAAAGCTCACGCGCAGGTTCTCCACGCTGAGGAGGGGAGATGTCATCAGCTCTGTCCCTCGCTGGTCTTTTGCATCTTCAGCTCGGTCAATTCTTGCCCTCGCTCTTGGGATCAAGCACGTCGCGCAGTCCGTCCCCCAGGAAGCAGAAGCCCAGCGACACGATGATGATGGCAAAGCCTGGCATGGTGGCGACCCACCACTGATCGAGAATGAAGGTGCGGCCTCGGCTGATCATGGCACCCCATTCGGGCAGCGGCGGTTGGGCGCCCAGGCCGAGGAAGCCCAGGCCAGCCGCAGTCAGGATCACTCCGGCCATGTCCAGGGTGACGCGGATGATCATCGAGGAGGTACACAACGGCAATATGTGCTGCACGATGAGGCGGACCGGGCCGCCACCAGCAAGCTGCACCGCCTGGATATATTCGGCATTGCGGATGGTCAGCGTTTCGGCCCGGGCGATACGCGCATAAGCCGGCCAGGAGGTGATGGCGATGGCAATGATCGCATTGTTGATGCCAGGGCCAAGCGCGGCCACGAAGGCCAGCGCCAGGATCAGCTTGGGAAGCGACAGGAAAATATCGGTAAAGCCCATCAAAAAGCGATCTACCCAGCCACCGAAATAGCCGGCAATGGCGCCGATCAGCAAACCCAGCGGTGCCGAGATCAGCGCAACCAGCAACACGATGGTCAGCGTGATCTGCGATCCCCACACCACGCGGGAGAAGATGTCTCGTCCCAACTCGTCCGTGCCCATCCAATGCGCTGCCGAAGGAGGCATCAGCCGGTTGGCCAGATCCTGTCCGACCGCGGAATAGGGGGCGATCCAGGGCGCGAAAGCTGCCGTCAACAGCAGCACGAGAATGATGACGCCGCCCAGCACCGAA
The DNA here is from genome assembly GCF_014197055.1 of Devosia subaequoris. Taxonomy (GTDB): domain Bacteria; phylum Pseudomonadota; class Alphaproteobacteria; order Rhizobiales; family Devosiaceae; genus Devosia; species Devosia subaequoris. The sequence goes on along the minus strand of NZ_JACIEW010000001.1, from coordinate 816,775 downwards.
AGCGGATTGCGCATCAGCGCGGTAAATACGCGATAGGCGCGACCCACATTGGCCTGCGGGCGGGATGTGGGGGAATCGGCGAGAAGCCAGTCGCGGGTGCTCATCAGCGGGCCCTCGGGTCAAGGACGCGATAGAGCACGTCCGAGATCTTGTTGATGACGATGAAGACGGCGCCGATCACCAGCGTTGCGCCGAGCACCGCATTCATGTCCGCGTTGAGCAGGGCGGTTGTCAGGTAATTGCCGATGCCCGGCCAGGAAAACACGGTCTCGATCATCACCGACCCTTCCAAGAGGCCTGCATAGGAGAGCCCGATGACGGTAATCAACGGCACACGGATCGGGTTGAAGGCATGGCGCCAGATCACGACCCGCTCCGGCACGCCCTTGACCCGGGCCGTGGTGACAAATTCCTGGCTCAGTTGGTCGAGCATGAAACTGCGCGTCATGCGAGCGATGTAAGCGAGACTGAAAAAGCCCAGCACGGCGGCGGGCAGGATGATGTGGCTCACCGCGTTCCAGAAAATATCGATCTCGCCGCGAAGCAGGCTGTCGACCAGGATCATGCCGGTCACGGGCTCGACAAGCCCGTCATAGAAGATGTCGAGCCGTCCGGGGCCGCCGACCCAGCGCAGGCGCGCATAGAACAGGGCCAGTCCGACGAGGCCCAGCCAGAAGGCCGGGACGGAATAGCCGAGCAGACCAACCACGCGAATCGCCTGATCCAGCCATGAGCCCTGCCGGGCGGCGGCGGTGACGCCCAGGGGGATGCCAAGGGCGCAGCCGATGAGGATGCCCAGCGTGGCCATTTCGAAGGTAGCCGGGAAGAAACGCGAGAGATCCTCGATAACCGGGCGGCCGGTGGAGACCGACATGCCCAGATCGCCCGTGAACACATTGCCCACATAGGCGATGAACTGCATCCAGAGTGGCCGGTCGAGCCCCATGGCGATCTTGGCGACGTCATATTGTTCCTGCGTCGCGCGATCGCCCACCACGGCCAGCACCGGATCGATAGGTATGACACGACCAATAAAGAACGTAATGGCCAGTAGGCCCAGAAAGGTCAGAAAGAGCGTGACGACGAAGCCGCCTGTTGTGGAAAAGCCACGAACAAGGCGTTTGCCTGCATAACCCGGTGCCGGCTCCGGCGATGCGCTCTGCTGGTCAATCGCCACTTGAAATCCTTTCGGCGAAACAAGCTCTTATGGCCACCGGCCCGATGTGCCAGCAGATCGCAAAAGCTTCACATTTCGCTTTCACCATACAAGAAACTTTGCTTATATCAAAAAAATTTTAGTGGAGTGAGCTATGGCTGAGGCAGTGGCGAAGGCAGAGGAGGGGCACCCCAAAGTGGGAGCGCTGATCCGTGCGCGCCGCCGTCAGCAGCACATGACGCTGATGGCCCTGGGCGAGGCCGCCAACGTCTCGGTGGGCTATCTCAGTCAGGTCGAGCGGGATCACGCCACGCCCTCTCTGGGAACGCTCGCGCAGATCGCCAGGGCGCTCGGTGTCTCTATCGACTATTTCGTCTCCTCGCCGGCGACGCATGATGCCCTGACGCGGGCAGGGGAGCGCAACCGCTTCTCGCTCGATGGCTCCTCGATTATCTATGAGCGCCTCGGGGCCGACTTTCCAGGCAACCAGCTCTCGAGCTTCCTGATGGTCGTGCCGCCGGGCTACCAGTCCGAAACCGTGGCGCATGAGGGCGAGGAAATCCTCTACGTGCTCGAAGGGTCCATCACCCAGCGCCTCGATGGCGAGGAAATGGTGATGAGTGCGGGAGACAGCCTGCATTTCCGCGGCAATCGCCCGCATTCCTGGTCCAATCACACCGACCAGCCTGCCCGTCTGCTCTGGACCGGCACGCTGGCACTCTTTCGCTCCACGGCGCGCCCGCGTCCTGTCCTGGCGAAACCCAAAGCCGGCGCCAATAAGCCGGTCCGCAAGAAACCCAATCCCAAGGAGAAACGCACATGAAGCTCTTCCGCGCAGCCCTTATGGCATCCGCGCTTGCCCTGCCGCTGGCAGCAGGCGCCGTTTATGCCGCAACACCGGCCGACGCGCTGGTGATCGCCCAGAACATCGACGATATTGTCGCGCTGGACCCCGCTCAGGCCTATGAATTCTCGGCCGGCGAGATCAATGCCAACCTTTATGATCACTTGGTTCAGTATGCGGCCGAGGACACCACCACTCTGGCACCCGGACTGGCCAGCGAGTGGATCGCTGATGAAGCGGCCAAGACCATCACCTTCACCATGCGCGAGGGTGCCACCTTCGCCTCGGGCAATCCGGTTCGCCCCGAAGACGTGCTCTACTCGTTCAAACGCGTCGTCACGCTGAACCTGACCCCGGCCTTCATCCTGACCCAGCTCGGCTGGACCCCGGAAAACGTCGACGAGATGGTCACCGTTGATGGCAACACCGTTACCATCAAGTGGGATGGCGATTTCGCTTCTGCCTTTGTGCTCAACGTGCTGGCCTCGCGTCCCGCCTCCATCGTCGATGAAGTGCTGGTCAGCGAACACGTTGAAGGTGATGACTGGGGCAACGCCTGGCTCAACACCAATTCAGCCGGTTCGGGCCCCTTCGTGCTGACCGATTATCGTCCGGCCGAACTGGTTCGCATGACCGCAAATGAGAACTATTTCGATGGCGCACCGGCCATGAAGCAGGTTCTCATTCGTCATGTCGCTGAAGCAGCTACCCAGCAGCTTCTGCTGACCTCCGGTGACGTCGATATGGCCAAGAACCTGACCCCGGACCAGATCGCTAGTCTGGGTGACCAGGTAAAGGTTGAAGCCTTCCCGCAGGCCGCCGTGCACTTTCTCTCCTTCAACCAGAAGACCGAGAGCCTGACCGATCCCGCCTTGTGGGAGGCCGCGCGCTACCTCGTCAATTATGACGGCATGACCGAGAGCTTCCTCAAGGGTCAGATGGAAAAGCACCAGGCCTTCTGGCCCAAGGGCTTCCCCGGCTCCTATGACGAAACCCCGTACGGCTACGACGTTGAAAAAGCCAAGCAGATCCTGGCCGATGCTGGCGTGGAAACCCCGATTAATGTCACGCTCGACGTGATCAATTCGGCGCCATTCACCGATATGGCCCAGTCGCTGCAGGCTGGTTTTGCCGAAGCCGGTATCAACTTTGATATTCTGCCTGGCACCGGCGCCCAGGTGATCACGAAGTACCGTGACCGTACCCACGAGGCCATGCTGCTCTATTGGGGTCCGGACTTCATGGACCCGCACTCCAACGCCAAGGCGTTCGCCTACAATTCCGATAATTCGGACGACAATTACACGGCGACCACCACCTGGCGGAACGCCTGGGCTGTGCCGGAAGAAATGAACGAGAAAGTGCGCGCTGCGCTGGCCGAGTCCGACCAGTCCAAGCGCAACGAAATGTATGTCGAGTTGCAGAAGAAAGTTCAGGCCGACAGCCCGATCGTCATCATGTTCCAGGCCCAGTTGCAGATCGCCATGGGCGAAAATGTCGATGGGTATGTGAACGGGTCCAACTCGGACTTCGTCTACTACCGCCTCGTGACCAAGGACTGATTGGTCCCTACCCATTCGGCGGCCCTGTCCATCGGGCCGCCGGACGCGGAGCCGGGCATTTCCTCCCGCCTGGCTCCGCCACTCCCGCTCACAGGACATTTGCCATGAATGCCACCCTTGCCACGCGCATGGAGAAACTGCGCGCCCGCATGACAGAGACCGGCACCGATCTGGTGGTCATCGGTCCCTCCAGCCACATGCGTTACCTCGCCGACCTCTCGCCGCATGGCGATGAGCGCCCGGTCATGCTGATGGTCAGTCAAAGCTTCGCTGGTTTCCTCATGCCCGCGCTGAACGTGGATTCGTCACGCCAGCACACGGACTTGCCGTTTTTCCCCTGGGCCGATGCCGATGGTCCGGGTGCGGCTTTGGAAAAGCTGCTTGGCGCAACCGGAATCGACCGCACCGCGCCCTCGATCGTCATCGATGAGACCATGCGCGCCGATTTTGCTCTGCTGCTGCTCGACGCCCTGCCAGGAGCAACGCGCAGCTTTACACAAGATACCGTCGGCTATTTGCGCTCGCGCAAGGATGAGGCGGAGTACCGGGCCATCAAGGCGGCGCATCTGCTCAATGACCGGGCGGTCGAGGCCGCCTTCGCCGCGCTCAAGCCCGGCATGACCGAACTCGAAGTCGCCGGACTGATTGATGACTTCTACCTCGCCAATGGCGCCGAGACCGTGTTTTGTTCGGTCTGTTTCGGGCCCAATGGCGCCTTTCCGCACCACCACACCGGTTCGACCCAGCTCAAACCCGGGGATGCGGTGCTGATCGATAGCGGCTGCCGGCTGAATGGGTACCCTTCGGACATGACCCGGGTGGGTTATTGTGGCTCTGCGCCTGAGGGCTTTGCAGAGGTTCATGCCATTGTCGATCGGGCGGTCGAGGCGGCATTGGCAGCGGCGGTGCCGGGTGCGAAGGCCAGTGATGTCGACAAGGCGGCGCGCGACGTCATCTCCAATGCCGGCTACGGCGCTAATTTCCTGCACCGCACTGGTCACGGCCTGGGCATCGACGTGCATGAAGCACCCTATATCACGGGCACCAGTGAAACTGTCCTGGATGAAGGCATGGTCTTCTCCATCGAGCCGGGCATTTACCTGCAAGGCCGCTTCGGTCTGCGGCTCGAGGAGATCGTCATGATCCGCGATGGCAAGGCCGAAATCTTCTCGGAAATGCCCCGCGTGGCGGCTGTTGCGGGATGACGGCGACCGTTCCGGAGTTGCGCACTGATCGTCTGGTGTTGCGCGCCCATGTCGGTGACGATCTGACCGATTGCCACGCGATCTGGGCGCATCCGGACGTTGCGCGCTTCACCGGCGGTCGCACCTCAACCAGGGAGCAGGTATGGTGGCGCATCCTGCGCTATGGCGGCCTCTGGCAAATGCTCGGCTATGGCTACTTCGCCGTTGTCGATCGCCGCAGCGGCCGCATGATCGGGGATGTGGGACTGGCTGACTTTTGCCGCGACTGCAGCCCCGCCCTCGGCCAGACGCCGGAGGCGGGTTGGGCTTTCCACCCCGATGTCCATGGCCGGGGCTTGGCCAACGAGGCCCTGGCGGCCGTGCTCGACTGGGCTGACACGACCGGCAATGGGCAAGTCTGCTGCATCATCGACCCAGGCAATTCTGCGTCCCTCCGCTTGTCGAACAAGGTGGGGTTCAAGGACGCTGGAACCGTTATCTATCATGGCCAAACCCTCATGCGGCTTGATCGTGCCCCTAGCCGGCCTCAAACCGGGTAGCGCGGTATTCGAGTGGTGACGCGCCTCTCTTCTTTCGGATCACCTTGGCAAAGTAGTTTCCGTCCGCAAAGCCGGTTAGGCGGGCAATCTCGCCAACACCCATTTCGGTCGCCAGCAACAATCGCTCAGCCCGGGCCAGACGCCGCTCGAGCACGAATTCCGAGGGCGATTGCCCCACAGTGGCGGTGAACCGGCGCACGAAATGCGCGCGGCTCATTTCGGCAATCTCGGCAAGGCGTTCGACCTGCAATGATGCAGTCAGGTTGTCGTCGACAAAGGCCGTGACCCGCGCCATCGCCGGGGGGAGGGCGGTTTCGCTCGGCAGGCGGGCGCCGAACACGCCGTCATGCAGCGTGGCCATCGCCGCATAGCCATGCACGGAAACCTGTCCGGGAGATGGTTCGGATAGCGTCATGGTGTCCAGCGCCGTGGCGGCCAGCCGGTCGATTTGTCCCGCGTCCAGCGACACAACGGGTCCGGCACTGTCGAGGGTTTCGCGCGCCAGACGCAGCGCCTCCCGGCCATTGAGCAGCAGCCAGAAATACTCCCAGTGCCCGCCGCGTTCGAGATAGTAGCGATGCGCATGCGGCATGGTCACCAGCATGGTCTTGCCCGGTGTCAGCCGATACGGCACCCCTGCATAATCGAGCCGTCCTTCGCCATGGGTCGTGTGCTGAATAACCAGGAATGGCGCGGTGCCGCGCTTCATGCCGTCCCAGGAATACACTTCGTTGCGGCGCTGTTCATAGCCCGCGCTGACCGCCATGCAATGGAGCGGGGCAACGCTGCGCGGCACGGTGAGATGCCGAATGTCGAAGCCATGTTCGAGCAGAGAGGTGAGCACAAAATTACCCAGGTTCGCACAAGCTTTCTCTACACCGAACAAGCGCCTGGGGCTAGTTATTGCTCACAGACTGTTAGCGCTCAGAGGCGCACAGGGAGGAAAAATGTCATTCAAGGTCACCGTGATCGGCGCTGGGTCGGTCGGCTTTACCAAAACCCTGATCTCGGACCTGCTCAAGGTGCCCGAATTCGTCGATTGCGAATTCGCCCTGACCGATATCAATCCGCACAATCTCGACATGGTCAAACAGATCATCGAGACCATTGTGTCGGTGAACAAGCTGCCGGCCAAAGTAACGGCCACCACGGACCGGCGTGAGGCAATCTCAGGCGCGCGCTACATCATGAGCTGCGTACGGGTCGGCGGTCTGGACGCCTTCTCGACCGACATCTCCATCCCGCTCAAATACGGCGTCGATCAATGCGTCGGCGACACTATCTGTGCCGGCGGCATTCTCTACGGCCAGCGCAATATCCCGGTGATCCTGGATTTCTGCAAGGATATCCGCGAGGTCGCTGAACCCGGCGCACTGTTCCTCAACTATGCCAACCCAATGGCCATGAACACCTGGGCTGCCGAGATGTATGGCGGGGTTAATGTTGTTGGCCTGTGTCATGGCGTGCAACACGGTGCGCACCAGATCGCGCAGGTGCTGGGCGTCGACGATGGCGAACTGGACTATGTCTGCTCGGGCATCAATCACCAGACCTGGTATATCGACATCCGCGCCAAGGGCCGGAAGATCGAGAGCGACGAGCTGATCGCTGCCTTCGAGAAGCATCCGGTTTACTCCAAGCAGGAAAAAGTGCGCATCGACGTGCTCAAGCGCTTCGGTGTCTATTCCACGGAGTCCAATGGCCACCTCAGCGAATACCTGCCCTGGTATCGCAAGCGCCCCGAGGAAATCGGCCGCTGGATCGACATGAGCGACTGGATTCACGGCGAAACCGGCGGCTATCTGCGCTATTCGACGGAACGCCGGAACTGGTTCGAAACCGACTTCCCCATGTTCAAGGAGCAGGCCAACAAGCCGCTGTCCCAGCACAAGCGCACCAGCGAACACGCCAGCTACATCATTGAGGCGATTGAAACCGGCCGGCCGTATCGTGGTCATTTCAACCGCCGCAACAACGGCATCATCACCAATTTGCCCGATGACGCCATCATCGAAAGCCCCGGCTATGTCGACCGTTTCGGCATCAACATGATCGGGGGCATCACACTGCCCACTGCTTGCGCGGCGACCTGCTCGGTTTCGGTTTCGGTGCAGCGCCTTTCGGTTGAAGCAGCCATGACCGGCAATATCGATACGCTGAAACTCGCCGTGCTGCACGATCCGCTGGTCGGCGCCATCTGCACCCCCGACGAGGTCTGGGCGATGGTCGACGAAATGGTGGTCGCGCAGGCGCAATGGCTGCCCCAATACGCCGACGCTGTGCCCGCCGCCAAGGAACGCATTGCCAAGTCGACGGTGAAGACCCGCGACTGGGACGGCGCCGCGCGCAAGCGTGTGCGCTCTGTAGAAGAATTGCGCGAAATGAGTGGTGCGCATCACTAGGTCCTCCGGCGCTCCTCCCGGCGCCTCGAAGGTCCCCGGTTCACCGGGGACCTTTTTTGCATGCTTGCACGTTGGTAACGATACTATCGTCTTGCGGTTGCATCCGCATGGCGATACTATTGGTGCATGATCATGTCGTTTGGCAATGCTGCTGCGCAGTCGGCGTGGGAACGCCGATTTCGAAAAGGTGTGCCGAATGACATACTGAAACTTGCGAACCGTAAGCTGATGCAGATCAATAGCGCCAAGTCGCTGGACGATTTGCGTGTTCCTCCGGGTAACCGGCTGGAACTGCTCCTTGGCAAACGTGCAGGACAACATTCCGTCCGAATTAACGACCAGTGGCGGTTGTGCTTTGTTTGGCGTGACGGGAACGCGTTTGAGGTTGAATTAGTGGACTACCATTGAGGTGCGCTATGGCTGACTTTGCTCCAATCCATCCGGGCGAAGTATTGCTGGAGGATTTTCTCAAGCCAATGGGGCTAACGCAATATGCTCTGGCCAAAGGGCTGGGGGTGACGCAGGTCCGGATCGGTGAAATTGTGCACGGAAAGCGCGCAGTGTCGCCGGACACAGCATTGCGCCTGTCCCGGTTTTTCGGAACAAGTCCGGAGTTCTGGATGGGGATGCAGGCGACCTATGATCTTGAGGTCGCCAAGGATCGCGTGGGCGCACGGATCGCCGAACAGGTCACACCGCACGCGGCCTAGGAGTTCCGGGTCAACATATCCGGCTTTCTAAGATGTCTGTCGCTACACCCAGCTTTGTTGTTGTCGGCGGCGAGACCCGTTCATAGCCTAACCCAAGGGAGGACAGGGCATGGACAAACCGTCCCACTACGTCATCGTCGGCGGCGGAACGGCCGGATGGATTGCTGCCTTCATCATTCAGGATGAGGCGCGGCGGCGGGGGCTGAATATTCGCCTCTCGGTGGTTGAGAGCAGCAAGATTCCCACGGTCGGCGTTGGCGAAGCGACTACGGCCGCGTTTCGCGTGCTGCTCAGGCATTTTGGCATCGACGAACTCGAGTTCATGCGCAAGACAGATGCCAGCTTCAAGCTGGGCATTCGTCACGAGGACTGGCGGCGCAAGGGTTATACCTATTACGGCCCGATCGATGATCCGCACCAGGTGGTGCAGCCGCCCGCCGGCGCGCCAAGCGACTATCTTAATGTCTATGCCGTTGCGGCGGGTCGCCCGGTGCAGGACATGCATATGTTCCAGCCCCTGCTGGAGCAGTGGAAAGCGCCCTTTGCCCGCAAGCCTGATGGCAGCCTGATCCCACTCGGCCCATTTCACCATGCCTATCATTTCGATCAGGCGCTGGTCGGCAAGTTCTTCGCCATCAAGTCCAAGGGCGTCGAGAAGGTCGACGCGCTGGTTGAGGGCGTCGAGCGTCATCCGGAGACGGGCGACATCACGGCGCTCGTGCTGGCGGATAACCAGCGGCTCGAAGGTGATTTCTTCATCGACGCCACGGGTTTCCGCAAGCAGCTCATCGTCAAGGAACTGCAGGCCCCCTGGATATCCTATGCCCATGAACTGCCGGTCAATCGGGCGCTGCCGTTCTGGATCGACGTCAGGGAAGGGGAGGAGCTGCCACCCTTTACGCGCGCCTGGGCGCAGGGGTCCGGCTGGATGTGGCAGATACCCACGCGCACCCGGTTCGGCTGCGGCTATGTCTATTCCGATGAATTCTCCACGCCTGAGCAGGCCAAGGCCGAAGTCGAAGTCGCGCTCGGTCACGAGATCGAAGTGCGCGGAGATATACGCTTCCAGATCGGACGGCTGGAAAAGGCGTGGATCGGCAATTGCCTTGCCGTGGGACTCAGCTCGAGCTTTCTCGAGCCGCTCGAATCCACCTCGATCCACGGCACCATCGTGCAGATGATGCTGTTCGCGCAGCGCTATATGGATCGCCCGGAACGGATCGAGCAGAAGGCGCGAGACGATTACAATGTCCGGGTCGGGCGCCAGGTCGATGACTTCCGGACGTTCGTGAACACCCACTACGTGACAGAGCGCGACGATACCCCGTTCTGGCGCGAAGTGCGGGCCAACCGCCTACACCCGGAAACCAAGGAGCGCCTCGCCCGCTGGCAACAGCAGATGCCGCGGACCGAGCATTTTCCCAATTATCTCGGCGGGCTGCCACATATCGAAACCCAGTTGCATTATCCGGTGCTGGACGGTCTCGGCCTGCTCGACCAATCGCTGGCGCGCCGGGAGATGGAAGCAGATCCGAAGCTGCGGCGCTTCGCGCAGCAGACCTATGAGAGCCTGGTGCGCGAGTATCGCGGCGCAGCTCAACTGGCTCTCGGCCACGCCGAGTTTCTGCGCATCGTTCAGGAGATGGGTTAGGTCAGGCGATCTTGTTTTCCCGCATCTGGCTGGGGGTCATGCCGTAAGCCTTGCGGAAATGTTCGTAGAATTGGGTCTGGCTGGAAAACCCAGCTTGAAAGGCGATATTGGCGATCGCCAGATTGCTGTCGAACAACAGGCTGCGGGCGCGGATCAACCGCATGCGGGTGACGAATTTCTGCACTGAAATGTGCATGACCTTGGTGAACAGGTTCGTGGCGTAGTTGGGATGGAGCCCCACGACATCGGCGATGTCTTCAACCGAGAGCGGGTCCGCGATATTTTCAACAATGTGCCGCACCATGCGCACAACATAGCGCACGGGGCTGGCGGTTCGACTGCGGGCGCCGGACATCTCCACCCACGCCGGCAATAGGGTATCCCAGCCTGTAATTGCAGCGCGACGGAACATGGTGCTGATTTCGGCGCGAACAAGATCGGAGCGCAGGGAATTGCCGCTGCGATAGTCGCCATACCAGCGTTCCAGCGTTTCCAATCCAATGCACTCGGGCGTGAGCTGAATAACGCCCCCGCCCATCAGCGTCTCGGTGAGACGGCCAAGCTGTGGCATCTCCAGAAAAGCGTCCATTGGCAGGTAGATGTTCAGCTGGCGTGCATTGTCCACATCGTGCAGGCCCACGGTCTGATGCGGAATACCGGCCCAGAAGGCCACCAGCCGATTGGCGCCGACCGACAGCGGCCCGCCGTCGAACACATAGTCCATCGTGCCTTCGGTCAGCCAGTTGAACTCGATATGGCCATGGCTATGCGGCTCTGGCATGATCTGGGGAGGAAAAGCGCGGATGCCGAAGCGCCCGAACGCCTTTCCCGAGGCATAGAAACTCCGGTCCGGCCGCGGCGTCGGACGCGGCGCTTTCTCCCTTGCGCGCAAAGGCCGGCCAGGGCTTTCAACAACAGTCATACTTTTCCTGCAGTTCTTAGAAAACCGGAATTAGTCACTATCATTCCGGATTGCTTCGCGTGTGGCAAGGGTTAGGCTTCACCCATGCACGGAGGCAGGGTCGGAAGAGGAGTATCCGGCCCGGGCGAGACCGCTCTTTGCCCCGTATGCGATGGGAGGTTCTATTGAGAAAGCATATCTATGCCCTTGGCGGGGCAGGACTTTTGCTGTCCGTGTCGATGTTGGCACTGCCGGCGCAGGAATTGACGGGCGAATTGCCCGATCCCCCAGAATTTTCGGCGCAGAGTGAGCCGGTCTTTGTCAGCGTGTCCGATATCCTCGAATACAAGGCTTTGCCGGAATATAACGAGCCCGACTGGGTGACGTCGAAATATGTCGACGCCGGCACCTTGCCGCCGGTCGGCGAGCGTCTGCCCAAAGAGCCCTTGGTCTACAAGGCCGCCAATATGCCGGACGGTATCGGTGTCTATGGCGACACCATGCGCCACGTCATCGGCGGCCGGCCCGAAGGCTGGAACTATATTGGCGGTCAAAGCCAGGGCTGGGGCGGTATCGACATCGGGCTTTCCGAGTGTCTGACGCGCACTGGCCCGCTCTTCACAATCAAGGCCGATGAACTCGAGCCCATGCCCAACCTGGCCAAGAGCTGGGAATGGTCCGAGGATGGCAAGGAACTGACCATGCACCTGATCGAGGGTGCAAAATGGTCCGACGGCGATCCGTTCGATGCCGATGACGTGATGTTCTACTGGGAAGACAATGTTCTCGACCAGAACGTCTCGCCGCTCAACGGTGGCACGCCGGAAACCTTCGGTCAGGGCACCACGCTCGAAGCACTTGATCCCTACACGATCAAATGGACTTTCCAGGAAGCGTTCCCCACTCAGTACCTCTATGCCATGGCATATGGCACGTTCTGTCCGGGTCCGAGCCACATCCTCAAGCCTGAGCATCCGAACTATTCGGACAACACTTACGATGAGTACAAAAACGCGTTCCCGCCCGAATATCTCAATATTCCGGTGATGGGTGCCTGGGTGCCGGTGGAGTACCGGCCTGACGATATCATCGTCATGCGTCGCAATCCGTACTACTGGAAGGTCGATGAGAACGGCAATCAATTGCCCTATCTCAACGAGATGCACTATCGCCTCTCGACCTGGGCTGACCGTGACGTTCAGGCCGTCGCCGGTTCGGGCGACTTCTCCAACCTTGAACAGGCCGAAAGCTATGTCGAAGCCCTGCGTCGCTCCGCTGAGGATGACGCTCCGGCTCGTCTGCAATTCGGTGCCCGCACCATCGGCTATGCCCTGCGAATGAATCTCTCAGGCAATGGCTGGGGTGAGCCCGATGCGCGCGAACAGGCCGTGCGTGAACTCAACCGCGACCTTGATTTCCGCAAAGCCGTGACCATGGCGGTCGATCGTCAGCGGCTGGGTGAATCGCTGGTGCGTGGTCCGTTCACCGCCATCTATCCGGGCGGCCTTTATGCCGGCACGACCTATTACGACAAGGATTCCACCGTCTATTATCCGCACAATCTCGAGGCCGCGAACGAATTGCTCGACGGTCTGGGGCTTGAGGATACCGATGGCAATGGCATCCGCAACTTCCCTGAAGGCACCGCCAATGGCGCCGATGTGGAGATCACCCTGCTGGCCAATACCGACTATGGCACCGACACCAATCTCGCCGAAGGCGTGATTGCGATGATGGAGCCGCTTGGCCTGCGCGTTATCGCCAACTTCCAGCAGGGCACTGCCCGTGACGACATGGCCCAGGCCGGTCAGTTCGACTGGAATGTGGAACGCCAGGGCGCCGAAATGGTGTCGGTTGTGCAGGGCACATCCGCGCTTGCGCCCACTGGGCCGCGCACCCATCCGTTCCACCGCGCTGGCACAGACGGAACGCTTGACCTGCTCCCGTTCGAACAGGAGCTCGTCGACACCGTGAACGCGTTCATCGCCACCAGCGATAATGCCGAACGGGCCGAGTTGATGAAGCAGTATCAGCAGATCTTCACCGAGAACGTCTATTCGGTGGGCCTGACCCAGTACCCGGGTGCGCTGATCATCAACAAGCGCTTCGCCAACATCCCGGCTGGTGCCCCGATCTTCATGTTCAACTGGGCTGAAGACAACATCATCCGCGAGCGGGTCTATGTGCCCGAGGACAAGCAGGCCAGCTACGAACTGCATCCCGAAACGCTTCCGGGCGCACCGGGCAGCGACGGCCCGATGTAACCCATAGCCGCCGGCGGGACCCTGGGTTCCGCCGGCATCGCCCGCACCTCACCCCGCAGGTGTCCGGGTATCGGTTCAATTTCCTTGGCTTGATCGTGCCACGACCACGATTGGCCCCCTCGCACTGAACGGCAGAGGGCTGGGGTGAACGGCAGCCCCGTTCAACAGTGTCGCAGAGGCCCTTCAATGCTTCGTTTTCTCGTTATTCGCATCCTCGGCGCGATCCCGTTGCTGTTTCTGCTCAGCGTCGTGACCTTCGCCATCATTCAGGCGCCTCCGGGCGACTATGGCGACTATATCCGCTCCATGCTGATGAACCAGGGCGGCGTTCCTGCGGAACAGGCCGAAATACAGGCGGAAGCCTATCGCGAAGCCAATGGCCTCAACGATCCGCTCGTCGTGCAATATTTCCGCTGGATCACCGGCATCGTCACCCGCTTCGATTTCGGCCATTCGCTCTACTACAACAAGCCCGTCGGGCAGGTGGTGACCGAGCGGCTGCCGGCCACGATCCTGCTGGCGCTGACCTGCCATATCCTGGCGTCCTTCCTGGGCATTGGCCTGGGCATCATTGCCGCCACCCGCCAGTATTCCTGGGCCGATACGCTGCTTGGCGTGATCTCGTTCCTGGGCATGACGATCCCGCGCTTTCTGCTGGCCATCATTATTCTCTACATCCTGGTGTTCCGATTGGGGGTGAACGAAATCGGCAGTTTCAACTCCGCCTATTGGGGCGGACAGCCCTGGGGCTGGGGGCGTTTCGTCGACCTTGTGGCCCATATCTGGCCGGTGATCTTCATCGCCACCTTTGGCGGGCTCGCCTACAATATGCGTGTGATGCGCGCCAATCTGCTCGACGTGCTCAACTCTCAATATGTCGAGACCGCGCGGGCCAAGGGTCTGCCTGAGGGCGCCGTCATCATGAAGCACGCCGTGCCCAACGCCTTGCACCCGCTGGTGGCCTATCAGGGCGTCGTCCTGCCCTACATGCTGACGGGTGAAATTGAAGTGGCCATCGTCTTCGGTCTCGCCACGGTTGGTCCGGCAATTGTCGGCTCCATGGGCGTTGGCGATGTCTATGTCACCGCCACTTTCATGCTGGTGCTCGCCACCACGCTGATCATTGGCAACATCATTGCCGATCTGTTGCTCGTCGCCCTCGATCCACGCGTCCGCCTGGGAGGGAATGCCGAATGACCCGCTCCGACAAGGATATCCATTCCGCAATCCCGCTCCCGCCCGATGTCGGTGCCGGTCCGGCAACGACGCCCGCCGAAGAGGCTGACGTGCCCGCCACGGTGTCGCGCCACGGTTCGGGCAACGAAACCTATGCAACCCTGGTCTGGCGCCGCTTCCGCCGCTCCACCATGGGCATGATCGGCCTTGTCCTGGTGGTCATGTTGCTCGTCGTTTCGGTCTTTGCCGATTTCTTCGCGCCAATGGACCCCAAGGAACCCAATCTGCCCTTCGCGCCGCCGGACCTGATCGCGTTCGAAGACCCCCAGGGTAATTTCAGCCTCATCCCATGGGTCTATCCCATCGGCGATACCGGCGAATTCGACCCGGTTACCTTTCAACCGCTCACCGGTGCCGTAAAGGACAACCCGACCCCGACCGGCTTTTTCGTGCAAGGCCATGAGTATCGCCTGTTCTGGTTCATTCCGGCCAATATCCACTTCTTTGGCTCGACCGATGGCCGCCCGATCCAGCTTCTGGGCACCGACAAATTCGGCCGCGATATTCTATCTCGCGGTATTGTCGGTTCGCGCATTTCCCTGATGATCGCGCTTGCAGTGGTGACCATGACGACCGTGGTCGGCACGCTGGTCGGCATCACCTCGGGCTATATCGGCGGCGCTGTCGACGCCTGGCTGCAGCGCTTCGTGGAGTTCGTGCTCGCTTTCCCGCAATTGCCGCTCTATCTGGCTCTCACCTCGCTGATCCCGGTGACGGCGCCATCCAATGTGTTCCTCACCTTCGTGATCTTCGTCATGGCGGTGCTGGGCTGGGCGCAATTGAGCCGCGAGGTGCGCTCCAAGACCTTGTCGCTGGCGCGCATCGAATATGTGCGGGCCGCGATTGCCGTGGGCGCATCGGACGGCCGCATCATCACGCGGCACATCCTGCCCAACGTACTCAGCCACATCATTGTGGCGGTCACTCTGGCCATTCCAACGGTCGTCCTGCTCGAAAGCTTTCTCGGGTTCCTGGGCTTTGCGGTGAAGCCACCGCTGATTTCCTGGGGCTTGATGCTGCAGGATACGGGCACCTTCTCGGTGATCGGCTCCTATCCCTGGATCCTCTCGCCGGTGATCTTCGTGCTGATTACCGTCTTTGCCTTCAACGCGCTGGGCGATGGCCTGCGCGACGCCGTCGACCCCTATTGAGGATAGAGCCATGACCGAAAACAAGCTGGTTCCGTCCGAGCGTCACGATCTGGGCACGCATGGCCGCGAGCTGATTTTGGACGCCCGCAATGTTGGTGTCGACTTCAAGGTGGAGGGCGGCACCGTCAACGCCGTGCGCGACGTCTCTTTCCAGCTCCACAAGGGGGAGACCATTGCGCTGGTGGGTGAAAGCGGCTCGGGCAAGTCGGTTACGGCCCGCACGCTGATGAAGCTGCTGACCAAGCGGGCGACCATTCTGCCGCAAACGCAGATCACGCTTTCCGGCAAGGACGTGGTCAAGATGGGCGACCGCGAAATGCGCAAGCTGCGCGGCAATGACATCGCCATGATCTTCCAGGAGCCGATGAGCTCGCTCAACCCGGTCTATACCATCGGCCAGCAGATCTGCGAGATCATCCACCTGCACAATCGCGTCTCGCGCCAGGAGGCCATGAACCGGGCCGAAAAACTGCTCGAAGAGGTGCAGATTCCAGACCCGCGGGCGCGGCTCAATCAGTTCCCGCACCAGCTATCGGGTGGCCAGCGCCAGCGCGTGATGATCGCCATGGCGCTCGCCAATCGCCCCGAAGTGCTGATCGCGGACGAACCGACCACAGCGCTCGACGTGACCGTCCAGGCCCAGATCCTCAACCTGATCAAGGACCTCAAGGACAAATACGGCATGGCGGTGATCCTGATCACCCATGACCTGACCATCGTCCGGCAGTTCTCTGAATATGTCTATGTGATGCAGAACGGCCGGGTGCAGGAGCACAACGAGACCGAGGCGCTCTTTGCCAACCCGCAGCACGCCTATACCAAACACCTGCTCGCCTCGGAACCCAAGGGTACGGCCTTACCGCTCGCGGACGGGGAACACGAAACCGTGCTGGAGGGCAAGGAGGTGAAAGTCACCTTTACCCTCAAGCGCGGCGGCTTTTTCAAACCCGACTTCTTCGATCTGAAAGCCGTCGACAATCTCGACATCAAGCTCATGCGTCACGAGACATTGGGCATTGTGGGCGAGAGTGGGTCGGGCAAAACTACCTTCGGGCAGGCCCTGATCCGGTTGATCGGCAATCAGGGCGGTCAGATCTGGTTCGACGGCGAGCGCATAGATGGCCGGAATCGTCAGGCTATGCGTCCCTTGCGCAGCCGCATGCAGATCGTTTTCCAGGACCCCTTCGCCAGCCTCAATCCACGCATGTCGATCCGCCAGATCATCGAGGAAGGACTGGTGGTCAACGGCATCGGTGAGAACCGGAACGACCGCATTGATCGCGTCCGGCAGGCGCTGCGTGATGCGGGACTACCCGACAATATCCTGCAGCGCTTCCCGCACGAGTTTTCTGGAGGTCAGCGGCAGCGCATCGCCATTGCCCGCGCCATTGCGCTCGAGCCCGAATTCATCCTGCTCGACGAGCCGACCTCGGCGCTGGACCTGTCCGTGCAAGCCCAGATCATTGACCTACTGCGCAAGCTGCAGGACGAGAGGGGCCTGAGCTATCTGTTCATCAGCCACGATCTGAAAGTCGTGCGGGCGCTATGCCACCGCGTCATGGTCATGCAGCACGGCAAGATCGTCGAGCAGGGGCCAGTAAGCGAAGTGCTGACCAACCCCGCAACCGACTACACCCGACGGCTCGTTCGGGCAGCATTCGAGATTGCGGCTTAGCGTTCGCCAAGCGTCCGGGCGCTCAACGCAGCGTCCGGACGGTCTCTTGGCCCCGCGCCTCCTCAGGTCTCGATCATCAGGGTTGCGATTTCGAACGGCCGCAACTTGAGCGTGACGCTGTTGTCCTTGATCTCAAGCGGTTCTGCCTCGCCTTCTTCCATCAGATTGACGATGCGCGCCGACTTGACCGGCAGGCCAAAGCTGATTGTCGCATCAGCCCGAATGTTGGCGTGCTCGAAAACACGCAGCACGATGGCATCGGACTGTTCCGCCTTCTTGACCGTCTCGATGGTGACATTGGGCGCGTCGACCGAAGCCAGGCTGAAGCGGGCGAACTCGCTTGCGGTCGAGCTTGCTACAGTGCGCGAACCGACAACCGCCACTGGATTGTTGAACCGCTCTGCGGCGCGGGGGATTTCCGCCAGATCGGCCACGCCCCCGTGCACGAACATGGCGTAGCGGATGCGGTGTTCGCCCAGATCGGCGTCAGGGTCGGGGAAGCTCGAGCCCCGCACCAGGGTCAGCCGCACCGACTGCTCGTGGCAGTCATAGGCATATTTGCTGTCATTGAGCAGGGCGATGCCGAAATCGGCCTCGGAAATATCGACCCAGCGATGCATCGAAGCCTCGAAACGAGCACGATCCCAAGTGGTGTTGCGATGGGTCGGGCGGGTGACATGGCCAAAGGCAATCTCGGAGCGGATTTCACTGATATTGAGATCGAAACCGAACTGCGCCTTGATGACCTGTGCGCGCTCCTGCCAGTCGATGAAGGTGTCGAACTCGACCTGCCGTTCGCCGGCTGCCAGCGAAATGACCTGGATGATCTTGGACTTCTGATAGCTGCGTTCCACCCGGATGGCGGCGCGGTGCGGGCCGGTCTCGACCACCGAGATATCAGCCTTGCCGTCGGCCAGTGGCCAGGATTGTTCCTCGAAATAGCGGTCGATATCCCAGGCATCCCACTCCATTGGCTTATCTTCATAAGCAATGAGACGATTGGCCCTGGCGCCGGGAGCAAGGGTTTCGCGATTGCGGGTCTTGTCGAAGACCGAGGTGATCTCGCCATGTTCATCGAAGGCTACGCGGATCAGCGCATTTTCGAGATGGCTTGCCGAAACGGAAAGCTCGGTACCGGCCGGTGACCCACGCGAGACGAGCTGCGCGCCGATCCAGCCCAATGGCGCCATGTCGCCGACCGCCGCCACGATGTCGGTGGAGCCATCGGCGCGGGTGATCTTCTGCACCGGCTGGGTGCCGGAGGGCGTTGCGAGTGCCGCATCCTCAGGGACTTCGGTGCCCAGATGCACCAGACCCGAGCGGGTCTGACTGGTGAAATTGATCAGGCGCAACTGTTCGCCAGGCTTGGTGGCAGCTTGTGCCGCGGCGTGCCAGGGGCCATTGGCCGAATCCAGCGTGGAGAAGATGCGGCCATATTCGGCGTCGCTGTCGACATAGACTTCCGGGATCGAGGTGCCAGGCAGGATGTCGTGGAACTGGTTGATCAGCACCAACTCCCAGAACTCGGCCAGCGTCTCGCTGGGATAGGCGTGACCTGTCGTGGCCAGGGCGATGGCGCCGAGCATTTCCAGCTCGCGCAGGCGGCGTTCCGAATTGCGGTTATTGGCCTTGTTCTTGGCCACCGAGGTCAGAGTGCCGCGGTGATATTGCAGGTATAGCTCGCCATTCCACACCGGGAAGCGCGCAGGATCTGCATCCATGGCTTTGCCCAGACGGTCGAGGAAAGGCACGACGCCTTCGAGCTTGACCTTGGGTGCGCCCGGGATGCCGCGTTCCAGGCGCGTGCCGCGCTCGATCATGGCGCGGGTCGGGCCACCGCCGCCATCGCCATAACCATAGGACATGACGACCTCATCATATGCCGCCTTGGGCTCGTAGCGCTTCCAGGCGCCCATGGTCTCGGAGACCGAGAGATCACCATTATAGGTCGTGAATATCTGCTCACTGTCATACCGCTGCGCGGTGATGAGTTGCGCCTTGGTCGTGGTGCCGTCGATGCCGCGCCAGAAGAAGGTGTCATAGGGGTGCCGGTCTGTATCGTTCCAGCTCAGCTTGGACGTGACGAAATATTTGAGCCCCGACTTGTCCATGATTTGCGGCAGGTTGGCCGAATAGCCGAAGGTGTCGGGCAGCCACACGGTCTTGGGGTCGACGCCGAAATTTTCCAGATGAAGCCGGCGGCCGCGCATGATCTGGCGGACGAGGCTTTCCCCTGAGGCGATATTGACGTCCGGCTCCACCCACATGGCGCCCTCGATCTCGAACTGGCCGGATTTGATCCGCGCCATCATCCGATCCCAGATTTCCGGGTAGTCCCGTTTGAGAAAGTCGAACAGCACCGACTGGTTGTACATGAAGACGAACTGCGGATACTCCTCCATCAGGTTGAGCACCGTGGCAAAGCTGCGGCCGGTCTTGTCGCGGGTGTGCATGACGCGCCAGAGCCAGCCCACATCAAGATGGGTTGAGCCGACAGCCGTTATCTGCGGCTGCACTTCGGTGTCGACGAGCTCATAGATTTCCTGGGCGATCTTCTCGGCCTCGGGCAGACCGGCCTCGAAGGCGTCGGTATGCCCGTCGCGCCGGTCCAAAGCCCGCAGCGCCCTCTGCACGATGTTCAGGATCGCGTGTCGGCGAGGATCGTTCTGCTGCAACAGAACGGCGACATCCACCGGTGTCTGCAGGTCGTAATAGAGCTTTTCTGCGCGTTCATTGCGAATGAAGAAATCCACCTCGAAACCGACCAGGGGCCGGTCGAAAAAGGTGAAAGCGTTGACCAGCAGCACATGCTTGTTGCCCGGCTTGGCATCACGCTCGATCACCAGTTCGGTGTGGTTGCCATCGAGCGCCTGAGCGATCTGGCCGTCGAGATAGGCAAGGCATTGCGGGTCGGTCGAGCCGGGGCGGTCCTGCCACTGGCTGGTAAAGTGGGCGACGAAGACCTTGCCGCGCGCCGCTTCGGGCACGGTGATCTCGGCCGCGAACCAGGTGTGTTCCTGGTGCTTGCCCCAGACCGAGTGGCGGCCAAACTTCTCCCAGCTACGCCAATCGGCCTTGAGGGCATCGGCGGCCGAGAAATCATCGGCGCGCTGCACATGCCACTGGAATGGCACATTGCTGAGGGGCGTCCGGATCTTCTTTTCCAGATCCGCGCACAGGCGCAGCAGCTTGCCCTCTTGTTTCAGATCATCGTCCAGCAAACCCAGTTTTGACGAGAGGGGATTGGAATAGGTCATCCTTTGACTCCGGCACCGGCGAACCCTGTGTTCACATTTTGCAGCACCTAAGCATACCAGGTGTAACGTTGCAATTATCGGCTGCAGCGCGGGTGGCGTTCGGGCGGGCGGCCCTATTTAGTATTTTTGGTAAGCGCTTTAGAGGGAGGCTGCGGTTCAAGTCTCCGGAAACGCAGCAGTTGCAGCGTTGCAGAAGAGTTCGGTACACTCAGACGTCCGGCTCTGCTATGTAGGGTTCAGGGGACTTTGCCGCATGCACAAGAACAGGCCCGGGCCTTCGGCCAAGGGGCGCGTCACACTGAAGACCATCGCTGAGGCCACCGGGCTGAGCCTGTCGACGGTCTCGCTGTCGCTGCGGGGTGGCACGACGCTCAAGCAGGAAACCCGCGACAAGGTGGCTGCCGCCGCCAAGGCACTCGGCTATGTCCCGGACCGGGCGGGCGTGCGCCTTCGCACCGGCAAGACCAATGTGCTGGCCCTGGTGCTCGATGGCGCCGAGGACTCCATCGACTTCGCCCGCCAGATGATTCAGGGGATCGGCCAGGCGCTGCAGGGGACGCCCTATCATCTCAATGTGTCGCCGGAATTCGACCGGCATTCCACCGACACCATCCGCTACATCTTAGAAAATCGCACAGCGGACGGCGTGATTATCACCCATACCGGACCACGCGACCCCAGGGTGCAGATGATGGTGGACGCTGACTTTCCCTTCGTCAGCCACGGGCGGACGGAATTCTTCTCCCCGCACCCCTACCACGATTTTCATGCCGAGGTCTTCGCGACCCAGGCGGTGGAGCGGCTCGTGGGGAAGGGGTGTCAGCGGGTGCTGCTGGTGATCGGGGATGACAGCACCACAAACTATCACAACATCGTCACGGCCTTTCACAAGGCCGCGGCGCGCAACGGGATCGAAACGACGTTGCTCGAACGCACCGTGAGTCTGACCCCGGCTGAAATGCGCGCCAAGGGTATTGAACTCTCGCAGTCCGCGGACCGCCCCGATGGTGTTATCTGTGACAGCGAAATGCGGGCCCTGGCTCTGCTGGGCGGATTTATGGAAGCCGGTGTCGTGATCGGCGGGGATGTGCACCTGATCTACAAGCAAACCTCAGGCATCCTGCCCACCATTTTCCCGCGCCTTGATAGCGTGCGAGAGGACATTGTGGGGGCAGGGGTCGAATTGACCAGGCTGCTGCAATTGCGCATCGATGGCGCGCCGGTCGAGGAACTGCAGACCTTGGCAGAGCCGCAGCCGCAATGGCGCAGCGGCGACTGAGGTTTAACCGGGTGGGCGCGTGACCGAGTTGCGCAGGATCAGTTCGGCACGCAGCAGCACCTCGCGTGATCCTGGTTTCTCGCCTGCCAGCAGTGTCAGCAGCAATTCCATCGCTGCTTCCCCCATGCGATGACGCGGCTGTTTCATGGTGGTCAGCGAGGGGGTGATGAAACTGGCAAAGGAAATGTCGTCGAACCCCATTACCGAGAATTGCCGTGGCAGATCGTAGCGGCGGGCATTAAGGGCGATGATCACGCCCATGGCCGTCGCGTCGTTGACGCAGAGAAACGCCGTGGGCAGGGCATCGCGGACGAACATCAGTTCGGCCGCCGCCCGGCCGCTTTCCGTGGTGCCGTCGCCGTCGATAATAAGGCGCGGATCGATATTGATGCCGGCCCCGCCAAGGGCGGCCCGATAGCCGTCCTCCCGCAGCCGGTTGATCTCGCGATTGGGCGCGCGCCCGACAAAGGCGATGCGGCGATGGCCCTGCGAGATCAGGTGCTCCGCCGCGACACGCGCGCCTTCGAAATTGTCGACCCCGACAAATGGAATGTCTTCGCCGAGGACCGGTTCATTGACCGCCACCATGGGCGGCAGGCGCGCATCGGCTGGTGACTGGCCCAGTCCGAAGGGCAGGTGGCCCGTAAACAGGATCAGCCCGTCGGCCTGGTTGGAGCTGATAAAGCGCAGATAGTCCGTTTCCCGGCTGGGATCGTTCTGGGTGTTGCCGATCAACAGGCCATAGCCGCGCTTGCTGGCTTCGGTCTCAAGGCCCACCAGGATGTTGGAGAAGTTCGGGTCACCGACGTCGGGGGCAAGAATCAGGATCATATTGCTGCGGCGCATGCGCAGCGAGCGGGCCATGGCATTGGTGGTGTAGCCGGTGCGGGCAATCGCATCGGTAACCTTGCGGCGCGTCGCATCGGCCACCTTGGTTGGCTCGTTGATCGCGCGACTGACGGTGGCGATAGATACGCCCGCCATCGCGGCAACATCTTCGATTGTGGCCAGCTTTTGCTGCAGCACTTGGCTCTCCGCCCTCCGTGCGTGGCCTGATAGCCTTGCGCACTCCGCCTTTAGCAGACGCCGCGGCTTTGGCTACGGCCTCCCCCCGGCGATAAACCGAATTCGAACACTGTAAACCTTTACACGGTTCGTGAAAACCTTTACATCAGCGATCAGGACCAAATGATCACCGCATCAAGCAGTGCCGGGTTCAGGGGAGGAGACGCGATATGGCTGAAGCGCCAGACGCAAATGTGCCGTCGATTCTGTCGGCCAGCCGCATCTCGAAATCCTTCGGCGAAATCCCCGTGCTGTTCAGCATCGATTTCGATGTCCGCCCCGGCGAAGTTCATGCCATCATTGGGGAGAATGGCGCTGGCAAATCCACCCTGATCAAGATCCTTTCGGGCATTGAACAGCCGACCTCCGGCACCATCACCTACGACGGCCAGAAAGTCGTGCTGCCGCCCAATGGCGAGGCGGCGGCCATGGGCATCGTGGTGATCCATCAGGAATTGCTGTTGGCCGAGCATCTGTCCGTTGCGGACTCGATCTTTCTCGGGCGCGAACTGAAATCTGGGCCATTCCTCGACCTCAAGGCGATGCGGGATCAGGCCAAGGCTATCCTGGACACCCTACATGTCCCGATCGATCCGGATGCGCGGATCAACACCTTGTCGGTGGCGGACAAGCAGATGGTCGAGATCGCCAAGGCGATCAGCCGCGATGCCCGCGTCATCATCATGGATGAGCCGACCGCCGTGCTGTCCGTCGCGGAAAGCCGTACCCTCTTCGAACAGGTGCGACGCCTGACGGCAAAGGGCGTGGCGGTGATTTTCATCTCGCACAAGCTCGATGAGATCATGGAACTGGCCAATCGTGTCACCGTGCTGCGCGACGGCCAATTGATTGCCACCGTGGGCACAGAAAACCTGACGCCGGACTCCATCGCGCAGATGATGGTTGGTCGCGAACTGTCCAATCTCTATCCGCCCAAGCGCGAGCCCGATGTCGACACTGAAGTCGTGCTTTCGGTGCGCGGGCTGTCGGCGCCGGGCATATCGGACATCTCGTTTGACTTGAGGCGCGGGGAAATCCTGGGCTTTGCCGGGCTGATCGGGTCCGGGCGCACCGCTGTGGCCGAGGCTATTGCCGGGCTGAGCGCGAAGACCGGCGGAGAGGTCACCGTCAATGGTGCGCCCGCCGACTATTCCGACGTTTCGAAATCCGTTGCGGCGGGCCTGGCCTATATGACCAAGGACCGGAAGGGGCGGGGGCTTCTGCTCAATGCAGGCCTCCAGCCCAACCTGACTTTGCTGACCCTGAAAAAGCACCTGAAAATGGGCTTTCTCGATGGCCGCAGCGAAGCCCAGGCGCTGGACCGCGCCGTGCGCCGTTTTGATATTCGCGCCCGCGATCCTTCCGTACAGGTCGGCAAGCTCTCTGGCGGCAATCAGCAGAAGCTGATGCTAGGCAAGACCATGGAGAGCGATCCCGAGATCGTCATCATGGACGAACCGACGCGCGGCATCGACGTCGGCACGAAACAGCAAATCTATCACATCATCGCGGCGCTGGCCGCCGAGGGGAAAGCGATCATCGTGATCTCCTCGGAAATGCAGGAAGTCATCGGCCTCAGCCATCGTGTTGTCGTCATGCGCCAGGGGCGTATGGCCGGCGTGCTGGAAGGCGCAGAAATAACCGAAGCCGAGATCATGCGTTACGCGGCCGGCATCAAGCAGGGTGGGGAAAATGAGCGTCTCAGTGCCTGATACGGCAAGCAAACCGCATAAGGGCTTCCGGCTCGATCTCAAGACGGCAGGGCCGCTGCTGGCGCTGATCCTGCTGATCATCCTGGGCTATAGCCTCAACCCGCTGTTCCTCGGCGAAGGCAACGTCACCAACCTGCTGACCCGCTCCGCCTTTATCGGCATCATCGCGGTCGGCGCCACCTTCGTCATCACCGCTGGCGGCATCGATCTGTCAGTTGGCTCCATGGCCGCCTTCATTGCCGGCATGATGATCATCATCATGAATGCCGCAGTCGACAGCATGGGTGCCTCCATCTGGACAGTCCTGCTGGGCATAGGCTGTTCGCTGATCCTGGGGATCGGCGCCGGCTTCATCAACGGGTTTCTGACCACCAAGGGCAAGATCGAGGCCTTTATCGTGACCCTGGGCACGATGGGCATTTATCGCTCGCTGATCACCTATTTTGCCGATGGCGGCACGCTCTCGCTCAATCGCGGTGCGCGCGAGATCTATCGGCCGGTCTATTACGACAGCTTCATTGGGCTGCCCTATCCGGTTTGGGTCTTCATCATCGTTGCGTTGCTCGGCTGGGTATTGATGAACCGTACGGCATTCGGGCGCTATTGCATGGCCATCGGCTCCAACGAGCAGGTCGCACGCTACTCGGCCATCAAGGTCGATCGGGTGCGGACCATGACCTATATTCTGCAGGGCCTGTGCGTCTCGCTCGCCACCATCATCTATGTGCCGCGTCTGGGCTCGGCCTCTTCGGCCACCGGTGTGCTCTGGGAGCTTGAGGCAATTGCCGCAGTGATCATCGGCGGCACCATGCTCAAGGGCGGTTATGGCCGCATCGGGGGCACTGTGATCGGTGCACTGATCCTGACGGCCATCGGCAATATTCTCAATCTCACCGATATCATCTCGAACTACCTCAACGGGGCGGTGCAGGGCGTGATTATCGTGGCGGCTGTCTATCTCCAGCGCGGCTCGTTCCACACCAGCCGCAGGGCCAAGAAGCCCGAGTAACCAAGAATTCCCAGCCCTTTTGGGCGGGCTTAACCGGCGCGTGGCGCCACACTTTAAGGGAGGAACTACCCATGTCTATGAAGGCATTGACCCTGGCTCTGGCGGCAACGACCGCCCTGGCTGGCGCAGCGGTGGCACAGGATCAGATCCGGATCGGTGTCTCCATTCCAGCCGCAACTCATGGTTGGGCCGGCGGCCTGAACTGGCATGCCCAGGAAGCTGAAAAGCGCCTCGAAGCTGCGCATGACAATATTGACATCACCTTGGTGACTGCCGATAGCCCCGGCGATCAGGCCAGCGACATCGAAGACCTGATCTCGGTGCAGCAGATCGACGCGCTTGTCGTGCTGCCCTTCGAATCCGATCCGCTGGTTGAGCCGGTGCGTCAGGCCAAGGAATCGGGTGCGTTCATCACCGTGGTCGATCGCGGCCTGCCCGATGCCTCGATCCAGGACGTCTATGTTGCCGGCAACAACACCGAACTGGGTTCGGTTTCCGCTGAGTACTTCAAGACCCGTCTGGGTGACGGCGATAACATCGTGATCCTGCGTGGTATTCCGACCGTTATCGATACCGAACGTTTCGACGCCTTCATGGCCGGTATCGAGGGCTCGGGCATCAATGTGCTCGACGATGAATTCGCCAACTGGAACCGCGATGATGGCTTCGAAGTGATGCAGGACTTCCTGTCGCGCTTCCCCGATATCGACGGCGTCTGGGCGCAGGACGACGACATTGCCATGGGCGTGGTGGAAGCCGTGCGTCAGGCTGGTCGTGAAGACGAGATGTTCATCGTCGGTGGCGCTGGCATGAAGGACGTCATCAAGGGCATCATGGATGGCGACACCCTGATCCCGGTCGATGTGCTCTATCCGCCTGCCATGATCGCAACGGCCATGGACGTGACCGTTGCCAACTTCACCTCCAATGGTCCGGTGCAGGGCGAATACATTCTGGGTGCGCCGCTGGTGACCCAGGAGAACGCCGAGCAGTTCTACTTCCCGGACAGCCCGTTCTGAGCCAGCGAAACCAACAACCATTCGAGGGGCGCCCATGGCGCCCCTTTTTCGTTTTATTTCAAGGCATTCGCGTGTCTTCAGGTTGACACGGGAATCCCGTTATTTCTGCTATCGAGTTCCGGGCGGTGCCCGCCTTCCTTGGCGTCGCGGGGGCTCACCAGTTTTGAAGCTGCGGAAGAATTTCACTTTGATGTTCATGCCGCGGGAACGACAGCGCTGCTGACGCATTATTGCGCTGGGCTCCGGGCGGCGCCGGCCTATTCTTTGGCGCCGCTGGAGCTCACCAATCACCCCGCTTCGGGGGTATAGCCTGCCTCGCGGATCGCCTCTTCGCCCTTGGCCTTGTCGCCCGTGAAGCTGACCTTGTGCGCTGCCAGATCGATCTCGATCTGTGTGCCCGGCAGGGCCTCCTCGAGGGCGCCGCGTATCGCGCCAACGCAATGGTTGCAGGTCATGTCGTTGACGGTCAGGGTGGTTTTCTCAGCCATTTCAGTGTCCTTTGGATGTCTGTTCGGCCGGTGTGCCGGCCAGATCGTCGAGAATGGGGCAATCGGGCCGATTGTCGCCGGCGCAGCAATGCACCAGATGGCTGAGCGTCTTCACCATGCCCTGCAATTCGGCAATCTTGGTTTCGAGCGCAACGATGTGGCTGCTGGCGATGTCCCGCACCTCAGCACTAGCGCGGGTCCGGTCCTGCCAGAGACCGAGCAGGACCGACGTTTCCTCAACCGAGAAGCCCAGGGTTCGCGCCCGCTTGATGAAGCGCAGCACATGCACCTCGTCGGGGCCGTAAACCCGGTAATTGCTGTCGGTCCTCGAAGGCGGGGAAATGAGGCCGATCTGTTCGTAATAGCGGATCATCTTGGCCGAGACGCCGGACTGGTCTGCGGCTTGTCCGATATTCACGACGTCACTCCTTTGATGCCCCGCAAGCGTTGCGCGTTGCCGACCACGAAGACCGAGCTCAGGGCCATGGCGCCGGCCCCGATCATGGGCGAAAGCAGGATACCGAAAGCAGGATAGAGCACTCCGGCGGCCACCGGGATCAGAACGGCGTTGTAGCCGAAAGCCCAGAACAGGTTCTCCCGGATATTGCGCAGCGTCGCCCGGCTGACGGTCAGCGCATTGAGTACGCCTTTGAGGTCACCACCCAGCAGCACGACATCCGCGCTTTCGATGGCCGCGTCCGTGCCTGAGCCGACGGCGATGCCGATATCGGCTTCGGCCAGGGCAGGGGCATCGTTGATACCGTCTCCGACATAGGCGACAACCCGATTGCCCTGCCGCAGCGACTTGATGGCTTCCACCTTGTCGGCAGGCAGCACTTCGGCCCGTACCTCGTCAATGCCGAGTTGGGCGGCGATGGCCTCGGCCGTGCGGCGATTGTCGCCCGAAATCATCGCTGTTTTCAGGCCCATGCCATGCAAGGCCTCGATGACAGATTTGCTGGTCGGCTTGATGGTGTCGGCCACCACGATCGCGGCAGCGAGCCTGTCGTCGATGGCTGCGAATACCGGCGTCTTGCCTTCTGCGGCGAGCCTGTCGATTGCCGCCGAAAAGTCAGAGAAATTCAGATGGCTCATATGGCGCTGCGAGCCCACCGCAACCAGCCGTCCATCGACCCGGGCGGTGACGCCGGTGCCCGAATTGGAGCTGAATTCGGTCACCGCACCAATTGTCAGGCCCGCCTTTTCGGCTGCCGCGACAATGGCCGTGGCAATGGGATGCTCGGACCGGCTCTCGACGGCGGCGATCAGGGCCAGCACTTCGTCATGCTCGAAATCGTCATCAAGAATGAGATCTGTCAGCGCAGGCTTGCCTTCGGTCAACGTCCCGGTCTTGTCGAATGCAACGATACCGGCATCGCGCAACTGCTGCAGTGCCTCGCCCTTGCGAAACAGCACACCGAGCTGGGCGGCGCGGCCTGTGCCCACCATGATCGACATGGGGGTCGCCAAGCCCATGGCGCAGGGGCAGGCGATGATGAGGACGGCCACGGCATTGACCAGCGCATAAGTCAGAGCCGGGTCGGGGCCGAGCCAGAACCAGATGATGGCGGTGAGAATGGCAAGACCGATCACTATGGGCACGAAAACCGCGGTGACCCGGTCTACAACCGCCTGAATGGGCAGCTTGCCGGCCTGCGCATCCTCGACCATGCGGATGATATGGGCCAGCATGGTATCGGTTCCCACCTTGGTGGCGCGGAAATTGAAGCTGCCCGACGTGTTGAGCGTGCCACCGATGACGCTGGCGCCCACGGTCTTGGAGACGGGCAGGGGTTCTCCCGAGATCATCGATTCATCGATATGGCTTTCGCCCTCGACGATCTCGCCGTCCACGGCAATCTTTTCGCCCGGACGTACCACGATGATGTCCCCGACCCGAACCTCTTCAACCGGGACTTCAACCGCTTTGTCTGCGCGCACGATCCGGGCGGTTTTGGCCTGTTGCTGCACCAACTGGCTGATTGCCTCGCCGGTGCGGCCCTTGGCCATGGCTTCCAGCCAGCGCCCAACCAGGATCAAAGTGACGATAACCGCGGCCGCCTCGAAGTATACATAGCGTGTTTCCGCCGGCACCAATTGCGGCACGAAGGTCACCACGCTGGAATAGAGCCAAGCGGCCCCGGACCCGAGGGCAACCAGCGAGTTCATCTCCGGTGCGCCGCGGAACAGGGCCGGAAAGCCGATTTTGAAGAAGCGCCGGCCCGGCACGAAGAGGACGAAACTGGCTAGCGCGAAATAGGCGACCCACAGCGTCTGGGTCGGCACCAGCGACATCACCCACATGTGGAAAGGCATGTGGATATGGCCGATCATCTCGATCAGGAACAGCGGCAGAGTCGGGATGGCGGCGATGATGACGTCGCGCTTGAGAATGGCGGCGTCTTCGTCGTGATGATGCATGTGATCATGTGCCGGCGCATCGGGCTGGCGCAGGCTGGCCTTGTAGCCGACCTTTTCCACGGCCTTGAGCAGCGCGTCGACGTCGCCGCCAGCGATGGTGGCGCGCTCGGTGGCCAGATTGACGGCAGAGTTCTCGACACCGGGCACCTTGAGCAGGGCCTTCTCCACGCGATTGACGCAGGAAGCACAGGTCATGCCCTCGATTTCGATCGAAACGGCAGAAGATTTAGAGTTGCTGTGGACGGTTTCGTTCATGGTCTTTCACCTCGTCCACAACCATATAGACCTTCCCATCATGGTAAGGTCAAGAGTGGCGAGGAAAGCTTATCCAGTGGGCGAAACCAGCGCATAGCGATCCCGGGCGATGGCCGCTTCGATCTCCGGTGACGGCGCGCCCAGGAGCTTGTCATCGGTCATCGTCGTTGCAAAATGGCGCCATTCCTGATGTTGCAGATGGCGCGGTATGACGGCTTCGGGGCCCATGGGCAACACGAGCAGTTGCGGTGCCTTGCCATCCTTCTGGTCCGAAATGAATACATTGACTTGCATGCTGCCCACCCTACCAAGGTTTCAAGCATTGAGGCATGACTATCGTCCTGTTGCAAACATTTGCTTTGTCCCGGTGCTTTTGCATGTGAAGCACAGACCTCTGCGACCTCTTGGCACAGCGACAGTCTGGCGGCTTACTTTGGGTTGGTGTGGCGCTTATTTCTCGACGCGTCAGGAGCATGACCATGCAAACTGTGCGCAAGGACATCCACAATTCAGAAATGCCGGTTCTGTGCCAAAGTTGTGAGGCGCGGCACCAAGGTATTTGCGGGGCGCTCAGCGGCGATGAACTTGTCGCGCTGGCAAAATCCACCCGCCGCGTGCACAAGGATGCTGGCGAGGAGCTGATGGCCGACGCCATGCCGATCGACAGCTATGCCAGCGTGTTGCGGGGCGTGATCAAGCTGTCCAAGGTGCTCGAGGATGGTCGCCAACAGGTCGTGGGGCTGCAGTTCGCACCCGACCTGCTCGGACGTCCCTTTGCCGCAGAAAGCCGGGTGACCGCCGAGGCGGCCTCGGATGTCGATCTCTGCGTTATTCCCAAGCCCGCGCTGGAGGCGCTGCTGTCTCGCAGTGCGCCCCTGGAACACCGGGTGATGATGCAGGCATTGCGCGAACTCGATGAGGCGCGCGACTGGATGGTGACGCTCGGGCGCAAGACGGCAGCCGAGAAAGTGGCGAGCTTTCTGTATCTGATCGCCACCCATATGGACCCGTGCGACGAGGCGCTGGAAACCAGCTTCGACCTGCCGCTGAGCCGGGCCGATATCGGCGACTTCCTTGGCCTGACAGTGGAAACCGTCAGCCGCCAGATCAGCCGGCTGAAATCTGATGGCGTCATTGGCATCGTCAATTTCCGCCAGGTCAGCATACCCGACCTGGCGCGGCTCAGACTGCGCTGCGGCTAATCCAGCCTGCCATTTTCCAGTGTGAGCACCCGATCCACCGTGCCCTCCGGGATGGCGGCATGGGTGACCATGATGACAGTCCGGCCTTCCGAGGCACTGGCGAGCACCTTGAAAAATGCTTCCTCGGTCTCCCGGTCCAGTGCATTGGTCGGTTCGTCGAGTAACAGCACCGGAGCGTTCGAGAGAAGGGCGCGCGCCAGGCATAGCCGTCGCGCCTGGCCCGCCGACAAGGTACGTCCGGCTTCGCCGACCAGCGTGTCGAGACCCTTGGGGAGGGCGCTGACATGCTGCGCGAGTTGGGCCTTGCGCAAAGCCGCCCACAACTCGTCCTCGCTCGCAGTGTCCCGACCAATCAGCAGATTGTTGCGGATTGTGTCGATGAACACGGGACTGTCCTGGCTGAGTAGCGCCATGTGGCGGTGCACATCCTCGCTGCGAAATTCCGGCAGGGCACTTTCGCCGAGGCGGATGGCGCCAGTCTGCGGATCGGCAAAGCGCAGCAGAAGCCGCAGCAGGGTGGTCTTCCCCCCGCCGCTGGGTCCGACGATCGCGAGGCGCTCTCCAGGGGCGACGGCGAAACTGATGTCGCTCAGCACCGGCGGCAGCCCGGGATAGGCAAAGCTCACCGCGTTGAATGAGATGGGCGCATGGTCTGGAATGGGCAGCGGCGCGGCGGGCTCGGCAACCACTGGCGATAGCTCGGCCAATGCCACCAGGCGCTCGGCGGCCGCCATGGCCTGCGTCGCCTTGCTGGTGCTGCGCACGATCAGGCTCGTCACCTCGAAGCTGCCCAATACGGCCAGCAGCAGGCCAGCCATCAGCGGGCCATCAATCTGGCCGGCCTCAAGCGCCACGAGCCCAGTCCAAAGCGTGCCGATCAACGCCCCCGCCGCCAGCATCTGGACCATCAGCCCGCCCATGCTGGTGATGGCACC
Organism: Devosia subaequoris; assembly: GCF_014197055.1. Classification (GTDB taxonomy): domain Bacteria; phylum Pseudomonadota; class Alphaproteobacteria; order Rhizobiales; family Devosiaceae; genus Devosia; species Devosia subaequoris. The sequence continues at coordinate 784,837 of NZ_JACIEW010000001.1, read as the reverse complement.
CAGACGGAGATTGAGGCGCGAAGCGTGCTTGTCTGCGGCCTCGAATTTTTCGGCGGCATTGCCCAATGCGCCAAGCAGCACCAAATCCGCATGGCCATTGACCCCATCGAGTACTTCCATGCGCAGATCGGCCCGTGCCGCAACGCTGTCGCGTCCAGCCTTGCGGCCCAAGAGGACCATGAGGGAAGGCACGCCCAGCCCCGCCAGCGCCAAGGCCAGGCCATAGGGCAGGGCGGCACCGGGGAGGAATATCGCCAGAATGGCCGTCATTGCCGTACCGACCACGACCGCAGCGGCCAGCGGCCCTATGGCGACCAGGAAGGCCGTGTCCAGCGCATCGACATCGGCGGTCAGCCGCGAGACCAGATCGCCGTGGCGCAGCGAGCGGTCGGGCAGGGGCAGGCGCGGGAAGAGCCGGGAAAACAGCCAGCCACGCAGATCGGACAGCAGTTTGAGCGTCGCATTGTGGCCCACCAGCCGCTCGCCATAGCGAGCCAGGATGCGCACAAAGGAAAGGCCGCGCACCATCGCCGAGGGCACAAACAGATTGAAGCCCAGCCCGGCCGTGGTCAGCGCTGTCGCGGTGATGAACCAGCCCGATGTGCCCAGAAGCGAAACTCCTGCCAGCAGCGTGACCAGCGACAGGACCAGCGCCAGGAGCAGCGATACACTGCGCTGGCGGAACAGCGGCAGGAAGGTCAGCAGCGCCTTCATGCGACACCTCGCTTCGTCTTGGGCAGCGGGGTGGCAAAGAGGTCTCCTCCGGTGAGCCGATAGGCCCTGTCCATGCGGGCGGCAAGAGCCTCGGAATGGGTGGCGATCACCATGGTGCGACCCCTGGCATAGGCCAGGAGGTTGGTGGCAATTTCCTGCTCCATATCGGCACCGAGATGCGCGGTAGGTTCATCGAGCAGAATAAGGCCGGCATCGCGCAGGAACAGACGCGCCAGCGCGATGCGTTGTGCTTGCCCACCCGAAAGCCCGACGCCGTCCTCCCCCACCAGCGTGTCCAGTCCATCAGGCAGGCCAAGGGCGAAATCGCTGACCAACGCGCGCGCGGCGGCGCTTTCGATTTCCTGCCGCGTGGCGCCCGGCCGACCCAAGGCGATGTTTTGTGCCAGGCTTGCGTGAATGATGCGAGGCTTCTGCGTCAACAGGAAGCTACGGGCCCGCAACTCACCCTCGGGCCATTGTGCGAGCTTACGGTCGTCGAGCAGGATCTCGCCAGAATGCTCGCGCAGTCCCACAATGGCTTCAAGCAGTGTCGACTTGCCTGACCCACTGGGGCCGAGCAGCGCGATGGTCTGGCCTGCGGGCACGTCAAAGGAGAGATCAAGCGCGACGCTGGCCATCCGGTCCGGCGTGCGCAGGGTGACGCCCGCAAGGCGCAGGGCAAGGGCCGGGCCCTGACGAGGGGCGATGTCATTCAAGGGCGGCGCTTCCGCCGACGGGTTGCCGAGCTGCTGCTCGATCTCCAGCATGGCTGACCGGGCCGTGTCGCGATCGTGATAATGCGAGGCAAACAGGCGCAGCGGGTTATACACCTCGGGTGCCATCAGCAGCAGGAACATGCCCAATTGCAGGCTCAGCGGGCTGGAGCGCAATTGCAGATAGTCGATGAAGGTCAAGCCCACATAGAGGGCGATCCCGGCCACGCCGAGTGCCGCGAAGAATTCCAGTACCGCCGACGACAAGAAGGCAATGCGCAACACCTTGAGCGTACGCAGCCGCAGGGCCTCGCTGGCCTCGACAATGCCCGCAGTCTCTGCCGCTTCCCGTCCGAACAGTTTCAGCGTCAGCAATCCCCGCAACCGGTCGGCAAAGCGCCCGGACAAATGGCTGAGCGCGCGCGCCTGCCGGTCGGTGGCGATCTGGGCACCCCAGCCCACCAGCGCCATGAAGACCGGGATCAGCGGCGCGGTTATCAGAAACAGCACCCCGGCGACCCAGTCGAGCGGCAGGATGATCGCGCCGAAGATCAGCGGCAGCAGCGCAGCCTGCATCGCGGCAGGCAGATAGCGCGCGAAATAACCCTCCAGCGTATCCACCTGATCGATAATCGCCGCAGCCGCCACACCGGACGGCGCGGTGTCCACCGCGCGCGGAGAGCGCGCCAGCAATTGCGCCATGAGTCCGCGCCGCAAATGCAATTTGATGGTCTCGGCACCGCTCAACCCGGCCTGTTCGCCCAGTGCACCCAGCAGCGAACGCACCAGCAGCAGACCGAAAATGAGCAGGATAGATGGCGCCAGCGCCGCCGCCGGTTCGCCCAGCTCGATGGCCCGTCCCAGCACATCAGCCAGCGTCCATGCCTGCCAGACCAGCAACAGGCCGCCAATCAGGGGTGCGGCGATGGCGAAGATCAGGGCAGTCCCACCCTTGCGGGTCAGTCCATCGAGCGCCCTGGACTTGGTCTTGTTCGTCTGAGCTGACACCGGGAGAATGGCCTGCAGTCGGAATGAGAGAATGGGTACCTTTTACCCTAGCGCGATGGCCAACCAAGCACCTTGATTTGAATCAAGGCGAACCTCAGTCTGCTTGCGCTAAGCAAGGGATATCAGACGGCTTCGACTCTTGCCGTCGCAACCGGAGAGATAGCACGTGCCATGATAGACATGCTCGTCGTCGACCTTTCGCGATGGCAATTCGCCGCTACCGCGATGTATCACTTCATCTTTGTGCCCTTGACCCTGGGTCTCTCCTTCATGATGGCCATCATGGAGAGCGTCTATGTGATGACGGGGCGCGACATCTGGCGCAAAGCCACGCTGTTCTGGGGCACCTTGTTTGGCGTCAATTTCGCCATGGGCGTGGCTACCGGTATTGTCATGGAGTTCCAGTTCGGCATGAACTGGAGCTATTACAGCCATTATGTGGGTGACGTGTTCGGGGCGCCGCTGGCCATTGAAGGCCTGATGGCGTTCTTCCTCGAAGCCACATTCGTGGGCCTGTTCTTTTTTGGCTGGGATCGCCTGAGTAAGGTGGGGCACCTGGTCGTCACCTGGCTCGTCGCTTTCGGCGCCAATTTCTCCGCGCTCTGGATCCTGATCGCCAATGGCTGGATGCAAAATCCGGTCGGCGCCAAGTTCAACCCCGACACCATGCGTATGGAGATCACCGACTTCATGGCGGTGATCTTCAATTCGGTGGCCCAGGCCAAATTCGTGCACACCGTCAGCGCCGGCTATGTCTGCGGCGCAATCTTCGTGCTCTCGATTTCGGCGCTGTTCCTGGTCAAGGGCAAGCATGTCGAAATGGCCAAGCGCTCGGCGGTCGTGGCCGCCAGCTTCGGCCTAGCCTCGGCCCTTTCGGTCGTCGTGCTGGGTGACGAAAGCGGCTATGTGGCGACCGAACATCAGATCATGAAGGTCTCGGCGCTCGAAGCCGCCTTTCACACCGAGCCGGCACCGGCGCCATGGACTATTCTGGCCATTCCCGGCGAGGACGGCGAACCGATCTGGTCGCTCTCGGTGCCGTGGGTGGGCGGCCTGATCACCACGCGCTCGCTCGATAAGGAATTGCCGGGCATCTACGATCTGGTCGACCGGGCGCAGGACCGGATCCGCTCGGGCATGGTCGCCTATGAGGCGCTCCAGCAGATCCGGGCCGATGGCAGCAATACCGAAGCGCGCGCCGTGTTCGAGGAGACCTGGCCGGATCTGGGCTACGGCCTGTTGCTCAAGCGTTATCGCGATGACGTGCAGAACGCCACTGACGAGGAGATCGCCATGGCGGCCGAGGACACAGTGCCCCAGATCTGGCCGCTGTTCTGGACCTTCCGCATCATGATGGGGCTGGGTTTCTTCTTCATCGCTTTTTTCGGGCTCTGGTTCTACCGCGCCTCGCGCGGCTGGATCGACACCAACAAGCCATTGCTGTGGTTCACAGTGTTCCTCTTGCCCACGCCCTGGATCGCCATCGAAAGCGGCTGGTTCATCGCCGAGTTCGGACGACAGCCCTGGGTGGTGGAAGGCGTATTGCCCACATTCTACGCGGCGTCGGGCCTGCAGGTCACGGACCTGGTGCTGTCGCTGACCTTCTTCGTGCTGCTCTACACCGTTCTGTTGATCATCATGGTCATGCTCATGGTGCGCATCATCAAGGCGGGTCCCAAGGAGAAGCTGTTCACCGATGATGACGAGGACGACTTCGTTATCACCACCCTGCCTGCCACCCCCGCAACCAAGGAGCTTGGCTCGTGAGCACCATTCCTCTCGACTACGAAACGCTGCGGCTCATATGGTGGCTGCTCTTGGGCGTGTTGCTGATCGGCTTTGCCATCATGGGTGGACGCGATCTGGGCGTCGGGGCGCTGCTGCCCTTCGTCGCCAGGACCGATGAGGAGCGGCGCGTGCTGCTCAACCTGATCGGGCCGACCTGGGAAGGCAATCAGGTCTGGCTGGTGCTGGGGGGCGGGGCAATCTTTGCAGCCTTCCCACCGCTCTATGCGGTGAGCTTCTCGGGCTTCTACCTCGCCATGATCGTGATCCTGCTGGCGCTGATCCTGCGGCCCGTTGGCTTCAAGTTCCGCGGCAAGGTCAGTGACCCGCGCTGGCGGACCACCTGGGACTGGGCCCTGTTCGTGGGTGGATTCGTGCCCTCGCTCATCATGGGCGTGGCGGTGGGCAATGTCCTGCTGGGCGCGCCGTTCCACTTCGACGATAGCCTGCGCGTCTTCTACACCGGCAATTTCGTGCAATTGCTGATGCCCTTTGCCCTGCTGGCAGGTCTGGTCAGCCTGGCCATGATCGTGACTCATGGCGCCACCCTGATCACGGGGCGGACCACCGGCCTGATTGCCGAGCGGGCACGGCAGCTCGGAATACTGTCCGGCATTGCCACCATCGCTCTTTTCGCCATTGGCGGCATCTGGGTGGCGCTGATGAACGGATATGTGGTGACCAGCACGATCGACCCCAATTCGCCGATCAACCCGTTGGGCAAGACAGTGGAACTCGTCCAGGGCGGCTGGCTGCGCAATTACGGACTCTACCCCTGGATGCTCGCCGCGCCAGTGCTCGGCTTTGCCGGCATGGCCCTGGCAACGCTTGGCCTGATGGGGCGGTATCGCTGGCTGGCCTATCTTGGCAGCAGCGCCGGCATTTTCGGTATTGTCGCCACCGCTGGCGTGTCGATCTTCCCGTTCTTTCTGCCGTCATCGACCATGCCCAATGCGGGCCTGACCCTGTGGGATGCCTCCTCGAGCCACCTGACGCTCTTCATCATGCTGCTGGCTACCGTGGTCTTCCTGCCCCTCATCGTCCTCTACACCGCCTGGGTGTTCCGGGTGATGCGCGGCACGGTGACCACTGAAAGCCTCTCGAAAAACCCCAACGCCTATTAGGAGATCAAGATGTGGTATTTTTCCTGGGTTCTTGGGCTGGGCCTGGCCTGCACCTTCGGCATTCTCAACGCCATGTGGTTTGAAATGCGCGAGGATCGACGCATGGCGCGCGAGCAGGGCCGCGAGACTGCTACCCGCTGACGCATGGCTGTTGACCAGTTGGTCAGGAACGCAAATGCCGGACCCGGTCGCCGCCGAGTCCGGTTTTTTCATGTTTTTCAGTAGGATGCACGGTTCTCTTGGCCTCGTGCTTGCTAACAGTCCGACACCCCAGAAATGGGATTGTGGCAAAATTGCCTCTTTCGTTTGCATTGTATGCATAACGGATGTGCAGAATGACCACCTACTAATCACGACCGGAGTGATCTAGATAAGGGTCATCAAACGAAGGGGAAACCGAAAATGAACATCGCCAAGAAGATCGCCGACTTTGCCAAGTACCAGCGCACCATGCGCGAGCTGAACAGCCTCGACGCCCGTCAGCTGCACGACCTCGGCATCACCAAGGGTGACATCCGCGCCATCGCTCGCGGCACCTACGTCAACTAAAAGCGATTGTCGCCGAAAGGCGGCGCTGACCTCCAGGTCATCCGATGAAGGCGTCCACCCGGGCGCCTTTTGTCGTTTCTGGATGACGACCGTCCGGGTGAGAGTCTGATGCGTTAACGCACCAGATCGGCCACGACGCAGCCCAGCGCCGTAACCAGATCGTCCGGCCGGATCCTGATCTGCAGCCCGCGCTGTCCGCCATTGAGGTAGATCTCATCGTAAAGCGTGGCCAGCTCATCGAGCGCCGTCGGCACGAGTTTGCGCTGGCCCAGCGGACTGATACCGCCAACCTTGTAACCGGTCAGGCGCTCGGCATTGGGCGGCTTCATCATCTGCGCCGACTTGCCGCCCAGCGCTGCTGCCAGCTTCTTCATGTTCACTTCTTCATCCGATGGCACGATGGCGCAGACCGGCTTGCCATCGAGCTCGGCCATCAGCGTCTTGAACACTTCGGCGGGAGAGACGCCCATCGCTTCAGCCGCCTGCACCCCGACCCGCTCAGCATTGGGGTCGTAGTCGTAGTGCGCGAGAGAGAATGAAATGCCGGCCTTGGTCAGGGCCAGCGTGGCAGGGGTGGTCTTGGACATAAAAGGGTTCTAGCGCCCTGAAACCGAAAGCAAAAGGCCCGATGCTTGCGCACCGGGCCTTCCGTTTTCCTTGGCGGGGAGGTGCCGCGGAAACTGTGCGACTTGATGTCGGTCAGACGATGCCGCTCGAGCCCGCCGCGATCTCAGGTCGGATTTCGGCGACCTTGGCGCGATAGCCCGAGGCGCGATAGGTGGCCAGCAAGTCGATAGCGCCACCCTGTTCCATGCGCGCCATAGCCAGAATCGGCTCGACATCGGTACGATAAGCCTGGCGCAGCGACTGGGTGGCGGCCAGGGCATCATTGCCCTCTTGGGCGGCTTTCAGACCCGCGCGATCCACCAGAAGGGCCTGCGCATAGGCGCGCTGCACATCGGCCGCCGAAAGCATTAGCGACTCGATCGGATCGGTGACGTTGTGGCTCTGGTCGAGCATGTGGGCTGGGTGGAAATCGGCGTCGCGACCTTCGATATCGACCAGTTCGTTGAACACGAGGAACAGGCGATAGGGGTCGATCGAACCGGCATCGAGATCGTCGTCACCATATTTGCTGTCGTTGAAATGGAAGCCGCCGAGCTTGCCGAACTGGGCCAGGCGCGAGACGATCATTTCGATATTGACGTTGGGTGCATGGTGGCCGAGATCGACCAGGCAATAGGCCTTGTCGCCCAGCTCCTTGGCGATCAGGTAATTGGTGCCCCAGTCCTGCACGACCGTGGAGTAGAAAGCCGGCTCATACATCTTGTGTTCGGTATAAACGCGCCAATCTTCGGGCAGGGCGGCATAAATGGACTTCATGGAGTCCAGATAGTGTTCGAACTGGTTGGCGAAATTGACCTGGCCAGGGAAGTTCGAGCCGTCACCGATCCAGACCGTCAGGGCCTTGGAGCCGATGGTCTTGCCGATCTCGATGCACTCCAGATTGTGCTCGATGGCCTGGTCGCGCGTCGCCTTGTCGGCGGCCGAGAGCGAGCCGAACTTGTAGCTCTGCATCTGCCCGGCGGCGTCGGCAAAGGTGTTCGAATTCATCGCGTCGAAGCCGAGATTGAAGCGGCTGGCAGCCTGCTTGAGACGGTTCGGGTCGGCCTTGTCCCACGGAATATGCAGCGAGACGGTTTTAGTCGCCTGGGTCAACTGGGCGATGACTGCGCAATCCTCGATCTTGTCGAAAATGTCGCGTGGTTCGCCCTTGCCGGGAAAGCGGGCAAAGCGCGTGCCGCCGGTGCCCACGCCCCAGGAGGGAACGGCCACGGAAAAGGCGGCAACCTTGTCCTTTATGGCATCAATGGAAATGCCGCGCCGGTCGAGGCGCTCGCCAAGCGTGTCGTAGTCGACATTGAGGTCGGCCGCGCGCTGGGCATTTTCGGCTTCGACAACGGATGGGTCGATGATGTGTTCGGTCATTTTCTTTCTCCCTGAGATCCCCCTCATCCGGCGCCGCGCGCCACCTTCTCCCCGAGAGGGAGAAGAATGGTCCGGTGGCCTCTTATTCCTCTCCCACTCGGGGAGAGGTGGCTCGGCGAAGCCGAGTCGGTGAGGGGGCTCCTCCCTTCTCCTACCGCGGGAACGACTGGGCGTTGCCCGCGTCGACATTGATGATATTGCCCGTCGACTTGGCCGAAGCCTCGCTGGCAAAGAAATAGATGGCCTCGGCGATATCCTCGGGGAATACCGAGCGCTTCAGCATGGAGCGCTGACGATACATTTCCTCCAGACCATCCTTGTCGGTCTTGTAGGTCGAAGCGCGCTGCTCAAGCCATTCGCCGGCCCAGATCTTGGACCCGCGCAGCACGGCATCGGGATTGACCACATTGACGCGGATTTGCGCTTCCGCTCCTTCCAGTGCCAGGCAGCGGGCGAGATGGATTTCGGCAGCCTTGGCGGTGCAGTAGGCGGCGGCATTGGGCGATGCTGCAAGGCCGTTCTTGGAGGCCACGAACACGACATTGCCGCCGATCTTCTGCGCGCGGAAGATCTTGAAAGCTTCGCGGCTGACCAGGAAATAGCCCGTGGACAGGATGTCCATGTTCTTGTTCCAAAGGTCGAGCGAGGTCTCCTCAATCGGCGCCGAGGAGGCGAGACCGGCGTTTGACACCAGAATGTCCAGGCCACCGAACTCGACCACGGCATGGGCGAAGCCGGAAATGATCTGCTCTTCCCTGGTCACGTTGATGTTCACCGGACGGACAAAGTCCTTGCCGAACACGCCGGTGAGCTCTTCGGTGGCATTGTCCAGCGCGCCCTGATCGATATCGGCCAGCACGACGCAGGCGCCTTCGCGCAGGAGGCGCGCAGCCGTGGCCTTGCCGATGCCGCCCGCGCCGCCGGTGACTAGGGCGATCTTGCCGGCCAGCGATTTCGGCTTGGGCATGCGGGCCAGCTTGGCCTCTTCGAGCAGCCAATATTCGATGTCGAAGGCTTCCTGCTCGGACAGGCCCTGATATTCGGAGACGGTTGAAGCGCCGCGCATCACATTGATGGCGTTGACATAGAACTCGCCGGAAATGCGGGCCGTGGCCTTGTCCTTGGCGAAGGTGATCATGCCCACGCCCGGGATCAGGTAGACCACGGCGTTGGGGTCGCGCACGGCCGGCGAGTTGTCGTGCTTGCAGCGATCATAATAGGCCTGGTAGTCGACGCGATAAGCCGCGATCTGGTCGGCCAGACCCTCGATGACAGCATCAACATCGGGGTTTGCAGGATCGAAATCGATCACCAGCGGACGGATCTTGGTGCGCAGGAAGTGATCGGGGCAGGAGGTGCCCAGCGCTGCCAACGGACGCAGATTGTTGGAATTGACGAATTCGAGCACCGCGTTGCTGTCGTCGAAATGTCCCAGCTTGTGGCTGTCTTCCGAGATGAAGCCGCGGATCTTGGGCATCAGTCGGGCGGCAATGGCCCGGCGTTCCTCTGCCGGCAGGGACTGGGTGGCAGCGCCGCCGAAAATGGTCTTGCCCTCGGTTTCCTTTTCAAACCACTCGATCGCCTGATTGATGATGCGGATCGTGGTTTCGTAGCATTCCTTGGGGGTATTGCCCCAGGTGAACAGGCCATGGCTTTCGAGCACCACGCCTTCAGCGTCGGGGTTTTCGAGGCAGAACTTTTCCAGCCACAGCCCGAGTTCGAAGCCGGGCTTCTTCCATGGCAGCCAGCCGATCTTGTCGCCAAAAATCTGCTGGGTGAGTTCCTTGGAGTTCTTCGAGGCCGCGATGGCGATGATCGCGTCCGGGTGCATGTGATCGACGTAAGGCCGGTTCACATAGGCATGCAGCGGGGTGTCGATGGAGGACGCGCGCGGATTGAGGTTGAAGGTGGCGTGCGGCAGGTAGCCCACCATCTCGTCTTCAAATTCGACACCGCGATAGAGGCCCTTCAGCGCGCGCAGCTTGTCCATAGAAAGGGTGGCGAAGCCATCGAGCTTGATCGAGGCATTGTCTCCGCCCGACCCTTTGACCCACAGTACTTCAACGTCTTCGCCGGTCAGCGGATCTTTTTGCCAGATCTTGGAGGAGGTATTGCCGCCGCCATAATTGGTGACGCGCTTGTCGGATCCGAGCAGATTGGACCGATAGACAAGACGTTCCGGCTCGCTCATGGACGCGGCCTTGGCGTCGTCCCACTTGTTTTCAAGGCGCTTTGGCGCGGTGGACATAGGATTCCTCCCAAAGTTAGGGCAACAGACTGGGTTGGCCGGAGATGGGCATAGAACGGTCCACAAAGTCAATCAGAAACAATCATGTTTAGTCATGCGTGCGCGTTTATGACTGAAACATGCGAAATGGTGATTGACTCTGCCCGAAATTGGTGGAAGCAAATGCGCTCAGGGAGTATCTGCCTTGCATGAAATGGAACGCCACCGCGTCATATTGGCCGCTGCCCAGTCTCACCCTGTGGTGACTGTGGCCGAGCTTTGTGAAGTGACCGGATCATCGGAAGCTACCATTCGCCGCGACATTGCCTCGTTGGACGAGCAGGGGCGGCTGCGTCGCGTGCGCGGCGGGGCCGAGGCTATCAACCCGCCGTCCCAGGGTGGGCTGGTCGGGCGGCCGTTTTCTGTCAATGAAACGATCAACATCTCGCAAAAGCGCGCAATTGCCCGCGCCGCTGCCGACTTGTGCCGCGATGGCGAGCCGATCATCATCAATGGCGGCACAACGACCTATCAGATGGCGCATCATCTGACAGGCAAGCGCCTCAGCGTCTTCACCAACAGCTTTGGCATCGCCGAATTCCTCATCCACAACTCGCGCAATGCCGTCATTATTCCCGGCGGCACGGTCTATCGCGAGCAGAACGTCATCCTTTCGCCCTTTGGTGGCGTGGTGGCGAGCCATTTCTACGCCAAACGCATGTTCATCGGCTGCCAGGGCATTGGCGTGCATGGCCTGATGGAAGCCGACCCCATGGTGGTGCAGTCGGAGCTGGCCTTGATCGGACAGGCGGACGAACTGATCGTTCTCGCCGACTCCTCGAAATTCTCTGGACGCTCGAGCCTCATTCTCTGTGGGCTCGATCAAATTGCCGCTGTCATCACCGATAGCGGCATCCGCGACGAAGACCGCCAGATGCTGGAAACGGCAGGTGTGCGGCTCATCGTGGCGGACGCAACAGGGCAGGCTGAAGCAAGTGTGGCCTGAACTGACAATGACTGAACCAAAAGCAACCCCCGGGAGGGACAAAATGAAACTCTGGAAACTGCTGGCCGCCACGGCCACCGCTGCCGTGCTGCTGGCCACGCCGGCCATGGCACAGACCCGCATCGCGCTGGTCGTCAAGTCGCTGGGCAATGGCTTCTTCGACGCCGCCAATAAGGGCGCACAGGATGCCGCCGAGGAACTCGGCGACGTTGAAGTGATCTATACCGGTCCGACCTCGGCCACGGCTGAAGCCCAGATCGAAGTCGTCAACTCGCTGATCGCCCAGCAGGTCGATGCCATCGCCATCTCGGCCAATGATCCGGACGCCCTGGTGCCGGTGCTGCAGCGCGCCATGCAGCGCGGCATCAAGGTGGTGAGCTTTGACTCCGGCGTTGCCCCCGAAGGCCGCCAGATTCACCTCAACCCCTCTGACATCGACTTGATCGGCGAGACCATCATCAAGCTGGCCGCCGACTATCTGCCCGAGGGCGGCGATGTTGCCATTCTCTCGGCCGCCTCGACCGCAACCAACCAGAACGCCTGGATTGAAGCTGCCAAGGAAGCCATTCCTGAGAAGTTCCCCAACATCAACCTCGTTTCGGTGGTGTATGGCGATGACGACTCGGTGAAATCGACCGAAGAGGCTCGCGGCCTGATCGCCGCACACCCCGACCTCAAGGCCATCATCGCCCCGACCACCGTCGGCGTCGTGGCGGCTGCCCAGGTCGTGACCGACCAGGACCTGATCGGCCAGATCAATGTGACCGGCCTGGCCCTGCCGTCCGAGTTCAAGCAGTTCATCGACAATGGCGCCAGCCAGGCCGTGGCTCTGTGGAACCCGATCGATCTGGGCTATTCGGCGGTCTATCTGGCCAATGCTCTGGTTGAAGGCGAAGAAGCCGCTCCCGGCGCAACCTTCTCCATCGGCAAGGTCGGCGAAGTGACCCTGGACGACACCAACTCGGCCGCCATGGCTGCGCCGTTCCAGTTCGACGCATCCAACATCGAAGAGTTCTCCAAGATTTACTGATCCTCGAGGCGAAGCGGCGGGTGAGGGGGCCTTTCCAGAAGCACGGAAGGCCCCCTTACCCTAACCTCTCCCGCAAAGGGAGAGGGGACCGGATCAAGCGCCTGCGCCATTGCGACGCCAAGGACCAAAAGAATGACTGACCCCATCCTGACTTTATCAGGCATATCCAAGAGCTTCCCCGGCGTGCGGGCGCTGCATGAAGTCTCGCTGGAGCTCTATCCCGGCGAGGTGACGGCGCTGATCGGTGAGAACGGGGCCGGCAAGTCTACACTGGTCAAGACCATGACCGGCATCTACCAGCCGGACGCGGGCGAAATTCGGGTGGGCGGCAAGCCTGTGACCCTTCCCACGGCAATCTCCGCGTCCGACGCCGGCATTACCGCGATCCACCAGGAGACCGTGCTGTTCGATGAGCTCAGCGTTGCCGAGAACATCTATCTCGGGCACGCACCGAAGAACCGCTTTGGCATGATCGACTGGGGCAAGATGCGGCGCGAGGCGCAGGAAACGCTCGACAGCATGGCCGCCGGCATCGATGCGGGCATGCCCTTGAAGGAGTTGGGGATCGCCAAGAAGCATCTTGTGGCTGTGGCGCGCGCGCTCAGTGTCGACGCCCAGGTGGTCATCATGGATGAGCCAACCGCGGCGCTCAGCCAGAAGGAAATCGAGGAACTCTATGTCCTTGTCGAGCTCCTCAAAAAGGATGGAAAAGCCATCCTCTTCATCTCGCACAAATTCGATGAAATCTATCGCATTGCCGACCGCTACACCGTGTTCCGCGATGGCGAGCAGGTGGGCAAGGGCTTCATCAAGGACACGCCGCAGGCCGACATCGTCAAGCTGATGGTCGGGCGCTCGGTGGAACAGATTTTCCCCGCCCGCCAGGCAACGATTGGCGACACCGTGCTGGAGGTCACTGGCCTCAGTCACCCAACCGAATTCGACAATGTTTCGTTTTCTGTGAGGAAGGGTGAGATTTTGGGTTTCTATGGTCTGGTGGGGGCAGGGCGCTCCGAGGTGATGCAGGCCGTGTTCGGCATGACAAAGCCCTCGGCCGGCACAATGGTGCTCGAGGGGCAGACAATCACTCCGAAATCCCCAGCCGACGCGGTCAGCGCTGGCATCGTCTATGTACCCGAAGAACGCGGCAAGCAGGGGGTCATTACCGGCGAGCCGATCTTCAAGAATGTCTCGCTGCCCAGCCTCGACAAGACCAGCCGCTCCGGCTTTCTGCGTATGGCCGAAGAATACGCGCTGGCTCGCACCTATACCGAGCGGCTCGACCTGCGCGCGTCCTCGCTCAGCCAGAATGTGTCCACCCTTTCGGGCGGCAATCAGCAGAAGGTGGTGATCGCCAAATGGCTCGCCACCCTGCCCAAGGTGATCATTCTCGATGAACCCACCAAGGGCATCGATATCGGCTCCAAGGCCGCCGTGCACGAGTTCATGGGCGAACTGGTGGCCCAGGGTCTCTCGGTTATCATGGTGTCATCCGAACTGCCCGAAGTCCTCGGCATGAGCGACCGCATCGTCGTGATGCGCGAAGGCCTGGTGGTCGACACCCTCGAAAACAACAATCTGCAGCCCGAAACGCTGGTCAGCCTGGCTGCGGGCATCGTTGAGGAGAAGGCCGCATGAACCGGCTCCTGAAATCCCGTGAACTCTGGCTGGCGCTGGCCATTCTCGCCGTCATCGTGCTGGTGACCCTGCGTTTTCCCCGTTTCTCGCAACCGGGCAATCTGCTGACGATTTTCAACGACACATCAATCCTGATGATGCTGGCGCTGGGGCAGATGGCGGTTATCCTGACCCGCTCCATCGATTTGTCCATGGCCTCGAACCTGGCGCTGACCGGCATGCTGGTGGCCATGACCAACGCGGCGTTTCCGTTCATTCCCATTCCGCTGTTGATCGCCGGTTGCGTCGTGGTGGGCGCGGCGCTGGGCGCATTCAACGGCATTCTGGTCTGGAAGCTTGATATTCCGCCAATCGTGGTGACTCTGGGCACGCTGACCATTTTCCGTGGTCTGGTCTTCGTCGTTTCGGGCGGCGCCTGGGTCAACGCCGCGCAGATGAGCACCGATTTCATCCAACTCCAGCGCGGCAGCTTCCTTGGTCTGCCGATATTGAGCTGGTTCGCCATCGTCGTGGCAGCACTGGTTTACCTCTTGATGACCCGCACACACTGGGGCAGGGCCTTTTATGCCATTGGCGTCAATCCGACTGCCTCGGTCTATACCGGCATCAATGTGGGGCGCACCAAATTCCTGGCCTTTGTGCTCTCGGGCGCCATTTCGGGGCTTTGCGGCTATCTCTGGATCTCGCGCTACGTCATTGCTTCGGTGGAAGTGGCCGGCGGCTATGAACTGACCATCGTGGCGGCCTGCGTCATCGGAGGGGTCTCGATTGCCGGCGGCATCGGTACTGTGGGCGGTGCGCTGCTTGGCGCCCTGTTCCTCGGTGTCGTCAACAACGCCCTCCCAGTCATCGGCGTCTCGCCCTTCTGGCAGATGGCCATTTCCGGCGCGGCCATCCTGCTTGCCGTGGTGCTCAACGCTCGTGGCGAACGGAGCAAGGGACGTATCATTCTCAAGAAAGCCGAGGTGGCGGCATGACCGACGCAACTGCAAATGGCCGTCGCCTGCCGAACCGGCTGGATAACCCATTCAAGTCCGCAGTGCTGAGCTGGGAGAGCCTGCTGGTTCTCGTGGCGCTGGGAATCTTCATCGCCAACAGCTTTGCCTCGCCCTATTTCCTCAATGCCTGGAGTCTATCCGACCTCACCTTCAACTTCACGGAAAAGGGGTTGATCGCCCTGGCCATGGCGCTGGTGATTATCTCGGGAGAAATCGATCTTTCGGTCGCCTCGATCATCGCCCTGGCTTCGACCCTGATGGGGCTGGCGCTGCAATATGGCGCGGACACCCCGGCGCTGGTAGCGGTGGGCATCGGCGTTGGCATCCTCTGCGGCGCCTTCAACGGTTTTCTGGTGACCGGGCTGAAACTCCCCTCCATCGTGGTGACCATCGGCACGATGAGCCTGTTCCGCGGCATCGCCTTCATCATTCTGGGCGACCAGAGCTTCAAGGGCTATCCCGCAAGCTTTTCCTGGTTCGGCCAGGGTTACGTGTTTTGGGTGATCTCGTTCGAGGTGGTGCTGTTCCTCGTCGCGGCGGTGATTTTCTACGTGCTGCTGCACCGCACCAATTTCGGGCGCCGGGTTTTTGCTATCGGCAATAATGCGACGGCCGCGCGCTTCTCCGGCGTCCGTGTCGACCGCGTCAAGTTCGTGCTGTTCTGCCTGACCGGGCTGATGAGCGGCATCGCCGCCATTCTGCTCACGGCGCGGCTGGGCTCGACCCGTCCATCCATCGCCGAGGGCTTCGAACTCGATGTGGTGACCATGGTGGTGCTCGGCGGCGTTTCGATCCTGGGCGGCGCCGGCTCGATCATCGGTGTGGTGCTGGCGGCACTGATTATTGGCCTTGTCACTTTTGGCCTCGGCCTGCTCAACGTGCCGGGCATCGTGATGACCATCTTCACCGGCTCGTTGCTGATCGTGGTGATCGCCTTGCCCATATTGTTCCGCATGATCCGGGAGCGCCGCGCATGATCGTGGACAATGGCTATGAAAAACACGCCTTCAAGATGCTGCTCAATCCCGGCATGGCCGCCGAATACAAGAAGCGCCATGACGAGATCTTCCCCGAACTGGTCGACCTGCTGCACGAGGCCGGGGTGAAGGACTATTCCATCCATCTCGATGAAGAGACCAACACCCTCTTTGGTGTGCTCTGGCGTCGCGTCGACCACACCATGGCGGACCTGCCAGGCACCGAGATCATGCGGCGTTGGTGGGCCCATATGGCCGACATCATGGCGACCAATGACAAGAATGAACCGATTTCGGTGGACCTCAAGCCGGTGTTCTGGATGAAGTGAGGCTTGGCCGCACGTGCACGAACGCAAAGGGCGACCCGATGGCCGCCCGTGTCAGTGGATTTGCGCTAAGCGTCAGAACCGGTAGTTGAGGCCCAGCTTGGCAACGTGCGCGTTAGACTTGATATCGGTCGAGCCACCCGTTGCAATGGTATTGATCGGCGCATTGACCGAAGCGAAGTCGTAATAGCTGTATTCCGCCTTGACGCTGATGGCGTCGCTGACAGCGTATTCGGCGCCCGCACCGACCGTCCAGCCCCACACCGTGGACGAAAAGCTGCCGGTGGCCCCGCCGGGAACAGGGTTGACCGACGCAGTGATGCCGCCGGCTGCTACACCGGCCGTACCGAACAGCAGCAGGCTGTCGAAGGCCATGCCGCCGCGCAGCTTGCCAGAACCAAGCCAATTGAGCGTGCCATTGCAATCAAAGGTCGGATTGCCAACGCATGTCGCGCTGCCATTGACGTCGGTCCAGGCCAGATCGCCTTCCAGGCCGAGAACGAAATTGTCGAACTGGGCATTGGCGCCAACTGTTGCGCCAAGCAGGCCGCCACGAACGTCCACATCGGTCACATTGCCTGACACAACGCCCGTGCTGGTGGCCCGGCCGCCGCCATAGCCAGCAAACACACCTGCGTAAAAGCCGCTCCAGTCCGTGGTCTGGCCGGGTTTATCGATGACCGGCGGATAGTCCTGCCAGAGGTCAGCGGCCTGTGCGCCCGACACACATGTTGCGGTGATAAATACTGCTGTGAAAATATTGTTAATTTTGCGCACATTGGCCTCCTTTGTGGTGAAGGCAAAGTGCACTTTCTTGGTTAATCAAGAGTGTATTATCCCAATACTGTCAGTGTATTGGGATAAATTCCAAGGGTCTGAAGTGACGTGCGCGCGCTTCATGGAGAGAGCATCCCCCACCGCAAAGATTGTCGGCGCCGAAAGGGGAAAAGCCTCCACCGCGTTGACGGCCTCGCCAATCGTTCCGCGCCAGATTTGTTCGTCAGCACGCCCCAGGCTCCCCGCGATGATCGCCGGCGTTTCAAGGCTCATGCCCCTGGCGGAAAGCTCGGTGACAATGCCGGGCAGGGTGCGACGGCTCATATAATAGACCGAAGTAGTGGCGGGATCGGCCAGTGCCGCCCAGTTCAGCGTATCGGGCAAAACACCCTTTCGCGAATGCCCGGTTACGAAGCGCACCGACTGAGCATGATCGCGATGGGTCAGCGAGACGCCCAGCCGGCTGGCAAGCGCCAGCCCCGCCGAAATGCCCGGAACCACGGACACGCCAACGCCGTGGCGTTCCAGCATTTCGATCTCCTCACCCGCGCGGCCGAAGATCATCGGGTCGCCGGATTTGAGGCGCACCACGTGCTTGCCCTGTCGCGCGAGGCTCAGCATCATCGCGTTGATCTCGTCCTGGGCGCAACTTTCGCGTTGGGCCCGCTTGCCCACCAGCATGCGCTTGGCCTCGCGGCGGGCCAGTTCGAGCACCTCGGATGAGACCAGATCGTCGAATAGGATCACATCGGCCGATTGCAGCGCTCGCACGGCCTTGATGGTCAAGAGCTCGGCATCGCCCGGCCCAGCGCCAACAAGCGTCACTCGACCGGCGGCTGAGGCGGCGGGAAGATTGATGTTTTCGTCACTGGCGTCGGGTGCACGACTGCCAAACGCCCGGTCGGCCAGACGCTCCCAGAAGGCGCGGCGCTGCGGCCCGGCGGCCAACTGATCCATAACTTTTCCGCGCAGCTTCGCGGCCAACAGCGCCCATTGCGTCAATGTCTGCGGCAGCAGTGTTTCGATCCGGCGGCGCACGGCCTGCCCGAGTATGGGCGCTGCACCGGCAGTGGAGATGCCGACCACGACCGGGGACCGGTTGACGATGGCCCCGAACTGGAACTGGCAGAATTCGGGCCGGTCGATGACGTTGTACGGAACCGCAAGGGCCTTGGCGGCGGCGATGAAGGCATGGGCTTCCGCGTCATCCTCAATATCGGCAATGGCGAGGGCGGCACCTTCGAGATCGTCAGGGGTCCAGGGGCGGGGGTGGAGGATGATGGAGGTTGACGCAAGAGCCGACAGCTCCTCACAAACCTCCTCCGCATAAACATCCACCTGCGCCCCGGCTGCTGCCAGCAGTTCGGTCTTCCAGGCGGCCGGCTCACCGCCGCCGATGACCACGACCCGCTTGCCGCGCAGGTCGAAGAAGACGGGCAGAACGGCGAGCTCTGCTATGCGCTTGTTACTCTGCTGCGATGAGACGGTTTGCATCGACAATCCCCCTGATTTCGGCGCGGCAGGAGCCGCAATTGGTGCCGGCGCGGGTGAGGGCGCCAACCGCTTCGACACTGGTGCAGCCGTGGCGGGTTACCGCCTCGGTGATGGTGTTGATGCCCACGCCCATGCAGGAGCAGACGATCGCACCGCCCTCGGGCCGGTCGGCTCCGGGGCGGCCCGCCAGCACGATCGACGCGGTCAATTCGGTTTCGGAAAGCAGGTCCACCGCCCATTGGCGGGAGACCAGCACCGGATCGGGCGAAGTATAGAGCGCGGCCAAGAGCCGACCGTTCTCGATCAGCACGAAGGCACGGCGCCCAGAGCGTTCGTCGCGGATGGACTGAAATACCGCGTCCGTGCCGAAAGTGTCGGCAAGGAAATCGGACCAGTTCGCCAGCTCCTCGAACAAGGCAATTTCGGCGCGGTAGCCATTATGCGCCGGGGCCATGGCCCAATAGTCGGTGGCAAGCGCTGGTTTCTGCGCCGCAACCACAAAGCCATAGAGCCGCACCCCGACCGGCTCGGCATGAACCTGCGCCATCTTCAGCGCTGGCTGTCCTGAAACCGGATCGGTCTTGCCCGTGACAAGGGCATCGACGCGGCCATTGCTGGCGAACTGATCGGTCCAGTGCATCGGCACGAAAAGCTGGCCCCTCTGCTGCCGGTCGGTGACCAGCGCCCGCACCAAAGCGCTACCATGACCATTGCTCAGTCGCACCAGATTGGCGCGACTGATGCCCATCGCGCTGGCATCAGCAGGGTGGATTTCGACGAAGGGCTCGGCCATGTGCGCAGACAGGCGGGCGGCTTTGCCGGTTCGGGTCATGGTGTGCCAATGGTCGCGCACCCGGCCGGTATTGAGAATGAACGTGCCCGGTGCCGGCGCAAAGGGCGGTGGTGGCTGGATCGGCAGGAAGCGCGCCCTGCCATCGAGGGTGAAGAACTTGCCATCGCCAAACATGCGGGCGGTGGGCTTTGAACGCACCGGCCACTGCACCGGCGTCATGGTTTCGTAGTCGGCGCCGGAAAGGCCGGAAAGATCGAAATCGCGGTTGCCACTGTTCTCGAAGCCCGACAAGGCGACATGCTCGGCAAAGATCTGGCCCGGGCTGAAATAGCTGAAGGCGGCGCCATGGCCGAGCCGCTTGGCCACCTCCTTGATGATCCACCAGTCCGGCCGGGCCTCGCCGGGCAGGGGCAGGAAGGGACGTTGGCGCGAAATGCGGCGCTCCGAATTGCTTACCGTGCCGTCCTTTTCGCCCCAGCCGGCGGCGGGCAGGCGCACATGGGCCAGCTCCATGGTGTCGGTATGCCGGTTCATGTCTGACACAACAACGAAGGGGCAGGCCTTGAGCGCGTCGCGCACAATATCGGCCTCGGGCATGGAATCCACCGGATTGGTGGCCATGATCCACACCGCCTTGATCTCGCCCCGCGCCATGGCGGCGAACAGGTCGACTGCCTTGAGGCCCGGACCTTGGGCCACGCTGCCACTGCCCCAGAAGCGAGCGACCCGGTCAATCGCATCGGGCGTGAAGTCCATATGGGCGGCGAGCATATTGGCGAGGCCCCCCACCTCGCGTCCGCCCATGGCGTTGGGCTGGCCGGTGACCGAAAAGGGTCCCATGCCCGGCTTGCCGATCCGCCCGGTGGCCAGGTGGCAATTGATGATGGCGTTGACCTTGTCGCTGCCGGCAGCGGATTGGTTGACACCCTGCGAATAGACGGTAACGACCTTCTTGGTGCGGGCGAAGAGATCGTAGAAACGCGCGATGGACAGCGGTGAAAGTCCCGTCGCTTCCGCGACCCCAGCAATGTCCCAGTCCTCGGCGGTGAGCAGTGCCGCTTCGTAGCCGGAAGTATAGGCACTCACATAGTCGCTGTCGGTGATGCCCTGTTGGTCCAGATGGGCCAGCAGCCCGACGAACAAGGCGCTGTCGCCATCGGGCGCGATCGGCAGGTGTATTTCGGCAATGTCGGCGGAAACGGTGCGGCGCGGATCGATCAGCACGATCTTCATGTCCGGGCGCGCGGTGCGGGCGGCAACAATGCGCTGATAGAGTACCGGGTGGCACCAGCTCAGGTTTGAGCCGACCAGCACGATAAGATCGGCCTGTTCGAGGTCCTCGTAATTTCCCGGCACGGTGTCGGAGCCAAAAGCGCGCTTGTGGCCGGCCACCGAGGAGGCCATGCAGAGCCGCGAATTGGTGTCGATGTTGGCCGAGCCGACAAAGCCTTTCATCAGCTTGTTGGCCACGTAATAGTCCTCGGTGAGGAGTTGGCCAGAGCCGTAAATGGCAACCGAACTGGGGCCATGTTCGCTGATGGTCTGCTTGAAGCGGTTGGCTACCTCGTCAAATGCTTGGTCCCAGGTGACTCTTTTGTCAGCGATTTCCGGATGCAGCAGGCGCCCATCGAGTGACAGGGTTTCGCCCAGCGCCGACCCTTTCGAGCACAGGCGCCCGAAATTGGCCGGGTGGTCCGGGTCGCCGGCAATGGTCACGTGGCCGTCCGGCTGTGGAGTGGCGAGCACGCCGCAGCCGACACCGCAATAGGGGCAGGTGGTGCGAACCGTATTATGCTCCACCATGCCTACTCCGCCGCCATCTGCATCAGCACATCCGGGGCAATGTAGATGACGCCCCCATCGACCTTGACCGGGTAGGTTTGCACATGGCCCTCGTCGGCGCCCTGCGCTTCGCCGGTGGCGAGGTCAAAAACCCAGTTGTGCAGCGGGCAGGTCACCGATGCACCATGCACGATGCCCTCCGAGAGCGGGCCGCCCTTGTGCGGGCAGCGGTTCTCGATGGCATAGACTTGGTCTTCGGCGGTGCGAAAGACAGCGATCTTGCCTGAAGGGGTATTGACGCAGCGAGCACCGCGCGGGGGGATGGCAGTCACACTGCCCAATTCGATCCATTCGGTCATGGCGATCACTCCGCTGCCACCGGAAGCCCGAATTCGGCCATGGCGGCGAATTCATGGGCGTCCTTGCCATTGACGCGTTCTTCCCAGGGGTCGACCTGGGCGAATTGCTGGGCATAAACGAAGCGGTCGTAATAGAGCTTGCGCTTGTCGAGGTCGTCGACCACCGCAGCCTTGATGCTGTCATTGCCGACGCGCTTGGCCCATTTGTAGATGCGCTCGAGATA
Organism: Devosia subaequoris; assembly: GCF_014197055.1. GTDB lineage: Bacteria > Pseudomonadota > Alphaproteobacteria > Rhizobiales > Devosiaceae > Devosia > Devosia subaequoris. Next base: position 763,324 of record NZ_JACIEW010000001.1, on the reverse strand, counting down.
GTGCCCCTGCTCGCGATAGAGCTGGGTGAGGGCCACGATGATCTCCAGCGCCTCGTCCTCGGTATCGGCATGGCAGAGCAATTCTGTGCCCTTGATGTCGAGGCCCGCAGCCCCTGCGAATTGGATGTCGTAGCCCGAATCCACGCAGATCACGCCGATATCCTTGCAGGTGGCTTCCGCGCAGTTGCGTGGGCAGCCTGAGACCGCGAGCTTGACCTTGGCCGGGGTCCAGGCGCCCCACATGAACTTTTCAAGCCGCACGCCTAGGCCGGTCGAATCCTGGGTGCCAAAGCGGCACCAGTCCGAACCGACGCAGGTTTTGACCGTGCGCAGCCCCTTGGCATAGGCGGCGCCCGATACCATGCCGGCGGCGTTGAGATCGGCCCAGACGCCGGGCAGGTCTTCCTTCTTGACGCCGAGCAGGTCGATACGCTGCCCGCCGGTGACTTTCACTGCGGGGATGGCGAACTTGTCGGCCACATCGGCAATGGCGCGCAATTCCTTGGGGTTGGTCATGCCGCCCCACATGCGCGGCACCACCGAATACGTGCCATCCTTCTGGATATTGGCGTGCACGCGTTCATTGATGAATCGGGACTGGTTATCGTCCTCATATTCACCTGGCCATTCGGCCACCAGATAGTAGTTGAGGGCCGGGCGGCACTTGGCGCAGCCGCAACTGGTCTTCCACTCCAATTCCTGCATGATCGCGGGAATGGATTTGAGTTCTTTGGCCACGATCAGGCGACGGACGGTGCCGTGGTCATGTTCGGTGCAGGGACACATCGGTTTGACGGCAGCCGGGTTGTAGCTGTCGCCCAGAGTGATGGCCATGAGCTTTTCGACCAGATGGGTGCACGAGCCACACGAGGCCGAGGCCTTGGTATGGGCGCGCACGCCATCGAGATCGGTCAGGCCCTTGGATGCGATCGTGCCGGTGATCGCAGATTTACAGACACCGTTGCAGCCGCAGATTTCTGCATCATCCGGCAAGGCTGCAACGGCCGCCATAGGGTCCAGCGCGGCTCCCCCCTGGTAGGCCTGACCAAAGATAAGTGTGGCGCGCATGTCCCGCGTATCGGTGCCCTTGCGGATCATGTCGAAGAACCAGGGGCCGTCTGCGGTTTCACCGTAGAGCACGGCGCCGATAACGCGATCCTCCTTGAGCACAATGCGCTTGTAGATGCCTGAATTGGCATCTCGCAGCACGATCTCCTCGCGGTCCTCGGCATCGGCGAAATCGCCGGCCGAATAGACCGAAACGCCGGTCACCTTGAGTTGGGTCGCGGTCTGCACCGGGCGGAAGGCAGCGTCGACCTTGGCCAGCGTCTTGGCGAGGATTTTGGCCTGGTCATAGAGCGGGGCAACCAGGCCATAGACGATCTTTTCGTGCTCGACGCATTCGCCCAGCGCCAGCACATCGGGGTCCGAGGTGACCATCTGGTCATTGACCACGATGCCGCGCTCGACATGCAGGCCCGCATCGACCGCGATGCGCGTCTCGGGGCGGATGCCGACGGCCATCACCACGATATCGGCGCCATAAACGGTGCCATCTTCCAGCGCTACGGCCTCGACCCGCTCTTCACCGAGAATGGCCTTGGTCTGCGCCTTGCAGTGTACCTTGATGCCGCGGGCTTCCAGATCGCGCTGCAGGAGATAGCCGGCAGCCGGATCAAGCTGTCGTTCCATCACATGGCCCATCAGGTGCAGCACCACCACTTCCATGCCGCGGGCATTCAGCGCGGCAGCGGCCTCGAGGCCCAGCAGGCCCCCGCCAATCACCACGGCTTTGGAGCCAGTGCGCTTGGAGACCTCGACCATACGGTTGACGTCATCGAGATCGCGGAAGGCCATCACGCCGGGCAGATCCTTGCCGGGCAGGGGAATGATAAAGGGTGCCGAGCCGGTGGCGACGATCAGCTTGTCATAAGGCGTTTCCCCGCCCGCCGAGATGACCACCTTGCGAGCTCGATCGATACCGGTGACGGTTTCGCCGAACCGGGTTTGCACGCCGTGCTCCCGATACCACTCAGCGTCATGGGTGATGATCTGCTCATATGCCTTCTCTCCGGCCAGGACCGGGGAGAGCATCAGCCGATTGTAATTGCCACGCGGCTCGGCGCCGAACAGCGTGACGTCGAACCGGCCCGGGGCTTCCTCGAAAATGTGTTCCAGGGCGCGGCCAGAAGCCATCCCTGCACCTATGACAACCAGTTTTTCCATCCGCTTGGGGCTCCAATCTGGAAAACAAAAAAGACCGCCAACCGACGCGCCGACGATCCGCATGGGATCACGTCGCACCTGTTGGCGGCCTTGCCTGTTGACGCCCAACCTTGGACGTCGGTTATGTCGAAGAGCGTCTTGGGAGGAGCTCTGTCGGGTACGATGTTGCAGGAACCGTGCCAAACTGTTTTGGCATATTTATCCTGCGTTGACAGCGACTTGCATATTCTCTGTTACGTGGCTGCCGGACGCAAAGGTTATGAATTGTGCAGTGCGTCCGGCGGTGGGCGAAAAAGAGGCATCTATTCTGCCGCTGCCACACTCTCAATGCGTCGCGCTCTCTTGGCGCGGATGCGGTCCAGCGTTTGCTGATCCGGATTGGCGCCCCCCTCATAGGCTTCGAGGAAATCGAGCAGTTCTTCGCGATAGCCGTAGTAGTCCTTGTGGGCCAGCAGTGCCTTGCGGGAACGGGGGCGCGGCAGGTCCACCTCCATGACATTGCCGATCCTTGCATTGGGTCCGTTCGACATCATCACCACCCGGTCGGCCAGCAGAATGGCTTCGTCGACGTCATGGGTGACACAAATGGCGGTCACCTGGGTGCGCGCCCAGACATCCATCAGCACGTCCTGCAATTCCCAACGGGTGATGCTGTCGAGCATGCCGAAGGGCTCGTCGAGCAGCAGCAGCTTGGGCGACAGGGCAAAGGCCCGCGCAATACCCACGCGCTGCTTCATGCCATTTGAGAGCTCAGAAGCGGGGCGGTGCATGGCGTCACCCAGCCCGACCCGGTTAAGGTAATATTCGACCACGTCGCGCCGCTCTGCCGGGCCGGCAGTGGGGTAAACGCGATCAACGCCCAGGGCGACGTTTTCACGCGCGGTCAGCCAGGGCATCAGGGACGGAGCCTGAAACACCACGGCCCGCTCGGGACCGGCCCCGACAACGCCCTTGCCATCAAGCACGATATTGCCGGCGGAAATTTCGTTCAGTCCCGCGACCATCGACAGCACGGTGGACTTGCCGCAGCCCGAATGCCCGATCAGGGTGATAAATTCGCCCTTCTTCATCTGGAAGTCGAAGCCATCCACTACGGTCAGCGGCCCCTTGGGCGTGGGATAGACCTTGGAGACTGCGTCAAAACGCAGATAGTCGTCCTGCATGCCGGATGCAGCAGCCGCATTGGTATACGCGCTGGGCAGGCGAGCCGATTTGCCGCGGGCAATGGGCGTGACATTGGGCAGGACATAGTCGGCTTCGCCCGACGGGTTGCGGCTGGCGCCGACATCCATGAGATATTCGGTGATCTCGCGCCGCAGGGTAATGAAGCGATTATCGCCATTGAGCTCGGCCCGGTCGCGCGGCCGCTCAATATCGACCTTGAAATGCGGACCAAGCGTTGCGCCGGGGCCGGGCGTCAACGGGATCACCCGGTCAGCCAGGAGAATGGCCTCATCCACATCATTGGTGATGAGGATTATGGTCTTCTTCTCGGCCTCGGAAATCTGCGCGAACTCGTCCTGCAGCTTGGACCGCGTGAGCGCGTCGAGGGCCGAGAGGGGTTCGTCGAGCAACAGGATTTCAGGTTGCATGGCCAGCGCCCGGGCAACGGCAACGCGCTGGCGCATGCCGCCGGACAACTCGGCCGGCCGCCGGTCTGCGGCGTGGCCCAATCCGACCATTTCCACATAGTGTTTGCGCAGGGCGAGTTTTTCGGCGCGCGACTTGGTTTTGTGCACGGCATTGACCGCCAGATCGATATTCCCGGAAACGCTCAGCCAGGGCATCAGCGAATAGGATTGAAAGACGACGCCGCGCTCGGGGCCGGGGCCGTCGATCTCCTTGCCGCGATAGATGACGCCGCCCATATCAGGCTCTGACAGGCCCGCCATCATCGAGATAAGGGTGGTCTTGCCTGCCCCGGAGAAACCGAGAATGGCAACGAATTCGCCATCCTCGACGTCCAGATTGATGTCCTTGAGGATATCGACGCGCTTGGCGCCTTCGCCAAAATGCTTGGATATGCCGGAGAGCTGGAGAATGGGAGCCATGCTTCGGTCCTATCGCTTGCCGGAGAAGGTGAAGGCGGTCTGTAGGGTGAACATCACCCGGTCGAGCAGGAAGCCGATAATGCCGATGGTGAGCACGGCCACGATGATGCGGGCCAGCGAGGAGGACGAGCCGTTCTGGAATTCATCCCAGACGAATTTCCCCAGCCCCGGGTTCTGCGCCAGCATCTCCGCGGCGATCAGCACCATCCAGCCAACACCAAGCGACAGACGCAGCCCTGTGAAGATCAACGGCAGGGCCGAGGGCAGCACCAGCTTGGTGATGGTGGTGGGCGTCGAAAGCTGCAGCACCTTGCCCACATTGACGAGGTCCTTGTCGATGGAGGCCACCCCCAAAGCGGTATTGATGAGCGTGGGCCAAAGCGAGCAGAGGGTCACGGTGACCGCCGAGATCACCAGCGCCTTGGGAAAGGCGTCGCTGGCGTCCACATAGAGGGCCGACACCACCATGGTCACGATGGGCAGCCAGGCCAACGGCGAGACCGGCTTGAACAATTGCACCAGCGGATTGAGCGCGCCGTTAAATGGCTTGCTGAGCCCCGAGGCAATACCAAGCGGCACGGCGATGATTGTGGCGATCAGAAAGCCCAGGCCGACGGTTTTGAGCGAAGTCACGATCTGGTCGAGATAGGTTGGCTTGCCGGTATAGCCGCGCCATTTGACATCGTCCTGGCGGCCCGCCGCGACCAGTTCGTCGTTGCGCACCTCCTGGCGTTCATAAAAGGCCGCTTCTTTTTCGCGTTCAGACAAGTGATCCTGCCAGAGCGCTCCGGTCTGTTCCCAGACCTGGGCTGGGCCGGGGATGGCGCCGAGCGAGGTCTGCACTTGTGGCGCCAGCACTGCCCAGGCGAGCAGGAAGGCACCAATGCCGAGCAGGGGAAAGAGCAGGCTGTCGCGCAATTCTCCCATCTGCTCGCGCGGATCGTCGCCAGCGGCAATTTTCAGCAGCGGCACGAGCCAGCCCAGGCCCAATGCGCTGAGCCAGGCGGCGGAACGGTTGATGGCAGTAAACAGCTTCTGCCGTTGGTGGCCACTGGTGGCGGGGGCTTCGCTTGCAAGGGTCATAATGCAGTCCTCAGGGCTGAGGGTGGCCGCCGCGCAGCCACCCGAGCATGTCAGTTGGCGGCAGCGACAACTTCGGCGCCGACGACGCTGTCGCCGGTTTTCAGGCCAATCGGAAGGCTGTCGATATAGGCGTTGGGTTGGGTGCCGTCATAGGTGACGCCGTCGATGAACTCGGCTGTCGGCTCACGATAGCCGGTGCTGTCCCAGGGGAAGTCGGCTTCCTCGACCAAGCCCTCTTCGACCAGCAGCCGCGCGGCTTCGAGATAGATGTCCGGCTTGTAGACCGACTTGGCGACCTCGTCGTACCAGCTTTCCGGCATGTCCTCGGCCACCTGACCCCAGCGGCGCATCTGGGTCAGGTACCAGACGGCGTCGGAATAATAGGGGTAGGTGGCAAAGTAGCGGTAGAACACGTTGAAGTCGGGGACGTCGCGCACGTCGCCGGCTTCAAACTCAAACGTGCCGGTCATCGATGCGGCGATAACCTCGGCGTCGGCACCGACATATTCGGAGCGTGACAGGATTTCGACCGCTTCGGCGCGGTTGGCGTTGTCATCCTCGTCGAGCCATTTGGCGGCGCGGATCAGCGCCTTGGTGATCGCCAGCGTGGTGTTTGGATTGGTTTCAGCGAATTCGGCGGTAATGCCAAAGACCTTTTCGGGATTGTTCTTCCAGATCTCGTAGTCGGTGATGACCGGCACCCCGATCTTCTTGAACACGGCCGCCTGGTTCCAGGGCTCGCCTACCGCATAGCCGTCAATAGTGCCGGCCTCCAGTGTCGAGGGCATCTGCGGCGGCGGGGTTACGGACAGATAGGCGTCGGCCGCAATCTGCCCCGAAACATCTTCGGGCGAGTAATAGCCTGGACTGATGCCGCCGGCGGCCAGCCAGTAGCGCAATTCGTAATTGTGGGTGGAAACAGGGAACACCATGCCCAGGTTGAAGGGGCGGCCCTCGATGTCGAAGTCTTCGATGACCGGCTTGAGCGCGGCAGCGGAGATGGGATGCACCGGCTTGCCGTCCGCATCCATCTCCAGATGCGGTTTCATCAACTCCCATACGGCATTGGAGACGGTGATGCCGTTACCATTAAGGTCCATGGAGAAGGGGGTGACGATATGGGCTTCGGTGCCATAGCCAATTGTGGCCGCCAGCGGCTGACCGGCGAGCATATGGGCGCCATCGAGCGAGCCGGTGATGACACCATCGAGCAGGACCTTCCAGTTGGCCTGCGGCTCCAGGGTCACATAGAGCCCTTCATCCTCGAAATAGCCAAGCTCATAGGCGATAGCGAGCGGCGCCATGTCGGTGAGCTTGATGAAGCCAAATTTCAGTTCGTCCTTTTCGACGTCGAGCATGGCGGCGCTACCAACCGTGCTGCTGAGCAAACCCAGGGCAAGGCCGGCAAGCAGCGAGTTGAGGCGGCGGCGTGGCGGCGTGGGGCAGGTAGTCGCAGTCATCATCGTCTCCGTGTTGTGTCGACACCCAGCGGCCTTGCGAGAGCTCCAAACGAAAATACCGCCAACTGGACACGCGCTCCGATCAGGTGATCGGACGCTTGCCAGTTGGCGGCTTTGCCATTGGAGCGCCCGTCATCGGACGCCGATATGTTATGAGCCGTCTTGGGAGGAGCTCATCCGCTCAACACATTGCACGAAGCGTGCCAATTGAGCCGCTTCGGTGAAAGAACAATTAGATCAATGAATTGGAGAAAATAGACAGTCTCGACCACGCCGAGGAAAATGCCCGTTGCGTCGGCATGCGGTCGAGGTGGTGTTCATTTCTTGTGCAGAAAAAATCGCGTGCGCATGAAATAGGCTTAATCGGCCGCCTGCGTGCGGATGTAGGATTCGATCGCGTCGGGGTCGAAAATCTGGCCATCGAAGAACAGATTGGGTCCCAATTCGAGCGTGCCGCCGGTCGCGGGCGTGGCATGCTTATCCGCCTGGTCGCCATCGATGCGCATGTCTTGGGCGGGCACGGCGACGCCGAGCGGCGCCAGCGCGGCGCGATAGAGATCGGGCCGGAAAGTGTTGGCGGCGATGGCTGCGCTGGCTGTGCTAAATCCGACTTCACCCCAGCGCACCATCTGGCTGTAGTACCACAGGCCATGGCTCTTCCAGGGAAAGTTGGCGGCCCCGGCATGCGGCACGTAGAAATCCGGGATGCTCACCTGCTGCGCCCCACCATCGATCTGGCCGGTAAGGGCGCGCGAGACAATCTCCACCGGCTGGTTGAGATAGGCTGGTCCCGCCATGATCTCGGCCGCCCGCAAATGGTTTGCGCTGTCCTGGCACCATTGGCCGGCGCGATAAACTGCGCGAATTGTGGCGGCCACGAGGTCCGGATTTGCATCGGCCCAGTCCGAACGCATGCCGATGGCCTTGTCGGGGCTCCACTGCCAGATCGATGATTTTGTCGTGGCCATGCGCGCGCCGAACCTGGCGACGCCGACGCTGTTCCAGGGTTCGCCCACGCAGTAGCCGTCAAGGCTCCCGGCGCCCAGCGCTTCCGGCAGAAGCGGCGGCGGCAGTACGACGATTTCAACATCCCTGTCCGGCACGATGCCGCTGGCGGCAAGCCAATAGCGCAGCTCGTAATTATGCGAGGAGGTCTGGTGCACCACGCCAAAGCGCAGTTTTCGTCCTTTGGAGCGAACCACTTGCGCCAGTGCTTTCCCGGCTGGCCCGGCGCCAAGATCGCCCGGCGCACCTGCGTCCTCCATGCGTGCCCAAAGATCCGCGCTGACGGTTATGGCATTGTTGCCCAGGCCGGTCATTACCGGCGCGATCATCGGGGTCGCAATGGGGGTCAGGCCCAGATTGGCAGCAATCGGCATCGGCGCCAGTACCAACGCAATATCGAAATGCCCCAGCGCTGTCCGGTCCCGGATATTGGCCCAGGAGGATTCGCGGGTCAGGCCCAGCGTAAAGCCTTCCTCCTCAGCAATGCCCAGTTCATGCGCCAGCACCAGCAGGGCGCTGTCGAGCAGGGGGAGAAAGCCGGCGGTAAGATGGGGGAGGGACATGGCTGCGCTCCTATGGCCCAAGCAGATTGGCGGCGGTAATCAGGCTTTGGGCAATGTCGATCAACCGGCGGTTCTGGTTCATGGCGGTCTTGCGCAGCAGCGCATAGGCCTCGGGTTCGGAGAGGCCCCTGGTCTTCATCAAGATGCCCTTGGCCTGGTCGACGATCTTGCGCTCCTCAAGCGCGCTGCGCGCCTCCTCCAATTCGCGGCTGAGTCGGGAAAAGGCGTTGAAGCGAGAGATCGCCATGTCGAGGATCGGCTTGACGCGTTCTTTCTTGAGGCCATCCACCACATAGGCGGAGACCCCCGCCTCGACCGCCTTCTCGATCATGGTGCCATCCGAGCGGTCGACGAACATGGCGATGGGGCGTTGGATGGCGCGGCTGAGCGAGAAGAAATGTTCCAGCGTGTCGCGCTTGGGGTTTTCTAGATCGATGAAGACCACATCGGGCGTGGTCTGCGAGATGGTGCGCCCTACCTCGTTGACGTCATGGATCACTGCCACGCGCGCATAGCCAGCCTCACGCAGACCTTCCTCGATAATCGAGGCGCGGATGCGGTTCTCGTCAATGATCAGAATAGACAGGTCGGGGCTCGGCATCTTGCGCACTTATGCCTTTGATGAAAAAAAGCACAAGTGCACAAAATGCACATTTCCGATGCATTATTGCTTGATGTGGTGCTGACGCCCGCCCGACCGGACGGCTACTTCACTTCGTTGCGCCAGCTATATTGCGGCGAATAGCCTAGCATGCGCTTGGCCTTCTCGATCGAGAGCAGCGTGCCATTGGTGGTAATATTCCCCTTTTGCTCGACCTCGGGGAATACCTCGGCCAGCAGGGACATATTGGACCGAGACATCACCGAATCCGCATTGGCGATGATGAACGCCTCGAACCCCTTGAACTCGGCCTGGATCGCCCGCCGCACCGCCTGGGCACCGTCCCGCGCATCGATATAGGCCCACAGGTTCCATTTGCGCTTACGCGGTTCGCTGTCGAAGCTCGGGAAGGCCTTGTAGTCCTCCGGATACATCACATTGGAGAACCTGAGCCCCACCATGCGCAATTCCGGATCCCAGCGACAGAACTGGGCCGCCATGGTTTCGTCGAGCAGCTTGCCCAGCGAATAGGCGCTTTCAGGGCGCGGGAAATATTCCTCGTCCACTGGCGCATAGGGCGGCGGATTGTCGAACGGCAGGCCGAGTACGGTCTCGCTCGATGCGAACACCACATTTTTGATTCCAGCCAGCCGGCAGGACTCGAACACATTGTAGCTCGAGGTGACATTGTTGGTCAGCGTGCGCGCATTGGCTGACAGGCCAGGTGCCGGAATGGCGGCCAGATGCACCACCGCATCGAACGGCCCGCCCCGTTCATCCACGCCCCCCAAAATGGCGCTCGACACCTCGCCGAAATTGCTCAGATCCACCCGCACACTGGGGCAGATCGGCTCGGGCAGGGCCTGCTGGTCGAGGTTGAGGACGTCATAGCCATGCTCCACCAGATCGCGCAGCACCGCCCGTCCAAGCTTGCCGCTACCGCCAGTCACCAGAACCTTGGTCATTAGAACCTCCTCTTTTTCCACGCGAATTCTCCGCGTTCCGGGTTCGCCAACCTATTGCGGAACGCCTGTTCTGCCAACCGTTCGGGTGTGGTTTCAACGCGTTAACGAATGATGAACGACACTCTCAGCGCCGGTTCAAGCCCGAGCGCTCATAACTGTCTCCAAGGTCGGTGCGCAGCATCGACAGGCGGACCACCTAATTGGCCGCTTCACCAAGAATCGAGGAGACACCAAATGTTCAAACTCACCGCACTCGCCCTGCTTGCAGGTCTCGTTACGACTTCTGCCGTGCTGCCCAGCTACGCGCAGATGGCCAAGGCGCCAACCCGGCCCAACTATCCCAGCTATTCCGGTTCGGGCCCCGATCACAATTGTGAGGACGAAATCGGTCATCTGCGCTCGGTTAACGCCTTCGACATCCAGGGCATCCGGAACCAGAAGATCTTTCTCTATCCGATCTGCGAAGATCCCACCGTTCCCGGCAAGAACAATTACGGCACGCTGTTTCTCGATGGCAATGTGAACACCTTGCGCGAGCCCATTGCCCGCAATGCGACGCTGATGAACGCGCTCGCGGCCAGGGGCTACGACCACAATGACGTGGTTTCACTGCGCTTCGCCGGCGGCAACAGCATCTATCTCTATGTCCACCAGCGGGACCTGAACTGACCACTTCATCGCCCCGGCTCCAGGATGAACGCAAGCTGAATACACCCATCAGCAATGGTTCAAAGGCCTGGGGCCAGGGTATCTCCAACATCAAGTTTCGGAGGGCACACGAAATGAACAAGGCACAGGAAAAGGTTCTCGTCGCCGCATTGTGCGGTCTGATCGTCACCGCAGCGGCCGGGGTTGCCGTACAGCCCGCCATGGCCGCCGGCTATCCTGTCGATACGCTCGGTCAGGTCACTGGCGTCGCCCATTGGGACAGGCTCAATGTCCGCAAATGGCCGGCCAGCTATTCGCAGAAGGTGGGAAGTTTTGCGCCGGGCCTGCATGTCTGGGTCGAGCGCTGCATCGAGGTCGAGAACAGCTCTGACTGGTGTCTTGTCGAACGCGGCGACACCAAGGGCTGGGTCAATTCGCGCTATCTCGTTCCGGTCGAGAACTGGGACATCTGACCTCTCGTCCAGGTTGGTCTTGTTGGACCAGCAACCCATGCATGTTGACTTTTCCGGTCCTCGGTTGTTCGTGGTAGCCAATCAGGACCGGAGTTTTTTTGTCATGGAAGCCAACCCGATTCTCGCCGAGGCCGTGCGCGGCAATTGGGTTGAAAACCGGCATCGCGGTGCCTTTGTCATCGTTGATGCTGACGGGCAGGTGATTGCCTCGGCCGGCGATATCGAGCGGCCTATCTTCCCTCGATCCGCTATAAAATCCATGCAGGCCTTGGCCATTTTTGATCGGCACGCCGTTGATCGCTTTCACCATTCGCCCGAAGAACTGGCGCTGGCCTGCGCTTCGCATCATGGCGAGGACGAGCATGTGAGCCATGTGAACCAGTTTCTCGAGCGCATGGGGCTTTCCGAGTGCGATCTGGAATGCGGTGCTCACATGCCGACCAATGCCAGGGCGCGTCAGGCTCTTAGAGCGGCCGCCACCGAGCCAAGTGCCCTGCACAATAATTGCTCGGGCAAGCATTCTGGTATGCTCAGCGTCGCGCTGGCCATGGGCGTGCCGACAGAGGGCTATGTCGACCGCGAGCATGACGTACAAAGAGCCGTGCGGGCAGCGGTAGAATATGTGATCGGCGAGGAACTGACCGAAGACCGTTGCGGTACAGATGGTTGCTCCATTCCCACCTGGGCCGCTCCGCTGCACGCCTGGGCCTGCGGCTTTGCCCGTATGTCGACAGGCGAAGGCCTCGATGGCGAGCATGCCAAAGGAGCCCAGGCCCTCTTCGATGCGGCCACCAGCCACCCTCATTTGGTTGCGGGCACCGGCCACCTCGACACGCTGGTCATGGAAGCCTTCATGGGTCGTGTCATGCAGAAAGGCGGTGCAGAAGGGGTGCAATGCGGCGCTATCCGGGACAAGGGCTGGGGCTATGCCCTTAAGTGCGATGACGGCAACATGGTCGCCAGCCACACCATGGTCGCTGCCTTGCTGCTGAAATTCGCCGATCCGGACGCCAACCAGAAGGCCGTACTGGAACAGTTCGCCCGTCAGCCGATCAAGAACGTGCGGGGCACTGTGGTCGGTGAGATGCGGGCGGTGGGGATTTAGCCCGCGGACCGGCTCAAGCTCTCAAAGCCCGAAGATCGCGCCTGTCCTGCAATTGCGGATGCGATCGACATGATTTCCGACCCAGTGATAGTCGAAGTGGTCGGCCTGTATCGGCACGGGGATCAGGTCTGGCCAGAAGATGGCTGCGCACTCACCCGCCCTGGCGCGAACGCTGCGATAGACGATGCCATTGCTGCCGGCGCGCCGAAGCTGCCGACCCAGAGCCTGGGACACCTGATAGTCGTCAGGGTCATGAAGGCGGTCGAACGGGCGAGCATCATGCAGGTCGAGTTCGAGCCGGTTGACCAGCATGCGAAACTGGGAAGTCCAGCCCGGCGCTTCAGCGCTCGCGGCCATGGCCCGGCCGTGATGATGCGCCACCTCGCGGATTGCGACCTCTTCGGTATTGCCGACGCTGTAAATCCCATAGCTGCCATCGGTGAAACGGCCGGGCCTGTCGTGGCTGACATGCACGAATGGCGCCATGAGATAGCTCGCGCCCGGCCCGCCGACGCGCCGTTCGGGCGGCACCAGATCGAGCCGGCCCAAATGGTCCCACAGACGCGGATTGGTTTTCGATTCAGCCGAAGCCAGAGCCTCCCAGTCGCGGGGATCAGCAATATCTTCGAACAGGTCGATCGGCGGGTGGATCGAGCGGATCAGACGGTACGCTTTGGGCCAGGTGACCGGCGCCAGGGCCAGGGTGTCGTTCACCAGCCGCCACGCTCGGAATCGAGATAGCTGCGCACCCGCGCCAGAGCGAACAGGCTGCCCTCGGCCATGACTTCAACCGGCGTGCGGCCGCCAAAATCCCGGTTGGGTTTCCTGACCCAGGCATAACCGCGTTCCGGGTCGGTAAAGAGATAGCGCAGGCCCTTGTGAATACCCATCAGGAGCGAAAGGCGCGTGGCCAGGTCGCGGTCGATCCGGCCCGGTTCACCGGCTTTCCAGCGAGCATGGGTCCGCGCGGCCAGCCCGCCGAGGATGTCGCGGGCCTCGGCGTCATTCACACCCCAGCGCTCGAACAGTCGCATCACCGCGCGCGCCATCGCTGCCGACTCTGCACCCGTGATGGTAGCGAGTTCGGGAATGGCTTCTGTCCGTGGCAATTCATGCAACATGGGTTGCTCCTTTTGGCATAAAATATGTTCAAATACGCCAAATGGCAAGATGTCGACGTCTAAAACGCGGCCTGCCCGCTTGTCACTTGCTTGTTCCGGGCGCCGCTGGGCCGCTATAAGTACGGCCAATAACGGACAAACAGGTGGCGCGGCATGCTCGTGGACGGCGAAATTTTCTTGGGCGTGAGCGACAAGCCGGAATATCTCAAGCTCAAGTACGCCAATCGCCACGGGCTGATTACCGGCGCAACCGGCACTGGCAAGACGGTGAGCCTGCAGGTGCTCGCAGAAGGCTTTTCGGCGGCGGGTGTGCCGGTCTTTGCCGCCGATATCAAGGGCGATCTCTCTGGCATTTCCCGCATGGGCAAGGCGCAGGACTGGCAGGCACAACGCGCCGAAGAAATCGGCTTCACCGATTTTGCCGACGATATCTATCCGGTCATCTTTTGGGATTTGTTCGGTAAGCAGGGGCACCCGGTCCGCGCGACCATCTCGGAAATGGGGCCGGTGCTGCTCAGCCGCATTCTGGACCTCAACGACACCCAGGAAGGCGTGCTCAACATTGCTTTTCGGGTCGCCGATGAGGAAGGCCTGCTGTTGCTTGATCTGAAGGATCTGCGGGCGCTGCTGGTGGAGGTGCAGGAGCGGGCGCGCGAGATTTCCGCGCGCTACGGCAATGTCACCACCGCCTCGATCGGGGCCATTCAGCGTGCGCTCCTAGTGCTCGAACAACAGGGCGCCGACCATTTCTTCGGTGAGCGGGCGTTGGTGATTGACGATCTGATGCGCACCGATGCCGATGGGCGGGGCGTGGTCTCGATCCTGGCGGCCGACCAACTCATGCAATCGCCAAGGCTTTATGCCACCTTTCTGCTCTGGTTGCTCTCCGAACTGTTTGAGGAGCTGCCCGAGGTGGGCGATCCCGACAAGCCCAGACTGGTGTTCTTCTTCGATGAAGCCCATCTGCTGTTCGATGATGCACCAAAGGCACTGGTCGACAAGGTCGAGCAGGTGGTCAAGCTGATCCGCTCCAAAGGTGTCGGGGTCTATTTTGTGACGCAAAATCCGGTCGATATTCCCGAGAGTGTGCTGGCCCAGCTCGCAAATCGCGTCCAGCATGCCTTGCGCGCCTATACGCCGCGCGAGCAGAAGGCGGTAAGGGTGGCGGCCGAGACGTTCCGGCCCAATCCGGCATTCTCGACCGAAGAGGCCATAACCCAGCTTGGCATTGGCGAGGCGCTGGTCTCCGTGCTCGAAACCAAGGGTGTACCCTCCATGGTGGGACGCACTTTCATCCGCCCGCCGTCGGCGCAGGTCGGCCCAATCTCTCCGGCCGAACGTGACGCGGCGCTCGCCAATTCACCGGTTGGCGCCCTCTACGACACCGTGCTGGACCGCGAGTCGGCGTTTGAAGTGCTGCACAAGCGGGCGCGCGAGAAGCAATTGGCCGAGGAACGTGCCGCCTTGGAGGCACAGAGGCTCGAAGAAGCCGAACGGCTGGCCAAGGAACGGGCGCGTGCCGAAAAGGCGGCAGCGCCCCGCCGCAGCACACGCCAATCGCCGACCGAAGCGGCAATGACCTCATTTGCCCGCACGGTGGCCAATACCCTGGGCCGGGAATTGGTGCGCGGCATCCTTGGCGGTCTGAAGGGGAGGCGCTGATATGGCCAATCCCGAGCGGACCTCTGTCACGGTCGCCATCTTTGCCTCTGACAAGGGGCCGGGTGATCCCGAACGCGCCAGCCTGATGGGCGAAGTCGGGCGCGTTTTCGCTCGCAAGGGCGCCCGCATGCTGTGTCTGGCCGAACAGGGCGTCATCCCTGTGCCATTGATTACTGCTGCGCGCACCGCCGGAGGCGTCGTCGAGGTCGTGGCGGATGAGAGTATTGTATTGCCACAGGCGTTGACCGGGGTGCCCATCACCGTGCTGCCGGACAAGGCGGAGAGACAGGCCTATCTCGCCACGCAGAGCGCGGCCTTCGTGGTGCTGCCAGGATCGCTTGCTTCGGTTTCAGCACTTTTTGGCGCATGGGCCTCAGGCGCTTCACGCCCGGTGGTCATGCTCAACCGGCATCGCGCCTTTGAAGTGGTGCGCGGCTTTGCCGCCGATGTGCTGGCCGCGTCGGTGCCCCACTACGATCGCAATATCCAGTTCGCTGATACCGTCGAGGATCTGTGGAACAAGGTGGTCTGGGTATACGAGCAGCGGCCCTAGGGCTCTTCCAGTAGACCGGCGATGCGCCGTTCTCCGGGCTCGCCCGCGCAATTGGCGGCGAGCGATCAGGCCAAAGGGCTCTGATCCGGCCGCGCGGCGCGGCGCTCGGGAAATAGTGGCACGACATTGTCCGTGTAACGCCGCCCCGGATGCGGCTCAGGCGTGCGCATGGGCACGCGATTGCGCCGTTCCGGCCCGCGATAGCCAAAGCCCAATGCGCCGATAACGCTGCGATTGAGCAGGCGCGCCTGCACCCGCTGCAGCAGATGGCGTGGCGACATCGGCTTGACCAGCACCTCGTCGATGCCGGCGCTGATCGCCTGCTGGCGCATGGGCGGCGTAATGGCGCGGGTCATCGCGATTACGGGCAGGTCCCGCGATACCAGACTTGGGTCGAGGCGGATGGCTTCCACCATCTCATAGGCGGGGCGGCCCTCGCGGTCGAAGTCAACCACCAGCATGTCGAGCGGGGCGATGCGCATATAGGCGAACAGCTCCGCCTCGCTGTCGAAGGGACGGACGCGAAGCCGCGAGTCGCCTGCCAGCACCATGGTCAGCAGAGCGCTAAGGGCCGGATTGGCTGCCAATATGGCGATAGTTTTGCCCGCAGCGGTCACGCAAATCACCTTCGTTTCGTTAAGCCTTCGTTAACATGCTCAAACGGGGGATAGAAGAGCGTGGTTCCAGTTCTCAAGAGACAATAGTGCCATGCGGCACCGCGACAGCTCGCGCCCGGCATCCGGCGTTGGCGTGACCAGGGCGCCATTCCGCGCCGTGCCAAGATCCTGGCTTGTTGCAGCATCGCCGTGGGGGTGGCGTTTTTCTGGATCGGCGCTAGGCCCGGCTATTGGCGATGGCTCACCGGCGCCGCTATTTTGGGCGGCAGCGCGGGCTATATTCTCTCCCGGCCCAATGGCTCGACGCCAGCCAAGGCGGAATAAAAAAAACGGCGGGATCGCTCCCGCCGCTTGTATTCTTCATGAAGCGCCACAATCAGGCGGTGGCTTCCTCGAACATCTTCTCCACATATTCCCAGTTCACCAGATTGTCGAACCAGGCCTCGAGATATTTCGGGCGCGCATTGCGGTAGTCGATGTAGTAGGAGTGCTCCCACACATCGACGCCCAGGATCGGGCTGGCGCCATTGACCAGCGGCGATTCCCCGTTCGGGGTCTTGGCCACTTCCAGCTTGCCGTTCTTGACCGCAATCCAAGCCCAGCCCGAACCGAACTGGGTGGTGCCGGCCGCGATGAAGTCGGCGCGCAGCTTGTCAAAACCGCCCAGGTCGCTGTCGACTGCCGCCTGCAGCTTGCCCGGCAGCGACTTGCCGCCGCCATTGGGCTTCATCCAGTTCCAGAAGTGGATATGGTTGTAATGCTGGCCTGCGTTGTTGAACAGGCCCGCATTCTTGCCGTGGCTTTCCTTGACGATCTCTTCAAGGCTCTTGCCCTCCAGGCCGGAGTCTTTGAGCAAATTGTTGCCGTTGGTCACATAGGCCTGATGGTGCTTGTCATGGTGAAACTCCAGGGTTTCTGCTGACATATAGGGACCCAGTGCATCATAGGCATAGGGCAGGGCGGGCAGTTCAAACGTGGTCATGTTAGCCTCCGGTTGGATTTCAGGATGACGCTGGCGCGAGCCGCATTTCGGCTCCGGTTATAGGCACATGCGCTTGGCGCAACAATGTCGTGCTGGCAACTAACCGTCCAATCCCGCTGACTTTATTGCAAAAGCATAGCACTGGGCGGTTTCCTTGAGACGGTCGAAGCGGCCGGACGCACCGGCATGGCCGGCGCTCATATTGGTCTTGAGATACAATGGTGCATCCCCGCTCTTGGTTGCCCGCAGTTTTGCCACCCATTTGGCCGGCTCCCAATAGGTCACCCGCGGATCGGTAAGCCCGGCCAGCGCAAAGATCGGCGGATAGGCCTGGGCCGAGACGGCCTCATAGGGAGCGTAGGCCGCGATGCGGGCATAGTCTTCCGCGCTGGTGATGGGGTTGCCCCATTCGGGCCATTCCGGCGGTGTCAGGGGCAGCGTGTCATCGAGCATCGTGTTGAGCACGTCGACAAAGGGCACCTGGGCAATGATCCCCCCCCAGAGATCGGGCCGCAGATTGGCAATGGCACCCATCAGCATGCCGCCGGCCGAGCCTCCCTGCGCAATGATCTGGCCCTGCTGCGTGTACCCGGCCTCGATCAGCATTTCTGCCGCAGCGATGAAGTCGGTGAAGGTGTTGGTCTTGTGCTCGCGCCGGCCCTGCTTGTACCAGCGATAGCCCTTGTCCATGCCGCCGCGAATATGGGCAATCGCGTAGACAAAGCCCCGATCGACCAGCGAGAGAACCGAAACCGAGAAGCTGGCGGGCATCGACATGCCATAAGAGCCATAGCCATAGAGCAGCGCTGGGTTGGACCCATCGAGCTGTGTGCCCTTGCGGTAGAGCAGGGTCACCGGCACCTGTTCGCCGTCACTGGCCGTGGCGAAAAGGCGTTTGGTCTCATAATCGGCAGGGTCGTGGCCCGAAGGCACTTCCTGGGTCTTGAGCAGGGTTCGCGCGCCGGTTTCGAGATCGACATCGAACACCTGGCTGGGCGTGGTCGGCGAGGAATAGGTCAGCCGGAACACGCTGGTGTCGAACTCATAGCCAGTCGACATGCCCAGCGCATAAGCCTCTTCCTCAAAGCCAACGATCTCCTCCTTGCCCGTGCGCAGGTCGCGCGCCACGATGCGCGGCAGGCCGTCCTCGCGTTCGAGCCGGAGCAGATGGTTGGACAACACCGCGATGTCGAGGATGAGCACACCCTCGCGATGCGGGACGAGATCGGTCCAGTTCTCGGCGGCAGGTTTGTCGGTCGGAGCGGTGACGATCTTGTAATCCTCAGCCCCATCCGCATTGGTGCGGATATAGAGCAAGCCACCACGCTCTTCGAGCTCGTATTCCCGATCCGTGACGCGCGGCGCGACCAGCCGTGGGTCGCCACCGCGTTCGGCATCGATCAGCCAGACTTCGCTGGTCTGGTGATCATGCGCGTCGATGACGATGAACTTGTCCGAAAGCGTCTTGCCCACGCCGACAAAGAAGCCGGGGTCCTTTTCCTCATAGACGATGGGGTCATCGGCCTGCGCCGTGCCCAGTCTGTGGTGGCGCACACGGAACGGGCGGTGATTGTCGTCATATTCTGTATAGTAGAAGGACCGGCCGTCGGCGGACCACACAGTGCTGCCCGCCGTATCCTTGATGGTTTCGACATCCTTGCCGCTGGCCAGTTCGCGCACGACGATATCGAAATATTCCGAGCCGGCCCGATCGGCAGCCCAGGTGATGTAGCTGTGGGAGGGATCATGCCCGGCCCCGGCAAAACCAAAGTAACCGTCCCCTGCCTCCACGTTGCAGTCGAGCAGCACGGTTTCCTCGCCACCATTGCGCGGCGTGCGGACGATGAGCGGGTACTGTTTCCCCTCCAGCATCCGCGTGTTGTAGGCCCACTCACCGTCAGGTGATGGAACGCCACTGTCATCTTCTTTGATACGACCTCGAATCTCCTTGTAGATCTTGTCCTGCAGATCCGCGGTCGGCTGGCCGAATTCGGTCTCGTAGTAGTTGTTCTCGGCCTCGAGATAGGCGCGGATATCCGGATCAAGCGTTTCGGGATTCTGCATCACCTCCTGCCAGTTTTCCGCGCGCAACCACGCATAGGGATCATCACGGGTGATGTCATGATGCGTGTGCGAATGCGGAATGCGCCTGGCAATGGGCGGGGTAGCCTTGGTCATGATGTCTCCGGACGGGTGGGCGGCGGGCTGCCACAAGAACTTGCCACAGGACATAGGCCGCTCGACCCGGCTTTGCCACCCCCGCAGGAGATCGAAATCTGTTGGCCCTTTGGTCGCACCCCGACCGATTCCGCTTGTTCCACGGGCCTCAATCAGTAAGGTCGCAAGCCAAATCCATCGGAATCGCGCTTTGGCGAGAAAGGAGTGGCAGCATTGGGGTCGTCATTTGAGGCAGGCATAGGTCTTGCTGCCGTTGCACCCTTCGTGGCTGCCATTCTGGCACCCTATATCCAGCGTTTCGCTGGCGCATTTGCGGGCTGGATCCTGGCGATCATTCCGGCCAGCATTTTCATCTATCTGCTGGGATTTGCCGATACCATCATTCACGGCGAGACGGTTTCCAGCGTCATTGAATGGATCCCGGCCTACGGCATCAACCTGTCCTTTCTGGTCGATGGCCTTAGCCTGATCTTTGCGCTGACCATTTCGGGCGTCGGCACGCTGATCATTCTCTATGCCGGGGGCTATCTGGCCGGGCATCACCATCAAGGCCGGTTCCTGGGCTATATGCTGGCCTTCATGGGTGCCATGCTTGGACTTGTGCTGGCAGACAGCCTGCTTGCCCTGTTCCTGTTCTGGGAACTGACCTCGGTCACCTCCTTCCTGCTGATCGGCTTTGACCACTCGCGCCAGGCGGCACGACGCGGCGCCATCCAGGCGCTGGTGATCACCAATATCGGCGGCATGTTCCTGCTTGCAGGCGCCATCCTGGTCTATCAGCTTGCCGGGACCTGGGAGATGAGCGCCGTGCGCGAAATGGGCGAGGTGCTGCGCGGCAACGAGCTCTATTTGCTGGTGCTGATCTGCTTCCTTGGCGCAGCTTTCACCAAATCGGCCCAGTTCCCGCTGCACTTCTGGTTGCCCAATGCCATGGAAGCGCCGACACCGGTGTCAGCATTTCTGCATTCGGCCACCATGGTGCAGGCGGGCGTTTATCTGCTGGCGCGCCTGACGCCCTCGCTCGGGGGCACGGATGTCTGGACCAGCACGCTGGTGATCTTCGGCGGCATTACCCTGATCTGGGGCTCGCTGGGCGCGCTCAAGCAGACCGATCTCAAGCAGATATTGGCGCAGACCACGATTGCCTCGCTTGGCCTGTTGGTGCTGCTGATCGGCCTTGGCAGCGATTACGCGATTTCCGCCATGGTGGTCTATTTCGTTGCGCACGCCTTCTACAAGGCGGGCCTCTTTATGGTGGCAGGCGCCATCGACCACGAGGCCGGTACCCGTGAAATCACCGCGCTCGGCGGTCTTGCCGAAAAGATGCCGGTCACCTTTATCGGCGCGGCGCTGGCGTCGCTTTCAATGATCGGCCTGCCGCTCACCATTGGCTATTTTGCCAAGGAAGAAATGTATCTGGGGCTGATGAGCGGTGAATGGACCGCCATCCTGGTCATGATCGTCCTGGTCGCCGGCAACGCCATGCTTGCCGGTGTCGCGCTGCTGGTAATGATCCGTCCGTTCCTCGGTGAAGCTGTGGGGACACCCAAAAAGCCGCATGAAGCGCCCATCGCCATGCTGGCAGGTCCCATCCTGCTTGGTGCCGGTGGCATTATTGCCGGCATTCTGCCCGATTGGCTGGGCCATGACGTGCTGGTGCCCGGAGCCTCGGCCATTCTGGGGCGCGCCGTGAAAAGCCATCTGACGCTGGCGCTGGATTTCACCAGCCTGCTGCTCTGGCTGTCCGCTCTGACCTGGCTATTGGGCGTTCTGGTCTATCGCCAGGCCGACACCATCCGCACGGTGCTGCGCCGTTTCGACAAGGCTCTTGGCTGGACGGCCGATACCGTGTTCGACATCGTCATGTTCAGCCTGATCCGTTTTTCGGGCGCTGTGACACGCTTCCTGCATCACGGGCAACTTGAGTTCTACCTGGTGATCGTCTTTGCCGCGCTGGCCGCAGCCCTGTTCGGCCCCATGCTGGTTTGGGGCGGGCTCGATTGGCTCGAACCAACTGCGGAACTGGGAGACTGGAGCCAGCGTCTGATCATGCCGGCCCTGGCGCCCTATGAATGGGGTGTCCTGGCGCTTGCGGTGTTCGGGCTGATTGCTGTGCTGATTGCCCAGTCGCGCCTTGTGGCTATCCTCTCGCTCGGTGTGCAGGGGACCGCTGTTGCCCTGATCTTCCTGCTTTTCGGCGCGCCGGACCTGGCTTTCACCCAGTTGATGGTAGAAATCCTCTCCGTGGTCATCCTGACCTTCGTGATGACCCGCCTGCGGCTCGATCAGCGCGATCACCGCCCCTTCGAAGACTGGGCCCGCGATGGAACCCTGGCGATCGTGTGCGGCCTTGGTGTCAGCCTGCTGCTGATGCTGGTGCTCAATGGAACGCTCGATACGCGTCTGTCCGACTTCTTCACAGCGACCAGCGTGCCCATTGCCCATGGCCATAACATCGTCAACGTGATCCTGGTGGATTACCGCGGCTTCGATACCCTGGGTGAAATTGCCGTGGTCATGGGCGCCGGCATGGCGGTTCTGGCCCTGTTGCGACGTCAGCAGAGGCGGGTGTCGACATCGCCGGAACCAGCCAAGCCCAAACGGGTCCGCAAGCCCAGGAAGGCCGCATCATGAACACGGTCATCTTCCGCACCCTGGCCCCCTTGATCGTTGCGATCATGCTGGTGTTCTCGGTCTATGTGACGCTGCGCGGGCACAATGAACCGGGCGGCGGCTTCATCGGCGGTCTGATCGCGGCTGCTTCCATCGCCGTGTTCGGCATGGCCGCTGGGGTTAGCGCGGTGCGACGGTCCCTGCGCTTCGACCCCATGGCAATTGCCGGTTTCGGCGTGGTGCTGGCCGGTCTTTCCGGCCTGGCGAGCCTGCTGACCGGTTCGCCCTTCATGACCAGCATCTGGCTCTATCTGGAGTTCGGCCCCAGCATCATCCCGCTCTCGACGCCACTGTTCTTCGATCTGGGGGTATTTTGCGTGGTGTTCGGTACGCTTTCGGCCATTGCCCTGTCGCTTGAAAGCGACCGCGAAGAGGATCTTTAAGATGGAGTATATCCTCGCCGCCCTGGTGGGCCTGTTCATCGCTATTGGGACCTATCTGCTGCTTTCGCGCTCGGTGATCCGCATGCTGATCGGCCTGACCATCTTCAGCAACGGGGTGCTGCTGCTGATTTTTACAGCGGGACGTCTGACCCAGGAAGTGGCCCCGATCGTGCCCCAGGGGCTTGATGTGCCCGAAGGCGCCATCGCCAATCCGCTGCCGCAGGCGCTGATTTTGACCGCCATCGTGATCGGCTTTTCGATGTTTGCCTTCCTGCTCGTCCTCGCGTTCCGCGCCTATCAGAGCCTGGATGCCGACAATACCGACACCATGCGCCTGGCCGAGCCCGACAATGCGCCCAACCCGCCGCTGAGCTACTGACCCCATGGCCACTCCCACTCCGACAACAAATCTGCCCCAGGCCATGATCGAGACGGTGGTCCCGGCCTCCGACTGGGTCATTGTCCTGCCTATCGCGCTTGCCCTGATGGGGGCCGCCGGGCTGATGATGTTCCGCCGCAGCAATGGCGCTCCGTTAATCGGTGCCGTGATTGTCGTTCTCGCCATTATTGCCTGCGAGATCGCGCTATTGCTCGAAGTGCTGGCCAATGGGCCGGTCAGTATGACCATGGGTCGCTGGCTGCCACCCTTCGGCATTAGCCTGACCGCTGACCTTTTCGGCGCGAGCTTTGCCCTGGCTGCCGCTGTGGTGACGCTGATTGTACTGTTCTATGCAGAATTGGACCGGGCCGATGCGGACGGCCGCGATGCCTTCCATCCCATGGTCCTGCTGCTGCTGGCCGGCGTCACCGGCGCGTTCCTCACCGGGGATCTGTTCAATCTCTATGTCTGGTTCGAGGTCATGCTGATCGCCTCCTTCGGGCTGATTGTGCAGGGCAACCGGCCACTGCAGCTCGATGGCGCAGTCAAATACGGGTTTCTCAATTTCCTGGCGACGACATTCTTCCTGATGTCCTTGGGCCTGCTCTACGGCCTGCTCGGCACACTGAATATGTCGGACATCATGCGTGTGTCGAACACGGCAGATCCCGCCGCCATGGCTGGTGTAGCGGCGCTGTTCCTGCTGGCCTTTGGCATGAAGGCGGCGGCATTCCCGGTCAATGCCTGGCTTCCGGCCTCCTATCACACCCCGCCCGCAGCCATATCGGCGCTGTTTGCGGGCCTGCTGACCAAGGTTGGCGCCTATGCCATGCTCCGCGCGCTTGTGGTGGTGCTGCCCGCCAGCCGTGACATGCTCGAACCGGTGCTGGCGTGCATCGCCATCGGGACACTTTTGATTGCGCCACTGGGCGCCATCGCCGAAACCAATCTGCGCCGCGCCATTGGATTTGTGGTGATCGGCGGTATCGGGGCGGTGATCGCTGGTCTGTCCATGCCCAGCCTGAATGGCGTTGCCGGGTCGGGACTCTATATCTTCCATGCCATCCTGACCATGACAGCGCTCTATATGGTCGCTGGTCTGGTTGAAAAGACCACCGGGCAAACCGATACGAGGCAGATGGGTGGTCTCTATGCCGCAAGTGCGCCGCTCTCCATTCTGTTCATCTTGCTGGTCCTGGCCTCTGCCGGCGTGCCGCCCTTCCTTGGCTTCTGGCCCAAGCTGTTGCTGCTCGAAGCCGGCCTCGACCAAGGCGTCACGGGCACCGCACCCGGTTGGGTGGGTACGACTATGGTCCTGGCATTATTGATAAATGCCGTCCTCACCCTCATCGCCGGCACTCGCCTTTGGGCCCACGTCTTCTGGCGTTCCGGTCCGGAAGGGCAGGGGTCCGAAAATGGTTCGGTGGCCCTCAAACCCTTCGATAAACGCGGCCAATTGGCCCTCGGCGCAACAACTTTCCTTGTGGTTGGCATCATGGTCGCCGGGCTCTGGCCGGGACCGTTGATGGAGGGCGTTAGCGCCGGCGCTGCCGATATCCTCGATCCGGCGCGCTATGTCGAGGCCACTGGTCTGGCAGGAGACGAGCTATGAGTACGGTCTTTCTGGTTGTCGTTCTCGCACTGGTCTGGGCCGGCATTTCGGGAAGCTTTTCCGGCGTCAATCTTCTTTTGGGCGGGTTGGTCGGCGGCGTGGCTGTTCTGGTGCTGCGCGAGGCTTTCTCCAGCCCCAAAGCCTTGCGGCGCATCCGACGTGTCATCTCACTGGCCGCGCTGTTCCTCTACGAACTGGTCGTCAGTGCGGTCCGTGTGGCCATCGTGGTGCTGCGTCCTGACTTGTCCAATGCGGTGCGCCCGGCCATCATTGCTGTGCCGCTTACAGTAAAATCCGACGCCGAAATCACACTTCTGGCGAACATGATCACGTTGACCCCTGGCACGCTCAGTGTCGACGTCGCGGCCGACAAGTCCGTGCTCTATGTGCACGCCCTGAGTATGACCACCAAGGACGCCATGATCGCCGACATTGCCAATGGCTTTGAGAAAAAGATCCACGAGGTGTTCGAATGACCGCCACACAGTTTATCGAGTGGGCGACATTGATTTCGCTCGTTCTGCTGGCCGTTGCGCTGCTGGTCTCGCTGGTGCGTATCGTTATTGGGCCGTCCTTGTCCGATCGTGTGCTGGCGCTTGACCTGCTGGCTGTTGTGGCCATGGGTTTCGTCGGAGCCATCGCCGTTAGAACCGGGCTTTGGCTTTACCTCGATATTGCGATCGCGCTGGCGCTGCTGGGTTTTCTCGCCACAGTGGCCCTCGCCCGCTACATCCTGCTGCGCGGTGTCCGGCAAAATCCGGCGCAGGGGGAGGGTCGCTAATGCTTGAGGGAGTTGAACTCTATCTCGGTGGTACGCTGCTGGTGCTGGGTGCAGCATTCACCCTGCTTGCCGCAATAGGGGTCGTGCGCCTGCCGGACCTTTATACTCGTATGCACGCGGCGTCGAAGGCCGGTGCGGTCGGTGGTGGCCTGATTCTTCTTGCAGTGGCGGTGTTGAGCCAAGATGCAGCGGTCTCGGTACGTGCCATTATTGGTGTCATGTTTGTCTTGCTGACTACACCTGTTGCGGCCCATCTATTGGCTCGTGCGAGTTATCTTACTGGTTATCGTCCATGTAATGATACTGTTATCGATGACATAGCCCAAAGCAACGAATAATATTCGTTGCCATAATTCCATTCCATATTACATGTTAAGCGTGCTTCTCGGGGCTTGCGCTTGCTAGTAAACGCTCATATTAAATCAGTAAGGCTAGTAACTGCCCTTGTTACGGCCCAATAAAAAAATATGGAAGGTTGAAAAATGAACGACGATACCGGCGCGTTCGCTGCAGTAGAGTCCGACCTGATCGAACTCAGTACAGAAATTGTTTCGGCATATGTCAGCCACAACGCGGTCAGCCCCGGCGACCTGCCCAAGTTGATTGCCGAGGTTCATGGTGCCCTGCGCGCACTGCAGGCCAATGAGAATCCGGCACCGGTTGAAGAACTCAAGCCCGCTGTGCCGATCCGCAAGTCCGTGGCCAATGACTTCATCATCTGTCTCGAGGATGGCAAGAAGTTCAAGTCGCTCAAGCGCCATTTGCGCACGCACTACAACCTGTCTCCGGAAGAATACCGCGAGAAGTGGGGCCTGCCGGCTGACTATCCGATGGTCGCGCCCAGCTACTCGGCGACGCGCTCCAAATTGGCCAAGGACAATGGCCTGGGCCGAAAGGCCGATTGATCAAGTCCACCACAGATCGACGCTGAATTGCTATGGCCGCCCCCCGGGGCGGCCATTTGCTTTTGGGCCCCCATCGACATTAGCGACTAACTTATCCCCGGGACGGGTGACTTTGGCTAAGAGATAGGAATATGATCCTATCTCGACCGGAGTCCCTTCCTATGGAACTAGTGAACCACAACGTTGCGCCGGCTTGTCTCGCGGTTCGTATTGACCAAACCGCGGTACGACAAGCGGCATTGTTGGTTGCTCAACATGCCGAGATTGACGTCGCAATGCTTTTTCACCGGCAACGCTGCCGCACGGATACCGCTCGCGCGCGCCAGTTGGCCATGTATCTCGCTCATGTCGTTCTTGGCGAAAGTCTAACCGATATAGGACTGGTCTTTGGTCGGGACAGGACAACCGTCTCCTATGCATGCAGTCTGATCGAAGACATGCGTGACGATTTGGATTTTGACCGCAAAGTCACCGATCTTGAACTGCGCCTGCAGACATTGGCGGGCCTCGATCATGTTTGAATTGCCCGACGCTGTTGCGCGCTTGTCGGGGGCGGGTGGTGATGACGGATTTCTGCACCAATACCACGTTGAGGCTGCGCGGCTGATCGCCAGGACCTTCGAGCGATCCATGCTGCGCCAACGGGTGACCATGGCTTATGATCCAACCCGTATTGGCAGTAAGGGAAGCGCGCATGGGCAATCCTGCCTCTCCGAAACGGTCGAAGATGCTCGGCAAAATTTGTCGCGGCTGGCGCAGCGCGTTCCTTCGGACTGCTGGGGCGTGCTTGCCGACGTCTTCGTTTATGACAAGGGCCTGCAACAGATCGAGCTGGAACGCCGCTGGCCGCGGCGGAGCGCCAAGCTGGTCTTGCGTATTGGGCTTGAGCAATTGGCGCATCTGATGGGGTTGAATGCTACGGCCAACGGTCGGGAGAGATCCAGAACGCAATCCTGGCTGCCCGAACGTCCCCCCATGTTTCCGGACCCGGAGAACTGACGATGCATGGGGCGGCGTCTGGCCGGTCTGGGAGCGCGACCCGCCAGGGCTACCGAGAAAGGCGGCTCCTACGCTTTGACTAAGCCAGGGCCGCCCGGGCTTCGCCGCGTATACGATTGACCATGGCCACTAGTCCATTGGAGCGTTGCGCGGTCAAATGTTCGCGCAGACCCAGTTCATCGAACAGGGCAATAGCGTCGGTTTCGGCAATTTCGCTCGCCGCCCGGTCGGAATAGAGTGCCAGCAGCACGGCGACCAGGCCCTGCACGATCATGGCGTCACTCTCGCCGCGAAAGCGCAAATGCGGCGCGCCATCGACACTGTCAGGCTCGGCAACCAACCAGACCTGCGAGACGCAGCCATTGACCCTGTTGTCCGCATTGCGCTCGGCCTCTTCGAGCTTGGGCAAGGCTTGTCCCAGTTCGATGAGGTAGCGGTAGCGATCTTCCCAATCATCAAGGAAGGAAAGGTTGTCGGCGATATCCTGAAAAGGCTGAGGCTGTGTCATGCGCCCTATCTAGGTGATGGATCGCCCCAATGCCAGAGCCATGCGCCGGTCAAGGAAAAAGCCGCAGATGCGGGGCAGCGCATCTGCGGCAGGAGCCGGGGGTCAATGGAGTAGCGTCGCTTGGGGAAGTGACACGACCCCCGGAGTAGATTCCAGCGCCGGGGCAGGCGCCTGTTATCCAGCGCGATCCGGCCGAGGTCGGGGCATCGGAACCGCGTTGAGTGCCGGCGTTGCATGCATGGGGGCGCCGGCAAGCTGGGTCGACCGAAGTGCCGCGGCGGCGACGGCCTTGCCGCCCAGACACTGAATTTCACTGCATTCTATGGCGTCGATCTGCGCAGCCACGAACTGGCTGCCGCGCGCCATTGCCTCACCGGAGAAATTTGTGGCGGCCTCACCCACATCCGCTCCAGGCCGGATGACCAGAAAGGCAAGGGTTAGCCAGAAGACTGAGCGAAGCAGAAACATGTTTTCCAAGTCCATCGAGGCCGGAGACCGGCCGGCTGATAGGACAAGGCTAGGGGCCGCAAATTAAGCGTGACTGGGGCAAGTCGATAAAATTTGAATCAAATGCCAACCGCTCCGGCAATCGGGCAAGACCTTGTTTACGCTAACTGGTGAAACACCCGCGCCACGAGCGTGAATCAGATCGATCGGGGGCAGGGCTTAAGCCTGTCTTAGCGGTTGCTGGCCGAGGCTCAAGTCAACAACGACCCGGCTTCAGTCGGGCGCAAATGGCTCGGGGAAGGGCCAGCGAACGGCCCCTGGGCGCAGGATTACAGGCGTCGGTTAGTGAGTTTTTTGTTGATGCGTAGCTTCATCCACTTCGGAGCCAGCAAACGAAGCGTCAGCGCTTCGTCTGGTACTGGTAACTGGCCCGAGCTGCTGCGCCGCGCAACCATTGCGAACAATGCAAAATTGCTTGCAGCTGCGGCGCTGCTGGGTATGGTCCCGGCAGTCTATGCCCTCGTTTTAGGTATTTCGGTCCCCTTCCTGTTGGCCTCGCTTGTGCTGGCTGGCGGGTTGATTAGCCTGGCGCTGCACCAGCGCGGCCAGCATGAAATCGCGGCCGCAGCGCAGGTGGCCACGCTGATGGCCACAGGCATGGTTTTGACGTTGGCTGACCCGCGATTGGGCGACGCTGGCATGGCCATGGCGGTTATGGGACCTGTGCTCGCAGGTTTGATCGCGCGCAGCCCGTTGCGCCGGCTGAGCTGGCTCGGTCTGGTGCCGGTAACGGCGCTAGGCATCGCTGCGGCCAGCCTGGGCTTGCCGGCGGTGCCCCTTACCGGCGCGGTCCTGACCTACTGCTCGGTTGCTGGATTTGCAGTGGCCTTCGCCGTCGTTGCCTTCAGCGCCCATAGGATCAACATGGCGTTCGAGGTAAATGATAAGGCCCAGGTCAGCGCCTATCGTCACCTGATCGAACATGTGCAGGACACCGTGCTGCGCCTGTCGACTGACGGCAACATTCTGGTGGCATCGCGGTCCTCGGAAACCCTGTTCGGCTGCCCGCGCTATCAGGTGGCTGGCTCCAGGCTTGCCGAGCGCCTGCACATCATGGATCGTCCCGCTTTCCTTACAGCTCTGGCCGATGCTGCGCAGGATGGTCGCAATCGCTTGATCGAGCTACGCCTGCGTCAGGACGATCCGCATGCGCGCAGCAATATTCCCTGCTTCCTGTGGGTCGAAATGCAGCTTTCACCGATCATCGATGATTCGACTGGCGACAATCATCGCGATGTCATTGCACTGTTGCGCGACATTACGGCCCGCAAGGACGCCGAAGCGGCCATGGCCGAAGCGCGCCGTGTCGCCGAAGACGCGTCGCAGGCCAAGTCGCGCTTCCTGGCGACCATCGGGCATGAGCTGCGCACGCCGCTCAATGCGGTGGTCGGCTTTTCGGAGATGATGTCGAGCGGTATCGGCGGGGATCTCTCGCCGACGCACAAGGAATATGCCGGCCTGATCCAGCAAAGCGGAAAGCATCTGCTTGAGGTGGTCAGCATGCTGCTCGACATGTCGCGCATTGAGGCTGGAAAGTTCGACATCCAAGCCGATTCCATGGATGCCGGCGCTATTATTCCGGCCTGTTTCGCCATGGTTGAAACGCTGGCCCAGGAGCGCAATGTCAGGCTGGTATCGGAGATCGAAGCGGGTCTGCCGCTGATCTCGGCGGATGAACGGGTCTGCAGGCAGATTGTGATCAATCTGCTCTCCAACGCCGTCAAGTTCAGCCATGAAGGAGGGCTGGTGACCGTTGCGGTCAAGCGGCAGGGGCAGTCGATCAACTTCTCTGTGAAAGATCGCGGCATCGGCATGGCTCCTGCAGACATGGCGCGAATCGGTGAACCCTTCTTCCAGGCTCAGGATGGCCTGAGCCGCAAATACGAGGGTACTGGCCTCGGACTGTCCATTGTCAAAGGCCTGGTTGAGCTGCATGGGGGCACATTGCGCGCCATGTCGGAGATCGGGGCAGGGACAACCATCACTGTTTTGCTCCCTATAAACGGTCCAGCAACCAAACCGGGCGAAACTGCCGACATTCTGCAACTTCATCGTGAGCCCGTGGCTGCGGCCCCCACTTCATGGCCAAACGAAAAAAGAAAAGCACAATGACGGCTTCGACCCTGACCCACCTGCCGCTTATGGCTGGCAGCGCCCTGCTTGGCACCGTAGGCCGCGCGGGGCTCTGGACCATTTCGCGCTATATGCGCGCGCCTCTGGCATCCACCGGCCTGCTGGCAATGGTGACCATGACCGCACTGGCGGGCAGCAATGCCCTGTTCTTCCAGACGGCACAGCATCCCTCGCCATTCTTTGCACCGTCGCGCCATGTTGTTGCGCCGCTGCCGACACCGATCGTTGAGCGTCCCGTTGCGCCGCAGGCCAGTTCAGTCGAGCCGGCCCCGCTGCTCCCCGAGCTGCCGCAAGCAAGCCCAGAGACTACCGGCAGCGTTGCGGCGCCGGTGCAGCGGATCGTGCCGGATGCGCCGGTGGGCAATGCGCAGATGTTCGCGGTGCAGAAAAAGCTCCTGGAGTTGCAGCTCTTCACCGGGGAAGTAGACGGCTATTACGGGCCCAAGACCGCCGAGGCCATTCGGGCGTTCGAACAGCGCAACGGCATGACCCCGACCGGCGCCAATGACCCGGTTGTTATCGAGGCCATCCTCGATGCGGACTCCACCGGGCGCGTGAGTGCCCCCGTCGCTACCCAGCCACAGGCTCTAAGCGCGCCGGCGCCGGTCGCCGCGCAACCGGTACCAGTGCAGCAGGTCGCGGTGGTGAGCGCTCCGGCTTCGACCGCAGCTCCAGTCGTACAGAAAGACCAGGATCGGGTGGTCGCCCGTTTGCAGACGTTGTCTCCGGCCGAGCAAGTGTTCGACGAGGTGGCCCAGTCGGCGGCCAGTACCATTGATTCGATCATCGCCGCTGTCGATGGATCGCGTGGTGGCGCCGGGACTGCCGGCAATCCGCCCATTCCAAGTGCGTCGCTACCGTCCCTGCGTCCGGATGCCCAGCCCGTTCAGCCGGTAGCTGCAGTCCAGACCCCACAGCCCGCCGCCCCGCAGGGCCAGGCCATCCAGCTTGCCAGCGCCGCTCCTGCTGCTGCTCCCGCAGCCATACCGCCCGCGACCGACGTCTCACTCGTCACCCAGATCCAGACCGGCCTGGCCAGCCTCGGCTTCTTCCGTGGGCCGATCGACGGCAAGCCGGGGCCGGAAACGGCACGCGCCATCCGCGAGTTCGAAAACTTCCACCGATACAGAATGACCGGGCAGGTGCAGCCAGACCTGGTAGAGCTCCTGCTTAAGGCAGGCGCGACGATCTGACGTGTCCAGCTTTCGCAGCGATTTGTGGTGCATGGCCTTCGTCCGGCGTCACAATGACATGGGCAATATGTGTGTCGTGGCGCGGCGCGGTGATCCCATAGCCGGACAGATCTTCATCGAGGTCGATCACCTTGATGGCACCTGCTCGCTGTTTACTCCGGCACCTACGATCTCTCGAGGCGACAGTGCGGGGCAGATGTTTCAACGTCGGTTCGCGCGGGTGGAGCCAGCCAAGGTGCGCGAACGCATCGACCAGGAAATCTCCTTCGATCCGGACCTCTGGGTGCTCAGCATCGATCTGCGCGGCGATGACCCGGGGATCGACATGGTCCGTGAGCCCAAGGCCTAGCCAGCATCCTTCGTCACCGGCATCGACTGAGGCGGCATAAAAGTTATTGCCGGGACAAGCCCGGCACTAACGATGCGATACGATGGTCAGTTTGTCGTTGCGAGCCTAGCTCGCACGGCGTACGCCGATCTTGGCCAGAGCCTCGATGGCCTGATCGATGACCGGGTTGTGAGCCGGGGTAACCGATGCCGTGCGCCGGCTGGCCTGGGTGAACGGCTGGTACTGCGGCTTGGATAGTTCGAGCAGGTTCACTTCGCCACGCCATGCACTCATCAGATAGGCCATGGATTCGGGCGAAACCGCGCCGAACAGCGTGGCAAAGTCCGCCAGGGCTCGTGAGCGTTCGCTGTCATGGCTGGTTGCGTGGATGAGCACTTTTAGCCCGTCATAGGCCGTGGAGCCGAAGGCCCGCAGGATGACGAACAGCGAGGCGCCGGTTACATCATGCGCAATCTGGCCGCAGCGCACTTCATCCAGCCCGGTGATCTGGGCCAAGAGGCGCGTGACCTCAGGACGGCGGTTTTCCGAGAACAGCTTCATCAGCGCCTTGGTCAGTTCACCGGTGGCCACCGAGAGTTGTTCGATAGTGCGGGAAATCGGAGCTGTCGGCGTCGTGCGGTTGGCAAAGGCCTGAATGACCTTGACGCGATGTTCGTCCGAGAGATCGAAAAAGGCGGGGGCTAACAGGGCTGCGTCGAAGTCGTCGCGTTTGCCCAGTGCTTCTGCAACCAGATGATCCATCTGTGCAGAGCGGGCGAGGGCGCTGAGATAGGCGCCGCGCGGCACGATATGGGTGTTGCCGGCGAGGGCACGATAGACCTTGCGCGAATTCATCTGGAACAGCTTGGCCAGGACCACATTGCTGAGGTTCGCGCGGGTCGCCAGCGTGGCGCAGGCGGGCACGTCATACCGGCTGATGGTGTCCAGCATGGTCTGGTCGGAAAGTTCGACCGCCCCTTCAAGGAACGGAATGAGGTCTTCGCCGATATTTTCCACAACCAGACGTTCGAGGGTCGGTGAAAGCATTTCGGCCCGTCCCAGGATTGCAGCTCCCTTGGCGCGGGCCTGTGGACCGGCGATGGGGAACAACCGCCCGGCCAGCGCCTCGAACTGTTCCATTTCGGGAGCAGTGGGCTTTCCGCGCCGCGCATAGGCGTCGCAGGCCGCGATCAGCAGCGTGTTGGTGCGATCGACACCACCGGTTTCGATCAGCAACTGAAAGGTCTCGTAGGGCTGAAATCCAAGCATATCCGGCGGAACCATCGACTCACTTCGCATCCGATTTGATGCAGGTCAGACTCTTGCCGCCAATTCGTTAGCAGACTGTTAACCTTGACGATCTCTTAATGCAGATCAGCGCGAGGGGCGTCGCGCTGGGACGAGACTACTCAACTCACTGCCCCCATTAGGGACGGGGGAGCGGCGTAGCATGGAGGCTAGCTTGGCTAAGCTGATTAAGTTCGAGAGGCGGAGAGCATCCGTCGGCGCTGAGAAACAAATTCCCGGCGACGCCCAGATCCTCATTTTCACCGGGGTGCGTTATGAACGCGGGACGCCGTCGCCACCAACCAATCACAGCGACAACAGGCGCAAGCGAAAGCGTGTCTGAACGCCGTCGCGGGTGGTTTTTCCGCACTTTCGCATTGATCGCCATGGCTGCTCTGGCGGCGGGCTGTGTGGCCCGGCCGGTCGGTGATTTCGGCCGCGCGCAACCCAGCGTGCTGCACGACCAGGTCATGCCCAATGCCGGCCAGCTGATTGCGACCAATCGCAAGGAGCCGGTTTCCAATTTCAACCAGACCGACCAGGAACGCGAGATGCACGATCGCACCTGGCGCTTCCTGATTGCAGCGCATAGTCGCGACTGGATGTTTGACGCCTCGGTGGAACTGCAGCGCACCCGGATCGGGCCGGCGCGCGATTACAGCTACGGGGTTGAGCGCTACTACACTTGGCTGCGCACGACGCAATACCGCTCCTCGCCGACGCGCTACAACACGGTCGGCCGGCACATTCTGGCCGATATCGATACGCTGCCCACGACGTTTCTGTCGATTTGCGCCGTCGAGGAGGTGGATCGGCAGCGGCGCGTGGCACTTGCAGAACTGAGTGGGATTGAAGACAGCGTTGCCGGCAATGTCGCGGCCCGGCACGCCGAAAACCAGTGGCATATCGAGTGGTTCGTGCGCGCGCTCAACTACCGCTATCAAAGCTATTCCTACGCGCTCGACCACCTGCTGGTGGAAACGCCCCATGAACAGTCGATGAGCGTGGACGAGAATCTGCGCCGCATGCGCCCCTGGGTCGACCGGGCCAATCGCGGCGATTTCTGTTCGTCCAATTCGGGAAGTGGCAGCGGCCATGGTGTCACCATACCGTCGCGCTTCCAGACCATGGTTTATGACAAAGAGGTTGTGGTACCCAAGTAGCGCTTCCTGTCTGAGCGGGTTCCATGAACGACATTTCCCCTCCAGCCCATCCCAGTTTCGCCCAGGCCCTGCATGTCTGGGCGAAAATTGGCTTGTTGTCATTCGGCGGGCCGGCTGGCCAGATTGCCCTGATGCACATGGAGTTGGTGGAGGACCGCCGCTGGATCTCGGAGGCGCGGTTCCTCCATGCGCTCAACTATTGCATGCTTTTGCCCGGACCGGAGGCCCAACAATTGGCAACCTA
This sequence comes from Devosia subaequoris, assembly GCF_014197055.1. Lineage (GTDB taxonomy): Bacteria > Pseudomonadota > Alphaproteobacteria > Rhizobiales > Devosiaceae > Devosia > Devosia subaequoris. The sequence goes on along the minus strand of NZ_JACIEW010000001.1, from coordinate 728,936 downwards.
TGTCGGCTGGTTGCTGCACGGATGGCGCGGCGGGGTGGCTGCCGGCGTGCTGTTCGTATTGCCGGGATTTGCGGTCATCCTGGCATTGGCGACTGGCTATGCGCTGTTTCAGCAACTCGACTGGGTCGCCAGCATCTTTTTCGGGCTCAAGGCTGCGGTTCTGGCCGTGGTGGTCGAAGCGCTGTTGCGCGTGGCGCGCCGGGCCCTCAAAAATGCCTTGTCCTATGGCCTGGCGGTGGGCGCCTTTGTCGCCTTGTTCTTCTTTGCCGTGCCGTTTCCAGCGGTGGTTTTCGTTGCAGGGCTCATTGGTTATGGCGTCGCGAAGAGGCGGCCGGACCTGCTCTCGGGCGGGGGGCATAAGCCTTCCGGCGCAGCCCTGGACGCCAGTGCGGTGATCGATGACACAACGATCCACGTTTCGCCGAGCTGGGGCAGGGCGTTTGCAGTAATCGGCATCTGGGGCGGTCTTTGGATCGCACCATTATCGGTGGTTGGCATCATCTGGGGGTGGGGCAACACGTTTTCCGACATTTTTCTGTTCTTTTCACAAATGGCGGTCGTGACGTTCGGCGGGGCCTACGCCGTGCTGGCCTATGTCGCGAGCGAGGCCGTTGGCACTTTCGGTTGGTTGCAGGCCGGTGAGATGCTCGATGGTCTGGCTCTGGCCGAAACGACCCCGGGCCCCCTGGTGCTTGTGCTCAGCTTCGTCGGCTACATTGCCGGATTTCGGCAATCGCTCGGCCTTGATCCACTTTGGGGCGGGGTGCTGGGAGCAAGCCTGGCCACCTGGGTGACCTTCGTGCCGTGCTTTCTCTGGATCTTCCTCGGGGCACCCTATATCGAGCGGCTTCGCTCAAATGTCGCGCTCGCCGGGGCGCTGGCGGCAATCACCGCGGCCGTGGTCGGCGTGATTTTCAACCTGGCCTTGTGGTTCGCACTGCATGTGATTTTCGACGAGGTAGGCCGGATCGAGGCGAGCATCATCTCCATGGCATGGCCCGTATGGGGCACGCTGAACTGGAGCGCACTGGTGCTGACCGTTCTGGCGGCGGTCTCGCTATTCGTTCTGCACTGGGGTGTACTGCGCACTTTGGCGCTTTCGGCGTGCGCCGGTTTGTTGCTGCAGTTGATTGTCTGATTGCCGGCTTGATGACTCGTCGTCCGACGGGCCCTAATCCAGGGCGGCCACCGTGCTGAGCCGATCGACCGCCTTGGGGGCGAACTCGGCCAGTCTGCTGGCGTCGCACCATTGGGCGGCGTTGACCTCTTCGAGCTGGGCGACCAGCGGCAGCGCCGGATCTGCAAGGAAGAGATATTGCAGATCGTGGTGGATATGCGGTGGCTCGTTGCGCGAAGCTTTGCCTGGCACATCATGGCTGTCGATGACGAAGGGCAAGTCACTTTCTTGATGCCAGGGGTGCAGGGTCAGGCGGGTGACGCCGGTCTCCTCCTCGGCCTCGCGCATGGCAGAGCGGTGAAAGGCCGGCGCCTGCTCGTAGTGTCCGCCCGGCTGTAGCCAGCGGCCGATCGTGATGTGGTCGATCAGCAATGTCTGGCGATGGTCGGGCGAGAGGATAATGGCGCTGGTCGTGACGTGGCCGGGATAGGTTGTGCGCAAATCAAGCCGGTGGCCCTGTTCGATCTGCCAGCGGAGCAGGGAAAGATGTTCGCCGGGCCCGGCCACTTCCGACAGATAGCGGCCAACCGTGTCGGCGAGGGTTTCGACAAATTCAGCGGCTGTTTTCATGCCCTGGGTCCACAGGTGATTTCGGACAATTCCTGCTCGAAGCGAGCGCGCATGGCCTCGTGTGGCGGCGATAGCCGTACCAGAACGAAGAGTTTGTTGGCCGGTGCTTCGACGATAAGCAGGCCTTCGGCGATCTCGATCTGTTGCTGGGCCAGCAGGCGCGTCTGCGCGGCGTTGAAAATGCCCATGTCGACAGTCTGGCCGATGCCGTCGCGATTGGTGGTGGAATAGATGACGACGCCATTCTGGTCATAGACGGCCACCGACCAGAAGGCGTCGGGCAGCACACCATTGAGATAGGCCGGGCCTTCGCCCAGATCGATCTGGCACAGCCCGTAGCTCAGTTCAGGATCCAGATGCAGTGGATTGGGATCGCCCTGTGCCACTCGGTCGAGCACCAGCATGCGATTGTTCGCGTCTAGGGCACTGACGCGGGACCAGGTGGTTTCTTCGGCCAGAAGCGGCAGGGTCAGAATGACGGTGATGTGGATGATGCCACCCAAAATCAGGCCGCCGACCAGCCAGAGCAGGGTCCGTATCACTGGCAATCCTCCAAGGTAATGGAGGGCATGGTGGTGTCGGACGAGGAAATGCTGGACAGGGCGCGGGTATCGTAGAGCGTCAGCACGAGTTGGAACGTGCCGTTGCCGGTCAGTTCAAGCCAATTGCCCGGTCGCAACCGCGTGCCGACATGAAGCTGCATGTCGCCATCCGGCTGGCGCACGATTTCACTGGAGCGCAGGGTTGCGTCCGTGCCGGCTGCTGCAAGGTTCACCCATTCGCTATCGACAGCCGAGAGCGTCCAGAAGGTGGAGACCGGTACATGGCCAGCGACCATATAGGAGCAGGCCAGATCGAGCGGCGCGCCATCGCTGTCAGTGGTGGCCAGGAATTCCAGGCCCTCGCTTTGCCCAAGCTGGAGCGCCGCCTCCCGGGTAATGTGGCCGCGCGTATAGGGATTGGGACTAGGGGATCCGACATCGGGCCAGGCCGTCCACGGCCCGAGGGACACCGCCCCGAATAGACGCCCATCGGTCAGGGCGTAATAGCTCAGTCCGAAGCCGACAGCCAGGGCAATACAGATGGCGGTGAGGAGGCGCAGGATGAAACGCACGGGTCAGCTCGTCTGCATTTTGGGCATGATTGGCTGGGCCGCTGCGTTGAGGATCGGCAAGGCTTGTAACAACGCAACGGCCGGCGCGGAAGGCGTTTGTAACGTCAAAGGCCAGTCGGTCCCGATCCGGAGGCTTGCGCCGTGTCGCGAACCGGCGCGACGGCAGCACTGGCGGCCTCCAGGCGATCGGCCAGGTCGAGCAGTTTGCGCGCGGCAGCCGGTTTGAGGCTGGGCGGCCGTTCGATGACATCTTCAACCTGTTCGAGGTCTGCGTCGGCCACGATTGGCTGCGGCGGTTCGAAATCGACGCCGAAGACCGGGAGGACTTCGATATTGGTGTGCGCAAACGCCATGAATTTTTGCCAAGCCGTGGCGGGCAGGGACCCGCCCGTGAGATTATTGGTCGGCCGATAGTCGTCATTGCCGAACCAGACGGCGGCCACGTAATTGCCAGTGAAGCCGCAGAACCAGGCGTCGCGATAGGACGTGGTGGTGCCCGTCTTGCCCAGTGCGGGAACGCCTTCGACCGCGGCGCGGCGGCCTGTGCCACCGGTGACCACGGTATGCATCATCTGGTTCATATAGGATACGGTCTGCTCCGAGAGCACGCGTTCGCGCGGCGCGTCGTTGTTGCGTTCCCAGACGAGCTGCTCACCCAGCGTTGTCATGCGGGTCAGGCCATAGGCCTGCGTCTTGTAGCCGCGATTGGCAAAGACGGCGTAGGAACTGGTCATGTCCAGCACCGAAACCGAAGCCACGCCGAGCGCCAGAGAGCGTGTGACGGGGTATTCCTGCCGCAAACCCATGCGATAGCTGAGCTGGGCGATGGCATCGCGTCCGGTCTTGATCGATAGCGTGACGGGCACGGTATTGATTGAAGATGCAAAGGCACTGAGCAGGGTCGTTTGGCCACGATAGGAGCGGCCATAATTCTGCGGGCACCAGTCGCCGATGCAGACCGGGCGATCTGAAATGGTGTCGCTGGGTGTCAGGCCGAGCTGCTCGAAGGCTTCCGCATAAACGAAAGGCTTGTAGGAGGAACCGGGCTGACGGGTGGAGACGATGGCGCGATTGAACTGGCTCTTGGCATAGTCCGTGCCGCCCACCATGGCACGGATGGCGCCCTGGGTATCAGTGACCACCATGGCGCCTTGTTCGACCCGATACTGCTCGCCCTGCTCGCGGATGACCGAGTTGATTGCCTCCTCGGCATAGGATTGCAAGGTGGTGTCGATCGTGGTGCGAACAATGAAATTATTGCCCGGCGCGTTGGTGGTCTCGATGATGGCCTTGGCTTCCTCGAACGCCCAATCGAGGAAGTAGTTCGGAGAGTTGATGTCGTCGCTGCGATCAATGGCGGCGGCGGGATTTCGGCGCGCTGCTGTCACCTGACCCTCGGTGAGGAAGCCCGAAGCCACCAGATTGGTCAGCACCAGATTGGCACGGCCGCGCGCGGCAGCCAGATCGACATGGGGCGCATAATTGCCAGGGGCCTTGAACATGCCGGCCAGCATGGCGGCCTCTGCCAGGCTGATATCCTGCACGCGCTTGTCGAAATAGAACTCTGCGGCGGCGGTCACGCCATAATTGCCGCCACCCATATAGGCGCGATCGAAATAGAGCTTGAGGATCTGGTCCTTGGAATAGTTCCATTCGAGCCAGATCGAGAGGAAGGCTTCGACGATCTTGCGCTCGAGCGTCCGCTCGGAGGAGAGAAACAGATTCTTGGCGAGCTGTTGGGTGATCGAGGAGCCACCCTGGGTGCCGCGATCGCCCTGCGCATTGCTCATCAGCGCGCGTAACGTGCCCACCACGTCGATGCCGAAATGCTCGTAAAAGCGCCGATCCTCGGTGGCCAGGGTAGCCTTGAGCAGATAGTCGGGCATCTGATCGAGGGCGACACTATCATCCGAGCGGATGCCGCGCCGGCCGATCTCATTGCCGTACCGGTCCATGAACACGACCGAATAATCTTCGGCCTTGTTGAAGGCACCGCGATCGATGATGTCGAAAGCCGGCAGAGCAAGGGCGGTCATCAAAACGGCGCCAATGGCACCGAAACTGAAGGCGTCAGACAGAATTTCGACGAAAAAGCGCTTTATGCCCGAGACATGAAAGCGGGACATGAAGTCCTGGTATCGCGTGTAGCCGCGGCCCAGGGTCTGCCAGAACTCATAGAGCGAGGAATCAAGCCAGGCGTCAGCGGCCATCATGCCGGCTTTCGGCTTGCGCTTCTTTTCCTTGGTGTAGAATGGATCCTGCACTTCGCACCCCAACGCCCCGCTATGGGGAGGTTTGCCCGCAATACGCGGACAAGGCAACGCAATCGCTGGAATATGATTGCATTGGCCCGCCCGCAAGCGCAAACCGGCAACAGCATGAATAGCAAACGGTAAATATGGCCTTCTGGGAAGAAAAGTCGCTCGAGCAGATGTCACCAACCGAATGGGAAGCCCTGTGCGATGGTTGCGGGCGGTGCTGCCTGATCAAGCTTGAGGACGAGGATAGCGGCACGCTCATCACCTCGGACGTGCGTTGCAAGCTGCTCGATGGAGACACTTGTGCCTGCACGAACTATCCCCGGCGCCAGGAAATCGTGCCAGACTGCATCAAGCTGACGCCAGAAAATGTCCGGGATATCCCCTGGATCCCCACGACCTGCGCATACCGTCGTCTGGCCGAGGGAAAGGGCCTGGCCTGGTGGCATCCACTGGTTTCGGGTGATCCCCAAACCGTGGTGGACGCAGGCGTTTCGGCCAAAGGGCGCACCTTTCTGGAAACCGAAGTCGATCCGGAGCAATGGGAAGAGCACGCCGTGGACTGGCCCGAATGGGAGCCGCCGGAAAGTCTTTGAGGTGATGTGCTTACCTGCTGTTAACCATAAGTGTGGCCTGATTGTCCCAGTTTGGTAGCGGCCCAGGACAGGCTAGATGAACAGAGTGACCATGAGCGGCAGTGAAGGGCTTTGGGCGCGTATTCGCGCAGCTCTGGCGCGCGGCAGCGACACGCACGAGCCGCCCTATGGCCATCCCGCCATCGCTCGCAATCCCAACAAGAAATCGCGCCTCGTGCAGCGCATCGACGAGGCTTTGCGGCGCGGCTGGAGCCAGTGCGCCGAGCGAAATGTGTCGCTTTGCGTCCTGGCCCTCGAAGTCGATGGCTACGCCGAATATTTCGCCGCCTATGGCCGCGAGGCGGTCGAGGAGAGCCTTGATTCCCTCGAATCGATCATTGCCGCGCAGTTGACTCGCGAAACTGATATCTGCCTGCGCAGCGGACAGGCCGGCTTTATGCTCGTGCTGCCGGACATGCCGGCGCTGATGGCCCGGGAACTGGCTAGCCGGATTGCCGCCGCACTGCGCCGCGAGGGGATCCCCAATCGCGAAAGCCATGCTGGTCAGGTGACGCTGAGCACTGGCGTTGCCGTGGTCAATCCACAGGGGAAACTGGATCGCTCGGTGCTCAATGCCGCCTCCCAGGCGGTCAAGAAGGCCCAGCGGCGCGGCTTGGCGCGGCTGGAAGTCATGGACCTGCGCGGGCGTGACGACAAACGGCGCAAGGCGGCCTGATATGCCAATGGTTGTCAGGGAGACTGGCAACCACTAAGAGACCCGTCCCCGCGCGGTAGGCGCGACCTCTCCATTTTTGCGGACGGCGCGCCATGACCCAATCCTGTGGCCTGGATTTCGGCACATCCAATTCGACGCTGGGGCAGATCGATAAGCACGGCCAGCCCACGCTGGTGCCGCTGGAGGGGGACGAGCGGACGCTGCCCAGTGTCCTGTTTTTCAACTTTGAGGATGACCAGCTCTATCTCGGGCGGGCCGCCCTGGCTGAATATGTCAGCGGCGCCGATGGCCGGTTGATGCGCTCGCTCAAAAGTGTGCTGGGCACGGCGCTTTATGCCGATACGACCCGGGTCAAGAAGCAGCGGCTCGGCTTTGGCGAGATCATTGGCACCTATGTCGGGGAACTCAAACGACGCGCCGAGTCCACGCTTGGGCAGGAACTGACCAGCGTCGTGATGGGGCGCCCCGTGCATTTCGTGGATGACGACCCTGCGGCGGATCGGGAAGCGCAGGGCCAGCTTGAGGCTGCGGTCCGGGCGCAGGGTTTTCAGGAAATCGCGTTTCAGTTCGAGCCCATCGCCGCAGCGCTTGACTATGAGCGACAGGTCAGCGGCGAGCGCATTGCCCTGATCGTTGACCTTGGCGGTGGTACCTCGGACTTTTCGCTGGTGCGCGTGGCGCCGGAACGGGCCGGTCGGTCAGACCGGAGTGACGACATTCTCGCGACCGCCGGCATGCATATCGGCGGTACGGATTTCGACCGGCTGCTGGCCATGAGCCGGGTGATGCCCGAGCTTGGTCTTGGTTCGCGAACGCTGGACGGCAAGCGGCATCTGCCGGTGGCGCCCTATGTCGATCTTTCCACCTGGCACCGGATCAACAGGTTATATGACGCCAAAGCGCAGCGCGATCTGCGCTCAACCATCCGGGAGGCCAGGGAGCCCGAGAAAGTCGAAACCTTCGTGGCGCTGGTGGAAGAACGATTGGGCCACCGCCTGATTGGCGCGGTGGAAGAGGCCAAGATTGCGCTCTCGGATCGCGGGGCCGTGTCCTTTTCCTTTGAAGTGCGGGATCACAGCATCAAGACGGAGATGACGAGCGCGCAATTGGCGGACGCGCTGGCACCTTCCATCGGAAGACTAGAGAGCACAATCGGTGAGACCTTGCGCGCGGCTGATCTTGCGGCGGCGCAGGTCGGCAGCCTGATACTGACGGGCGGCTCGACACTGGTCCCGGCCGTTGCCGGGAGACTGAGTGCATTATTCCCCGAAGCCGAAATTGTCCGCACCGACGTGCTGGGAAGCGTCGGGCTCGGCCTGGCTCTCGAAGCGCGGCGTATTTTCGGTTCCTAGAATCAGTTCCGACCGGGCTGGGCGCAACCAAACCCAGGGGGTAAGACTTACCTTCTGAGGGGAAAATCCATGAGTCAAATCGCGTTCAAGCTCCGGCAGATGGTCCAGAAGATGTGGTTTCTGCCGGCCGCATTCTCATTGGTCGCCATTCTGACCGTAGTGATCGCCTATGCGACGTCCGGCCTGGTTCCCGACAAATTGCCGTTCACCCTGTCATCCGAAGCCGTGGAATCCATCCTGACAGTGCTGGCTTCGAGCCTGCTGACAGTTGCGGTCTTCTCACTCTCCACCATAGTCAGCGCGCTTTCGAGCGCTTCCGCGTCCACCACGCCCAGAGCCGTACCCCTGATTGTGGGTGATCGCAGCGCGCAAACCTCAATCTCGGTGTTCATCGGGGCGTTTCTGTTTTCTATTGTCGGGATCATAGGGTTGTCCGCCAACATTTACAGCGAGGCGGGGCGTCTCCTGCTGTTTGCGGTAACCCTGGCCGTGGTGGTGCTGGTTGTCGCCGCGCTCATCCGCTGGATTGGCCAGATGTCTTCCATCGGCCGCGTCGGTGAAACAGTCAGCAAGGTCGGGTCTGCCACCGAGAAGGCTTTCAGGACGGTGCCGGGAGACGGTTTGCTGGGATGTCGGCGGCTCAGCGGAAAGCCATCAGGCGAGCCTGTCTTTTCCCGCAAGACCGGCTACGTACAACACGTAGACCTGTCGCGCCTGCAGGAGTTGGCTGAACAACACGAACTGCTGATCACCATCACCTCACGTCCGGGTGCCTATGCAGCCCCTGACCGTCCACTCATGCTCGTTGCCGGAACGCTGGAAGACGATATGGCGGACAGATTGGCCGGTGCTTTCACCGTGGGCACTGGTCGCACTTTTGATAGCGATCCGCGCTTCGGGCTGATCGTACTGGCCGAGATCGGAAGCAAGGCCCTGTCACCGGGAATCAACGATCCTGGCACCGCCATCGCTGTGGTGAGCACACTGGTGCGTGTGCTGGCGGAGCGGCCGGTCGAGGACAGTGATCTCAAATACGAGCGGTTGCTGGTGGCGCCGCTGGACCCCGACGACCTTATGGCCGATTCCTTCAGGCCGATCGCCAGGGACGGTGCAGGCAGCATTGAAGTGATGTTGCGGATGGTAGCGGGGCTGAAGACCCTGGCACGCTGCCGGCCTGAAATGGAGAAGGCCGCCAAGGGCATGATCGCCGACGCAGTGGAGCGTGGCCTGACGGCGATGAGCGCAAAGAGCGACAAGGCGGCCCTCAAGGCGGCGGGGACGCTAAAATAAGGTGCCTCTGTTTCTCCGAGGTTGTTGTAGAAGTTATCCCCGCGTGACGCCGGTCTGCTAGTGTTCAGGCATGGTCGACAAATTGGGTCGATGAGGGGGCCGTGAGCCCCGGCAATTTCAGGACATAGTGGCATGGAAAGCCCTGACGATATCGAGCGGCCGGCGCCGCCCGACTGGCAGACTATTCGCGGCGAATATGAAGGGCGGCTGTTTGAACCAAAGACCATCTGCAAGCGGCACGGCATCACCGTGTCGCAGCTGCGCTACCGCCGCCAATGCGAAGGTTGGCTCAGCCAGCGCGAGCGCAGGCCGAAAGAGGCGGTGCTGGTGTCGCGGATGCTCAAAGTGCTCGAACGACAGATAAGGGATTTGGAAATGGCCAGAAATGAACCGGTGGAGAAACGCACGAACACATTGGCCACGCAGGTCAAGACGCTGGACAAGCTGATCGAACTGGGCGCGGCGGAGCGCAATGTGGACCCAGCCGGCCGCAAGGACATGACCGATTTGCGGGCCAAACTCGTTAAGCGCCTTGACCAGTTTAAATCCCGCTAGCTCGCAGGCCGAGGTCGACTCCCTCGGCGACGACGAGGTCGAAGCCCAATACTATAACTGGCAGAAATGGGCCTTCGCCAAGCAATTGCCGCCCGATGGCGACTGGACGACCTGGCTGCTGATGGGGGGACGCGGTTCGGGCAAGACGCGGGCCGGTGCCGAATGGGTGCGGCAACTGGCGCGGCAGCGAATATCGCCGATCGCCCTGGTGGGTGAAACGATGACCGAAGCGCTCGACATCATGGTGCGCGGCGAAAGCGGTCTTATGGCCGTGCATAAGGATGATGAGCGGCCCACCTTGTGGGGCAAGAACCATTTGCGCTGGCCCAATGGAGCCGAGGCAACGATTCTGACGGCATCGGACCCCGAGCGCTTCCGTGGACCGCAATTCGCGGCAGCCTGGTGCGATGAAATCGGCAAATGGCCCCATGCGGAAGCCGCCTGGGACATGCTGCAATTCAGCTTGCGGCTGGGCGACAGACCGCGCCAATTGGCAACGACGACGCCGCGCCCGACGGCATTGATACGCCGTCTGCTCGGGGACGAGCGGACGGCCGTGGTGCATATCGCCACGCACGAGAACCAGGCGCATCTGGCGCCGACCTTTCTGGACGCGGTGGTGGCGCGCTATCGCGGCACCGTGCTTGGCCGCCAGGAACTCGATGGCGAACTGATCGAGGATCGTCCCGACGCGCTCTGGCAGCGGGCCATGTTTGGCCGGGCGACGAGCGCGCCCGACGGCCGGATCGTGGTGGCGGTCGACCCCCCGGTGACCGGACACGCCCGGTCTGATGCGTGCGGGATCATTGTTGCCGCTCGGCAGGGTGATGGCGCCTTGGTGCTCGAGGACGCCACGCTCAAGCAGGCTTCGCCGATCACGTGGGCGCGACGGGCTGTAGCGGCATTCCACGCCCATGCCGCCGATTGCATTGTTGTCGAGGTGAACCAGGGCGGTGATCTGGTGCGCCAGATGATCGCCCAGGTCGACGCCGTTGTGCCGGTGCGAACCGCTTACGCCAGCCGCGGCAAGTGGGTGCGGGCAGAACCCGTGGCAGCGCTCTATGCCCGCGGCCTGGTGCAGCATGTCGAGGGCCTCACCGCGCTGGAAGACGAGCTGTGCGCCTTCGGACCGGACGGCAAGGCGGATGGCCATTCGCCGGACCGCGTCGATGCACTGGTTTGGGCGCTGACGGAATTGGTGCTGAACGAACAAAGGCCGCGGGTGAGGGGCTTGTAGCCGGGCCGAAGGCAAAATCGCTCCAGTGGAACGATTTTAGGCGGCAAGGCCATGAGAGCTGCGCTCGAATGGCGGGGCAACAAGGTCTACCCCCACCTAACCTCCCCCTGAAGCAGGGGGAGGGACCTATCGAGATTGTTGCATTGCCGGTGGGCTACCGCGGCGCCCCTCCCCCTGGCAAGGGGGAGGTTGGGTGGGGGTCGAAAGAACGAGGAACAAGACATGCCCAATATCCTGAACCGCCTCTTTGGCGGTCGCACAAACACGCCTGAAGAAACCAAGTCGTTCGCCGGTCATACCATGCTGACTTTGAGCCAGTTGGGGCCTGCGCAGTGGAGCGGGCGAGGGTATGCGAGCCTGGTCAACCAGGGCTTCACGCGCAATCCCGTGGTTTATCGCTGCGTGCGACTGATCGCCGAGGCGGCCAATCGGGTGCCGCTGACGGTGAAGATTAACGGCCAGGCGGTGAGCGAACATCCGCTGCTCGATCTGCTGACCAGGCCAAATGGGCGCCAGTCCGGTGCGGAAATGCTGGAAGCTGTCTATGCCTATCTGCAAACGGCGGGAAATGCCTATCTTCAGGCGGGGATCGTCGATGGTGCTGTGCGCACGCTCTTCGTCTTGCGGCCGGACCGGATGAGCGTAGTGGCCGGGCGCGACGGCTGGCCCGTGGCCTATGACTATAAGGCCGGCGGCAGGGCCATACGGATTTCGCAGGACAGTGTTCCGGTGCCGGGCGTGCTGCATATGGCGCTGTTTCATCCGCTGGATGACCACTACGGCATGGGACCGCTCGAGGCCGCGCAGACCAGCCTCGATATCCACAATGCCAGCGCCCAATGGAACAAGGCGCTGCTCGACAATGCGGCGCGGCCGAGCGGGGCGCTGGTTTATTCGGCCGGGACGGGGAGCCTGACCGAAGAGCAGTTCAATCGCCTCAAGGAAGAGATGGAGGCCCATTTCGCCGGGTCGGCCAATGCCGGCCGACCCATGGTGCTCGATGGCGGGCTCGACTGGAAAACCATCGCCATGAGTCCGCGTGACATGGACTTCATCGAAGCGCGGCACGCCGCGGCGCGGGACATCGCCTTGGCGTTCGGTGTCCCGCCCATGCTGCTCGGGATACCGGGCGACAATACCTATGCGAACCTGGCCGAAGCCAACAAGGCGCTGTGGCGGCAGACCCTGGTGCCGCTGGTGGTGCGGGTGGCCCAGGAATTGAGCGGGTGGCTGGGGCCGGCCTTCGACGGGGCGGAGGTGGTGCCGGACTTCGAAAGCGTCGAGGCGCTGGCCGAGGACCGAGCGGCGCTTTGGGCTCGGGTCGGGGCGGCGGACTTCCTGAGCGATGCGGAGAAGCGGGAGCTGACCGGGGTCGGTACTGGTGCGTAAGCAATGGTGCGGATTGCGGGACGAGTGCTGAAGGCGCTCGGGTATGAAATCCGGCTGGCGACGCTGACGCTGAAGCTGGATGTGCTCCTTGCCCGGCTTGAGCGGCGCTACCGGCCGGATCTGCCACGTGCGCCGAAAGGGACACCGGAGGGCGGGCAGTGGATTGATGATCGGTCGGTCATCGGGCAGGTTCCGGTTGAGCCAGAGCCCGTTCAGGTTGCAGGGCCGCGCTGTGATTGGTTTTCTGGCGGGTGCAGCATGGGTGGCAGTTTTGGGACGACGGGGATGTACACCATTCAGGGAAAGCGCCTTTGCAGAAGCTGCGCCTTGAAGATTTTGGGAATTGAGGAATTGCCGCACATTGAACAGCAGGAAACCCTGGGCCATTTTGGTCCGAAAGGACAACAATGACGTCGAGGGTTCAGGCGCTCAATGCCGTCGTGACCGGCGATTTGATATACGGCCTGAGAAATGATGGTCGGACGGACTTGCTGTTGGTCTACGATGCGAATGCGTCCAATTTTTGGGCCCGCAATATTCCGAATGAGTCGACCTACAAGTTTGGCCGGGATGGCGAAGGCCGGAGGATAGAAGATGAACGGCAATGCACCATTGTCTCGACTGCCGCTCTGCCGCCCGAGCAGTATCAGGTTGCGATCGCTTTGGATCGCAGGATGGGATCAACGCCTGAATACCCAGACAGCCGGTTAACCGAGGACGAAATTCAATTAATCCTTACGCATGCTCGGTTTTTCGAAGAGCGATTGCTTCCAGGAACGGAGGCGCTGGTAAAGCGAGGTCAAAAACTTCGCGCAGTCGGAAGCATGCTGACACTGGAGTGGGATCCTTTCAATGCGACTGAGAATCCCTCGTCAGTGTTCGAGTACGATGACCATGTCTCGGATTTGCTGGCCTTGTTGGACACTCACGCTTCCAAGAACGAAGTTGCCCGCTTTCTGAGGATGATCGCGGGTTTGAGAAACAGACCACCCCATGTGCTTGAGCGAGCCGATGCTGCAGCGGCCAGCCTGGTGCAATTGCGGGAAAGTTGGTCCTGACCAATGCATGGCCAGAAGTTGCCGCAAATGTCGAACCACCCAAGCCCGCCCCCGGCGGGTTTTTTGTTGCCCGGAGGAACACATGGACGAGCTGACCAAAACCGTCATCGAGCGGGGCGATCTCGCTCATCTGGCGCTGTTCCTGTGGGCGAGCGGGGCGAGTGCGCTGCTGGTGTGGGCTTTGCGCGAGATGGCCAGGGTGAATCAACACTTCAACGACTTCGTGCAGGAGATCGCGCAGTTGAATCGGCTTTTCCGGAAGGAGGACTAAGCCCATGTCAGACAAGCACAATCGTGAGGCCGCACAGCAGACGTTCCGGCAATTTGCCTGGAATTTGGCGGGGACGCTGGCGGACAAGCAGCGCTCGCCACCCAAGCAGCGCGCGCGCGGGGCCAAGCGCGGATGAGCGCCATTCCGATAGATGGGGAAGGTCGGTTTGCCGGCTATGCCAGTGTGTTCAACAGGCTCGATAGCGGCGGCGATATCGTGCTGCCCGGAGCGTTCGCCAAGAGCCTCGTCAAAAGGCGCGGGCGCATTCGACTTCTGTTCCAGCACGATCCCAAGGAGCCGGTGGGCACCTGGGAAAGCATGGCCGAGGACGGTCACGGGCTGTTCGTGACCGGGCGGCTGGTGCCAGGCGTGCCGCGCTCGGATGCGCTGCGTCGGCTGATCGAGAACCAGGCGCTCGATGGACTTTCCATCGGGTTCCGTACCGTCAGGGCCAGTCGCCAGGCGGGCAAGCGCCTGTTGCATGAGATCGACCTTTATGAGGTCTCGATCGTCACCTTTCCGATGATGGAGGAGGCGCGCATCGTTTCCCCCCTCAGCGCCGGCGCGGCCATTGCCGCCGCCACAAAGACTATCCGTAACCGATAAAAGGACACCGAAATGGATCGGATCGACGACGGCCTTGAAACCAAGGCCGGCGCAGGGGGCGATATTGCCGCGCTCTTCGCTGAATTCTCCTCCGCATTCGAGGAATTCAAGGCCACCAATGACCAGCGTCTCCAGGAGATTGAGAAACGTGGTTCGGCCGACGGCCTGCTCGAGGGCAAGCTGGAGCGCTTGAACCGGGTCATCGACGGACACAAGGCGGCGCTGGATCGCGTCAGTGCCGAACGGGCGCGACCGGCGCTGGAAGGCAAGGGTGCAACGGTGCCGGACGGCGAATACAAGGAGGCCTTCTCGGCCTATATGAAGCGCGGCGAAGAAAAGGCGCTCCAGGTGGGCGTCGCTGGTGACGGCGGCTATGTGGTGCCGGGCGAGGTTGAGACCGAGATCACCCGGCTGATGACCCATATTTCGCCCATTCGCGCCATCGCCGGCGTGCGGCAGGTTTCGGGCTCGGTCTATAAGCGCCCGATCACGGTCACCGGGCCGCAGACCGGCTGGGTGGGCGAGACGGCGAGCCGCCCGACCACCGACAGCCAGACGCTGGCAGAACTGAGCTATCCGACGACCGAGCTCTATGCCATGCCGGCGGCGACTACGGCTTTTCTCGAAGACGCGGCAGTGGATGTGGGCCAGTGGATTGCCGATGAGGTCAATGCGGCCTTTGCGGCGCAGGAAACCACGGCTTTCGTGACCGGCGATGGCAATAACAAGCCGAGCGGGTTCCTCAACGGCACCAAGGTGGCGGAGACAAGCTGGAGCTGGGGCAATCTGGGCTATCTGGCAACCGGCGTATCGGGTGCCATGCCGGCGAGCAATGCCAGCGACGTGCTGATCGACCTGGTCTACGCGCTCAAGGCCGGGTATCGGCAGAACGCCAATTGGGTGATGAACCGCAAGACCCAAGGCGCGCTGCGCAAGCTCAAGGATGCCGACGGAAACTATCTCTGGCAGCCAGCGGCGGCGGCCGATGGGCGAGCCAGCTTCATGGGCTTTCCGCTGGTGGAAGCCGAAGACATGCCCAATATCGGTGCGGACAGCTTTTCGATTGCCTTTGGCGACTTCCGCCGCGGTTATCTCATCGTTGACCGCCAGGGCGTCTCGGTGCTGCGCGACCCGTTCAGCTCAAAGCCCTACATCCTGTTCTATACCACCAAGCGGGTCGGCGGCGGGATCGCGGACTATGACGCGATAAAGCTACTTAAATTCGGTGTGAGCTGAGGCCCACCCCCAGCTAGCCTCCCCCTGAATTAGGGGGAGGGACCTATCGAGCACGCCTCGATCTCAGCTGACCACCGGCCAACCCCTCCCCCATCTCCAGGGGGAGGCGGGGTGGGGGTCTCTCCAACAAGGAACAAGAACATGACTGCATATCTCCTGGCGGGGCCCGCCGAGGAGCCGGTTTCGCTCGTCGAGGCCAAGGCATTCCTCAAGGTCGATGACACGGCTGAGGACGGGCTGATCGGCACGTTGATTGGCGCGGCGCGTCTGCATGTTGAAGGCGTGACGGGCAAGGCGTTGCTGGCACAAAGCTGGCGGCTGGTGCTTGATGCCTGGCCCGAGGGGGGCGTGGTGAAACTGCCGGTGTCGCCCCTCTTGTCGGTGACGGGCATCGCGGCCATCGACGAGAATGGTGGCAGCCGCGAAATCGCGATGGCCCAATTTCTCAGCGAGCCGGATCGGCTGATCGTGCCGCCTGTCGTTGTCGGCATGCCGGCATTGCGCACCCGCCAGGGGCTGGAGATCGACTATGTCGCCGGCTATGGCGCCGAACCCGCCGACGTGCCGGCCGATTTGCGCCAGGCGCTGCTGGGCCTGGTGGCGCATTGGTATGAGCACCGCGACGCAGTGATCGTGGCTGGATCAGGTGCCATCGTGCCCTCGGGATTTGATCGTGCCGTGTCGGGCTACAAGCGGGTGCGGTTGTGAGCGGGGAGAAGATTCCGCCTGTCGGAACCCTGACGGACCGGGTCCAGCTCAAGCGCCGCGATAGCCAGGACGACGGTGGCGGTGGCCATGTGAGGATCTACATGCCGGTCGCCCATCTCTGGGCGAGGGTGCGCAGTCTGACCGGGCGGCAGGGGACCAATGCCGATGGGCGCGCCGTGGCGATCTCGCACAGCGTGGTGCTGCGCTTTCGCAATGACATCTCGCCGGGGGACCGGATTGTCTATCGCGGGCGCGATCTCGATGTGGTGAGCGCTGCCGATCTGAATGGACGACGGGCCTATCTGAGCTGCGCCTGCAGCGAAACCAGTTTCACGGGGTGAGAACATGCACCCAATAGCAAGTTTGCAGGCGGCGCTGGTGGAGGCCCTCTCGAGCGATGCGGCGCTGGTGGCGCTGATCGGATCCGATGGCGTGTTCGATGCGCCGCCGCGCGACCGGCCGGCGCCTTACGTGGTGATCGACCGGCACGACGTTCGGCAACGCGATGGTGATGCAACACCAGGCCAGGAGCATCGGGTGTTGCTGCATTGCTGGAGCAGTCAGCCGAGCCGCAAGGCCGCACTGGAAATTGCCGAGCGCGTAGTGGCGGCGGGGAGTTCGGCGCTGGCACCCGCTGGGCTGACAGTGACGCATGCCGAACACATGCGCACTGAAACCAGCATCGATACGGCGACCGGGCAGGCGCGGGCGGCGGTTACGCTGCGATTTTTCAGCGAGTAGCGGAGACAAAAATGGCAGCCCAGAGCGGCAAGGATATGCTTTTGAAACTCGATCAGAACGGGTCGGGCAGTTTCATCACCGTGGCGGGGCTGCGCACGCGCAGTCTCAATTTCAATGCGGCAAGCGTCGACACCACCGATCAGGAAAGCGCCGGGCGGTGGCGGGAGTTGCTGGCCGGCGGCGGCGTCAAGCGGGCCTCGGTATCCGGCAGTGGCGTGTTCAAAGATCAGGCTTCGGACGCAGCGATCCGTAGTCTGTTCTTTGCCGGCACCATCTGCAACTGGCAGCTCATTCTGCCGCACTTTGGCACCGTGGAAGGCCCGTTTCAAATCGTGGCGCTGGAATTTTCCGCCGATCATGCGGGGGAAGTGACGTTCGACCTGGCGCTGGAGAGTGCGGGTGAAGTGAGCTTCGCGGCTGCGTAGGAAACAAGCATGACCAATATTCATCGTGGTGAAATCGCTGCCGAGATCGGTGGCGAAACGAGAACTCTTTGCCTGACGCTGGGGGCGTTGGCGGAACTGGAGGCACGGCTGGGGGCGGGGGATCTGGCCGGACTGGCCGAGCGGTTTGGCGAAGGCCGGGTTTCGGCGCGTGACCTGACCGCCATTCTGGGCGCTGGACTGCGCGGCGGCGGCAATGCCCTCAGCGATGATGACCTGGCCCGTATGAGCGTCGAGGGTGGACTGCGGGGCGCGGCCGAGATCGCCGTGCGGCTTCTGGAAGCAACCTTTGGAGAACGCGGATGAGGCCGTTTCCGTGGACGGATGCGATGAGTTTCGGGCTGGGGGTGCTGCGGCTGCCGCCGCGCGATTTCTGGGCCATGACACCAAGAGAACTGGCGTCGGCCTGGGGGGCGATCATGGGGGATAGGACCGGGCCGCTCGAGCGGCGCGATTTACAGAACTTGATGGAGCGCTTTCCCGATGGCCAGTGATCTGTTTGGCGAGGAGTTTCGCGACGAGCTGAGCGATGTGCAGGTCGAGCTGGGGCGCATCAGCGATCTGGCCGATGGCGTGGCGAGTTCGGTCAGCCGTGCGTTTCGTGGCGCGGTGATGGACGGCAAGTCGTTTCGCTCGGTACTGAGCGATATTGCCGGTGCCTTTGCCGATATCGCACTGAAAGCTGCGTTCAAGCCGCTTGGAACACTGGTCGGCGGGCTGGTGGATAACATCTTCACCGCGACCAACCCGGCATTGACGAAATTTGCCAAGGGCGGGGTGATCGCGAGCCCGAGCTACTTCCCGCTTGGGCAGGGCCTGGGTCTGGCCGGTGAGGCGGGGCCGGAAGCGATCATGCCGTTGCAGCGCGGGCCGGACGGACGGCTTGGTGTCGCCGGGGGCGGCAGCGCGATCAATGTGACTTTCAATGTGACTGCGAGCGACGCGCGCAGCTTTGCGACGAGCGAGGCCGAGGTGAGCGCGATGCTGCTGCGGGCGGTTCGGCGCGGCACGCGGGGAAGCTAAAGGGTGGCAGCGAGGAAAACATGAGCTTTCATCACATACGCTTTCCGCTCGATATCGCGCTGGGGGCGCGGGGCGGGCCGGAGCGCAGGACCGATGTCGTGACCTTGGCGGGCGGCGGCGAGAAGCGGAATGGGCGCTGGGCGCATTCGCGGCGGCGCTACAATGCCGGTTATGGCATTAAATCGCGGGCTGACATGCAGGCGGTGTTGGCGTTTTTTGAAGAGCGACGCGGGCGATTGCACGGGTTTTTGTGGCGCGACGGGCTGGATCACTCTTCCGGTGGTGCGGCGCCGTTGCCGACCGACCAGGATATTGGAAACGGCGACGGGGTGCAGACCCAGTTTCAGCTGACCAAACGCTATGGCGCTGCGTTCGACCCCTATTTGCGGCCCATTGCAAAACCGGTCTCGGGCAGTGTGCGCGTGGCGGTGGATGGGGTGGAGCAAGCGGGTGGCTGGAGCGTGGATGCGACCAGCGGCATCGTGGGCTTTGCCAGTGCGCCGGCAGACGGGGCAAGCGTAACCGCCGGGTTTCTCTTCGATGTGCCGGTGCGGTTCGACACCGACCGGCTCGACATCGAACTCAACAGCTTTGATGCGGCCGAGGCGCCGAGCATTCCACTGCTGGAGATCTTGCCATGAGGGAACTGCCACGCGACCTGGCGACGCATCTGGCGCAGGACGAGACGACGACGGCAAAATGCTGGCGCCTGATCCGCAAGGACGGGGTGACGCTAGGCTTCACCGATCACGACCGGCCTTTGGTGATTGCGGGCACCGATTGCACGCCGACTTTTGGCCTCGATGGCGGCGAAGTGCCGTCGCGGCTGGGCCAGCAGGTGGAAACCGGCGAGGTTCTGGGCGTGCTCGACAACGCCGCCATTGCCGAGGCCGATATTCTGCAGGGCCGCTATGATGGCGCGCGTGTCGAAACCTGGCTGGTGAACTGGTCCGAACCGAGCCAGTGCTTGATGCTCAGGGTCGATACCATCGGCGAGATTGTCCGGGAAGACGGGGTGTTCCGGGCTGAATTGCGGTCGCCCCAGCAGGCACTCAACATAACCAGGGGGCGTATGTTCCAGGGGCTGTGTGACGCCAATGTCGGCGACGAGCGCTGTGGCGTCGATATCGACAATGCCGCCTATCGCGGGGAGGCCGTTGTTGTCGGGGTGATCGACGATTTTCAGCTTCGCGTCAGTGGGTTGGCCGGATTTGACGAGAACTGGTTCGCCTTCGGGGTGGCGCAATGGACCGATGGCGAGCGTCATGGACTGCGCGACCCGATCATGACACATCGCCGTGACGCCGATGGCGACACACTGGGGTTTTCAAGCCGGGTTGGCGAGTGGTGCGCGCTGGGCGATGCGCTGATCGTGACGGTTGGCTGCGACCAGCGATTCACGACCTGTCGGGCGAAGTTTGCCAATACGGCCAATTTCCGTGGCTTTCCGCATATCCCCGGCAGCGACTATGTCCTGCGCCACCCGCGCAGCGGCTACGCCATGGATGGCAGGCCGGTGGTGCCATGAACGCCGAACTGGTGGTGAGGGCCGCGCAGGCCTGGCTCGGCACACCCTATCGGCATCAGGCCTCGGCCCTGGGCGCCGGATGCGACTGCCTGGGATTGCTGCGAGGGGTGTGGCGAACGCTTTACGGCGACGAGCCGGTGTTGGTGCCGCCCTATCGAATGGACCGGCGCGGCCAGGAACGCGATCCTGCACTGCGCTTGGCGGCGGAACGGTTTCTCATCGCGGTTGAGGGGCCGGCACAGGCGGGGCAGGCGGTTCTGTTTCGACTGGGCGGCACTGCTGAGCCGCGCCATTGCGGCATTCTGATTGCACCGGGCCGTTTCATCCATGCCCAGGAGCATCTGGGGGTGATCGAGGCGAACCTGACTTCAGGCTGGGCCAAACGGGTCAGCGGCCGGTACCGGTTTCCGGCCCAGAGCTGAGGCCGACCTGCGTCGACGACGGCAGACTAAACTCCAAGGAACAATAAGATGGCGACACTGGCACTATCAGTTGCCGGGCAGTTTGCCGGTGGGCTGCTGGGCGGTCCTATCGGCGCGACAGTTGGGCGGGCGTTGGGGGCACTGGCCGGCAGTGCGGTAGACGGCTGGCTGTTCGGCGACAACAAGGCCGAAGCCCCGCTATTCGATGTACGGCTGGGGGCGTCGAGCGAGGGGCTGAGTATCCCCCGGCTCTATGGCTGGGGGCGATTGTCGGGCAACATCATCTGGGCGCGAGAACTGGTGCGCCATGTCAGTGATACCGCCGGTTCCAAAGGCATGCCGTCGGCTGCCGAGGAAACTGAAGAGATCCTCGCCAGTTTCGCTGTCGCTTTTTGCGAGGGCCCGGTGGCCAGGCTTGGACGCATCTGGGCCGACGGGCAGTTGCTCGACACGGCTGGTCTCAATCTGCGCTTCTACCACGGCGACGAAGAGCAGACCGCCGACAGCCTGATCGAGGCAACACAGGGGAACGGCAACGCGCCCGCTTATCGGGGCGTCTGCTACCTCGTGGTCGAGAACCTGCCGCTGAGCCGCTTCGGCAATCGCATCCCGCAGCTTTCCGCCGAGTTATGCCGTGTGGTTGGCGATCTGGAGCCAGCCATCCGCGCCATGACGATCATCCCGGGTGCAACGGAATTTGGTTATGACCCTGAACCCCGGATCAGGGTGTTGGGGCCGGGCGCGGGCGTGAGCGAGAATGCGCATCTGCTGTCCGGTACCAGCAACTGGACCGGCTCGCTCGACGAATTACAGGCGCTTTGCCCCAATCTTGAACATGTCGCGCTGGTCGTGAGCTGGTTCGGCGACGATCTGCGCTGCGCGAGTTGCACGGTGGAGCCGCGCGTTGAGGACGCGACGCGCAATATTGAGGGAACCAGCTGGAGTGTCGCGGGTGTGACACGGACAGCGGCGCAGGTTGTCTCAAGTCATGCCGGGGGACCGGCCTATGGCGGCACGCCGTCGGACGCTTCGGTGCTCGCCGCAATCGCCGACCTCAAGGCGCGTGGGCTCAAGGTGACGATCTATCCTTTTGTGCTGATGGATATTCCGCAGGGTAATGGCCTGGTCGATCCCTATGGTGGCAGCGAGCAGGCGGCCTATCCCTGGCGCGGGCGTATCGCTTGCTCGCCGGCCCCAGGATTGCCCGGATCGCCCGAGGGCAGCGCCGCCGCCGCGGCCCAGGTGGCAGCCTTCGTGCCCGGCTATCGCGCCATGATACTGCACTATGCCCAACTTGCCGTGGAGGCAGGTGGGGTGGATGCCATGCTGATCGGCTCGGAAATGGTCGGGCTGACCAGCGTACGCGGGGCGGGCAACAGCTTCCCCTTTGTCGATGCGCTGGTGGCACTGGCCGCCGATGTGCGGGCCATTGTGGGGCCAACTACAAGACTGACTTATGCGGCGGACTGGAGCGAATATTCGGGGTGCCAGAAGGATGGTGCCAAATTCTTTCACCTCGACCCGCTCTGGGCCTCGGCCGATATCGATGCGATTGGGATCGACTGCTACATGCCGCTGGCCGATTGGCGGGACGGAGAAGACCATGCCGATCTGGCGCTGGCGCGGACGGGATATGAGCTCGACTACCTGGCGGGCAATATTGCCGGGGGCGAGGGCTATGACTGGTTCTACGCCAGCGAAGCGGATCGCCGGGCGCAGCTCCGCACGCCGATTACCGACGGGGCGCATGGCGAGCCATGGATCTGGCGCTACAAGGATATCGAAGCGTTCTGGGGGCAGCAGCATTTCGATCGCCCTGGCGGCGTGCGAAATGCGTCACCGACCCCCTGGGTACCCGGCTCGAAGCCAGTCTGGCTGACCGAGATCGGGTGTGGCGCTGTCGACAAGGGCGCCAATCAGCCGAATGTTTTCGGTGATAGCAAGAGTGCCGAGAATGGGCGGCCCTACTTTTCCGCTGGCACTCCCGACGCGCTGATCCAGCGGCAGGTGCTGCGGGCGCATCATCTGCGCTGGAACGACCCAGCCTACAATCCGACCGGCATGGTTGATCCAGAACGGCTCTATTGCTGGACCTGGGATGCACGGCCATTTCCGGTGTTTCCGGCGCTGACGGAAGTGTGGTCCGATGGCACCAATCATGCCACCGGTCACTGGCTGACCGGCCGCCTGGGTGGGCTGGCCAGCGATGAGTTGGCCCATGCCGTGGTTTCAGAGCATGACAGCATCGTCTTGGCCGCTCCCTCGGCCCCGCTGATTGGCGGACTGACTGTGTCAGGTGCCGGAACGGCCCGCGATGTGCTCGAAACCGTGTTTGACCTGACAGGGCAAAAACTTGCAGCGCGTGGCGATGCAATGGTCGGCATTGCCCAGGGCGGGGGACCGGCGCTTGAGCTGGAATACGAGACCCTGGCCAGTACTGACGCGCCGGTGCTGTCGCGTCGGCGCGATGACGGCGCCGAGAAGCCGGCGCGGCTGACGCTCGGACATTTTGACCGGGAGCGGGACTATCTGGCAGCGACATCGGCAGCGATCCGACCGGATCGGGGACCGCTGGTGACCCACAACAAGCCGGTCGTGCTTGATAGCGGCGCTGCCCGGCAAGCGGCCGAACGGCTGCTCGACCAACATGCGGCGGGTGGCGACAGTATCGAGTTCGCTCTGCCGCCTGGCCAGGTTGCGCTTGAGCCGGGCGACCGGGTGACATTGCCTGATCTTGCCGAGGGGCCTTTCGAGATCACCGAAATTCGCGATGGTGCCGTGCGTCAGATCTCGGCTAGCGCAGTGCGCCGAGGTGATGCGCTGGCCACCGGCATAGATCGACCGCGTGGCAACCAGCCGGCCATAATGCCTGTGATGACGCCCTTGGTGGTTGCAGCGCATCTGCCTCCATTGCCATCCGATCCGCTGCGCAGCCGATTGGTTCTCGGCGCCTACGCCGATCCCTGGTCCGGGCCGGTGAAGATTGCCGACGATGCTACGGGCACCGAATTGACGAGGCTGAACCGCCAGTCGGCGATCGGTGAACTGCTCACGCCATTGCACCCGGGGCCTGAAGCGCTGTGGGACTTGAAGAATACCCTCGGCATCCAGTTGAACGCGGGACACCTCGCCGATGTGGAGCCATTGGCCGCACTGGCGGGTGCGAACCGGGTCGCAATCGAGACGGATGCCGGCGACTGGGAGATTATCGGGTTTGCCGCCGCAGAACTGGTGGCACCGGGGCAATATCGGCTGACCGCATTGTTGCGGGGGCTAGAAGGGTCCGTGCAAGCTATCGGCACCGTGTCGGCTGGCCGGCGGGCGATGGTTCTGAACCAGACCCTGATGACTCTTGCGGTGGGGATGGACTGGATTGGCGAAAGCCGCGACCTGCGGGCAACCGTTGCGGGCGGTGGCGCCGGTGAGATCGTGACGGTCGCCCCCCGAGTTCGGCCGGTGCTGCCTCTCTCTCCCGTTCACCTCAAGGGGACCAGGCTGGCGGATGGATCGATCACGCTGGAATGGACCCGCCGCAGCCGGGCCGATGGCGACGGCTGGGGCGTGGCCGAACCACCGCTCGAGTTTTCGCCGGAAAGCTGGCAGGTCGAGATCGTGACCGGCGGCGCGCCGGTGAGAACACTGCATACGGCGCATTCATACGTCCAATATCCGCTGGCCGACCAAATCGCCGATTTGGGCGGGCCAGCCAGTGATTTCACCTTCAAAGTTCGACAAGTCAGCGCAACGCTCGGTGCGGGCCATGGCGCGATTGGAATGTTCCATGACTGATGCACGGTTTGACACCTGCCTCGCCGAGATATTCAGGCATGAGGGCGGATATGTGGATCATCCGTCCGATCCTGGCGGGGCCACAAATATGGGGATCACCCGCAAGACCCTGGCGCGCTGGCGCAATATTTCGCCCTGGTGGGATCTGCCAAAAGCGGAGGTGCAAAACCTGGACCGGGACGAGGCCGCCAAGATCTATCGCGCTGGCTATTGGGATGCCTGCCGGGCAGGGGACATGCCATCGGGCGTCGATCTGGCAGTGTTCGACTTCGCGGTCAATTCCGGCCCAGGCAAGGCAATCCGCTGCCTGCAGCAGGTGCTCGGCGTTGTCGCCGACGGTCTGGTTGGTCCCATCACGCTGGCAGCCGCTCATCAATCCAGCGCCGCAAGAACGGTAGATGCGCTGTGCGACCGAAGGCTCGATTTTCTCAGGGCCCTTTCCACTTTTCCGGTGTTCGGGCGCGGCTGGACCCGTCGCGTCGAGACAATTCGCGCTGCAGCGCTCGCTGTGGCTCCGACCAGAGATTCAACTCAAGGAGATGAGACCATGGATATCCTTTCGGGCTACAAGACCTATATCGTGGCAGCATTCATGCTGCTGGCCGGCCTTGCGCAGATGCTGGGCATCAACCTGCCGGCGCTGGATAGCGGTTCGGCAGGGAGCCTCGTGCTGGAATCGCTGGCCATATTGTTCCTGCGCAAGGGATTGAAGGGAGATACCCGGAAAGCCTGAGGTCAATTGTGTGGAAATCGGGGGAGGCGTGCCGCATTCATGTCCCATTCAGTTTGCAGACGCTATTGATTGGCCATGAAAACGAACGCCCCAAAACCCACCGCCTCCATCGCCCTGGCTCTCGCCCTGGCGCTTGCGCTTGCAAGTACCGGTTCGAGCCAGGCCCAGGCTTGTCTCGACAAGCGCCAGATTCAGGAAGCCGTCTCTTCCGGACAGATCATGTCGCTTGACGCCGTGCTGGCGCAGGCCGGCGTGGATCCAAGCTCGGACATCCTCAATGTGGATGTGTGTGACGAGGACGGCAGGCTGGTGTATGTTATCGGTGTGCTCAGCTCTGACGGTCAGGCGCAAAACCTGACAATGGACGCACAATAGCAGCCTAGTCTTGTGGGGGGGGCGGATCATGCGTATTCTGGTTGTTGAAGACGACACCAATCTCAATCGACAGATCAAGGACGCCTTGACCGAGGCGGGTTATGCAGTCGACGTGGCGTTCGATGGCGAGGAAGGACACTTTCTCGGCGATACCGAACCGTATGACACCATCATCCTTGATATCGGCCTGCCGCAGATGGATGGTCTGTCCGTGCTTGAGGAGTGGCGGCGAGCCGGCAAGACCACGCCGGTATTGCTGCTGACCGCTCGCGACCGCTGGAGTGACAAGGTCCAGGGCATTGACGCCGGGGCGGACGACTACGTCGCCAAGCCGTTCCACATGGAAGAGGTGTTGGCACGTGTGCGTGCCCTGGTACGGCGTGCCGCCGGACATGCCAGCAACGAAATTGTCTGTGGCGCGGTGCGCCTTGACGCGCGCAGCGGCAAGGTGACGGTCGAAGGTCAGTCGGTGAAACTGACAAGCCACGAACTGCGCCTCTTGAGCTATCTCATGCACCACAAGGGCAAGGTGATATCGCGGACGGAGCTGACAGAGCACCTGTACGATCAGGATTTTGACCGCGACAGCAACACGATCGAGGTTTTCGTCGGGCGTCTGCGCAAAAAGCTGCCGGAGGATTGTATTCAGACCGTCCGCGGACTGGGCTATCAGATCCTTGGCGACTGAGCCGGTTCCAAGATCGGCGTGGCCGGCAAGATGAGACGCTGAGATGTTGCGCAAGGGGTCGATCGCGGCAGCATTGTTCTGGCTATCGGCTGGCTGGCTGGTGCTGGCGCTGGTGACAACCGGCGTCCTCCTTACCGATCTCTACTCGCGAACCCTCGATTCCACGCTGACCGATACTCTGGACTTTCACGTCGAGAGCCTCGCCGGCGCGTTGCTCGAGACGGGTGACCCCCAGGACAATGACATCGCACTGGCTGACCCGCGCTTCGAGCGGCCGCGTTCGGGCTGGTACTGGATCATTCGCGGCGAAGAGGGGGGGCTGATCAACCTGTCGACATCCGTGGTCGGGATCGATCTGCCTGGCGTCGGCACGGCAGCCGATGACATGGGACGCAGCACTGAGGTGATCAACGACCCGTTCGGCACGCAATTGCGCATGGTCGAGCGCAGCGTCACCCTGGATGAGACGACCTATCGCATCACCGTTGCGGGCAATCTGACCGAGGTGCTCGAACTGGTCGCCGAATTTCGCGGTCAGACCTTTATCGTGCTGGGTGCCGTCGGCATCATGCTTGCAATCATGAGCGCGATCGTCGCCCGTATTGCCTTGCGCCCAATCGCGCGGCTGAGCAAGGCGGTGGAAGCCGTACGGGAGGGCGAAAGTGCCGAGGTTTCCGGCACCTATCCGACGGAAATTGCGCCGCTGGCCGAAGAGGTCAATGAACTGCTGCGCTCCAACGTGCAGATCATCGAACGCGCGCGCAATCAGGTTGGCAATCTCGCTCATGGGCTCAAGACCCCCATTGCCGTGCTGCGCAACGAAGCCCATGCGCGCAAAGGCGCGCTGGCCGATATTGTTGCCTCCGAGACCGAGAAGATGAGCAATATGGTCTCGACCTATCTCGAACGGGCGCGCCTTGCCGCCCGGACCTCCGTAGTGGGCAAGAAGGCCGACGCCACGATGATCATGCTGCGTCTCACGCGGGTGATGCGCAAGATACACCCGGATGTGACTATTGCCTTCCAGCGACCCGATGCATCACTGCCCTGGTTCAGGGGCGATGAGGCCGATTTCGAGGAGATGGCCGGCAATCTGCTCGACAATGCCTGCAAATGGTCCAAGGGGCAGGTTGGCGTGCGGCTGAGCAGCGTTCGCGGCGAAAAGGGCGCGCAGCTTCTGATGCGGATCGATGACAATGGCCCGGGGCTTTCCGAAGCTGATGCGCAAAAAGTGTTGCGTCGAGGCGTCAGGCTGGACGAGAAAACACCAGGAACCGGGCTGGGACTGGATATCGTCAAGGAACTGGTCGATGTCTATGGCGGAGAGCTTGCACTCAAACGCTCACAACTGGGCGGATTGCTGGTCGAGCTGCGACTGCCGACAGCGCGCCTGGGCGGTTTGGTCAGGCCGCCCGAGAACTGACGCACTTTCGCCGCATTGCGACAACAAGAACCAACTAACTGCACCAGAGGCCAATCATTCCATGAATCGCATCTCGCTCCTCGCCCTCCCGATCCTTGCCTTGGCCCTTGCCGCTTGTTCGAGCACCGGTAGCACGACGCGCGTGACCCAAGTGCCGGTTACGCCTCAGCCGGTGGCGACGCAGCCCCTGGTGCCGACCTCGGCCCAGACCGTTCAGACCGCCAAGCTGACCACCAGCATTGCCAACGGATTTGTCGATCCGGCCGCGTTGGCGCTGATGACGGCAAAGGACTCCAACGAGGCCAATAGCGCCCAGTTCTATGCCTTGCAGTTCGGCCGTCCCGGTGCACCACGTCAGTGGGCTGGTGATCAGGGGACGACAGGGTCGGTGGCTGTTGGGCCTTATGTGCGTGTGAATAATCTCGATTGCCGCGACTTCACCCACACCGTCAAAGTCGGCGGCAAGGACTACGTCAGGAAGGGCACCGCCTGCCGCGAGCAGAACGGCAATTGGAACGTGGTTCAAGGCGCGGCCTGATCGCAAGAGGTCCTTTGGGAAAGGATTGTTTACCACGGCCCTGTAGGGTCGATGGTGGTACCTTCCTTGACCCAAAGACCTTATGAGCCAGCCTGCCAGGAGCATTTCAGTAGCAACGCCGACACCCGCAAGATCCGAGGCGGGGGCGAACGCCAGTGCGCGCCGTCCATTCTGTGGCCTGATCGATCCGGTGCTGGTGGATGAACCCGTATTGTTCCCGCTCGGCAGTTCGGTCAGCGTCGAAGCGGCCAGAGGCGCCTGGGTATGGGTTGTGCGCGACCTGTGTGCTGACTTGATTTCTGCCGATGGCGTGGCAAACGGCAATTTTGCTGCGGCCGATCTTGAACCTCTGATGCCTGAAGTGCTGGCGCGCACGAAGGCTGCGCTGGACAGGATCGATGGCGACACCGAGGCCATGCGCCGCCAGCGCGCCCAATCGGGCCGCGACAATTTCCGGGACGAAGCGGCCGTGGTTATGGCGGCGCTCAGGGCGCGGGCCCTGCTGCCGAAGGCTCAGGGTTTCGGCCGGGCCGTCAATACCATGACCGATGACGCCGCACTCGGCGTCGCCTTGCAGTCCATGCCGGTGCAGGATCCCAAGCTGGCCGGGCTGTTGTTCCACGCCGCCATCGGGCAGGTGGCCAATCCAACGCGCCTGGTCACCGCAGTGATCAAATTGAGCGGCAATGCCAGCGAACAGGTGATCTCGCGAAACGGCTTTGGGCCTCTGATCGAAGCCATTCTGGGACAGGCTCAGAACCAGCTCAAGAACCTGCAATTGAGCGGACCCTTTGCGGATGTGGACATGGCGTGCCGGAGCCTAGACCGCTTTCATCGCCTCGTGCGCTCGCTTACCGGATATGTCGAGTTTGCGCGTGGCAGCCGCTCCACGCAAATGCTTGCCACCATCACCAAATTGGTCTCGGACCGCGTTGAGCCACGCCTGACGGAGGTCGTTACCGATCTCAACCAGGCCATGCGCCGCCCGCGCGAAGGGACGGATAGAATCGACAATGACCGTCTGCTGGGGGCCATAAACGGCGTCTATCTGCTTTCGGCCGTTCGGGACTGCCGCGATTCACTGGCGCTCAACGCGGTGTTCGACCAGGCCTGGAGCCAGACGGGGCAGGCGCTGGAACTGCATATCCAGCGCAATCTCGATTTGTTGCGTCAGAATCCCGACGATGCGGTAACGGGGGAACGGTTGAACGCGGCCATCAAAATGGCCGAGATCCGGTTCAATCCTGAATATGCCGACACGCTGAAGCGCGCCCGGGCCGCGGCGCTGCGGCGCGGCTGATCGATCAGGTGTCCTGCTCCGCGATTTGCGCGCGCACGATCTGCCCTTTTTCCCGAACCGTTACTGGATTGTCAGTTGTTGCGGCTCTGGCTGCCACCAGCCCGACGGCTCCGGCCGGATCGTGGCGCAAGACCACGCCAATTGCCTCGTCTGGATGCCGGGCGTCGGAATTGGGGAAGATCAGCGCTCCCGGTTCCAATATGCGCGCCTCATTGGGAACGATGCGAACGATCCTGGCCTCTGGACCATAGCGTCCAATGAGGTAAGCGGGAATTTCGGTCGGTTTGATGGGGACCCAATTGCCGGGATCGGGCAACTCCTGCTGGACGGACAGAGGCACAGAAGCGACCCGTTCCTGCGCGACGATGCCCGCAGCTTCCGCCGGAATAAGCCCGAGATTTACGCCGGCCGCAACCTCGTTGACCGCAAGCGGCTGGGGTGCTTCTGAGAGGAGAGTCAGCCCGCCTCGCGCTGGTCGCCAGAAGGCGAACCTGCGTTTGCGTGCCGCCTCTGCCGGACGCTGCAACAGTCCAATGCCGGCATCGAGATAGGTTGGCGCACCCTCGGAAACCGGAGAGGCGATCGCGAGCGGGCCATCCGGTGTTTCATGCACCGGATCAACGATTGGATCATCCACGGCTCGACGCGCCCGACCAAGCAGTTGGTCGATGGCGTCGGCGCCACTCTGGATGCAGCCGCGCCGCGTGAAATAGCCTGCCGCGCTGCCGGCCAAGGCAATCGAGTCCAGACGTCCCTGCGCCTCGAGCCGGCAGCGGTCTGCATTCCAGGCGCTGGAGCCGCCAGCAATATGCCACAATGTGAGGTCGGGCTGCCAACCGCCGCAGACCAGCAGGCGGTCGGTGACCAGGGTGTGCCCGTGCCGGCTTTCCGTGTGGACAGACAGCAAGCCACCAGAACGGGCAGTGCCCGCTGAAGCCACCACGGTGCCGGGCGATTGCACAATCCCGTAGGCGCGGGAAAAGGCGATAAAGCGCGATGTGGATTCTGGGCGCGCGTCCAGAATGCGGCCAATTTCGATCCCTGCATCGCTGGCAAGCATGGCCAATCGGTAGGCCGGATTGCTGCCGGTTGCCACGATGGCGCGCTGGCCCGGCCATACGCCAAACCGTGTCGCCATTTCATAGGCATCCAGGCATCCGGCGATGCCGGGTAGCCGGTTGCCCGCAAATATTGGCAGGCGTTCGAGAGCGCCCGCGGCGATAACGATGCGCTCAGCGGCAATATCGATGACGCGGCCGCGGCTGGTGCCTGGTGAGGTTTCGATCCGGTGCGCCCGTGCAAGGCCCGGTCTAATGGAAAACACCTGTGTCGCGGCCAGGACGGTGATCGCTTCGGCTGCTTCGACCTCAGCGCTCAGGCGCGCCATGCTCTCCTCGGGAGCGTCCTCACCTTCCTGGGTGCCAAAAAGTCCAGAATGCCCACCGAGAAACCCCCTTGCCTCGACAAGAGTGACGGTTAGTCCGACACGCGCCCCGGCGAGTGCTGCCGACAGGCCAGCGACACCGCCGCCGATAACCAGCAAATCAGTTGAGGTGTCGGCCGCGCCTGGAATTGTCCGCCATGGCCGGGTCAGCGGACGAGCCGCATCGAGCTTCAGCCCAAGCGTGCGACCAGGTTGAAACAGGCGCGTCATGCCGCGCGAACGTTCGGCCCCAAGCGTCACGAACTCGGCGCCGTCCTGGGCCGGGGTTCTGGCCATGGGGAGCGCGAACTGCGGGTCACTGGCGAGGCTGGCATGGCTGATAGCTGGGTGGGCCCACGATGTGAGGCCAATGGGACTATTCTGATGCTGGCCAACAGTATCGATGCCCGCAGCCAACGCGGCGCTCAGCACCGTATCGCCAGCATATCCCGAGACGATCCGCCCATCGAGCCGGAACCGCAACGGCCTGGTGCGGTCAATTGCAGTGCCGGCAAAACCCTTGGGCGCATTCTCCGGTAGTCGATTGATCTGCGGCCTCATGCAACGTGTCCTTCCAGCGGCCACTGGAATTCGTCGACGCGCGTCTGACGGCTGGTTCGATTGACCAAATGTTGCTCAAACCAGCGGGCCTCCTCCGCAGATGGCTCACCAGCCAGCCAGCGGGCGAGGGCCGGCGCAATGAAGGCTCCATAGCACCCGATATTCGCGACGACGTCCGCGCCCTGACCAGCAGCGCGACCAAAGGCCGGCGCACCATCTCTAGTGCCAAGCGCGACGTAGTTGGTCTGCCCGGCCTGTTCCACTTTTCGGTTCTGGCCCAGAAGGTTTAGCACGTGCTCGGAAAATGCGGCCCTCTCGCCTGGACCGAACGCCGCAACACCGCCTTCGGTTTGCTGCGTGAGGAAAAGGCCTTTGTCCAGTTCGAGCATGATGGGGGCAGCCAGCGGCCGTGTCGGCGTGGTCAGGATGCTTGTATGACGCACACGCTGGAACAGCGTTGGCCACTGGCGCAGCGGAAGCCATGCCACAATCGCCTCGTCGTCGGCCAGGACGGCCTGTCGGGCCCAGTGGATCCCCGTATCGGTTTCAATCTTTGCCGCACCGTCATTCTCGATCGCTACCGAGCGGGGGACCGGTCGCTCCACGGTGCAGTCCTTCAACCAGCGCTCCAACCCCGCTTCCAGGTGGGCGCGATTTAGCCGCAACGTGTCGCGAAGGACCATGCCCAACCGATTGCCACCCAGCATGGATTGCCCAACCGGTTCGGCTGCAATGCCAAATCCGCCGGCCATGTGACGCATGTGGGAGAGAGCTTCAACGGCGCGCGGGGCTTCGGCAAAGAACACAGGGTCGACACGCGACAAGGCATTCCGGCCTGCAATTCGGACGACGAGGCGCGCCGTCTCCGGGGCCGTGCCAATCAGCCTGGTCCAGCTTTGAGGTCGTGTGATGGGTGCAACGGAAATGTCCAGGCCGCGAGGCAGGCGATAACCTGCTCGATTCTGCCCGACCAACAAGACCTTCCGGCCATGCTCACGGCCCAGCAGCCCCGCCAAAAGCTGCGCCATGGGGGTAGAGCCAAAGATCGCAAAGTCGAATTCGGCCTCGTTCATGCGGCAAATAAGCCTGCGACCGCCGGCCCCTGTGGCAATGCGTCCTTGCTTTCACGCGCTGTTTTGATGGTTTTTTGCCGCATTCGGCTTATAGAGGGCCATGCCTTGCCGCGTCTGGCAGACAAGCGTTTGGGGCCCATGATATTCTGGTCGATTGCCATTGCCATTACCGCCATTGCCTGCGCTGCCCTGTTCTATGCGGCGGCGGGACGCACGGTCAACGCGACGACCAGCGAAATGGCTGATCAGAACAGACATTTTCGCTTGGCGCTCGACGCCATTGAAGCCGATGAGCGCAATGGTAGGCTCGATGCCAGCCAGGCAGTGGCTGCAAAGGGCGAACTGGCCCGCGAAATTCTGCGCAGCAAGGCGTCGCCTGAAGTGGCGGCGACCAAGTCGCTCGGTCGCGCGCCCCTCCTGTTCGGGCTTGCCATTACCGCCGCGCTGAGCCTTGGTCTGTATGCGTTTTTGGGGCGACCCGACCTGCCCACCCAACCTCTGACTGAACGCCCGGAACTGCTTGCGCAATCTCTTGATCTTGATGAGGCAGTGGCGCGCATCGAAGCGCAATTGGCCAGAGCGCCCCAGGACCTGCGCGGCTGGCAGGTCATCGCGCCGGCCTATGTTGAAATGCGCCGCTTTGCCGACGCAGCAGAGGCCTATCGCCGGGTGATTGCATTGGCTGGCCCGAGTGCCGACCTGCGCACCGATCTTGCCGAGGCGCTGTTGCTCGATGCCAATGGGGCCGGGTCCGATGAAGCGATGGACCAGCTTGAGCTGGCAGCTGCAGCGGACCCCGCACATGTGCGCTCGCGTCTCTATCTTGCCTCCGAATCCATGCGTCTGGCCCGTTATGACGAGGCTCAGGTCTATTGGCAGCAGGCAATCGACCTGGCACAGGGCACTGAAGTCTGGCTGCCTGCTGCGCGGCAAGGACTGGCGGTTGCGCAAAATGATGGTGTCGACACCACGGCTGCGGAACAGTTGGAAATGATCGAGGGCATGGTTGGTGGCCTGGCCGAGCGGCTGTACGCTGAGGGTGGTACTGTCGAAGAATGGGCCCAGCTTGTCCGATCCTACCTGGTGCTGAATGATCGCGAGAGTGCGCAGCGCGCATACGATAGCGCGGTTGACGCCTATCCCGCCGCGTTTGACCGTGGCGAACTCGATACGCTTGCCCTCGATGGTGGCCTGACGCTGAACGGAGATGATCGATGACCATGCCGGCAAATTCCCGTCGCGGCATGACCCGCAAGCAGAAGCGCCTGGCCGTCATAGCCGGATTGGCCGTTGTGCTGGCGATCGCAACGGCGCTGGTGCTCACTGCGTTGCGCGACCAGATTGTGTTCTTCTACGCGCCGAGCGATGTGGTTTCGCGCGATGTTGCGCCAGGACAGGCCATCCGTCTCGGCGGTCTGGTCAAGGACGGCAGTTGGACCCGCAACGGCCAGGACAATGTGTTCACCATCACCGATGGCGGACATGACATTGTGGCGCAATACGTTGGTATCCTGCCCGACTTGTTCCGCGAGGGGCAGGGGGTGGTCGCCGAAGGCAGCCTTGGCCCCGATGGACGTTTTCGGGCGAGCAATGTGCTGGCCAAGCATGACGAGAACTATATTCCAAAGGAAGTGGTCGAGGCGCTTAAGGCGCAAGGTGAATGGCGGCCGGAGGACACCGTCCCGTGAGCATCGAGCTTGGACATTTTGCGCTCGTACTTGCCTTCGCCATAGCCGTCGTTTCGGCTCTGGGCGGGCTTCTGCTCTGGCGGCGCGGGGAACGGCTGGCGGCGGTACTCAGCCAGGCCGCCATCCTGCAATTCGTGCTGGTCGCGGTAGCCTTCCTGGCCGTGGTGCAAGCCTTTGTGGTGTCCGATTTCAGCCTTGCATTGGCGGCCAATCATTCGCATTCGCTCAAGCCCCTGATCTTCAAGATATCCGGCGTTTGGGGCAATCACGAAGGCTCCATGCTGCTTTGGGTATTGATCCTGGTGCTGTTCGGCGCATTGGCGGCCGCGTTCAGCCGCAGCCTCCCCTCCGATCTGACCAATCTGGTTCTGGGTACGCAGAGCCTGCTCACCGCTGCCTTCGCCGGCTTCACTCTGTTTACCTCCAATCCCTTCGCCCGGCTCTCGCCTGCGCCGCTGGAGGGGGGCGACCTCAATCCCGTGCTGCAGGATGTGGGCCTGGCCATTCATCCTCCGCTGCTCTATGCGGGCTATGTTGGCTTCTCGATCTGCTTTTCCTTTGCAGTTGCAGCCTTGATTTCGGGTCGCATCGATCAGGCCTGGGCGCGTTGGGTGCGCCCCTGGACCATGTTGAGCTGGACATTCCTGACCCTGGGCATCGCCATGGGCTCGTACTGGGCCTATTACGAACTCGGCTGGGGCGGCTGGTGGTTCTGGGACCCGGTGGAGAATGCCAGCTTCATGCCCTGGCTGGCCGGCACGGCGCTGTTGCACTCGGCTCTGGTCATGGAAAAGCGCAATGCGCTCAAGATCTGGACGATCTTCCTGGCCATCATCACCTTCTCGCTGTCGCTGCTGGGCACTTTCCTGGTGCGCTCAGGCATTTTGACGTCGGTGCACACCTTTGCCAGCGATCCAACTCGCGGACTGGTCATCCTTGCCATGTTGGCCGTGCTAATCGGCGGGGCTTTCATGCTCTTTGCGATACGGTCGCCGGCGTTGCGCCAGGGCGGACTGTTCGCGCCGATCAGCCGTGAAGGCGCGCTCATTCTCAACAATCTGTTCCTGGCGACGGCAGTTGGCGCCGTGCTGGTCGGTACGCTCTATCCATTGCTGCTCGACGCGCTGACTGGAACCACCATTTCGGTGGGTGCACCATTTTTCAACTTCACCTTCGGTGCACTGATGGCGCCGCTCCTGCTGGTGCTGCCCTTCGGCCCGCTTCTGGCATGGAAACGGGCTGACCTGGTCGCCGCCGGGCAGCGCCTGATGGGCTTTGCGGCCCTGGCGGTTTTCCTGGCCATTCTCATTTCGGCCCTGGCCGGCAATTCGATTTCGCTGGTACCGATCGGGCTGCTGCTTGGTTTCTGGGTGACCTTTGGCGCCATTGCCGAACTGATCGAGCGTAGTCGGCTTGGGCGGATTCCCCTGGCTGAAAGCATGAGGCGCCTGGCAGGATTGCCGCGCAGCATCTGGTCGACGGCAATTGGCCATATGGGACTTGGTTTGACGGTGCTGGGGATCGTTTCAGTCTCAGCCTGGGAGACTGAACTGGTCACCACGCTCAACCCCGGCGAAACCGCCGAACTGTCAGGCTATGTGATTGCTTTTGACAGCTTCGAGCAAGTCGAGGGGCCCAACTATCTCGCCGATACTGGCGCGTTCACCGTGACCGGCCCGAATGGCGGCACAGAAGATCTGATGCCGGAACGCCGGACCTATGTGGCCAGTGGCACGCCCACCACTGAAGCAGCAATTCAGACTTACGGCCTGTCCCAGCTTTACCTGCAACTGGGTGAGCCCCTGGATGATACCCACGTCATTCGGGTCTGGCACAAACCCTATATTCTGCTGATCTGGATAGGAGCGCTGATCATGTCCGGTGCCGGCATCCTGTCACTGAGCGACCGTCGCGTCCGCTTTGGCGTGCCGCAAACGGCGCGCAAGGCGAAGCCGGAGGCGTCCCTCTAATGCTGCGTGTCACGCTGTTGTGTCTGATGCTGTGTCTGACGCCATCCTCCTTGGCGCTGGGGCCGGATGAGATTTTGCCTGACCCGGCCCTTGAGCAGCGGGCGCGTGACATTTCCGCCGGATTGCGGTGCCTCGTTTGCCAAAACCAGTCCATCGACGACAGTGATGCCGACCTGGCGCGCGACCTGCGCATACTGGTGCGCGAACGCCTGGTTGCCGGCGACACCAATACGGAGGTCGAGCAGTATGTCGTTGACCGCTATGGCGAATATGTTCTGCTCAATCCGCGCCTAGGGCCCCATACACTACTGCTATGGGTAGCGGCTCCTTTGCTGCTGCTGATTGGTCTGGGTGCCTTGATCATCGCGCGCAAGCGGCACGGTGCATTACCCGCCGATGGGCTGACTGCCGAAGAAACTGCGGCGCTCGATGCCCTGAAACATGGCGGCGACAAGGCCGGGTCCTGACACAATCCCGCCTGCTACATTGCCAAAGCTTAATCTTGGCGCAACTTCATAGAAAGGCGCGTCGTTGCATATGTATCACCACAAGCTGTTGAGAGCTTAACGAAGGAGATACGTTCCCATGCGTTCGACTATTCTTTCGCGTACCCGCCATTGGCTGGGCGCATCGGCACTGGCCCTCCTGGTCGGCGTCGGCGGCGTTTCCACCGCTTTTGTCTTCACTGGCCAGGCCGCTAACGCGCAGATGCAGAATGCCGCGCAGATCGTTGTGCCGCAGGCACAGGTGCAGCAGGGATTTGCCGATCTTGTCGAGGCGGTCAAGCCCGCCGTCGTTTCGATCCTGGTCGAGGCTGAGGCTCCAGGCCGTACCGTCCAGCGCGGTGGCCGCGACTTCAATTTCGAATTCAATTTCCCCGACCTGCCCGAAGACCATCCCTTCCGCGACTTCTTCGACCAGTTCGGTGGTCCCAACGGCCAGGGTGCGCCCGGCGGCCAGGGTGCACCGCGCCGCTTCATGGCTGCCGGTTCCGGCTTCATCATTTCCGATGATGGCTATGTCGTCACCAATAACCACGTGGTCGAAGATGCCACCAAGGTGACGGTCGTGTTCGAGGACGGTTCCGAACAGGTCGCCGAAATCGTCGGCACCGACGAGCGGACCGACCTGGCAGTCCTCAAGATCGAAGGCGAAGACCTGCCATTTGTGAGCTTTGAAGGTGACGAGCAACCAAGCCGCGTCGGCGACTGGGTCGTGGCCGTGGGCAACCCCTTTGGTCTCGGTGGCACGGTTACCGTTGGTGTCATCTCGGGTGCCGGCCGTGACATCGGCGGTTCGAACTATGGCGACTTCCTGCAGATCGACGCGGCTGTGAACACCGGCAACTCGGGCGGGCCGGCCTTCAACGCCAAGGGCGAAGTGGTTGGCGTGAACACGGCCATCTATTCACCCACCGGCGGCAATGTCGGCATTGCCTTTGCGATTCCCGCCCGCACGGTGCAGCAGATCGTCGGACAGCTCATCGAAGACGGCACGGTAACTCGTGGTTATCTCGGTGTTTCAATCCAGGACGTCAGCCGCGATATTGCCGATAGCGTCGGTTTGGACAACGCGCGTGGTGCCATCGTTCGCGAACCGACCGAAGATGGTCCGGCTGGTGCCGCTGGCGTTGAATCGGGCGACATCATCATCAAGGTCGATGGTGAACAGATCGATGATGCGCTCGATCTCAGCCGCACCATTGCCAGCAAGGCTCCTGACAGCTCGGTTGAATTGACGATCTGGCGGGACGGCGCCGAGACCACCATCTCGGTTCAGCTCCAGCAACTCGATGAGAGCGCAGCGGCCGAAACCCCTGAGCAGCCGACCCCACCCGAGGCCTTGCCGGAAGCCGCCACGGCTCTGGGTATGACCCTGGTGCCCAATGGTGACGGTTCCGGTGGCCTGTTGATCCAGAATGTTGATGGCGACAGCGCCGCAGCACAGCGCGGCTTTGCCACCGGCGACGTCATTCTTGAAGTGGACAACAAGCCCGTGGCCGAGCCCGCCGATTTCGATGCTGCCGTCCAGGCCGTACAGGATCGGGGTCTCAACACCGTGCTGATCAAGGTCGCCCGCGATGGCGAGGCCCGCTTTGTCGGCCTGCCGATCGGCGATAACGAATAACAAGCTTTTGGCCTCCGGGTTTGCCCCGGGGGCCATCCCCCCAGAACTATCGGAGCGTCAGTCGTGAAGATCCTGCTCATCGAAGATGATCGCGAAGCGGCGAGCTATCTCGTTCAGGCCCTCGATGAGGCCGGCCATGTCACCCATCATGCTGCAGACGGCGAGACTGGTTACGCCATGGCATCCGGTATGGACTATGACGTGCTGATCGTGGACCGCATGTTGCCGCGACGGGACGGTCTCAGCATCGTTGAAAGCCTGCGGGCCGAGGACGACAAGACCCCCGTACTCATTCTGTCGGCATTGGGTGAAGTGGACGATCGCGTTACTGGCCTGCGCGCCGGCGGCGATGACTATTTGACCAAGCCATACGCATTCACCGAATTGTTGGCCCGCATTGAAGTGCTGGCACGCCGTTCAAGCCCGGCAGAAGCGGCAACCAGCTACTCCGTGGGTGGCCTTTCGCTGGATCGTCTCAGCCGCAAGGTTGAGCGCGCAGGAGAGAATATTCTGCTGCAACCGCGCGAGTTCCGCCTGCTTGAGTACCTCATGAAGAATGCCGGCAAGGTGGTGACGCGCACCATGCTGCTCGAGAACGTCTGGGACTATCACTTCGATCCTCAGACCAATGTCATCGACGTGCACATGTCCCGCCTGCGCTCCAAGATCGACAAAGGTCACGTCAATCCGCTGCTGCACACCGTGCGCGGCGCCGGCTACATGATCCGGGAGTAGCCCGTGCGCCAATTCGCCCAGGTCTGGCGCACTTCCACTGTCCGGCTGACGGCCACCTTCATTGCCATCTTCATTGTATTTGCCATCCTTTTGATGGCGTTTATCGGCTGGCAGTCGAGCGTACAGATCCAGCGCCAGCAGACCAATGACATAGATCGCGAAATTCGCCAGTTCCAGCGCATCGAAACCAACCAGGGTATTCGTGCGCTGGCCTTCGCGGTCAACCGGCTCTCCGCGCAGCCGGGACCGGGCATCTACTTCCTCGGAGATGCCGCGGGTCTGTACCTGCTCGGCAATGTCACCGACGTGCCGGCCGAGGTGGTGATCAATCCCGGCATCTACAGCTTCGACTATGAACGGCCCAATCCTCTCGGAGACGACGCAGTCGCCGAAGATCGGCCGTCGCGCCAGCGCGAAGGTATAGCCGTGGTTCGATCCATAGAGTTGGGCAATGGCATGCGCCTGGTTGTCGGACGCGATATTGTGGAGCGGCGAGGCTACTCAGCCATCATCCTCCAGAGCTTCATGGTTGGCGTTGTCGGAATTGTGCTGTTTTCGCTTATTGCCGGCGGCATTACGGCCCGCCGGGTGCTGCGGCGTATCGATACAATCCAGCAGACCTCGACCAAGATCATGTCGGGCAATCTTTCCGAGCGCGTGCCGGTCACCAAGCGCAATGATGAATTCGATGCCCTGGCGACCAATCTTAACGCCATGCTTGACCGCATCGAGCAACTTCTGCAGGGCCTGAAGGAAGTCACTGACAATGTCGCCCATGACCTCAAGACCCCGCTGACCCGCTTGCGCAACCAGGCAGAAGCAGCCCTGCGCGACACGGCAAGCCTGGAATCGCGCGAACAGGCGCTCGAAACAGTCATCGCCGAAAGTGACCGTCTGATCCAGACCTTCAATGCCTTGCTGATGATTGCGCGTGTCGAGGCTGGTGCCCCCTCAGGTGCCCTTTCAGAAATCAATATCAGCGAGATCGTAGCGGACGTTGCTGAACTTTACGGCCCCGTCGCCGAGGATGAGGGCATTGCGATCAAGACCCGCATTGCCGAGCGCGTGACGATAAAGGCCAATCGGGAGCTGATCGGCCAGGCCATGGTCAATCTGCTGGAGAACGCCATGAAGTATGCGCGCCCCGAAGACGGCAAGTCAGGCAGAATAGATGTTTCGTTGGACACCGAAGCGGGCCGGGTGCGCATCTCTGTGGCCGATAATGGCCCGGGTATACCAGAGACAGAGCGCAAGCGCGTGCTGGAACGCTTTGTGCGGCTCGAAAAGAGCCGGTCCGAAACCGGTTCGGGGCTCGGCCTGTCGCTCGTCAACGCCGTAGCCAGACTGCATGGCGGCACATTGAATATCGAGGACAACGCGCCCGGCGTGCGCGCCGTGCTGGAGTTTCCCGGGAGATAGCGCCACGCCTTGCCGGAGTAGCGGGGGCGGGGTATGCCTCCAGAATGAGCACAATCCTTGCCCCCCTGCCGGCCGCTGATACCCCTCAGTTTCAGGCGTTGCTGACCGAACTGCCCGACAATGTTTCCGGCCCACTTGGCGCGGAAGCATCCACGCTGGGGCCGCTGCTTGAGGCAGCACCCTATCTGCTCGATCTGGCCCGTGTGCATGGCGAGTGGCTTGCACAGGCCCTGGCCGATGGTCCTGACCGCGCCTTCGATGATCTCTTGGGAGAGATGGGCCGCGCGGGACGCGAGGATGACGAAGCACCCGTTGCCCATGCGTTACGCATAGCCAAGGGTCGCACGGCGCTGCTGGCCGCAGTGGCGGAAACTGGCGGCGCCTGGACCACCGCTCGCGCGACGGAGGCATTGTCCGATCTCGCCGACATTGCCCTTGAGGCTGCGCTGGACCTGTTGATGCGTCAGGCTTTTGAAAAAGGGCATCTGGCAATTCCAATCGAGGAGGCACGCGCCGCCAATTCCGGCCTCGCCATCTTTGCCCTGGGCAAGCATGGCGGGCGCGAACTCAACTACTCCTCTGACATCGACATTGTCGCCTTCTTCGACCCGCAAAAACCGGTGCTTGCCGATCCACTCGAAGCCACCAAGATCTATTCGCGCATGGTGCAAAAGCTGGTTGGGCTAATGGAGGACCGGCAGGCGGGCGGTTACGTATTCCGCACCGATTTGCGCCTGCGTCCGGATCCCGGCTCCACCCCGGTGGCCATCTCGTTCGACGCCGCCTTGGCTTATTACGAAGTGCGCGGCCAGAACTGGGAGCGTGCAGCATGGATCAAGGCGCGTCCCTGCGCGGGGGACAAGTCGGTCGGCGAAGCATTCCTTAAGGAACTGGCGCCCTATGTCTGGCGCAAGCATCTCGACTTCGCCACCATTGCTGACATTCAGGCGATGAAGCGCCAGATCAACGTGTCCAAAAAGGTCGGCGACATTCGCGTCGAGGGGCACAATGTGAAGCTCGGGCGCGGTGGCATTCGCGAGATCGAATTTTTTGCCCAAACCCAACAGTTGATCGCGGGTGGCCGCGACAAGGCGCTGCGCGTGCGCCCCACCGCCCAGGCACTGGCGGCGCTGGCCGAAGCCGATTGGATCAGCCCGGAGACCGCCACGGAACTCACCGAAACCTATTGGTATCTGCGCGCCGTCGAGAACCGCCTGCAAATGCTGCGTGACGAGCAGACCCATACCATGCCGGACAACCCAGAGGCTGTCGCCGTGATCGGGCGACTGATGGGCGAGGCCGACCTGCCGGCCTTCGAAAAGGCCTATCGTGCCGCCCTGGAATGCGTCGCCCGCTACTATGCAGAGCTGTTCACCCAGGGTGAGACCCTTGGCTCCGGCGAGGGCAATCTGGTCTTTACCGGCAGC
Source organism: Devosia subaequoris (assembly GCF_014197055.1). Classification (GTDB taxonomy): domain Bacteria; phylum Pseudomonadota; class Alphaproteobacteria; order Rhizobiales; family Devosiaceae; genus Devosia; species Devosia subaequoris. The sequence continues at coordinate 687,378 of NZ_JACIEW010000001.1, read as the reverse complement.
GACGACGATCCGGAAACGCTAGAAACCCTGACGGCCATGGGTTTTGCCGATGCCTCAAAGGCGATTCAGACAGTTCGCAAATGGCACTATGGCAGCTATGCCGCCACGCGCACATCGGCCGCCCGCGCACACCTTACCGAGCTTCTTCCTGCCCTGCTGCTGACCCTTGGCCGTGCTGGAAATGCCGACGAGGCGCTCGCGCATTTCGACGACTTCCTGTCGCGCCTGCCGGCCGGCGTGCAGCTCTTTGCGTTGTTGCGTAATCATTCTCAGCTTCGGACGCTCCTGGTTCAGTTCATGGCCTCGGCACCACGCATGGCCGAAGCGGTTATCCACCGTGCCCACGTCATGGACGGATTGATCGACCCGGCCTTCGCCAATGACGTTACCCACCGCGACGTGCTGGTGGGCAAGGTCGATGCGTTTCTGGCCGACGCGCGCTCCTATGAGGATTTGATCGATCGTGCCCGCATCATCGGGCAGGAGCAGAAATTCCTGATTGCGGCTGGTCTTCTGTCTGGCACGGTCAGTGCGCTGGGGGCAGGGGAGCAGTTCACGGCGTTGGCCGAAACCCTGCTCAATCGGCTCTTCACCAAGGTGCAGGACGAGTTCGCCATCCGCCACGGTCGCATTGCCGGTGCCGAAGTCGCACTGCTGGCGTTCGGCAAGATGGCGAGTGGGGAGATGACCTTCACCTCGGACCTCGATTTCATCCTGCTCTACGATGCGCCGGACACCGAATCCGATGGCGAGCGCCAACTCTCGACCTCACACTATTTCGCCCGCCTGACCCAGCGACTGGTGGCGGCGGTCTCCGCGCCGACAGCCGAAGGTGTACTTTACGAGGCCGATATGCGGCTCCGCCCCTCGGGTAACTCAGGGCCTCTGGCAACCAGCCTTGCCGGCTTCAGGGCATATCACAAGGACAATGCCTGGACCTGGGAACATTTGGCATTGAGCCGGGCGCGCGTCATCGCTGCAACTGGCGCATTGGGCGACAAGGTCGACAGCGAAATCGCCGAGGTGATGTCGCGCCCCCGCGACATCGCCAAGACAATCGATGATGTGGTTTCAATGCGCGCCCTCATGGCCCGCGAGCGCAAACCACGACATGCTTTCGATCTCAAGCTGGTCAGCGGTGGTCTCGTCGACCTCGAATTCATCGCCCAATCGGCTCAGCTTGTCGCCGGAGCGCAACTTGCTCTGCCGCAGGAAACCACGGCGCGAGTATTGACCGGTTTGGGCGAGACCGGTCTGTTACCGCAGGGCCAGCGTCTCGCCGAGATCCACGGGGTCTATTCAACCGCCTTGCAGGTGATGAGCTCGGCTCTGGTCAGCCCCTTTAAGGAAGCGGCCTGGACGCCCACGTTCAAGGAATTGCTGGCCCATCTGTCCAATTACCCCGATTTCGGGAGGCTCGAACTCGATATTGCCCGGATGCGCGGCGAGGTCGAGGCAGCAGCGTCTGAATGGTACGGGAAGGCCAGAGGACTTTAGGCAGCCAGGTTGGCCGCCGCAGACTCTGTGGGGAGGGAAATCGCGACCGTCGTCCCGATCATCGGGCTGGAGTCGATGACAAGGTTGCCACCGCTCAATTCGGCAATCGCCCGAGAAATGGAAATGCCCAGCCCGGGACCAACGCCCTCGCGGGTAAAACTGGCGTCCCCCAACGCAAAAGGCTGGCTGAGACTGGCGAGACGGTCTTCGTCCATCCCGATGCCGGTGTCGCTGACTTCAATCACCACGCCGTCATCGGCGGCAAAGCTTGCCAGTGTCACCTGCCCGCCGGCCTGGGTGAAGCGCAGCGCATTGTCCATGATATTGCCGATCATCCGCATCAGTCCCAGCCGATCGCCGCGCAGGACAGCCCCGGTCTCCCGGCCAATCAACAATGTGATGCCGGCCTGCTGCGCCTGCCCCTGAAAGCGCTGGGCAACGCTCTGGAGCACTTCATCCAATAGCACCGGCTCCTGCCGCAGGGCCTTGCGGCCGCCCTCGAGTTCGGCCAGGTCAAGAATGGCGCCGAACGAGCTCAGCAAATGCTCACCCGAATTCTTGATCGTGGCGACATAGTCCATATAGCGCTCGTCCCCCAGCGGACCATAGGTCTGGTGCTGCATCAGTTCGGCAAAGCCGATGATGTGGTTGAGCGGGGTGCGGATATCGTGGCTGAGATGGGCGAGGAAATTGGTCTTGGCCCGGCTGGCCGCCTCAGCTTTGAGCTTTTCTTCGTGGTAGCGGCGGGCCAGCAGGCGCTGTTCTTCGCGAATCGTCTGCAGCATGGCGTCGGTTCGTTTGGTTTCGGTAATGTCCGAGACCAGTGTCATGAAGGCGCCGTCGCCCAGAGGGCGCTCGTCTATCTGTAGACAGGTGCCATCTTCAAAATGCAGCTCGAGCAGGCGGAGGTTGTCGTCCTCACGCACCAGTTTCATGTACCCACCAGCAATCAGCCGGCTGACGGCCTGATGATAGGTGAGGCGGGTGTCGTCAATGTCGAGGCGGTCGCGATACTGGGCGTTGCAGACGATTAACTGGCCCGTCCCCGTCCAGCAGGCCAGTCCCATTGGAATGGCCGCGGCAAGCTGGTCGTAGCTTTCCCGCTCTTCCGGCGCCGGCACACCTTTGCGGCGCCTGGCCGATAACAGTGTGAGCACACCCGCCAGTGCAAAGGCCGCTGCCCCGCGACGGGTCAGCCCAGAGAAAACGCTGCCATGTTCAAACTCAAGCCCGACCATTCCATGTGGCCCGGCCTCCACCAACTCGGTCAGCGGGCCTGGCGTCGCGCTGCCAGAAAGGCTCGCCCTGATCATTCCCCCGGACCTGAAGGTGGCAGCGTCAAGGGCTGCCTCGGCCTCGCTGGTTGAGCGCATGGCTATGTCGGCAGCCAGCATTTCACCAATGGCGGACAGCTCATGCCGGACGCCGGCAAATGTGCGTGTGACGTCGTAAACCACGAACAGGCTGGCAGCAAAGAACGCGGTGGCGGCTACGGCCGCGCTCGTGCGGGTGAACCGCCAGGCCCAGGGCGCAAGATTTGCGTTGTTGCGGCGTCCTGTTCTGTTCCATTTGCCGACGCGGAATCCAAGTGCGTCGGCGCCGGATGCCCCCGACGACCGCATGAAATTCTCCATCCTTGAAAGGGGTTTAGACCCAAACCAAACTTGCCCTTAACAAGGTATGAATCAGGTTGCCCTGCCTTGTCCAGTGTGCCCCGAGGCACGAATATGAGGAGATCGGAAAAAGCAGAGTCGGCTGAATCACTTAGCCGAGAAGAAAAATTCTTCCAAAAAATTTGTCCCGCAGCGACTGTCCACCTGTCGAACGGGGAACGGCCTCGCCGTCCCCCGTTACGCTCGCTTAGCCGGCAAGGATGCGGTCGAGGATTTCGCCCACATTGCGGCTAAGCGTATGCTGCTCCTTGAGCGCCTGGAGGGCGGTCATGCCCGCCTCGCGGCGCGACGCCTCCAGGATCGGCAGGACGCGGAAGCCGGTAAGAATGCGCGAGGCGACCTGCGGGTTGACCTTGTCGATCTCGGCCACCGCCTCGGTAATGAACCGGAATCCGGCCCCGTCCACGCGGGTAAACTGGACCGGATTGGCCATCACGAAACTGCCCAGCAGCGAGCGCAGCCGGTTGGGGTTGGTTTTGGGGAAGTCCGGTGCCGCCAGGGTCGCACGCATCCGATCAATCACGTCCTCGTCCGGCGCCTGGGCTGAAGCCGTTAGCCACTTGTCGAACACCAGCGGATCACCGGCGAAGCGTGTACGGAACGCGCCGAGCAGGGCGCTTGCCTCACTCGTCCAGTTGCGCACCGAAATGGCCATTGCCGCATAGCGGTCAGTCATATTGGTCGCTACTTCAAACTGGTTGGCTGCGAGGGCGGCGCCACGGTCAGACCCGGTGGTCAGCAAAGACAGCAGGCCATTGCGCAACGAACGACGTCCGGCCTGCGCCGCGTTGGGGCTATAGGCGTCGCTGCTTGCCAACGCCTCATAGGTGCTGGCGAGTTTGGATGCGACCGGCGACACCAGGGCCGTGACCAGCCCCTTGCGGGCAGCGGCAACCGCATCCGGGTTGACGTCCTTGCCAATGTACCGGCCGACGACCGTCTCGGCCGGAATGTCCAGTGCCTGCGCCTTGTAGGCGTCATCAAGCTCGCCATTTTCCAGCGTATCAATAAGTGCGGCGCGCAAGGCGTCGACGTCATCCTCGGACCATGCCTTACCCTGTGCCGCATTGGCGATCAGGGTGGTCGATGCCGTCTGCAACGCGTCCCAGCGATTGAACGGGTCGCTGTCATGGCGTGCCAGGAACAGCAAGTCGTCCTGGCTGAGATTGGTGCTGAGCTTGACCGGTGCCGAAAAGCCCCGGAACAGCGAGGGCACCGGCTTGTTGGCGACACCTTCGAACGTCAACGTTGCGCTATCGCTGTCGAACAGGATCAGATCGTCTTCCACCGTGCCGCCAGATACGCCGGTCCAGCCCAGCGGACTGCCATTTGGGCCGATCAACCCGAACCGCACGGGGATCAGCAGAGGCTTTTTGGTGGGTTCGCCCGGCGTGGGGTCATTGGTCTGGCTGAGGGTCAGCGTGTAGCTTTGGCTGGCAGCATCATAGCTATCCGAGACCTTCACCTGCGGCGTTCCTGCCTGCAGATACCAGGTGGCGAATTGGCTGAGGTTGCGCCCGCTCGAATCCTCGAAAACCTTGATAAAGGCCTCGATGGTCGTGGCATCACCATCATGGCGCTCGAAGTAGAGGTCCATCGCCTTGCGGAAGCCGGCTTCGCCCAGCATGGTGGCCAGCATGCGTACGATCTCCGCACCCTTCTGATAGACCGTGGTCGTATAGAAGTTGTTGATCTCGCGATAATTGTCCGGACGCGGCGGGTGGGCCAGCGGACCACCATCTTCCGGGAACTGGCTGGTTCTGAGGTTCTGCACGTCATGGATGCGCTGCACCGGACGGCTGCGCTCGTCGCTGGTGAATTCCTGGTCGCGGAATACCGTCAGCCCTTCCTTCAGGCAGAGCTGGAACCAGTCGCGGCAAGTGATGCGATTGCCGGTCCAGTTATGGAAATATTCGTGCGCGATGACCCGCTCGATGCCATGATAATTGGCATCAGTGGCGGTCTCCGGCTTGGCGAAGACCAGCCGGTCGTTGAAGATATTGAGGCCCTTGTTCTCCATGGCGCCGAAATTGAAATCCGATACGGCGACGATATTGAAGACGTCCAGGTCATATTCCCGTCCGAAGCGGCGCTCGTCCCAGGCCATGGAGCGGATCAGGCTGTCCATGGCATAGGCGCATTCGGCTTCCTTGCCATGGGTGCAATAGATGCCCAGCTCGACCTCGCGACCACTCATCGTGGTGAAGCTGTCCTTGATTGACCCGAGATCGCCCGCAACCAGTGCAAACAGGTAGGCTGGCTTGAGGAAAGGGTCTTCCCACACGGCAAAGTGCATGCCCTCGCCCAGATCGCCCTGGTCGACCAGATTGCCATTGGCCAGCAAGACCGGCGCCACGGACTTTGGTGCGCTCATACGTACCTTGAACGGGGCGAGTACGTCCGGGCGGTCGAGATAATAGGTGATCCGGCGGAAGCCCTCCGGCTCGCATTGCGTGCACCACGTGCCGCTGGAGCGATAAAGCCCCATCAACTTGGTATTGGCTGCCGGGTTCAGCGTGACTTCGGTTTCGAGCACGAAACGCTTGTGCGGCGGCTCCACCAGAGTCAGCGAATTGGCATCGCTCGCATAAGCGGACTGCATCAGCGGCGCGCCGTCCAGCGCGATCGAGTCGAGTTTTAGCTCGTCTCCGTCGAGCACCAACGGCGTGCCCGGCGCGGTGCCCTCGCGCGGCTCCACAGTCAGTTGCGCCCGCACGCGGGTGCTTTCTTCCAGGATCTTGAAATCAAGCTCTACTGACACGATCCGGTACGGGGTCGGGGCATAGTCCTTGAGGTAGATGGTCTGTTCACTCTCGGTGCGCATGAAGCGGTCCAATTGTCATGGTGTTCTGACTAAGGTGTGGCCGTCTGGTGACAGCCGATTCTGCATTCTCGTGTATCCTATGCGGCTCTCGACTGCATAGCATGACTCTTGTGGCGTCAATTGGGACGCTTTGAGGAGAGGATGCTAGGCAGCCGCCTGCACGTCGTTCCTCTGTGCCTTTTTCGGTCGCATGAGCGATGGTTCCGAAATTTCCGCGCGGCTTCGAACCGTCGGCCAGATATGCCTTGACCTCAACTGCGGTTGAGGTCGCACAGGTATGGGCGACTGAACCGATGCCGCTTTGAACGAATGGTCTTAAGACATGTTGCGCTGGTTTGAATCACGACTTGATCCCTATCCCAAGGGCGACCCGACCGAACCCCCCAAGGGATTGCTGGAGTTCTGTCTTCATTACAGCAAAGGCGCCAAGCGCTGGCTGCTCCTGATGGCCCTTACTGCCGCCTTGGTGGCCATCGGTGAAGTCATCATTTTTGGCTTCATTGGCGACGTAGTGAATTGGCTGGCCGACGCAGATCCCGCCACGTTCCTTGAGACCGACGGTTGGAAGCTGGCGCTGATGGCCGCGATGATCGTCATCGTCGTGCCCGCGATCATGCTGGTTTCGATGCTAACCATGCACCAGACATTGTTGGGCAATTTCCCCCAGCGCATCCGCTGGATGGCGCATCGCTACCTGATCCGGCAGTCGATGAGCTACTTCCAGGACGAGTTTGCCGGCCGCATCGGAGCCAAGCTCATGCAGACGTCGCTCGCCGTGCGCGAGGTGGTGATGAAGCTGCTCGACATGCTGGTCTATGTCGTCGTCTATTTTACCGGTGCGGTGATCCTGGCAGCTTCGACGGACTGGCGACTGGCCATCCCCTTCCTGGTCTGGCTGGCCTGCTATGCGGCGCTCATGATCTATTTCATCCCGCGCCTGGGCAAGATTTCCCAGGCTCAGGCCGACGCGCGCTCGATGATGACGGGGCGGATTGTCGACAGCTATACCAACATTGCGACTGTAAAGCTGTTCAGCCATTCCAATCGCGAGGAGTCCTACGCCAAGGAAGCTATGGATGGCTTCCTCGACACGGTCTACAGGCAGATGCGCCTGTTCACCGTGCTCAACATCCTGGTGCTCTGGTCCAACTCGCTGCTGCTCTTCGCGGTCGGTGCCATGGGAATCTGGCTTTGGATGCAGGGCTTGATGTCGCCAGGTTCTCTGGCCGTTTCACTGGGCCTGGTCATGCGCTTCCAGGGCATGAGCCAGTGGGTGATGTGGGAGATGTCGTCGCTGTTCGAGAATATCGGCACGGTAAAGGATGGCATCAATTCCATCTCCCTGCCGCGCGTTATTCAGGACAAGCCCGAGGCTAAGGCACTGCCGCGCGTTACAGGTGACATCAAGTTCGAGAATGTCGCCTTCCACTATGGCAAGGCTTCGGGCGTCATTGAGGGGCTCAACCTGCATGTACGACCCGGCGAGAAGATCGGGCTGGTTGGTCGCTCGGGCGCCGGCAAGTCGACCCTGGTCAATTTGCTGCTGCGCTTCTACGATCGCGCCGATGGCCGCATCCTCATTGATGGCGAGGATATTGGCAACGTCACGCAGGACAGCCTGCGCGCCAATATCGGCGTGGTCACGCAAGACACCTCCTTGCTGCATCGCTCGGTTCGCGAAAACATTCTTTATGGCCGCCCTGATGCGACCGAGGAGATGATGCGCGCGGCCGCCGAACAGGCCGAAGCTGCCGAGTTCATTGAGACGCTAACCGATCCGCAGGGCCGCAAGGGATACGACGCTCATGTTGGCGAGCGCGGCGTCAAACTGTCGGGCGGCCAGCGCCAGCGCATCGCCATTGCCCGTGTTCTGCTCAAGAACGCGCCCATCCTGGTGCTGGACGAAGCTACTTCAGCGCTGGATTCCGAGGTCGAAGCCGCCATTCAGGGGCAGTTGCAGATGCTCATGCAAGGCAAAACGGTGATTGCCATTGCCCATCGGCTCTCCACTATCGCCATGATGGATCGGCTTGTCGTGCTCGATAAGGGTGTCATTGTCGAGCAGGGAAGTCATGCCGAGTTGGTCGACAGTGGCGGGATTTATTCCCAGCTCTGGGCGCGTCAGTCGGGTGGGTTCCTCGACGTAGATCAGGCCGAAGTCGCGGCGCAGTAGATCGGTAAGGGCGGGGCCAATGGCGCCGCCCTTCTTTCAGCCTGCAACCCTGCCATCGCGTTGCGGAGTGCGCTCCCGCCTCAGATAGGCCCCGACTTCTTCCACGGCCATGGGGCGCCCGAAGAAATAGCCTTGCATGACGGTCCCGCCCAGCGCGACCAGCGCCTGCAATTGCTCCTCGGTTTCCACCCCTTCGAACACGCACGAGATGCCCAGATTGCGGCATAGATCGACCATTGTCTTGACGATGGCGCGGCTGGCGAGGTCGTTGGTGACCTCTGCCACGAAGCTGCGGTCGATCTTGATCCGATGCAATGGCAATTGCTGCACATGCGTCAGGCTGGAATGCCCGGTCCCAAAATCGTCCAGCGCAATCCGAGCTCCAAGGCCAAGCAGCGTCAACAGTGACCGATTGGCCTGTTTGAGATCGCGCATCGCAGCCGTTTCGGTCACCTCGAAGTCGATCTGACAATGACCCCGGCTGCGGTCAAAGAGCGCTGCGATCTGTTCGATGGCCGTGGTTGAGCCAATGTCGTTTGCGGAAAGATTGACCGAAAGCCTGATGCTTGGCGGTAGCGTCCGGCTGATCGCCAGGGCCTTGCGCAGCACGCTCTGAGTGACATTGCTGATCCGCCCGGTGCGTTCGGCCATGGGAATGAATTCTGCCGGAGAAATTTCGCCCAGGACTGGGCTGCGCCATCGCGCCAGTACCTCAAACCCGGTGGTTGCGCCGAGCGAAACATCATATTGCGGCTGCAGCACCACATAGATTTCATCGTCGAGATCGGCGGAATACAGCAAGTGCTCCATATGGCGGACCTTGCTGATCTCTTTTGCATGGACCTCCGAGAAGATAACTGCGCTGCCGCGCTGCTCCCGCTTTGCCGCTGACAAGGCATAATCTGCACGGTCGAAGAGATGGTCACCGGTGTCGCCGGGTTCGGAGACGGCAAACCCCGCCGATGCCGTCAGGCGGATGACGCCTTCGGGCTGTTCGAAGGACAGGCGCATGGCGCCGCACAGGACTTCACCCGCGTGCACAAGGGTTTGACGGTCTATCGGTTCGACTAGGATCAGGCCGAATGTATTGCTTTCCAGCCGGGCCAGGAACGTATCTGCTCGACGCAGCGAGTCGATACGACGCGCCGCTTCCACGAGAACTCTGTCACCCGCCAATTGTCCGAAGATCTGATTGATCGACTTGAACCCATCCAGGTCGAGCCGGCCTACCACGATCCGCCGCCCCTCCAGTTCCGCTTCCTGCAGAACCGTGGCGAGATGCCGATCGAAGCTGCGCCGATTGGGCAGGTCCGTGAGGGTATCCATGTTGGCCAGCCGCTGGTTTTCCTCGCCAAGACGCAAGGTTTCCAACTGCCGTCGAGCTATGGCACTGCGTGAGGCGACCAGATCTGCAAAGTCGCGAGAATTGCTCAGCAGAATGATCAGCAGGACGGCGACGACCAGAACCATGTTGACCGCAATGGCGACCAGGGTTTCTTCTCCCGTCGCAGAGAAGAACACAGTGAATGGCCCCAGCACGCAGATGCCTACGGCAAGGGCCGCGACGCGGACATGCATCAGGCAGAACATGCAGCCGATAGTGGTGATGCCCATATAGAAGGCTATTTGTGACTGGAGATGCGCGTCTCCATAGGGGAACAGGCTGAAGCTCCAGGCGGTAAAGCCCAAAGCCACCGCTGCTCCGGTCCAGATGATGCCGCGGAGTTGGGAACGAACCCTGGTCGGGTTCATTACGCGTTCTCTCGAGCGCCACCAAATAATGGTCCTGAGGAAACAGATGGCTGTCAGCGCAGCCGGAATATAGACGGTCAGTTCTACTGGCGCGGCATCCAGATGCGTCCACGCCAGAATGAGCGTGTTGGCGACCAGCATGATGTACATCAATGGCACCTGACGGCTCAGGGCCCGCCATTGTGCGAGGGCGAGTTCAGGCGTGTCAGTCGGCGACAGATTGGTATTTAAGAAGCGCCTGAATACAGACATAGTGCTCGCTCGCCTTTCATGCGGCGAGCCTATGCGGATAATTACTAACGCATCTGTAAAAACGTTTCCGCTGGCGGGGTTATCCGGACAAATATTGGAAGGCGCCACGATGTGGTAGCCAACAACAGGAGGCCTGAGGACGGCGCAAAAGCGCCGCCCTCTGCCGGCTAATTCCACAAGTGCGGCAAGTGCCCGAAGAAATCCCTACATTTCGAGGATTTCACACACCTCCACCGTGCCGCCGTCGCTCAGGATCGGACAGCCTTTGGCGATCTCGTTGGCCGCTTCGTGGCTATCGGCATTGACCAGCGTATAGCCGGACAGCGGATTTGGGCCGCCGCCTTCCTCCACGCCTTTGCTACCCACGGTCATTGAGCGCCCGAGGGGGGCTCCGCCGTCGGCCAGCTTGTCGCCGAGCGAGCCATACCAGTCGTTCCATGCCTTCATGACCTTGGCACCTTCCTCTGGTGTCTCTGGCATGCCTCCGCCGTGATAGGCCAACATGTACTTGTTCATGCGACGTCTCCCTTACTTTTGGCGAAATCCCCTGCAGGCCCGTCTGGCCGCTCATCGACCGTGGCTCTTGTTCCCGCATTTTGCCCATCGAACGATACGCTTCCGGGGAGGCTTGGGAAAGCGCTGGTGGGTCACGGTTTCGCCATCTTCCTGGCATGCCGGAGGGCGGAAACGCGTTGTAACGTTGCATTGAAATCGATTGCAGAGACTGGTATTGGCCACCGCAGTTCGGCAAATGCCGGAATCGGAGGATAGTTTCATGGCCGTTTCAACCCACAATTCCGCTCTTGATCTGGGTGGCGAATTCACGCTGACCGCAGGCACGCGGGACATTTCAACGATCATGAACCTGCCCGGTGATGTTCATCACGCGCTGCTGGCCGCAGACCTGATCCCCGATCCCTATTTCGGTGAGAACGAGAAAGAGGTGATGTGGGTCAACGAGACGGCGTGGAGCGTCGAGCGCCGGTTCACCGCGGCAGCTACCGATATCGACGGCTACCTGACCCTGACACTGGCGGAGGTGGATTGCATCGCCACCATCTTCCTCAATGGCGAGGAGATTGCGCGGACCGACAACAGCTTCGTGCGAAACGATATCGATGTGACCGGCAAGGTGAAAGCTGGCGAAAACACGCTGCGCATCGATTTCGATATCGCGCCGGATGTCGCCAAGGCGCGCGCTGATGCTCACCCTTTCCCGATCCCGTTCACCAAGAACTACCAGACCAATGGGTTGAAGGGTATCCACATGAACTTTATCCGCAAGGCGGCCTGCCATGCGGGTTGGGACTGGGGCATCTGCCTCATGCCCATTGGCGTCTACGGCACCATGAGCCTGCGCAAGTCCCGCCTGGCCCGGCAGGAAAGCGTCCAGGTCGATCAGGCCCATGGCCAGAATTCGGTCGAACTCTCGATAAAGACTCGGCTTTTCGCCTTTGCTCAAGGAGAGGTTGAACTCGAACACAATATCGATGGTCAGGTCATCACCGACAAGGTGGTGGTCCAGCAAGGCGACAACGTCGTCACTCACAATGTGACCATCGAGAACCCGAAGATCTGGTGGCCGGCGGGGCAGGGGGAGCAGCCGCTCTACGACCTTGTGACCAATCTCGAGGGCGAAGTGACCAACCGTAAGATCGGTCTGCGCCAGCTCGACTGGGTCGTGGAGAAGGACGAGATCGATCACACCTTCAAGTGCCGCATCAACGGTCGCGACATCACCATGATGGGTGCCAACTGGATTCCGGCTGATGCCATCCCCAGCCGTGTCACCCCCGCCGTCATTCGCGACCTGCTCAAAAGCGCCAAGGCGGCAAACATGAATATGCTGCGCATCTGGGGTGGCGGACAGTATGAACCCGACTGGTTCTACGACCTTTGCGACGAACTGGGGATTCTCATCTGGCACGATTTCATGTTTGCCTGCATGAGCTATCCGTCAGACCGTACATTCCTCAAAAGTGTTGAGACCGAAATCACCCAGCAGGTGCACAGGCTGAGCCACCACGCCTCGATTGCCCTTTGGTGCGGCGATAACGAGGTGATCGGTTCGCTCGACTGGTATCCCGAGACCAAGGCGGACAAGGAACGCTACATCGCCAATTACGACCGGCTCAACTCGATGCTGCATCGCATTGTCGAGGATGAAGACCCGGCGCGCCGCTTCTGGCCGTCCTCCCCCTCGCTGGGCTATATGGACTTCTCCGATGGTTGGCACTCCGATACGCGCGGCGACCTGCATTATTGGGACGTCTGGCACTCGGCCAAGAGTTTTGAGGCCTACCGCACGGTCAATCCGCGCTTTGCCTCAGAGTTCGGCTTCCAGTCCTTCACCTCAATGAATGTCGTGGAGACTTTTGCGCTTGAAAAGGATCGCAATCCGTCATCGCCCGTCATGGAAAACCACCAGCGCAATGCAGGCGGCAACGCGCGCATTCTTGAAACCATGACGCGCTATTTCCGCTTCCCGCGCGATTTTGAGCAGATGGTGTTTCTCTCCCAGATCCAGCAGGGGCTCGCCATCAAGACCGCCATCGAATACTGGCGCTCCACCAAGCCGCGCTGCATGGGCACGCTCTATTGGCAGATCAACGACATCTGGCCGGTGGCGAGCTGGTCCAGCCTGGACTATGGCGGGCAGTGGAAGCTGATGCACTACATGGCTCGGCGCTTCTTCTTGCCTGTCAACGTCGTTGCCGTGCCCCAGATCACCGAAGTGCAGACCAATACGCGTGGCACCCCGGTCGAAGGACAATTGCCCGACCAGATCGCCCTGCGGGCCATCAACGATACCGGCAAGCCGGTGTCGATTGCGCTCGAAGTAACTGCCGTCAAGGTGACGGGCGGAAGCCGCGTGGTCTTTTCCGGAAATTCGGCGGTTGGTCCGGATGCAGCAATCACGGTGGCCGATATCCCCTTCGCTGACCTGGCCGAAGACGAATTTCTGTACTTCGTTTGGCGGGACGCACAGGGCAACATCTTGGGCGAGAATGACTATTTCCCCAAGCCCTACAAGGCATACGAGCTGGTCGGAGCCGAGATTCGCGCCGAATGGTCGGATCGGGATGGCAAGGCCGTGCTCACCCTTGAGGCGGACAAGCCGGCCTTCTTCACCACGGCCACTGTGGATGCACCGGGCTATTTCTCGGACAATGCCATCACCTTGCTGCCAGGCAGGCCCGTGGAACTGAGCTTCATTCCGCGCCATGGACACTCGGTCAGCTCCAGCGATCTTGCTGGCTCATTGAAAGTCCAGCACCTGGCAGAGACGTTTTAGTCCCTCGCTTCCATACAAGAAAATGCCGCCCGGTCATTGACTTGGGCGGCGCTCTTGTCCAGCCTTGCCAGCGGTCGCAACCCTCTGCGGCCTCTGGAACTCTAGATGTCTCGTCCCTATTCTCCGCCCGCAGAGCAACGTCTGCTGGGCATCGGCTTGGCGCTTGCCGCCTATCTCATGTTGACCGGCATCGATTCCTCGGCCAAATGGCTCGGGCTGGTTGGCATCTCTTTCATTCAGATCGTTTTTCTGCGCTACGCGATCCACCTTGTACTCGTCGCCACGATACACCTGCCGCGCCACGGCAGGACGATGGTGCGCTCAGGCAATATTCGATTGCAGTTCTTTCGCGCGCTGGCCCTGCTGGGCGCAACAAGCTGCAATTTCCTCGCCGTGCAGTTGCTGCCACTGACCGTTACCGGCTCCATCGCCTTCACCGTACCACTGCTGATCTGCGCCCTGTCGGTGCCGCTCTTGGGTGAACAGGTCGGCTGGCGCCGTTGGAGCGCCATCGCGGTCGGCTTCCTCGGTGTACTGGTTATTGTGCGGCCGGGCAGCGACGCCTTCCACCCCGCAACCCTGCTTTCGCTTGCTGCGGCACTCAGCACGGCCTTCTACATGCTGCTCACCCGCAAGGTGTCCAGCTATGACAGCGCCGCCACCAGCCAGTTCTATGTAGGCATCTTTGCCACGGTCTTCCTCTTGCCGGTCGTGCCGTTCTTCTGGTCGTTCCCCAGCACAGCCGACGGCTGGTTCGTCTTCTTCTCAATCGGCGTCTTTGGCTTTGTCGGTCACCAGCTCATCACGGTGGCCTCGAGCCTGGCCCCAGCGACCGTGCTGGCTCCGTTCTCCTACTTCCAGATTTTCTTTCTGGCGGCGGCGAGCTGGATCATCTTCAACCAGCCGCCGGATGTCTGGCTCTATGTCGGCGCGCCGATTGTCATCGGGTCCGGCCTTTATATCTGGTTGCGGGAGCGTGAGTTGGCCAAGCCCGATACGGTGGTACTCAACGCGCGCTAGTCCTCGTCCACTTCATCAAGCGGTTTCTGGCTCGTCGCCTCCCCATGGGTGATCAGCCGCGCGCTGCGCTGGCCTGTGAGATAGATCCACAGCCAGCTCAGCGTGATGAAAATGCGTGTGCGGGTTTCGACCAGAAAATAGATATGGGCAATGCCCCAGAGCCACCAGGCGGCCCAGCCCTTGATCTTGGTGAAACCGAAATCGATCACCGCTGAGCTTTTCCCGATAGTCGCCAGATCACCGGCATGCTTGTACACAAACGGCTCGACCTCGTGCCCGGCAAGTCGGTCCTGAATGGCCTTTGCCGCGTATTGCCCCTCCTGCTTGGCGGCCGGAGCCACCCCCGGGACCGGTCTGCCGTCGGCCCGACTGACCTTGGCCACGTCACCAACGACGTAGACGTTTGGCAGGCCAGGCACGGTCAGGTCCGGCGCTACCTTGATCTGCCCCCCGCGGTCTGCCTTTATGCCTAGCCACTCGGCAACCGGAGTTGCGGCAACGCCAGCGGCCCAGATGACGGTGCGCGTTTCCAGCCGCCGTTTGCCATAGCTGATCCCCTCGGCGTCTATCGAGCTGACCATCTCGCCCAGTTCCACCTGAACGCCCATGTCTTCGAGAGCCTTGTGGGTGTAGTCCGAAAGCTCCTTGTCGAAATTCGAGAGGACCCGGTCGCCACCCTCGATCAGCACGACCCGAAGCGCCTCCGGGTCCAGTGTATGAAATTGTCCCTTGATGCTGGAGCGACCCAGTTCCACGATCGCGCCCGCCAGTTCGACACCCGTTGGACCCGCGCCAATGATTCCGAAGGTCAGCAATGCCCGGCGCCGTTCCGGATCAGACTCACGTTCCGCGGCCTCAAGGGCCAGCAACAGCTTGCGCCTGATCGCCGTGGCGTCCTCCACCGTTTTGAGACCCGGTGCGAAGCGCTTCCATTCGTCATTGCCGAAATAAGAATCCTGTGCGCCCGTCGCCAGCACCAGGCTGTCATAGCCTTCGCGTTCGCCGTGCTCGAGCAGGACCTCACGTGCCTCGGTATCGACGCCAATGACTGTGCCCATCAGCACCCGCACATTGCCCTGCCGGCGCAGTAGATGCCGGATCGGCCACGCGACTTCGGACGGGCTCAGCGCCGCCGTGGCGACCTGATAGAGCAGTGGTTGGAACAGATGGTGATTGCGCCGATCGATCAGGACAATATCGACATCAGCCTTCTTGAGTGCCTTGGCCGCCGACAGGCCTCCAAATCCCCCGCCGACAATGACGACTTTATGTCTAGGGGATGGCATATGGTGCTCCATTAGCTGGGGTGCGTGCGCATCACTCTTGTGCGCGCTCTCTCCACCTTTCAATATAGGCCGCAAGCCCCTCAGCTTGCAGGGGGACAAGCGCATGGCTGCCCCCGGCTTCAGGCAAGACCCCACCGAACAACAGGCTGGCCCCCAGGCTTGTTCCCGTCGCATCGCCCGACGCGAACACCGGCACCCCGCTCAGTTGCGCCAGGGCCTGCCCGAACAGCCGGTTGCGTGCCAACGGCCCTTCCAGCGTAATGCTGCGGCCCAGACCGCACAGGTCCAGGCAGGCACGCGCCATCAGCGCCAGATAAAGCGAGGCCGCCGCGGTGCGCTGACCAGGCGTCAGACTGTCCGGATCACAGCTCCAGCGCCCGGTCTTGTCGCCAAATGGCCCGACGCCAGGCGCAAAACTCGGCAGCGCCTGTACGTCATTGGCTAGCACAAACGCCAGATCTGCCTCGGTCGGCTCTGCGATGTCCGGCACTAAAGTGTCGAATTCCCGCCCGCCCATGAAACGCGCCGTAGGTACCGCCCGGCCATAGGCATCGACATTGGCGAGACTATCCCTGCCCGGATCGAGCGCCCCGGTATCGCCGCCCACCGTCATCAGGATCGACCAGGTGCCGGTGGAGACGATGGTGAATGGCACCTCATGATGGCCCAGATGCGGCACCAGCGAAGCATTGGAGTCGTGAATGCCACAGGTTACCGGCGTGTCGGTCGACAATCCGGTTTCCGAGACAATGTCCGCCTGAAGCGTGCCGATGACTGATGCAGCCGGCCGCACACCCGGAAACAGGTTGCGCCAGCCCAGCGCGTCGACCATGCTGGAAAAATCGCCGCGATCCGGCGCCCAGAGATCGGTATGGCAACCGAGCGATGTCACCTCGCTCGCCAGCGCACCTGTCAGTCGCCATGCCCAGTACTGCGGGTAGGGCACAATGGCCGTCACCCTGGCGAAATCCTCGGAAAACTCTCGGGATTGCCAATAAAGCTGCGCCCCCCAGTTGAGCCCGTTTGGGAGACGAGGGGACAGGCTCTCGCTGAAGCCAGGGCGGACGCCCGCATAGTCGGCTGCGACAGCCTCGGGTCCGTCAAATTCATAATCGAGTACGGGCAGGGCCAGTTCGTCGCCCGCCAGCAGCGCGCCTGTGGCCCCATGCGTGGTGATGGAGATGCCCTCGAGCCCATGGTCTTGGTGCAGCCCCTTCAATGCCCTCAAAATGAAACCCCACAGCATCTCGACATCGGCATGGGGATAAGGCCCGTCCGTGCGGATGGTATTCGGCACACCCTCTGCGGCAATCTGCGCGCCAGTGGTGCTGTCGATAAGCACCACCTTGGCGTTGGTCTTGCCGATATCGATGACGGCAACATGGCGGGGAGGGGTCTGGGTCATGGCCGAACCTGATTTGAACAGATGCGGAGCGACTTAGACCATTTCTCGCCACCATGCCACCACTGACATGTTAGTTCTATTTGACCACCAGCACGGGCATATCCGCA
This sequence comes from Devosia subaequoris, assembly GCF_014197055.1. GTDB lineage: Bacteria > Pseudomonadota > Alphaproteobacteria > Rhizobiales > Devosiaceae > Devosia > Devosia subaequoris. The sequence goes on along the minus strand of NZ_JACIEW010000001.1, from coordinate 670,094 downwards.
TGGGCCAGCACTTCGGAGGCCTGACTGCCCAGTAACAAGCGCCCCAACCCCCGCCGGCCATGCGAGCCCATCACGACGAGATCGGCGGAAAGCTCCTTGGCCGCGTGCAGGATTCCCTCGGCAGCGTGGCTGTTGGCCACGTGCATCTGCGCCAGATGGGCGCCGGTTTCTCCAGCGATCTTTTCGGCGTCCGTCAGGATGCTCTGGGCGGTTTCTTCTTTCGCCTTGTCCAGGTCTTCGATGATTGAGCTGGTGTCCACCATCATGATCTCGGCTCCCGGCGCAACGATGATGGAGGGTTCCGTAACGGTTACGGCAGTGACCTTGCCGCCGGTCTTGGCTGCCAGCGCCAGCGCATGGCGCAGCGCCTTGTTGGAGAGATCAGATCCGTCGACACCGCACACGATATTGGCATACATGGCGAACTCCCTTGACGCTTAATTGTGTTCCCACACTACATCAACGCGTGGCATCACGCACTGATCCAGATCAGTGGGGAGATTGCATGAGCGCACCTTCCGCACTATTTCGGGCCGCAGGACACAAAACACACCAAGGACGCCGGACTTTTGCCGCAGCTTGACCAAAACAGCGCGATCACCTTGCAACGGGCCCGCCGCTTCTCGGTGGCCCCGATGATGGATTGGACGGATCGGCACTGCCGTTTCCTCCATCGCCTGTTGACGCGCCATAGCTTGTTGTTCACTGAGATGGTCAATTCCGGCGCCATCGTGCATGGCGATGCCGAACGCCATCTGCGCTTCCACGCTGTCGAGCATCCGGTGGCGCTCCAGCTTGGCGGTTCCGACCCCGCAGAACTGGCCAAGGCCTCGGCGATTGCTGAAACCTTCGGTTATGACGAAATCAATCTCAATGTCGGCTGCCCGTCCGATCGGGTCCAGTCCGGTCGGTTCGGAGCATGTCTGATGGCCGAGCCCGAGCTGGTCGCCACCTGCGTTCGCGCCATGCGCGATGCCACGGATCGACCCGTAACCGTCAAGTGCCGGATCGGCATTGACGATCAGGATACCGAAGAGAGCCTTGATCGCTTCGCCGACGCCATGGTCGAAGCGGGCGTCGATGCGCTCTACGTCCATGCCCGCAAGGCCTGGCTAAAGGGGCTCAGCCCCAAGGAAAACCGAACGATCCCGCCGCTCGACTACCCGCGCGTGCACCGGCTGGCCAAGCGGCTGGCACCTTTGCCGACCACGATCAATGGCGGCATCGAAACCATCGACCAGACCATGGAGCATCTCGACCATGTGGATGGCGTCATGCTGGGGCGGGCCGCCTATCACAATCCCATGCTGCTCGCCGAAGTCGATGCGCGGGTCTTTGGCGACCCCCGTCCAGTGCCAGATCTGACCGGGGTCATGACGTTGATGGCGGATTACGCCGAGAATGAGTTGCAGGCCGGTGCCCGCCTCAACAATATCGCCCGCCACATGTTGGGACTCGCCAATGGCCGGCCGGGCGCCCGCCAGTTCCGCCAGATCCTCAGCGTCGACGCCTGCCGTCCCAATGCCGGCCCCGAGGTGTTCGGCCGCGCTCTGGCAGCGGTGGAAGAGCGGGCGCTGGCTCCGGCATAGTGGAATTAGCCTTTCGCTTTGTGGTGGAAGGTTTTCGTTTTCATTCGATTTTGTTTCGGATCGCGGTATAAGCCACCCTTCGGTTGACGTTCCAAACGGCCAATGGGGGCAAAATTGCTGAACAAGAACCTTCGCCTGTTCCACCTAGGATGGGTCATCATTCTCATCGGCGCATTGCTTGCGCACTTCATTCAGACATCAGGCGGCATATCCATTCGCGATATCCGTTTCAACGGCAATAACGGCCAGGTCCTGAGCGGCCTGCTCTATGTGCCTCCGGGCGTCTCGGCGGAAAACAAGGCCCCGGCGATCCTGGCGGTGCACGGCTATATCAATAGCCGCGAGACCCAGTCCGGCTTTGCGATAGAATATGCGCGGCGCGGCTATGTCGTCCTGGCTCTCGACCAGTCCGGACATGGCTATTCCGACGGTCCGGCCTTCGCTAACGGCTTTGGCGGGCCCGGCGCACTGGCCTATCTGCGCGGTCTCGACATCGTCGATACCGACAATATTGGCCTTGAAGGCCACTCCATGGGCGGCTGGACCGTGCTAGCGGCGGCGGCCACCATGCCTGACGCCTACAAGTCCCTCGTGCTCGAAGGCTCGAGCACCGGCGCACCCTTCGCCATGGAAGGGACCCCGGAATGGCCCCGCAATCTTGCGGTCGTCTTCTCCAAATACGACGAATTCTCGCAGCTGATGTGGAATGTCGACCGGGCCCAGGATGTTGCTGACAGCCCCAAGCTGCAGGCGGTCTTTGGCACCGATCAGGCCGTGGTGCCTGGCCAGGTCTATGGCGATATCGCCCAGGGCACGGCCCGCATTCTCCAAATGCCCAACACCACCCATCCGGGCGATCACATCTCGCCCGAAGCCATCGGTTACTCCATCGACTGGTTCGCCGAGACACTGGATGGGGCCGAACCCTTGCCGTCTTCCGACCAGATCTGGTTGTGGAAGGAAATTGGCACGCTGATCGCGCTGGTCGGTTTCGTGGTGCTGCTGGCTGGCACGTTTCAGGCGCTACTGGGCGCTCAGGCCTTCGCCCATCTGCGCGACACGCCGGTCAAGGCGGCGCATTCGGAGCGTGGTGCCAAGTGGTGGCTCGGCTTTGCAATCAGCGCCTTTGTCCCGGTGCTGACCTACTACCTGTTCTTCGGCTGGGGTGAGCAGCTTCTCCCGGCCTCGGCGCTGCTGCCGCAGACGATTACCAGCCAGATCGCCTTCTGGGCGGTGCTGAACGGCCTTATCGTCTTCCTGGTCGGACTTGTGCTGCGGGGTGAAAAGGTCAACGCCCGGGGCAATATCTCCGGTTCTATCCTGATCGCACTGGCGACGGTCGGCATCGGCTACCTGTTTGTCCTGGCAGCGGATTTCCTCTTCAAGATCGACTTCCGCTTCTGGGTTGTGGCGCTCAAGCCCCTCAGCCTGGTTCAGGCCAAGATTGCGCTGGTCTATCTGGTGCCGTTCACCCTGTTCTTCGTGCTGGCGCTACGCGGCCTGCATACCGGACTGACGGTGGCCGGGGACAGCCGCCTCAAGCAGTATCTGTCCAATATCGGCGCACTGGCGCTGGGCTTTCTGGTCTTCCTGGCATTCCAGTATGGCTGGTTGCTGTTTGCCGGTCATCTGTTCAGCATCGAGGAACCGCTGAACACGGTGATCGCCATCCAGTTCCTGCCACTGATGACCATCATCGCCTTCCTGTCCACCTTCACCTATCGGCGAACCGGCAGTTATCTGCCGGGAGCGTTCATAAACGCGCTATTCGTGACTTGGTACATTGTGGCGGGACAGGCCACCCAGTTCCCGGTGAGCTGACAATCCTGGGGCGGGCCTGCGGGCCCGCCCCTTTTTCAATCCACCAGTTCCAGAGAATTCTGCGTCACGCTGTATCGGCTGAGGGTCTCAAGAAACGTCATGCCCAGCAGGCTGGTCTCCAGCGCTCCTGGCTCGGTGACAAAGGCGGTCAGGTTCCGCCGCATGATGCCGCCCACTTCAATGCTGTCGAGCCGCGTCCGGGCGGCGAGCCCCTGGCCATTGGCCGTCGATACCGGAACGCTGTAGCGCAGCCCCTCGACGTTCACACCGGCGGCCTCTGCATCTGCAATGGTCAGCACCACAGCGCTCGCGCCCGTGTCGAATATCATCGGGGTGGTATGGCCATTGATCGTGGCATTGACCTCGAAGTGACCGCCAATGCCGCGCCGGAAGGTCGCAGTGCCCGCTTCGCTGTCCACCAGAGCTACGCCAGGCTGCAATTCTCCAGCGACCCGGCCCACAACACCCAGCAATTCGTCGCGATAGGCATAGGTCACCATGGCCACGCCAAAAAGGCCGACCCAAAGCAGCAAGCCGCCCAGCAGTTCAGAGGCGCGGTGACGTCGGGTGAACAGGCCTCCGGCAAAGATGATCAGCAGCACCAGTAGCGGCACCAATTGCGCCGTCTGCATTTGGTTCAGCCCGACCATGCTCCCGACGTCGGCACTGATCAGCAGCACGATGCCCGCAGCAATGATCAGTGCGATGCCGATAAAGCCCATCAAGTCTGACCTTTCACATTCCTCATTCCGATTAAGGGCGCTGGCGCGGCGATTTCAAGGCGTCACGCGAAGATCAGCAACACGGTCAGGGCCGCGATTTCCCCCAGTGCCCCCGCCGCGCCAATCAGGTCACCGGTTTGTCCCCCCACCAGCCGTTTGCAGAGCGCCGTCCACCCCAGAACGACCAGGGCAACAACGAAAGCTGCAGAAGCGACACCAAGCAAGCTTGATGCCGGTGCTCCGATGACGAAGACCAGCAGCAAAGCGAGCGTCGCCCCGATGGCAAATCGCGACACGGGTAGCGCTCCCACTGCGGACGCGGCGCCATCGGCGCGGGCAGGGGGGAGGGCAACGGCCACCCACAAGGCCCCCGACCGTCCGGCAATATTGGCGGCTAGCCACAGCCCCGCCGCCGCTGGCGGATTGATTGTCGCCACACTGCCAATGGCGCTTACCCGCAAAACCAGAAACAGGCACAGCGCCGCTACCCCATAGGTGCCATGGCGGCTGTCTTTGAGAATTTCGAGCCGTCGATCGGGCGTCGGCCCACCGAACAGCCCATCGGCGGCATCGGCGAGCGCATCCTCCATCATGCCGCCACCGACCAGCACCATGGCCGCGACCGACAATGCTGCTGCAAAATATCCAGGCAGGCCCAGCCAAACCCCGGCAAGCAACAGAACTGGTCCAATGCCCATCACCACCGAAGCGAGCGGCAGAGCCATGGCGATCCGCCCGAGATCAGGCAATTCATGTGACGTGGCGCCTGTTGGCAGGCGAGAAAAGAACCGTAGCGCCATCACCAGATCGTCCAAAAGACCCATTCCGCCCCGAGGGGGGGGCGGCGCATAGGCATCACGGCTGGCAGTGTCGATCCGCTCGGCTCGGTCGGCTTCAGCTCCGTTCTCGCTCAATTGCTTTTCGCTCCGTAATGGGCAACAAGACGCGCGCCTTCCTACCATATCGCGCCGGACCTGCTATGCCACTCAACCCTGCCTTTGCTGACATTGTCGAACTGCTCGTGGCCGTGCCCGATGGCGATGAGCAGGCCGTGACCGCTATCCGGCAGCGTGACGCCCAATTGACCAAGCCCCCCGGTTCGCTTGGCCAGCTTGAAGGGCTGGTGGAATTCCTGGCGCGCTGGCAGCACCGCTCAAAGCCGCGTCTCGACAATCCGATGGTCACAATTTTCGCCGGCAATCACGGCGTGACCGAACAGGGTGTTTCCGCGTTTCCTCGCGAGGTCACAGCCCAGATGGTGTCCAACTTCACCAATGGCGGCGCCGCGATCTCGCAGATTTGTGGGCTGCACGAAATCAATCTGCGGGTCTTCGAACTGGCGCTGGAGCTGCCAACCGGCGACATCACCAAGGAACCTGCACTCGATGACCAGATGTGTGCCGCCACCATCGCCTATGGCATGGAAGCGGTGGCCGGCAAGCCGGACTTGATCTGCCTGGGCGAAATGGGCATCGGCAATACCACCATCGCGGCCGCCATCTATGCGGCGCTCTATGGCGGCACCGGCGCCGATTGGGTCGGCCGGGGCACTGGCGTCGACGATGAAGCCCTCAAGCGCAAGGCCGATGTCGTTGACCGCGCACTGGCGCTGCACAAGGCCGAGCTCGACCATCCGCTCGCCATCCTCGCTCGCCTCGGCGGCCGCGAAATCTGCGCCATGCTTGGGGCGTTGGTGGCAGCGCGGCATCAGAAGGTGCCGGTCATCGTCGATGGTTATGTCGCAACCGCGGCCGCGGCCATCGCGCACGCGGTCAATCCGGCAGCCATCAACCACTGCCTGTTCGCCCATGTTTCTGCCGAAGGCGCCCATGCACAGGTGCTCTCGAAGATGGGACAGTCCGGCCTGCTCGATCTGGGCATGCGTCTGGGCGAGGGGAGCGGAGCTGCCCTCGCTGCTGTGCTGGCCAAGACAGCCCTGCACCTGCACGACAACATGGCCACCTTTGAGGGCGCCTCGGTCAGCGGCAAGTCTGTCTAATCGTCCTGTGGTCGACCCTGGAAACCGTTGGGGCCAGGGACCAGATCGAGCAAATTGACTTTCATCTGGTCGTGAAAGCGCGACACCGACGCCATTGCCAGAGTGTAGAGCGCCTCAATGTCCTGTTGCGCTAAAGCGTTATTGAGCGCCGCGTGCTCGACCAGAAAGTTCAGGATATAGCCCTCGGCCATTTCCTGCCGTTGCTGGTCGCTGAGCGTAAGAAAATTCGGATCATTGGCGAACGCCTGGCGCAGTTGCCGCTGGATCGGGCGACTGTCGACCTCGACGGCATAGGCGCCATTGGCTGCAACCCAGTTGAGCACCCAGTAAGAAGTCAACGCGTCAGCCACATTGTTGGTGGTCAGCCCGTCCGGCGCGACAAGCTCCTGCCAGATCTCGTTTGGGCTCCGCTCTTTAAACGCTTCTACCAGGCTGTCTCGCACCTCGGGCCCGACCGACCAGCGAATACGGGAGAGAAACTCCCGCTGCATCCGCGCCGATATGCTGGGAGAGTGCCGATAGCTGGTATCGAACTCCGCGGCGTCCGCCGCCGCAGAAGGACCATCAACCGCTAGGGGTAATTGCTGGGCATTGGTGCCCAATGGTGTTGCCAGCAGCACCAAAGCGGTCAGAAGTGGGCGTATAAACATCGAGCCTCCAGACACGCGATCCTCAGCGTGATCGCGGCGAAATTTCGGCGCGGCGCACTGATCACCCGGCTTCTGAATAGATTTCCAGCCGATTGCGCTTTTCCACCACCGGCGCAAGGGCATCCATCACCCGGGCGCGCGGGAAGGTGGCGATCACCTCAGTGCCGAAGCGGAGCTTGGAGAACAGGTCGAACCGCCCCTGATGCAGGTCCATGATCTTCTGCACGATCGGCAAACCCAAGCCCGCGCCCTGTTCGGCGGTCTTCTGCGCCAGCGAGCCCTGGCCGAAAGAAGACAGAACGGTTGCGATTTCACTTTCGGGAATGCCCGGCCCGTTATCCTTCACCGAAATCAACTGCCCGCCATCGCCGCTGCGCTGCACCACGAGCACGATCCTGCCCTGCTGCGGCGTGAACTTGATCGCATTGGAAAGCAGGTTGAGCACCACCTGCCGGATGGCGCGCTCGTCTCCCCAGAGACGAGGCAGGTTATCGCCCACGTTGAACACCAGTTCGATATTCTTGGACTTGGCTCGCAGCTCCATCATCCGCCGGCAGTCGTCCGCGATATCAACCAGCGACACGACTTCTTCATTGAGCTCATACTTGCCTGCCTCGATGCGGCTGAGGTCCAGCAATTCGTTGATCAGATTGAGCAAATGCTGTCCGCTGGCGTGAATGTCACCAGCATATTCCTTGTATTGCGGCACCTGATGTGGTCCGAGCAGTTCGGATTTCAGCACCTCGGAAAAGCCGATAATGGCGTTGAGCGGTGTGCGCAACTCATGGCTCATCGTGGCCAGGAACTGGCTCTTGGCGATATTGGCCTGCTCGGCATGTCGGCGCGCCTCGTCCGACATGTTGCGCGCCTCTTCCAGCTCATAGATCAGCGTATCTTTCTCGGCCTGGTGGGTAATGGTTTCCAGCTCCGAATTGTGCAGCTGACGGGCGAGATAAACGAAGAAAATCTCACCGCAAATGGCCACCGCCGCCAGCGTATAGTTGAGCGTGCCACCCAACGCGATCAGCGAAATCGACACCGTCGTCGTTACCGGCAGCGTGCTCATCAGCGTGGCCGGGGGCAGTGTGTGGGTGGCGATGGCATTGCTGGCGATGCTCACCAGCACCATGGCAAACATCACTGGTGCCAGTGCCTCGGGGTCCGTTACCAGAGTAAACAGGGCCAGTAGCGACAGCGCCAGCCCTCCAAGGCTTTCGGCGGCGACAAAGCTGGTGGTCCAGCGGGCTGCGTTGAACTTGTGCGGATCGACCGATTTGAACCGGCGCGCGGTGACCACAACGACCAGCAGGCTCGAAATGACCAGGCCCGCCCAGACGGTCGTGACCATCAGGGGCACCCAGAAACTCGCGACAACCGCCAGAATGCTGACAATGGCGGCCATGGGCAGCGCCGCGCCGATCCGGGAATCGGCATAATCATGCATGAGCTCGAAATCGAAATCGGCGCGCGTACCAGAGCTCGACGTCAGTCGCTGACGCGCTTCGAGCACGGCTTTCTGTGCTGTACGCTTGCCGTCATGTCCGTGGCGTGCGCGGACACTGGCGTCGTGGACCGACATGGAAGACTTACTCATTTACTCGATACTGCGAACAAAAACGCGCTCGCGACGCTCTGGATCGAACCTTAGGGGCGCCTTGGTTAACAGGGCGTGAAACCGCCTCGCCGATTTCCGGTCCCAGCCATCCTGTTGAAAGTCCGCCGCCCAAGAATGCTCTGGCCTGTTGCCGCGCAAGAACGTTAAGATAGTCTCTCGGCATTCGTTCGATTGCGAAGAGCAATAATATTGCGCGTCAACCGTGGCTATGGCACTTGTGTTGGCGCTGGTGGTCAAGTTCTACTGGCTGAGCGAAATCTGATTTCAAGAGATCGAGATGGCATTGGACAAGATCGACCGGAAAATCCTCACGCTCCTGCAGCGAGATGCCACCATGCCGGTCGCCGAGATTGGTCGAAAGGTGGGGCTTTCCACCACCCCCTGCTGGCGCCGTATCCAGAAGATGGAAGAAGATGGAATCATTCAACGGCGTGTGGCGGTGCTTGATCCGGTCAAGGTCAACGTCGGGGTCACCGTCTTCGTGTCGGTCAAGACCAATGAACACAACGATTCCTGGATGCGCAAATTCTCTGGCGTGATCGATGAATTTCCAGAAGTCGTTGAATTCTATCGTATGAGCGGCGATGTTGATTATCTCATGCGTGTCGTTGTGCCCGACATCGGTGCCTATGACACGTTTTACAAGCGTCTGATCAGCAAGATCAATTTGACCGATGTCAGCTCGGCCTTTGCCATGGGTCAGATCAAGTACACCACGGCTCTGCCGCTCGATTTCGCCATCATCTCCGACGATGACAAATAGGCTTTGAACCATGTTGCTCGGATTCGAACATGTCGGCATGACCGTGAGCGACATGGAGCGCGCCATTGATTTCTACTGTGGATTGCTGGGTCTACGTCTGAAGTATCGCAGAACCACTGCCGGCGGCGAGCTCGCCTTTCTCGACGCCGGTGGTGGTATGCTCGAAATCGCTGCACCCGCCTCAGACGTCGGGCCATTTCGAGATGTGCCCCATTCCGAAGCCGGCTTTCGTCACATCACGCTGGCCTATGACGATGTGGACACCATGATCGAAACGCTTGAAGAAGCCGGAGTCGAAATCGCGGAGCGGCCCCGCGCCGCCTATAACACCGAGATGATCACGCGCGTGGCCTTCGTGCGGGATCCAGACGGAGCGCTTGTCGAACTGATCGAGCGTGCAGAGGGACGCTAGAGCGCTTCAGCGAGCGCCGAACAGCGCTGCATGGCCCAGTCGATGAGCCGCACATCGCCATCAGAGAATGCTTCGTGCAGCGTCAGTAGCCCGATCTGCAATTGGTAGAAGCTTAAGGTCTCTGGTTCTGCCAGGCGCCAAGGTTCACGCTGCTCGAAATAGCGGCACTGCTGCTCCATGCAGTCCAGCCAGCCTCGCCAGAACAGGACATTGGCCAGATCATAAAGTGGGTCGCCAATCCTGGCCTCGGACCAATCCAGCACCCCGCTGACCAGGCCGCGCAGCACCAGAACATTGTTCGATCCGAAATCGCCATGCACCAGTCCCCGGCGCTGCGGCAGCTTGGCGACGTTTCCAGCGACCAGCTCTGCCCAGCGATCAATTGAAGCGCGCGCGTCGGCACCGGTATGGCGCCAGTCCAACTGCGCGACCGCGGCAACGAAATCCGACCAGCTTGAACGCGCGGCCATCAGCGGGGACGCGGCCAAACGATGCAGTGTGGCCGTGTCGAGGGCGGCGAGCCGATCAAGCACCTGGGCGACGCCGTGACCAAATTCGAACGCGCCGCCTTCAGGCAGTGCCTGCAGCGTGTCACCGGGCAGCAATCGGGACACACAGGCAAAGGCATTGTTCTCCAGAGGGGCGACCAGCATGACCTCCGGCACCGGAATAGCGCTTTCGGACAACGCCGCACCGATCAGCTGATCCATCTCGAAGCCGAGGGCCGTAGCATTGACACGAACGACAAAAGCCTCTGCCCCGCAATCAAAGGCGAAAGCACGGGACTCCTCGCCTTCGGTCAGCTGTCGTAATGGTCCACGGAGAGGAAAAGCACTATCGAGAACCTGGTCCAGCGCTGCCGGCGAAAACTCTGGTTTACCCACCCGTCACGCTCATATGCCGAGCTACGGCGGGGTCCGCACGCGTCCGGTCCAATACGAAGTCATGGCCCTTGGGCTTGATGATCATGGCGTGGTCCAGCGCAGCATCGAGGGCTTCAGCACCGCCATTGCGCCAGGCATCGCGCAGATTGACCTGATCATCCTGCCCCAGGCACAGATAGAGCTGCCCGGTGGCCGTCAGTCGAACCCGATTACAGCTCTCGCAGAAATTGTGGCTCATCGGGGTGATGAAGCCCAGCGTTCCACCTGTCTCGGCGACATGAACATAGCGCGCCGGCCCGCCCGTGCGCTTGTCGAGCTTTGTGAAGCTGTAGCGGCGCGCCAGCCGGTCATGTAGCTCGCGCAGGGGAAGATAAGTATCGACCCGGTCAATGCCGACGTCACCAAGAGGCATCCCCTCGATCAGCGTCAGCCCCATGCCTCCACCATGCGCCCAGTCCATCATGGCCTCGATTTCGTGGTCATTGACGCCGCGCATCGCCACCATGTTGATCTTGATGGCCAGGCCCGCCGCCTGGGCTGCGCCAATTCCCGCCAGCACATCGCCGAGCCGTCCGCGCCGTGTGATCTGCGCAAAACGGGCCGCGTCCAAAGTATCGAGCGAGACATTGAGACGACGTACACCGGCCGCAAACAGGCCTTCAGCGTGTTTCTGGAGTTGGCTGCCATTGGTGGTGATGGTCAATTCATCCAGGCCGTTGCCAATCCGGCCACCCAGATTGCGCACCAGGGCCATGATATCGCGCCGCACCAGCGGTTCGCCCCCTGTTAGTCGTATCTTGGTGGTGCCACGGGCAATGAAAGCGCCGGCAATGGCCTCGACTTCCTCGAAGCTGAGTACATCCTTCTTGGGCAGGAAGGTCATGTCCTCCGCCATGCAATAGACACAGCGGAAGTCACAGCGATCCGTCACCGAGATACGCAGATAGGAAATGCGTCGGCCGAAACTGTCGACAAGGGGGCGCTGGGGCGTGGGCGAACCGGTCATGCCCTCAGTTTATCCCTCTGCTTCGCTGACGCAAAGCGCCCAAAAGAAAAGAGCCGCCAAATTGGCGGCTCTTTCCGAAAATCTTGTTCGGATCAGTGATTGACCACGATCAATGCGCCCACCCGCACGCGGTCGTAAAGATCCATCACGTCGTCATTGGTCAGTCGGATGCAGCCCGACGACACCGCCTGGCCGATGGACCAGGGCTCGGACGTCCCGTGCACCCGGTAAAGCGTGGAGCCGATATAGAGCGCCCGTGCACCCAGCGGATTGTCCGGGCCACCGGGCATATAGGCCGGCAGATCGGGCACGCGCTTGCGCATGGCCGGCGGCGGCGTCCAGCCGGGCCATTCCGCCTTGCGGGTGATGCGGTGGGTGCCGGACCAACGGAAACCGTCACGACCAACGCCAATGCCGTATTTCATCGCCTTGCCACCTTCGAGCACCAGATAAAGCCGGCGTTCGCTGGTTTCGATGACGATAGTGCCTGGCTTGTGGTTGGTTTCGTAGTTGACGATTTGCTTGCGGATCGAGCTGCTGCCGGTCCGACCACTGGCCGAACGTTCCTCGAACTTGTTGGTTTCCGGATTATACCACAGAGCCGCACTTGACGGCAGTACGGTGCTGACTGCCAGCAAAACTGCCATGCCAAACGCCAATACAATTCTTGTGATGCTCATGCTTCCACTTGGCCTCTCAAATACGTTGCCCTGATTCGGGTCCACGACTATTTGCGCTACTTACTTTGTCTCGTGCGAGGCCGAAAGGGACCCGCCCAGTTTCCGCCACATATGCGTCATCATCGCCACATTGTGTTGCCAGTCGGTTACACCTTGGAGTCACCAATCCGTGAACACGCGACTTTCGGATGCTTGACAGTCATGGTGCCTCGCTGCCAAACCCGCCGAAATTGGCGAAAGGACTGATCAATGAGCGAAGCGCTGAAGCGTGAGGCCGCAGCTCGGGCCGTCGCCGAAATTACCTCCGGCATGAAGGTGGGATTGGGCACTGGCTCGACCGCCAGGCACTTCGTGGAATTGCTCGGAGCGCGCGTGGCGCAAGGATTGGATATTGTCGGCGTTCCCACCTCGGAGGCCACGGCTCGCCAGGCGCGGGAATGCGGCATTCCTCTGTCCGATCTGGATAGCCTCGATCGCCTCGACCTCACGGTTGATGGGGCAGACGAAATCGACCCTTCTCTCAACCTCATCAAGGGGGGCGGCGGAGCGCTGTTGCGCGAGAAGATCGTGGCGGCGGCGTCGGACGCCATGATCGTTATTGCCGATAGCTCCAAAATCGTCGATGCGCTTGGACGCTTTCCGCTGCCCATCGAGGTCAACCGTTTCGGCCTCGGCGCCACACGGCATGCTGTCGCGGCAATAATGAAGCACCATAATGCTCAGGGCGAGCTGAAATTGCGGGCTTCCGGCAATGGCGAACCATTCCTTACCGATGGGGGGCACCTCATCCTGGATGCATTTTTTGGCCGCATTTCGCAGCCAGAAGCCCTCTCAAACGAGCTTCTGGACATTCCGGGCGTGGTCCAGCATGGACTGTTCCTGAAAATGTGCCGCGAGGCTTATGTGGCAACGCCGAATGGCGTAGAAACACTTCTCAAGGGCAATTGACCAGAGTGGGACGAGACAAGATGGCATTGTGGAATATTGGAAACTGGGCACGCAGTGCCAGGATGATGGCACTGGCTGCACTGGTTGCCGGCACCTTTGGAGCCGCTGTACCGGCCTCTGCCCAGGAAGTGGCGCCAGAAGAGCTTGCCATGGCACGCAAATATATTGATCTGACCGACCGCGGCGCCGTGTTCGAAACCACAATTGTGGAAATGGGCATCGATACGATGCGCCAGATCATCACCCAGAATCCGGAGATCCAGGAAGAGACCAGCGACGCCATTGGCGAGGTCATCAAGTCCTATAACGGCCGCAAGGGCGAACTGCTCGATCAGTTTGCCCGCGTTTACGCGATCTACTTCACCCTCGAGGAACTGACCGAAATCGTGGCCTTTTACGAGTCGCCGGTGGGCCAGAAGCTGGCAACCGCCAACTCCGAGCTGAACGCGGATGTTCGTCGCGTGCTGCAGGTTTATACCAACAACCTGCGCACCGAATTCTTCGCCAAAGTGCGCTCCGAACTGCGCGATCAGGGTATTGAGCTCTGATTCCTATGGCATTGCCTGGATACCGACCCCGCCTTGTGCGGGGTCTTTTTTTGTGCGAAGCCCAAACTATATTCATCGTCATTAGACGATAGAGCGTCGGCATGTTGGTATGCGCTGAACCGAGCAGGGGACTGAAATGGATTTCGACTACGATCTGATCGTCATTGGTGCCGGTTCTGGTGGCGTCCGCGCTGCGCGCATGGCCGCGACCTATGGCGCCAAGGTGGCCATCGTCGAGGAATTCCGTGTCGGCGGCACCTGCGTTATTCGCGGTTGCGTACCCAAAAAGCTCTATGTCTACGCGGCGCGCTTCCGCGACCAGTTCGACATTGCGCAAAGCTTTGGCTGGCACGTCGACGCCAGCTTTGATTGGCCAACCCTGGTTGCTGCCAAGGAAAAGGAAATCACCCGGCTCGAACATGCCTATGCCAGCAACCTGGAAAAGCCTGGTGTCGAGATCATCCGCGACCGTGCAGAGGTGACAGGTCCGAATGGCGTTCGTCTTGTGCGCGACGGGCGCGAACTGAGCGCCAAATATATTCTGGTGGCCACCGGCGCGCGGCCGTTCGTTCCCGATATTCCGGGTGCCGAGTTGGGCATCACATCCAACGAGGCCTTCGATCTGCCCAGGCTGCCCCATTCCATCCTCATCGAGGGTGGGGGCTATATTGCGGTTGAGTTCGCCACCATTTTCGCTGGCCTGGGCGTCAACACCACCATCATTTATCGCGGTGACTGCATCCTGCGTGGCTTCGATGAGGATATGCGGCGCGGTCTTGAAGCCGGGCTCACCGAGCGCGGCGTCCGCATTATTTATCAGACCACCATCAAATCGCTGGCCAAGACCGGTGACGATGTGACTGCCACGTTCAGCGACGGTGTCTCCGCTCCTTACGGGGTTGTCATGTTCGCCACTGGCCGCCGGCCAAATATCGACGGCCTCGGCCTTGAAAGCGCTGGGGTGAAGCTCACCGAGCACGGCTCCGTCGCCGTCGACGAATATTCGCAGACCTCCGTGCCCTCGATCTACGCGGTCGGCGACGTCACTGGCCGTGCCCAATTGACCCCGGTGGCCATCCGCGAAGGCTGGTACTTCGCCGAGACAGTGTTCAACGATAATCCGCTCAAGGTCGATCACTCATTGATCCCGACCGCAGTCTTTGCTGAGCCGGAGATCGGCACCGTCGGTTTGACTGAAGCAGAGGCTGCGACCCACGGCGATGTCGATGTTTACGTCTCGCGCTTTCGGCCCATGCAAAACACGCTCTCCGATCGCACCGAGCGCATGATCATGAAGCTGATCACGGAGAAGGACGAGGGCAAGGTGCTTGGCGTTCATCTTCTGGGTCCAGGAGCTGCCGAAATGATCCAGCTCGTCGGCGTGGCCGTCAGCATGGGCGCCACCAAGGTCGATTTGGACCGCACGATTGCCCTGCATCCCTCGGCTGCCGAAGAGCTGGTGACCTTCAAATCGCCAAGCTATTCCTACCGCGACTGCAAACGCGTCTGACCCTTTCTGCTTGGCAGCGGCGCTCTGGCTTGCTAGATCGCCCCGACCCTTCCTGCCGGCCCGAAGCGAGACAGATTATGACTACCTGGACACCGAGCTCCTGGCGTGAGAAGCCAATCCGGCAGGTGCCGGCCTATCCAGATCCGGCTGCCCTTCAGGACGCTGAACGCCAGCTCGCGACCTTTCCACCGCTGGTGTTCGCCGGTGAAGCGCGTGATCTGAAGTCCCGCCTAGCAGCGGTCGCAGCCGGTGACGCATTCCTGCTCCAAGGCGGCGATTGCGCCGAAAGCTTTGCCGAGCACGGCGCCGATCATATCCGCGATTTCTTCCGCGTTTTCTTGCAGATGGCGGTGGTCCTGACCCATGGGGCGTCCAAGCCGGTCGTCAAGGTCGGTCGCGTCGCCGGGCAGTTCGCGAAGCCGCGCTCTGCCGACACAGAAATCATCGACGGCGTTGAACTCCCCTCCTATCGCGGCGATATCATCAACGACATTGCCTTCACCGAAGCCTCGCGCGTTCCTGACCCCAACCGCCTCCTGATGGCCTATCGCCAGTCGGCCGCAACCCTCAACCTGCTGCGCGCCTTCTCAATGGGCGGCTATGCCGAACTGACCCGCATTCACGAGTGGACCATGGGCTTCATGAAGGGCTCAAGCTGGGATGCGCGCTTCGAGGAAGTGGCTCGCCGCATCGACGATGCCATCACCTTCATGTCGGCGCTCGGCATCAATCCCGACAATACACCGGCTCTCAAGCAGACCAGCTTCTTTACCAGCCACGAAGCTCTGCTGCTCGGCTATGAGGAGGCGCTGACCCGCCGGGACTCGATCACCAATGACTGGTACGCGACCTCCGGTCACATGCTCTGGATCGGCGACCGCACCCGCGATCCCGACGAGGCCCATGTCGAATATTTCGCCGGCATCAAAAATCCCATCGGCATCAAATGTGGGCCGAGCCTGTCCAATGACGATCTGCTGCGCCTGCTCGACCGGCTCAATCCGACCGACGAAGCTGGCCGCATCACCCTGATTTCACGTTTCGGCGCCGACAAGGTGCACGAGCACCTGCCGCGCCTGATCGAAACGGTGCAGAAGGCTGGCCGCACGGTGGTCTGGTGCTGCGATCCGATGCATGGCAATACCATCAAGGCGTCGACCGGCTTCAAGACCCGCCCCTTCGACCGTGTGTTGGCAGAAGTGAAGAATTTCTTCGATGTGCACCGCGAAATGGGCAGTTACGCCGGCGGCGTGCATATCGAGATGACCGGTGACGACGTCACCGAATGCGTCGGCGGCGTCTCTGCAGTGACCGAAGCAACGCTGTCGGATCGCTACAATACCTATTGCGACCCGCGCCTCAATGCCAGCCAGGCGCTGGAGCTGGCCTTTCTGGTTGCCGAAGAAGTGCACGCGCAAAAGCCGCCGCGCCAACAGCGTCTGGCCGGCGAGTAGTCGTCTGCCCAGCCCGCATCGCCGCTTCCCGCCTGCGCCGCTTGCCCTTGCCGGGGTGAGCGGCTAATCCTTGCGCCGCATCCGGCTTCACACCGGATGGTCCTGTTCCATGCACCCAGGCCAGCTTCCAGTGACCGACCAGCTTCGCATCGCGCTCGCCCAGCTCAATCCCAAGGTGGGCGACTTGTCCGGAAACCTCGCGCTCGCGCGCCAGGCGCTGGACGACGCCAAGGCCGCAAAAGCCGACATCCTGATGCTGTCCGAATTGTTCCTCACCGGCTATTTCCCGGACGATCTGCTGTTCAAGGAACAGTTCATAAAGGACGCCATCGGTGCCGCGCGGGCGCTGGTGGCCGATACCAAGGGCACCGATGTGGTGCTCATTCTGCCGACTATCTGGCTCGACGTCACGGGCTTGCACAATGCGGTTCTGGTTGCTGAACACGGCGATATCACGGCCATCCGCTACAAGCGCGAATTGCCCAATAGCGACGTGTTTTATGAGCCGCGCTATTTCGAGGCCGGCCCGCTGCCGCTGCCCGTCACAATCAAGGGCGTTTCAGTAGGCATTCCGATCTGCGAGGATGTCTGGCACACACCGGTCTGCGAGCATTTGGCCATGCGTGGCGCCGAGATCATGCTTTGCCCCAACGGCTCGCCCTATTGGACCAATAAGCAGCATATCCGCAAGGACCTGGTGCGCGCCCGCGTGGCCGAAGACGGCGTGCCCATGCTCTATCTCAATCAGGTCGGTGGTCAGGACGAACTGGTCTTTGACGGCGCATCCTTTGCCATGGAGCCGGGCGACAAGCTGGTCCTGCAAGGCAAGTCCTTCGAACCCGATTTCATCGTCTCCGATTGGGTCCGCACCGACGCTGGCTGGACCTGCAACAACGGCCGGATCGAAGAGTTGACCTCGGTCAAGGAAGCGCCCTGGCGCGCATGCGTGCTCGGCCTGCGCGATTACGTTCTCAAGAACGGGTTCTCTCATGTTGTGCTGGGCCTTTCCGGCGGTATCGACAGTGCCGTAGTAGCCGCCATGGCCGCCGACGCTTTCGGGCCTGAGAAGGTCCACGCCATCATGCTGCCCTATCGCTACACCTCCGAAACCAGCCTGCGGGATGCCAGGGACTGCGCCGACAGGCTCGGCGTCCGTTATGACATCGTCACCATTGGCGATCCGGTCGACACCGCGCTCAATGAGTTGCAGCCCATTTTCGGCAATCGCCCCATCGACATAGCCGAGGAAAACCTTCAGTCGCGCATGCGCGGCACCATCCTCATGGCCGTCTCCAACAAACTCGGCTCCATGTTGCTGACCACGGGCAACAAGTCCGAAATGGGCGTGGGCTATGCCACCATCTATGGCGACATGAATGGCGGCTATAATCCGCTCAAGGACATGTTCAAGATGGATGTCTACGCTCTGGCCGCCTGGCGCAACAAGCACCTGCCGGGCGATTGCCTGGGTCGGGCAGGAGAGGTCATCCCCCAATCCATCATCGACAAGGCCCCCAGCGCGGAACTCCGCCCCGACCAGACCGACCAGGACAGCCTGCCACCCTATCCGGTGCTCGATGATATCCTCGCCTGTATTGTGGAAGAGGAAATGGCGCTGGACGACATCGTGGCGCGCGGGCATGACGCAGCCCTGGTCAAGCGCATCGAACGTCTGCTTAACATTGCTGAATACAAGCGCCGTCAGGCCGCGCCGGGCCCCAAGATTACGCCTCGCGCCTTTGGGCAGGGGCGCAAATATCCCATCACCAATGGCTACAAGGACGGGACAATAGGATGAGTGTAACCGTTCGCTGGGCGCCGTCCCCCACCGGCCATATTCATCTGGGTAACGCCCGTCCGGCCTTGCTCAATTGGTATTTTGCCCGCCGCCATGCCGGCCGCTACGTGCTGCGCATGGACGACACTGACCACGCCCGCTCTACCCGCGAATTTGCCGATGGCATCGAAGCGGACCTGTCCTGGTTGGGGATTCAGCCCGACCTGCTGGTGCGCCAGTCCGAGCGCACAGCGCTCTATGACGCCGCCCGCGATCGTCTGGTTGCCGCCGGCCGCCTCTATCCCTGCTACGAAACCGAGGAAGAACTCGACCGAAAGCGGGCCCGCGCGCGTCTGTTGGGCAAGCCCCCAATCTACGATCGCGCCGCGTTGAACCTCACCGAGGAAGATCGCGCCCGTCTCGAAGCCGAAGGCCGCACGCCGCATTGGCGCTTCCGGCTCGATGGTCGCCCGGTGCAGTTCGACGACCTCATCAAGGGACCGCAGACGGTAAATACCGCATCCATGTCTGACCCGGTGCTGATCCGTGCGGATGGGTCCTACCTCTATACGCTTCCATCCGTCGTCGACGACATTGACCTCGATATCACCCACATCATCCGGGGTGAGGACCATGTGTCCAATACGGGAACCCAGATCGAAATCTTCGAGGCCCTGGGTGCAACGCCGCCGACTTTTGGCCATCATAACCTGTTGACCGACGCGCAGGGGCAGGGCTTCTCGAAACGTCTGGGCAGCCAGTCGATCGCCGATTTCCGGGAAGAGGGCTACGAGCCGCTGGCCATAGCCATTGTCGCAACCCTGACCGGCACCGGCCTGCCGGTAGAGGTCTATGACAACCTTGACGCTATCGCCGAAAAGCTTGATTTCTCGATGATTTCGCATGGGTCTGCCCGGTTCGATCCTGCCGAACTCGACACGCTCAACGCCCGCATGCTGCATGCGATGCCCTATGCGGATGCAGCGCCGCGCCTCAGCGCGCTTGGGCTGGAAGGCGAGGCCATGTGGACCTTGCTGCGGGAAAACCTCGTCAAATTCCCTGACATCGTGGAATGGTCCAAGCTGCTGACCGGTCCGGTCGAGCCGGTCGTGGCCGAGGAGGATCGCGACTTCCTGGCCCTGGCCAAGGCCATGCTGCCCCCCGAACCCTGGGACGACTCAACCTGGAGCCATTGGACCAATGCCCTCAAGGCGAGCACCGGGCGCAAGGGCAAGGGGCTGTTTCTTCCGCTACGCATGGCCCTGACAGGCCGTCATGACGGTCCCGAACTCAAGTCCCTGCTTGTCCTGCTCGGGCGTAAGGCGTGTCTGGACCGACTACCCTGACGCTCTTGCCACCAAGCTGGACGATCCGCAGTTCCGGCGTCACTGGCGCACTTGGCTGACGAGCAATCTCGCCCGGTCCGGCGGGACGCGGACGGGGCAGGGGCACATCAACGAGGGCTACGGTCGCGACAGCTTCCACCGGGGCTGCCTGCACCGGCGCAACGCCGCGCGGATCCCGCAACGGCATGGGGATGCGCACCCCATTGATATCCAGCATTGCCCGGCTGCTGCCATCGGCGGTCGCCACCACTGTCACCGACCCATCAGCGGTCGGCGCAGCGTGGCAACTGGCCGATTTGTCGAACTCATTGCGGTAGGCAAAGGCCGTCGGCAGGGATGCGTAAGGCACGCCATTGACGCTGCGCATCTGCTCGGGTTCTTCGCCCGGATTATTGTAGTAATAGAGTTCGACTGCCGTATTGGGGCACATCTGCTGGCAACTGATCGCATCATTGCCGAGATAGTCGGGCAGGGTCGCATAGCTGATCGGCCAGAAATACCCATCGCTCAGGCGCACGCATACGGTGCGCACAGTGTTGTAGCCCTGATAGCCCCAATAGTCGCCGCCGTCGACGAAATCACCATTGGTGAAATCGCCCTCTGACGTCGTGCCGAAAATGCGGTCGAAAATGTTCTGGCGCTCGCGGGTGAACGTCGCGTTGGACCCTGAATTGCAACCGAAGCGCGCCATTTCCTGCAGGATGGCCTCGCGCTGCTGGGCCACAGCATTGGCGGTTTCCACTGACTGGCTGAGCTGGGCATAGTCATCCCGCAGGCTCAGCACGTCGCGCGCGATTAACTGGCAGCTGCGGCTCAACGTGCGTCCGGCGCGGGCATCGTCATTGCAGCCCTCGCGAATATATCGGCTTTCGGCCTGCTGAACCTGGCGCTGCAATTGGCGCGCCGCATTGGAATTGCTGCCTAGCTGACGAAAATCACCATTGCGGTCGAACTGGGCCAGGGCCGACTGCAATTGCCGGCATTGCGCGGCCTGTGCATGGGCGACATCGACATCCAGCACCAGCACGATCGCCGCCAGGATCAGCAAGATAAGGGGGCGAAGCCCCGACAAAGTGATATTCACGCCATATTCCCGTTTGCGGAGGCCGAACCCGCATGCGCCTTAGGGCCGTTGATGGATCTTGCAGCAAATCAATGGCTTGAAGCGTCAAACCGATTCTAACGCCGTGGATAATGCTTTAACGTCCATGGCAACATTATAGCGACATGATTTGCCCCGCGGTAGCGCGTCCGGGCAACACACGCCTTAAGGAGAGATCGCATGAAACTCGCCACCCTGCGCAATGGCCGTCCCGATGGCCAGCTCGTGGTCGTTTCCAACGATTTGGCCCGGTGTGTTTCGGCCGGACGCATTGCGCCCAATCTCCAGGCTGCCATGGATGATTGGGAGCGGGCCGAACCTGCCCTGGAGGCGCTTGCGATACAGCTTGATGCGGACGAGATCACCGGCCAGGTCTTCGACCCGAAGGCAGCGCATGCGCCTCTCCCCAGGGCCTATCAGTGGATTGATGGTTCAGCCTATATGAGCCACCTCGAGCGTGTCCGGTCGCTCAAGGGCAGCAAGGACGAAGAACTGCAATCCATCCGTCCGCTGCTCTATCAGGGCGGCTCCGATTCACTCCTGGCAGCGACCGCACCCATCGTGGTGCCCAGCGACGATCTGGCACTCGATTTTGAGGGCGAAGTCGGCGTGATTATCGGGGCTGTGCCCATGGGCGCGACGCGCGAGCAGGCCTCATCAGCCATTCGGTTGGTGACTGTGCTCAACGACGTGTCGCTGCGCCGCCTGGTGGTCGATGATCTCCAGAACGGTTTTGGTTTTTTCCACGCCAAGCCGTCCACCGCTTTTGCGCCCATTGCGATGACCCCGGCCAGCCTTGGCGCGAACTGGCGTGACAATCGCCTGCATCTGCCCATCCGCATCGAGGTTAATGATAAGCTATATGGTCAACCAAATGCCGGTATCGGCATGCATTTTGACTTTGCAGATCTGATCGTCGAGGCGGCGCGCACCCGCAATCTGTCGGCAGGCACCATTATTGGAGGCGGTACGGTCTCAAACCCGCACGACCAGACCCTTCCGCTGAAATCGGACGGCATCGGCTTTGCCTGCATTGCCGAGGCGCGCACCGCCGAAAAGGCCAAATATGGCCGGGCCCGCACACCTTTTCTCAAGCCGGGAGATCAGGTGCGCATTAGGGCCGTGGACGCAGCCGGGCATTCGATATTTGGCGACATCGAACAGTCAGTCTTTCTGCTGTCTGATTAGCTGGTCACATTCGCGTGTGCACATTGGGACTGTCACCAAGCCGTGCAATCGTGTGGGCGTGGGATGAGGACCCGTCCGGTGCAGGATATTTTCGAGGGAACAAGACGATGATGAAATTGGTCTCCGCAGCCGCCATCGGCACCTTTCTGGCTCTCGGCGCCGTTGCCGTCATCGCCCAGGATGGCTTCACGCCGCCTGAAACAGCCGAAGAGGCTGTAGAGATGCGCCAGGCCCTTATGAAGGAAAATGGCGGCGTCCTGCGCTCCGCTCGCGGTCTCTCCGGGGCCGAGGCGGTTACCGCCATGACCACTTTGCGCGACAATTTCAGCCACGTTCCCGACCTCTTTCCTGAAGGTTCGATTGTCGGCGACACCAAAGCGCTTCCCGCCATCTGGGAGGACTGGGAGGGCTTTGTCGCCATAGCCAATGCCAGCGAAACTGCCGCGGCTGAGGCTCTTGCTGCCGCTGAGGCCGGCGATGCCGATGGTTATGCGACCGCGCTTCAGTCTCTGATGGGCACGTGCGGCCAGTGCCACCAGCAGTTCCGGGCGGAGTAGCTGCCCCGCGCGTATTCGAATCTATCGCCTCCAAAGCGAATGGGCGGCCCTCGGGTCGCCCTCTTTTTATTTGCACTTGATTTCTTCGGGCCGCGCGGCCAATCTCCGCGCCATGAACACCGCATGCACCATTACCTGCTGCATTATTACCTGCTAACCCCAGCGTTGGCGGAGCGGTCTTCTTCATCCTGATGGTTTGAAAACGGATAGAGGCTCTCCCGCCAGAGCAATACCGTATGGCCCACAGGACCCCGCGATGACCCCGGCAAAGCCGCAGCTTTCTCTCTATAACACGCTCACCCGGACCAAGGCGCCCTTCGTGCCGATGGACGAGAACAATGTGCGCCTCTATGCCTGCGGTCCCACGGTCTATGACTTCGCCCATATCGGCAATGGTCGCGCCGCCATCGTCTTCGACCTGCTGTTTCGCCTGCTGCGCTACACCTATGGGGAAGAGCACGTCACCTATGTGCGCAACATCACCGACGTCGATGACAAGATCAACGCCCGTGCCCTGCGCGATCATCCTGACCTGCCCCTGAACGAGGCGATCCGCAAGGTCACCGAAACCACCGCAGCGCAATATCAGAAGGATGTAGCGGCGTTGGGTTGCCTGGAGCCGACGATACAGCCCCGAGCCACCGAAAACATCGTCGAGATGCAGGAGATGATCCAGCGTTTGCTGGATAAGGGTAATGCCTATGAGGCGGACGGCGAAGTGCTGTTCGCCGTCGATTCCATGCCCGATTACGGCCAGCTTTCAGGCCGCAATCTCGAAGACAATCTGGCTGGCGCCCGCGTCGCCATCGACACCCACAAGCGCAACCCCGCCGATTTCGTGCTCTGGAAACTATCGTCCGAGGATGAACCCGGTTGGGACAGCCCCTGGGGTCGCGGCCGCCCCGGCTGGCATATTGAGTGCTCGGCCATGTCCGAGCGCTATCTCGGCGAAACCTTCGACATTCATGGAGGCGGCCTCGATCTCATCTTCCCGCACCATGAAAACGAAATCGCCCAGTCCCGCTGCGCCCACGGCTCGCACGCCATGGCCAATGTCTGGATGCATAATGGCTTTCTGCAGGTCGAAGGCCAGAAGATGAGCAAGTCGCTGGGCAACTTCTTCACCATCCACGACCTGCTCGAAACCGAAGCCTTCGGCGGCCGCAAATGGCCCGGCGAAGTGCTGCGGCTAGCGATGCTGATGACGCATTATCGTGAGCCGATCGATTTCACGGTGCGACGGTTGGAGGAAGCTGAAGCGTTGCTCAACGGCTGGTACCGTGCGGTGGGCGACGTGACGGCCGAGGGCGGACTTTTATGTGCCGGCATGGTCGACGCGCTTGATGACGACCTAAATACCCCGGCAGCCGTCCAAGCCTTGCATGAACTGCGCGCCGAAGCAGTCAAGGGTATCGCGCCAGCCATGCGCTCGCTCAAGGCCAGCGCGGCCTTGCTTGGCTTGCTCACCGATACGGCAACACATTGGTTTTCCGGCGAGGATGTGGAGGCTGGCGCGGTCCAAACGCAAGTGACCGCCCGCCTTGCCGCCCTCAACGCCAAAGACTTCGCCAAGGCCGACGCCATCCGCAACGAGCTCGCCGAACAGGGCATCGCCCTGATGGACTACAAGGACGAGAACGGCCAGCGTCAGACCAAGTGGGAGGTCAAGCGATGACACTTTGCCTCGGAGGGAGAAGGTGATGGAACGCTACAAGATCGAAGTCAGCGGCGGCTGCCAATGTGGTGCCGTGCGGTTCCATGCCACCGAGATGCTGGACAATTCCCACATCTGTCACTGTCGCATGTGCCAGAAGGCCGCCGGAAATATTTTTGCGGCCCTGGTCGCCGCGCCGCGCGATGCCATCACCTGGACGCGGGGGGAGCCAAGCCGCTTTCGCAGCTCAGAACACGTGGACCGAGGGTTCTGCGCCAATTGCGGTACGCCGCTCTTCTACGACGACCGCCAGGGCGATCGGGTCAATTTCATGGTCGGAGCTCTCGACCATCCCGAGCAGTTCCCGCCCCACGCCAATACCGGCAATGAAAGCCGCGTGCCCTGGTTCGACACATTGCCATCCATCGAGCATGGCGGCATTACCGAAGATCCGGAGCGCGAAGACTGGTGGAGCGCCATTCAGGCAACATCGCATCAGCATCCCGACCACGACACCGAAGTCTGGCCCAAGAAACAGTAAGCCCAGTTAGGCCCCCAATGTCCCGCACACGCCTTTATCTATTCGACACCACCCTGCGCGACGGTGCGCAGACCGCCGGCATTGAGTTCTCGCTCGAGGACAAGATTGCCATTGCCGGCATGCTCGAACAGATTGGTGTGGACTATATTGAAGGCGGCTATCCCGGTGCCAATCCCGTCGACACCGCCTTCTTCGAAAAAAAGCGCACGAACAAAGCCATTTTCACCGCCTTCGGCATGACCAAGCGGGCAGGGCGCTCGGCCGCAAATGACCCCGGCGTGATGGGGTTGGTCAATTCGTCGGCAGAGGCCGTCTGCTATGTTGCCAAGGCCTGGGACTATCAGGTCGAGCTGGCGCTTGGCTGCAGCACCGACGAACACCTCGAAGGCATTGCCGACTCGGTGCGCACCGCCTCGGACGGCAACAAGGAAGTGCTGGTCGATCTCGAACACTTTTTTGATGGTTACAAGGCCGACCGCACCTATGCCCTGGATTGCGTGAAGACGGCGCTTGAGGCCGGTGCGCGCTGGGTCGTGCTCTGTGACACCAATGGGGGCACCATGCCTTCGGAAGTGCGCGAGATCGTTGCGGACGTGATGACCATCGCGCCCGGGGATCGCTTGGGCATCCATCCCCATGATGATACCGGCCAGGCCGTCGCCAACGCTCTGGCCGCTATTGAAGCCGGCGTCTGCCAGGTGCAGGGCACCCTGAACGGCCTGGGCGAGCGCTGCGGCAATGCCAATCTGGTGACCCTGATCCCGACCCTGGCGCTCAAACCCTATTATGCCGACCGCTTCGAAACTGGCATCACGCCCGACCATCTCGAACAGTTGACGCATATTTCGCGCGCTTTCGACGACCGGCTCAACCGCGCGCCCGCGCGGCAGGCGCCTTATGTTGGCGCATCGGCTTTTGCCACCAAGGCAGGCATCCACGCCTCGGCCCTGCTCAAGGATTTTTCTACCTATGAGCATGTGCCGCCCGAAAGCGTCGGCAATGAACGCTCCATCATGGTGTCACAGCAGGCTGGCAAATCCAACCTGCTCACCGCATTGGCCCGACACGACATTGCATTGCAAAAGGACGATCCGAAGCTGGAAAAGCTGCTCGCCACTGTCAAGGAACGCGAATCCCGCGGCTACTCCTATGACGGCGCCGATGCGTCCTTCGCGGTTCTCGCGCGCCGCGTTCTTGGCACGCTGCCCGATTTTTTCGACGTCGAACACTACCGCGCCATGGTCGAGCGGCGCCACAACGCCCTCGGTGAGGAAGTTACAGTCACCGAAGCCGTGGTCAAAATCCGGGTCGATGGCGAATTGCTGATGTCGGTGGCCGAGGGCAATGGTCCAGTCAACGCGCTGGATCAGGCCCTGCGCAAGGATCTGGGCAAGTATTCCTCCCGAATCGAAGATCTGGAGTTGGTCGACTTCAAAGTGCGTATCCTGGACGGCGGCACGGGCGCGGTCACCCGTGTACTGGTCGAGAGCCGAGACGGCAGCGGTGAGCGCTGGGTAACTATCGGCGTTTCGCCCAATATCATTGATGCCTCGTTTGAAGCTCTGTATGAATCAATCACATACAAGCTGTTGAAGACTGAGGCGGCACAGGATTCGACACTGGGGGCAAACGCCAGCCGGGCGAGAACACTCGCCGGCTGATTGAATTTTACCGGGAGGGCAAACTGGCCGAAACCGCTCCGAAACGACCTCTGGCTCTGACGATCGGGGCAGCGGCAGTCACTCTACTCGTTGTTCTAGGCGTTCTGTCCGGTCCATCGATTGTCACCTGTTTCAACAGCCCCGACGGTATGGGGCAATGCCTACGCGGTAAGATGGTTGAAGTCGGGCTTATCCCGGCTCCGCCTGCGCCTGCAGTTGCCGAGACCGAAGCGCCCGCCGAAGAAGTCGTCGCCAGTGTCGAAGAAGCGGTGCCTGCCGAACCCGAACTGGATGTCACGCCACCTATAGAGGCGGAGGCTGAAGCCGACGTCGATCAGGTTGTCGCCGCCACGTTCGGCCTGCTGCGCGCCGAACCCGACGGCTCGGTTGTTATCGCTGGTAGCGGTACGCCAGGCAGTCGCGTTGAAGTGTTCGCCAATGGAGAACTGCTCGGAACCGTCGAGGTGGAATCGAGCGGTGATTGGGTCTTCGTACCCGATGCGCCGCTGCCGCCTGGCGGAATGGAAATCACGCTGGGCGAAGAGGGCAAGCCCGGCAGCGCCGAGGACTCCTTTATCGTCGTCATCAACGAGGACAAATCCAGCCAGCCTCTGGTCGTCGCCAGTACGCCGGGCGAGGCCAGCGAAGTGCTGCAGGGCCTGAACGCGCCCACGCAGATGGCGCTAGCTCCTGCTGCAAATCCTCTGCAACCCGCTCAGGATCGTCCTGCCGCGAATCCGGTGGCTCCGGCACAACCTGCTGCGTCCGAAGATGCGCCGGCTGTGCCACTCACGGCCGTTGAGCCACAGCAGGCTCTCGAAGCGCTCGAACCTTCCGAAGCTGCTGCGTCCCAGCAAACCACCGCGCCGCTCGCACCCGACGTCCCCGCCGCTGAGCCCGAGACTGCTGCCGAACCGGCCAGCCCCGAGCCCGCATCCCCTCCTGCAGACGAAAGCCGCATTGCGCCCGCCCAAACGGCCACCGGAGCGCAAACCGGTGTCGACACGTCGGGACCAACCGAAGCTGCTGAGATGGACGTAGCGGGGCAACCGGAAACACAAGCGCCGGCACCTGCAGAACCGGCACAGCCCCTGGATCAGGACGAAGCGGTGGTTTCGCCCGCGCCTGTGACCAATGCCCAGCCTGCAGATGAGGCGCAGCCCCCTACCGACACCCCTGTGCCAGCCGCAGAGACCATTCCCGCCGAGGAGGCCGAGGAGGCAGCCGCACCCACTCTGCCACAGCCTGAATCGACGCCTGCCTCCGCCACCGAGCCGGAACCAGCGGCAACAGCCGGAATCGTCGAAGATCCGCAGATCGCTGCAACGGACCCTGATCCGGCCGCCGAAGCGGTCGCCGAGCAGGCTGCCGAAACGCTGGCGGCAGCGCCGGTGGTGCCGCCAACCATCGATGCCATTGAGATCGAAAATGACCGCACCTTCTTTGCAGGTGCCGGGCCCGAGGGTGGTATTGTTCGCCTCTATGTCGACGATAGCTTCGTCGCGGACGCAACGATTGAAGGTGGTCGCTGGCTGGTCGAGGCCGGTCCGGTGCTGGACGCGCCCAGCCAGCGCGTGCGCGTGGACTTGCTACAACCCAACTCCGCTGAAGTCATCGCGCGCGCCGAAGTTAATTTCGTCGTGGAAGTGCCGGGTGCCGAAACGTCGGTCGATATTGCTCAAGCACCAGCGCTGGAAAGCGAACCTGCTTCGCCGCCCGAAACCGCCGCTCCAGCAGCCGCGGTCCCCGCGGCAGACGCTCCGGTCGAGCCTGTGGTGGTGACGCCTGACCAGCCTGCGATCGAACCCGACGTGGCTGCAGCCGAGGAGGAGGCGCCCCCGCCAGTTGAGACACCTGAGCCGGTCGTTGCAGAGTCGGAACCGGCGCGTGAAGCACCTGATGAGCAAGCTGCATCGGTTGAGCAGACAGAGCCCGTAACGGCCGAACCGGCGTCTGCCCCTCCTGCCGCTGACGCGCCCACCACGGCGGAACCACAGCAGGCACTGGCCGAGCCGGTTGAGACGCCTGCGGAAACGGTCTCGGATGAGCCTGCTGTGCCGACAATGGTCGCCGTATCCTTGGGAGATCCGGATGCGCAGCGTTTTGCCTCCGGCAAGGCCATTATTCGCCGCGGCGACAACCTCTGGACTATCGCACGTCGCGTATATGGCGAAGGGCTCAAATACACGACGATCTATCAGGCCAACACCGGCCAGATCCGCGATCCGGACCGGATCTATCCGGGTCAGGTTTTCGACCTGCCCGAGGATGCTCTGGTTCGGTAATCCACCAGAAAGCGGCGCCGAAAGGCGCCGTTTTCACGGGCCTATTGATTTTCCGCGCGGCAAGCCCCATTTTCCATCGTAATTCACCGATCAACCGGACAGCGCCAGCCCCACTGGGCGGTCCCGACACGCCGAGCACAGCGCCATGCATGATGATGACATTGCCAATACCATGCGTGCGCTTGGACACCCCGTACGTCTGGAGATCCTGCGCATTCTGGCCACCCAACAGCAGGGTCAATGCTGTTGCGCCGATGTAACGGACAGCTTGACCCTGGCCCAGTCGACCGTCTCCCAGCATATCAAGGTTCTGCTCGATGCAGGCCTGATCGAGCGCAAGCCGCATGGCACGCGCAATCGCTATTGTCTCCGCCATGACAAACTGGCCGAACTCAATTCGGCCTTTGGCGGTCTCCTCAAGGGGCTGGCGCCCGTCGCCGCCAACAAGGAAACGGAACAGGCCTGATGGCTTCTGACAGCACTGAGAAGAAACCGTCCGTCAGCGCGGATGAGGGTTCGGTATTTTCTACCGTTCGGAATCTCTGGTCCTATATGTGGCCGAATAATCGCCCCGATCTGAGGATGCGGGTGGTTATGGCGCTGGCCGCGCTGTTGGCGAGCAAGGTCGCCACGACCCTCATACCCTTCGCCTACAAGGGCATCATCGATAGCCTGGATGGCCCCGAGCCGGACCAGACTTTGGTGCTTGGATTGGCGATACCCCTGGTCCTGGTCATCGCTTATGTCGTCGGCAATATCGTGGACGCCGGCTTCCAGCAATTGCGCGATGTCTGGTTCGCCAGTGTCGGTCAGCATGCCGTGCGCAAGCTGGCCCTGCAGACCTTTCACCACATGCATCGCCTGTCGCTGCGCTTTCACCTGCAGCGGCGCACCGGCGGCCTGTCGCGCGTTATCGAGCGCGGCACCAAGGGCATTGAGACGGTGGTCCGCTTCGCCATGCTCAACATCGCCCCGACCATGGTCGAGTTTGTCGTGGTGGCCGTCATTTTTGTCTGGCTGTTTGGTGTCAGCTATCTCGGCGTGCTGGTGGTGATGATCTGGGGCTATCTCTATTTCACCATCAAGGCCTCGAACTGGCGCATCTCCATCCGCCGGGACATGAACGAGAGCGATACCGACGCCAACGGCAAGGCGATTGACAGCCTGCTCAACTTCGAGACGGTGAAGTACTTCGCCAATGAAGACATGGAAGCCCGGCGCTTCGATGGCGCGATGGAGGGCTATGAACGCTCGGCCATCCGCATCTGGACCTCGCTTGGTTTCCTCAACTTCGGCCAGGCGGTCATCTTCTATAGCGGCTTTCTTGCCATTTCCATCATGTCCATCCTGGGCGTCATGGACGGCACGTTGACCCTGGGTGATTTTGTTCTGCTCAACACCTTCCTAATGCAGATCTATCGGCCGCTCAACTTCATCGGCTTTGTCTATCGCGAGCTCCGCCAGGGCCTCACCGATATCGAGGAGATGTTCAAGCTGCTCGACCAGGATCCCGAGATTCAGGACAAGCCCGGCGCGAAATCGCTCGCCGTGACCGGTCCCGTCATCCGCTTTGAGGACGTTAGCTTCCACTACGATCCGGACCGTCCGATCCTGAAAGGGGTCAGCTTCGATGTCCCCGCAGGCAAGACGGTGGCCATTGTCGGCCCGACCGGTGCAGGCAAATCAACCATCTCGCGCCTGCTGTTCCGTTTCTATGACGTAACCGATGGCCGCGTGACGATCGACGGGCAGGATCTGCGCGACGTCACCCAGGAGAGCCTGCGTTCGGCTATCGGCATGGTCCCGCAGGACACCGTGCTGTTCAACGACACCATCGGCTACAACATCGAATATGGCCGTCCCGGCGCTTCTGCCGAAGAGGTCAAGGAAGCTGCGCGTATGGCGCAGGTCGCCGGCTTTATCGAGACCCTGCCCAAGGGCTACGACACGCCTGTGGGCGAGCGCGGCCTGAAGCTCTCGGGCGGTGAAAAGCAGCGCGTTGCCATTGCCCGCACCATCCTCAAGTCGCCCTCGATCCTGATCCTGGATGAAGCCACTTCTGCCCTAGACACCAAGACCGAGCGTGACATTCAGGCCGCACTGGACGAGGTGTCGCGCAACCGCACTACCGTCGTTATTGCCCACCGCCTCTCCACTGTCGTCAATGCCGATGAAATCCTGGTGCTGCGCGACGGGCAGGTCGCCGAGCGTGGTGACCATGCCAATTTGCTGCAGCAGGATGGTCTGTATGCCCAGATGTGGAACCGCCAGCGCGAAGCAAACGAGGCTGCGGAACTGCTGGCCCGCACCCAGAACGACCCCGACGGCTTCGTCAAGCGCGGTACGCCGGCTGCGGAATAGCCGTCAGGCGGACGCTGCGGTCACAATAAGCATGGCGTTGGAGCGATTGGCGCGCTGTTGCCCGCGGTGATCAATCAATGCCTTCAGGAGCGATTAGACAGCGCATATAACGGCGCCGTCCGAAGCAGTTTGATCGGAGCAGCGGCATGACCATATCGATCCGCAGGGCGAAGGACGATGACAAGAGCGCAATCGCCAATCTGATCCAGCTCTATCTGCACGACATGACCGAATTCATGCCATTCCCAGTGGGATCGGATGGCCGGTTTGAATACGGCTTCCTCGACCGTTTCTGGCGCCATCCCTATTTCCTCATGTCAGGCGAAGAGATTGCCGGCTTCGCGCTGGTCATAGAGGAGTGCCCGCTGACTGGCCGGAAACCCTGCTGGTTCATGGCAGAATTCTTCGTGCTCCGTGCCTACCGGGGCAGGGGCGTTGGCAGGTCGACGCTCGATCTGGTCCTGAAGGCGCATCCCGGCGCCTGGCATATCGCTGTGCCTCACGCCAATGTTGCGGCGCGGAAATTCTGGCCTCAGGCGCTGGGCGGCAGGTTGGTTACGTCGCGAGACATCGCATTCGAAGGTGACACCTGGACGCTGACAGCGTTCCAATCCCAATAAAAATGCAAGAAGGCCCGCATTGCTGCGGGCCTTTCTCACGGTTTGAAAAGATGTCTCTACTCGGCCGCATCTCTTCGGCTGACCACTGTCACGCCATTGGCTTCCTTTTCGGTCAGCCCGGCCTGTTTGGAGACGATATAGCGCTTGGTGCTATCTGCGTCTTCGGGGATTTCCACGGCCATGCCGTCGAAACCTGCTGGCGCCGCCGCTTCCTTCTGGCGGAAGGGGCTGGAAATCCAGACGCCGATCACCGCAAAGATCGATCCAAGCCACCGGATCTGCTTCCACATCACCGTCGGCGCAGTAATCATCACCGGCACCATGACCAGGGTCAGGGCCGTCGACAGGAACAGGCCGGAGACGAGTGCTGCCGAGAGATGAACGAACCAGGAGCCGGCAATGCCGCCCGCCACGATTTCGCGGCGGATGAAGTCAAACTCGACATTGGCCCACATCGGGATGACGCCCAGGGCGGTGAGGAAGGCCGTCAACAGTACTGGTCGCACGCGCTGGCTCACGGTCAGTAGCATCGCCTTGACCGCTTCTACGTTCTGGTGCCGGTGATAGTCATTATAGGTGTCGATCAGCACGATGCCGTTCTTCACCACAATACCAGCGAGGGCCACGATGCCCAGCCCCGTCATGATCGCCGAGAAGGTCATTCCGGTGATCAGCATGCCAAGCAGCACGCCGGCCACGGACATCACCACGGTCATCAGCGTGACCAGCACCTGGTAGAAGCTGTTGTACTCGAGCAGCAGGATGAAGGAGATGAGAACCAGGGCCATGATCATCGCCTGGCCAATAAAAGCATTGGCGTCCCCCATCTGTTCTTCGGCGCCGCCGAACTCAACGTTCACGCGGTCGGGGAAGTCCTGCTGGGCGATCCAGGCCTGCAATTCTTCAACCTTGTCGGCGGCATACACACCTTCTGGCAGTATAGGCAGAGCCGCAGCGACAGCCATAGTGTAGACTTGGTTGCGGCGCTGGATATTGGCCACCTTGGGAACGGCGGTCCGCTCGATGAAGTTCGAAACGGGCACAAGTCCTTGGCTGGTGGCGATGCGCATGGAGTCCAGCGCATCAAACGTGCGTTCGTCCTCCGGCAGCCGCACACGGATATCCAGTTCGTCGCCCGTCAGTGCATCGCGATAGGTGCCAAGCTTCACGCCCGAGGTGACCAATTGCACATAGGGTGCCAGTTCACGTACGCCAATCCCGTATTTGCCGGCTTCGGCCCGGTCCACGGTGATCTGCCAGTCGATGCCCGGGGAGGGGCGTCCGTCTTCCAGGTCCACCACTTCTGGCCACGTTGCCAGATGGTCATGGATTGCCGTCACGACAGGGACGAGATCATCATAATTGGTGCTTTCGACACGCAGATTGATGTCCTTGCCGGCCGGCGGACCGTTCTCTGCCGCGATCACCTGAATGTCGAGTCCGGCAATGTCGGCCACGCGCTCACGAATATCGGTGAATATCTCCTCGGCTGGAACACGGTGGTTCCAGTTGGTCAACTGCAGCTGGAAATTGCCGATCGTGTCAGGCGGCATGGTGCCAAAGGCGCCTGTTGTGCCGAACTGCATGATCACGTCCTGGATGCCCTGGACCTGTATCAGTTCGTTTTCGACTTCCACCAGCATGTCCCGGATTTCCTCGGGAGAGTAGTTGCCCCTGCCAACCACGGCGACCGTGGCGAACTCGGGCTCGGACGCCGGGAAGGCTTCTGAACCGGTTGGGTTGGCCGAATAAGCCACAAATATGGTGGCGATGACGCCGAATCCCACAGCCAGCGTTGGTAGCGGCCAGTGCAGCAGCTTTTCCATCGCGCGCACATAGAACCCGGTCAGCCCGCCCACCTTCTTGGAGTCGAACTTGTCCGGATACATGACG
Organism: Devosia subaequoris; assembly: GCF_014197055.1. Lineage (GTDB taxonomy): Bacteria > Pseudomonadota > Alphaproteobacteria > Rhizobiales > Devosiaceae > Devosia > Devosia subaequoris. The sequence goes on along the minus strand of NZ_JACIEW010000001.1, from coordinate 636,508 downwards.
ATGTCGGCCTTGGCCTTTTCTTTCTCGTCCACGTGGGTCGAGGCGATCAGCGAGCCAATGACGGGCATGAATATCAGGGCAGAGATAAAGGACGCGATCATGACGATGATCACGATCATCGGCAGATAGCTCATGAACTTGCCGATAATGCCGGGCCAGAACAACAGCGGAATGAAGGCGCCCAGCGTTGTCGCCGTAGCACCTACCACGGGCACAAACATCTTGCGCATGGCCATAACGAAGGCTTCCCGCTTGGGAACCCCTTCCTGCAATTTGCGCTCTGCATACTCGACCACCACCACGGGATCGTCCACCAGAACGCCAACCGCAATGACCAGGCCAAACATCACCATCATGTTGATGGTCATGCCCAGACCCTGGGCCACCAGAAAGGCCATCATGAACGAGAGCGGGATCGACATGCCGATCATAATCGCGGGGCGCACGCCGAGTGTGGCCACGCAGGTGATCAGCACCAGCGCCACCGCCGTCAATACCGCCGCTTCAAGCGAACGGAATAGCGCCGTCGTGGTCTCTGCCTGGTCGAGGAAGAACGAGTAGCTCACGCCCGCCGGCCAGTCCTTGGCGGCCTCGGCAGTCACCGCGCGCACCTTGTCGGAAACGTCGATGACATTGGTGCCCAGCTTCTTGGAGATGCCTAGAATCAGGGCAGGGGAGCCGTTGACCTGTGTATATTCGGTCGCATCGGCCAGTGTACGGGTAATGGTGGCGACATCGCCGAAGGTGACAATCGTGTTGCCGTCAGTCTTGAGCGGCAGGCTGAACACATCTTCGGCCGTCGTGATCAGACCGGGAACTTCAACATTGAACGAGCCCTGTCCGGTGTTGAGCGTTCCGCCAGCAACCACCATGTTGTTGCGGGCCAGGGCGTCGAACAACTGGTTGGCCGTCAGGCCATAGGCTTCCAGGCGCAGAAGGTCCACACGGACTTCAAGCTGCTCCTCGCGGGCGCCGGACAACGTGGCTTCGCGTACCTCGGCGATGCCTTCAAGGGCGTCCTGCAGCAGCTCAGCGCGACGAGCAAGCTCCTTTTCGGGTGCGGATCCATAGACAGCGACCGAAATTATCGGCATGCCCACGATGTCGATCTCGTTGACAGTGGGGTCGTTGGCGTCATCCGGCAGTGAAGCGCGCAGCGCATCCATGCGCGCGCGCGTATCGGCGAGTGCCTGATCCTTGTCGGTATTGATATCGAACTCGAGGAACACCGACGCGTGGCCAGTGGTGGAGGTTGAGCTGATATTGTTCAAACCTGGCAGCGTCGCCAATTCTTCTTCGGCCGGCTTGGCCAGAAGGTTTTCCGCATCCCGGGGCGAAACGCCCGACTGGCTGATCGACACGTAAAGATACGGCACGTCGATTGCCGGAAAGCTTTCCTTGGGCATCGACATATAGGCGCCCGCGCCAGCGGCCAGAACGACGATCATGATCGTCAGGACGACCCGCGGCATCCTGAGGATTTTTTCGATAAAATCGAGCATGGTTGCGTTCCTAGCTGGCAGCGGTTTCGGCGGACTGTTCGGTTGAGCCGGCATCAACCGCCTGCCCGGAATTCACATTCTCCTGCCCCACGGTGATCACGTCGGAAATCAGTGGCAGGCCGGTGACCCACACGCCCTCGCGGGTGTCGCTCACAATGGTGATCGGGTAGAAAGCAACCACGCCGTCTTCCACCGTGCGCACGCCCAACACGCCATCATCATCCAGCGTCAGGACAGACTGTGGCAGCAGATGACCCGGAGCGGTGCCGATATTCACGATCGCCTCGGCAGTCACCCCGTCGCGAATGGCGAAATCCTCATTGGGGATTTCGATTTCAGCGGGAAATGCCCGGGTCGCATTGTCTGCGACTGCTGATACATAGGTCACCTCGCCCGCAACGCTTTGGCCAGTTACGGTCGTTATCGTGGCTTCGAGACCCGTCTTCGCCAGTTCGATATGCGCCTCCGGCACCATGCCGGTGAAAACGATCGGGTTGAGCTGCACGATGGTGGCACATGGCGATCCGGCGTTGAGCATGGAGCCCTCTACCGCAACCGGGTCCTGCACCAGCCCCGCCACTTTGGCGACGATCTCGGTGCGTTCCAGTTCTGCCTCGGCATTGTCCAGGCCGGCCTTGGCCTGGCTGACACCAGCCTTGGCCTGGGCCAGGGCGACCTCAACCGCATTGGCTGTATTCGCAGCGGCCAGTCCGCGATCGCGCAGATCGGCATTGGTATCGAAATTCAGCTGGGCCTGAGCCAGCGCTGCCTCGGCCTGTGCCAGCCCGGCTTCTGCCTGGGCCACAGCCGCGACACGTGTGCCCTGGTCGAGTGTGCATAGGGGGTCGCCGACTTCGACGCGCTCCCCCTTGGTGACATGCACGACATCTACGGCACCCGAAGTTTCCGCCACCGCGGTGATTGTTGCTTTTGCCTGAGTGCGGCCGCGCAACGGCACCTCGATGGGCATTGCTGACGCCGTGAACCGCTCGGTGCGCACGCTTTGCAGTGGGGCGCCAGAGCCGGTCGTGGCTTCATTGCGTTGCGCAATTGTCAGCGCTGGATCGACTTCAGGTGCACTGTGTTGGGCCAGCACGCCTGCATCGTCCAATGCGGAAGCAATGGGGCCATGCTCTTCGCCTTCGATAACGGCAATGATCGGCGTCTCGCCCTCGCCGGGCCCTCGGCCGCCTTGAACAAAGGTTCCAGTTGCCAGCCAGCCACCAGCAAGAAGCAGGATGACGAAAGCCAGGCCATAGGAGAACAGTGCACGCATGAAGTCTATCTCGCCCCTTATTCAGCCGCGTCTTTGCGTGGCTCGGCTCGCGCCATTGTGATTAGTTCGTGCATATGGGTGCGCAAATGTTGTTCCGCAACCTCCAATACTGCACGCCCGTAGTTGATGACCCACATATCTGCTGCATTGCAGCTATGCTCTTTGGGTGCCTGTTCCAATTTCTTGAGATCCTCGGCCGTTCGCTCGAGAAACTCATTACAACGCTGCTCGACCAGATCGCGCGGAAGGATGTGCGCAAAACGCGCAAAGAGCAGGAAGGGGCTGCGGAACACGTCTTCGCCCAGAGGCTCGCTGAGCTCGGCCGCAAAAGCGGCCTTTCCTGCCTCGGTGATGGAATAGACCTTGCGCGCGGGCTTGCCGGCCTGTTGCTCGGAGCGGCTGGTGACCAGGCCTTCGTCTTCCAAACGCGCAAGTGCGGGGTAGATCGAGCCATAGCTGGCTTCGACGAAATAGGCGAAATTGCCTTCCGTACACATTCGGCGAATGTCGTATCCGCTGGCCTCTTCTTCATAGAGAATGGAGAGGCAGAGAGTTCTGACGTTCATGCGCGCGTTCCTCTGGCCATATTCTGGTCCGATATATGCTCGGCGTATATATGGCTGTAACACCTGCTGCAAGCTTTACGGCAGGGGAGGATGCGCAGATCAGTTAATCACGGATTGCACGACAGAGCTGTCGCGCCAGGCGGTGCGATGATTTCCGGCCCTCTGGGCGCGCTGATGCGCCCGCACTCACAATTCAATGAGGCGACGCATCTCATTGGCCCCGGTCTGCGCCAACTCCAGGCTAGCCGCCGCGATAAAATAGGGATTGAGGAACTTTAGCTCCCCTTTGCCATAGCGCATCGGCGCGCCATCCAGTGTCAGGACAGCGCCGCCAGCTGCTTCAAGCACAGCCTGCCCGGCGGCGGTATCCCATTCACAAGTCGGGGTAAACCGGGGGTAAAGCTGGGCGTCTCCGCGCGCCAGCAGACAGAACTTGAGAGATGACCCCACCGACACATCGCTTTCCACCTCCAGCGTGTGGCAAAGCTGCTGGAGCGCCGCATGGCCATGGCTGCGGCTGGCAACAATCTTCGGGCGCTGCAGCAGCCCCACCTTGATGGCCTCCCGCCCGACCACGACGCCAGCTGCGACTCTGCCGGCCCAGGCACCATCCGCATCACCCACGAAGATGTCGCCGCTGGCTGGCGCCAGCACAACTCCCATCACTGGGCGGCCTTGCTCAACGAGCGCAATATTGACGGTAAACTCGCCATTGCGCTTGATGAATTCCTTGGTGCCGTCCAGCGGATCGACGACGAAATAGCGATCGCCCAGCTGCGGGATGATCCCCGCCGCCACACTCTCTTCGCCCAGCACAGGCAGGCCGGTGATCTTCAGATGCTCGATGATAATCGCTTCAGCCGCCGCATCAGCCTCGGTAACCGGCGAGCCGTCATTCTTGGTGACGACATGGATCGGTCGGTCATAAACGGCACAGATCACCTCTGCAGCAGCGATAGCGGCGTCGACGGCGATATCAGTCAAAGACAGGGCGGCGGCTTCGGACATCATGCGCCTCGTCCCGCTGCAATAACCACATCGAGTCCAAGATCGAGCGGCGTAGCGCCCATGGTGATCTGGCTGGTGGAGATATAGTCCACACCGGTTTCGGCGATGGATCGCACCCGGTCCAGCTTCACACCGCCCGATGCTTCCAGCTTCGCCCGGCCGGCATTGAGCGTCACAGCCTCGCGCAGGGTCTCATTGTCCATATTGTCAAGCATGATGATCCGGGCGCCGGCTGCCAGCGCCTCTTCGAGTTCCGCCAGCGTCGTTACCTCGATTTCTATGGCCACCAGATGTCCGGCAAAGGCCTCAGCCGTCTGGTAGGCCGCGGTCACGCTACCCGCGACGGCAATGTGGTTGTCCTTGATCAGAATAGCGTCATTGAGCGCAAAACGGTGATTGGCGCCACCGCCACAGCGCACGGCATATTTCTCGAAGGCCCGCAGGCCGGGGGTGGTCTTGCGGGTGTCGCAGATCATCGCGCTCGTCCCTGCGACGGCGTCGGCATAGCGCCGGGTCTGGGTTGCGATCCCGCTCAGGTGGTTCAGGAAATTCAGCGCCACCCGCTCGCCTGACATGACAAGTCGTGCCGGACCGGAAATCTCTGCAACGATACCGCCGACCTCGACGCGATCGCCATCGGCAAGCTTGGCTGAAAAGATGACGCCGTCGCCCACCAGCCGGAAGGCCGCAGCGGCAAGTTCGAGACCCGCAATCACACCCGCTTCACGTGCCGAAAGCGTGGCAGTGGCCCAGGCGTCCGGCGCCAGCGTTGCCTGGCTGGTCAAATCGCCCGCCAGTCCCAGATCTTCCTCCAGCGCCGCCGTAACCGCACGTTCAATGAACAGGCGAGGAAGTTGAGGGGGTAGGGCGGTCATGGTGCGTCACCGACTATATGGACTGGCCCGTGCTTTACGACGCGTGCCCAAGACTGACAACAGCACCAGGGGGTACGCTTTTGTGCGTCTGTCCCCTATCGCAGCAAACTCTGCCCCCCATCGATCCACACGGGACTGCCGGTGACATGCCGCGCCGCATCGGAAACCAGAAAGGCGATGACATCGGCAACGTCCCCGGGCTTGCCTTTCGCACCGCCAGTCAGCGGGATATCACCTTCGGGAAAATGCACGGGGATCCCGGCCTCTTCACTTTCGCGGTGTTCGGTGCTGTCCTCGATATCGCTTTCGATCGCGCCGGGACAGACGGCATTTATGCGGATCTTTTTCTGGCCCAGCTCCAGCGCCAATTGCTTGACCATCGCCAACTGCCCCGCCTTGGTGGTGGTGTAGGCGGTTGCGCCCGGAGAGGTGAAGGTGCGCGTCCCGTTAATTGACGAAACCACCACGATGGCCCCGCCCCCACCTGCCTCCAGCGCCGGCACGGTATGATGGATGGTCAGAAAGGTGCCGCGCAGATTGACGGCGATGGTTTTGTCCCATTCCTCGGGCGCCAAATCGTCTATCGGCGCCCAGACCCCGTTAATGCCAGCATTGGCCACAACGATGTCCAGCCGCCCGAAGTGCCCCAAAATCTCGGCGACCGTCGCCTTCATGCCCGTATCGTCGGTGATATCGCAGGTCGTCGCTGTGGCCTTGCCTCCGGCGCGCTCGATTTCTGCGGCGGTGGCCTCTATCTCATCGCGGGTGCGGCTGAGAGCAACCACCGTCGCACCCTCACGCCCAAGCTTGAGTGCCGTCGCCTTGCCGATGCCGGAACCCGCGCCCGTGACCAGCGCAACCTTGCCATCCAGAATTGCCATTGCCCATTCTCCACATTGCTTTGCAGAGCAACGCGGCAGACAGGCAATGGTTGAGCCCCGATGTGACGAACGGGCTAGAGCCGCTTGGGGTGGTCGGCCTCGATGATCCCGTGCGTAAGGCTTCCGGTCACCGGATAGAGCGGGATCAGACAAGCCTGCAAAGCGTGGTAGAGGTCGGGCTTGCCCACAAACAGACGCGAGGTCGGTACGAGTTGCTCGGTCAATTCGCTGTGCCAGCCACCGCGTTCGCGGTCGATTACGTGGTTCTCGGCAAAGTCCCAAAGCTTGCGATACCAGCGCTGGTAGTAATCGTCATGGTCATAGGCGCCGATATAGGCCGCCGCTCCAATCGCCTCGGCCACCGGCCACCACAGCTTTTCACGCATGATGGGCTGATTGTTCCAGTCCAAGGTATAGAAAAAGCCGCCATGTACCTTGTCCCAGCCCAGATCGATGGCCTGGCGGAACAGGCCGCGCGCTGACTCGGTCATCCAGCTATGTTCCTTGCGGCACAATACGAAGAGCTGAAACAGTAGGCGCGACCACTCCAGCGCGTGCCCCGGCGTCGTGCCGGACGGACGGAACATCTCGGAGCCGAGATAGTCCTTGTCCAGACTCCAGTCCTCATGGAAATGCTCGGCCACGCGATAGTCGAGCTTGGCCGCATTGCGGTGGATGATCAGATCGGCGATCTTGGTCGCCTTCCGGAGGTATTCGGTCTCGCCGGTAGCCTCATAGGCAGCCATCAGCGCCTCGGTCAGGTGCATGTTGGAGTTCTGGCCGCGATAGGTGCTTATCTGCCGCCAGTCATTGCCGAATTCTTCGCGCACGGCGCCGATCTTCTTATCCCAGAAACGTTGCTCGATCACCTCGGTAACGTCGGCGATCACCTGGTCGGCCAGGGGATGTCCCACCAGCTTGGCGCTGGCGCCCGCCAGCAGCACGAAGGCATGGCCATAGGCCTGCTTGCTGTCATCGACATAGCCATCGTCATCCAGCGACCAGACATAGCCGCCATTGCGCTGGTCGCGATGCTTCTCCCACAGATAACGCATGCCGTGATCGACAATTTCATCTGAGCCGGGCCGACCGATCAGGCTCCCGATCGTGGCGCAGTGAATCATGCGTGTCGTGACGTGAACCTGCCGCAGCCCATTTTCTGGCGAGAGCGGCTGACCATCATCGGAAAGCTCGAAAAATCCGCCCTTTGGATTGAGCGAGGACGCCTCGAAGAAATCGAACAGCCGATTCGCCTGGGTCATCAGATATTGCCGGTGAAACGGCCGGCTTTGCCAGGCGCCCCAATTGGTTTCGGGCAGGCGATTGGGGTCGTTGGTCATGCTGGCTCCTCCCGGCTTGCTCAAGCGCCGGTCATCTTCGGCGGGAGTTCTAGCGAAACAATGAGAACGTTGCAATTCCTGGAAGGTACTGAGCGAGACTAGCTTTGCGAGCCTTGGCTTCGAGGCAGAGCAACTCGTCGGCTAGCCCTTTCGATACCAGTCTTCCACCCGCTTCACCTCGTCTGCCGAGCCAAGAACCACCGGTACGCGCTGGTGAATATCGGTGGGCTCGACCTCGAGTATATCCTGTGTCCCGGTCGTTGATCGGCCACCGGCGCCCTCAACGAGCCAGGCCATTGGATTTGCCTCGTAAAGCAGCCGCAGCCGTCCGCCCTTGGCGACGGTCTCGCTGTCTAGCGGATAGAGGAAAATACCGCCCCGCATCAGGATGCGATGAATGTCGGCGACCATCGAGCCCACCCAGCGCATATTGTAGCGCTTGCCCGCCGGGCCGGTTTCGCCCGCAATGTTCTCGCGCACATAGCCGCTCGTTGCGGCATCCCAGAAGCGTTCACGTGCGGTATTGATGGCGAATTCGCCCGACGCGACCGGCACCTTCGCCTCGGCCACTGTCTGCACCCAGTCGCCCTTGTCGCTGAGCGTAAAGATGCTGGTCGGCCCCTCGATCCGCACCACCAGGCTCGCCGCCGGCCCATAGGCGACATAGCCAGCGGCCAACTGCGCCCGCCCCTTTTGCAGCGGCCCGCCTGCGCTCGCCAGAACCGAGAAAATCGTTCCTACGGTAACATTTACGTCGAGGTTTGAAGAACCATCCAGGGGGTCAGTGGCCACGATCAACCGGCCCTGACTCGATAGTTCAACGGCTTCATCCAGCTCTTCCGATACCAGAATCGAAATGGCCGCATTTGCCTCCAAGTGATTCAAAACAATGTCGTTTGAGATCACATCGAGCGCCTTTTGCGCCTCACCCTGCACGTTGTCCGATCCGGCCAGTCCAGTTTGCCCGGCGATGGGGGCCTGACGCAGCACAGCGGCAATTTCTGCACCGGCGGCAGCCATCGACAATATGGCATGGCTGAGATCGGCATCATCGGTTTGCGTGCTCAGCCACTGGGCGAGATCAGTCATTGGCAAGTCTCCATTTGCTGTGGCCCACCTTCGACAAACGGACCAACCATACAAGGCCGACTTTCGGGTGAGGGAGGCGCGCGTCGTTATCCTTCTCGCGCCAGATCGGTCAGCAAACCCGCAGCCACGCTCAACCGCGAGACGGTAATGCCGCCCTCAGTCAATTCTTTCACCGCCGCCACCGACCTCGCCAACGCAACAGAACGCTGCGCCACGAAGTCATCGACACTTCCTGCGACCAGAACATCGGCTGCCAGGTCGCGCAGCGCGCGCATCAGATTGGCCAAAGCACGGTCCAGCGCCATGCGGTCGAACCGGTCGCCCAGAACGATAGCGCGGCCATCCTCGATAATGCGGAACAGGTCAAACAATCCAGCAACGCCGAAATAGGCCTTGGCTGCTCTGGTCAGATCCACATTCCCGCGCTCTGCGACCAGCACTATGTCGCTGGCATGACTGAGGAAGGGCAGGGCGCCGATGCGCTGCGCCAGAGCCTCGGGAACACCATGCGTCATCAACCCGCTGATCCGCACCTCAAGCGCTTGGCGTTGATCCTCGGGCAGCAGGCCCTCGGCCGCCGCCAGTTGCGTTACACCGTCGCGATGCCGCGCAACCAGCTCGGCCAGCCCTCTGGTAACCGATGCATTGCGCAGGAACCACAGGACCTCCTGGCGCAGCAGAGCCTCCACCTGCGCGTAGAGCGCCAATTGCACTGACCCGGGCAGGGCGCCGTCCAGCGCATCGATCTGAGCATTGAGACTGCGCAGACCATATGCGTCGCGCACCGCAGCATAAGCTAGGGCTACTTCGCCTGCGCTGGCACTGGTCGCCGCCGTGAGTTCAGAGACGAATGCAGGCCCGCCGCGATTGATCATGGCGTTGGCCAGCACCGTGGCGATCACCTCGCGCTTCAGCCGGTGGGCCTGGACCTGCTCTGGGTAGCTTTTGTGCAGAGTCTCCGGGAAGTAGCGGAACAGTTCTCCAGCCAGATAAGGCTCATCGATGGCGGTGCCCGCCAGCAGGTCGTCGAACAGGGTCAACTTGGCATAGGCCAGGATTACCGCCAGTTCGGGCCGGACAAGGCCGCGCCCTTCGGCGGCCCGCGCATCGAGCGTGGCATCATTGGGCAGGAACTCGACGGCCCGGTTGAGCAGGCCACGCTCCTCGAGCCCCTCGATCAGCACGCGATGGTCGGGCAACTCGGCCAGACCCGCGCGCTCGGCCAGCGATATGGCCAGCGTTTGCAAGTAGTTGTTGCGCAGGCAAAGCGCTGCCACTTCCTCGGTCATCGACGCCAGGAAAGCGTTGCGCTCGGCCATCGGTAGAGTGCCCGATGCCACCACAGAGGCCAGCGCGATCTTGATATTGACTTCAAGGTCCGAGGAATTCACCCCGGCCGAATTGTCGATCGCGTCCGTGTTGATCCGTCCGCCGCTCAGCGCATAGGCAATGCGTCCGCGCTGGGTCAAACCCAGATTGGCGCCTTCGCCAACCACCTTGGCGCGTACCTGATCCGCCGTGACGCGGATCGCATCATTGGCACGGTCGCCCACCTTGGCGTCGTCTTCGTCACTCGCCCTGATATAGGTGCCGATACCCCCGAACCAGAGCAGATCCACCTGTGCCATCAGGATGACCCGAATAATCTCTGAGGGCGGTGCAGCGTCCTTTTCCAGCCCGAGAACAGCCTGCATTTGCGGGCTGAGCGGGATGGACTTCAGCGACCGCGAGAATACACCGCCGCCCTCGGATATCAGCCCCTTCTCATAATCCTGCCAGCTCGATCGCGGCAATTGGAAGAGCCGCTCGCGCTCGGCGAAGCTGGTCGCAGCATCCGGATCCGGATCGATGAAAATGTCCCGATGGTCGAACGCGGCCACTAGCCGGATCTCGCGGCTGAGCAACATCCCATTGCCGAACACATCGCCGCTCATGTCGCCCACGCCAACGACGGTGAACGGTTCTTTCTGGATATCGCGATCCATCTCGCGGAAATGGCGCTTCACGGCCTCCCAACCGCCGCGCGCCGTAATGCCCATCTTCTTGTGATCGTAACCCGCAGAGCCACCCGAGGCGAACGCGTCGCCCAGCCAGAAGTCGCGCGCCGTGGCAATGCCGTTGGCGATATCGGAAAAGCTCGCCGTGCCTTTATCGGCCGCGACCACCAGATAGGGGTCGTCACCGTCGCGGCGCATCACATCAGCCGGCGGCACCACAACGCCATCGACAAGATTGTCGGTCACATCGAGCAGGGCGCCGATAAAGACCTTGTAGCTGTCCCGGCCTTCCTCCAGCCAGGCCTCGCGTGCCATCCCCGCCGTCAGGCGCTTGGGCACAAATCCGCCCTTGGCCCCCACCGGAACGATCACCGCGTTCTTGACCTGTTGCGCCTTGACCAGGCCCAGCACTTCGGTGCGGAAATCCTCGGGGCGGTCCGACCAGCGCAACCCACCGCGTGCGATGGCGCCAAAACGCAGGTGCACCCCTTCCACACGTGGCGAATAGACCGAGATTTCGCGATAGGGCCGGGGCGCGATCATGCCCTCGACCTTGTGGCTGTCGAATTTGATGGCGAGCGCAGCCCGTCTGTTTCCGTTTTCGTCGCGCTGCCAGGCATTGGTGCGCAGCGACGCTTCAATCAGGTTCCAGAAGCGCCGCACAATGGTGTCTTCATCGAGCGAGGATATCTGGTCGAGCGCCGCGGCAATGGCCGCGCGTGCGTCCTCGGCAGCATGGTCACGATCGATCAGGTCAGGTTCGTGCAGCGCAGCGAACAGTGCCACCAGCGCTTGCGCAGCCGCCCGCTGCGTCACCAGCGCCCTGGCGATATAGCGCTGCGAATGGGAGGTGCCGACCTGCCGCAAATAGCGCGACAAGGCCCGTAGCAGGGCAGCGTCGCTCCACTCCAGACCAGCCAGGGTCACCAGCGCGTTGAGCTGGTCGCTCTCCGCCTGGCCCATCCACACAGCCAGCAGACCCGCCTCAATGGCTGCTGCGCGCGCCAGAACGTCGATGTTGCCGTCCTCGTGCAATTCGAGCACCATATCGTGCAGATAACGTTCGACCCCATCGCGCGGCACGATGGTGTAGGTGCGCTCGTCGATCACCCGGAACCCGAAATGCTCCAGCATGGGCACGCGATCGGACAGCGGAATCGCCGTGCCTTCGTGATAGAATTTTAGCCCCAGCGCTCCATCCGTGCCGGTTCGCCTCACCAGGCGAATGGCCACGCCGTCATCGTCCAGCCCCTCGAACACCGCGATATCGCGCAATGCGTCCTGTGCATCATTGCGGCTCTGATAGGCGCCCGAAAAGGCCTGTTTCCAGTCACTGACTGCCGCCTGTTCGGTGGCCGCCGCCATCAGCATGTCGGAAAAATCATGCGTCAGCGCCTCGACGCCTGTCTCCAGTGCCCGCCGGTCGGGCTGCGGCGTTGCCCCGCCATTGCGCCCGATGATCACGTGCAGCCGCACCAGATCCCCCTCGGGAAAATGCGGATAGTAAGCCGAAACGCGCCCATCATAGAGATCAGCGAGATAATGCGTGATCCGGGCGCGAACCGCGCCGTCATAGCGGTCGCGGGGCACATAGACGAGAATGGAGACGAAATTGTCGAACCGGTCGATCCGCGGCAGCACCCGCACGCGGGGCCGATCATAAAGCCCGGCGATGGCGCTGGCGAACTCGGCGAGCTGCGGTGTATCTATCTGGAACAGCTCGTCCCTGGGATAGCTCTCCAGCGCCCCCAACAGAGTGCGGCCGGCATGTCCCAGCGGATCGACGCCGGACTGGCGCATCACATCGGCGATCTTGCGCCGAATGATCGGTACATCGGTGTGCGGGGTCGCCAAGGCCTGGGCGGTATAGTGTCCCACCACGCGCAGTTCGCCACTCGCTTTCCCTGTCGCGTCGAACAGTTTGATCCCCACATAATCCAGATGGGTGCGCCGATGCACGCGGGCACGCACATTGGCCTTGGTAACGAGCAGGGGCTCTGGGCCCTCGACGAAATCCACCAATTGCGGCGTGCTTTCCACGTAATGCGGGCCGCTGCGGAGGACCTTGAGGTCTTCGTCGCGCAGGATGCCCAGCCCGGTGCCCGCCACAGGTAGCAGCACATCGCCTTCCAGGCGGTATTCCCGGCAACCGAGAAAGGTGAAATTGTGCTCGATCAACCATTCGATGAACCGCTCTGGCTCATCGCGCTGCCCGGCCCTGAGGTGCCCAAGGCCATCGGATGCGCGCCGCACCCGCTCCAGCATGGGCTGCCAGTCGGCAACGGCGCGCGCCACCTCCAGCAGCGTCGTCTGCATTTCCTCGATCAGCGCATTCGCGTCGGCGACCGGGTCGCTTTGAATATGCAGCATGCTGACGCTCTCGCCCCCCTGGGGCACTACGGCGCCATTGGCAACATGCAGTACAGGATGGGCGAACATCCGGATTGTGCCACCCATGGCCCGCAATGCGGCCAGGGCACTGTCCACGATGAACGGCATGTCGGGGCAGACGACATCGAGCAGAAGCGGCTCTCCCGGACCAGCAGGCGCGGTGGTTGCAACACGCGTCGCGCCCTGTGGGGTGGTCGTCAGCCGCTCATGACTGGTGGTCAGAGCAGCAATCAGCGCATCGCCATCCTGCCGCTCCAGATCGTCCGCGTCGGCAGCAGAAATCGCCGCAACGAGAAGACGTTGCAGGCTGTCATCGCCCGCCGACTTCGATTTGGCCAGCTCCAGCAATCGTGCCTTGACCCTAGTCGTCATCCCAAGCTTCCCCGTGACTCGCAGCCCTACCTTATGCACCTCGGATGACAGTGTCTGCACCACCAAGGTTGGAATTCGATCCGCCCCGCTCAACCGTATGGGCCAGCACAACGTTTCTCTCGAACGCCACAATCGGGCAAACCGTTTCCCGCCGCCACAACTCCGCAACACGTTTACGACTTGTTAAAACACTACTAGTCCTGTAGACTTAATACAGTTTTGAAAGCAGGTTCCTCCATGCCCAAACTGTCCCACTATGTGTCCTATATCGGTCTGGCTGCGGCCTTGCTGTTCGGCTTTATGGTGACCGTTCACGCCGGAGCAATGTTCGGGTAGACGCGATCAGGCGCTCCGAAAAAGCACAAATGGCGGCCGGGTTGGCCGCCATCGTTGCGCTAAAAGCGATGAAGCGAGTTGATTGAGTGACTAGTGGACCGTTGCCGGTTCAATCGGGGTGGCGGGACCATCGCCGACCTTTGGGCCAGCCCAGAACACGACATAGAGCAGGTCGTGCCCGGCGGCATCGGTAATTTCGATAGAGCGGGGGGCGTCCATCTCGCCCCCTTCACCCGCCACTTTTTCAATAATGGCCCGGCCCATCTCTGCGGCACTCTGCTCTGCAGCATCCAGATCGGGGTGGTCGCTGCCGGATTCATCGCGGATCAGCGCTTCGTCAGTACGGTAGTGAAAGTAATATTTTGGCACGATTAGTTCCCGTTTTACGGGGTCAACGTCGTGCGGCCGCAGAAGTTGCCAGACCGCCTGCCCGAAGTGTGGCATTGCCGAGCCTGTCAGTCGACCCCGCGCAATGCGCGATAGCCATGCCGATGCCAAAGCAGCGGGCTTGCACCGGTACTGCTTTCCGCCTCGATGATTGCGCCGGCGAACAGGACATGTGTGCCTGTTTCCATCGCACCGATCACCTCACAGTCCAGTGCCGTGACCGCCCCCTGAAGATAGGGCTGTCCCGAAGGCCAGCTTCCCCACTGCCCGATGCCGAACCTGTCGGCCGGTTCCACGCGGCCGGCGAAGGCATCAGCAATCTCCTCCTGCCCAGCCGACAACATGGCCAGGGAGAAGCAACCGGTCTTGGCAATCAGGTCGGCCAATCGGCTCACGATGTCGATAGAAACCAGAATGGCGGGCGGCTGGGCCGATAGCGACAGCACGGATGTCACCGTCCGCCCCACCCGTTCGTCCCCGCGCCGTGCGGTAACGACGTGGACACTTGAAGCCAGGCCAGACATGGCGGCACGGAACTCGGCGTCGTTGATGGCTGGTCGGCGCAGTGGCCTCAAAGCCATGGTGTCGGGCAATTCAAACTCGGGCATGGGGATAGTCATGGTGGAAACAGGCTACCAGTGCAATGTGGCCGGTGCAAAACACCGGCCTGCACCTCCCAATCTGAGGGAGGATAGATGGGGTGGGCCGCGCATTTCCATGTCGCGGCTCAATGCGAACCTTCAGCCCAGATTGGCCTCGGCGAACTCGTAATTCGCGAGCTTGTCGAGGAAGTTGCTGACATAGTCGGGCCTGCGGTTGCGGAAGTCGACATAGTAAGAGTGCTCCCAGACATCCAGGCCCAGCAACACTTTACCTTCGCCAGTGGCCAGCGGATTCGAGCCATTGGGGGTTTTGGTGGTCTTGAGCTTGCCGTCAGTGCCCAGCACCAGCCAGGCCCAACCCGATCCGAACTGCGTGGTTGCAGCGGTCTTGAAGCTATCTTTGAACGCATCGACAGACCCAAAATCCTCGATGACCTTGGCTTCCAGCTTGCCGGGCAGCTTACCGCCCTCTGGGGCCAGCGCCTGCCAGAAGTGAATATGGTTCCAGTGTTGACCGGCATTGTTGAACACCGGCGCCAGATCGGGCTTGTCCTTGGCGAAGATCACGATCTCCTCAAGCGACTTGCCGGCCAGTTCCGGCATCTTTTCGACGAAGCCATTAAGCGCAGTGACATAGGCCTGATGGTGCTTGCCGTGGTGCAGCTCCAGTGTTTCCTGGCTCATGCCGTTGGCGGCAAGCGCATTGGCCGAATAGGTCAGGGTGGGCAGCGTGAAGGTCATGTTCGGGTCCTTTCGCATTCGGCTTGCAAGTTTGTGCGCGCCGGGTTAATTTCCAAGCAATGGCTTTGAAAACCCTTTGCGATGATATGTCAAGTTCGGCCTTGGAAAATGCTGTGTGGTCACCTCGCACCCCGGCCGAACGCATCCTTATGGCCCTCAAGATGCACGGTGCGCGCTCAGCGGCGGCCTTGGGCAAGGCCCTTGGGACCACCAGCGAGGCGGTCCGTCAGCAATTGCAGCGTCTGGCCGATGAAGGCCTGGTGGAAGCGCACACCGCAGCCGGCGGCGTTGGAAGACCAACCCAATTGTGGAGCCTTGCGCCCGCGGCACAGGCCCGCTTTCCCGATACACATGCAGCGTTGACGGTGCAATTGCTCGACATCGTGCGCGACCATCTCGGCGAGGATGTGCTCGACACCATCATCACCGCCCGCGAGACCGACACACGCAGCGCATATGAAGCGGCGGTAGGGGCGGCG
Organism: Devosia subaequoris; assembly: GCF_014197055.1. GTDB lineage: Bacteria > Pseudomonadota > Alphaproteobacteria > Rhizobiales > Devosiaceae > Devosia > Devosia subaequoris. The sequence goes on along the minus strand of NZ_JACIEW010000001.1, from coordinate 620,666 downwards.
ACGGACCTCAAGTCCAGGGTTGCTGCGCTTGCTGACCTGCGCAGTCAGGAAGGCTACATGGCCGCCTGGACCGAGCAGCCGGACGGGTCGATGCTGCTGGTCGAAAATCATTGTCCGATCTGCGCTGCCGCAACGGCTTGTCAGGGTTTCTGCCGTGCCGAACTCGAAGTGTTCCGGTCCGTGCTGGGTCCGGAGGTAGAGGTCGAGCGTCAGGAACATATTGTTTCAGGCGGGCGCCGCTGCACCTATGCGATCAGGAGCATCGACAATGCCGCCCAATGATCGGCCGCCTGTGGGCAGGCAATTGCACCGCATTGGTTGGGAGACGCCCGAAGGGCTCGATGAGGCGATGATCCGCACTGTCGTTGATGAGTTCTACGCCCGTGCGCGCCGCGACGATGTCATCGGTCCAATTTTCAATCGCGTCATTCCGGACGCGGAATGGCCAGCACATCTGGACAAGATTGCCGATTTTTGGAGTTCCATGCTGCTGGGAACTGGACGCTACAATGGCCGCCCGATGCCCAAGCATCTCGCCATCCCCGAATTGACCGACATCCATTTCATGCGCTGGCTCCGCCTCTTCCGCGAAACGACCGAAGAGATATGCCCGCCTCCGATTGCCAAGTTGTTCGTCGAACGCTCCGAGCGGATCGGCAATTCGTTCCGGATGAACATCTCCATGCGCCGGGGCGATGACATCACCACCATGGGGCCGCTCCGGCGCGAGGCGGCCCCGGTTTGGACGCCCGGAGACTGACAATCTGCAATGCCCATTGCCGATGCCGTGGAACCTTCTGCCTCTCTGCTGCCTTGGCTGAAAGGGAAGGAGATTGGCCATGGCAACTGTGGTGCGTCTCTCGCAAGAGCAGATCGACCAGCTTCTCGACGAAGCCGATAACATGGAAAAAGCGCTCAAGAACCTGCATGAAGAACTGGTGGAGGTCGGAACCCCCAGGGACACGATCTCCCGTTTTTCCCGCGTCCATGATCGCTTCACGTCCATCGTGGCGTTTCTGCGCCGCCAGCGCGAACTGGGCGCCTAGGCAAGCAGGGCCGCTCCGGCTGCGACGTTTCTCTCACAGGTCAGAACCCCGTCAACCACGGTCAACCGGGCCTGGTGGATTGCCGTGCGCCGAGCTGCGACATCAGGTGGCCCCTCTGTCTGGACGCGCTCATCCCACTCAGGATGGGTGAAATAATACATTGCCGCATGGTCGCCATTGACCACCACATCCGCGTGACGAGCATAGCGCTGATCCATCGGATCCGTCCCCGGGGCGTCCGCGATGAGCCCCTGCCGCGTCCAGTGCAGCGTATCGTCTGACCGGTAGACGGCCTGTCCGCGCCATTCATCGACGATCAGCCAGTAGTAGCCGCCCATGGCAAAGACATTAGGGCCTTCATGGGGCGGCGCATCGGGCGATCCGGGCAGCACCAGGCCTTCCAGCGTCCAGTTCATCATGTCGGGGCTGGTCGCGCTCCAGGTGCTCGACCCCTGTCCTTCATCCTTGTACCACATGCGCCATTGGCCATCGGGACTGGGGAACACGCAGGCGTCGATACAGTTGCTGCTCGACAGTTTCAGCGGCCCGACCCGCGACCAGTTTTCCAGGTCGGGGCTGGTGAAATGGACAATGGTGCGCGGCACCTTCCAATGCGTCGGCGTGCCGGTGATATAGCTGAGGAACATGTGATACTGCCCCTCGGCAAACACCACTTCTGGCGCCCAATGCGTATTGAGGCCATCATCTCCCGGGGCATCCAGACCTTTGACGGTGCCCCGGTAGGCCCAGCTGGCGCCGCCATCCTGTGAAACAGCAATCCCGATAGGTGAACCATGAATCCAGCCGAAGCCCGGTTCATCTACGCTAGCCCGACGATTGGTGTAAAACATCCACCATTCATCGGTCCCCTCGCGCCTGACCACCACGGGATCGGCCGCGCCATCCTCGATCGGATCACGAAAGATCGGTGCGCTCATGCGTACACCCGCACATGCCGTCCGTCCGGGCGTTGGATCAACTGACCGGATTGTCCAACGCTGTCATTGGCTTGATCCAGCATGGTCAGATCGGTGCCAAGCTTGCCGGCCCCGGCGTCGTCAGTCGAGAGCACTGACGCCTTGAGCAGCCTTGAATAGGGGTGCTCGGGATTCTCCAGGACCGTGCGCGCATCGCCCATCTCCACGATCCGTCCCCGCTGCATGATGATAATGCGGTTCGAGATGTAGTAAGCCGTCGCCAGATCGTGCGTGATGTAGATAACGGATACCTTGAGATCGTCCCGCAGGCTCTTGAGCAGGTTGACGATGCTCATGCGCAAGGAGGCATCCACCATCGATACCGGTTCGTCCGCGATCAGCAGCGGTGGGTTGGGGATCAGCGCCCGAGCAATCGCGCAGCGCTGCAACTGCCCACCACTCATTTCATGCGGAAACCGCCCGCGCACTTCCTTCAGACTCAAACCCACTTTCTGCAGCGCTTCGTCCATCGCCTTGTCGATGACTACCTTGTCGCTTGTGTCCAGAAACCGCCGCGCCGTGCTTTCGAGATAGCGTTCGATCTGCTTGAGCGGATTGAACGCTTCGAACGGGTTCTGAAAGACGGGCTGCACGTGGCTCATGAACTTCAGGCGTTCGGCGCGTCCGGCGTGCCGATCCACCTTTTCACCACGGAACAGGATGTCGCCGCTGCTGGGGTCTTCCAGCCCCAGGATCATGCGGGCCAGTGTGGTCTTGCCTGACCCGCTCTCCCCGATAATGGTGAAAATTTCCGGATTTTCGGCACTGAGTGAGAAGCTGGCATCCATCACCGCATCAACGGTCTTGCGGCCGAAAATACCGCCCATGGTGAAACGCTTGGAGACATTGCGAACATCGAGCAGCGTGGTCATGCCATTACTCCTGCAGGTGCCGATACATTGACCAGCGGCTCCACATCTTTCCAGCGCCAGCAGGCGGTGCGGTGATCAGGGCCGACGACTTCCATGGGCGGCACCTCTTTGCGGCATTTGTCCACGGCCAGCGGGCAGCGCGGATGGAAGCGGCACCCTTGCGGGGGATCGGCCAGGTTCGGCGGGCGCCCATCAAGGGCAGGGCGCTGCTGGGTGTCCCCGATCCGCGGCAGGCTGGCCACCAGATGTGCGGTATAGGGATGCTTGGGCGCAAAGAACATGTCGCGCGTCGGGCCCTCCTCAACCAATCGGCCGGCATAGATGATGCCTACCCGGTCGGCGACATTGGCATGCACGCTCATGTCGTGGGTCACGAACACCACAGAGGCGCCCATTTCCTTCTGGATGTCGCGGATCAGGCTCAGCACTTCCTTCTGCACCACCACGTCGAGCGCCGTGGTCGGCTCGTCGGCAATAATGAACTCGGGGTGGCAGACCGTCGCCAGACCGATGGTCACGCGCTGGCGCATGCCGCCGGAAAGTTCATGCGGGTAAGCCTTGAGCACGTCGGGCGGCAGTTTCAGCCGCGCCAGATGATTGATCACCCGTTCCTCGAACGCTTCGCCCTTGAGGCCCGATGGGCGCTGCGCAAAGTCCTGGAAGGTCTTGCCGATGCGCCGTACCGGATTGAGCACGCTCATCGAGCCTTGCATGATGTAGCTCAGATGCTTCCAGCGCACCGCCTCGATCTCGGCAGGCGAAGCATGGGCAACGTCGATCGGCCCATTCTTGAACTCGTATTTTACCGTGCCCTCGATAACTCGGAGCGGCGGCCGGATCGCGGCAGCCAACACCTTGATGAAGCTGGTCTTGCCCGAGGAGCTTTCGCCGGCAATGCCGTAGACCTCATTGCGCCGCATGGTCACGGTGATGTCGTCGACGGCGCGCACTTCGCGTTTCACGCCGAAATAGTTCATCTGGTAGTAGGCCTTTACGCCTTCGACCTTGAGAATTTCAGTCTTTTCCTGGGTCATGGCTCAGGCTCCCATGCGGCGCAGCCGGCTGCGCGGGTCGATATATTCGTTCATGCTCATTGCCAGCAGGAACAGGCCCAGGAAGGTCATGACGATCAGGATGACCGGGATCACGAGCCACCACCAGACACCCACCACCATGGCAGAGTGGCTATTGGCCCAGTAGAGAACGGTACCGATCGTTGGATTGTTGATGTTGGTGAAACCCAACACGGCCAGCGTCACTTCCATGCCGATGGACCACAGCATGTTGTTCATGAAAGTGGCGAACACGATCGGCATCACATAGGGCAGGTGCTCCTCGACCAGCACCTTGCGCGTACTCATGCCCGCAAAGACCGCGTGGCGGGTGAATTCGCGGTGCTTGAGTCCCAGCGCAACCGAGCGGATCAATCGAGCATCGAAGGGCCAGCCGAAACAGGCGAGGATCAGCGCCATGGTGAAGCTGTCCATGTTGTTGCGCAGCACGAAATAGAACAGCACCAGGATCGGGAAGATAGGTACAGCCACGAAGATGTCGTTGACGAACATCAGCACCCGGTCGACCCAGCCACCGAGATACCCCGCAGCCAGCCCGACCGTGATCGAGATAATACGGCTTAGAACGGCAACGGTGATGCCGAATTGCAGGCTGTTCTTGAATGCTGCCGAGAGCTGCCAGAACAGTTCCTGTCCGCGCGAATTGGTGCCGAACCAGTACTGTGTAGACGGCGGCTGATCGGGGGGCGCCATATAGATGAGGGACGGGTCCATCGGGGCGAAGAAAGACAGCCCGGCAAAGACCACCATGATGCCGACCAGGATCAGGCCAATAGTGAATTCGATGTTGTAGCGGACGAGGTCGCGAAAAACAGAGAACATGGCGACTACTCCGCCCGAACGCGTGGATCGAGCAGCGGATGCAGCATGTCCACAATGAAGATGGCGGTGGCGACAGCAGTGATCGAAACTGTGCAAACGGCCAGAACGGTTGAATAGTCACCGGCATTCACGGCATCGACCAATAGCGAGCCCATGCCTGGGTAGTTGAAGACCTGCTCGGTAATGATCGTGCCCGAAAACACGCCGCCAATGACCATGGCCAGCGCCGTGATCTGAGGCACCAGCGCGTTGCGCATCACATAGCTGCCAACAACGGTGTTCCGTTTCACGCCGGCCAACTCGGCATAGGTGACATAATCTTCCGTGACGATGTTACTGACCAGCGCGCGCATGCCGATGAACCACCCGCCAAGTCCAACCAGGACCAGCGAGAACGCCGGCAGCAGCGAGTGCTGCAGGACCGAAAGAATGAAGGGCAGGGTCCAGCTGGGGCGGACATCCATGGCAAACCCGCCCGAGATGGGCAGAACTGGCCAGAGAAAGCCGAAAATGATCAGGATGATAAAGGCCACGATATAATAGGGGATCGGCTGAAGGCCCATGGCCAGGATGCCGAACGCCTTGAAGAACCGGTTGTTCTGGAAATAGCCCGCCAGTCCGCCCATCACATTGCCGATGACGAAGGTAATGAAGGTCGAGGTCAGCAACAGGCCAAGCGTCCAGGGCATGCTGCGCATCACCAGTTCCATGGCTGGCGTCGGGAAGGCCATCAGCGACGCGCCGAGGTCACCACGCAGGACCCGCATCCAGAAATTGAAATACTGCGCCATCATCGGCTGGTCGGTGCCGAACATGGCGGTAAGCGCCTCGCGCGTCGAGGCGATGGCGTCCGGAGAGAGATTTGAGCGTGATGCCAGGCGTCCCAGAACCTGCTCAACAGGATCGATTGGGGAGAGATAGGTCACGAAGAACATCGCGGAAACGCCGAAGAAAATCACTGCAATCAATTGCAGTAGTCTCTTTCCCGCAAACCAGAGATATGAATGCATTCGGGGCCAATCGTCCTTTGAATTTCAGCTGCCACGAGGCTTGGTGCCGTGCAGCGGGAGCGAACACGTCTCCCTTCGCAGGGAGTGGGGGAGGGTGAGCCAAAAACGACAATAGCCACCCGACGCGGTTCACCGCATGTCAATCGGGCCAGCGAGACCCGAAATGAGAATGGGGCGCACCGGTGGGCGCGCCCCTGCTTGCGGCCCGATCTGCATCGGGCCGCCGGGAGGCTGTTAGCTAGCCCCTTCGACCGGGGATATCTGGGTGAAGATATAGCGGCCGTTGGACCAGTTGGTCACAGGGTTGGCGTAGTTGTTGTTCGCGTCGGGCCAGCCGGTCCAGTACCGGTTCGACTGGATGGAGAACACGTTGTACGCCATGATCGGAATATTGGGCATTTCTTCGAGGTGCAGTTTCACGAAGTCATGGCCATATTCGATGCCCTTGGGATCGTTGAAGTCGATGCCGCGGATCTTCTCGATGATTTCGTCGAGACGCGGATCTTTCCAGCGCATCCAGTTGCGATCCGGCTGGGACTCGCCGGGCTCGGCGACATAGGCCGAGTGGTAGCTGTCCATGAAGAAGCTGAGGTCAGGGTGACCGCCCCAGGTTTCCACTGCCCAGGCTATGTTGACCTCGTAATTGCCAACGCGCTGGCGACCCCAGGTATCGGCATCCACCTCTGCGGTGGCACCAATGCCGTTCTGGGCCCAGGTCTGAGCGATGATCACACCGAGACGGTTGACCACGCCTTCCTGCGGCACCATGACCGAGAACTCGAACGGCTGGCCGTCGGGCATCATCCACTGATTGCCGCTCTTGGTGAAGCCGGCAGCCGTCAGCAGCTCTTCCGCAGCTGGAATGTTCTGCTTCCACCAGCCATAGCCGAAGGCGTTGCGAACGGCCTCTTCTTCAGTCGGCACGGCGTCGCCGAACTGAGGACGCACCATGTCGGCGATCTGCAGGCCAATATCGGGATCATATGGCTTGATCTTGGAGGTGCCGGTGTCGATCTCGTAGTCGATCAGGAAGTCCTGCAGAGGACCATGGTAGTCGCGCGGATGGGTGCCGGTCGGCGGCACCGAGATAGCCGAGAGCGTGGCCGCACCGCGGTAGGATGCCATCGACATGGCGCGCGCGTCGAGCATGAGCGCCAGAGCCCAGCGTACGCGCTTGTCCTGGAACTTGGGATCTTGATGATTGAAGATCGCCATCACCAGCGTCGGATCGGGGTGAGCATAAGGGAAGCCCGGGAACCAGCCCTGGATCTGATCGTCCTGCTGCACAACCGAGAACGTGCCTTCCGGCGTCAGGTCGTGAACCATGTCGAGATTGCCGTTGCGGATCTCGATCAGGCGATTGTCGGTGGAAATGTTGTTGCGATAGATGATGTAGCGCGGCTTGGGCTCGGCAATCATGCCCATCGCCGTGCGTTCCCAGTCCTCGCGCTTTTCCCAGATATACCAGGTGCCGTTCGGGTCGTACGAGTGCAGCGTATAGGGGCCGAGCGAGACCGGCGGATTTGCCTCATAGCTGAGGATGTCTTCGACATTCTCGTAGATATGCTTGGGCATGATCCAGGCGGCTGTCCAGCGCACCGAGAACAGCGTGTGGAAACGGGAATTGGGCGCGTTGAGCTTGAAATGTACCGTGTACTTGTCCGGTGCGGTGACTTCGGCAACCTGCACCGAGAAGGCGCCATTGTAAGGCGTGCCGGGGGTGGAGGCCTGCTTCTGGACGGTGAACACCACGTCGTCCGCGGTGAACTCGACGCCGTCGCTCCAATAGATGCCCTGCTTGAGCGGCACCGTCATTTCTGTGAAGTCTTCGTTGTACTGCCAGGTATCGGCTGCCAGCGAGTTATAGATGGCGTTCTCGCTTGCACCCTCGATGCCAGCATCCGGGTCAATGAACCAGAGCGTGTCGGTGGTCAGGTTGTGCAGGCCGTTGCTGGTGCCATTGCCGGCGCCGACGGCCCAAAGGTTGAACCAGCCTGGATTGCGGATGATGCCTTCTGGATTGTGAACGATGACCGTCTCGTTGCGCGGGAACTGGGTCAGGTCAGGTACCGAACCTTCCGCTTCCTGCGCCAGTGCCAGGCCATTGCCTGCAACCATCAGCGCACCGACAGCCGTCGTGCCGATCAAAAAACTGCGTCTATCCATCGATTTCCTCCCATTGCGAGGCGCCGTGTTGCGCCTCTTTCAGCGAGGGTCCTCGGCCTCGCTATAAGTCATACTTAACTAGGGGCGAGGGGCTGTCAATGCGTTATCTGATGTAAATCCAAAACTATGATACAAAATGCAGTGAGGCCCGCCTTTCAAGGGCGGGCCTCATGAATATGCCTGTCGAAGACCCGCTCATCTGACGGGTCCCGGAGGGTGTTGATAGCTCAGATTTTGACCCGCACCATCTGGTAGGAATAGGGCGGCAGAGCGACGGACAGCGTGTCGCCGTCAACCTTGGCGCCGGTGCCCTTCTTCGGGGCAACCTCTTCCTGGTTCTTGGCCGTGTTGACGGCCTTGAGATCGGGATGGGTCATGACCTGGTGATCGATGATCGAAGCATTGGTGAAGCCCTGCAGGCTCACTTCGGTCTCGATGCTTTCGCTGGTGTGGCGGTTCACCAGGAAGAAGGTCAGGGTGCCATCTTCCTCGTTGTGCACGCCGGAGACGTCGACAAACGCAGTGTTTTTGTCGTGTGTTGTCTCATAGCCCGGCGAGTTGGTGACCAGCTGCAGTGCCGTGCCGCGACCGTAAACCGAGGCAAAGTAGTAGGGGTAGTAGATCGTCTGCGCCCATGCGGGGCCGCCCTTTTCGGTCATGATCGGTGCGATCACGTTCACCAGCTGGGCGATGCAGGCAATTTTCACCACGTCGGAGCGGCGGATGAAGGTGTTGAGGATAAGACCCACCATCAAGACATCTTCGAAATTATAGATGTCCTCGAGCAGCCCCGGCGCATGCGGCCAGCCGCTATTGCCTTCCAGGATCTCGCGATCCTTCTTGTTCGAATGGTACCAGACGTTCCACTCGTCGAAGGAAATATAGACGTCCTTCTTCGACTTCTTCTTGGCCTTGACCTGCTTGATGGTCGAAGCCACGGTCTCGATATATGTATCGAGCTTCTCGGCCTGCCCCAGATAGTTGGGGGTGTTGTCGTCGCGATTGGCGAAGTACATGTGCAGCGAGATATGATCGACGTGATCATAGGTGTGCTCAAGTACGATGCGCTCCCAATCGGGATAGCTGGCCATATCGGAATTGGACGAGCCGCAGACGATCAGCTCAAGGGATTTGTCGAACATGCGCATGGCGCGGGCTGTGTTGGCGGCCAGCTTGCCATATTCGTCGGCGTCCTTGTGGCCGACCTGCCAGGGGCCGTCCATCTCGTTGCCCAGGCACCACATCTTGACGTTCCATGGTTCCTTGCGCCCGTTCTTGATGCGCAGGTCGGACCAGTAGGAACCGCCGGGATGGTTGACATATTCCAGGAAATTGCGGGCGTCATCGACACCGCGTGATCCCAGATTGACCGCCAGCATCATCTCGGTACCCACGGTGGCGCACCAGTCGGCGAATTCGTGAACACCCACGGCGTTGCTTTCCGAGGTGTGCCAGGCCAGGTCGAGCCGAACAGGGCGTTCTTCACGCGGGCCTACGCCATCTTCCCAATTGTAGGCGGATACGAAGTTGCCACCCGGGTAGCGTACGACCGGAACGTTGAGCTTCTTGACCAGATCGATCACGTCCCCGCGCATGCCGTCCTTGTCGGCGCTCGGATGGTCAGGCTCATAGATGCCTTCATAGACCGCGCGGCCCAGATGCTCGAGAAAAGCCCCATAGACACGATCGTCGATTTTAGAGATCGTGTATTCCTTGTTGGCAATGACGGACGCCTTCACCGGCTCCTCCCACTAATTCCGTTTTTCTGATTTGTATCAGTAATTGCGTTTGTAGCGGGGTCGTGATGGGCGCGCAAGCTCAAAAATATGATTTTTGAGGCGTGCACTGGCGGCCTCAGCGGGATGGCGCCCGATGAGGATCTTAACGGCAATCAGATGTGCGTGGATAAATCAGGGCGCCGTTTGCAGGCGCAGCGTGATGTCCTGGTCGTAATTGCCGAAGCCGCGGCCGAAAATATTGATGCCGCCGGGGTGCTTGGCGTCAGGCTTTACCGCGATGCGCAGGCGGATCGAATGGTGATTGTCCAGATCCAGATCATGTAGGGAAACCGGCGAAATCTTCATCCCGTCCACATAGGTACCGTCCATGGTGACGCGCCAGCTCTTGAGCTTGCCATACTGGCTGCCCTTGAGCTTCCACCAGTCGGGCGTATAGACGCCACGCTTGTCGCCGAAATCTCCGGTGGACAGCCAGGTGCCGATCTCCGTGCCATTCACCGACAGAGTAATGTCGCTGGGCCAGTCCGCCGAGGTGCCGGGCACCTCCGAGCTCAACTCCAGCATGAACTCCATCGATTCAATGCTGTTCTGAGCCAGCTTGGCATTGTTGGGGAACTGATACTCGAGATAGCCGCGTGTAAACCAGATCAGCCCCGCCTTCATGCGGTCAGGGTCGAGGAAGGTATCGGGCACATCGAGCAGGCCGATAATTCCGTCGCTGGAGCACAACCCGCAAGGGGCAGAGACTTCGCAACTGGTGTAAAGCCCCAGCGGCATGGACACCTCTATCGTGTTGGCGCCCAACGGCTCGATGTCGTCCTTGAACATCACCAGCACTTCATCAAAGGTCGAGTGGCAGATTTTCTGATTGCCCTTGCGGGCCTTCTGCGTCTCGGTACGGATCAGTCCCGCGCCCTCCAGAATCTGCAGATTTGTCGAGACGGTCGACTGCGGCAGCCCAAGCTTTTCGGCGATGTCGTTGCCATTCATCGCGCCTTCCACATGCAGCAATTTCAGCATTTTGACGCGGATCGGGGAGGCGAGGCCCTTGAGCACGTCGATGCCCTCTTCAGGGTCAATAACCAGGAAATTGCGGCTCATGCTGATACGGTGCTGCCTGATGGTAAAATCGAAATGTGTATCAGTAAATCTGAACCAATCAACCCGCTGGCTGCCAGATACGCGTGTGTTCCCGATTAGCAGGTATGGTTTTCTACGACTAAGGCATAACTTCACTTGAGGGAGCAGACCTGCTCTTGGGAAGTTTTTGCCGCGTGGGGACGTGGCCTGGCGCGACGATGCCGCGCCGCTGATGGGAGAGACTCATGACCGACGACAAGGCCACCAGCATGCGCGAGGCTGCGCTCTATTTTCACGAGTTTCCCAAGCCAGGGAAACTGGAAATCGTGGCCACCAAACCGCTCGCGAACACACGCGACCTTTCGCTGGCCTATTCGCCCGGCGTGGCCACCCCCTGCGAGGAAATTGCCGCCAATCCGGCCGACGCTTACAAATACACCTCCAAGGGTAATCTGGTCGCCGTGATTTCCAACGGTACGGCGGTGCTGGGCCTGGGCAATATCGGGGCGCTGGCGAGCAAGCCGGTGATGGAAGGCAAGGCGGTTCTGTTCAAGAAGTTCGCCGGCATCGACTCGATCGACATCGAGGTCAATGAACAAGATCCCAAGCGCTTCATCGAAATCGTCGCGCCGCTCGAGCCCAGCTTCGGTGGGGTCAATCTGGAAGACATCAAGGCACCCGAATGCTTCGAGATCGAGGAAGCCCTGCGCGAGCGGATGAATATCCCGGTCTTCCATGACGATCAGCACGGCACAGCGATCATCGTGGCCGCTGCCGTCATCAACGCCATGCGGCTGGTCAAGAAGGACATCGCCAAGGCCAAGATCGTCACCTCCGGGGCAGGGGCCGCTGCCATTGCCTGCATGAACATGCTGATTGCCGTTGGTGCAAAAAGGGAAAACATCTGGATCGCCGACTCCAAGGGCCTGGTGACCAAGAAGCGGGACAATTCGGTGGACCGCTGGCGTGGCGCCTTTGCCCAGGACACCGATGAGACCGAACTTAGCGCCGTCATGGCGGGGGCGGATATCTTTGTCGGACTTTCAAAGGCCGGCGCGCTCAAGCCCGAAATGATGAAGGACATGGCGCCCAATCCGCTGATCCTGGCGCTCTCCAATCCAGTCCCCGAGATCATGCCGGAGCTGGCAAAGGAAGCGCGGCCCGATGCGCTGGTCTGCACGGGGCGCTCGGACTATCCCAACCAGGTCAACAACGTCCTCTGCTTCCCCTTCCTGTTCCGTGGGGCGCTCGATTGCGGTGCCACCATTATCAATGAGGAGATGAAGGCGGCAGCGGCGCACGCCATTGCCAAGCTCGCCCACGAGCCGGGCCTTGAAGCGACCAGCCATGGTGTGCCGGCCATTTTCGGCGCGGATTATCTGATCCCCAATCCCTTTGACCAGCGGTTGATCCTGCGCATTGCGCCGGCGGTGGCCAAGGCGGCGATGGAGTCCGGCGTTGCAGCGCGGCCGATCGCCGATTTCGATGCCTATCGCGAAAAGCTGCGTCGCTTTGTTTTCCGCTCCGGCATGGTGATGAAGCCAATGATCGAGCGGGCCCAGGCGTCGGGCAAGCGCATCGCCTTTGCCGATGGCGAGGACGAGCGTGTGCTGCGCGCCGCCCAGGTCATTCTCGAAGACGGTATCGGCAAGCCGATCCTGATCGGGCGCCCCTCGGTGATTGAATCACGATTGGAGCGTTTCGGACTAACTATCCGGCCCGACACGGATTTCGAGGTTATCAACCCCGAAGACGACCCGCGCTATCGCGACTATGTCGCCGATTTCCACGCGCTGGTCGGGCGCAAGGGTGTCACCCCCGATACCGCCAAGACCATCGTGCGCACCAACACGACCGTTATTGGTGCGCTGGCCGTGCGGCGTGGCGAGGCCGATGCGCTGATCTGTGGATTGCAGGGACGCTTCATCAAGCATGCCCGCGACATCCATTCGGTGATCGGCGTGGCGCCGGGGGCCCAGCAACTCTCGGCCCTGTCCATGCTGATCCTCAATCGCGGGGTATTTTTCCTTGCCGATACCTACGCCAATATCGACCCCACCGAGGACGAACTGGTCTCGATTGCCCTGCAGGCCCGAGACCACCTCAAGCGCTTCAACATCGAGGCCAAGGCTGCCCTGCTCAGCTATTCGAACTTCGGCTCCCGTGACGGCGAAACCAGCGAGAAGATGCGGGCAGTCTATGATCGCCTCAAGGCGGAGGCGCCGGACCTGATGGTCGAGGGCGAAATGCAGGGCGATCTGGCGATCAATGAAAGCCTGCGCGACCGCTACATTCCGGACTCCGTGCTCAAGGGCGAAGCCAATTTGCTGATTTTCCCGAACCTGGAAGCAGCCAACCTCTCCATGACCCTGCTCAAGGAGATGAACAATGGCCTGCATATCGGTCCCATCCTGATGGGCACGGCCCAGCCTGCCCATATCCTGGCGCCGACTGTGACCAGCCGCGGCATCGTCAACATGACGGCGATTGCGGCCACCGAGGCTGCGGGGTAGGGACGCGCAAAAGGGCCGCCCGGCCCTGTGGCGTCGCGGATACACGGTAACGAACGGCCAGTGGCCCAGAAAGATGAACGTTCAAGTGCAAGAGCCACTGGCCGTTCGTCACGGAAACACGGATTTTCCACGGGTCCGGATTCAGGCGGTACCGTTATTGCAGGTCCGGCTGCCGAGCTTCTACCCGCGTAAAGAGGCGCCCCTCTTCCCGGCCTCCCCGCCCGGCCCTGCGTCGGGGCCGCGTGTGTGGCGGGGATGGGCACAGTATAGACGTGATTGCCGGGGCGTGGATAAGTCGGCATGCTGGGCACATGCCCTGAGCAGAAGTAGAGGAGAAAGCCCATGAGTTTCCGCGCCCTGCTGACAGAGAAAGCTGAGGACGGGACCGTCTCGTCAGCGGTACAGATTCTCGAGGACGCGCGCTTGCCCGAGGGCGATGTCACGGTAGATATCGAATGGGCAGGGCTCAACTACAAGGACGGGCTTTGCCTGACGGGGCAGGGTGGTCTGGTACGCACCTATCCTCATGTCGCGGGCGTCGATTTTGCCGGCACCGTGCGCGAAAGCGACGACTCACGTTATCGCGTTGGCGACAAAGTCGTGCTGACCGGCTGGCGGGTCGGGGAAGCCTATTGGGGCGGTTACTCCGAACGGGCGCGGGTCAAGGCCGACTGGCTGGTGCCGCTGCCGAACGGTCTGTCCGCCCGGGATGCAATGATCATGGGCACGGCTGGATTGACGGCAATGCTGGCTATCAACCGGCTCGAATGGGCGGGCCTCTCCCCATCCAAGGGTGACGTACTGGTGACCGGCGCAGCCGGCGGCGTGGGCTCGATTTCAGTGGCTCTGCTGCGGCGCCTGGGCTATTCGGTGACCGCGCTGTCCGGGCGCCCACAGCACGCCGATATGCTGCGCGATCTTGGCGCTGCCAATATAATCAACCGCAATGAATTCATGGAGCAGCCCGACAAGCCGCTGGAGTCAGCACGGTTTGCTGCGGCCATCGATTGCGTCGGTGGTGCGGTGCTGGGCAAGCTTTTGCGTCAAATCGCCTATGGCGGATCGGTGGCAAGCCTGGGCAATGCGGCCGGGATCAAGCTCGACACCAATGTGCTGCCCTTTCTGCTGCGCGGGGTGAACCTGCTGGGCATCGACAGTGTCATGCAGCCCTTCGATGCGCGCACCGAAGCCTGGGCCCGGCTGGCCGACCTGTTCGATTTCGCCGCCTATGCCGGCAATGTCGAGGAAGTGGGGCTCGACGCGTTGCCGGAAAAGGCGGCGCAAATCCTGAGCGGCGCAATCAAGGGCCGGGTGCTGATCAATCCCAAGGGTTAGCGATCAGGCGATCCGGGCCAGATCGTCCACACCAGCGCCGAATAGCGCGGCTATCAGATCGGCCTGGGTGACCATGCCCTTGAGCGTATTATTGTCGCCAGCTACCGGCAGATGGTGATGACCGCTGTCGAGCATCAGCTTGATCACCAGCGCAATCGGCATGGCCTCGGTGACGGTGGCGACCTGGCTGGTCATCACGTCGCGCACCTTGCCGCGCAGCGGCTTGTCTGAATTGGACATGGAGCGCAGGCGCCAGCCCAGTCCGGACGACGCGTGGATCATCGGGCCCCATTCTGCCTTCTCCAGAATGTCGGTCTGGGTGAGGATCCCAGCGACCTGGCCATTCATGTCGACCACCGGCAGGGCCTTGACCTCATGGCTGCGCATGGTGCGCAAAGCGATGCGCAGCGAGGTGCCGGGTTGCACGCTGAGAACGTCGCGCGTCATCACCATGCCTGCGGTGACACCGGCGGAACGGCGTGAGAAGGCGAGAAGCGCGGCGCGTTCCAGCATCTCTTCGAGGTCCACCGGATCGACGCTGACAATTTCGTCGCGTTCGCGAATGGCCGATTTGAGGTCTTCGACCGAAATTCCCAGGCTCACCTTGGGGGCAAAGGGGATGACCTTGGCTTCGATGGCCGGAGCAGGGGCGGGACGGTGCGGATATTGCTTGCCCGTCAGGCGGTTGAAGGCCACAGCCGCGAGCAGCAGGAGTACGGAATTGATACCGACCGGCCAGAGCACGAACCCGTAGCCGAGTTCGGTAATGGCCGGCCCGCCGATCACCGCCGTCAGCGCGACCGCCCCGCTTGGCGGGTGCAGGCATTTGAAACTCAGCATGAGGCCGATGCTGAAGGCCGCCGCCAGCGCGGCAGCAATTGGGGTCGGCCCTATCAGGGTTGCGCAACTCACCCCGACGATGGCGGCCAGGCAATTGCCCATCAGCATCGACCATGGCTGCGCCAGCGGGCTGGCCGGGACGGCAAACAACAGCACGGCCGAGGCCCCGATCGGAGCCACCAGCAGAGGCAGTTCTGGCCCCTGGCCAAGGGCAAGCGCCGTAACGCCCGCCGTCACCAGGATACCGAGAAACGCGCCCAGCGCGGCCCGCAAGCGTTCCACGGGGCTGACAGAGACCATGTTGGGAATGAAGCGGGCCAGAAAATCCATGGCTGCTCCGTAGCACCGCGGCCGCTCGCGCTCAAAGCCGATCAATGCGTTGTCTGGGCCAATCGGACAAAATCTTGCTGCGTATGAAAATTTGGTTGGAGGTGAGACGCTGAAATGCGTTTTCGGTTCATCAGGACCCAAAATCGGTTGACTTGTATGGAAGATATGGTGATTTTGAACGCAATCTGAGTGGGACCAACCTCTCAGGAACGGCCGGAGACACGTCATGGGCTAAGAGCCCAGCCAGGGTATGTGGTAAAGCGTGAGCTACGCGGTACGTCTGCTGTCTGACCGTTGTTAACCCACGGACAGTTGCTCGTATCGACCTTCTGAGTTGCCCGCGAAATGATTTCAACCGTGCGGTCGCGGTTGGCGGGACGAACCTTCCCAGCAGCACCGCGCAGAATTGACCCGAAATCGGGGCATGGCGGGGAGCTGAGGAATGGACGCAGGGTTGGCACCCGGTGCTGCATGCACCGATCTCGAACGCTATCTGTTCGATCTCAATGGATATCTGGTCATTCCCGCCGCGCTGTCGCCCGAAGAGCTGGCGGACTGTAACGACACGCTTGACCAGCATCAGGATTTCGTCGGCGATGGCTGGGACGGCCATGTGCGGCTCTTCAATCGGCCTGACCGCCAGGAGGGCCTGATCCTGCAGCAGGTCTATGAGGCCGGCCCTGCCTGGGAGCGCTTGATCGATCATCCGTCCTGGTTTGCCAAGGCCGTCCACTTCATCGGTGCGGACGATCCGGAAAATTTCGACGGTCACCACGGCCCTGCCTTTATCGATGAATGCTTTGCTTCGGTGCGAGGGCCGGGGCAGGCGCTGCGCCTGCATTCGGGCGGTCATGTTGGCACCATTCGTACCCAGTATCGCTTTCACGCCGGACGGTTTCACTGCGGCCAGGTCAATGTGCTGATTGCGCTCAACGATATCGGTCCTGGCGATGGTGCGACCATGGTCATTCCCGGCAGCCACAAATCCAATCTTCGCCACCCCCAGACGGTCGCCCTCGACAAGCGCGATGAGCAGACCTCGGTGGACGGCATTGCCGGAGCGGTGGAAGTGCATCTCAAGGCTGGCGATGCGCTGATGTTCGTCGACGCCATCATGCACGGCTCGGCCCGGCGCACCAATCCGGGCCAGCGCCGCATGACAGTTTATCGCTATGGCCCGAGCTGGGGCTATTTCCGGCATGACATGGTGCCCAGCCAGGAGTTGCTGGCGCGGCTGACGCCCGAGCAGCGCCGGATCGTCATGCCACACAAATTGCCTGTGGCCGCCAACGCTTAGGTGGCGCCAGATGGGCACGAAGTTTGTTGACCCGCACCCAGAGGTACGTAAGTCAGCAATGCAAGCGGCGAGTGCCGGCTGAGGACTCGGCGCTGGCTGGAACAGGAAAACTCAAGGGAGGACTACAATGAACAAACTATCGAGAAGAACATTTCTGGGGGCATCGGGCTCGGTGTTGGCACTGGCGGCCATGGGACGCCCTGCCTTCGCGCAGACGGCTGAAATTCGCCACTTCTGGTGGGGCAATCCGGAGCGCGACCGCCGCACCTTCGAAGTGATCGACATCTTCAACGCCAAGCATCCCGACATCAACGTCACCGGCGAAACCCTTGGTTTTGGCGACTATTTCACCAAGCTGACGACGCAGATCGCCGGCGGCAACATGCCAGACGTGATCCAGCAGGGTTATGGCGTGCTGTTCGAGTATATCGCCAATGGCGCCGTCGTGCCGCTGGACGATTATGTGGGCAAGACCCTCGATATCTCCAAGATGGACCAGAGCGCCATCGATGCCGGCACCGTGGACGGCAAGTTCTATGCACTCTCCATCGGCGCCAATAGCCATATGGCGATGTACAACACGCGGCTGTTCGAGGAAGCCGGGATCGTCCCGGGCGAGGACTTCGACCCGTATGGCTATACCTATGACGAGCTGGCTGAATTCGCTGCCGCCATCAAGGAAGCCACGGGCGTTGCCGGTACCGACGACAATACGGCCGACTACCAGAATTTCTCCGATTTCGTGGTGCAGAAGGGCGCCATGCTGTTCAATGAGGACGGCTCCTATGGCCCGACCCAGGAAATCGTCGAGGAATACTGGGCGACCTGGGAAAAAATCCGCAATGCCGGCGGCACCCCGCCGGGTCCGGAAAGCGCTGGCCTCGCCGGCGTGTCCGAATTGAGCCAGATGGGCGTTGTTACCGGCAAGACGGCAATGTCCTATCTCTGGTCTAACCAGCTGGTGGGCGTGCAAAGCCTGATGCAGGACAAATTGGGCGCGGCGATGTATCCCAATACATCTGAGATGGTGCCGGGCTCGATCGTGCAGCCCAGCCAGTTCGTCTGCCTGACGCGCGACAGCGCCAACCCCGAAGCCGCCACCACCTATATGAGCGACTTCGTCAACGATCTCGACATGACCAAGGTGTTGGGTCTGGAACGCGGCATCCCGAGCCAGAGCGAGGTGCGCGCCGCACTGCAGCCCGAACTGACAGATGTCGAGGCCCGCTCGGTCGAGTTCTTTGACAAGATCCAGGGCAAGACAGCCGTGCTGCCGCCGCCGCCGCCGAGCGGTTCGAACGAGGTCGAGCAGACCTTCGAGCGCCTGGCCGTCAACGTTCTGCTTGGGGAACGCCCGATCCCCGAGGTTGCATCGGACTTCCTCGCTCAGGCCCGCGCCATCCTGGCCCGCGCCTAAGTCAGCAACCCGGTCCGCCGCCCTTTCTCCCGTGGGGCGGCGGATATCTCCTCGGGAAGTGGCGGCGCCTGCCTTATCGTGGCAGGCGCTGCCTTCCGCTATATTCGATCAACGGGAACAGTTGAGACTGGAGCCGCGCGTGCAAAAATTCTTCCGACGCAATTTTGCCGGATATGCCTTTCTGTCCCCGTGGCTGGTGGGCTTCTTTCTCTTGGCGATCGGGCCGATCCTGGCTTCGCTCTATCTCAGTTTCACCAAATATAATGTGGTGCGCCCGCCGCAATGGCTCGGGCTCGACCACTACATCTATATGTTTCAGTACGACCAGCGCTTCTGGAAGGCCCTGCAGGTCACCTTCCAATTCGTGGTCATTTCGGTGCCGCTCAAGCTGATCTTCGCTCTCGGGGTGGCAATGGCTCTCGACAAGGGCATTCGCGCCATCGGCTGGTATCGGGCGCTGTTCTATCTGCCCTCGATTCTGGGCGGCTCGATTGCGGTGGCCATCCTGTGGCGCCAGCTCTTCAACTATGACGGGGTGATCAATTCGATCCTGCGCCTGTTCGGCGCCGAGGGTCCTTACTGGCTGGCCGATCCGAAATATTCGCTCTGGACGCTGATCGTGCTGGCGATCTGGCAGTTCGGCTCCCCCATGCTGATCTTCCTGGCGGGCCTGCGCGCCATTCCGCAGGAGCTCTACGAGGCAGCCGAGATCGATGCCGCCGGACCGGTGAAGAAATTTTTCGCCATCACCGTGCCGCTGCTGGCGCCCGTCATTTTCTTCAATCTGGTGCTGCAGATGATCGAAGCCTTCAAGAGTTTCTCGGGCGCCTTCATCATTTCCGGTGGTTCGGGCGCGCCGCTTGATAGCCTGCTGTTCTTTACCGTCTATCTCTACAACGAGGCTTTCAGCTTCCTGCGCATGGGCTATGCCTCGGCGCTGGCCTGGGTACTGTTGCTGATTATCGCACTATTCACCGCCATTGCCTTCTGGACCTCCAAATACTGGGTCCACTACGAGAATGAGAGGGGCTGAGCCATGAGCGTATCCACCATGCCCGCCCAGACGACCGCCGACATTGCTCACGCCTATCGCGAGGAGAGGGCCAGGCGCGCCAAGCGCGCTGCCGTGCTCAAGCACATCTTCCTGATCCTCACCTCGCTGGTGATGATCTACCCGCTGATCTGGATGTTTGCCGCTTCGCTCAAGCCCGACAATCAGATCTTTGGCGACCTGGGCCTGTGGCCGGGCGAGTTCCAGTGGGAGAATTATTCCGAGGGCTGGAACGCCCTGCCGGTGAGCTTCACGACCTTTTTCTGGAACTCCACCGTCGTCACCGTGCTCTCGGTGCTCGGCAATGTCATTTCCTGCTCGTTTGCCGCCTATGCGTTTGCCCGGCTAGAATTTTCTGGCAAGACCATCTGGTTCGCGCTGATGATGACGACGCTGATGATCCCCTATCACGTCGTGCTCATCCCCCAGTATATCCTGTTCCTCAACCTGGGCTGGGTAGACAGCTATCTGCCGCTGATCGTGCCGAAATTCCTGGCTGGTGAAGCCTTCTTCATCTTCCTGATGATCCAGTTTTTCCGCCAGTTACCGCGTGAGCTGGACGAGGCGGCGATGATTGACGGGTGCTCGCCCTTCAAGATCTACTGGGCCATCATCATGCCCCTGAGCCTGCCGGCAATGGCAACGGCGGCGATCTTCTCGTTCATCTGGACCTGGGAGGATTTCCTGGGGCCGCTGGTCTATCTCAACGACATGAAGGACTACACGGTGCCCCTGGCGCTGCGCAGCTTCATCAGCACCGACGGCGTCAGCCAGTACGGCCCGATGTTCGCCATGTCGATCCTCTCCATCCTGCCCATTCTCCTGTTCTTCATCATCTTCCAGCGGCTCATTATCCGCGGGATCGCGATGAGCGGCCTCAAGTAAGAAGCGACCACCATGGCATCTGTTACCCTTTCCGAAGTCCGCAAGGCCTATTCCGGTTTCGACGTCATCCATGGCATCGATCTGCAAGTGCAATCGGGCGAATTCCTTGTGCTGGTCGGGCCCTCCGGCTGCGGCAAGTCCACCCTGTTGCGCATGATTGCCGGCCTTGAAGAGATCACAGACGGCACGATTTCCATTGGCGACCGCGTGGTCAACGACCTGCCGGCCAGCCAGCGCAACCTCTCCATGGTGTTCCAGTCCTATGCGCTCTATCCGCATATGAGCGTGCGCAAGAACCTGGCATTCGGTCTGTCCAATCTGCGCATGCCCAAGGACGAGATCGAGCGCCGCGTGGCTGATGCAGCCCGCATCTTGCAGATCGAGGAATTAATGGAGCGCAAGCCGCGCCAGCTCTCGGGCGGGCAGAAACAGCGCGTTGCCATTGGCCGCGCCATCGTGCGCGAACCCCAGCTCTTCCTGTTCGACGAGCCGCTGTCCAATCTAGACGCCGAATTGCGGGTGCAGATGCGCGTCGAACTGGCCGGGCTCTACAACCGGCTGGGCACCACCATGATCTATGTGACGCACGACCAGACCGAGGCCATGACCATGGCCACGCGCATAGCCGTGCTCAACAAGGGCAATCTCGAGCAGGTTGGCACCCCGTTCGAACTCTACAACAATCCGCGCAATTTGTTTGTGGCCAGCTTTATCGGCTCGCCCAAGATGAACCTGCTCAAGGGTGAGGCATCGGGGCAGGGGGTCAATCTGAGCGGATTGGGGGACTTGTCTGCGCAATTGGGCATCAGCGGGCCGGTGACAGTCGGCATCCGGCCCGAGCATCTGAGGCTCAACCAGCCTGGTGATATCGCGGTGGATGGCACCATCACCCTGGTCGAATATCTGGGCAGCGAGCTGTTCGTCTATGTGGCGCTGACCGATGGCCAGAGCCTGCTCGCCCAGGCACCCGGCAACGCCCAGTTCAGGCGTGGCGACAAGGTCTCGCTTGGCTTCAAGGCAAGCGATGCGCATTTCTTTGATGCCGAAGGCCTGCGGATCGAGGCGTCTGCGTGAGCCACCAGCTTCTTGACCGCCTGCGGGCGGTGGACGTCGCCGAAAAGACCGGCCCACTTGCCAAGCCCGCCAATGCTGCGCTGCTCGAAGAATGGCAACGCTCCGGAGTCCGTTTCGTATCGAGCGCAGACCGGCTGACCGATCGCTATTACGATGCGGTCCGTGAACTGTTCGATTGCATCGCCCCGGCGGCAGACGAAACGCCGATCCTGCATGAAGGTGGCATCTATCATGGCTGCTGGCTGGAGAGCACCGGCACGATAAATGCCGAATTGCTAAGCCGCTTCCTGCCCTCGGTGACGACGGCGACCTATTCCGCCTTTGCCCGCTACCAGCGGGACGATGGGCTGTTCCCTTATAAGGTTACCCCACAAGGCCCTGCCTTCAACCAGATCCAGCTCGTGACCCCATTGGCGCGCTCGGTGTGGAACCACTTTCGGCTCAATCGGCTCGATACGGGCTGGCTGACCGAGATGTTCGGGGCCATGTCGCGCTACGATGCGTGGCTGGCTCGTCACAGGGACACCCTGGGCACCGGCGCCGTCGAGGCGTTCTCGACCTATGATACCGGGCACGATCTGTCTTCACGCTTCTGGCATGTGCCGGACAGTCCCTTTGCCAATGACCCGACCCGCTACGATCCGGACAATCCCATACTGCCCTTCGTCGCTCCCGACCTGACGGCCAATGTCGCCTGTCAGCGCGACTATCTGGGCGCGATTGCCGATCACCTCGGCGGCGACGGCAATGACTGGCGGCAAAAGGCGGAGGCGAGCCGAAACGCCCTGGTCGCGCAATGCCATGACCCGGACGACGCCTATTTTTACGACAGCGACCGCCACGGGCGCATGGTGCGCATCCAGTCCGACAATCTGCTGCGAGTATTGGCGTGCGAGATCGGCGATGCCGATGGCTTTGCCAATGCCCTGGAGCGCTACCTGCTCAACAGCCGCAAGTTCTTTGCCAAGTTTCCGCTGACTTCGGTAGCGCTGGACGATCCGCGCTTTGATCCGAATTTCGGCCAGAATAGCTGGGATGGCCCCACCAATTTCCTGACGCTGATCCGCACACCACACGCGTTCGAACATCACGGTCACCATGTCGAGTTGAGCTGGATCATGCAGCCCACACTGTCAGCGCTGTTTGCCGCTGACCGCTTCCCGCAGACCCTCAATCCATTCACCGGTGCGGCCGGGTTCACCGAGAAATATTCCCCCTCGATCCTGTGCCTGCTCGATTACATCGAGCGCCTCTCCGGCATTCTCCCGCGTCCGGAGGGTGAATTGTGGTTCACCAGCCTGCTGCCCAAGCCCGCAACTCATCGTTACGAACAATGGGAAACGGCCTATGGGCGCAGCGTCGATGGTGGTGAGTTTGAATTGGTCAATACGCCAGAGAGCAGCGAGGTTTATCGTGACGGCAACCGACTGGGATCCTTCCCGTCCGGTATCCGAGTCGTGACCGATCGGGCCGGGTCGTTGCTTGGAATTGTCGGGCTCACCAGTCGTACTGTGTCCGGCGAGATCGAATGGGAGGGCGCGTCGCGTCGGTTTGAGATTGGACCTAATGAGCGCCAGACGCCTACAGGGCGGGGCTTTGAGCGCAGCGCGGGGCCCAAGATGGTCTTGCCGAGCTATACTTAGCAGGCGTAGCCTTCCTGACAGGACGATGACAGGGAGCAGGCATAAGCTGTTCCCACGAACGTAACGACGTTCGCAATTGTTCTAGGGAGGAACTATGAACAAGCTGCTTCTCGCGGCGCTGGTAACCGGCGCCCTTTCCGCACCCGCTTTTGCTGCCGATTACACCATCATGGCGCCGGCTGGCCCAGGTGGCGGCTGGGATCAGACCGCACGCACCATGCAGGAGGCCATGCAGGCCGAAGGCATTTCGGGCAATGTGCAGGTCACCAACGTGCCCGGCGCCGGCGGCACCATTGGCCTGGCGCAGTTCGCCACCCAGGAAAATGGCAATCCCAATGCCCTGATCGTGGGCGGTTATGTGATGGTCGGTGCCATCCTGACCAATATGTCGCCCGTGACCCTCGAAGACGTGACCCCCATCGCTCGCCTCACCGGTGAAGCCGTGGCCCTGGTGGTGCCCGCCGCATCCGACATTCAGTCGGTTGACGATCTGGTCGCCAAGCTCAAGGAAGATCCGGGCGCCGTGGCCTGGGCTGGTGGTTCGGCCGGTGGTGTCGATCACATCACCGCAGGCCTGATCGCCAAGGCCGTCGACGTTGACCCCACCCAGGTCAACTACATCGCCTATTCGGGCGGTGGTGAAGCCCTTGCCGCCATTCTGGGCGGTCAGGTCACCGTAGGCCTCTCCGGCGTCAGCGAATTCGCTTCGCAGATTGAAGCCGGTGAACTGCGTCTGCTGGCCGTGTCGACCGACACCCGCGTGCCCGGCTTCGATGCGCCGACCCTGATGGAAGAGGGGGTCGACGTGGCTGTGCAGAACTGGCGCATGGTTGCCGCCGCCCCCGGCCTCAGCGATGAGCAGAAGGCTGCTATCACGGCAGACGTGAAGGCCATGGCCGAGTCCGAGACCTGGCAGGCTGCGCTTGAAACCCGCGGCTGGGTCGACACCTATCTTGACGGCGATGCCTTCGCCGCCCAGCTCGAAGCCGACAAGTCGGCGACCGAGGCCATCCTGAAAGACATTGGCCTCGTCCAATGACAACAGGCATCTCCAAGCCCGAGCGCCGCCCCGATGGGGCGGCGCTTGTTATCGCGGCTGTCCTTGCTGGCCTGGCGGTCATCATATTCTGGCAAACCAGCCAGATGCGCCTGCCCCCCATACAGCAGCGGGTCGGCCCCCAGCTCTTTCCCTATGTAGTCGCCACGGGCCTGTCACTGCTTGCCATCGGCACGGTGATTTCGGCCATGCGCGGCAGCTTTCCTGAACGCAGCAAGGACAACTATGCGCCGATCTTCTGGATTGTCGGCGGTCTGATCGGGCAAATCCTGCTGCTCTCGACGGCCGGGTTCTCCATCGGTACGGGTGTGCTGTTTGCGTGTACAGCGCGAGCATTTGGGCGCGGACCGCTGTGGCAGACCTTCGGGATCGGAGCGGTCTTTTCTTTTGCCGTCTGGTTCATCTTCGCCAAAGGCCTGCAATTGTCGCTGCCCGCCGGCGTGCTGGAACGCCTGCTGACGACGGGAACCCCCTTCTGATGGAAACTTTCGATCTCCTCGCCCAGGGGCTGCTCTCGGCCCTGCAGGTGCACAATCTGATTTATGCGCTGATCGGCGTGACCCTGGGCACCGCCGTGGGCGTGCTGCCCGGCATCGGCCCGGCGCTGACCGTGGCGCTCTTGCTGCCAGTGACCTACAAGCTGGACCCGGCCGGTTCGCTCATCATGTTCGCCGGCATTTATTATGGTGGCATGTATGGCGGCTCGACCACCTCGATCCTGCTCAATACGCCCGGCGAAAGCGCCTCCATCGTCACCGCGCTCGAGGGCAACAAGATGGCCCGTCAGGGTAGGGGCGGCCCGGCGCTGGCCACTGCCGCGATCGGCTCGTTCGTTGCCGGCCTGTTGGCGACCCTGGGACTGGCCTTTATCGCGCCGTTCGTCGTTAAATTTGCCTTATCCTTTGGCCCCTGGGACTATTTCGCCCTGATGGTTCTCGCCTTTGTGACCGTTTCGGCAGCGTTCGGTGACTCGGCACTGCGCGGGCTGACGGCGCTTTTCATCGGCTTGGGCCTGGGCCTGATCGGCATTGATCTGCAGACCGGCCAGACCCGCCTTGCCTTCAACGTCATGGATCTGCTCGACGGCATCGAAGTGACCACGCTCGCCGTGGCGCTGTTCGCCATTGGCGAGACGCTCAAGACGGCCTCGGACCGCGATCAGGCCAATACCGAAGTGACGGCGGTCAAGGGGTCGGTCTGGATGACACTGGAGGACTGGAAACGCAGCTGGGCCTCCTGGTTGCGCGGCACCTTCATCGGCTTCCCCATTGGCGCCATGCCGGCGGGTGGGGCCGACGTGGCCAGTTTCCTCTCCTACAGCACCGAAAAGACCTTCTCGAAAAAGCCCGAGGAATTCGGCAATGGCGCCATTGAAGGGGTCGCCGGACCGGAAGCAGCAAACAACGCCTCGGCGGCCGGTACGCTGGTGCCGCTGCTGACGCTGGGCCTGCCAACCACGGCCACCGCCGCCATCATGCTCGCTGGCTTCCAGCAATTCGGCCTGCAGCCCGGCCCCCTGCTGTTCGCCAATAATGCCCCGCTGGTCTGGGCGCTGATTGCGAGCCTCCTGGTGGCCAATTTCATGCTGCTGGTGCTTAACCTGCCGCTGATCGGGCTTTGGGTGAAACTGCTGACCATCCCCAAGCACTGGCTCTATGCGGGTATTCTGACCTTCGCCACGCTGGGTACGCTGGGAGCCAACGGTGCCATGTCGATGGGTTTCGGGCCGGTTCGGATAAGCTTTGAACTGGTGCTGCTGCTGGTGTTCGGCATTCTGGGCTATTTGCTGCGCCGCTTCGGCTATCCGATCGCGCCTGTCGTTGTGGGTCTGATCCTGGGGCCGATGGCCGAACAGCAATTGCGCCGGGCGCTGGCCATCAGCCAGGGCGACATTGGCGTGCTGTTTTCCTCGCCGATCTCGATCACGCTCTATGTTGTCGCTATCATCGCAGTGGGCGTGCCCCTGATCATGCGCCTGCGCGGGCAGGGCGGGGTGCTGGGACAACTGGCGACCGACGAAGACTGACCCTGCCTGCAAAACGCAGGCAAGAAAAAGCCCGGCTGCCAGGGAGGGATCTGGCAGCCGGGCTTGTCATATCGGCAGGTGTGGCGCTGGGGCCTCGGGAGGGAGGGGCCTGGGCTCCGCGCCGGACCAAGCTACGACGCTAGAAAGCGGAGCTTAGACCTTGCCGATGTTGCGGAACGCGACCGGGTCGATGCCCAGATTGTCCAGGTGCTTGGCCTTGGGCACCCGTCCTGCATCGACCGCCGCCGACACAGCAGCAGCGCTGCCGAACACGGTGGCAAAAGTGTCGAGGGTCGCAAAGAACTTGTTCTTGCGCGGGGTGCTCATTATCCAATCCTTCCTGTTCAACCCGGAACGGCCCGGGTCGTTTCCATGACCTGTAGATGGACCTCGCCTGGCCGGATCGGTAGGGGTCGATTGGTCACCCCAGCCATGCGTTGTGGGAATATCTTCTCACGCCGAGAGCCGGCCTCGCCTGGAAAGTCAGGGCTTGGGCGAGACGATTTCCTGCCAGGTATCGAGAAAACGCTGACGACGCAGCGTATCGAGAGCCACCAGCAAGCCCGGACCCAAGGGGATGGGCTGAATGACGCCCCGGCCACGCGCGGCAATGGTTTCGCTGGTCCACTCGCCCGTGCTGCCTGGCACCACAGCGCCCAGCGCCGTCGAGCCAGCGGCCACCGCCTGACCGGCGGGGGAGAGGGCGAAATCGACAAACCCCTTGGCCAGCTCTGCACTGGGTGCATCCCTGGGGATCAGCATGGAGCGCGTCAGCACCAGCACATAGTCATCGGGCACGACGATTTCGATTGGGGCGCCCTCCGCCTGCCGGGCGAAGGCATAGGAGCCCAGGACGTTGTAGCCGAGCGCCAATGATCCATCGGCAACGCCATTGAGAATGGCTGGGCTTGATCCCGAAAAGCGCGCATTGACCCGGCCAAAGGCATTGGCCAGCCGCCAGAAGGTAGAGGAAATGGTCTGGTCCTGCGCGGCCAGCAGGTAGCCAACGCCGGACAGGCCAATGTCATAGGTGGCGATCTTGCCACGAAACCGCTCGGTCTCGGTCTCGATCAACTCGGCCAGCGTCAGATGCGTGCGCGGCACCTCGTCATCGTCGATCAGATCGGGATTGTAGATGATGACGGCGGGCTCGAAGGTGAAACCGAACACCTCATTGCGCCAATGCGCCCATTCGGGCAACGCGCCAAGATAGGGGCTGTCATAGGCCAGGGCGTGGCCGTCATTGGCCAGTTTGAGCTGCAGGTCAGAGGCCGAGCTGATCAGCAGGTCCGGCGGGGTGTCCAGTTCCCCGTCCAGATAGCGCCGGAACAGCGGCAGGGAGTCGGTTTCCTCGTAGACCACGGTTACGTCGCGGCGCTGGACCTGATAGGCGGCGATGAAATGGGCGAAGAGCGGGGTATCGGTCACTCCCAGAATGTTGAGGGTCAGGGTCGAACTGCCATCCGGCGCGGGATAGATTGTGGTCGCCGCCTCTGCTGGGGTCGGGGACAGCAGGAGGGCTGGCACCAGCACGAGTACAGCCACGAGGCCGAAAGTAGCGCTGCCCCCGCCGCGTCGCGGCAAAGGCAGGGTGATCACCACGCTCAAGCCGCCGCCTGGCCGGTCCAGCAGGTGCAGACGGCCGCCATGTGCCTGGGCCACGCGGGTCACGATGGAAAGGCCAAGTCCTGACCCCGTCTTGCCATTGCCGGCTTTGCCACGCTTGAAGCGCTCCAGCACCTCCGTCTTCTCGCCTGCCTCAATGCCTGGTCCATGGTCATTGACCTCGACACTGAGCGCGCCCTTGTCGATATGACCGATAATGTCGATCGGGCCGTCGGAATAAACCAGGGCATTGTCCACCACATTGCGCATCATTTCGCGCAGGGCCACGCGGTCGCCGCGCAGTGGGGCTTCTGCGGCCTGACCCAAAGCAATCTGCAAGCGCTGCGCCTGATCGGGATCTAGGCGCTGGCGCACATCCCCGATGACTGACGCGAGCGTGGTGGTTTCGACTTCGCTGTTTTCCATGCGATGCGAAATCGTCGCCTCCATCAGAAGCTGGCTGACCAATTGGCTGGCCTGTACCGCCCCGGTGTGAATCCGCCGAACCCGCTGGCGCAGCGCCTCGGGGTCCTGCTCATCCATGGCGACCTCCGCCTGAGCGCGCAGAGAGGCCAGGGGCGTGCGCACCTCATGGGCGGCTTCGGCCACCAGCCCGCTCACCCGCTCCATGGCGTTGCGCAATCGGGCCATGAAGCCATTGAGCGCCGAGATCAGATGCTCCACCTCGCTCGGCACTGGCACGGTGATGGGGGAGAGATCGTCGGGCGAACGGGCGCGCAATTCATGCTCCAGCGCGGTCAGGGGCGCGAACATGCGCGTGATGCCGAACCAGACCAGGCCAATGGCCAGCAGGGTCAGCGCCAGCACCGGCAGCACGGCATTGGAGAGGATTTCATTGGATAGCGCCTCGCGCTGGTTTTGCGTTTCGGCAACATGAATGGTGACCCACCCGGTGTCGCTCGGGGTGGAGATCAGACGCCCGACGCTGGCCACGCGGGCGATCTCGCCGCGATAGAGGATGTCGGTGAATGAGGGCACCGATGATACTGTCTCGCCCATCTGTGCCGCCAGATCTTCATAGCCGGTAACGGTGTGGGCGTCGGGATCTTCCACGGCGTAGAACACCCGGTCTTGCCCCGAAAACATGGCGAAGGCAGCGAAGGGGATTTCGACCACCACCGCCTCGTTCTCGACCTGCACGGCCCCGGCAATGGTCAGGGCCGAGGCGGCCAGAAGGCGGTCAAAGGCGCGGTCTGAAGCGCGCTCGGCATAGTCCCGGATAAAGACGATCAGTACGACCGATGCCGCCAGCAACAGGATAAGGGCCAGCGCGAAGATGCGGCGACGGATAGAGAAAGGCCTGATGGCGCCCGCCATCTTATCCATCGCTCACCCGCACCACATAGCCCACCCCGCGCACCGTGCCGATCTCGATATTGGCCGCTTCGAGCTTTTTGCGCAGGCGCGAGATATGCAATTCCAGCGCGTTGACCGAGACATTCTCGTCGAAATTGAAGAGCTGGTTCATCAACCGCTCCTTGGCGACCACCTTGCCGACATGCGCAACCAGGATTTCCAGCAGTCGGAACTCTCGGCGCCCCAGTTCCAGGGCCTTGCCAGCGACCGAAGCATTTAGGCCCGCCAGGTCGAGCTCGAGATTGCCCACTGAAACCGTGCTCGATGCCTGACCGCCGGTGCGCCGCAACAGGGCGCGCAAGCGTGCTTCGAGCTCGCGCAGATCGAAGGGCTTGACCAGATAGTCATCGGCGCCCAGGTCGAGCAGGCTGACCTTGTCGTCGATTTCGGAGCGGGCGGTAATGACCAGGATCGGCGCATTGAACTTGTGCCGACGCAATTCGGCGATCAGGCTGATGCCATCGCGGTTGGGCAGCATGAGATCGAGCGCAACCGCATCGAAGGGTTCCGCCTCGGCGGTGGGGAGCACATCATCGCCATCGCGTACCCATTCAACCGAATGTCCGGCCGAACGC
This sequence comes from Devosia subaequoris, assembly GCF_014197055.1. Taxonomy (GTDB): domain Bacteria; phylum Pseudomonadota; class Alphaproteobacteria; order Rhizobiales; family Devosiaceae; genus Devosia; species Devosia subaequoris. Next base: position 590,856 of record NZ_JACIEW010000001.1, on the reverse strand, counting down.
AGGCGCTTTTCGATGGCTTCGCCCAGATCCTCATTGTCCTCCACCAGCAAAATGCGCATCGGTCCTCCTGAACCAGGACATTAGTGCATTGCTGGTGAGGGTGGAAATTGGAATTACGGCGTACAGCCGCCCTCAGGACCGGATAGGCTCACCACGCAAGACGGCCGAAAGGCGGACGCCGAATGTGCGCAACGCCGGCCAGAGGGCCGAGAGCTGAAACGCCGGCGGGTCGGCATAATCGGCAAGCATGGCTTCAGCGATGGCTTTGCCCTCGCGCACGATTCGACGTTCGATCAGATCCTGTCCGGCATTGGGAACGCGCATGCCCAGCCTCCTATGGTTGATGAAACCTTAACAGGAGCCTGCCGGACTGTCCTCCAACATGCGTCCGAATGGTTTACGCCGGGGCAGGGGCGATTGTGGTCAGGTGGGCAGTTGAGGAAGATGGTAGTTGTGGCGGGTCTGCTCGCGGCGCCAGACGGCACAAGATATGGTGGCCATGTGCGGGCGGCGCATCCTCCTGTGGATAGTCGGAGATTTGCGCCGGGATGTCGTCAACGTGCCAATAATTCTGCGCTTGACAGTTTCGACACTGGGGAGAATCGGGACATCTCCCTATGGTAAAGGCGCGGTTAAGCGCCGATCCAGGCTGCCGAACAGTGAGATTTTCCGTGGCTTTAGCGCCAGACTCTAGCGCGTTTCAGAGGCAGGTTGAGGTCGGTGAAGCACCGATCAAATCGGCGCCACAACAGCGCTGTTTTGCTTGATATTTGTCCCCGTAATCCACATATTACCCATACCATCCCTTGTTTGAAGCTGGGTGTGGGACACTAGGTGTTGTGATTTTCTGGCGTTGACGACAGCGATGAATCGCACGAACCTGATCCTCGGTCCGGGGCTTGGTTTCAAGCTACGGACAAGCCCTCGGAACAAGCATTGGCGATACGACTAATGCAGGGCCGGGGCACGGGGCAAGTTCTTGGGTCCGCCCTCCCGCGGGCCCGGGGTTGGTAACAGCGTCAACGACAGACCGGACGAAGCCGGATTACGGCAGGCGGGCGTGTGCGCGCTCGTGACTTGGGAATGACTGAAGCGATGGTTCGCGCGTTTATCTTTGAAGCGATGCCTGAGCGGCCCTGTAAGGGGCAGGTCGTGTCCATGCCAGAAGGCCTGCCTTGCACCCAAACGTCCACCCGCGGATGGCGCGAGCCCGCCGTGTAATATCAGTCCTGTGAGGATTACGATGAGCATCACCGTTTACAGCAAGCCCGCCTGCGTTCAGTGCACCGCCACCACCCGTGCGCTCGACCGCAAGGGCCTCGACTATACCATTGTCGACATCTCCGCCGACGCCGACGCCTATGCGCGCGTTGAAGAGATGGGCTACCGCCAGGTTCCCGTGGTCGTGGCTGGTGACATGCACTGGGCCGGCTTCCGTCCCGACATGATCGGCAATCTGGCCTGATCGAATGGAGCAGGGCCCGGACATGAGCGGCCTCGTCTATTATTCCAGCACCTCGGGAAACACGCACCGTTTCGTGGAGCGGCTCGGGGTCGGCGGAGTAAGACTACCGGTGGACGCAGCAAGCGAGCCGCCGGTGATGGACGAGCCTTTCGTGCTGGTGCTGCCCACCTATGGAAGCGGGGATGGCAAGGGCGCCGTGCCCAAGCCGGTCATCCGCTTCCTTAATGTCGCGAACAATCGCGATCTCATCCGCGGCGTCATCGCCGCGGGAAACACGAATTTCGGCACCGGCTACTGCCTTGCGGGCAATATCGTCTCGCAAAAATGCGCCGTGCCACTTCTCTACCGCTTCGAATTGCTCGGAACGGATGAGGATGTCGCCAACGTCAGACAGGGACTGGAACGGTTTTGGACACGCTCACATTAGACCGCACCGAAGAACGGCCGGCCGGTAAGCCTTCACAGGATAAGAACGAGCAGGCGCTGGATTATCATGCGCTCAACGCCATGCTCAATCTTTACGATGAGCAGGGCAAGATCCAGTTCGACAAGGACCGGCAGGCCGCTCACCAGTACTTCTTGCAGCATGTGAACCAGAACACGGTGTTCTTTCACAATCTGCGCGAGAAGCTGACCTATCTGGTCGAGGAAGGCTATTACGAGCAGGACGTGCTCGACCAATATAGCTTCAACTTCGTGCGCGATCTCTATGATTACGCCTACGACAAGAAGTTCCGCTTCCCCACCTTCCTGGGCGCGTTCAAGTATTACACCAGCTATACCCTCAAGACCTTTGACGGTAAGCGCTATCTCGAGCGTTATGAGGACCGCGTCTGCATGGTCGCGCTCGCCCTGGCGCGCGGCGACGAGGTGCTGGCCAGGAACCTGGTCGACGAAATCATTGCCGGCCGCTTCCAGCCCGCGACCCCGACCTTCCTCAATGCCGGCAAGAAGCAGCGCGGCGAGCTCGTCTCGTGCTTCCTGCTGCGTGTCGAAGACAATATGGAATCCATTGGCCGGGCCATCAATTCGGCCCTGCAGCTGTCCAAGCGCGGCGGCGGCGTGGCGCTCAGCCTGACCAATATCCGCGAGATGGGTGCCCCCATCAAGCAGATCGAGAACCAGTCCTCGGGCGTGCTGCCGGTGATGAAGCTGCTTGAAGACAGCTTCTCCTATGCCAACCAGCTTGGTGCGCGTCAGGGTGCGGGAGCGGTGTATCTGCATGCCCACCACCCCGACATCATGCGCTTCCTCGATACCAAGCGCGAAAATGCCGACGAGAAAATCCGCATCAAGACGCTCTCGCTGGGCGTGGTGATCCCCGATATCACCTTCGAACTCGCCCGCGACAACGAGGACATGTACCTGTTCTCGCCCTATGACGTGGAGCGCGTCTATGGCGTACCGATGACTGAGATTTCGGTCACCGAAAAATACCGCGAAATGGTCGAAGACAAGCGCATCAAGAAAAAGAAGATCAAGGCGCGCGAATTCTTCCAGATCATCGCCGAGATCCAGTTCGAGAGCGGTTACCCCTACATCATGTTCGAGGACACGGTGAACCGGGCCAATCCGATCGATGGCCGCATCACCATGTCCAATCTGTGCTCGGAAATCCTGCAGGTCAGCGACGCCTCGCTCTACAACGAGGATCTGAGCTATGAGCACATGGGCAAGGATATTTCCTGCAATCTGGGCTCGCTCAACATCGCCAAGGCGATGGATTCCGAGGATTTCGGCCAGACCATTGAGACCTCGATCCGCGCGCTGACCGCCGTGTCGGACATGAGCAATATCTCTTCGGTGCCTTCCGTCGCCAAGGGCAATGCTGACAGCCACGCCATTGGCCTGGGCGCGATGAACCTGCACGGTTTCCTCGCCCGCGAGCGCATCTACTACGGTTCGGAAGAAGGCGTCGACTTCACCAATATGTACTTCTACGCGGTGACCTATCACGCCATCCGCGCCTCGAACCTGATCGCTACCGAGCGCGGCGAGACCTTCAAGGGCTTCGGCAAGTCGAAATATGCCGATGGCAGCTATTTCGACAAATACACCGACAAGGAATGGACCCCGGCGACCGCCCGCGTGGCCGAACTGTTCGAGAAGGCCGGCATTCACCTGCCGACCCAGGAAGACTGGAAGGATCTGAAAGCCAAGGTCATGATGACCGGGCTCTACAACCAGAACCTGCAGGCCGTACCGCCGACCGGCTCGATCTCCTACATCAACCACTCGACCTCCTCGATCCACCCGATCGTTTCCAAGATCGAGATCCGCAAGGAAGGCAAGATCGGTCGCGTTTATTATCCGGCCGCCTACATGGATAATGACAACCTGGAATACTACCAGGATGCCTATGAGATCGGTCCTGAAAAGATCATCGACACCTATGCGGCGGCCACCCAGCACGTCGACCAGGGCCTGTCGCTGACCCTGTTCTTCCGCGATACCGCGACCACCCGCGATATCAACAAGGCGCAGATCTACGCCTGGAAGAAGGGCATCAAGACAATCTACTACATCCGTCTTCGCCAGCTTGCCCTTGAAGGAACCGAGGTCCAGGGCTGTGTCTCCTGCGCGCTCTGATAAAAAGGCCCACAAACCCATGAATATGCACGCCAAGCCGATCGCCCGGGTCCGCGCCATCAACTGGAACCGCGTCCAGGACGAGAAGGATCTTGAGGTCTGGAACCGCCTGACCTCGAACTTCTGGCTGCCCGAAAAGGTGCCGCTCAGCAACGACATCCCGTCCTGGGCGACCCTCAAGCCCGAAGAGCAGCAGCTTACCATCCGCGTTTTCACCGGCCTCACCCTGCTCGACACCATCCAGAATGGTGTCGGTTCGGTGCGTCTGATGGCCGATGCCCAGACCCCGCATGAAGAAGCGGTGCTCTCGAACATCTCCTTCATGGAAGCCGTGCATGCCCGCTCTTATTCTTCGATCTTCTCGACGCTGTGCTCGACGCCTGATGTCGACGAGGCCTATCGCTGGAGTGAGGAAAACGAGTTCCTGCAGCGCAAGGCCATGCTGATCATGCAGCAGTATGACAGCGGCGACTCGCTCAAGAAGAAGGTCGCCTCGGTCTTCCTCGAAAGCTTCCTGTTCTATTCCGGCTTCTACCTGCCCATGTACTGGTCCAGCCGGGCCAAGCTGACCAACACAGCCGATCTGATCCGCCTGATCATCAAGGACGAGGCCGTCCACGGCTATTACATCGGCTACAAGTTCCAGCGCGAAGTCGAGCGTCTCAACGAGGCCGAGAAGCAGGAAATCAAGGACTTTGCCTTCGACTTCCTGCTCGAGCTCTACGACAACGAAGCGCGCTACACCGAGGACCTCTACGACAGCGTCGGGCTCTCCGAGGACGTCAAGAAGTTCCTCCACTACAACGCCAACAAGGCGCTGATGAACCTTGGCTACGAAGCCCTGTTCCCGCCCGAGGCCTGCCAGGTCAACGCCGCGATCCTCTCGGCCCTCTCGCCCAACGCCGACGAGAACCACGACTTCTTCTCCGGCTCCGGCTCAAGCTACGTCATCGGCAAGGCGATCTCGACCGAGGATGAAGACTGGGATTTTTGAGCGAGGATCGAGTAGCGCAATTGCACTCTTTTAATAAAGCGTTGGAGCCGGGTGGGCCTGTGGATTGCGCCGCGCTGGCGAGTTTACGTGACTCCCCCTTGCGGATAGGCATTTCGACGCGCGCCCTGTTTGATTTGGAGGAAGAGCATACCGTTTTTCTCGAGCGCGGCGTTGACGCCTATTGCCAACTACAATTGGAGCGCGAAAAGACCGTCGTCGGAATGGGGGCCGGGTTTAATGTCATCGAACGGCTCTTAGCCCTGAATGAGCCAGGTTCTTCGCCCTTTGTCGAGGTTGTCTTGCTTTCACGCAATTCGCCCGACCTATCGCTAAGGGCTTTCAATTCCATCGAAGAATATGGACTGCCGATCAAAGTCGGCAGCTTCACCAGCGGGCAGCCTATTGGGCCATACGTTTCTGCTTGGAACATCGACCTCTTTCTTTCCAACGAAGAAACCGATGTACGGGCAGCTGTTCAAGCGGGAGCCGCCGCCGCCAAGCTTGGCTCGTTGCCGGCAGTGCGCAATGAACAGACGGACGGTGAAGTCCGAATTGCCTTCGACGGTGATGCGGTAGTTTTTAGCGCCCAATCGGACCAGATTTATAAGCAGGAGGGCATTGAAGCGTTTCTGAAGCACGAACGCGAAAATGCGACGAACCCAATGGCGCATGGACCGTTCGGGGCCTTCTTGAATAAGCTTTCGATCCTGCGCGCCATTTTTCTGAACTCGGCAGGACGGAGTAAGGTTCGGATCGCGATTGTCACAGCGCGCAACGCGCCAGCGCATGCCCGTGTTATTCATACTTTGCGGGCTTGGGGCACTCCTGCCGACGAGGCGCATTTCGTCGGAGTGAACACCAAAGCGCCGATATTACGGGCCTTCGGCGCACACATATTTTTCGATGATCAAGAAAAGCATGTTCTGGTCGCGTCAGGATTTGTCACCGCTGGCCATGTGCCGGGTCCGCATGGCGGGGGAGAATTGGTTATTTCTGCGGTTCGTTGAGAAGCCCCTGCAACTGTTGGCGGAGACGGAGGTTCGTTTGCAACGTTGATTAGCGGTCAGTTCTGCCCCCAACCCTGATCCCCCATACCGAGTGCCGGGAGCGATCTCTCATCTCCGGGTGTGGACGCACCGTGCTTCGCCCGGCCGCGCGTCCAAGACCTTGCACTCCACTGCTGCCAGGTGACAAAAGCCTCGTGAAAACCGTGCCGCCGCTTCTCATAAAAAGCGGCGGCTTAAATTCTGTGGCCCAGCTTAATCCAATCTTTGTGTCTTGGGGCACATTTTGGGGCCCTGAGTTGGAACTTGACGATGCCTATTCACGAACATGGCCAGTTGGAAGTCGACGCCTATCTGCATGGCATCGTGCGCGCTCGCCTCGGTGTTTGGGACTGGAACCTGGTCACCGGTGAATGTGCTTATTCGGCGAGCTGGTTCGCTATGCTCGGTTACGCCCCAGGTGAATTGGAGCAATCCAGCGATCTTTGGCTCGAACTGACCCATCCCGATGATCGCGCACGCGCCATTGAAAGCGGTGAACGCCATCTGCGCGGCGAGACGGCCGAAATCGAGACTGAAATCCGCCTGCAGCGCAAGGATGGCACCTGGCTCTGGGTGCTCGACAGGGGCGGCATCATCGAGCGGGACAGCGATGGGCGGCCAACCCGCATGGTCGGGGTACAGGCAGATATCTCCCGGCAAAAGGCCGCCGAACAGGCCCTGCAGCAGACCAATGAGCGGTTTCGCCTGGCCCTTGCGGCAAGTGATGTGGGCATCTGGGAATTCGATCCGGTCAGCCAGACCAGTTTCTGGGACGCCCGGACCCGCGAGATCTTTGGCGTCGATCCCGAGCTTGAGGCACACCAGTTACAGCATTGGCAAAACTATCTGCACCCGGACGACCGGGAGATGGCAGAGGGCCAACACGAAGCTGTCGGGGAAACCACCGACGTCATCCGTTACCGGATTATCCGGGAGGACGGCATGGTTCGCCATGTCGAGACCTTTGCGCGCCTGGTTGAAACGCCGTCCATGACCAAACGGCTGACCGGCACCATCCGGGACGTTACCGAGGATGTCGAACGGCGGGCGGCCCTTAAATGGGCGGCGGAACATGACGGGCTCACGGGCCTCTTGACCCGCTCGACCTTCGAGCGCCGCTTGTCCGAACGGCTCGACGATCGCGACGGTCCCCCATGCGCGGTGTTCTATATCGATATCGACCACTTCAAATCGATCAATGACAGTGGCGGGCACGACGCCGGCGACGCGGCGCTGCGCCAGATCGCCGATGTCCTGCGCTGGACCGCCGAGAGTGGCCACGCCGCCCGGCTTGGCGGCGATGAGTTCGCCATTCTGATTGATATTCGTCACGAACTGGTTGGCATGCTCGCCAGCAAGATCATTCACGCGGTGCGTCGGCTCTCGACCGATGCGAGCGATGTTGCCCTGTCGGCCAGCATCGGCATTGCCGTGGCCCGCCCCGGCGAAGATGTGCGCAGCATCCTCAAGCGGGCCGACCAGGCCTGCTACGCCGCAAAGCGCGACGGCAGAGGTCGCTGGGTCATCGGCGACGAGGTGCCGGCAGCGCGGGTCAATTCCGCGGGCTGATCAATCTGCAGTAGTATCGCGGCGCAAAGAGCGGCGGCGGCCGGTCCTTTCAAGCTCTCGGATATGATAGACTACGCTGCTTTCGAAGCGGGGCCGGCAGAAGATCAGATTGCGGTACGAATGCCCAGCGTCTGCACTTTTGAGCGCTTGTTCGCGTACAAATCGGCGTCGGCTTGATGGAGCAATTCATCGGCCGTTCGCGCGGACGTGGGGAATCTGGCAAATCCTATTGAGCATCCCACCGACAGCGACTTGCCGAAGATCTCGACCGGAGCGGTGATGGTATCGTGGGCGTGTCCCATGAATTGATCGGGGTCGAGGCGGATCAGTACGCCAAACTCATCGCCGCCCAGACGGGATATCAAGATGTCCTTGTTGCACAGCTTCTTGAGGCGCCCTCCAATGGTGGCAAGCAGTTGGTCGCCCGCAGGGTGTCCATAGCGGTCATTGATGGGTTTGAACTTGTCGAGATCTAGCAGCGCCAAAGTGAATTCGGCATCCTTCTGATCAATCCATTTCTGCAGTTCGACAAAGAAGTATCGGCGATTGGTCAGCTCGGTAAGCGCGTCGGTATTGGCGAGGCGCTCATTCTCAATGTTGAGCTTTTCCACTTCCAGATGGCGCGCGATGATCTCGTTTTGCGAGCGGATCATTGTCGTGAACGTATGAAAGGCGCGGAATAGCACCTTCATCATAACCAGCACCACCAGCACCACATTGAGCGCGATGCCGAGGAACACCAGGTCAACCTCGGCAAAGGCGTAATAGCCGACATAGACGGGGGCCACCAACACCACGATCATGGTGGCGGCCTGAGGCAAATGCATCAGGCAAAACAAGCTGCAGATGACCGTGGTGGCAATGAAAATGGCCGAATAGGAATGCTCAAGGGCGCTGCCATAACCGTCAAGCAGCATTGCCCAGCCGATGAACAGCAAGGCAAGCACACCCGAGAGCAAAACGGCGCGGCGCAGGTGGCGCAATACATCTTGATCAGAAATTTTCGAGGTGCGCAGGCGCAACCAGAAGGGAATGCGCGACAGGCAAACTGCGGAAGCGCACGCGAACGTCCCCCAGCTCATCCAGAATGGTGTGATATCGGAATAGGTCCAGGTTAGCAGGGAGGCGTTGGCGATAAGCAGGCTATAGAGCAGCGGTAGGTGGTTTCGCAGCTCCCGCAACTGCGCGCGAGCAACGCTCGACTCCACGTCGGCCAGTATGAGCCAGTTGAACAATCTGTGCATGCTTACGGCGTCTCCCGTCCGGAACGGTAGAGGGCATCGATTAAAACGAGCTTACGGCAAGACGGAAAAAGCTCGGTAAAGCCGTGAGTGGTCCGCCTCAGACGGGGGTTGACGCAATTGACCTGGGAAAATTTTGTGGGTCGGTGAATCGGAAGACGCGTTTCCCGGTAGTTTTCTACCTGCCTGCCTTGAATAGGTTCGAAGCGGCAAAGCCAAGCCAGGATTGAACAGCCACGGGCAAATGTGCCATCCCTATGCCGTTGCGCCTGGGCCATGTGGCCTTTGAGGGGCTAGTGACCAATCGGCGGAGCATTTAGACACACGTGACCTTTGAGCAGATTTTTCTCTTTATTCTCATGGGCCTGGTCTTCGGGTTTCTGGTGTGGGGCCGTGTCCGATATGATCTGGTGGCGTTCGCCGCGCTGCTTATCGCTGTCGTCGCCGGCGTTGTCCCGCCGGACCAGGCGTTCGCAGGGTTCGGCCAGGAAGCCGTCGTCATCATCGCTTTGGTCCTGATTGTATCGCGGGCGCTCGCCAATGCCGGTGCTGTCGAACTGATCGCCAGGCTGGTGATTTCGTCTGATCGGGCCCTGTCCAGCCACATTGGCATCATGTCGATCGTCGGGGCGGCGCTCTCGGCGATCATCAACAATGTGGCAGCCCTGGTCATGCTCATGTCGCTCGACATCGAGGCTGCCAAGAAGGGCAAGCGCTCCGTTTCGCGCTCACTGATGCCCTTGTCCTTCGCCACCATCCTGGGCGGGATGATTACCCTGATCGGGACGCCGCCCAATATTGTCGTCTCGCAATTTCGCGAGCGCACGCTGGGCACGCCCTTTTCCATGTTCGACTACACGCCGGTCGGCCTGAGCTGCGCCCTGGTCGGCATTGCCTTTGTCACCCTGATCGGCTGGCGGCTGCTGCCCACCGGCGGCGCCGCTGTTGCCGGCCATGAGCAGACCAAGGATCTGTTCGTTGCCGAAGCGGTGGTGGGAGACGAGTCCAAGAGCCTGGGCAAGACCCCGGACGACCTGCTGCCACTTGCTGAAGACCACGACATTACCTTGCTCGGTATCGTGCGGAACGGCCGCCGCCTTCCCGGCTTTTCGGCGAGCACGGAATTGCGCGCTGCCGACATGTTGATTCTGGAAGGCGACCCCAAATCCATCGAGGCGTTTATCGGGGCGGCGAACCTCGAGACCATGGGTACCGAAGAACATGTCGGGCTCAGGGGAAAATCCCTCACCCTGATCGAAGCGATTGTCCCCGACAATGCGCGCATGGTCGGACGCACCGCCCTTGGCCTTGGCCTGCGAAACCGTCGCGGCGTGGCGTTGCTGGGCGTTGCCCGGCAGGGGCGCCGATTCCGCCAGCGCGTGCGCAAACTGCCGATTCAGCCGGGCGACGTCGTATTGCTGCTGGGGCCCGAGAACCGCGTGAATGACGCCGTGGACTGGCTGGGCGTGCTTCCGATCGCCGAACGGAGCCACTCGGTCGTTCAGCGGAGCAAGGCTCTGTTCGCCATTGGAGTGTTCGCTGCCGCTGTCGCCGGCTCGGTGATGGGCTTTTTCTCGCTGGCCATTGCGCTGGCCATGGTGGTCAGCATCTACGCGCTGTTCAATATCATTGGCCCGCGCGAGGTTTATGAATCGGTGGAATGGCCGATCATTGTCCTTTTGGCCTCGCTCATTCCGCTCGGGCTGGCCCTGGAAACCTCGGGCGGCACGGAACTGATCGCCAACGGCATTGTCTCGCTCACCGGCACCTTGCCGACCTGGGCGATTCTGACCCTGCTGATGGTGGTCACCATGACCCTTTCGGACTTCCTCAACAACGTCGCCACGGCCCTGATCGCCGCACCCGTTGGCTTGTCCATTGCCCAGTCCCTCGAGGTCTCGCCCGATCCGTTCCTGATGGCGGTGGCCGTGGCGGCATCATGCGCATTCCTGACCCCGATCGGGCACAAGAACAACACGATCATCATGGGTCCGGGCGGATACCGCTTCGGCGACTACTGGCGCATGGGCCTGCCGCTCGAAGCCATCATCATCGCCGTCGGCGTGCCCTCGATCCTGTTTTTCTGGCCGCTGTGAGCTAGGCCACGCTGGGGAAGGGGACGCCTGTCTCTTATGACCGGCGCAACAAATGGCGGCTTGTTGGGCAATTTAGGCCAACAGCCTCCGGCAAACGCGGTGCGTTGCAATACCGTACCTTGTCAACGAGCCTAGTCCGCCTGCGGTGTGCTGAAATGATTGACCGGCAGTTTGAGGTAGTGACGGCCATCGGCTTCCGGTTCTGGAAGGCGGCCGCCACGCAGATTGACCTGCAGAGCGGCCAGCATGCGGTCGGGCAGGGGTAGGGTGGCATCGCGGGCACGACGAAGTTCAAGCCAATCTTCGCGCTTGGTTCCGTCCTTAACGTGGACATTGTGCGATTTGTGCTCGGACACCGTCGCTTCCCATTGCGGTTCTTGACGCTCGGAGGTGCCGTAATCGTGGCCGATAAACAGGCGCGTTTGCGCAGGAAGCTGGAGCAGGGTTTGAATGGTCTCCCAGAGTTGCTCGGCGTCGCCACCCGGGAAGTCGGCCCGCGAGGTGCCGACATCGGGATACATCAGCGTATCGTGGACAAAGGCGGCATCGCCCACCACAAAGGTGATCGAACCCAGGGTGTGACCAGGAGACAGAAGGACGCGGGCTTCCAGATCCCCGATACTGAAGGTCTCGCCTTCGCTGAACAGGCGATCAAAATCGCGGTCGGGATCGAATGCGTGGGGTAGATGATAGATCCTACTCCAGAGCCCCGCGATTTCACGCACCTTTTCCCCGATTGCCGTCGGTGCACCGGTGCGCTGCTTGAGATAGTCGGACGCCATGAGGTGATCGGCGTGGGGGTGGGTATCGAGTACCCATTCCACTGAGAGATTTTTCTCTCGGACAATATCGAGGATCTGGTCGGCGCTCGCTGAACTGGTTGAGTAGGATTGGGGGTCGAAATTCCACACCACGTCTATCAGGCCGGCTCGCTTACTGGCAGGATCGGCGCAGACATATTGGACCGAGCCGGTGTCAGGCTCATAAACGCCCCAGACGTCGGGGCTTTCTGGGCCGCGTGAGGGCGAGAAGCGCACTATGGGCTGTTTGAAACTATCGGACATGGCTGATCTGTCTCCCGTCACCGTGAGCTCACAGGTCAATGCGTCTGCGTCCAGTAGGTTTCGTCTGCGAGCCAAGGGCGTGGAACCGCGCCGGCCCTGCTGAAGGCGCTGGCGAGTATCTCAGAATACCACCTTGCCGCGGTGGGAGCGATAATCACGCAGTCGCGGCGACCCCGATAACGAAGCGGAAAGCAACACTACCCTCCCACCACATCGGAAAGTTGGTGCCCCACTTGTTGTTGTAGAGGTTGAAACGCAGCCCGGCGCTGAAGTTGGGTCGCTCGGGCTGGAACGGAATGAAGGGCGCGCCCTCTGGTGAGACCAGCATGCTGTCCAGCGGTTCGATCATGAGCCTGCCCGAGCGTGCCGCCTCCACCGCCTGCAATTGACCGCCGCCGCGTCGAATGATTTTGGCGCTGTTGTGCCACAGCCCCATTTTGCGGTGCTCCCAACGGTCCGAGCCATCGGGCGTGAAGCTCAAGAAACCAGCTTCTGGCATACGATTTGCGGGCTTGTCGTGAAGCACCAGCGTTACTTCCACCCTGTCAGCATCAACTTCGCGCAGCCGGTAGTTTAAGCTCCGGGGCGCGCCGAGTGCCGCATGGCCATCCTCCGGCATCTGGCTCCAGGCAATGCCGCCCGCCACGCCGCGAAGCTGTGGCGTGAATTGTGCCGTGCGGGCGGTTTTCGCCGCGCCAAGACCCGGCTTGTCGTGGTCGAGAATGGCCCATTCGTCGCGATGCTGCAGATAGCTGTCGAGGTGTTTTTGCAACTCGTGCCAGTCGTAGCTTTCGTGGCGAAAGGCGATGAGGCGTCCCTTCTTCCCTTCGATCACCCGTCCATCCGGCGCGGTGATGCGGATGATGTCGCCGCTCGTTGCGTCGAGCTCGGCTGACCAGTATCCGCTGGTGATATGCGTTCCGGCTGAAAGGGTGTCGGGCTTTGCCGGGACAATTTCGTCGAGCTCGGCCAGCGCTGCGTCCGCTGCGGCCCTGTCCCCGGCCACGAGGTTCTCCATCGCCGTTGCCATGTAAGCGCGCTGTTCGGCCCAGGATTGCTCCGCATAGGCGAAGCGGTGGTCCTGCGTGCGCGCCGCCTCGAAATCGGCACGATCCCACGCCGTCTCGTCGCGTAGATAGGTTTTTACGTCGACGCCCCAGGTGTGTTCGGCCACCATGGTCAGGCCGCGCCCGAAGGCGCGCCGCTCGGGCGTTGGCGCATCGATCCAGCCGTCATAGACCCGGCTCAGAGCACGGTAGCGCGAGAGCTTGATCGGGTCGGTGGCGGTGCCATGGATCCAGCTATCGCCGATCTCCTCGGTGACGAGTGGAAAATTCTCGCGCCGCGCCCACATTTGGTCGCCGAAGGCGTCGAGCGTCGAGGCCTTGATCTCGGCGCCCGGGTTGGCGTGATGCATATGCCGCAACGCCTCGACGGTCTGCCCGACGCTTTGCGGCCCGATATTGTCATTGGTATGGGCAAAGCTCAGGCCCACATCGTCGCCGGCGGGAAAGTCGGTGGCACCATAAGAGGCCTGATACATGACCACCACCTCCTCGCCGCCGGGCGCGCGCCAGCGGAAGATCGGCGGCACGTCGGGCACCGGACTGGCGGTGTTGACGCCCAGATGCAGGAAGCGGATGCCGGCCTCGGCAAGGAGCGGCACCATGCCCAGCGTGTGGCCCGGCACGTCGGTCATCTTGGCGGCCGTGGTGGTGCGCCCGAAGCGCTGATCGAGCTCGGCCGCATAGGAGAGGCCGGCGCGGAACAGGGCCGGGCTCATCAGCTCGGTATGGGTGGTGAAGGGCAGGCCATGCCAGACGATGAGGCCGCGTTCAATCGCCTGTTCGAGCTGTCGCACCTTGTCGGCCGGCTGCGAGTTGAGGTGATCCCAGATCAGCCAGGCGCCCGTGGTCCAGATAAAGGCCGGTGCGCCGGGATTCTCGGCGTAAAAATGCGCGCCGGTGGCAATCGCCTGCGGAATGAACTGCTCGTGATACTGCTTCCGCACGCGGGCGGCATGATCGGTGAAACCAATATCAAGATGGGTCTTGAAGACGAGGTGGATGGTGCTAGAGGTCATGAAAATCAGCCGACGGTGCCGCGCACGACGAGGCGGGTGTTGAGGGTCTCTTCGAGTGGGGGCGCGTCTGGATTGTTGAGGCGCCGCAGGATCAGCCGCACCAGGGCGCGTACGCGTTCTTCCAGGTCGAACTTGACCGTGGTCAGGTTGTAGCTTTTCCAGTGCGACTGGGCGATGTCGTCAAAGCCGACTACCTTGACGTCCTCGGGGACGCGCAGGTTCAGTTCGTGGCGCAGCGCATCGATGACGCCAAACGCGCCCACGTCATTGGCCGCGAAGACGGCATCGGCGCCCTCGCCGACACGGAACAGGTCGAGGGTGGCGGCATAGGCCCGGTCATAGCTGAAGTCGCTGGCTGCAATGATGGGTGGTGCCAGTCCGCGCTCAGCCATCACGACTCGCAACATGTCCTCGCGCGCCGTGTTTGCTCGAGATTTGTCGACACCCGAAACATAGGCTATGCGCCGCGCCCCATAGCCCTGAAGCAGGGAGACCGCTTGTTCCACACCGGTGCGATGAAGGACATTGAGGCGGTCATGTAACGGGCCCGCCTGCCTATCTTCCGGGGCACCGGAACGGGGATAGTGGATATAGATGGGTACGGCACGATCCAGGAATTTGGCCAGCGTTGTCGGCTTAACGTTCTCGACAAAGGCGATGACGGAGTCCGGATTGAAGCCACGCATATAGGCGAGCAATTGCTCGTCCATGGAATAGTCGATGCGGGTCTTGAACAGCAGGGTGGCGAACCCTTCAGCCTGGAGCGCCGTCGTCAACGCATCGATCTCCTGGCTTTCCCAGTGACTGCAAACGTCCGGCACGATAACGCCGACCAGATGCGAGCGGCCGCTGACCAGAGCGCGGGCGGCGCGGTCGGGAGTGTAGTTGAGCTCCTGGGCAATGCGCAGGATCAGCTCGCGCTTGGCAGGCTTTAGCGAGGCATGGGGGTTGAAGGCGCGCGACACGGCGACGCGCGAAACATTGGCGCGTTCCGCCACCATCTCGGCGGTCGCCCGCCCCCTTGCCGTCGTCTCGTCCTGGCTCAATGCCACCCCCGCTCTCGTATCGATGAAATCGTGTTCATTTGTCTGACTGTAAGGCAGAACACTGTCAAGTCGCGGCGCATGAAATCCGGTGACGATCACGCCCAAACTGTCATAGGAGCGTTGCAAATAGCCAGTATTGCTGACGCATCTTTCCGTCGAGCCATTTTCGACAGCGGTTCTGGCTATTGACGGAAAGTGAAAACGTGTTCATTCTTCACTGGTCTCCTGCCAAGGATGGGGGAGGCCAATACCGGCTGACCGAGAATTCGGGGCCATCACATGGGAGGAGTATTTGCGATGAGCAATCATCTGCGCAGCATTGCGTTCGGCCTGATCGGCGCCACGGCGATGGCCGCACCGGCATTCGCTGTCGATCTGGACATCACCTGCCGTTGCGTGATCGGCGGCGTCAACAGCGCCACTGCAGAGTGGATCGAAGAAAGCGTCATTCCCGCTTTCGAGGCCGCCAATCCAGACATCAACGTTACGCTCAACCAGTTCGGCGGCGAAGACGCTCAACTCACCCAGCAGTTGGCGCTCGACTTTTCCACCGGCGCCGGCCCCGACATTTCCGCCTTTGATGGCTTCCTGATCCCGGCCTTTGCTGAAGGTGGTCAGCTCAAGTCGCTCGATGAGCTGATTGGCGAGGACTATGCGAACTGGGAAGGCTGGGACCACATCTCCGATGGTATCCGCTCGATCCTGTCCTATGACGGCGAAACCTATGGCATCGGCCTGGGTACTGACGTGCGCATGATCTATGTCCGCAAGGATCTGCTGGAACAGGCCGGTATTGCTGACGACTGGCAGCCGACCTCCTGGGCTGACGTGCTCGATGCGGCACGCAAGCTCAAGGAAGCGGGCGTCGAAGCCCCGCTTCAGCTCAATGCCGGCGTTGCCATGGGCGAAGCCACCACCATGCAGGGCTACTGGATGGCGCTCCTGGGCACCGGGGAAGGCGTCACCGACGAGAACGGCAAGTATATCGTGGAAAGCCAGGGCATCCTCGACGTGCTGAACCTGTACAAGACCATCTATGTCGATGAAGGGCTGGGCGATCAGCGCGCACAGCTCCTGGCCGATGGCCGCAATCGATCCTTCGCCAATTTCCGCGACGGCAAGACCGCCATGCTGGTCGAGGGTGACTGGTTCTACCGCTCGGTCACCGCGCCCGGCTCGGAATTCGAAGTGGCCGACCGTGACAATGTGATGGGCTGGGTCAAGATGCCTGCTGAGGAGCCAGGTGAGGGCATCCGTGGCCAGGACTTTGTCTCCATCTCGGGCGGTACGGGCTTTGTGATTAACCCCAATACCGACACGCCCAAGGAAGCCTGGAAGTTCCTCTCGTTCATGATGAGCCAGGAACAGATGACTGCCTTCCAGGACTATCAGCCAGGTATCCGCTCACGCTCGGACGTGGCGATCCCCAATTCGCCCTTCCTGACCGAAACCAGCCAGACGCTGCTGCCGCTGACCACGGCCCGTCCGAACGACCCGAACTACAATGCGGTGTCGCAGGAAATCCAGCGCATGACTGAAGCCGTGGTTTCGGGTGAGTTGTCGCCGGAGGAAGCCATGGCCCAGTACAAGGCTGCGGTCACCAGCATTGTCGGTGAAGAAAACACCGTCAGCTTGCTCTAGGCCAAGACCCACGAACACTCGGCGCGCCATGCGTGCCGGGTCGTTCGACGGCCGCAGTGCCAACCATTTCACCGATCCGTCTCGGACCTGATCCGAGAGCCGTACGACATTTGCGCAATTTGGGAGTGGTTCTCGGATCGCGCCCGAGGTGGGCACACAAGTGTGCACGCCGCCAGCCGCCGCCTCAGAGATAGGCCGGAGTGACCATGACAACTGAACCCATCACTTCAAAGCCCCGGCGAAAGGTGCGCAATTTCTCGCTGCTCTCCAACAGGGCCGGGGCCGCCTTCATGCTCCCTGCTGGCCTTCTGGTCTCGATCTTCGTGATCGTTCCGTTCTTCTGGGTGATCTTTGTCTCCTTTACCAACCGGACCTTGATCGGCCGGACAGCACTTAACCCGGAGTTCGTGGGTCTGGGCAATTATCTGGCGCTGTTCGACCCGGCCACTTTCTTTCAGCGCGGCCAGTTCGGCTTCTCGCTCATTCTGACCACCCAGTTCGTGCTGGCCTCGGCGCTGATCGGGCAGGCACTACTTGGCCTGCTCCTGGCCTGGCTGATCCAGACCGTGCCGCCCTGGGTCAAGCGCATCACCGAAACCTTCGTCATCGCCGCCTGGATCCTGCCCGAAGTGGTCATCGGCTTTGCCTGGTTCGCCTTTCTGGACCGCGACCAGGGCACGCTCAATGCGCTGCTCACCGGGTTCGGCCTGCCGCCCGGGGACTTTCTCCTCGAGCAGCCCTTCTGGGTCATCGTGGTGTTCAACACCTGGCGCGGCGCGGCCTTCTCGATGATGCTGTTCAACTCGGCTTTCTCGTCGATCCCGCCGAGCTATTTCCAGGCCGCGGACGTGGCCGGTGCCTCGAGCTGGCAGAAATTCCGCGATATCGGCCTGCCGCTCATTCGCGGGCATATCGTCACCGATCTCATCCTCATTACCATGTGGACGTTCAACACGTTCACGCCGTTCCTGCTCACCAATGGCGGGCCGAGTTACCGGACTGAACTGGTCTCGATCTACAATTATCGCGTCGCATTCCAGGACTTCCAGTTCGGCAAGGGCGCTGCGGTGGGTGTGATCATGATGCTGATCAACCTGGCTTTTGCGCTGGTCTATCTCAGCCTGGGCCGCAAGAAGGCGCCCAAATCATGAAGCTCACTCTTCCAGCTTATGTCGGCCGTATCGCCTTTTCGGCCCTCGCTGCCCTGATCGGCGCGATATTCGCGTTGCCGCTCATCTGGTTCATTTTCGCGCCCTTCAATGCGCGGGCTGAACTCGGTCTGGCAATTCCCGACCCGTGGACGCTTTCAAATTTTGCCACCGTGTTCGGCAATTCCTACGCGGTTCAGGCGCTCTGGAACAGTTTCATCCAGGCCACCGGCGGTGTCATCCTGGTGGGTGCGGCGGCGACATTGGCCGCTTATGCCCTGAGCCGCTCATCGGTGCCGGGCAAGGGGGCTGTCACCTATACTTTGCTGCTGTTTTCCTCGGTCGTTTCGGGATCTGCCGCCATGGTGCCGATCTTCCTCATCGTTTCGGCCATGGGGGTCATGGATACGCACATTGCCGTCATCCTGACATTCGCTGGCGGGCTCCTGCCGACGGCCATGTTCATCCTCCGCGACTTCATCGACTCCATCCCAAAATCCTATGAGGAAAGTGCCATGGTGGCGGGGGCGTCGCCGGTCCAGGCTTTCTTCGATGTCGCCCTGCCGGTCATCCGGCCCGGCATCGTGGTCGTGGTGGTATGGGCGTTCGTCAATATCTGGGGGAGCTTCCTCATCCCCTTCATTCTTCTGCGCAGCTCGGACAACATGCCGGCCTCGGTGGCGATCTATTCCTTCTACTCGGAAGCGGGTACGCCCATCGTGACCCTGCTGGCCGCCTATGCGCTTATCTATTCGCTGCCCGTCGTGGCTCTGTATCTCTTCGTCAGCTGGAAATTCGGTTTCCGGTTCTTCGGCGGCATCAAGGCTTGATCATTTCATGGCTTCTGTTGAATTCAAAAACGTCTCCAAGAGCTTCAACGCCTTCAAGGCCGTATCGGACGTTAATCTCGATATCGGCGACGGCGAATTCGTCTGCCTGCTCGGTCCTTCGGGGTGCGGCAAGACCACCTCTCTCAGGATGATGGCGGGCCTGGAAACGCCGACTTCGGGGCAGATCCTGATTGGCGGCAAGGAGGTGACCCATCTCCACCCCAAGGACCGCAACATCGCCATGGTGTTCCAGGACTACGCGCTCTATCCGCATATGAATCTGGCGGACAACATGGCCTATCCGCTCAAGGTGCGCGGCGAGCCAGTTCAGAAGCGCCATGCCCGTGCAAGGGAAGTCGCTGACGTGCTCAAGATCGGCCATCTGATGGACCGCCTGCCCAGCCAGATTTCGGGCGGCCAGCAGCAACGGACCTCGCTGGCGCGAGCTCTGGTCTATCCGGCGCAGGTTTATCTCTTTGACGAGCCGCTTTCCAATCTCGACGCCAAGCTGCGCCTCGAGGCCCGCGGGTTCCTCAACCACCTGCAACGCGACATGGGCATGACCGCGGTCTATGTGACCCATGATCAGGCAGAGGCGATGGCTCTGGCCACCCGCATCGCGGTCATGGATCAGGGCAAGATCGTGCAGTACGCTTCGCCCATCGAGATCTACCGCCGTCCGGCCACTACCTTTGTCGCCAATTTCGTCGGCAATCCGCCGATGAACCTGGTGGAGGTGGAGTGTGAGCAGGGCGAAGGTCAGTTGCTGCTCAAGGGCGAGGGGCTCACCATGCAAGGCCTGCCGATGACCGATGCCATCGGCAAGGCGCTGGCCATGAGCGGCAAGAAACTGACGCTGGGCGTGCGCCCGGAACATCTGGCCATTGCCGCTGCTGGCGCCGGCAACACAGTCACGGCGCCGCTGTTTGCCAATGAGAATATGGGCCCGGAAAGCCTCGTGACACTCGACCGTGGCGAGAATGCGCGGATCACGGCCCGTATCTTCACCGACGATCACTTGAACGTCGACAAGGTGGTGACGCTCAGCTTTTCGGCTGAGCATGTGCATCTCTTTGATGGCACTGGAAAACGTATCCCGGTTGCTGGGGAATGACCGGGCAATTGCAGCACGAGGGGGCTCTGCGCCACCCCGTTCTCATCTCCTCACCCTCGAGGGGGGAGGGGACGGCCCTATTCACGTGGCTGCACGTCGAGAAACGTCAATGACCACGATCACCACCCATGTCACCCGCGCCGACCAGGCCGCAAACCCCTATTTCTACATCCCCTTCGATGTTCCCGAGGCCACGACCCGCATCGATGTCGTCCTTAGCTATGCCAAGGCGGAGGACTGTATCATCGATCTGGGGGCATTTGATCCGCGTGACACCGGCTATCCGACCCAGCAAGGCTTCCGCGGCTGGAGCGGGGGCGCGCGCGACCGCTTTTTCATCGCGACCGACGACGCCACGCCGGGTTATATCCATGGCGAGATTCAGCCCGGCACCTGGAACGTCATTCTCGGACTCTATCAGGTCCCCGTGGCGGGAGCGGACGTCACCGTTACCATCACGCTCGACAGCGCTCACCGCCGGCTCGAACCGCAGCCGGCGCGCACCTTTCCGGTCAGATCCGAACCAGGTTGGTACAGGGGCGATCTGCACTGCCATACCTTCCATTCCGATGCCAAGGGTTCGCCCGAACTGCTGCATGCTGCGGCCAAACAGGCCGGGCTCGATTTCCTTGCTGTTGCCGACCACAACACCATCACACAGAGGCGGTATTTCCACCCACAGTCTTCGCCCGAACTGATTTTCGTGCGCGCCATGGAGGTCACGACCGCCGTAGGGCACGCCAATGTCTACGGCATGGATGACTGGGTCGACTTCCGCATGACCCAACCCAGTGATGCCCATGTGCTCGAAAGGCTGGTGCACGAGAAGGGGGGGCTGCTTTCGATCAATCACGACAAGCCCACGATCCCCTGGGACTATGAATTTCCTGTCGCCGACTGCCAGGAAGTCTGGCAATCGACATGGCTGGCCTGGAACTGGATTTCTCTTGAGCGCTACCAGCAGCGGCTTGCTGCCGGGCTGCGGATTTCGGCCATCGGTGGGTCCGATTATCACCAGCCTGACCGGCTGATGCCCGAGGGTCCGCTGGTGTTGGCACGCCCCACGACCGTGCTGTTCCTGCCCGAACTGAGCGAAGACGCCGTGTTGGCAGCGATGAAGGCTGGACGCGGCTATGTGACGGAAAGCCCGACGGGCCCCCATCTGGAAATGCGCGTGGGCGACATCGTGATGGGGGGCATGGCACGCGCGCTCGCCGAGGTCGAGGTGGTGGCGCGTGGCGCGGCGGGTGACCTTCTGGTGCTGATCGATGCGACGGGGCTGGTCGCCAAGCTTGAAATTGATAGCGATGATTGGTCGGCCGGCATACCACTGCCGCCCGTCCAGAAATTCATTCGGGCCGAAATCATCGCCGGTGATGCCAGCCGCGCGCGACTAATCGCCGAGTTCACTGCTGCGCTCGAGGGGCGTGCACTCCCCTGGCAGCTTAAGGGTGCTGACCTCGTGGATCAGCCTATCCGCAGAGCCCTGGGCAATCCCATCTACATCGGAGCGTAACCATGCTTATCGCCAACGCACCCTGTTCCTGGGGCATCACCTATCCGACGGGCAATGACTATAGCTGGCAGCGTTATCTCGATGAGGTGGCGCTAGCAGGCTATCGCGGTACCGAATTGGGTCCCTTCGGTTTCCTGCCCAAGGACGCGGAACTGCTCAAGGCCGAACTCGCAGCGCGCAACCTCGAGATTATCGGGGCAACTCATGTTCACACGTTCGGCGACGCCACTTCAGCGCCCGTTCTCATGCAGACGCTGCGCGAACTTGCGTCGCTGCTGGTCTCGCTGGGGGCAAAGCACCTGGTGATCATGGACGAAAGCAACTGGTATCCCAAGGGACAGGAAGGCGTGCTCGATGACGCCGGATGGGTGGGCCTGATCCAGATGGTCCGGGACGGGCAGGCGCTGGTCGAGGGCGAATACGGGCTCCAGCTCAGCTTTCACCCCCATATTGGCACGGCGATCGAGCGGGAAACTCAGATCGACCGCCTGCTGGCCGAGACCGACATCGCGCTCTGCTTTGATACCGGCCACCATGCCTTCTGGGACCAGGATCCGCTGGCCTATATGGAACGGGTGTTTCCCCGCATCGCCTATATGCATCTCAAGAACGTTAATGGGGCGGTGCGCCGACGCGTGCTCGAGGGTGAGCTTTCGGTCGCCGACTCCTATGACGCTGGGGTGATGTGTCCACTGCCGGACGGGGTGGTGGATATCCAGGCGGTGATGCGCCTGCTTGAAGCGCGCGGTTTTGTGGGCCCAGTCGTGGTGGAACAGGATGTCGCCGCCGATGCCCGAGAAACGCCGCTCGAACTCGCCACCCGCAATCTTGCCTATATGAACGCCATCGCCAAATGACTCAGGCTCTTAAAGTGGGCCTGATCGGCCTGGGTGAAGTCGCCCAACTCATGCATCTGCCGCTTTTGGCCGATGACCAGCATTTTTCCATTGCCGCGATCACCGATGTGTCGCCCAGCCTTGTCGAACATATCGCCCGCCGCTATGGCGTGCCCACGCGCCACGACAATGCTGCGGCGCTGATCGCTGATCCGAGGCTCGATGCGGTCTTCATCCTGACGCCCGATCACCTCCATGCCGATCTGCTGGCCGAGGCGATCCGATCGGGCAAGCATGTCTTTATCGAAAAGCCGGCCTGCCTGACCGCCGACCAGCTGCGCCCCATCCTCGATATTCCCCAGCGTCCCGGCCAGGTGGTCTTTGTTGGCTATATGCGGCGCTTCTCGCGGCCCTTTCTCGAACTCAAGAACCGCCTGCCGGCTCTCGATACGATCCGCCACGTCCGTATCCGTGACATCATCCGCGAGGCGCCCTTCTTCGTGGCGCAAACGCGAAACGTCTTCAGGCCTGACGATGTTTCGCCCGATCTCATCGCCGCTGGCCGGGCCCGCACCCAGGCAATACTCCGCTCGGTCATGGGTGAGGATTGCCCCCCCGATGCGCTTCGCGCCTATCAGGTCCTGACCGGCCTCTCTTCGCACAGTATTTCGGCCATGCGTGATCTCCTGGGCTTGCCCCGGCAGGTCCGCTACGCCACCCAGCACGACGGAGAAACCGTCATCGCGCTCTTCGACTATGGGCACTTCACCGCCCTTTACGAGGCAGTCATCGACGACGTCTCGCGCTTCGACGCCGGCATCGAAGTGCTGACCCAGTCTCAGCATTTCAAGCTCAACTATGACACACCCTATATCCGCAACCTGCCGACACGCCTGGAAATCACGTCTTCAACGGCGACCGAAACCGGCACGGAAGTGTTCGGCCCGGTCTACGAAGACCCGTTCCGCATCGAGCTTGGCGCTTTCCTTGACAGCGTCTTCAACGGTACGCCCAACAAGACGACACTCGGCGACTCCCTTGCCGACCTCGAGCTCTTCGCCGAGATCGGTCAGCATTTCAGGACGTGACAGCCGAGGGCAAAGCTCCTGCACCCTATCGAGCGGTTGCTGCGCGGAGAAAGTAGGGTTATCAGCCTTAAATTCTGGCACACCCGCGGACACTGGCGGTTGCAACTTATCCCGTAGGGGGGCGGAACGACTTGGTTAGCTTATGGTTTCGTCCTTCGCGGATGCGCTTGGAGCTGTTCCTCAGTGCCCGTGGTTGCTTCCATTGTTCAGGCCCTGATCCATCTGTCTGTCCAAGTCGTAGCTGGTTCTTGTATCATCGCATCCTGTTTGGATCTGGGAAAAATTGCTTGCAGGTTTAGTCGTTCGTTCATCCAAGGCTGCGATCGCGTTCATAGTCGCGAGCCTCGTTTTCTTGTTCTTCGTCGTTGGGGCGCTGATATTCCAATGGCATAAAGACACCGAAAGTCGGGCCGCCGCGTCCGCGATCGCCGCAGCTCAGGCTGTAAAGATCAATACCGGGTGGATCGTTGAAGTCGCCGAGCAGGCTCTGCACCGGATGGACCTGGCGCTCGAAGCGAATCCGACGCCAGGTAGCGGCGAAACGCAGTCTCAAATTGAAGAGGCGCTTGAAGGGCTACCCGTCAGCGCCAAGGCCTACATTGTCTCCGCAGCCGGACGAACGCTATACACTACGGATCCTGGCTTCGCAGACATAGATATTCGTGACCGAGATTACTTTTCGGTTCCGGCCTCTGGGGAACCGTTCTACACGTCCTCGCTGCTGATTAGCCGCCTGGATGGATCGCAGATCTTTGCCTTTAGTCAGCGGCTGGAGCGCGGCGGTGACTTCGCCGGGGTAGCGGTCATCTCTTTCGACGTCGATCTTCTCGGCGAACTTCTGGACTCCCTCGCACTGGATCCCGGCTCGACCGTCAGCATCGTGCGCGAGGACGGAATGCTCGTCGGTCGCTTTCCGAAAGCCGAGGGACCTATGGACCTCCGCGAGCACGTACTTTTCACAGATCACCTGCCTCGCGCGGAGACCGGCACATACGCGGCGATATCGCCGGTGGATCAAAAGGCGCGGATTATTGGTTATGCTGCCGTTCCAGATACAAGTTTGATTGCCGTCGCCTCGGTCAGCATGTCCGAGACGCTTGATCGCTTCTGGCGCGGCGTCGGGGCAGTGCTTCTTCTGATCATCCCTGTAGGCCTGGGACTGACGCTAGCGGCTGTCGGCATTGTGCGACTTTTGTTCAAGGATAATCAGAGACGAGAAGAACTTGAACGTGCCTTGGAAACCAACACGTTGATGTTCCGAGAAATACATCATCGTGTCAAAAACAACCTCCAGTCGATGCAATCACTCATTCGGATGCAGGATCTGCCTAGGGACGTGAAGCGGGACATCCATTTGCGCTTTGCCGCCATGTCTTCGGTTCACGAACACATGTACCACCACGATGCCTATGCGGCCCTGGAGGCATCAGCGTTTGTAGCTTCAATTGTCGAGCCACTGGTGGAAGCTTACGGGTCTCCTGCCATTCTTGAGCTCGACATTGCTCCTATCGCAATAGACCACGACCGAGCCACACCCTTGGCGCTGCTCTTGAATGAGGTGGTCACCAATGCGCTCAAGCACGCATTTGTTGGTGGGGAGCAGGGTAAGCTGATCGTCAGTTTGCAGCCCGTAACTGACGGAAAGGCGCTGCTCAAAGTTGCTGACAATGGGGTGGGATACCGACCGGAGGAGATTGTTCAGCGGATGGGCAGCAAACTCATCAATGCAATGGTCATGCAGTTGGACGGGCAATGGTCGCAGGACGTTCAAAACGGGGTCGTCTTCAAGGCAGAGGTTACGCTGAACTAGGTCTTCGATAAGCCTTGAGCATTATTGGCCGGGGTCGGTATCGAACCTCCAGTGGGCAGCGCGGGCGACTCTTGTGCCAATGCCTTGGCCGAGACCATCAACAGCCTCTAGAGGGCCGAGGTCTTGCGTGGCCCGCCTCTCCAATCCGACCAGAGGGCGGAAGCCACTTTCGCCAGAAGCGATCTGCTCGATGAGTTTGGGAGAGAGAAAGGCGCGATAGGCGGTCATCACCTGGCCGCCGGTCTCAAGTCGACAAGGCAACAGTACCGTGCATGGGCAAAGCTATGGATGCCATCCTTTGTCAATAGGACCTAGGTGAGCCAAGGATAGTTTGGAGCTAGGGCCAGGCTGCATAGGATCCACCATCGCGGACCTGACTTACGGCCGCCTCAAGTCGGTATTGCCGCGGAGACTTGCCGCTCAGCCGCTTGAAGAAGCGCGAGAAGTAGGCCGGGTCGTCAAAGCCCAGATGCACCGAAATCTCGGCAATCTGCATGCCGGAATTTTCGATCATCTGCCGCGCCTCGGCAAAGAGGCGAGCGTGGATCAGGCCGAGCGGCGTCAGTCCCGTGGCGCGTTGCACCGCGCTGGTCAGTCGGTCGACGCTCACTCCCAGATAGCGCGCATAATTGGCTACCGACCAATGGCTGCGCATCTGCTGGTCCACCATGGAGAGAAAGTTGCTCACAATGGTGCGCGGCGCTGGGCGGGGGGTGGATGGCGCCTGATCCGATATGCGCCACAAGAGAATGGCAACAATGGCCAACTGGTGCCGCACCATATCCTCCGACCCGGCGGCACTGGCGCGCAATTCTTCGGTCATCAGTGTGAATAGAGTTGACAGCCGGGCAGCCACATCGCGCTCTATCCGCGTGCCCAATTGTGGACGGGCCGCGAGCCGCCGCATGTCTTCTGCAATGTGACCGGGCAGGGCCAATTGCCCCAAAGCGGCATCGGACATGGTCAGCCAGGCGCCGCGCGAACCCGCCAGCAACACCAGCTCAGCCTGCTGATGGGCGGGAATCCAGATCAGGTTCGGCGCCTGAAGTTGCGTGGCCTCACCGCCCGTGGTCACCGTGCCCGAGCCCGCAATCAGCACGAAGACGCAATTGTGTCCTCCCGGCAGGGTCCAGCGGGACGTATCGAGCGTCGTCGCGATTACCTGTCCATCCAGCTCGCGCGCCAGCTCGACACCCGGCCGAAAATTCAAACTGCTGTCCGACAGCGGCATTGATCCCTCCCAATTCCGGCAAAAGTACAAGTTTCTCCGCAAAAAGTCTATTCTGGCGCGGTCAGATTCCCGTGTAGCGTTCGCTCAGTGGCCGGAGAACAGTCAAAACTGTCCCGGCACCAACGGCCCGAAACTGGGCCCACAGGAGGAACTCATGACTCTGTTTTCCCGCAGGTCCGCCCTGCGCGCCATTGGTCTTGCCGCGACCCTGCTCGCCAGCGTTGGCGTGGCCGCCGTGTCGGCCCAGGACCGCACCTCGGTCAAGATCGGCTATGCCATTTCCAAGACCGGCGCCAATGCCGGTGGCGCTGGCATCACCACCCTGCCCAATTATCAGCTTTGGGTGCATGAAGTGAATGAGGCCGGTGGTCTCGAGATGCCCGATGGCACGCGCCTGCCCATCGAAGTAATCGAATATGATGACCGTTCGGCCTCCGAAGAAGTCGTGCGTGCCGTCGAGCGTCTGGCCACCCAGGATCAGGTCGATTTCATCCTGCCGCCCTGGGGCACTGGCTTCAACCTCGCCGTTGCGCCGCTGTTTGACCGGTTCGGCTATCCGCAGCTGGCCGTGTCCTCGGTAACCGATAAGGCCCCCGAATTCGTTGAGCGCTGGAACAAGAGCTTCTGGATGCTCGGGGGTGGCCATGACTATACCGAAGCCTTGGCCGAAATCCTGACCGCACAGAAGGAAGCTGGTACCATCAACAATGATGTTGCGGTCATCTCTGTCGCTGACGGCTTCGGCATTGATCTCATCACCGCCGCTCGCCAATCCTTTGCCGATGCCGGCATCAACATCGCTTACGATGTGACCTATCCGGTCGGCACCACCGACTTCACCCCGATGCTGAACGAAGCCGCCGCGTCCGGCGCCGATACGTTCGTGGCCTTTTCCTATCCGCCCGATACCTTCGCGCTGACCCAGCAGGCTCAGGTCGCTGCCTACAATCCCAAAGTGCTCTATCTGGGCGTGGGTGTCGGCTTCCCGGTCTATGCCGCCAATAATGGCGACAAGATCGAAGGCATCATGAGCCTTGGCGGTATCGACGTGAACAACCAAGCCGTCATGGACTACCGCGCCCGCCATACCGATTTCATCGGTCAGGCGCCGGACTGGTGGGGTTCGGTCGTGACCTACAACAGCCTTCAGATGCTCGAAGAAGCCATCAAGCGTCGTGGTCTTGATCGCGAAGCCGTCTCAGAAGAACTCTCCACCGGCACGTTCGAAACCGTGCTGGGCGAGGTCAAGCTCGAAGATAACCAGCTGCGCACGCTTTGGTTCGGTGGTCAGTGGCAGGATGGCAATTTCGTTGCCGTTGCCCCGCTGACCGCGAAGGCGCAGTTGCGCCCAAGCTGCCCAAGGCCCCCTGGCCCGCGCAGTAAAGCCGCAACTCACCCACTGAACCTGATGTTCAGCGTCTCCTCCCCCCGGCGGGGAGGGGGCAGGGGTGGGGCGCTGGACTACTCAATGCAATACTGATCCCGCGCGGCGACAAGTGCCATGCCGGACTGGATATAAAACAATGATCACGACACTGATAACCGGGCTGGTGCTGGGTGGCACCTATGCGCTGGTCGCCATGGGGCTGACGCTCCAATACGGCATCTCGCGCATCATGAACCTCGCCTATGGCGAAATTCTCATCTTCGCTGCCTTCGCCGCGTTCCTGCTGTTCTCGACCTTGGGCATCAATCCGATTCTCGGTCTGGCCATCGTGCTGCCCGTTGCCTTTTTCTTCGGTTACGTCATCTACGGCGTTATGATGCAGCCGCTGGTGACCCGCTCATCCAAGAGCGGCACGCTGGAAGTGGACTCCATCCTCGCCACCTTCGGGCTCCTGTTCGTGATCCAGGGCGCCATGCTGGTGGTCTTTGGCTCCAACTATACCAGCTACAATTTCCTCAATACCGGCATCAACGTGCTGGGGGCCAATGTCGCCGCCAATCGCCTTCTGGCCTTTGCGCTGGCCGTCATCATTGGTGCAACCCTGTTTTTTGTGCTGACGCGCACCCGCTGGGGCACCACTATCCGGGCCATCGCCGTCAATCCCAATGCCGCGCCGCTGGTGGGCATTGATGTGACCCGCACAGCCCGTTTCGCCTTCGCGCTCGGCACCACGCTGGCCGCTTCCGGTGGCGTGATGATTTCCATGTACCAGACTTTCAACGCCTCCATGGGCGTGGTCTTCACCATGAAGGCGCTGGTCATCGTCATCATGGGCGGTCTCGGCAATCTTATGGGCGCACTGGTCGCCGGGCTGCTGCTGGGCGTTGTTGAAACCCTGGTGGCCACCTATGTTGATCCCGGCCTGACCCTGGCCGCAACCTATCTCATCTTCCTCGGCGTGCTTCTATGGAAGCCGGCGGGTCTCTTCGGAAAGGCTGCCGGACGATGACCCGCACCATAATTGGACTTGTTCTCGTTGCCCTGGGTCTGGCGGCCCTGGCCTGGATGCCAACCCAGCTTGGCGCCTATGGTGTTGGCCTGCTTCTCGGCATGACTGGTTACGTCGCGCTGGCCAGTGCCTGGGCCTTGTTCTCCGGCCCCACCCGCTATGTCTCGCTGGCCACCGTCGCCTTCTTTGGCATCGGCGCCTATACCGTGGCGGTCCTAAGCGAAACGCTACCCTATTGGGCGGCGCTGCTGGTTGCTGCCGCCATCGGCCTGGCCGTGGCGCTGCTTGTCGGCCTCGCCACCTTGCGTCTGGCCGGCGTTTATTTCGTGATCTTCACATTTGGCATGGCCGAGCTGATCCGCCAGCTCGTCACCTGGTACGAGGTCAATGTCACCGGCACGCTGGGCCGCTATATCTTCCTGCCCATCACGGCCGAGCAGATCTACTGGCAATTGCTGGCCGTCGCTGCCGTCACCATTGCCATTGGTTGGTTCATTTCTCGCTCGCGGCTGGGGCTGGCACTTAAGGTCATTGGCGACGACGAGACCGTGGCTGCCCATACCGGCATCAACATTGCCGGCGTAAAGCTCGCGCTCTTTGCAGTCAGCGCCACCATCATCACCCTGGTAGGGGCCATCCAGGCACCACGCTGGACCTGACGCTGATCATGGCGCTACTGGGTGGGGCCAACCGGCTCTGGGGTCCGGCACTGGGCGCTATTCCGCTCTTCCTCTTGTTCGAATGGCTCAGCGCCAATTTCCCAAACCACTATTCGATCATTCTGGGCCTTGAGCTCTCCGTCGGCCTTGTGTGAAGTGGGTATCGCCGGTGTGACCTGCATGCTTAAGGTACTCCACTCCCAGGTAAGTGACTGGACGCTTTGTGAATCGGAAAGTTGGAATCAAGGACATTGCGGCGCGCGCAGAGGTGGCGGGATCTACCGTTTCCCATGTGCTGAATGGTACTGCGACCATTTCACAGGAAGTTCGTGATCGCGTCCTGAGCGCAGCAAGCGAACTCGGCTACCTGGCACGGCGGCGCGAAAAGGCCTCCATTGCCGTGCTGCGCAGCCTCATGCTGGCCGTGCCGAGCGATACGTTGCCGAACAACCAGCACAATCTGTTCTCCTGGACACTTCTGAGCCGACTTATGCGCGAATGTGAGCGGCGCTCCATCCGGGTGCTGCCGATCGAGGTGGATACGCCAAATTTCAGCGGCGCCAAACTTGTCGAGCAGGCCCGGCAGGCCGAGGTGGATGGCATATTGCTGCTCAGCGATGACCGGCCCGATCTGCTGCGGGCCATCGCCAACTCGCGCATTCCTGCCGTGCTGATGAATGGCGAAGACTATGAAATGCAGATCGACAGCGTCACGCCGGGCAACAGGTTTGCGGCGCGCTTTGCCACCAACTGGCTGATCAAGCAGGGGCATCGTTCGATCATGCACCTGACCTGGGAGGGGCGTGGCACTGTCAGGCGGCGGCGCGACGGCTTTCTCGATGCCTTTCGCGCCAATGAACTGTCTCTTGAGACGGCCTATGTGCATCACGCCGAAGGTTATTTTCCTGACATGGGGGCTGCAGCAATCAAGCGCTGGGTCGCCAAGCACGAGGGGCTTGGCGGGGTAACCGCGATTTTCTGCGCTGCCGATAACCTTGCTCT
Source organism: Devosia subaequoris (assembly GCF_014197055.1). Lineage (GTDB taxonomy): Bacteria > Pseudomonadota > Alphaproteobacteria > Rhizobiales > Devosiaceae > Devosia > Devosia subaequoris. The sequence goes on along the minus strand of NZ_JACIEW010000001.1, from coordinate 560,392 downwards.
GGGCGTCATTCCGGCACTCAAGGAAGCCGGATATGCGCTGCCAAGAGACGTCTCTGTGGTTGGCTTCGACGGCGTCGCGATGGGCGAATTTACCGCGCCGACGCTGACCACAGTCACCGTGCCGCTGGATTATATCGGGCTTTCGGCGCTCAACCTGCTCGAACAGCGGATTGTTGCGGCGGATAAGGGCATGCCGGCCAATCGTCTTGAGCTGGGTTGTCGGCTGACCGTGCGCGGCAGCGTGCGGGCGCTGAACTGAGCGTCCAGTCGTCCACGTTCAGCGCTTGCGGCACGCCAAAGCAAGACAGCCTCATATGCGGCTTGGCCGCTCCGCCCCCTGTTCCCAACCGCATCAGATTCTACCTTCTCACAACTCTGCGCGGGTCTCTAAGTAACCGTTTGGGGAATTTTTTCCGCAGCGCATTCCAGCTGCCCGGTCGCCGACCTCAGTCCCTATCGTGTTGATCCGCTTGAGTTTCTTGTATGGAAGCTTCGAGTGTTGGGTGGCGCACGATCGCTCACTCGCTGTTATGAAAATTGTTTCATATTGCACTTGGGGCCGACGGAAGCGAATATGCACTTCGCTACAGCTTGATATGCCGAATAAGCGAGAAATAACGCGGGCACTTGAAGCGGGGGCAGGAGAGGGAGGAGAATGCGTAATGAAAATATTTTCATTGCTGTGTCGCCCTCCACAAATGAGAACCGCGCTGCGGATGCCATCTCAGATGGCCCGGCGCGATGATTTGAGGAGAAGCCTATGAATACCAAGAATTGGGTTGCGGCGATTGCCCTAGCGGCTCTGTCGTCAACGGCGATGGCCGGCTCGCCCTGGGCCTTCCAGGAGGCGCCGATGCTGGCGGAGATGGTCGAGTCGGGCGAGTTGCCACCGGTTGACGAACGGCTCCCGGAAAACCCCACTGTGGTGGAAGCCCTCAGCGTGGGCGAGTATGGCGGCACCTGGCGCCGCGCCTATAGCGGTCCGGGCGACCGCTGGGGTCCTACCAAGCTCATGGAAGAGCGTGTGCTCAAATGGACCGCGGATGAGAACGGCACGGCAGTGCTGACCCCAGGCTATATCGAGAGCTATTCGGTCAACGAGGATTCGACCGAATTCACATTCACACTTCTCGAGGGCCTGAAGTGGTCCGATGGCATGCCGGTCACAACCGAGGATGTCGAGTTCTGGTATAACGACGTTTTCCTCAATCCTGCACTGGTGCCGACGATTGACCCCACCTTTGCCCCGGGCGGCGTGCCGCTTGAGCTTGAGGTTCAGGACGAGCGGACCTTCACCATCAAATTCGCCCAGCCTTATGTGTATTTTCTGCAGATCCTGGCCAAGGATTCCACCGGCGAACCCAGCCTTGACCGGCCCAGCTTCCTGTTTCCCAAGCACTATCTGAGCCAGTACAACGATAAATATGCCAGCGAAGAAGAGCTCGCGGCAGCAGCCGAGAAGTACAATGTCGCGGCCTGGACTGACCTCTGGGGCTCCAAGGGCGCCCTGACCGGCTGGTGGAACAATCCGGAGCTGCCGGTCATCACCGCCTGGAAAATCGAGACCCCCGCGCCGGCTGAAACCGTCACCATGGTGCGCAACCCGTACTACTATGCCGTGGATCAGGAGGGTAACCAGCTCCCCTATATCGATCGCATCGAGCACCGGCTGTTCCAGGATCCCGAAACGCTCAACCTGATGGTGGCGCAGGGCCAGATCGACATGCAGGCGCGCTATATGGGCCTGGATAACTACACCTTCTACAAGGAGAACGAGGAGCGCGGCGGCTATCACATCGTGCCCGGCCTGGACTCCAATGTGTGGTCGCTGGTGCCCAATATGAACACCACGGACGAGGTTCTGCGTGGGCTGTTCGAGACCGAGGCAGTACGCCATGCCATGTCGATTGCCGTGGATCGGGAACTGATCAATGAGCTGACGCAATCGGGTTTGGCAAAGGAACTGCAGACCGCGCCGGTGATGGGGTCCCCCTATTACAGCGAGGAGCTGTCGAACCACTGGACCGAATACGACCCCGATCTGGCTAACGAACTGCTTGATGAAGCGGGGCTGAGCGAACGCGATGGTGCCGGCTTCCGCTTGCGGCCCGATGGGCAGCGGTTCAGCCTGGTGGTAGAGGCCAATGACGCCGCTCACGCCAAAACGCTTGAACTTCTGGCTGAAAACTTTGCCGATGTCGGCATCGAATTCCTGCCCCGCGTGATCGACCGGACCCAGTGGGACAACAATCGCGCCAATAACGACTTCCAGATGCACTGGATTCCGTTCGATCGCCTGACCTATGTGCCGGCCGATCCGCGCCGCATCATGGGCTCGGACGGCTACGCCAACCAGAGCTTCAAGTGGTACAATACCGATGGCGCCGAAGGCATGGAGCCGAGCGCTGAACTGCAGCAGATCTATGATCTCTGGGATCAGGCGTCGCAGTCGGCATCGGTGGAAGTCGCCGATGACTATGTCTCCCAGATGGCGGAAATCTTCGTCAATCAGGGCTGGGTAATCGGTGTCTATGGTGCCGGTACCGTGGTCAATATCGTCTCGGACAAGATGCACAATGTGCAGGCAAACCTTGTGCAGGACGACATCTTCCGCGGTGTGGGCCTGGCGCGCACCCAGCAGTTCTGGCTCGAACAGGACTAAAGCAAAAGACCCTGTCCGGGACGGGTTCGCCCGTCCCGGCTTGCTGTGGCGTCATGTGAGGATGACGCCCGGCCTGGAGACCCCACACCATGCTCGCATTTATCGGCAACCGCGCCCTTCTGGCGATTCCGACGCTGATCTTCATCTCGTTCATTTCGTTCGTGATCATTCAGCTTCCGCCCGGCGACTATGTCACCGCCTATGCCGCGCAATTGCGCCATGCCGGAGAGTACATCTCGCCGCTGCAGGAAGAGATGATGCGCGACCAGTTCGGGCTCAACGACCCGATGATCGTGCAATATTGGCGCTGGATCAGCGATATCGTGCTGCGCGGCGATTTCGGCTATTCACTGGAGTGGAATGCACCGGTTTCGACCCTGATCTGGGACAGGCTGATGCTGACCCTGGCGATATCCTCGGCGAGTCTGGTGCTGACCTGGGCAATTGCCATCCCTGTCGGCGTCTATTCGGCGTCGCGGCAATATTCGTTTCTGGATCACCTGTTCACGGTGTTCGGCTTTCTGGGCAAAGGCATTCCGGACTTCCTGCTGGCCCTGATCCTGATGTGGTTGGCCTTCGCCTATCTCAACATGGATGTGGGCGGGCTGTTCTCGCCCGAATATCAGAATGCCCCCTGGAGCTTCGCCAAGCTCGGAAATCTCCTGAGCCACCTCTGGATTCCACTTGTCGTGCTCGCGACGGGCGGCGCAGCGGGACTGATCCGCGTGATGCGCGCCAACATGCTGGACGAGCTGGGTAAACCCTATGTTGAAACGGCATATGCACAGGGTTTGAGCGAAGCCCGCGTGGTCTGGACCTATCCGGTTCGCGTGGCGCTCAATCCGTTCATTTCGACCGTTGGCTGGGCCTTGCCGGCGCTGTTTTCCGGTGACGTGATCACGGCGGTTGTTCTCAACCTGCCTACTACCGGGCCGTTGTTGCTCCAGGCGCTCAAGATGCAGGACATGTATCTGGCGGGCAGCTTCATTCTTATCCTCAGCGTCTTCACCGTCGTGGGCACGCTGATCTCCGACATCCTGCTTGCGTGGTTCGACCCGCGCATCCGCAACGCGTGAGGGATTGGCCATGACCGATCAGACCATCAACTCGACCGCTGCGCCTGCCAAGGACCGCAAGGAAGATCTCTATACTGCCACGCCGGCGCAACTCATCTGGCGCCGCTTTTCCAAACACGCCCTGGCTGTGGTGTCGCTGTGGTTCCTAGTCATTCTTGCACTGTGCGCCTTGTTCGCGGACATGGTGGCGCCCTATGCGCCATTCGAGGTGCAGCGCTTAAGGACGCTGGCGCCGCCTACGGGCATACACCTGTTCCATGAAGGCAAGTTCGTCGGCCCCTTCGTCTATGGCCTGTCGCGCGAGCGGGACGCCGAAACGGCGCGGGTCATCTACGAGACGGACCCGGAAACCGTGCTGCCAATCCGGCTGTTCCATCAAGGCGACGACTACAATTTCTTTGGCCTGTTTCAGTCCAATATTCACCTGTTCGGCGTCGATGACAGGCGGCAGCAGATCAACCTGCTCGGGACCGACGATCTGGGGCGCGATGTGTTCTCGCGGCTGATGCATGGCGGCCGGGTGACGCTGTCGGCCGGATTGATCGGGGTGATCTTCGCCTTTGTGCTCGGCCTGACGCTGGGTTCGATCTCGGGCTATTTTGGTGGCTGGATCGACAACTCCATCCAACGCCTGATGGAACTGATCCGGTCGGTGCCCACGATCCCGCTATGGATGGGGCTGGCGGCGGCGCTGCCCATCGCGTGGGATCCTATCGTGGTCTATGTGCTGATAACGCTGATCCTGGCTTTGATCGGCTGGACGCATTTGGCGCGCGTGGTGCGCGGGCAGTTCCTGGCCATTCGCAATGAGGACTATGTGATGGCGGCCCGGCTGGCCGGGGCAACCGAATACCGCATCATCACCAAGCACATGCTGCCCTCGATGACCTCCTATATCATTGCGGCGCTGACCCTGGCCGTTCCAGAAATGATCCTGGGCGAAACCGCGCTGAGCTTCCTCGGTCTGGGCCTGCGGCCGCCGGTGGTAAGCTGGGGCGTGCTGCTGCAGGATGCCCAGAACCTGCGTTCAATCTCGCTGGCCCCCTGGTTGCTTTCGCCGGGCGCGGCGGTGGTTCTCACTGTCCTGGCCTTCAATTTCCTCGGCGATGGCCTGCGCGATGCAGCCGACCCCTATGGGCAATAAGACCATGACCAAAACCAACATGCCCCCAGAGCGGCTGCTCGATGTCGACAATGTCCAGGTCCACTTCCCCTTGCGCGAAGGGTTGGTGAAGGCGGTGGACGGCGTTTCCTATCATGTCAACAAGGGCGAAGTGCTTGGGATCGTCGGGGAATCGGGGTCGGGCAAGTCGATCACCGCGCGTTCCATTATGCGGTTGCTGCCCAAAAGGGCGGTCGATGCCGGCGGACGGGTGCAGATGCAATTGCGCTCCGGGGAGCATTTCGAGCTTTCCTCTTATGGCCGCAACAGCCGCGCGATCCGGCAGGTGCGCGGCAAGCATATTGGCATGATCTTCCAGGAGCCGATGACGGCGCTGTCGCCGGTTCACACGATCGGCAGTCAGATCATGCGTACGGTGCAACTCCACATGGGGATGAGCCGGTCCGCCGCGCGGGCGCGGGCCATTGACCTGTTGGCCAAGGTGCAGATGCCGCGGCCCGAGCAATTGGTCGATGCCTATCCGCACCAGCTTTCGGGCGGCATGCGCCAGCGCGCCATGATCGCTCTGGCTATTTCCTGCGATCCGGCGCTTCTGATCGCCGATGAGCCCACCACGGCGCTCGATGTGACGACGGAAGCGCAAATCCTGGAACTGCTCAAGCAGCTGCAGTCCGAGCTGGGCATGGCGATCATCTTCATCACCCACAATTTCGGGGTGGTGGCCGACATCGCCGACCGGGTGTCGGTGATGTATCTGGGGCGTATTGTCGAAACCGCGACGGTCGACGATATCTTCTATGCCCCGAAGCACCCCTATACCCAGGCCCTGCTGCGCTCGATCCCGCGGCTGGGGGTCGATCAGGGACGTCGCTTGCCGACCATCCCGGGCATGGTACCGGATCCATTCAGCGTGCCGCCTGGCTGTGCCTTCAACCCCCGTTGCAGCCATGCGCTGGCCGGGTTGTGTGACGTGCAGGAACCTCCGGAAAAACGCTTCGGTAGCCAGATGTCGCGCTGCCACATCGCAGACCAGTTTGCTCAGGAGCCCGTTCATGCCTGAAGCTGCCATGTCCCACTCGACGCCGCAGGCCGGCGAAATGCCCGAAGATGTGCTGATCTCGGTGCGCCGGCTGAAGAAATACTTCCCCATCCAGGCCGGCTGGATGAAAAAGACCGTGGGGCACATCAAAGCCATCGACGATGTCTCGCTCGATATCCGCAAGGGAGAGACTTTCGGCCTGGTCGGGGAATCAGGCTCGGGCAAGTCGACCGTGGCGCGCCTGATGCTACGGGCCTATGACCTCACCGATGGGCAGATCCTGTTTCGGGGAGGCAATGGGGAAGTCATTGATCTCTCGGACCTGACGGACCGGCAGATGCGCACTATGCGGCGCGAGATGCAGATGATCTTTCAAGATCCCTATTCCTCGCTCAACCCGCGTATGACGCTCCTGCAATTGGTGGGCGAGCCCATGTTGATCCACGGTGTGGGCAGCCAGGGCGAAATCCGCGACCGGGTGGCCGAATTGTTGCAGGTGGTCGGGCTGCGTCCTGAATATATCAACCGCTATCCGCACGCCTTTTCCGGAGGGCAGCGCCAGCGCATCGGTATTGCCCGGGCATTGGCGCTTAACCCGAGCTTTATCGCTGCTGACGAGGCGGTTTCGGCGCTGGACGTTTCGGTGGCGGCGCAAAACATCAATCTGATGCAGGACCTGCAGGAAAAGTTTGGCCTGACTTACCTGTTCATCACCCACGATCTGGGCATGGTGGAGCATATCTCGGATCGGGTGGGCGTGATGTATCTGGGGCGGTTGATGGAGACTGCCCCGACCGACCAGCTATTCGCCAAGCCGTTGCACCCTTATACCGAAGCGCTGATGGCAGCAGTTCCGCAGCCCGATCCGCGCGGCAATCGCACCCGCAAGCGTGTGCCGCTCAAGGGTGAGATTGCCAATGCTGCCAATCCGCCCAAGGGATGCACATTTCACCCGCGTTGCCCCTATGCCCAGCCGGTGTGCGGCACCGACGAACCCGCGCTGCGCGCGGTGGCCGGTGGGCGGCAGGTCCGCTGCCATTTCGCGGAGGAGTTGACGCTGACCGGAGTGACGACGTGAGCGCAGATCTGCCGTTAAGTGACGCGGAAATCGCCGCCAGATTTGCGCCGGTCTTCATGCTGGACAGCAATGAGCCCTATCTGCCGGTGGCGCTCGGGCAGACCGTGTTGCGCAACGTGGCCCCCTCGCCCTCGTCCAAGTTCACGATCGAGCCCGCTGGCGAGCTTACCATCGAATATGCGGTCTACTACGACTGGGATATCGGCCACCTCTACGACCTCGAACATGTCTGGGTGCATGTCGATCATTCGGGTGCAGTCATACGCGTGGACGCCTCCTCCCATGGCGGCCGGCTGGTCATGGATGCTGGCGCAGGCTCTGCCCAGATGTCGCATGGCCGGCCGGTGATCTATGTTGAAGCTGGAAAGCATGCACACTGGGCCAGCCCGGACCACATGGATGCCGGATCACGTCGTCGTCTGGAGGCGGTTTGCGGCCCGCTGGCAGGCGAAGAGGGCGTGCATCTGGGCAATGACTTCGCCAAATCGGGCAAGTATGCCGCCTCGGCGGCGGATCACCGCCGTGCTCGGCTCAAGATGCAGGGTGACGCCTTTGTGCCGGCTCACGCCTACCGCCGGTTCGAAACGGATCTGCCGATCCTGCCGTGGCCCGAGCTTGCGGCCGAGATTCCCAAGCGGGTCAAGAGCGAACTGGCAAGGCTCTCCGAGCAACTGCCCCATTTTGGTGCGATCCTGCTCGATTGCGGCGACACGCTCGTGGACGAGCGCACCGAGATCAAGGAGCCGGGGAGTGAGGTGGTGCTGCGAGGTGATCTTATCCCTGGCGCGGCGGAAATGATGCATGCGCTCAAGGACGCGGGGCACAAGCTGGTACTGGTGGCCGACGGTCCGCGCCAGACCTTCATGAATGTTCTAAGCCAGCACGGCCTGTGGGATCTGTTCGATGCCCATGTGATCTCCGGCGATGTCGGCGTGCTAAAGCCCGACGCGCGCATGTTTGACGCCGCGCTGGAGGCCGCAGGCCTCACGCGCGCTGACGCCTGGCGTTGCGTGATGGTGGGCAACAACCTTTCCAGGGACATCAAGGGCGCCAATCGGCTGGGGATAACCTCGGTCTTCATGGCGTGGTCGAGCCTTCGTCCCCATGCGCCCGCCGATGCTGACGAGGTGCCGGACTACAGAATTTCGGCACCTGCCGAACTGCCGGCCCTGCTTGAGCGGCTTGAGGCATTGCTGCCTTACCGGCTGCCGACCACACATTTCGTCTGACCGTTTCATCAAGGTTTTTCATGTCGTGCCCTTTGCTGACCATCGCCCGCGGCGACAGTCTGACCGCCTGGGAATTGTCCGAGGTTGAAGCCGAGTATTTTCCGGGGGAGCCCGCTACAGCGAGCGATCCGCAGGACTACAAATATGTCAACGGCTTTGTGGATGTCGGTGACTTGCCCTGCCGGGTTGCGACCTGGCGAGACGTCGCCAAGCGCAGCGTGACGTTGCGCACCGACTGGCCAGTTGAAGCGCTTTATCTTCCCGGCAACAACCGCCGCGTCGAGTTCAGCCAGTTCCGACACCGGCCGACGCGCCTGGCGCGCTGGTGCCGCACGCGGGTTGCTGCGTCGAGGGACCGGTATTGCTCGTTCGAGCTACGAACCCGGGGCGGGGTGCACATCTGGGTCGATGGAGAGTTGGCCGGGCGCTTTGAACCGTTCACACGCAATGCGGATCAGCGCAGCGTGGTGCATCTGCCCATCAAGGCAGGTGGCAGCGAGATCATCGTGCTAACCGAGGACATGGCAGAGCGAGATACCAACTGGTTCTTCGAACTGGTGCTGCTCGACGATGTGACGCTGGATGTATATTTGCCGGGCGCAAGCCTGGGAGACCACGTCGAGACATTGCGCGGGCTATCAGCCCAGGTGCGTACACGCGGCGACGTGGTGACAGCTGACGACGAGTTGACGCTGCTGTTCGACACGCCAGCCGGCACGCCCGTGCGTATTCGCGCCGTGATTGCCACGACCTCGCACACCAGGGCAGTGTTGCTCGATGCAGTCTATGATTTGCCTGCAGGCGCGACCGAGATAGCGCTATGCAGCGGGCACGACCTGCCGCAAGGCTATCACGTACTGCAACTTACTTTTCTGGCCGGTGATAGTGTGGTGGAGCGCACGATCGGGTGTGCTGTTCTGCACCAGACCTCGGCCAAGCGACTTGGGGGCGACCTGGCTGACCGCAAAAAGCAGGCGCTCGAACACGCCATTGCTTATGGCGAGAACCGAATGGGGTTGGTTGTCGCCCTGCTCGAAGGTGGCGAGACGGACGACCCGCGGATCGCTGGCATCGTCGAGGAGACACTGCTGGCTATGGCGGAACGGCGGGACTGTGCCGATTTCGTTGCGGTGCCGTTGCTTTGGGTCTGGATACGCTACCGGGACGCGTTGCCTGCAAATCTGCAGACGCGTATTCGGCAAGCCGTGCTCGATTTCCGCTATTGGGTAGACGAGCCGGGCAATGACGCCATGTGGTTCTGGAGTGAGAACCACGCATTGTGTTTTCACGTCGCACAAATGCTGGCCGGGCAGAGTTTTGCCCAAGATACATTTTCGGCTTCTGGCCGGACTGGGACGGCGCAAGCGGAATTGGCCGCCGGGCGACTGGCGCGCTGGTTCGAAGCGGTTGAAGAAGACGGGCTCGCGGAATGGAATTCAGCTGCCTATTACCCAGTGGACTTCATTGGCCTGCTGACATTGGCAGAGCTTGGGCCACCGGACCTGGCAGATCGCGCTCGGGCCATGTGCGACCGGATCTTTACTATGGTTGCGCTCCACACGCTCGAAGGCGTGCCAGCGGGCTCGATGGGGCGGGCCTATGACAAGGAATTGCGGGCGGGGCCGCTGACCGAGTTGGCGCCTTTTGCTGCCGTTGCCTTTGGCCAGGGATGGCTCAACAAGGGCGTCGCATCGCTGCCGCTGTTTGCGGCGGGTCGCTATGAACCGCCCGAGGGGCTTGCGCGCTACGCCTGGCTGGACCCGGGGCAGGTCGTTTCAGCGCGCTATTTGCAGGGTTACGGGCCGGCAGCAGAGCTGGGCCTGTACAAAACGCGCGATGTCCAGCTGTCCACCAATAGTGGCGCCAAAGCGGGCGGGCATGGTCATCAGCAGCATGTGCTCGACCTGCGTTTTGCCAGTCACCCGATGGCCCGTGCCTGGATCAATCACCCCGGCGAGGACGATCCCTGGGGCCAGCAGCGCCCATCATACTGGGCCGGGAATGGCACGCTGCCGCGCGTTGGTCAGCATGGTAACGCTGCTTTGCTGCAATACCGACCGGGTAGCGAAGCGCGCCTGAACTTCACCCACGCCTTTGCCGCCCGGGCTGGCCTCATCCATCACCATCACGACGATCTGCTGGTGCTGGAGGGTGGCGATGGACTGGTGGCCCTCAAGGCAACCGGTGCATTGCAGGCGATCAAGGAGGGGCCCGCAGAGGGACTTGAATACCGTTGCAATGGACCGCTACAGGGATGGGCCGTTGTCGTTGCCCAGGGCGAATCCCTTTCGGACTTTGTCCATCGAATGGGGCAATGCCGACTGCATTTCGATGGCAAAAACGCGCTGGTGTTTGAAGGACCTGGGTCAGCGCAACTGCGCCTGGACTGGCAGCAGGGGCTGCTGGTCGACTTCGTCCCGCAACCGCCGCCGGCTCACGGCGTCACCCCAGACATCACGATCAGCACTCATTAGCGGCAGGATGAAGCCTATGCGTTTCAAAAAACTGGATCACCTTCTCCGTCGCCTGCGCGCACATATCTTCACGGAGATCGTCGCGGATTTGCCACTGCGCTTCCGGCGCGGCCTGCCTGAGCAGCGCGCCGATATTGTGATGGAGGACCCGCAGGACTGGGAGGCGGTTGGTCCCGATCTGGTTTGGGGTGAGCCGGAGAGCTATTTCTGGTTCGCGACGCGCTTTGCAATGCCGGAGGCGGCCAACGGGCAGCGGGTATTTCTCAAGGTCAATGCGCAGTTTGGCAATACGCGTGGCCGCTCGGACCCGCAATGCCTGGTGCGGGTCAATGGCCGGATTGCTCAGGGGGCCGATGGCAATCACCAGGAGGTGCTGCTAAGCACCGCCGCACAGGCGGGCGAAACCTACGACATTCTGCTCGAAGCGGGGACCATCGAGGACCGACGGCAATACGGCATGTCGTTCTCGTTGCTGGCGCATGACGCACTGGTCGAGAAGGTGTTCTACGATCTATCCGTGCCGCTCGATGTGGCGCGCCTGCTGGCCGAGGACGATCCGCGACGGCACCATATTGTCAATCGCGTTGATGCGGCGCTGGCACAAATCGACTTCCGGCCCGGCGATGCGGCACGATTTGCGGCCTCGCTTGAACGGGCCCAGGCGATAGCCGAGGAAATTTATGCGGCCAGGGATTTCGGGGACAAACCGGTCATCACGGTTACCGGCCACACCCATATCGATGTCGCATGGCTCTGGCGCGTGCGCGAAACCCGTCAGAAGATGGCTCGGTCAATGTCGACGGCCCTGGCTCTGATGGAGCAATATCCCGACTACCGCTTCATGTATAATCAGGGCGTGCTGCTGGACTATCTGGCTCAGGACTACCCCGAAATCTTCGAGCGGGTTCAGAAGCAGGTCGAGGCGGGCAAGTTCGAGATCGAAGGGGCGCTTTGGCTCGAGCCCGACGCCAATATCACCAGTGGCGAGTCCTTTGCCCGGCATATTCTGCACGGTGTGGCCTATCACGAAGAAACTTTCGGGGTGACGCCGCGTGTGTTCTGGCTCCCGGATACGTTCGGTTATTCTGCTGCGCTGCCGCAGATGATGAAGCTGGCCGACGTCGATATGTTCGTTACCCACAAGATGAGCTGGAACGACACCAATCGCATGCCCAACGAGACCTTCCACTGGCAGGGGATCGATGGCAGCACCGTGGCCGCCTATTTCATGACCACCCAGCCCTACACAGCGACAGGTTTTGGCACGACATACAATGCCGACATCAAGCCGACTTTTGTCATGGGAACGTGGAAGCGCCATGCGCAACAGTCGCTCAACAATGAACTCTTCATGGTTTATGGCCATGGCGATGGTGGCGGTGGGCCCACCCGCGAGATGCTGGAGAATATCCGCCGCATGGAAAAGGGCATCCCTGGCTGCCCGGCCGTCCGGCATGAGCACATGCGGCCCTATTTCGAGCGGCTTCTGAAGCGCATGGCCGAGCGTCCGGGGGACTATCCAACCTGGGTGGGGGAACTCTATCTCGAATATCACCGCGGCACGCTGACCTCGGTGGCCAAGAACAAGCGCAACAATCGTCTTGCCGAACAGACGCTGCGCGAACTCGAGGTGTTGGCCGTTTTGGCGCAAGAGCGTCTCGGGCTGCCGTATCCCGGGGCGCAGCTGCACGCGCTTTGGCGCATCGTGCTGCTCAATCAGTTCCACGACATTCTGCCCGGAACCTCGATCGGCGGTGTGTTCGATGACAGCGATCGCGATTATGAGCAGTTTTTTGAAATTGCCGAGCAGCTGCGCGGTGAACTGACAGGTGCACGGGCGGGCAAAGGTCGCTTTGGCGTGCTCAACGCATTGGGCAGGCCGCGCGATGGCCTGCTCGAATTCGACGCTGAACAGCCGTCCTGCCTGACGATTGACGGCCGGTCGATCGCCAGCCAAGTCATTCATCGGGCCGATGGTCGGACACGACAGGGCGTGCTGGTCAAAGACCTGCCGGCAACAAGCGTCATAAGCGTTGAGCGCGCAACCGGTGACCACGCAAGCGGCAATGGCGGGCTGGATGTCTCCGCGCATCATCTCGAAAACGGGATGATTGCAGCCCGCTTCGACGACAAGGGGCATCTGGTGTCCCTATTCGACAAGCGGCGTGGGCGAGAGACGATCAAGCCAGGACAGGCGGCGAACCGGCTGCAGGCCTATCGGGACATGCCGGTCGAATATGACGCCTGGGACATTGATGACAGTTTCGAGGATCAGGTCTGGGAGATCGACGATCTGGTCAGCGCCGAGGTCGTTGAAACTGGCCCGCACCGGGCCGCGATCCGCTTCGAATGGCGCTACGAGCAGTCCCGCATCGTGCAGATCGTCGCCCTTGGTGCCGACAGCGATCAGCTCGACTTCGACAATTGTGTTGACTGGCATGAGCACGATACGCTGGTGAAGGTTGCGTTCCCGCTCGACGTGCTGGCCCAGGAGAGTACGGCGGAGATCCAGTACGGTCATGTCCGGCGTCCCAGCCATGCCAATACGTCATGGGATCAGGCGCGTTTCGAGACCGTCATGCATCGCTGGGTCGATGTTTCCGAACCCGATTTCGGCGTCGCGTTCGTCAACGACTGCAAATACGGCTATGACGTGCGTGGCAGCACGGTTCGCCTGACACTGCTCAAGTCGCCGGTCTATCCATGGCCCGAGGCCGATCAGGGCGAACACCATTTCCGCTATGCGGCCATTGTGCATCATGGCCTGCTGGCCAGTGATATTCCCGCCCGCGCCGAAGCCTATAATCTGCCACTGAGGCTGATGGCGGGGCAGGGGAGCGAGGCCGCGTCTTGTCCGCTGCTTGAGCTGGACGGACAGGGAGTGACGTTGGAGGCGCTCAAGCGTAGCGAGGACGGTGCCGGCTTGATCGCTCGCATTTGGGAAACGCACGGACACAGCAGCACTGTGAGCGTACGCCTGCCCGACGGCACAAGGCAGGCGGAGATCGTCAATCTGCTCGAACGCGATCCACGGCCTCTGACGATCGAAGATGGCAAGGTCCAGCTGGCACTCACCCCGTTCCAGATTCTGACCCTCAAGCTGGAGACGGGAGTACGCGCATGATCCCGGCTATCCCCACTTCGCTTCCGCCGCTTCCGGCTCGGGAAGGGGTCTGGCTCAAGGGTGACTGGCATCTGCATTCCCGGCACAGCACCGATTCATCCAACAACCCGATCGGCAAGATCATCGGCTTTGCCGAGAGTCAGGGTTTTGACTACCTCGCCATCACCGACCACGACGTTCATGTCATGGGCGCGGTGGCTAGCCATACCTGGGCCGACCCCGAACTCAGATCAGACAATCTGCTGTTGTTCCACGGGGCCGAGCTAACCGCCAATCGCGGTCACATCAATATTCTCTCGACTGGTCCTTATGACCACCAGCGGGTGTTCGACCACCGTGATGATCGGGATTGGAACCTGCTTGCCCTCAAACGCGAACTGGGCGTGCATTTCTCAGCCAATCACCCCAGCACGAAGAACCATTACGGCTTTTCGTTCGACCTTGCGGATTCGGTGGAGATCTGGAACGGCAGCGTCTGGCCCAAGAATGTCCCCGGCGTTCGCATCTGGGACGATATGCTTAAATCGGGGCGCATGCTGGGGGGGCGGGGCGGCAGTGACGCCCATCACGGCGTGCCCGATGCGCCCGAATTGACCACACCCCACTCCATCGAGGCGACAGCCAACTATGTCGGTACACCGACGACCTGGGTCTATGCGCGGGAGCGCACCAAACAGGCCGTGCTGGAAGCCATGGCGGCGGGACGCGCGTCTGTCAGCGCCAATCCGTTCAATCCGCGTGTCGAACTGGTCGCCGATCACGATGGGGACGGGGTGATGGACATGATGATGGGCGACAATGTCAAACCGACTGGTGCGCCGGTGACCTTCGAGGTGCGCCTGGTCGGCGGCGGCATCGATAGGGCGAGCTATCGCGTGCGGGTGGTGCGCAATCGGGACGAATTTGCGACGTTGATTACCGACCCTGAGACGCGCAGTGTTCGCTTCGTTGACACTCCCGGCACAGGCGAACGCAATTATTATCGCGTCGAGATCGAAGGGCCGCAGACCCCCTATCCGGCGGTGCCCAACTCCATGGCACTGAGTCAGAACATGGTCGCCCTCTCCAATCCCCTCTACTTCAACTACAACCCGGCGTTCTAGAGCTTCCGCCTTCACAAGCTTTGAATAGTCCCTAGATTTGTAGACGCCTTCTTCTCTAGTTTTGAGGCAATCAGGCCTATATGGGCAAAGGCAATTTCAGCGACGAGTTCAAACGTGACGCGGTGCGTCAGATCACCGAGCGAGGGTATCCGGTTTCGGAGGTGTCGCAGCGTCTTGGGGGTGAGTGTCCATTCGCTCTACGCGTGGCGTAAGACGTACGCCTCTGATGTCGGCAAGGGCGATGAACAGTCCGAGGAGATCCGGCTGCTGAAGCGAGAACTGGCGCGGGTCACCGAGGAGCGCGACATCCTAAAAAAGCGGCCGCGTACGTTCCTTTGTGCCCACTAAGCGCTGAAGCTCAGCGGGCACCTTGAGGCGAGCGCAGCAAACAGAGCCGCGAACTATGAGGTTGGAGCCGGTGGGCATGCGTAATTTCTCCTTCCCCAGGGGTTGTAGCGTTCGCTTTGATCGAGTGCTGCGGTATGGGAAAACTGGGCCACAATGGTGGGCCATGTGACCGACCGCAAACCCCTGGAAAACCTGGAGGGATTGCAAGATCAATGACTTAGGGAGGTTTGGCTGGGGAACCTGGATTCGAACCAAGATCGACGGAGTCAGAGTCCGCTGTTCTACCATTGAACTATTCCCCAGCAGGTACCTGCTGGCAGGTCAGCGCGGCGGCCCTGGGGCGGCGAAGCGCGACGGGGGTCTCATTAGACAAAGCTGGGGCCGAATGCAAGCGGGACGGCGCGCGAATAACGCCGTGCTGGGGAAAAATCCTTGGGGCCGCTGCCGCAAAGGCCGGGGCAATGCCGATTTTCCAAGTTGGCTGGATTGCCTGGAAGGCGTGTTGGGCATGCTTTGCGTTGCGCTTCGGCCTGCCTTGCTCTACCGTCATTCTCGACAACGCAACATGATGTGCCTTCGGGCGCGGCCGGTCTGTCCGGTCCTGCGACCGTGCACAAAGGAGCCAATAGTGACCGAACCTGTTCGGTCCGCCCTGGTCTCGGCCCTTGTGGACGAGGCCGGAGCCGGCGTCTCTTCCGGCCAGAGCCGGAGGGAGCGGGCGGGCGCAGCCCCGCCTGCCGTGCCGGAACAACGGACCCCAAACGCCCCCCATCCCAGACGCGGTCGTGGCCCGCTCTATGCGGCGCTGGACCTGGGCACCAATAATTGCCGATTGTTGATCGCCCGTCCGCATGAGCGCGGCTTCCGCGTGCTCGATGGGTTCACCCGAATCGTCCGCCTGGGGGAGGGGGTGTCGGTCACCGGTCGGCTATCCGATGCGGCTATGGACCGCACGCTGGACGCCCTGCGCCAGTGCCGCAACAAGCTGCGCGACCATCAACCCAGCCGCATGCGCCTGATCGCCACCGAGGCCTGCCGCGCCGCCGAGAACGGAACGGCCTTTCTTGACCGTGTCCGGAATGAAGTCGGCCTCGAACTCGAAATCGTCGATCGCCGCACCGAGGCCGAATTGGCGGTGACGGGCTGTGCCGACCTGATCGATGGCGCAGCGCAGGGCGCGCTGATGTTCGACATTGGCGGCGGCTCCTCCGAGCTTGCCTGGCTCGATTTTCGTGGGGGACGCCCGCGCGCCCAGGGCCGCATGTCGGCCTCCATCCGCTCCTGGCAATCCCTGCCGGTGGGCGTGGTCTCGATTGCCGAAAAGTTCGGCGGCGTCGATGTCACCCCCGAAGTGTTCGAGGCCATGGTCGAACATGTCGGCTCGCATCTGCGCCAGTTCCGCGGCCGCGAAAAGCTCAAGCAGATGATTGGCACCCACCCGGTGCACCTGATCGGGACCTCGGGCACTGTGACGACGCTGGCCGGGTTGCATCTGGGGCTGGAGCGCTATGAGCGGCAGAAGGTCGATGGCCTCTGGATGCGGCGCGACCAGGTCGATGAAACCATGCGGGCACTGCTCGGCATGCCGTTCGAGCGCCGTGTTGCCCATGCCTGCATCGGTAAGGACCGCGCCGATCTGGTGCTGCCCGGCTGCGCCATTTTCGAAGCCATTCGCCGCGAATGGCCGACCGAACGTGTCCGCGTGGCCGACCGCGGTTTGCGTGAAGGCATTCTGATTTCCCTGATGGACGCCGACCGTTCGCAGAAGCGCCCGAACCGCTACCCCAGGAGGCAAGGCAATGGCCAATAACAAGGCGCTGGGCACGGGCGGCCGCAAGTCCGACAAGGACCTCAAGATCAGGGTGAAAACGGCCAAGGGCCGCAAGGTTGCTTCGACCAAATGGCTCGAACGCCAGCTCAACGATCCTTATGTGGCGCGCGCTCGCGCCGAGGGCTACCGGTCCCGCGCCGCCTTCAAGATTCGGGAGATCAACGAGAAGCACAAGCTCTTCAAGAAGGGCATGCGCGTGGTCGATCTCGGCGCCGCGCCCGGCGGCTGGTCGCAAGTGGCGGCCAGTGCGGTTGGCTCCACAACCGAGCATCCGTTGATCGTGGGCATCGACTATCTCGATATGGACGCTATCCCCGGCGTCATCCTGCTCAAGAAGGACTTCACCGAGGAGGATGCGCCTGCCATGCTGATCGAGGCCATGGGCGGTCACGGCGCCGATGTGGTGATGAGCGACATGGCCTGGCCCACCACCGGCCACCGCGCCACCGACCATCTGCGGATCGTGCATCTGATCGAAATCGCCGCCGATTTCGCGATCCAGGTGCTCAATCCCGGCGGGTCCTTCGTGGCCAAGGTGTTTCAGGGTGGAACCGAGCATGAGCTGCTGCACATGCTCAAGCGGCACTTTGCGACGACTTTTCACGTCAAGCCGCCTTCGAGCCGCAAGGATTCGGCGGAGGCCTATCTGGTCGCGAAGGGATTCAAGGGCTCCGGCTCGGCCGAAGACTAAATTACTCCGGTGGAGTGATTTCAGAGGCGGAGGCCATGAGGGCTTTGCTTGAATGGTGGGTTACTCGGCTGGCCATGGCGGCCCACCAGGCACGTCAGTGCTCAAAGTGATGCCACGCAAAGAAAAAGCAGTCCGGCCCGGTAACCGCACGCGGCGCAAAATCGAACACTTCTTAGACATTGCACTTGGTCATTGTGGCCAAGGCTGAAATGCTGGCTGCAGTAATGACCCGGGAGGAACCCATGTTGCGTCATACCACTACCCGAATATTCCTGGCCACATCGATGGTCGCCCTGCTCGGCGGCACCGCCATGGCCGAAACCTTCCGCTGGTCGGCCGCCACCGACCCGCAGACCATGGACCCGCATGCCGCCAATCTGGCGCCGGTCACCTCGTTCCTGAACAATATCTATGAGGGGCTGGTGCGACGCGGCAAGGACATGGCCATCGAGCCATCCCTGGCCACCGCCTGGGAACCCTTGACTGGCGAGGAGGACGGCTGGCGTTTTACTCTGCGCGAGGGAGTCACCTTTCAGGATGGTGCCCAGTTCAATGCCGATGACGTGCTGTTTTCCTATGAGCGCGCAATTTCCGAGCAGTCGGATGTGAAATCCTGGTTCGCGCCGGTCAGCGAATTGCGGGTGGTGGATGATTATACCGTCGAGTTCATCACCAATGGCCCCAATCCGCTGTTTCCCGACAGCATCGCCAACTGGATGATTCTCGATCGCGACTGGGCCGAGGCCAATGGCGCGACCGCGCCGGCGCGGGACAGCGAAACCTACGCGACCCTGAACGCGAACGGCACCGGTCCGTTCATGCTCGACACGCGCGAGCCGGGCGTTGCCACGCGCCTGGTGGCCAACCCCGATTGGTGGGATGAGCCCGAACACAACCTCACCGAGGCCGTGCTGAGCCCGATCACCAATTCGGCCACGGCCATCGCCGCGCTCCTGTCGGGCGAACTCGATATGTTGACCACGGTGCCGGTACAGAACGCGCCTCGCCTGGCCGAAACCGATGGGATCACAGTGTTCTCCGGGGTCGAGGCGCGCGTCATCATGCTCGGCTTCAGCCAGGACAAGGACACGCTCTATTTCACCGACGGCAATGTCGAGGGGAATCCCTTCACCGATGCGCGCGTCCGCCAGGCCGTCGCGCACGCGGTCAATGTTCCTGCGATCGTCCAGGTGATCATGGGCGGTCTCGCCAAGCCGGCGGCGCAGTTGCAGCCTGCAGGGCTCTCGGGCTATTCGGCAGCTCACACCGAACGCCCGGCCTACGACCCCGATGCAGCCCGCGCCTTGCTGGCCGAAGCGGGTTATCCCGAGGGTTTCACCTTTAGCTTCCGCTGCCCCAATGACCGCTATCTCAATGACGCCGATGTGTGCCTGGCCATCACCGGCATGCTGCAGCAGGTGGGGTTGAACGCCGAACTTGAAACCATGCCGGTCGCCAATTACTGGCCCGAACTGCGCGAGGACAATGCCGACCTCTACCTCCTCGGCTGGTCGCCGGGCACGTTCGACGCCGAGCACCCGATCCGCTTCCTGGCGCACACACCGACCGAGCAGCTCGGGACCTGGAACTTCGGCGGCTATTCCAATGCGCGCATCGATGAATTGCTGCCCCAGATCCAGCAGGAACTCGATCCGGCAGCCCGCCAGGAGATGCTGGACGAAGTCGCGGGCATCATTCAGGACGAAACGGCCTATGTGCCGCTCTATGAAGAGCCCCTGGTCTGGGCCGCGCGTGACGGAGTTGATTTGGTGCAGCGTCCGGACAACTTCCTCATGCTGCGCTGGGTTACGGTGAACTGATCCTTCGCCGGATCAATGCATATGCGGGCCGCTCATCAACTGGTGGCCCGCATTGCGCGGAATGCGCAGGAACATGACGACTGCGACAGCACTGATGGCCGAGACCACGAAAAAGGCGATGTGGAAATCGGCCAGGGCCAGTTCGCCCCCGCCGCGCAGGCGATGCGCGAGTTCGAGTGTGCCACCGCCCACTGCCACGCCCATGGCGAACATCAACTGTCCCCAGACCTGGCTTATGACGTTGGCCTGACCGGCATCCTTGTCGTCCACATCGGCGAACACGAAGGCATTGGACCCAGTCCAGAACGTGGATTGCCAGAACCCAGTGAACACCAGGATCCCCAGCATCAACGGGATCGGTGTGCCCGGCACATAAAAGCCCATCACCAGAATACCCAGGGTCGAAACCAGGCTGGCAATCAGCAGCGGGTATTTGAATCCCCAGCGTTTGAAGATCCGGTTGGCGACGAATTTGGCGGCCAGAGCTCCGATGGCGGCGACAAAGGTCACCATGCCGCTTTCGAACGGTGACAGGCCAAAGCCGAGTTGCAGCATCAGCGGGAAAAGAAATGGCACCGCGCCCTGGCCGAGGCGGAAGAAGCTGCCCGCCACCACAGAAACCCGGAAGATCGGCAGGCGCAGCAGTCGCAGATCGAGCAGCGGATACTCCGTCGATAGCGCATGGCGGATGTAGAAATATCCCAGACCGATGCCCAGGCTGGCCGCGACCACCCCATAGACCGGGGGCAGGGCCGGTAGGCTGACGACCGAGCAGCCGAAGGCAAAGAGCGCAAAGGCAAGCCCCGCCAGCACAAAACCCTTGCCGTCGATACTGCGTGGCTTGTTGCGCGTCTCGCTGGGCAGCGCCAGCCCCACCAGCGCCATGCCGAGCAGGCCGATGGGAATATTGATGATGAAGATCCAGTGCCAGGAGAAATAGGTGGTCAGGAACCCGCCAAAAGGTGGGCCGACAATGGGGCCGATCAGACCCGGAATGGTTAGCCAGGCCATGGCGTCGACCAATTGATGGCGCGGCGTCATCCGCACCAGCACCAGCCGTGCCACCGGTCCCATCATCGCGCCGCCCATGCCCTGAATGAAGCGGGCGCCAACGAACTGGGCCAGCGAGCCGGAAAAGGCACAGGCGATCGAGCCGATCATGAAGACCAGCATGGCCAGCCGGAACACCCGGCGGGCGCCGAACCGGTCTGCCATCCAGCTCGAAATCGGAATGAAGATGGCCAGGGCCACGAGATAGGCGGTCAGCGCCAGTTTGAGCGAGATAGGATCGGTGCCGATATCGGCCGCAATGGCCGCCAGCGAGGTGGCGATCACCGTGGAATCCATGTTCTCCATGAAGATCGCCGTGGCGAGAATCAGAGGTGTTGCGCGCGACATGTATTGTTTCGGCCCAATATTTCGGTGCCGCTCACTCCCGGGCGGCCCTGTGGCCGGAAACATTGTTGCCGGCGTCATGCGGCAGGCGGAAATAGATGATACCGGCGAGGGCGCTCATGCCCCCAACGGCGAAAAAGGCAATCTGAAAATTGAGCAGCGTCAGGTGGCCGCCACTGAAAGTCGTGGTGATCTCCAAAATGGCGCCGGCCACCGCCACTCCGAAAGCGACCGAGAGTTGCTGGCCCACCGCAACGATGGCGGTGGCCTGGCTGGCTTCTTCGTCGGAGATATCGGCATAGCCGATGGCGTTGGTGCCGGTAAAAAAGATCGAGCGCAGCACGCCGCCCGCAAGCAGGATGATCATCATTACCGCGACTGGCGTTTCGGTGGTGAACAGTCCCTGCGCTGCGATCAGGAGACCACCAAACACTGCCGCCAAGCCCAATACGCGCGGAAAGCCGAAGCGCGCAAAGATCCGCTCGGCAATGAACTTGCTCATGATCGCGCCAATCGCCGATACGAACGTGATGGCGCCGGACTGAAACGGATTGAGCCCGAAACCGAGCTGCAGCATCAGCGGCAGCAGGAAGGGCATGGCGCCCACGCCAATGCGGAAAAACGATCCCCCGGTGACCGAAGAGCGGAACAGTTTGTGACGGAACAGGCTCGGATCGAGCAGGGGATATTTCGTCTTGCGGGCATGCAGCAAATAGAGCAGGGCCGCAGTCACCCCAATTGCCAGTGTCATGTAACCGTAAATAATCGGCAGGGCCGGTAGGCTGATCACCGACAGCCCGAACACCGATCCGGCAAAGGCGACGGCCGCAATGAAGAACCCGACCATGTCGACCGACCGCGGCGTGCGCTCGTCGGGCACCTGGAGATAGATGCTGGAAAAGATGATCCCGGCAATACCGATGGGAATATTGATCCAGAAGATCCAGTGCCAGGAAAGATAGGTTGTCAGAAACCCGCCGATAAGTGGTCCGGAAACCGGGGCTATCAGCGCGGGTATGGTCAGCCACGCCATGGCGGCCACCAGTTCGTTGCGCGGGGTGGAGCGCACCAGCAACAGCCGTCCAACCGGCGTCATCATCGACGAGCCGATGCCCTGGAAGAAGCGCGAGCCCACGAAAGTTTCCAGCGAATAGGCGAAGGAACAGGCAAGCGACCCAAGCATGAACACGAAGATCGCCAGCCGAAAGATATTCTTGGCGCCAAATCGATCGGCCATCCAGCCGCTGATCGGAATGAAGATGGCCAGCGCCACGAAATACGCCGTCAGCGCGAGCTTCAGCGCAATCGGCTCAGTGCCGATGTCATTGGCAATCGCGGGCAGCGACGTCGCGATGACGGTCGAGTCCATCTGTTCCATGAACAGAGCGACCGCCAGGATGAGCGGGGTAACGCGGATCAAGGCAGGAAACCGGGGTGAATCGGAATAGGCCGCGAATGCGGTGCGAACATTATGGGCCGGTGGCTAGCGCAGGACTAGTCCAAAATCATTCACCTAGTGCTGGTGTGCCGATGTCTTCGGGGCACTAGGCAAAGTCGGTCTCGGGTGCTATTGACCCTCGCCAACCTGAACCCGCGCACATCTATTCGCCGGTTCACATTCCAACAGTTCTGGATTTCATCAGAAGGCAGGAAGGGTCTGGCCTTGGCGAAGATTATTACCACCATCACCGGCGAATCGGCGCTCACTTTCGACGATGTGCTGCTGCAGCCGGCACGTTCGGACATTCTGCCCACCGAAACCGACATCTCCACCTATGTCACCAAGGACATAGCGCTCAAGCTGCCGATCCTCTCCTCGGCCATGGACACGGTCACCGAAGCCAATATGGCCATCGCCATGGCGCAGGCCGGCGGCATGGGTGTCATTCACAAGAACCTGACCGCCGAACAGCAGGCCGAACAGGTTCGCATCGTCAAAAGTTTTGAAAGCGGCATGGTGGTGAACCCCATCACTATCGGCCCCGAAGCGACCCTGGCCGACGCCCTTGCGCTTATGCAGCAAAGCCGGATCTCGGGCATTCCGGTAGTCGAAAATGGCGGCAAGGGTGGCCGAGCTATCGGCAAGCTGGTCGGCATTCTCACCAACCGCGATGTGCGCTTCGCCTCCAATCCCAATCAGCCTATTGCCGAGCTGATGACCAGGGAAAACCTCATCACAGTCGGTGATGGGGTCTCCAAGGACGAAGCCAAGGTGCTGCTGCACCGCCACCGCATCGAAAAGCTGCTGGTGGTGGATGCCGACTATCGCTGCGTCGGCCTGATCACCGTCAAGGATATCGAAAAGGCCCAGCTCCACCCCAATGCGGTGAAGGATGAACAGGGGCGTCTACGCGTCGCGGCCGCCTCGACCGTGGGCGACAATGGTTTTGAGCGTTCTCTGCAATTGATCGACGCAGGCGTTGATCTGCTGGTGATCGATACGGCGCACGGCCATTCGGTGCGGGTTGCCGAGGCCGTCGAACGTGTCAAACGCGAAAGCAATTCCACCCGCATCGTGGCCGGCAATGTCGCCACGCCAGAGGCTGCGCGCGCCCTGATCGATGCCGGCGCCGACGCCATCAAGGTGGGCATTGGTCCGGGCTCGATCTGTACCACCCGCATCGTCGCCGGCGTCGGCGTGCCACAACTGGCCGCTGTGATGGGCTGTGCCGAAGAGGCGAGCAAATCGGGCGTGCCGGTCATCGCTGACGGCGGCATCAAGTTCTCTGGCGACGCGGCCAAGGCACTGGCTGGAGGCGCTTCCTGCGTTATGGTCGGATCGCTCCTGGCGGGCACCGACGAGGCGCCGGGCGAAGTGTTTCTCTATCAGGGCCGCTCCTACAAATCCTATCGCGGCATGGGGTCGGTCGGGGCCATGGGCGCCGGTTCTGCCGACCGTTACTTCCAGCAGGATGTGCGCGACCAAATGAAACTGGTTCCCGAAGGCATTGAGGGGCAGGTGCCTTACAAGGGCCCGGTCAACGCCGTGCTGCACCAGCTTGCTGGCGGTTTGCGCGCCTCCATGGGCTACACCGGAGCGCACAATCTCAAGGACTTCCGCGAGAACTCGGTTTTCGTGAAGATTTCCGGGGCGGCACTGAGCGAGAGCCATGTGCACGACGTAACGATCACCCGCGAAGCCCCCAATTATCGCAGCGGGCGGTAATCACCGGCTTGCCTTCTGCCTGCAACGCGGCGCATCCTGCTGCGTTGTAGGCAAGGGAGGAAGTCTCGATGAGCGAATGTCACTATATAGTATGTCTGCGTGAAGGGGCCTGGCAGCACACCAATCGCGGCACTACGTCGGCGCCATTCACCAGTCGAGAGGCCGCCATCGAGGCGGCCATCGGCGAAGCCCGGGCGTCTGGCGACCCCGATGCTGAAGTGATCGTGCAGGAGTCGGCGACGTCAGCCGCGACCGTGTGGCGGTCCCGGCAGAAGGAGCAGAGCGGCTCCTGAGGGCACTCATTCACCACGCGGGATGTTCGTCACCATTCGAAAGCGGTAGCAGCGCACACATTGGTGCGCGTGGCCTGGCGCTGCGCGCCAATCCCCACCACGTCGGGAAAATATGATTCTCAAACAGGCCCTTGCGCCCATTTCCCGACTCTCTACCGGAGCCTGAACCGTGCCTCTTCTCGAGAAGCTTCTCGTCCTCGCCATGGCCGCTCAGGTCCTGTTGACCCTGGTCCTGCTGATCTGGATGGGAAAAGAGAGGGTGCCCAGGGTAATGCGGGGGGAGATTGCAGTTGCCGACATTGCAGTCGATCGCACGGCATATCCCCTCAAGGCCCGATTGCTTTCAAACAGCTTCGATAATCAATTCCAACTCCCGGTGCTGTTCTTTGTCGGCGCCTTGCTCGCTCTGGGCAGTGGCCTTGTGGGCTGGGCCACGCTCATCCTCGCCTGGCTCTTCGTCGCGCTGCGCTATGTACACGCGGTGATCCATGTCACCACCAATCGCGTCCACCGTCGCTTTGCAGCCTATGTGGCCGGCCTTGCCGTGCTGGCGCTATTCTGGCTATGGCTGACGCTCCGCATTCTTCTCGCCCCAGGTATTTGACCCATGCGCCTTCCCGGCCGTCTCGCCGCCGCCATTGAAGTCCTCTCCGACGTGGAGACGCGGCACCGACCCGTCTCGGAAGCGCTGAAGGCCTGGGGCATCAATAATCGCTTTGCCGGCGCTGGAGATCGCGCCGCCATCGGCAATCTGGTCTATGACGCGCTGCGCCGCCGCGCCTCCCATGCTGCGGCCATGGGCAGCGACAGCCCCCGTGCCCTCGTGCTGGCTGTTGCCATGCGCGACTGGGGCGAAACGCCGGAAAGCCTCGCTGCGGCCTTCGAGGGCGATAGCCATGCTCCCCAGCCGCTCACGCCCGAAGAAATTGCCGGCGCAACAGCCGATCTCTCAAACGCCCCAGCGGCAGCCCGAGCCGATCTACCTGAGTGGCTTGCGCCCTCGCTCGAACGCGCCTTTGGCGACGAGTGGATTGCTGAAGGCGCGGCGATGGCCGGCCGCCCCTCGCTCGATCTGCGGGCCAATGCGCTCAAGGCATCGCCCGAAAAGGTGATGAAGTCGCTGGCGCGGTTTTCCCCCCAACCCACCACCATCGCCCCCTTCGGTATCACCATGCCGGCCGGCCCACGCGATGCCCGCACGCCGAATGTCACCACCGACGAAGGCTATCAGAAGGGCTGGTTCGAGGTGCAGGACCAGGGCAGCCAGATCGTGGCTATGCTGGCCGGCGCCCGGGAGGGCGAACAGGTGCTCGATCTCTGCGCCGGGGCAGGGGGCAAGACTTTGGCCTTCGCCGCGACCATGGGCAATAAGGGCCAGATTTTTGCCTATGACGCCGACCGTTCGCGGCTCGCGCCGATTTATGACCGCCTCAAGCGCAACACCGTGCGCAATGCCCAGGTCCGTGCTCCGCAGGATGGCGCACTGGATGATCTGGTCGGCAAGATGGATCGCGTGGTGGTCGATGCGCCCTGCACCGGAACTGGCACCTGGCGTCGCCGCCCGGATACCAAATGGAAGCTGACGCCGGAACTGCTTGCCCAGCGCCAGTCCGAACAGGCGGCTCTGCTGGTGGAAGCAGCGCGCTACCTCAAGCCAGGTGGCACCTTGGTCTATATCACCTGTTCCATCCTCCCCGAGGAGAATGACGATCAGGCAGCCGCTTTCCTAGCGGCCAATCCCGGCTTCCAATCCCATGACATGGCCACCGCCTGGCGCCAGACGCTGATCACCGATCTCCCCAACGGCCTGACCACCCCCGGCGGCGGCATTTGCCTGACGCCACACCGTACAAATACCGACGGCTTTTACTGTCATCTCCTGCACAAGTAGGCGTAACCGTCCTGTTGGACTGGGCACGAGTGCTTGGTTGACTAGTTTGCCGCGCAGGTCAAAGGTGAACCACGACACGTTTTTCGTCGTTCTTCTCAAAAGAAGTCCAACAGGAGAGCAATATGTCCGCGGCCACCTCCGAATATCGTCGCCCGCAGTCACTGATAACTTTGGCGATCTTTCTGGCTCTCGTTGTGGGTGTCGGCGGCCTTATTGGTAGCCAGACGGCGCCGGGTCCATGGTTTGAAGAGCTCACCAAACCGCCTCTCAACCCACCCAACTGGGTTTTCGGGCCGGTCTGGTTCACGCTGTATGTCATGATTGCCGTGGCGGGTTGGCGCATCTGGATGGATCAACCCAAATCCACGGCCATGACACTTTGGGGCGTGCAGATGCTGCTCAATTGGGCGTGGTCGCCAACCTGGTTCGGCGCCAACATGCCCTGGCTGGCACTTGCCATCATCATTGCACTTTGGTTCGCCATTGTCGGTTTCATCGTCATTGCACGCAAACGCGATCAACTCGCCGCTTGGCTGTTCGTGCCTTATCTGGCCTGGGTAAGCTTTGCCACCTACCTCAATCTCTCGATTGCAGTCCTTAACGCATAGGGCTGCGGGGAGCCTTGCGTTTTTGCATGGCTCGTGAGCTTGCGGAATCCGTGTGGCGAGGCTAAAGCCTCGCCATGCAGCACCCAGACACCGCCACCCGCAACGACACCATCCTGATCGTCGACTTCGGCTCGCAGGTCACGCAGTTGATCGCCCGCCGTATTCGCGAAACCGGTGTCTATTGCGAAATTCATCCCTTCCAGGCAGCCGGCGCTGCCATGGCAGAGCTCAATCCCAGGGGCGTCGTGCTCTCGGGCAGTCCAGCCTCGACGCTGGACGAGAATGCGCCGACCATCGATCCGGCCATTCTGGATGCCGGTGTGCCGATCCTGGGTATCTGTTATGGTCAGCAAGCGCTCTGCATGGCTTTGGGCGGCAAGGTGGAGGCTGGCCACCATCGTGAATTCGGCCGCGCCGATCTGACCGTCCACAAGAACAACAGCCTCTCGGAAGGTGTGTGGGTACTCGGCTCCGATCATCAGGTCTGGATGAGCCATGGTGATCGCGTTGTCGAGTTGCCTGAAGGCTTCGAGGTGGTGGGCACCTCTCCCAACGCTCCATTTGCGATGATTGCCAACGAAGAGCGCCGCATCTGGGCCGTGCAGTTCCACCCCGAAGTGGTCCACACTCCTGACGGCGCGAGGCTTTACGCCAATTTCGTGCACCAGATCTGTGGCATCGCCAGTAACTGGACCATGGCGGCCTATCGCCAGAAGATGGTCGAAAAGATCCGGGAACAGGTCGGCACCGGCAAGGTGATCTGCGGCCTCTCCGGTGGTGTGGATTCCTCGGTTGCCGCCGTGCTGATCCACGAAGCCATTGGCGATCAGCTCACTTGCATCTATGTCGATCACGGCCTGATGCGGCTCAATGAGAGCGAACAGGTCGTCACCATGTTCCGCGATCAGTTCAATATCCCGCTGGTCCATGTCGATGCCGAAAAACTCTTCATCGGCGAGCTTGAAGGTCAGTCGGACCCCGAGACCAAGCGCAAGACCATCGGCCGCCTGTTCATCGAGGTGTTCGAGGAAGAGGCAAAGAAGCTCGGCGGCGCCGATTTCCTCGCGCAGGGCACGCTCTACCCCGACGTGATCGAGTCCGTCTCCTTCAGCGGTGGCCCCTCGGTCACCATCAAGTCGCACCACAATGTGGGTGGACTGCCCGAGCGCATGAACATGCAGCTCGTCGAACCGCTGCGCGAGCTGTTCAAGGATGAAGTGCGCGCGCTGGGCCGCGAACTGGGCATTCCAGAGAGCTTCATCGGTCGTCACCCATTCCCCGGGCCGGGCCTCGCAATACGTTGTCCCGGCGGCATCACGCCTGAAAAGCTCGACATCCTGCGCCAGGCCGACGCCATCTATCTCGACGAGATCCGCAAGTCCGGCCAGTACGACAAGATCTGGCAGGCCTTCGCGGTGCTCCTGCCGGTGCAGACGGTTGGCGTGATGGGCGACGGTCGGACCTACGAGTTCGTCTGTGCGCTGCGTGCAGTCACCTCAGTCGATGGCATGACCGCCGATTTCTACCAGTTCGACATGAACTTCCTGGGCAAGACGGCCACGCGCATAATCAACGAAGTTCGGGGCATCAACCGGGTGGTCTACGACGTGACATCCAAGCCGCCGGGGACCATTGAGTGGGAGTAGCCGCTGACGGCGCAAAGCGCCGCAAAATCAGTCCGGTGGACTGATTTTAGGTGGCTACGCCCGGAGAGCTACGCTCGCAGGGCTTGGTACCCCAACGAAGTACAATGCAGTTCCACTCGGCTCGTCTTGGCGAGCCGGTTTGCATTCCCGGGGGCGCGTGATAATGCTCGCCCTCAAATTCTTTCTTGCCTTAGGCCGACCATGTCCAACGAGAACATTTTCCGTGAGATCGACGAGGAACTGCGCACCGACCGCATGCGGGCGCTGTGGCGCCGCTTTGCGCCGTTCGTCATCGGCGGTGCCATCGCCATCGTCGCCTTGGTGGCAATCAATGAAGGTTGGTCCTGGTACACCAACAGCCAGTCGGCTGCGGCTTCCGAAGAGCTCTATGCAGCGTACGATTCGGCCGAGGCCGGTGATCTGGATGAAGCCTTAAGCCAGCTCGACGCGCTGGCCGCTGACGGTTCCGGCGGCTATCCGGTACTGGCCGAGTTCCGCAAGGCCGCCTTGCTGGCCGAACAGGGCGACACCGCTGACGCCGTCGCCGCCTATGACGATCTGGCCAACACCCAGTCCAATCCGCGCCTGCGTGAACTGGCGCTGCTGCTGGCCGCCAATCTTTTGGTCGACAATGGCTCGCTGGCCGATGTCGAGGCGCGCATCGGTACGCTGGCAACCGAGGACAGCCAGATGCGCCGCGTTGCCGGCGAACTGCTCGGTCTGGCGCAATATAAGGCGGGCGAGTTCGCCGCGGCCGAAGAAAGCTTCGAAACCGTGCTGAACGATCCGCTGGCACAGAGCGGCATCCGCAACCGCATGGCCTATTATCTGGCACAGATGCTGGCCGAAGGTGTGGTGGCCGAGGCCCCTGAGAACGCCGAAGACGCGACTATCAACGGCGAGCCCGCTGCCGAACCTTCGGCCGAATAAGCCGCATTTCAGGGGAACCGCCATGACGGTCACACTAGCCATTGTCGGCCGTCCAAATGTCGGCAAGTCCACCCTGTTCAACCGACTGGTGGGCCGCAAGATCGCCCTGGTCGACGACACGCCGGGCGTGACGCGGGACCGACGCGAGGCCGATGGCCGCATTGCGGACCTGCATTTCAAGGTGCTCGACACCGCCGGCTATGAGGACGTCAATGATGGCAGCCTCGAAGACCGCATGCGCCAGCAGACCGAACTGGCCATCCGCGAAGCCGATATCATCCTGTTCATGATCGATGCACGGGCCGGCGTTGTTCCACTTGACCAGCGCTTTGCCCAGGTGCTGCGCAAGGCCGGCAAACACGTGCATCTCGTTGGCAACAAAGCCGAAAGCAGTGCCGCCGAAGCCGGACTTGTCGAAGCCTTCAAGCTCGGCTTTGGTGAACCCATCCCCTTGTCGGCGGAACACGGTCTGGGCTTGTCCGAGCTCTACTCCATCGTTTCAGCCGCCATCGACAAGGCAGAGGAGCAAAAGGCGGCCGCCGCCGCTCTTGGCGAAGATGTCGTGGACGAGCTTGACCTCATGCCGGAGGTCGATGTCGACATTACCCCCGACATGCTCGAAGGGGAGGGGGACGACGCCACGCTGCGCTGGAACCCGCGCCGTTATCTCAATGTTGCCATTGTCGGGCGCCCCAATGCCGGCAAGTCCACCCTGATCAATCGCATGGTGGGCGAGGATCGCGTTCTGGTTGGCCCGGAAGCCGGCATTACCCGTGACAGCATCCTGGTGCCCTGGGAGTGGGAAGGTCGCATCGTCAATCTGGTGGATACCGCTGGCATCCGTCGCCGCTCCCGCGTCACCGGCAAGCTGGAAAAGCTGGCCGTGGGAGATAGCCTGCGCTCCATCCAATATGCCGAAGTCGTCGTCTTGATGCTCGACGCGACCATTCCGTTTGAAAAGCAGGATTTGGCCCTGGCCGACCTGGTGGAACGCGAGGGCCGCGCCATGGTCATCGCGCTCAACAAATGGGATCTGATCGAGGACAAGAACAAGACCCTGAGCGAATTGCGGGAGGCCTGTGAGCGCTTGCTGCCGCAGCTTCGCGGCGTTCCGCTGGTGACCCTTTCAGGCCTGACCGGCAAGAATATCGACCGGTTGATGGAGGCCATTTTTGAGATCGAGCGGCACTGGAACGCGCATGTGTCGACCTCGCGCCTCAATCGCTGGTTGGCTGGCATGATCGAGGGGCATCCGCCCCCGGCGGTCTCTGGCCGCCGCCTCAAGCTGCGCTACATGACCCAGGCCAAGACGCGCCCACCCAGCTTCATCGTCTTTTCATCGCGGCCTAACGCCGTCCCGGCGTCGTATCAGCGCTATCTGGTGAATGGATTGCGCGAGGCCTTCGACATGAAGGGCACGCCGATCCGGCTCTGGCTGCGCGGCGGCAAGAACCCCTATGCGGACAAGAAATAGGCAAATCTGAGCCTGGACATTCAACGCGGCGCCAAGCCCTGTTTACGTCTTGGCGCCTTGCCCTATGATGCGCCGGTCGTAGCATCCCGCCATTGGTCGCGGCATGCCAATAGTGCATTCACTTGTTTACAGAAATTCTCATCGTCGTTGTGTTGATCCTGGTGAACGGCGCGCTGGCCATGTCCGAACTGGCGGTGGTCTCTTCCCGTCCGGCCCGTCTCAAGGTGCTTGCCGAACAGGGCAATAAAGGCGCGGCAACTGCCATGCGTCTGGCCGAAGAACCGGGTAAGTTCCTCTCTTCCGTTCAAATCGGCATTACTCTGGTCGGCATTCTGTCGGGCGCGTTTTCCGGAGCCACGCTGGGCCTGCGTCTCACGGTCTGGCTCAAGGACTTAGGATTGGCGGACAACATCGCCGATATTGCCGGCGTCGGTGTCGTGGTGGTGTTGATCACCTATGGTTCGTTGGTCCTGGGCGAGCTTGTGCCCAAGCAGATTGCCCTGCGCAATCCGGAGGCCGTGGCGGCCCGCGTGGCCCAACCCATGGCGACCCTGGCGCTCATCGGTTCGCCGATCGTCTGGCTGCTCGATATTACGGGCAAGGCCGTGCTGCGGCTCTTGGGGCAGGGGGACCAGACTGAAAACTCGGTCACCGAAGAGGAAGTGCGCAACATCATTGCCGAGGCCACCACGGCCGGCATTCTCGAGCATGAAGAGCACTCCATGATATCGGGCGTGATGAAGCTGGCTGATCGCTCGGCTCGCGGCATCATGACCCCACGGCTCGACGTCGTGCTGATCGATCTCGAAGACAGCTATGAGGACAATCTCAAGATTATCCTCGACACTTCGCACACCAAGGTGCTGGTGCAGGAGGCTGACGCGGATACGATCCTGGGCGTTCTGGCCCAGTCCGACCTGCTCCCGGCCCTGGTTTCCGGGAAACAGCCGGACTTGCGCGCGCTGGTCAAGCCGGTGCCAGTGGTCATGGAACACGCCGACGCGCTCGACGTCGTCGAAGCCATGCGCAAGGAGCGCGCTCAGATGGCGTTGGTTGTCGACGAATATGGGCACTTCGAAGGCATCATCACCTATGGTGATGTGCTGGAGGTCATTACTGGGATCTACAATGAAGCGCCCGGCGATGAACCGGCGCTGACCCAGCGGCAGGACGGCTCATGGCTGGTTGCCGGCTGGATGCCCGTCTACGACTTTGCCGAGCGCTTCAACGTGCCCGTGCCCAACGACGCCCGCTACGAAACGCTGGCAGGTTTTGTACTGGCCCAGATCAACCATATGCCGGCCGTCGGAGAGAGCTTCGAGCAGGATGGCTGGCGGTTTGAAGTGCTTGATCTGGACGGACACCGCATCGACAAGGTGCTGGTGACGCCTGTCACGCCGCAGAGCGTCGATTAAAGGGTCATTCCGAACCAGATCACGCCGGGCTCTTCTCGCAGCGGCTCAAAGCCGCTGCGGGTCCAGAAGGCAATGCCGCCGCTATTGCTGGCACTGGCGCCCAGATGAATACCTGTCACCCCGGCCGCTTTAGCCTGTGCAACCCACATTTCGAGCAGTCGCGTGCCCACACGCTGCCCACGCAGGCGGGAAAGCAGGTTCATGTGGATATGCGCGGGGTAGGCCGCCACGATGTCGTCCGGCGTCTGTTCCGGTCGCTTGATGGCAGCGATGCGGTCTCTGTCCGCTTCGGTCATGCCTGAGGCGTCGGCATATCTGGCGCGCAGATCGGGCCACCAGTCCTGCTCCAGCCGCTCGGCAAAGCGAATGCTGTCATGGGTGCCCACGACATAGCCGGCCACGCCATCATCATCCTCGGCCACGAACACCTTGTCGGGCTCCAGAATTCCATAAGGCGCGGAATAGATGTGCCCGACCAATTGCGGGTCGCTGTGCAGCGCCGTAGCATCTTTGCTGGCATCGCCAGTCTGCAGGCAGATCGCATAGAGCGCGTCGAGGTCGTCGGGACGGTAGGGACGCAGATTCAACATGGATCAGATGTCTTCAAAGGCACCGGAACTGACATCAAACAGCCGGCCATTCTCGTCGAGCGATGGGCTCAGCATATCGATCAGCTTGGGCGCCACCTCCGCCGGGGTCGGCAGCGTATTGGGATCTTCGCCGGGCATGGCCTTGGCCCGCATGGCCGTGCGCACCACGCCCGGGTAGAACACGTTCGCCCGCACCTTGGTGGTCGCGATTTCACCGGAATAGGATTTGACCAGCGCATCAAGCGCCGCCTTGCTGGCCGCATAAAGGCCCCAGAACGGCTTGGCCGACCTGGCCGCGCCGGACGACACGAAGACGGCGCGCCCGGCCTCGGACTGGCGCAGTAACAGGTCCAGCGAGCGCAGTAGGCGATAATTGGCCGTCACGTTCACCGACAGCACCTTGTCGAAATCGTCGGGCTTGATGTGGGCCACTGGGCTTAGCACGCCCAATTGACCGGCATTGGCCACCAATCCATCGAGATGGCCCCAGCGCTCAAAGATAGCGGCACCCAGCCGGTCGATAGCGTCACCGTCGCGCAGGTCGAGCGGCACCAGCGTTGTCGAGCCTCCGGTCGCCTGTATGGCATCGTCGAGTTCTTCGAGGCCCCCGACGGTCCGAGCCACGGCAATCACATGTGCGCCGCGTTGCGCCGCTTCGATACTGGCGGCGTAACCAATGCCGCGCGAGGCACCAGTGATCAGGACGACCTTGCCGGCCAGTTCGGTATTGTCAGTCATCAACCCGCTTCCTTGAGCAGCGAAATCTGCTTGGGATCGCTCATCGTGCGTCCATGCAGATCGGTCAACTGCGTCGGATAGTCGCCCGTGAAGTAATGATCCGTGAATTGCGGCGCCTTGGCATTGCGCTTTTCTCCGCCCACGGCCTGGTAGAGACCGTCAATCGACAGGAACGCCAGTGAATCCGCACCGATATAGCGGCACATCTCATCGAGCTCGGCATACTGGTTGGCGAGCAGCTTGTCAGGATCGGGCGTGTCGATGCCGTAATAGTCCGAATGGAAAATCATCGGGCTGGCGACGCGGATATGCACTTCGGTGGCGCCCGCTTCGCGGATCATCTGCACGATCTTGACTGATGTGGTGCCGCGCACGATGGAATCGTCGATCAGCACCACGCGCTTGCCGGCAATTTCTGCCCGATTGGCCGAATGCTTGAGGCGCACGCCAAAGGCGCGGATTTGTTGGGTCGGCTCGATGAAGGTGCGGCCCACATAGTGGTTGCGAATGATCCCCAGCTCGAACGGAATACCGCTCTGTTGCGCAAAACCGATCGCCGCCGGCGTGCCGCCATCAGGCACCGGCACCACCACATCGGCCTCGACCGGGGCTTCCACGGCCAGATTCTTGCCCATGTTCTTGCGGGCGGTATAGACGCTGCGGCCCGAGACCATGCTGTCGGGACGCGCGAAATACACATACTCGAACAGGCAAGGACGCTCGGGGACCTGGTGGGCGGGCTTGCGCGCCTCGATGCTGATCGAGCCATCCGGCTGCATTTCGCAGATGATGACTTCGCCATTCTCAACGTCGCGCACATATTTGGCGCCGACGATGTCGAGAGCGCAGGTTTCCGAGCAGAAGATCGGCTTACCATCGAGATCGCCCATTACCAGCGGGCGGATGCCGACCGGGTCACGGGCAGCGATCAGCTTGGTGCGGGACATGGCCAGCATGGCGTAGCCCCCCTCCATCTGCCGGATCGCATCGATGAAGCGGTCGGCGGTAGAGGAATGCCGCGAACGGGCGATCAGGTGCAGCACCACCTCGCTGTCCGAGGTCGACTGGCAAATGGCGCCCGTCGCAATGATCTGGCGCCTTAGGGTCAGCCCATTGGTGAAATTGCCATTGTGGGCAATGGCGATGCCACCGGCTTCCAGTTCGGCAAACAGCGGCTGCACATTGCGCAGCGCCACTTCCCCGGTGGTCGAATAGCGGGTGTGGCCGATCGAAATATTGCCGGGAAGCTTCGCCAGTACGGCCGGGTCGGTATAGTGGTCGCCCACCAGACCCATGCGCTTTTCCTGATAGAACTGGCGGCCATCGAAGCTGACGATACCGGCCGCTTCCTGACCGCGATGCTGCAGGGCATGCAGACCGAGCGCGGTCAGTGTCGAGGCATCGTTGTGCCCCAAAATGCCAAACACGCCGCACTCTTCGTGCAGCGTGTCTCCATTGAGATCGAAATCGTCATCGTTCCAATGGGTCACCGGATTCTCCATGCGAATTGGGGCCTGCTCGCAAATAGCGCAATTACCTGCCGGCCACCAATACCAGATGGGGTCGGCAGGAATGAGGCGGGTGCGCTGCTGCCCGCCGAACTTGTCGAACCTCAGGCCTCGGGCGCTGGGTCGGTTGGGTCCACGGTGCCGTCAATGCTGGGGTCGGGCGTCCCGTCTTCGAGCGGGGCGGCAGGGGCCGGTGGATCCTCGGTCAGATTGGCGCCGCCACCCGAAAGTATGTCAGTCACCTGCTGCTCAAGGCCTTCGGGCAACATGGAAATCAGCGTGTTACCCATATCCCGCAGATAAGGCAGCGACTGGGCGTTGCTGGCCCATTCCGGCAGATTGCTGCCGAGCAGCCAGATGCCGAAAATGGTGATGACGATGGCGATCAGAATGCCGCGCAGCACACCGAAAACGAAACCCAGCGTGCGATCGATCGGCCCGATGCGGCTGTCCACCACGAAGTCGGCAATGCGCATGGTGAGCAAGTGCAGCACGATCAGCGCCACGATGAACGTCACGACCACCGTGGCGATGTCGGCCACCACGGGCTCTGCGATATATTGCCGGGCGATATCGGGGTGGTACTGCCACATGTAGACGGCGATGGCGGCCGAACCAGCCCAGGTCGCCAGGGAAAGTACTTCGCGGGTAAGCCCCCGCGCCGTGGCCAGGATCGCTGAAATCAGCACCAGCACACCCACACCAACGTCGAACGCAGTCAGCATATGTCTTTGCCCTGTTGTCTTGCCGCCCCGGCTTTTGCTGGACCTTTAACGGCTTTGACGCGCCGTGCCAAGCCTAGCGATGCCAAGGCCTCATAATCTCCTGGGAAACCACTTGGCTACCAGCCCTCAGGCTCCGGCTCCGGCATTGGACGTTTGCCCCCCGCGGCTATGCGGCTCACCATGTCGCTCAACAGAGCATATTCGGTGATCTCGAGGCCGCTATTGCGATCCGCCTTGCCCAGCTTGCCGGTGACCACCGAGCCGAAGCCCAGTTTTTCGGCTTCGCGCAGGCGCAGCGCACCATGCACCACGGGGCGCACCCCGCCGGCCAGCGAGATTTCCCCGAAATAGACAGCATCGGCGGGCAAGGACGCGCCAGTCAGCGAGGAAATCAGCGCTGCGGCCACGGCCAGATCGGCCGCCGGCTCATTGATCTTCAGACCGCCCGCGACATTGAGATAGATGTCATTGGCGCCGATCCGGACCCCGCAGCGCGTTTCGAGCACGGCCAGCACCATGGACAGGCGCGAGCTGTCCCAGCCCACCACGGCCCGGCGCGGTGTGCCAAG
Organism: Devosia subaequoris; assembly: GCF_014197055.1. Classification (GTDB taxonomy): domain Bacteria; phylum Pseudomonadota; class Alphaproteobacteria; order Rhizobiales; family Devosiaceae; genus Devosia; species Devosia subaequoris. Next base: position 523,846 of record NZ_JACIEW010000001.1, on the reverse strand, counting down.
CGGGGAAGGGGCCACCAGGGCCTGGATCTCGATGAGAATCGGACGCGTCCCCTCCATGCCGGCAAAGACCGCCGACCCCGCCGCGTCCTTGTCGCGCTGGTCAAGGAACAACGCGGAAGGGTTTGCCACCTGTTCAAGGCCAAGTTCGGTCATGGCGAAGACGCCGATCTCGTCGGTGGCGCCGTAACGGTTCTTCACCCCACGCAAGATGCGGAAGGTGTGACTGCTGTCGCCCTCAAAATACAACACAGCATCCACCATGTGCTCGACCACGCGCGGCCCGGCAATCTGCCCATCCTTGGTGACGTGGCCCACCAGCACCACGGCAGCGCCGCTCTTCTTGGCAAAACGAGTCAGCGCCTGGGCCGAGGTGCGCACCTGGGTGACGGTGCCCGGTGCAGAGTCGACGCGGTCGGTCCATAGGGTCTGAATGGAATCGATAATGACCAGGTCCGGTGGCGGCCCGTTTTCGAGCGTCGCCAGAATGATCTCGACATTGGTTTCGGCGGCCAGCAGCACACCTGCTTCGCCCAAGCCCAATCGTTGCGCCCGCAGCCTCACCTGGGCAACCGCTTCCTCGCCTGACACATAGATAACGCGTTTGCCCTTCTGAGCCAGCGCCGCCGCCGACTGCAGCAGCAGGGTGGACTTGCCAATGCCCGGATCGCCGCCGACCAGAAGGGCTGATCCCTTGACGAAACCACCCCCGGTGACCCGATCCAGCTCGACAAAACCGGTAACGACGCGCGCGGCGCTTTCCGTTTCGCCCGAAAGCGGCACCAGATTGGCGGGGCGGCCACCTGCCTTGGCTGATTTTGGGCCCGCTCCGACCCCGGAGTCCACCAGTTCCTCGACAATCGTATTCCATTCCCCACAGGCGTCGCAGCGTCCCTGCCACCGGCTGGAAACCGCGCCACAGGACTGGCAGATGAATTGGGATCGGTTCTTGGCCACGTTTATTCTTTCCCTCGCGCGATCGAGCGTTCCGCCAGTTTGCGCAGTGTGTTCCAGTTGCGGGCCGTGTTGAGCCCGCATTGCTTGTCGATTTTTCGGATCAGCTTGCCGGACTTGGCGATGTCCTGCGAGAAGTCCACGATCAGATGCTTCTCGACAATGTGGATGATCTCCGGACCATCATGGCTGTTCAGCCATGTGAAGTCTGGCTGCCGCGCTGCGAAGAAATAGACACCGGTCTCGGCGGGGCGGTCCTTCGCGGCCTCAGCAATCGGGTCGGCGCGCAGCAGCTTTTTCAACTGCGCCGGGGTCCGCAGAACTGGAACGACATTCTCGGCAAGCCCGAATTGGCGCAGCACGCCGGTCATCGCCTTGCCCGCCTCAGCCGACGAGCCCTCGAACCCGGCAATCATATTGCCCGTATTGACCAGTGTTTCGGGCGCGATGAAGCCAGCGGCCCCCGAGGCCTCTCGCCACTGCGCCATGCTCATCAACTTGTGCGTCGCAGGACCGATGGCGCGCAGGAGGATGGCGTAGAATGGAATTGATGTTGCCAAGTCGAACCCGAAGCCTAGTCAGGGACAAACTAGCAGCAATCGGCATCTCTGGGCAAGAACGAAATGAGAACAAACCTGGAGCGATCTCGGAGCTGTAAACGGGCCTCATGCCGACAAGTTGGCAACATTTCGACTAGCCGCGTATGCGCACGGAACTCTTCTCGGTCTTCCAGATTGTTTCAGAGCACGGAGAGCTCGATATGAACAAAAATCTGGTCATCGCCATCGTCGCCGTCATTGTGGTCGTGGTTTTTGCCGTGACCGTCTTCATCGCCAACAATCAGGCGCCAGAGGTTGACGGGGCGCGGACGGCCAATGAGATTACCGAGCAAAAGGAATTGCCTGCGGGACCGGCAGATGACCCTGCCGAACTCATCAACAACGGCTCCTGATCACTCCGGCAAATTGCCGTCGCCCACATAGTTGCGGCTATAGCGGCCCTTGAGGCTGGTGAGAATCTCGTAGCCAATGGTGCCGGCCGCATCGGCTTGATCGTCAATGCTGACATTGGCGCCCAGCACTTCGGCACCTTCGCCAGGAGTGGGGAGATCGGAGCCGAGCTCGGTGACGTCGACTACGGTCAGGTCCATGGAAATCCGCCCAATCACCGGGCAGAGCTTACCGCGAATGAAGACCTTGCCGCCTGGGCGCGGATTGGTGCCCGAAAGCGCGCGCAGGAAGCCATCGGCATAGCCATAGCCGAGGATGGCCAGCTTCGAATTGCGGTTGAGCGTGTAGGTGGCGCCATAGCCCACCGACTCACCGGTGCGGCCCTCGGTAACCTGCAGAATCGGCACATGCAGGGTGACGACCGGCTGCATCGGGTTCTTCCGGCCACCCACGGCGCGGCCGCCATAGAGCGCAATGCCCGGACGCACCATCTGAAAATGATAGTCGCGTCCAGTCATCAGCCCGGCCGAGTTCGAGAGCGATGCCGGAATGCCGGGAAATTGCGACATCACCGAACCGAACAGCGCCAGTTGCGTGCGATTCTTTTCATGGTTGGGTGTGTCGGCACAGGCCAGATGGCTCATCACCATTTGTGGCGCATAGCCAAGCTTTTCGATGCTTTCGCGCACCAGGCTCGCCTCATTGAGGCGGAAACCAAGACGGTTGATACCGGTGTCAAAATGGAAGGCTGCCGGATACGCCTCATTTCGCTCGATGCATTTGGCCATCCACTCTTCCAACATCGACATGGAGGAGAGCACCGGCATCAGGTTCTGCCGGATGTAGAGATTGGCAGCGCCCGGATAAAGCCCATAGAGAATGAAGATATGCGCATCGGGCACAGCGGCGCGTACCGCCATGCCTTCATCGGGCGTTGCCACGAAGAAGAAGCGCGCGCCGGCCGCGTGCAGCGCCTTTGACGCCTGCTCGATGCCGGTGCCATAGGCGTCGGCCTTCACCACCGCAGCGGTCAACGCGCCGGCGCTCACCTTGTCCAGGGCCCGCCAGTTTCGGGCCAGGGCCCCCAGATCGATGCTCAATTGGCCGCCAAGGCCAGAAGTCAGCGCCATGCCTATTCCATGCGTTCAGGCAGATAATCTGCCCGAGCAAGGTTACCAAAGCGGGTAAACTGCGCCTCGAAGCTCAACTGCACTGTGCCGGTGGGGCCGTGGCGCTGCTTGGCGATGATCACTTCCGCCTTGCCATGCACCTTTTCCATTTCGCCCTGCCAGGTCAGATGCTCCGGCGTGCCCTCTTTGGGCTCCTTGTTCTTGAGATAATATTCTTCACGATACACGAACAAGACCACGTCCGCGTCCTGTTCGATAGAGCCCGATTCGCGCAAGTCGGCCAATTGCGGATGCTTGTCGTCGCGCGCTTCCACCTGACGGGAAAGCTGGGACAGCGCGATCACCGGCACTTCGAGTTCCTTGGCCAGCGCCTTGAGCGTGGTGGTGATTTCGGTCAGTTCCTGCACGCGGTTCTGGCTCGAGGCTTTGGAGGAGCCCGAGAGCAACTGCAAATAGTCGACGATGAGCAGATCCAGACCCTTTTGGCGTTTCAGACGCCGTGCGCGGGCGGCAAGCTGGGCCACCGAGATACCGCCGGTGTCGTCAATATAGAGCGGCACCTTGCTCATCACATTGGACACGTCGACCAGCTTGGCGAACTGATTGTCGTGAATGCGACCGCGGCGAATGTCCGACGAGGAGATCTCTGCCTGCTCGGCCAGAATACGGGTGGCGAGCTGTTCGGAACTCATTTCCAGGCTGAAGAAGCCGACAATGCCGCCGTTGACAGTTTTGGAATGCCCATCGGGTGTCACATCGCCCCGCCAGTTCTTGGCGACATTATAGGCGATATTGGTCACCAGCGAGGTTTTACCCATGGCGGGACGACCAGCCAGGATGATCAGGTCGCTTCGCTGCAGGCCGCCCATCTGCCGGTCAAGATCATGCAGATCGGTTGCGACGCCGGAAAGGCCGCCATCGCGTTGAAAAGCTTCGCCTGCCATCTGGATGGAGGCGTTGAGTGCCGAACTGAAGGCCTGGAAGCCCCCGTCATAGCGGCCCTTTTCCGCAAGCAGGAACAGTTCGCCCTCGACCTTTTCGATCTGCTTGACCGGGGTCATCTCGACATCGCTGTCATAGGCGACGCCGACCATTTCCTCGCCCACCATGATCAGATTGCGGCGTATGGCCAGATCATAGATCGCCTGTCCATAATCGCCGGCATTGAGCACGGTCGTCGCTTCTGCCGCCAGACGCGAGAGGTACTGCATCATGGTGACTTCGGGCAGCAATTGGTCAGGCAGATGGGTCTTGAGCGTAGCCGGTTCCGCCGCCTTGCCGGCGCGGATGATCTTGCCGGCGAGTTCATAAATGTCGCGGTGGATCGGCTCGTAGAAATGCTCTGGCAGCAGGAAATCGGCGACGCGATAGAACGCGTCATTGTTGATCAGAATGGCGCCCAGCAGCGCCTGCTCAACATCCACATTGTGCGGTGCGACGCGAAACGACTTGTCATCGGCAGGGTGAAGGCGGGCGATCTCGGCCATGGGTCTTCCTGGGGGTTAGCCTTTCTTAACCATGCATTTTGGCGCTGAGTCTTGGGCTAGCGGGACGGGGGTTAAAGTTTCCCTGATGGCCCCTGTGAACTCTGTGGACAACGGGGATTTCACCTGACGCCGGTTGCTTCTCAAGACTCACTGGCGCGCTGCACTGAGTCTGTCGCAATTGTCGTGCAAAAGCAAAAGGCCGGGCATTGGCCCGGCCTTTCAAAAGCGGATTTGATCGAAGACTACTCTTCGAAGCGGTCTTCAGCGGCAGCAGCGGCCTGGCCGGCTGCGAAGTCGCCATCTTCATCGCTGTCGAAGGCGGGGACGGAGACGTCTTCACCAGCGGCCTGACGTTCGGCTTCGTCTTCCGAGCGCGCCACGTTGACAGTGATCGAAACGGCCACTTCCGGGTGCAACGACAGATCGACATTGTGAACGCCGACGGTCTTGATCGGATCGGCAAGGTCGACCTGATTGCGCTGGACGGTAAAGCCGTCATTGGCCAGGGCCTCGACGATGTCGCGGGCAGCAACCGAACCGTAGAGCTGGCCGGTTTCACCAGCCTGACGAATCATGATCACGGCATGACCGTTCAGACCTTCGGCAATGCCAGCGGCGGCATTGCGGCGCTCTTCATTGCGCTGTTCGATATGGGCGCGTTCGTTTTCGAACTTCTTGCGGTTGGCTTCCGTGGCGCGCAGGGCCTTGCCCTGGGGCAGCAGGAAGTTACGGGCAAAACCGTCCTTGACGTTGACTTCGTCGCCGATGGTGCCGGTACGGCCAACGCGCTCGAGCAGAATGACTTTCATGTCTTTTTCCTTTGGCTGTCCCGCTCTTCAAGGAGCGGTTAGGAGCCGCGAACCATTCGCGACCCCAGCGATGCAGTCTCAGTGTAGCTAAAGCTTACTGGACGGCGTAGGGCATCAGGCCGATGAAGCGGGCGCGCTTGATGGCACGGGCCAGTTCGCGCTGCTTCTTGGCCGAAACGGCGGTGATGCGGCTCGGCACAATCTTGCCGCGCTCGGAGACGTAGCGCGAAAGCAGGCGTACATCCTTGTAGTCGATGCGCGGTGCGTTCTCGCCGGAGAACGGGCAGGTCTTGCGGCGACGCTGGAACGGACGGCGAGCCTGGGAAGTGGTAAGGTCTTTGATAGCCATTTTGTTTTCTTCCTTGTCTCTTAGAAGCGGCGCGGACGGCGTTCGCCGGAGAAGCCACCACGGCCGCCATCGCGGTCGTCACGGTCGCGCTTCTGCATCATCGCGGACGGGCCTTCTTCCAGCTCGTCGACGCGCACGGTCATGAAGCGCAGGATGTCTTCATTGATGCGCATCTGGCGCTCCATCTCGGCAACGGCGGTGGCCGGTGCGTCGATGTTGAGCAGGGTGTAGTGCGCCTTGCGGTTCTTGCGGATGCGGTAGGAGAGACCCTTGAGGCCCCAATATTCGTTCTTGGTGATCTTGCCGCCGCCCTGACCGAGAATTTCGGCGAGCTGTGCGGTCAGTTCCTCAACCTGCTGCTGGGAAACGTCCTGGCGAGCCAGGTAGATATGTTCGTAGAGGGCCATTGATGCGCCTTCCTTTCGAGTTTTACTCAACAATGCCTGGCGCGGAGCCCCTTCGAAGCCGGAAAGGCGTCAAAGCAGTCTTGCAAAGAGCGGGAACACGGGAGGCCGGGTCCGCCGGACCCTGTTCATGCAAAGCACAAACCCTCCGTTCAGCCCCCGGCCAAACGAATTGCTGGCGCGGCTATAGAGGAATGAGGGGAAGAAGGCAAGCGGCGCGTCCGTTCGTCTTGACTCCGCCACACACACCCGGCAAAGCGCCGGGCAACTGGACAGGCCGCTTGCGGCTTGTCACATTGGCTCGAAAAGGGATCGAACATGTCCATCTCCGCTTTCACTTTTCCCGGTCAGGGCAGCCAGACTGTCGGCATGGGCAAGGATCTGGCGCACGAATTTTCCGAAGCGCGGGCCGTCTTTCACGAGGTGGACGAGGCTTTGGGCGAGCGACTTTCCTCCATCATGTTCGAGGGGCCTGAAGACATTCTGCGTTTGACAGAAAACGCGCAGCCCGCGCTGATGGCCGTCAGCGTAGCGGTAATCCGGGTGCTCGAGGCCAGGGGCCTCTCACTTAAGGACCACGCAAAATATGTCGCCGGTCACTCACTGGGCGAATACTCGGCGCTGTGTGCCGCCGGCACTTTCAGCCTGGCCGATGCCGCGCGCCTGCTGCGCACACGTGGCCAGGCCATGCAGAAAGCCGTTCCGGTGGGGCATGGTGCCATGGCGGCGCTGCTGGGCCTCGACCTCGAGACCGCACAGGCCGTGGCCGATGAAGCCGCTCAGGGCGAGGTTTGTGCTGTCGCCAATGACAATGCCCCAGGACAGGTGGTGATCTCCGGCGCCACGGCCGCCATCGAGCGCGCCCTCGATATTGCCAAGGGCAAGGGTGCCAAGCGCGCCTTGCTGCTGCCGGTTAGCGCGCCGTTCCACTGTTCGCTGATGCAGCCGGCCGCCGACGCCATGGCGGCCGCGCTTGCTGAAGTCGAAATGAAGGCGCCCGTGGTGCCTCTGGTCGCCAATGTGCTGGCCGCGCCGATTTCCGATCCGGATGAAATCCGCCAGCGTCTGGTCGAACAAGTGACCGGTGTTGTGCGTTGGACTGAAAGCGTCACCTGGCTCACCACTGCGGGCGGTGTGGCCAATCTGGTCGAACTCGGCTCGGGCAAGGTGCTGACAGGACTGGCCAAACGCATCGCGCCGGACGCATCGGCCCAGGCCGTTGGTACGCCGGCCGACATCGAAGCTTTCGCGGCCCAGTTGGCCACCTGAGCCACTTGATTCACAATCTCAAGCGCTTGAATCGCTTTCTCCCCGGAGGAGACCTAAATGTTTGATCTTTCTGGTAAACGCGCCCTGGTTACGGGCGCCAGCGGTGGTATTGGCCGCGAAATCGCCAAGGCCCTGGCCGCTGCAGGCGCGACGGTAGCTCTTTCAGGTACCCGGGTGGGCGCGCTGGAAGATACGGCCAAGGAAATCGGCAAGGATTGTCCCATCCTGCCTGCGAACCTCTCCAAGCTCGACGAAGTCGACAAACTCGTGCCGGCGGCCGAGGCTGCCATGGGTGGCGTCGATATCCTGGTCAACAATGCCGGCATGACGCGCGATAATCTGTTCATGCGCATGAAGGACGAGGAATGGGACGACGTCATCGCCGTCAATCTCACGGCCGCCTTTCATCTCAACCGCGCTGTGCTGCGCGGCATGATGAAGGCGCGCTGGGGCCGCATTATCGGCATTTCTTCCGTGGTGGGCGTGATGGGCAATCCGGGGCAGGGCAATTATGCCGCCTCGAAAGCCGGCCTGATCGGTATGAACAAGGCGCTGGCCTATGAGGTCGCGAGCCGCAATATCACCGTCAATTCCATCGCGCCGGGTTTCATCGCCTCCGCCATGACCGACGAACTCAACGACAAGCAGCGCGACTCGATCCTTTCGGGCGTTCCGGCCGGCCGGCTTGGTACTGCACAGGAAATTGCCGGCTGTACGGTGTTCCTTGCCAGCGATTCTGCGGCCTACATCACCGGGCACACGCTCAATGTGAATGGCGGCATGGCGATGCTTTGATCCGTCCCAGGATCAAATTTCTCCGATGGAGAGATTTGAGGTGAGAAGGCGATGAGAGCTATGCTCGAATGGCGGTACTACATGGCAAAAGCCTTGGAAACCTTGGCAATTGCGGCTGGCTATGGCGGATAAAACATGGTACCTCGCGCCCCGGTCGATCTTGCTGGCCCGCCTTGCGGGCGCCCAGAAGGCCGCATACATTGCCCCAGTGCAAACCAATTGTGCGCTTGATGATTTGGCTTCGCGCCAATAAGAAGCGAAATGAAACGTCGATTTCTAAAAAGGGAAGTCAAATATGAGCGATGTCGCTGATCGGGTCCGCAAGATCGTTGTGGAACACCTCAATGTGGATGCCGAGAAGGTCACCGAAAAGGCCAGCTTCATCGACGATCTGGGCGCAGATTCGCTGGATCAGGTCGAGCTGGTGATGGCATTCGAGGAAGAGTTCTCGGTCGAGATCCCCGACGACGCAGCCGAGTCGATCCAGACTTTCGGTGACGCGGTCGCCTTCCTGACCAAGGCCACCAGCTAACGCTGGGGTTAGGCCGCTGACCATGGAATTGCGCCGAGTCGTCGTCACCGGACTGGGGCTTGTCACACCGCTTGGTTGCGGCGTGGAAGCGACCTGGGCCAACATTCTTGCAGGCAAGAGTGGCGCCAAGCGTATCGACGATTTTGAGATCGACGATATTGCCTGCCAGATCGCTCACCGCATTCCGCTTGGGGACTATGCCGATGGCAAGTACAATCCCGACGAATGGATGGAGGTGAAGGAGCAGCGCAAGGTTGATCCATTCATCGTCTATGCCATGGCGGCGTCCCAGCAGGCCATCGAAGATGCCGGCGTCGAACCCAAGACCCAGGAAGAGCAGGAACGCACAGGCGTCCTGATCGGCTCGGGCATTGGTGGCGTGGGCGGCATCTATGATGCCTCCATCACGCTGCATGAAAAGGGGCCCCGCCGTATCAGTCCCTTCTTTATCCCCGGTCGACTGATTAACCTGGCCTCGGGCCAGGTTTCGATCCGCTACGGCCTCAAGGGGCCGAACCACTCGGTCGTCACCGCATGCTCGACAGGTGCGCACGCCATTGGCGATGCCGCCCGTCTTATCGCATTGGGTGATGCGGATGTGATGGTGGCGGGTGGTACCGAGAGCTGCGTCAACCGTCTGTCGCTGGCCGGCTTTTCCGCAGCTCGTGCGCTCTCGACAGGCTTTAACGACAACCCGACTGCCGCCTCGCGCCCCTATGACAAGGACCGCGATGGTTTCGTCATGGGCGAGGGCGCAGGTATTGTCGTGCTCGAAGACTATGAGCGGGCCAAGGCCCGCGGCGCCAAGATTTATGGTGAAGTGATCGGTTACGGCCTGTCGGGCGATGCCTATCACATCACTGCTCCCTCGCCGGATGGCGATGGCGGTTTCCGCGCCATGAGTGCGGCGATCAAGCGCGCCGGTATTCCGGCCTCAGAGGTCGACTACATCAATGCCCACGGCACATCGACGCCTCTTGGTGATGAAATCGAGCTTGGTGCGGTGACCCGCGTGATGGGCGAGGCGGCCAAGGGCGCCGTAATGAGCTCGACCAAGTCCGCTGTCGGCCATCTGCTCGGGGCTGCGGGTTCGGTAGAGGCCATTTTCTGCCTGCTGGCCATGCGGGACAATATCGCCCCGCCAACGCTGAACCTGGACAATCCTTCGGTCGAGACCGAGATGAATCTTGTGCCGCATACGCCGCTCAAGACAGAGATCAACGTGGCACTATCCAACAGCTTCGGCTTTGGTGGTACCAATGCCACGCTGGTCATGCGCAAGGTCGGCTAAACTTTTCCACGAATTGTAAGGGGCACATCGCACTCACCTGCGATGTGCCCCTTGTCTTTGCGCGCCCGCATTGCGAACAATGCCGGCGCCCCACCACAGTTTGGCGCAAGAACAAAGACAACCGGGGCCGCAAAGGCCCATATTCGCGAGTGACAGGGATACGATGACCGACCGCAGGAACCGGCGCCGCCGCCGCTCAGGCAATGGCTTGATCGACATCCTCAATGGCTTGTTGACCCTTCTGGTCATCGGCTTGGTGATAGTCGGCGGTGGGCTGTTCTATATTGCCTCGCAATATTACGGCGACGGTCCACTCCGCGAAGACCGCGTTTTCCGGGTAGAATCGGGCAATACGCTTTCCACCACGGCCAATCGTCTCGAAGAACAGGGCTTCATCACCAATTCGGTGATTTTCAGCCAGTTCGGTAGCCGCGTCGAAGAAAGCGCAATCGTTAAGGCAGGCGATTTCAGTATTCCAGCTGGCGCTTCGATGTCTGAAATCCTCAAGGAGCTTACCCTAGGCAATCCGCTGCGTTATGCCGTCACCATCCCGGAAGGCTGGACTGTGTGGCAGGCCATTCAGCGCATCAATGCGGATGATCGTCTGACCGGCTCGATCGACCAGCTCCCGCCTGAAGGCTCTATCCTGCCGGGCAGTTATGACTACACCCCCGGCGACACCCGCCAGTCGGTGCTCGACGAAATGCAACTGGCCATGACTCAGGCGCTGGCACAGGTCTGGGCGGGGCGCGAGGCGGATTTGCCGCTCGAATCGCCGGCCGAATTGCTGATCCTGGCCTCGATCGTCGAGAAGGAAACCGGCATCGCGTCGGAGCGTCCGCAGATTGCCGCCGTTTTCGTCAATCGTATCCGCGAGGGCATGCGCCTGCAGTCGGACCCGACCATCATCTATGGCATCACGTTGGGTCAGGCAACGCTCGACCGTGGCATCCGCCGCTCGGAAATTGAGGAGCGGACACCCTACAATACCTACCAGATCGATGGTCTGCCCCCGACCCCGATCGCCAATCCCGGCATCGAGGCGCTCGAGGCCGTGGCCCATCCGGACAGCCATGATTACCTCTACTTCGTGGCCAAGGGCGCGACACCGAGCGAGGGCCACGTCTTTGCCGAGACCTATGCCGAGCACCAGCAGAACGTAGCGCGCTATCGCGAGATAGCCGCCGAGGCGGCGGCGCAGGCTGAGGAAGAGGCCGAAGCCGCGCGCCAGGCGCTCGAAGCTCAAGAGGCCGAAGGGGCCGGCGCCGAAGCCGAAACGGCACAGTGAGCGCCGCTCTCGCCAGCATGACGGGCTTTGCCCGCGCAGAGCAGCAGCATGGCGAGATGCGGGTCCGGGTGGAGCTCAAATCGGTCAATAGTCGCGGGCTTGATATGCGCCTGCGGCTGGGCCCAGGGCTCGACGCCTTCGAAATTCCCTTGCGCCAACTGCTGTCCAGATCGCTGACGCGCGGTGCCATCAACCTTGTGCTGACGCTGGATCGCGGTGTCGGCGCTAGTGCAATTCGCATCAACCAACCGGTATTGGCCGACGTCTTGAATGCGATTGAGCAGCTCCGGAAACAGATCACGACAGATATGCCGCGCCCGGAGGGCATTTTAGCCTTGCCCGGTGTGCTCGATGCGGGCGAGGGAGCAGGGGGGATCGATGAGGAGCGGCAGGCAGAGCTGATTCTGGATTGCGCCCGGCAGGCCCTCGAAGCTCTGCAAACCGCGCGGCGCCAGGAAGGCGCAGAGATCGCCTCGGTGCTGCTTGCCCATCTCGACACAATTTGCCGATCTGGTCGATCGCGCCGAGGCTCACCCGGCCCGCGACCGCGCCACTATTGAGGCCCGGCTGCGCCAGCAGATCGCAGTGCTGCGCGACGATGCCAGGCTGCCACAGGACCGGCTGGCGCAGGAAGCCCTGCTTTTGGCCACCAAGGCCGATATCCAGGGAGAGCTCGACCGGCTGCGCGCCCACATTGCCGCTGCCCGCAAGCTGATCGAAGGCGGGGGCGCAGTGGGCCGGCGCCTGGATTTTCTCAGCCAGGAGTTCAATCGTGAGGCCAACACGCTTTGCTCAAAGGCAAACGCAGTGGAGCTGACGGCCATCGGTCTTGACCTCAAGGCGGTGATCGATCAACTACGCGAACAAATTCAAAACGTCGAATAGAGTGGGTCAGATGGATTTTCAGCGCCGCGGCGTCATGTTGGTGATTGCCTCTCCGTCAGGCGCAGGAAAGTCATCGATTTCGCGCTCCCTGTTCCAGCAGGATCCCAATATCCGCCTGTCCGTTTCGGTGACGACGCGTGCGCGCCGCAGCGACGAAGTGGACGGCACGCATTACCATTTTATCGACGTGCCCACCTTCAAGCGCATGCAGGCCGAGGACGGATTGCTCGAATCCGCGGAGGTGCACGGCAATTACTATGGCACGCCGCGCGCTCAGGTCGAAGAGCAGCTTGCCGCCGGCAACGACATCCTCTTCGATGTCGACTATCAGGGCACCCTGCAGCTCTATGAGAAGTGCCGCCACGATATGGTAACGGTCTTCATCCTGCCGCCTACAATTGAAGAGTTGCGCGCCCGGCTTGAGCGTCGCGCTCAAGATAGCGTGGGCACCATTGAGAAGCGTCTGCGCAACGCCCGCATCGAACTCGATCACGCGGGCGAATATGAATATGTCATCATCAACCGGGATCTGGAGCAGTCGGTCCAGAACGTCCGTTCGATCCTCGCCGCTGCCCGCCTCAAGCGCGAGCGTCAGGTGAATTTTGCAAGTTTTATCATAGACTTGCAAAGTCAGATTGACTCACTCTGAGAGGCAGTCGGATCGGTGGGAGAGGGCATCAGCTTGATCTTCCCGCCGGTGCCGGAGACTCCTTCAAAGCCCTCGGCTGTATCCGGGACAGGGGACCTAACCTTCCGCCCTCAACCTCGGCAAGGCCCTCGCCATGGCGAGAAAGGCTTCGATGGGCAAGGTTTCGGCCCGTTCGTCGCCCTTGAGGTCAGCGGCGGCCAGCAGGGACTCCACCGGCACGCCGAGTGATTTCAACGACTGCCGCACCATCTTGCGGCGCTGACCGAAGGCGGCCTTGGTCACCTGTTCGACTTGTCTGACCGGCAATCCCTCTTCCACGGGCTTGGGGACGATATGCACCACCGCCGAGGTAACGCTCGGTGGCGGCACGAAGGCCTGCTTGCCCACATTGAAGGCGATGCGTGCTTCACTCCGCCAACCGGCAAGGACGCCGAGGCGGCCATAGTGATTGTCACCGGGCCTGGCCACGATTCGCTCGGCTACTTCGCGCTGGAACATCAGCGTCAGGCTTTCGAAAAAGGGCGGCCAGGGCTCCATGGTGAGCCAGCCGGTGAGGAGCTGCGTACCGATATTGTAAGGCAGATTGGCCACGATCCGTGTGGGGCCGTCGGCCAGACGGCGATAGTCCATCTCCATGGCATCGCCGCCGATTACGGTCAGTCGGCCCGGATAGGCGTCGGACACTTCGGCCAGGGCCGGCAGGGCGCGGGCGTCTCGCTCAATGGCAATGACCTCGCGGGCGCCTTCGGCGAGCAAAGCGCGGGTCAGCCCGCCGGGACCGGGACCGACCTCGACCACCCGCACGCCCTCGAGCGAACCGCCGACACGGGCGATGCGCGCGGTCAGGTTGAGATCGAACAGAAAGTTCTGTCCCAGTTCTTTCTTGGCGCGCAGGCCGTGGGCGTTGATGACCTCGCGTAGCGGGGGGAGATTGTCGATCTGGCTCATGCTTTAGGGGCCGTCATGATATGCGCCATGGCCAGGGCCGCGGCAAAACTGGAAACAGAGGCCTTGCCGGTGCCGGCCAGGTCAAATGCGGTGCCGTGGTCGGGCGAGGTGCGCACGATGGGTAAGCCGAGCGTGACATTGACGCCGGCATCGAAGGCGACGGTCTTGATCGGGATCAGCGCCTGATCGTGATACATGGCCAGCACCGCATCATATTGCCGCCAATGGGGCGGATGGAACAGCGTGTCGGCGGGCAGGGGACCAACTGCCGCAATGCCATCGGCCTGCGCGTCTGCAATCGCGGGCGCAATAATCTCCACGTCTTCGCGGCCAATCGAGCCGCCCTCGCCGGCATGGGGATTGAGCCCCGCCACCGCGATGCGAGGCCGTTCAAGATGGAAGCGCTGCCGCAGATCATGTGTCATTACCCGCAGCGTATCGAGGATCAGCTTGCGATTGATCAGCCCCGGCACATCTTTGATCGGCACGTGAATAGTCAACGGCACAGCGCGCAGATCCTCGTGCGCCAGCATCATAATCGGCAGTGGAGGCCTGCCGCCCATGGCGCAGAGATCGGCCAGGAACTCGGTATGTCCGGGATGTTTGAACCCGGCATGGTAGAGCGCGCCCTTGTGAATGGGGGCCGTCACCACGGCCCGGCAATGGCCGGTCATCGCTGCATGGACGGCCTCGGAGATCGCATTGATTACCACGGGTGCGGCGCGTTCATCGGCTACGCCGGGCAGGTCGGCCACCATGCCCTCGATATGCGCCACGGGTAGCGCCTGCGCGAAGGTCTCGGCTGCGGCATCCGGACCGGCGGTCGCAATGGCGACATCAAGGCCAAGGCGCTTTGCGCGGGCCTTGAGGAAATTGGCATGTCCGTAAACAACGAAAGGGGGAAGACTGAGAGCCTTGCGGCGCGCGTAAAGCGCCAGGATCAGGTCTGGGCCGATGCCAGCCGGCTCCCCCATTGTGACGGCCACAGGCGCGGTCATGCTGTCCCCCAAAGGCGAGGCGGCCGCAAGACATTGCGGCCGCGAAATGGCCCTGGAGTGGGCCGCTGTTTAGCGCGCGCGCCTACTGGTAGAAAATCTTGGCCTGGCTGCGCAGGCGTTCAAGATAGGCTTCAGCTTCCTTGGCCAGGGCGTCGCCACCGACATCTTCACGAAGGCCGCCTTTGACGAAGGTCAGGTCTTCGGCCTGCACTTTCTCGCAGACAGCCAGCATGGACAGGCCCGCCTCGACCGCGCGGGGCTTGCTGATGCCCCCGACATTGAGGCCAGCCAGTTCCTTGGCAATCGCGTCAGGCATCTGCGTGGCGTGTCGGCGACCGATATCGACGACGGCAACGTCGTTATAGGCCAGCGAGAGTTCGACAGCCGTATCGCAGCCGGCAAAGCTGGAACGGAAACGATTGGCCTGGCCAGACCGGCCACCGCCCCCCACAAAGATGACCTCCTTGAGGATATAGTCGAATTTCTGGAAATCGGCGATCTGCTCGGCGGCGCGCTGATCCAGTTCAAGCTCGGAAATTTGCACCTGCGGGGTGATCGCGGCTTCGGTCACGGCATTCCAGGCAATGGCGGCGCGCAGGCGGTCCTGCAGGGTCTGGGAACTGACACCCCCCTGTTCCAGCATCTGGGTCAGCCGGTCGCGGCTGACATTGAGATTGCGGGCAATCTGGAGAAACGCGTCATCGACCTGCGCATTGGACACATTGATGCCCAGCCGCTTGGCCTCCTGAACCTGAATAGCCTCGTTGATCAATTGCTGGGTAGCGCCGCTGCGGCCGGTATTATTGCCTTCCATGCGGAACAGCCGGAGGCGCTGATCAACCTGAATATCGCTGATTGGCTCGCCATTGACCGTCACCACGGTCGCTGCCACGGCGGGGGCAATGCCACCCAAGGTGAGGGCAAGTCCGATGAACATCGCGCCAAGGGCGCGCCGAAATTCAGCAAAGGTCATGGTCGGGTCCGCTTGTCTTGTGACGCCTTCAATGCGGCGTCGGAGCCAGTCTTGTCAATTGGGCGATGATTGAGGCCAAAATCGGAACGGCCCGAACCGGTCAGGTCCAGCCGTCCTCCTTGCGAAGCAACACTGTCACACCGATGACGATGGCGACAAGGGCCGGGCCGATGGCGGCAAAGAGCGGGTCCAGCACGCCGGTCGCGCCGGCCCGATCTGCCATTTCGGTGATGATGAAGACGACAAAGCCGAGCACAATGCCATAGAGCACCGCCGGCCCAACCTGCGCATGGCGGCTATAGCCGGCGGTAAAGGCAAAGCCGATCAATAGGGAGCCCGTCAGCACCAGCGGCAGAGCGAGCAGCTTGATCAGCCGCATCGAGGTCGAGGCATAGATCGAGGGGTCGCTGACCCCGCGTTGCAGCAATTGGGCCAACTCAAAAAACGTCATGTCCTCGGTCGAGGCCAGCTTGAGGCTAATTTCGGCCGCGGTGGATTGGGTCGGCACACGAACATTCTGCTTGATCTGTATCGGGCCATCCGGCGCGCGCAAACTGGCTTCGGGAAAGATCCAGAAGCCTCCCTCAAGGATGGCTTGGTCCGCTTCGATACGCGGCGTTTCGCTGGGGCCCAGATGAAACAGCGTCACATCAGCCAGCCGGGAGCCGCCTTGCGACATGCCGCGCCCCATCAAGACATAGTGCACGTTGTCGCCGCGTTGCTCCAGCCAGACCTCGCCTGGCGGGGTCAATTGCGTCACTTGGCCCGGCGGGGTAGGGGCCAGTTCGCGATTGATCGTGGTGCTGATGGTCTCTGCACCGAGGGCAATCACCAGGCTGGCGACAAATAGCACCGCGACGGGTGCTCGCAACACGCGCCAGATCGAGAGCCCACTGGCTTTGATCACCGTCAACTCATGCCGCATTTTGAGGTCGATCAACCCCAATATGGTGCCCATCAACACCGTCACCGGCAGGGTCTTGATGGTCCAGCGCACCGCGCTCATCGCTACCATGACGATGGCCATGTGCACGCCGCGCTCGTCGGCCACATGGCTGAACCGCCAAGTATCAAGCGATTCGACCAGTGCGATCAGCCCGTAGAAGATGAAGACCGTGGCGGCGATACGGCTGGTGAGGCGGGCGATGATGACCCTGTCGATATGGCTGATCATGCCGGTTTCGCCTCCATCGGGCGCCGCGGCCAGAGCCGCATGGCAAGGATGATGCTGCCGGCCAGGATCAGCAGGATTGCGCCCGTACCGCTGCCCAGCGGGCTATAGGCGCTGATGCCGCGCTCGCCAAACGCCACGAGCAGGACGAAGGCCTCGAGCGGCAGCTTGATGCGCATGCGGTTGCCATTTGGGAAGCCGGCCAACGCGACGACCAGCAGCACCAGCCCCAACACTCGCAACCCTTCGGCGGAACGGTCGAGCAGGCGCTTGACGATTTCGGGAGACCAGCCGGCTTCGAGCCCCTGTGCGATCAGCCCGAAACTGTCGGTCTCCGAAAGCACGTCGACATAGGCAATTTGCTGGGCCAGGCTTTCCACGCTCACATCGTAGCGGGAAAAGCGGATCTCCGAATAGCGCCCATCGGCCTCTGTGTGCTGCAGCGTGCCGTCGCGCAATTCGAGCACGTAGTCCTCGCCGACGCTGACCACGCGGGCGGAGGCCGCGATATAGGTGCGGCGCGTTTCCGGATCGCGTCGGTCATCGGCAAAGAACTCGGTGATTTCCCCGCCATCGGCGCGCCCGCCGATCAGCAGCACGACGCCGGGCGTGACCTGGGTGAACCGGTTCGGCTTGAGCGTCGAACTGACAAGGTCAGCGGCCACTTCCGCCGACAGCTTGTTGAGCTGTTTGTTGGCGAGCGGCTCCACCACATGGGCGAGCAGCAGCACCATCGCCACCGCGACGCTGCAGGTGACAATGCTGGCCCGCCAGAGCCCGCTCAATCCGTTGCTGGTGTGGATAATATGCAGCTCGTGGCTGGTCTGCAGGGCGCTAAGTGCCCGCACCACGCCAATCCCCACGCAGATATAGAAAAACGACAGGGCAAGCGGCGGCATGGTGTAGAGCGCCTGCAGCGCCAGCGTGCCGAAGCCCTGACCCTTGACCGAGACCACGTCGAAGGAGCGCAGGCAATTGACCAGCCAGAGCAGAAAACACATGATCCCGAACAGGATCAGCGCATCGCTCGCAAACAGGCGCGTCAAATAGCTGGTCAGTCGTCTCATATGGGTCCGAGGCTGGCACCCGCGCAGATTAGCGTGGGATGAATCGCGCCGCACCTTGCGGCAGTTCCTGGTTCGGCACAATCTCCCATTCCGTCACAGATGAGCCCACGCATGCCAGCTTGGCGCGTGGCGAACTGGTGCCGCCAGCATGCGGCAGATATTGTGGAGCCATGGCCGAAGTCCTGTTTTATCATCTCGAAGCCCGCCCGCTCGAATCCGTGATGCCGCTGCTGCTCGAAAAAACCATCGAGCGGGGCTGGCGCGCCGTTGTCGAGGTCGGCTCACGCGAACGTGCCGAGGCGCTCGACGCCCATCTCTGGACCTATCGCGATGACAGCTTTCTGGCGCATGGTTTGGCCGGTGAGGAAATCGACGCCCAGCAGCCCATTCTGATCACCACCGAGACCGACAATCCCAATGGCGCCACCGTCCGGTTTTTTGCCGATGGCGCGGTGCCCCAATCGGGCGAGGGCTATCAGCGGCTTGTATATCTCTTCTCGGGACACGATCCAGAGGCTGTGCAGACTGCACGCGACGCCTGGAAGGCCCTGCGGGGCGGCGCTGATACCCTGACCTATTGGCAGCAGGACGCCACCGGCCGCTGGGAAAAGAAGGCGAGCGCATGACGCCTGACCTTTCGACGCCCAGCCAGCACAAGCTGCACGAAGACCTTTTCGCCATGCTGATTGGCACAATGCTGGTGTCGCTGGGCATTGCCTTTTATGCCCAGGTCCAGCTCACCACCGGCAGCAGCGCCGGCCTTGCGTTGTTGCTGCAATATATCACCGGCATCCCGTTCGGCTGGCTGTTCTTTGCCATCAACTTGCCATTCTACGCACTGGCCTGGTGGCGCATGGGCCTGCCCTTCACTCTCAAGACCATCGCCAGCGTGGCCATGGTGTCCTACTTCACCAGCCAGATTCCGGCTTGGATCGGCATTGAACGCATTGACCCGCTATTTGCCGCGCTGGTCGGTGGCGGGTTGATGGGCCTGGGTATTCTCTCGCTGTTCCGCCACAAGGCGAGCGTCGGCGGCATCAATATCCTGGCGCTGTTCCTGCAGGAAAATTTCGGCATTCGCGCCGGCTATTTTCAGCTCGGCGTCGATGCGGTGATCTTGGTCATCGCCTTCTTTGTGCTGCCGTTTGATCGGGTGCTCTATTCGATCCTGGGTGCTTTGGTGCTCAACATGATCATCGCCCTGAACCATCGTCCAGGGCGATATGTCGGTTTCAGCTAAGCGCCGGCAGTGGGGTCACTCTTGTCCGGTGTCCTCGCCGGTGTCCCCCCAGCCGGCAATATCGTAGACGTAAAGATTGAACATCTCTGCCGCCAGTTCGTAGCAATAGGTCACTTCGCTGGCTGACGGATCGTAATAGGCGTTGGCTTCGCCGCACTGCGTCGCCCGAAACGTCACTGGCTGTGGCAGCGCATATACATTGGTGATTTCCTCAGCGGCCCGTTCGAGCAAGCCCTCTTCCTGAAGCGCGACAGCAAAGTCTTCATAGTCTCCCGCCTCGTCATAGATCACCTCAATGGGCGCGCTCACGTCTCCGTTCAACTCGAACTGCGAGAGCAGGGTGCCCCATGAGACTGCGGCTTGTTCGTAGGTGTAGGAGCAATTTTCTTGCTGCTCGGCCGCCAGCTCGTAATTGTCGGCAGTTTCCCCAAAATTGTCGGGATCCTTGCCAACCATCAAACAAACCATGGCGTATGCGCGCTGAATGTCGAGGCTGTGCTCGTCGTAGTAAGAGAACTCATCGACGCCGGAGCCTGTGGAGTTGACCGCGTTGAAATACCAGCCGTCCGAGGCATCGATCAGCGCGTTGAAGGCGTAGTCCTGATCTTCATCATTGAGCAGCCAGAGGGTGGCCAGGGTGTCGACGGCGTCTTCCTCCTTGCCGAGCACCGGAATGCCCAGTTCACCCACCAGCATGTGCCCCACTTCGTGGTAGATGGTGAAAGCGGCGTCGTGCATGGCGAAGGCCATGGCGTCGTTGAGGACTTGGTTTTCCTCGTCCTGCGCGTGAGTGGCGACCGGGATCATAACCGCGAACGCAATCAATGCGGTCGCTGCCGTTGCTAGCTTATTCATGAGATTTCCATTGCGCGGCTTACCGCCGCTCCCCCGACCATGCTTCAATTGCCGCTGGGTTCTGCCCGCTGGTCCAGATGAAGTTGCATGAAGTCCTGCATCAACTCATAGCAGAAGATAATTTCAGTTGTCGCGGGGTCATAGAATGCATTGGGTTCGCCGCAGCGTCTCGCCGTGAACCGTACTCGACCCTCCAGGCGGTAGGCGCGCCGCAGCTCCTCGGCGACATCATCGAAAATGCCACTGCCACGGAAGGCACGCTCGGCCAGGCGGAGCCGTCTGCCGCCATCGTGGTAGGTCACATTGACCTGCGTGCCTGAATTGCCCTCGGCAATCAGTTCGTCGAGACTGCGATTGACCAGTTCATAGTCGAACAGGCAGGTGTGCTGCCGCTCCGAAGGAATGTCATAGGCGCTGGCAATGGAGCGAAAGGCCGTGCGGTCCGCGCCGACCATCAGGCAGATAATCTGCATGGCCCGGTGCCGATCAGGACTATAGCCCGAGGCATAGTCCTCACCGCCGAAGTAATCGCCATAGCTCTGGCCGGTCAGCACCCAGCCAACCGCCGCATCTTCAAGCGTCTGATTGGCCTCGGGCGTATTCTTCTTGAGCAGGATCCAGGTGGCGATGTTGTCGGCGGCGTCTTCTTCCTTGCCCAGGACGGGTAGGGCCAGCTTGTCGATCAGCAGATGCGCTACCTCATGATAGAGCGTGAACAGGCTGTTGTTGACAGCAAAACGCAGCGTTTCGGCGCGCTCCTGCTTGGTAAGCCCAGACAGGTCCTGCGCCGCAGCGGGCAGCGGGCAGAAGGACAGGAAGAGCACAGTGATCAGGGCAGGCAGGCGTATCATATCTTGCCTCGGGAGGTTCAGCTTCCAGCAAATGCCAGCGCTGCGCGCCCGTCAACAACCTATGGCCCCAATGGTGAAGACACGGCTCCCTTATGCCCGCTCGGCGTCCTCGAGTTCTGCGCTGAATTCGAGCCAGCTTTCTTCAAGCGCTTCCAGATCGGTGCTGAACCGCGCCTTGTCCTTGCCCAGGGCGATCAACTTGTCCGGCGGGCCGTCATAGACCTTGGGGTCCGCAAGCTGGGCCTCGATCTTGTCGATCTCGGTCCTGAGCCGCTTCATCTTGTTTTCGGCGTCGGTGATCTTCTTCTTGAGCGGCGCCAATTCGGCCCGTCGCGCCGCGGCTTCCTGGCGGGACTGCTTGCGGTCATTGACGCCCGACCCGCCACCTGACTTGCCCTCCTTGTTCGAGGTGATGCTGCGCTGGTAGCTGTCCAGATCTTCGTCCAGCTCCCGAATGGTACCGTTTTCGGCGATCCAGAGCGTGTCGCAAGTGGCCTCGATCAGATGGCGGTCGTGCGAAATGATCAGTACGGCGCCCTGATAGTCGTTGAGCGCATAGACCAGGGCATCGCGGCTATCGATGTCGAGATGGTTGGTCGGTTCGTCCAGGATCATCATCGACGGCCCCGAAAAGGTGATCAGGCCCATCAAGAGGCGCGCCCGTTCGCCACCGGAAAGGTTCTTGGCCTTGGTGTCCATGCGCGAGGTGGTCAGGCCCATCTGCGCCAGTCGGCTCCGGCGCTTGGCCTCATTGTCGAGCGGCATCAGCGCGGTGACATGCTCCAGTGGAGTCTGCTCAGGTTTGAGCTTGTCCATCTGGTGCTGGGCGAAATGGGCGATATCGAGCTTCTTGTTGATCTTGAGCTGGCCATCCAGCACCGGAATGTCGCCGGCCAGAAGCTTGGCGAAGGTCGACTTGCCATTGCCATTGACGCCGATCAGCGCGATGCGCGCATCGGGATCTATGCGTTGGGTGATATTCTTGAGGATCACCGTATCGCCATAGCCGGTCGACACCTTGTCCAGCGTGATCATCGGGGTTGGCAAATCCACCTTGGGCTGCTGGAACTGGAACGGGGCGGCATGTTCGTCGAACATCGCCTCGGGCGGCTTCAATTTTTCGATCATCTTGACGCGCGCTTGCGCCTGCTTGGCCTTGGTGGCCTTGGCCTTGAAGCGGTCGACGAATTTCTGCAGATGGGCGATCTGGTCCAGCGTCTTTTCCCGGCTCTTGTTGTTGAGCTCCATCTGCATGCGACGGGTCTCTTCAAAGGTGTCGTAATTGCCCTTGTAGAAGGTCAGCTTGCGGTGTTCGAGATGCACGATCGAATTGACCGCCTTGTTCAGCAGGTCGCGGTCATGGCTGATCAGAAAGACCGTATAGGGATAGGTGGCCAGGTATTTCTCCAGCCACAGCGTGCCTTCAAGGTCGAGATAGTTGGTCGGCTCGTCGAGCAGCAGCAGGTCGGGCTGGCTGAACAGTACCGCAGCCAGGGCGACGCGCATGCGCCAGCCGCCGGACAGCTGCCGGGTCGGCGCATTCTGCCGGTCCTGTTCGAACCCCAGACCCTTGAGAATGGATGAGGCGCGCGCCTCGGCGCTATGCGCGTCGATATCGGCAAGGCGCATATGGATTTCGCCAATCCGGTGCGGGTCCGTCGCCGTCTCGGCTTCGGCCAGAAGCGCTGTGCGTTCCTTGTCGGCGGCCAGCACTACCTCGAGCACGGTCTCTTCGCCCGCCGGGGCTTCCTGCGCGACCGCGCCGATACGCGCCTTTTTGTTGACCTCGGTGGAGCCGCTATCGGCGCTGATATGGCCCTGGATCAGGTGGAACAGCGTGGTCTTACCGGTGCCGTTCTTGCCGACAAAGCCGGCCTTGGCGCCATCAGGCAGGACCAGCGAGGCATCCTCGAACAGGGGGCGGCCCTGAATGCGATAGGTCAGGTTATTGATCGTCAGCATGCCATAATCTCGCCGACCCTATAAGCAAGGTCAGCGGTCCATAAAGTCGTTTGCAATGTTGCTGTGCCAATACAGCGCGCCCGAGGAGATGTCTAATGCGCAAACCCTTCGCGTCCATATCGCTGGCGCTGGCCGCAACACTATGTTGCGGGGCGGTGCTGGCCCAGGAAGCGGCCAGCTTTACCCAGCTTTCCGCCTGCCGGATCGACGTCGAACGCGTCCTGTTGAAGGCGACGTTCCAGGGCAGTCCCTGCTGGGCGGTGGAGCCCGCGCAACTGGCAGAACCGCGTGGCACCACTGTTGCGGTGCATCTGCCCACGCTCAGCACTGCTGAAATCTGCACCATGAACATCGTGCCCGTCAGCACTGAGCAGGTGATCGAGGCGCCCGAGCCGACCAGCGACCTGGAAGTGAGGGCCGCCACGCCGCAGAACGACGTGATGGCGCGGGGGCTGATCGAGGTCAGCCAAGGGCAGGGGAACTGCCTGGAAGCAAAGGGCTGAGAAGGCGGCAACTTGCCGTCTTGCGCCTTACACACGCACCCGCTAAAAGGCGCCACCTTTCCAAACGCATCAAGCAGGAACATACCGCCATGGCGCTCGAACGCACCTTCTCCATCATCAAGCCCGATGCCGTCCGCCGCAACCTGATCGGCAAGATCGTCGCCAAGTTCGAAGAGAACGGTCTGCGCCCCGTCGCCATGAAGAAAATCCACATGACCCGCGAACAGGCCGAAGGCTTCTACGCGGTCCACAAGGAACGCCCCTTCTTCGGTGAACTGGTCGAGCAGATGATCGCCTCGCCGGTTGTCGTGCAGGTCCTGGAAGGCGAAAACGCCATCCTCAAGAACCGCGAAATCATGGGCGCCACCAACCCGGAAAACGCCGCTGAAGGCACCATCCGCAAGGAATTTGCCTTGTCCGTCGGTGAAAACTCCGTGCACGGTTCGGACGCTCCGGAAACCGCTGCCCAGGAAATCAAGTTCTTCTTCTCCGACGACGAAATCGTTGGGTGAGGCCTGACGGCTGGCCAAGGCCAGCCGGCAAATCGCTCCGGTGGAGCGATTTGAGGGACGAACGCCCTGGGGCCCGCGAGGGGCCGGGCCGATGTCTCCGCCACCACAAATTTCAGGCCGCCCGCCGGGCGGCCTTTTTGCTTGTTCGTGCTATAAGGCATTGAACACGACCCGGGTCACTCCGCCACAAGGGCGGAACCCCATTGCTAGACACCAATAATCGGTCGGAGCATCCCGTCGCATCGGGGCACGGCACGCATGGTGTAATCCGCTCCGAAAGAACTGCTTTGTCCCTACCCGATACCATTATTGCCCCCATCGCCCAGGCCCTCGTGGCCAAGGGCTATGACAGCCTCACCCCGGTACAGGCTGCCGTCATTGAAGAAGGCGCGGATGGGCGCGACCTTCTGGTTTCCGCCCAGACCGGCTCGGGCAAGACCGTTGCCTTTGGCATGGCGATTGCGCCGACCCTGTTGGGCGACGACCTCATCCTGCCGCCTCCCGGCGCGCCGCTTGCGCTGGTGATCGCCCCGACCCGCGAATTGGCCATGCAGGTTCGTCGTGAACTCGACTGGCTCTACGCCAATATGCACGCCCAGTCCGCCGCAGGCGTTGGTGGCATGGACCAGCGCACCGAGCGCCGGGCGCTGGAACGCGGCGCCCATATCGTAGTCGGCACTCCCGGCCGCCTGCGCGACCATATTACCCGCGGGGTGCTCGACACATCGGCGCTGCGTGCTGTGGTGCTCGACGAGGCCGACGAAATGCTCGACCTCGGCTTCCGCGAAGATCTCGAGTTCATCCTCGCTGCGGCACCGGAAGAGCGCCGCACCCTGCTGTTTTCGGCTACCGTGCCCAAGCAGATCGCTGAATTGGCCAAAACCTTCCAGCGCGATGCCCTGCGCATCACCGCCGCCAGTTCCGGCTCGCAACACGCCGATATTGACTACAAGCTGATGGCGGTGCCCGCTGCCGAGCGCGAGAATGCCGTCATCAACACACTGCTCTGGTACGAGAGCACCAATACTATCGTCTTCGCCTCCACCCGCGAAGCGGTGAAACACCTGTCGGCCCGGCTGCACAATCGCGGCTTTGACGTAGTGACCTTGTCGGGCGAGTTGAGCCAGGCCGAGCGCACCAGCGCGCTGCAATCCATGCGGGACGGGCGCGCCCGTATCTGCGTGGCCACCGACGTTGCTGCTCGCGGCATCGACCTGCCCAATCTCGACCTGGTCATTCACGCCGACCTGCCGATGAATGCCGAAACGCTGCTACACCGCTCGGGCCGCACCGGCCGGGCAGGGCGCAAGGGCACCTGCGTGGTCATCGCCCCGGCCCATCGCAAGCGCGTGGCGCTCTCCATCCTGCGCACCGCCAAGGTCGATGCCGAAAACATAGCCCCGCCCAGCGCCGCCGATATCGATGCGCGTTACCGCGAACATATCCTTTCGGCCGAGACGCTAAGCGCAGCGGCAACAGAGGACGAGGCGCCGCTGGTGAGCCAATTGCTCGAGCGCCACAGCCCCGAGGCGATTGCCGCCGCCTATGTGCGGCTGCAATTGGCGGCGCGTCCGGTTCCCGAGGATGTGACGGCATTGGCGCTCAATGAATCCGGCTCGCGCGAGCCGCGCAGCCGTGAGGCCTTTGTTGGTGGCAGTTGGTTCAAGGTCAATCTGGGCCGCAAGCAGCGGGCCGAGCCACGCTGGCTGCTGCCGATGATCTGCAAGGCCGGCGGTGTCACCAAATCGGCCATTGGCTCGATCCGTATCTTCGATACCGAGAGCATTTTTGAGATTGCTGCCGACAAGGTGGACAATTTTCAGCGCGCTCTGGGGAAGAATGGAACGGGCGAAAAGGGCGTGCATATCAACACCGTCGACGGTCCGGGCGAGCGCCCCGAGCGTCCACAGTCCAAGCGCCGCCCACCCGGCCCGCCGGAAAAATACGATCCGATGAAGGCCCGGCCCGAGCGCGCCGACCGCAAGGAGCGCTATGCCAGGCCGAAGGCGGACAACGACTTCGAAGCCATGATGGAAACCCCGCGTCCGCCGCGTGAGGCCAAGCCGGCAAAGGCCGGCAAGCCATTTGCCGCCAAGGGCAAAGCGCCGAAGGACAAGGGAAAGCCGCAATGGTCAAAGCCGGTTGCGGACGGCGAGGCCCGCCCGCCCAAGAAGAAGGCGGCCAAGGGTAAGGACCACAAGAAGAACCGCAGCGAAATCTAGCCGGTTGCAGGCTGGGGCCTTAACCGCCCCAGCCGCTTCCGATCCGCCCAGCAGGATTGAGACATTTCTGCCACGTTTCGGCGTCGCGTTTGCCGGACTGTCCTGGGCACATTTTGGGATGGCTTTTGTTGGTGGCTGGGGAGTTACTCGAGCAATTTCATTGCTTTGGGCGCGAAGCGTGAATCAAATTGGCAGGTCGTTGACTCACTCTGTCAGGCTCTTGAAACAATCCCCGAGCTCATCCCTGCCATCGCGCCCTTGTTATGGCAAAATTGTGAATGGCCAAATCACTTCGTTTGCTTACCCTTCGACGAAAGGAAATTTGCCGAGTTTGCGTCGCCGGCCCCGCAACATGGAGACTTACAGCGTGCCCTTGCGTTGGCAGGAAGTGGCTTTGCCGCTGATTACAATCACCCTTCTCATTGTCCTCAAATATATCCCTCTGACCGACCACCTGCCGCTGTCCCGGGCGGCCGGTGTGGTGGCATTTGGTTATGCTGCTTTTCTGGCGCTGCGGTTGGTGCAACCTGAGGAGGCGGTTACGGTTGACGGCGGCTGGGCCGAGTTGCGACCTTCCATGGTCGAATATTTCGCCTGCTACGGTGCCGCGGCGCTGGCTGCCATTCTGCTCTTTGCCGTGATCATCATGGGCCATGCCGCCGACACCACGCAGCTGATCGCCACCTATATCGCCGTGATTCTCCTCGCGGCCGGCTCACTTGGCATCGGCATAGCGGGCCTGTTCACCCAAACCCGGTGGGACCATCGCAATGTCACCCATCGCAATGCGATGGGCCGCGAGACCAGGCTTGAGTGGACCGAAGTGCGTTCGGTGCGTCCCAATTGGCGCGGCATCACCATCACCGGAACCTCTGGCCACATCACCTTTTCGCAGTTTCACGCCGGCGCAGCTCAACTGGCCAAGCATGCGGCCACCCGCGCGCGCCGCAATTCCGAATCCGCCGCCAAGGCTTTCGCAACCTGATCCTGGGGGCAGGGGCGAGCCATCACCGTCCCTGATCCCTCCTATAACTACATTGCGATTGTCGCGGAGCAGGGGCGGCGCTACCCTTGCAGGATGAACGCCCCCATTGCCCAGCGCACCATCCGCTCCGTCTGCCCGCATGACTGCCCCTCCGCCTGCGCGCTTGATGTCGACATCCTTGCCGATGGCACCGTCGGTCGCGTCCGCGGTGCCAAGGATGATCCCTATACGGCCGGAGTGATCTGCGAGAAGGTCGCGCGCTATGCCGAGCGCATTCACCACCCCGAGCGCCTGACCCATCCCCTGCGCCGCGTCGGGCCCAAGGGGGCAGCGCAGTGGCAGCGCATTTCCTGGGACGAAGCGCTCGATGAGATCGTGCAGCGCTTCCTTGCGATTGAAGCTGAGCATGGTGCCGAGGCCATCTGGCCCTATTTCTACGCCGGCACCATGGGCCATGTGCATCGTGACGGCATCGAGCGGCTACGCGCCCTGCGCGGCTATTCGCATCAATATGACACCATCTGCACCGGTCTCGCCTGGCCTGGCTATATCGCCGGCACGGGCCTGTTGGGCGGAGTCAACCCGGAGCAGATGGCCGAGAGCGATTGCGTCGTCATCTGGGGCACCAATGCGGTCCATACCCAGGTCAATGTGATGACCCACGCTATCAAGGCCCGCAAGACGCGTGGCGCCAAGCTGGTGGTCATCGATATCTATCGCAACGCCACCATGGAACAGGCGGATATGGGCTTGGTGCTGCGCCCTGGCACCGACGGCGCGCTGGCGGTCGCCACCATGCATGTGCTGCTGCGCGATGGTCTGGCCGACCGGGACTATATGGCCCGGTTCACCGATTTCTCGCCCGAGTTCGAAGCCCACCTCGCAACCCGCACGCCTGAATGGGCGGCCGGCATTACCGGCCTGTCCGTCGCGGAAATCGAAGGCTTCGCGCATCTCGTCGGCAATACGCCGCGCTCCTTCTTCCGGCTCGGCTTCGGTTTCTCGCGCCAGCGCAACGGTTCGACCGCTATGCATGCGGCACTTTGCATTCCGGCCATGACAGGAGCCTGGCAGCATCGCGGCGGCGGCGCCTTCCACTCCAATTCGGGCACCTGGGCACTCGACAAGTCACGGCTCACCGGCCAGCACCTGCAACAGGGCGCGCCGCGCCTGCTCGACATGTCCGAGATTGGACCGATCCTGACCGGCGACGCCAAGGCGCTGCAGGGCAGAGGGCCGGTGCACGCCATGATCGTGCAGAACACCAATCCGGCCAGTGTGGCGCCTGACCAGAAGCTGGTACAGCAGGGTCTGAGGCGCGAGGATCTGTTCCTTGTCGTCCATGAGCAATTCATGACCGAAACGGCCGAGCTGGCCGATATCGTGCTTCCAGCCACCATGTTCCTCGAGCACAATGACTATTACACCCGTGGCGGCCATACGCGCGTGCTCTTTGGACCCGCCGTGGTCGATGCGCCCGGAGAGGCCCGCTCCAACCATGAGGTCATCAACGCCATCGCCCGACGCCTGGGCAGCGACGATCCGATCTTCCATGCCAGCGACCGCGAAGTGGTGGCGGACACTTTTGCCCGCTCCAGTCTTCCGCCGCTCGAAGCAGTAGAGACGACCGGTTTCGTCGATCGCGGGCGGCCGGACGACGAAGCGCGCTTCGCCAATGGCTTTGCCTGGCCCGATGGTCGCTTCCGCTTTGCGCCGGACTGGCAGGCGGTCTCAGACAAGAAGGGCTATCGCTGGGTCTGCGACCCAGCCATCATGCCGCGCTTTGCCGACCATTGGGCCATTACAGAAGCAACGGGTGCGGACCACCCGTTCAAGCTAGCCACCAGCCCGGCGCGCGCCTTTCTCAACTCCTCGTTCAACCAGACCCCGGGCAGCCTCGGGCGCGAAGGCGAGCCGAGCGTCTTCATTCACCCGGAAGACGCCGAGCGGCTCGACATCTCCGACGGCACGCCGGTCGTGGTCGGCAATCAACGCGGCGCGGTGCAATTGACCGCCCGCCTTTCTGACGGGCTGCGAACCGGCGTACTGATCGCCGAAGGGTTGCATCGCAACAAGGCCCATCGTGGCGGGCAGGGGATCAACATGCTCACCAGTGCCGAACCTGCCCCACCCTTTGGTGGCGCCCCGTTCCACGACGCTGCGGTGTGGATCAGGATTACAGATTAGGCGCCCTTGTCAGGCGAAATACGCCGTCCAGAAGAAATATCCCGTCATCCCGATTCCATAGACGATCACGCCCATGCGGATCCACAGCGTCGGGATGAACTGCGCCAGCCGCGCCGCCGCATAGCCGCCAATGGTGACGCCCACCAGCGCGATCGAGCCATGGTACCAGTCGATACTGCCATTGAAGGCAAACCGCGCCACGGCCACTAGCGCCACGATGGACGAGATATAGAGCTTCAGCCCGTTCATGGCATGAATGTCTGTCATCCCCGCCATGGCGAGGAAGGCCAGCAGCAGGATACCGAGGCCCGCATTGAAGAACCCGCCATAGACGCAGACGGCAGCCAGCAGGGACAGGATCAGCACGGCTCCCAGGGCTTTCATGCCGCGCCGCTCGCCACCACGGGCCCTCAGCGCGGTATTGATCTGGTTGCCGAACACGAACAGCGCGACGGCAAAGGCCATCAGCCAGGGCACCACCAGCGAAAACTGTTCATCTGACACCACCAGGAGCAGTTCGGCGCCCACATAGCCGAACAGTGCCGAGATGATCCCATAGAGCACCAGCCGGTCCTTGTAGCCCGCCACGGAGCTCCAATAACCGATAGCGCCGCTGACATAGCCGGGCAGGGCCGCATATGTGTTGGACGCATTGGCCAGTACTGGCGGTACGCCGGAAAACAGCAGTGCCGGAAAGACGATAAACGAGCCGCCACCGGCGAGCGAATTGAGCGCCCCACCCAACAGGCCGGCAACAAACAGCAAAAGCTCGGTCATCATCCCCTCAATCGTGCGACGGACGTAATTAGCGCCCAAATGGGGCCGCGCCTAATGCAATTGTCTGATCACACCATCACCGCCAGTGATATGGCCGCCCTTGACTCGGTAGCGCTCGGGGCGCAATTACCCCAACGGTTGCCGGCGCCTGCCGCTCGCGGATCACGTGATCCATGGTGAAGTCCGGCTCGATGACGATGATCCCTTCGGTAGTTTCTCCCAAGGCGCATCATGGCAATGCGGGCTCCCATGTGACTAGTCGCCTCCATTCGGAGAGCCCGAAACATGTCGTTTTCCCTCGATACCCCGTCCGCCCAAACCCTTAAATCCGAGGCCAAGGCGCTGCGCGAAACCCGCGCCCGTACTGGCCAGCCAATCACTCATAACGCCGCCCTCGAAGAGACCGCGCGCGCCCATGGCTATCGCGACTGGAATACCGCCCGCGCCGCCTTGCCCGAGCGTGTCGCCGTACCTTTCCAGGTCGGCATGCGCGTAAGAGGCTTCTATCTCGAACAGCCCTTCAAGGGCCTGCTGATCGGCGTGCAGCTTGCGCACAACATGCAGGCCTTTACGGTCACTATTCAGTTCGATGAACCGGTCAATGTCACGCCGAACTTCATGTTCACCGCCTATCGGCAGCGCGTGGTGTCCACAGTAGATCTGCGCGGCATTTCGCCGGCCCTGCGCGGCAATGGCCAGCCACAGATGCGATTAATGCACGAGTAGCGCACCTACTGCGCCGGGGCGGTGGCTTCTGCCGCCTCGGTCCCTGCCTCCGCTGCGGCGCGCGCTTCCAGCTCTTCCGCTGGGACCCGCGTCCAGTCCTCTCCGCGGCAGACCACATTGAACAGCACGCAGCCATTGAGCCGTATTGTGTCCGGGCCCGTCATTTCGAGATAGCCCGTATAGGTCTTGCCGTCCTCAGGATTGTAGATTTCCCCGTCATAGGTAGAGGGCTGCTGCCCCTGCCACAGCGTGAGGATTTGCAGCCCCAGCATGGGCCGGTCCCGCAAGGCCGGATCTTCATTGCGGTAGTCGAAAAATTCCTCCGGCGCCATGGCGGCCGCGGCTTCGGCCTCCGCCCCGCTCAGCAAGCCCTCGGGCACCACAATGCGCGACAGGTGCCCACAATATCCTTCCGGGCAAGCCTTGATGGTGATCTCCGATTCCAGCGCGGTGCGCCAGACCCCCTCGATCGGCGCCTGCGCTTGCGCCAGGGCGCTCACTGTCCCGACCAGAAGGCTCGAGACCACAACAACCAGATGCGCCAGGGAACGCCGGGATCTGTTTAACACCGTCATCTGCTCTTCGCCTCTTGTCTTGGTCCCGGTCATCCAGCCGACTCGAATCCTGCCGCCACCATACCGCCGATTTAAGTCATGAATGCACGCGCATACCAACCGAATTGCGGCCCTGGAGTTCCCCATTCGTCCACAGGCAGCAAGTCCTTGTGGCGCCCCGGACAAAAACCACTTGCCATCCTGGGGTGGGGCCGCTAGACCCGAGCCCGTTGGAGAGGTGGCCGAGTGGTCGAAGGCACACCCCTGCTAAGGGTGCAGATGGGCAACTGTCTCGAGGGTTCGAATCCCTTCCTCTCCGCCACTCCCCCAGAAAAAATTTCCCCGAAATCTCTGCCTGCGTGATTCCGCGTGGTCGCTCCTCTGCGCCGGACATTAACAAAAAAGGCCGCTCATGGGTGAGCGGCCTTTCGAAACGGGGGATGTGAGGGGAGGGGCGCGCCTAATTATCCAGCACGGCCTGCAGGAATTCGCGGGTGCGCTCTTCATTGGGGTCGGTGAAGAGGTCTTCGGGCGCGCCTTCCTCGCGGATGCGGCCTTGGTCGAAGAAGCAGACGCGATCTGAAATTTCGCGGGCAAAGCGCATTTCGTGCGTAACCAGCAGCATGGTGAGGTCGTGTTCTTCGGCCAGCTTGCCGATCACGTTGAGCACTTCGCCCACCAATTCGGGATCGAGCGCGGAGGTCGGCTCGTCGAACAGCAGGATATTGGGGCGCATGGCCAGCGCCCGGGCGATGCCGACACGCTGCTGCTGGCCACCGGAAAGCTGGTGCGGGTATTTTCGCGCCTGGTCAGCCAGACCCACCAGGTCGAGCAATTCTTCGCCGCGCTGCTTTGCCTCCTGCTTGGACAGGCCCAGCACCCTGACCGGCGCTTCGGTGATATTGCGCAGCACGGTCATGTGCGGGAACAGGTTGAACTGCTGGAACACCATGCCCAGCTGGGTGCGCATCTTGCGCAGGTGCGCTTCGCTCGCCGGCACAAGAGACCCGTCCGGACCCTTTTCGTGCCACAGCGGTTCGCCACCCACGGTCACGACGCCGCCATTGATGTCTTCGAGCGTCATCAGAATGCGCAAAACGGTCGACTTGCCCGACCCGGACGGCCCTATGATGGAGACCTTTTCGCCCTTCTTGACCTCGAAATCGAGCTCGTTGAGCACGGTCAGGTCGCCGAAGCGCTTCACCACCTTGTCGAATTTGATGATCGGTTCGTCGGTCATTTCAAGGGGATCCCCTGCTTGGGCAGCCAGTTGTCCAGCAGGCGCACGCCGGCCGAGGCCACCAGAGTCATGATGAGATAGATTGCGCCGACCAACGAAAGCGGAACTAGGTAGTTGAAAGTCCTATCGCCGATGATGCGGGCGACGTTGAGCATTTCGAGGACCGTCACCACCGACAGCAGCGGCACGTCCTTCATGATCGACACCAGATAATTGCCCATTGCCGGAACGATGCGCGGGACGGCTTGGGGCAAGATGATGTGGGTGAAGGTGCGACGGCCCGAGAGATTGAGCGCGCGCGCTGCCTCGTGCTGGCCCTTGGCCACGGCCTCGATGCCGGCGCGATAAACTTCCGAGGTATAGGCCGAATATTGCAGGCCCAGAGCCAGCGCACCGGTCATGAAAGCGGGCAGCGTTATGCCGAATTCGGGCAACACGTAATAAAGAAAGAACAACTGGATCAAAAGCGGCGTGTCACGCAAAAACTCGGTGACCACGGCGGCAGGCCAGGAGATGATCTTGAGCGGCGCCGCTTTGAGCGCTGCCCAGACGAGCCCCACGACGAGGGCGATGAAGAAGCCCAGTACGGTGGCCTGAATGGTCACCCACATGCCGATCAGCAGGATGGGCAATATCGAAACGGCAAACGCCCAGCCCGAGGAGGTGTCCCATTCAATTCCAAAGAGCATATTTCTACCTCGCTCCGGCGCGCCAGCGGCCCACGAACCGCTCGAGCAGTTTCATCATGGCGGTCAAAACCAGCGCCAGCCCGAAATACATCAGCAAAGCCAGGGTGTAGATCGTCGTCGAATCCTGGGTGAAATTGCGCAATTGCTCTGCGCGAAACGCCAGATCGGACAAGGAGATAAGCGAAACGAGCGCGGTATCCTTGAGATTCTGAATGGCGAGATTGCCGAAGGGCGGCATCATTTCGGGGATGGCCTGGGGCAGCGCCACCCGCCATAGGGCCTGTCGCGGCGTGAAATTGAGCGCCCTGGCTGCCTCGTGCTGATCCTTGGAGACGGACTGGATGGCCCCGCGCACCACTTCGGCGCCATAGGCACCGATATTGAGCGACAGCGCCAAGACACCGGCGGCGACCGGGGGGAGGCGCAGATCGATGCCGATAGCCTGACCGGCGACCGGAAGTGCGAAATACAGCCAGAAGAGTTGCACCAGTAGCGAGGTGCCGCGGAATATCTCGATATAGCCTATCGAAATCGCCTTGATCAGCGGGTTATGGGCAAGCTTGCCGATGCCTGCGGCGAACGCAAGGATCGCTCCGAACACCGTTGAATAGATCGTCAGCTCGATGGTCACCCAAGCCCCCAGCATCAGGGGGTTGAGATATTGGGTCCAATCCATGAAGGCGTTCTCAACCTAGCTTTTTTATTGTTGTCGCTGGTGAAGCTTAAACCAATTTACCGGCGGGCGCCAAGCAAAGGGCGCCCGCCGGCAGATCAGATCATGAACCGAAATTACTCGGTGCAGAGCTCTTCAGTGCTCATGTCGAACGAGCGCGAGGTGTCGGCATCGGTAAAGCCGTAGCCCGAAACCGTATTCAGCCATTCGTCGGTCTGCTTGTACTCTGCCAGAACTTCGTTGACCGCGTCGCGCAGCTCTTCATTGCCCTGGGCAAAGACAAAGCCGCCCCAGGAACGCTGTTCGGTGCCATTGATCACCGGATCGGTGAAACCTTCGGCGACTTCTACCGAGTCGCTCTGGCCGGCCAGTTCGCTGGCGGTCAGGCCGGTCGCGGCATAGGCGTCGGCGCGACCGGTCGAAACGGTCGAGATCGCGTCGGCGTTGGACGAGATGGTCACAAGCTGGTCTTCCGACACACCCAGAGCCTGCATCATGTCGAGCTGGTTCGCGCCGGCCATGATAGCGACCTTCAGATCGGAATTTTCGGCAAAGTCAGCATAGCCGCTCAGACCACCGGGATTGCCTGCGGGCACCAGAAGACCCTCACCATAAGAGGTGTTGGGCTCCGAATAGATAACCGTAGCGCAGCGGGTCGGGATGATGGCCATTTCGGCGGCAACCATGTCGAACCGGTCGGCCTGGAGGCCCGGGATCAGCGAGGAAAAGTCGGTGGTGATCCACTCGATATCGGTCACGCCGAGTTCCTCGGCAATGTGCTTGGCCACGTCCGGGCCGGCGCCCATGGCTTCACCGGTAACCGGATCGATATAACCATAAGGAATCTCATTGGCGACCGCGATGCGGATCGAACCCGATTCCTGGATTTCAGCCAGCGATGCGGCGCTGACAGCGGTAGAGGCGAGAGCCGAAGCGGCGATGGCGGACAGCGCCATGACAGCGGTTCTTCCGAATTTAGTCATGTGTGTTCTCCTCATTTCTTCTTCTTCGGGCGGGTTAAACCGGCTGCTGCCCATCCCTGCAGCCGGCATGGATCAGGCTGCCGCGTGCAATTTGTGTTGCGGCGCGGCGGCCCAGTCTTCGATGAGGCCCTTGTGCAGGGCCGCGATTGTGGCTTCGAACTGGTCGGGCTCGACGATGACCTGCAAGTCGACCTTGCGCAGTAGATCGTGCACGCCGAGCGGCTCGATCCCGGCATCCGACAAGGCGCGGATGGCCTGGGTCAGCACCTTGGGTGAGCGCAGGTCGCGGCCAATGGCCGAAACCAGTGCGATCTTGCGCAGGGCGATCTCCGCAGTCGGGAAGGCATTGGACAGGTCGGTTTCGACCCGCTTGATCGCCTTCATCGACCCCTTGAGGTAGTGAGTGATGGTATTGGCGTTGGAGGTCTTGGCAATAATCCAGACCTTGTGGCGCTTCAGGGCTTCCAGGATTTCGGCGTCATAGCCCTTCACCCCGACCATGTCCTGGTCGTAGAACTCGAAGGCATAGACATTTTTCAATCCGGTCACGATCTCGACCTGAGGTGACTGCGCATCGAGGTCAGAACGGATCACCGTGCCGGGATGTTCCGGCTCAAATGCATTTTTCACACGCAACGGAATACCGGCTCGGCGCAGGCCCTTGGCGGCGCGGGGATGGATCGCTTCCATGCCCATATTGGAGAGCTGGTCAGCCACATCGTAATTGGTTTCGCCAATCACGCGCACCGCGTCGGGCGAAACCAGCCGCGGGTCAGCGCTCGAGAGGTGGAACTCCTTGTGGATGATTGCCTCACGCGCCTTGGTCACGACTGTCAACCGCGACAGCGTCACCTCCGAATAGCCACGGTCATAAGTGCCCATCAGCGCTTCGCTGCATTGGGCATAGCCGGTGACAATCGGCAGCTCCGTAGCGAGGTCGACATCGGCCAGGGCGCGCTCAATGGCTTCATCAAGCGTATACTGCCCCTCGTCGCGCCAGCCGGTGAGGTCGATCATCCGGGCGCGGACACCATGGAGGTTGAGCAGCAGTGCGGTGTTGAACGCGGAATGCGCTTCGCCTAGTGAGGCCAGCATTTCGCGCACGGTCAGCAGATGCTGCTGCAGCTGAAAATGCCCGAAAGAGCACAGCCGCTGCAGGTCAATCAGGCAGGAGCGAACGCCTTCGACGCGCTCCCGCGCAAAGCGATTGGCCGATTGCCTGGCGCCTTCGTCCGAGAAGATACGCTCGTTATGGGCGAACATCTTGTCGGCCACGGCGCTGAGCGCATCGCCCCAGCCCCAGCCGCTCTCGGCGCTGGCAAACAGCGCATAGACGCCGGGCTTGCCGGATTTCTTGTGTTCAAGCAGCTCGTCTGTCATCCCGGCATAGGCCGAGACCACGAAGATGCGCTGGTAGAGATCGGCACCCTTACGGTCACCAATCAGCACGGTGTTGAGCAATTCCTCGGTGCGGGACATCGAGGTGCCGCCGATCTTCTCAACGGTATGGCGTGGGCTTTCGGTCGTCATGCAGTCTCCAACCGCTCCCTTGTCGGGAGCGGAGCCATCTGGTTGGTCGTAGGGCGTCTCAGGAACCGGCCTTAGCCGATCTTGCCGCTCTCAATGCTGATCGGACCCTTGGGATCACGCGAACTCAGAAATGCCGGGCGCGGGTTTTTGGCAGCGAAGGGCTGCACCACCCGATTGGACCAGGCATTGTAGACGAAGAAGGCGTTCGAGCGCGGGAACGGTGTGATATTACCGTTCGAGCCATGCATCGTGTTGCAGTCGAACAGCACCACGGTCCCGGCCTTGCCCGAGGCGTAGTCGATGCCGTGTTCCTTGGCCATTTTCGTCAGCGCGTCATGCGAAGGCACACCGATTTCCTGCTTCTTGAGCGAGGTCTTGTGGTTGTCCTCGGGGGTTTCGCCGGCACAGGCGATGAAGTTCTTGTGCGTGCCCGGCATCAGCATCAGCGGACCATTGAGCGCGTCATTGTCCGTGAGCAGGATCGAGGCCGAAATGGCACGCATGCGCGGCATGCCGTCTTCGGCGTGCCAGGTCTCAAAATCCGAGTGCCAGTAGAATTCCTTGCCGGTAAAGCCCGGCTTGTAATTCAGGCGGGACTGGTGAAGGTAAACCTCGTCATCGAGCAGGAAGCTGACGGCGCCGGCAATGCGGCGGTCGCTAGCGAGGCGCGCGAACAGCGCATTCTCTTCATCCAGCCGGAAGACGGTGCGCACTTCATTCGAGCCGGGCTCGGTGATCACGTTATCTTCTGCAATTTTTGCCTCGCCCGAACGCATATGGGCGGATTCTTTCTGCAGTGCGGCGACTTCCGCCGGCGAGAAGACATCCTTGAGGACCAGATAGCCGTTCTTCTCAAAGCTCTCGGTCTGCGCGCGTGTCAGCGGCGCTTCCGGGGTCCAGTTGCCCCAGACGACGGGGTCTTTGCGCTCCTGCCATTTTTCGGCGGGCAGGCGGGTGGGGTAGTCATCGTGATTGGCGGTGTCGAAAGCTGACTGGGTCATGGTTCTCGCCTTTCAGTTTGTGTTTTTAAGTATCTGGACGCTTACGCGTCTTCGGAGATCGGGGCGTAGGAGCCGTCTTCGCGGTGCACTTCCTTGCCGGTCACCGGCGGGTTGAAGCAGCACGCCATCACCATCTCGCTCTTGGCGGTCAGGCGATGCTTGTCGTTCAAGTTTAGCGCGTACATCACGCCCGGGCGAATCTGGTGCACCACGCCGGTATCCAGTTCCTCGATCGAGCCCTCACCCGAGATGCAATAGACGCTCTCGAAGTGATGCTTGTAGTGAAACACGTGGCTGGTGCCTTCGTGAATGCGGGTGATGTGAAAACTGAATCCCATCTCGTCGCCGGCCAGCAGCAGTCGCGTGCTGTCCCAGCCATTGGAATTGACGAGGCGGTCGCCCATCCGGGCGGATTCGAGATCGCGTACAATCATTGCTGAAAAATCCTTATTCGGCCGCGGCGCGGCGGGACCCCAGGACCGCGTCAAAGGCGGTCTCCATGATGTCGATGCCGGCGGTCAGCTGGTCGAGGGAGATGGTGAGCGGGCAGAGCACCTTGACCACTTCGTCAAAGCTGCCAGAAGTTTCGATGATCAGGCCCTTGGCGAAGCAGGCCTTGCAGATGGCAGCTGCGTTTTCGCCCGAACCGGCGTCGACGCCGACCATCATGCCGCGGCCCTTGGTGGTCAGGCCATGTTCATCGGCAATGGCGGCCAGGCGCTCGCCGAGATAGCGGGCCTTCTCGTTCACATCAGAGATGAATCGGTCGTCGGACCAGAACTTCTCCAGCGCCGCAGCAGCCGTCACGAAGGCATGGTTGTTGCCGCGGAACGTACCGTTGTGCTCGGCAGGCTTCCAGATATCGTGCTCCGGCTTGATCAGCGTCATGGCCAGCGGCAGGCCCATGCCCGAAAGCGACTTGGCCATGGTGATGATGTCGGGCGACAGCCCCATGCCGTCGAACGAGAAGAATCCGCCCGTACGGCCACACCCGGCCTGGATGTCGTCGATGATGAACAGCGCGCCGTGCTTCCGGGCAATCGCCTGGATCTGACGCAGCCATTCGGGGGAGGCGGCATTGAGCCCGCCTTCGCCCTGCACGGTCTCGACGATGATCGCCGCCGGCGCATCGATACCGCTGGACGGATCGCTCAACTGGCGCTCAAGCAGGTCGGCCGTGTTGATGTCCGGACCGTGATAGCCGTCATACGCAGCGCGGGCAACACCGGAGAGCGGCATTGCTGCGCCACCGCGGTGCTTACCATTGCCCGTTGCGGCCAGAGCGCCCATGGTCACGCCATGAAAGCCATTGGTAAAGGAGATGATATTGGTACGACCAGTGACCTTGCGGGCCAGCTTCATCGCCGCTTCCACCGCGTTGGCGCCGGTCGGGCCAGTGAACTGCAACTGATGCGTCATGCCGCGCGGACGCAGGACCAGCCGCTCGAAGGTCGAGAGGAAATGTTCCTTGGCGTCAGTGAACATGTCCAGGCCATGCGCAATGCCGTCATTGGAGATGTACTCGATCAGCGCCGATTTCAGATCCGGGTCGTTATGCCCGTAATTGAGCGTGGAGCAGCCGGCGAGAAAGTCGGTGTAGGCCTTGCCATTGGTGTCGTAGATGGTCGAGCCGATGGCACGGTCGAACACCTTGGGGAAGCTGCGCGAATAGGACCGCACGCGGCTTTCGACGCGCTCAAAGGTGTTGATAGGCGTGACTGTTGCTGTGGTGGCCATGGGAAACGTCTCCTGGACGTGGATGGTCAAAGGGATTAGGTCTAATTGGTGTGTGATCAGGCGCTCGTAAGCGCCGTCACCTTCTCGGGGCTGAACGGACCGATGCTGACCGCGTATTCGCTGTCGTGCAGTCCGTCGAAATGGGCGTCTTTTTCGAACAGTTCGACCTGGCGCAATTGCGCGTCGAGCTTGCGGGCGATCGCTTTGAACAGGCCCCAGCTTGGCTCGTTGTCATGGGTGATGGTGCATTGCAGCGTGGTCACCGCGCGGCACACCGGGCGAGCGAGCACATCGCCGATCAGGCGCCGGCCAAGTCCTTGGCCGCGTGCGGCATCGCTAACGCAGACCTGCCAGACGAAGTAGGTGTCGGGCTGCTCGGGCGGGATATAGCCTGAGAGCCAGCCGACCACCTTGCCGTCCTGCTCCGCGATGGCACAGGTGGCGGCGAAATGGGTGGACTGCAGTAGGTTGCAATAGAGCGAATTGTCATCGAGCGCGCTGGTGGCACCAATGAGCTTCCACACCTTCGAACCATCTGTGCTGATGGGGGCGCGAATGCTCGCTTGCGGGGCACTTGCGGTTTGCCGGTGGAGTGCACCGGCATCGAACAGCGCTGAGTTGCCGTAAATCATGGAGCCGAAAGTTAGCTTGTTAAAACTAAATTTCAACCCAAGCGGCGTGATAAAATTTGCCGATGGCGTCATGATGGTGACGGGAAACTGTGATCTGCCATACGAAATCAAGGGCTTGCGCGGAGTGAGTCGCGCAGAAATATTTTCTGTGTCCGCCATTTTTGCTTAGTCGTCTGAAAACAGGTTAGATATAGCTAAGGAATGCTAAACCTCCGTGATGGCGCTTGGGTTCCCCGGATTATGACGATAATGTGGTGAGGAAGAGTCTGGAGTAGGTTGTTGGAAGATCGGACCAAATCGGCCCTGACGGCGATGCGTAAAATCCTGCGCGCGACCGAGTCGAACTCCAAACAATTGATGCGTGAAACCGGGCTGACACCGTCCCAGCTTATCTTCATGCAGATATTGGATGGCGAGCAGGAAAAGACTGCCGGTCACGTGGCGAGCCGCATGGGTATCACCCAGGCGACCACCACGGCTTTGCTGCAGAAGCTCGAAACGTCCGGCATGATCCAGCGTCGGCGCGGTGAGAAGGATCGCCGCCAGGTTCTGCTGTCTCTGACTGACAAGGGGCAGAGGGTGCTGGCTATCGCACCTGACGGTGTGCACGCCCAGTTCCACAAGCAGTTCTCAGGTCTCAAGGAGTGGGAACAGATCATGCTGATCGCCGCGCTCGAGCGGGTGGCAGACATGCTTGGTGGCGATCACCCTGATGCGGCAGCAGTGATCGACCATGTGGCCGAACTGGCCGGTGAAGTGCCGTTCGAGCCGGAATAGGCTTATTCCCTATCGCTCGTCCCGTCCCGGACCTTCACGGTTTCTCGAATACGGCGTCAGGGCAAACGGCGGCAGCCACGATTCCCTGCGGATCGTCCACAGCTCGTACGTCGGACGGAACTGATCGATGGCGTCCAGGGCGCCCAGATTGATCTCGATTTCATCCCCGCTCACGGAAAACACCGAAGAACCGCAGCGCGGGCAGAAATGTCGCCCCTGGTATGAGCGCGTCTCGCCGGTACTCGTCACTGCGTCCACGGGAAAGATGGCGGAGGCGTGAAACAGAGCACCATGGTGTTTTCGACAGTCAAGGCAATGGCATAGACCCACCCGATAGGGTGCGCCCGTTGCTTCGAAACGTACGTCGCCACAAAGGCATCCACCACTTGTAAGTTGCTCGCCAACCACCTCTCGGCCGCGGACCATTTTGCCCCGAATGGCGGGATGCAAAAAATATGGAACCAATGCGCGCCTACCTCGTTCAGCTTAAACTGGAACGCGATTGAAACATATCGAAGACCGGTAAAAGACCCCGAAGGTGCAACCACCTCCGGGGTTTTTTGTGCGCACCGCCAGCCGGTTCTAATAACGGCCGCCCATCTCAGTCAGGATGGGCCGCAGCTGCCCGTGATGCCGCGCGAGCAATGCCTCCGCCTCTGCGAGGTCGCTGGTGCCACTGGCGATGAGAATGGCCGGCTTCACAGCCCCCGCACTGGCGGCAAGGGCTGACTGCGCTTTGGCCTCGTCCACTCCGGCAATCGCCGCGACGATGCCGCAGGCTCGGCCGCGCAGCTTCTCATTGTCCGCGATCACATTTACCATATAGCCGTCATGCACATGCCCAAGACGAATGGCCATCAACGTCGAGAGCATATTGAGGGCGATTTTCTGCGCCGTTCCTGCACCCATACGTGTAGATCCGGCGATGACTTCAGCAGGGGTCGGCAGGCAGATTGCGGCGTCAACAAGATCAAATAGCCGCGCGCCGGCATTATTTGCGATACCGATCGTGCTGGCCCCAGCCGCCCGAGCCACTTGGATGGCAGCCAGCGGGTAGAGGGTCTGCCCGCTTGCCGTCACGGCAATCAGGCAATCATTTTCATTCAGCGCCAGCGCCTCGGCCGCTTCTCTCGCGGCCGTCGCATCATCCTCAGGTCCGCCACGCATCTCGCGCAAAGCGTCCATGCCGCCTGCCAGCAGCACCACGATCCGATCAAAAGCGATGCCATAGGTGCCGGGCAGTTCCAATGCGTCGGCCAGCGCCATCAGGCCCGAGCTGCCGGCTGCAGCATAAACCAGCCGCCCGCCTTTCCCCAACGCGTCGGCCGCCAGATTTGCGCCCCGGACAATCTCGGGAATTGCGGAGACAACGCATTGGGCAGCCTCCGCCTGACCTGTTGCCAGCAAGGATAGGATTTCTGCGTCACTCTTTAGCTCAAGGCCGATGGCTTGCGCATGCCGGGCTTCGGTCTGCCTGTCTGTCATCCGCTGCTCCTGTCTAGCCGTAATGCCAAAAAAATACCACTTAGCTCCATCAAGTCGCTAAGGGATAAAGCGCCGGGTTCAAAAGTGCAATATCCACAGCGAGATGGGTATGGAAGTGCAAATTTGCTAGAATGGACTTGGTAAATGGTATTTTATTGGTATTGTGTGCGCAGCGCCATTCTGGCGCGTAGGGCTCGCCGGTTTTGCAACGGCCGGCCAAGGAGGTCGCTTGACTGAACAGTCCGGCACGATGTTTGGCGAAGGTCCGGTGGTGCTGCCGATCGGCGGACCGCTCTACTTGCAGCTCAAGCGCTGGATAGAAGATGCCATAAAGCGCGGACATATCAACCCCGGGGATGCCTTGCCTTCCGAGCGGGACCTGGCTCAGCGCGCCGATGTATCCCGGGTTACCGTGCGCAAGGCGGTTCAGCAACTGGTGCACGAAGGGGTTCTGGTGCAGCGCCACGGCTCAGGCACCTTCGTTGCGCCTGAGACCCAGCGCGTTGAACAATCCCTGTCCCAACTCACATCCTTTACCGAGGATATGGCGCGCCGCGGCATGGCCGTGCGAGCCGAATGGCTCGAGCGCGGGCTTTACGTGCCCTCACCGGAAGAAACCATCATTCTGGGTCTCAGCGCGGGCGACCGCGTGGCGCGCATTGCGCGTCTGCGGCTGACCGGCGAAACCCCCCTGGCCATTGAGCGCGCCAGCCTCTCGATGGCTGTGTTGCCGGAGCCGATGAGCATTACGGATTCGCTCTACAAGCACCTCGAGAAAACCAATATGCGGCCGGTACGCGCCATTCAGCGCATTCGTGCGTCCAATATTGCGGAAGAGGATGCCCATTTGCTGCAGGTGCCGGTCGGTTCGGCCGGCCTGCATATCGAGCGCATATCCTATCTGGGCACTGGCCGCGTCGTTGAATTCACCCGCTCCATCTACCGGGGCGACACCTATGATTTTGTCGCCGAGCTTCGGCTTGGCGATACCAGCAATGGAGCCCTCAGATCGTGACCACCCAGACCCATATGCGACAGGAAATCGATCAGATCCCGCAGGTGGTGGCCGGCTTCCTTGATGCCTCCACCCCAACCCTGGACGCTGCTGCTGCGCGCCTTCGAGACCTCGATCCGGCCCTGCTGGTGACAGTGGCGCGCGGCTCCTCGGATCATGCTGCGACCTATCTCAAATATGCCTTTGAACTGACGTTGGGCCTGCCGGTTGCTTCGGTTGGTCCCTCGGTCGCCTCGATCTATGGCAAGGATCTCCGCCTTGACCGGGCCGCCGCCATCGCCATTTCCCAGTCCGGCAAGAGCCCCGACATTGTGGGCATGGCCCAATCGGCCAAGCGCAATGGCGCCACCACTATTGCCATCACCAATACGGCTGGCTCGCCACTGGCAGAGGCCAGCGACTTCACCATCGATCTGCATGCCGGTCTCGAAAAAAGCGTCGCTGCAACCAAGACCTTCGTGACCTCAGTGGTCGCCGGTCTCGCCTTGCTGGCCCGCTGGAGCGAGGACGCTGACCTCACCCGTGCTGTCGCGGCCTTGCCCGAGAGCCTT
The DNA here is from genome assembly GCF_014197055.1 of Devosia subaequoris. Lineage (GTDB taxonomy): Bacteria > Pseudomonadota > Alphaproteobacteria > Rhizobiales > Devosiaceae > Devosia > Devosia subaequoris. The sequence goes on along the minus strand of NZ_JACIEW010000001.1, from coordinate 480,213 downwards.
TCGCGCGCCGTTGCCTGCGATTGGTCGGAGATGGTCGGCGCACTGGATGGTCACAGCGCCCTCTATGTTCTTGGGCGGGGCCCCGGTTTCGCCATAGCCAATGAGGCGGCTCTCAAATTCAAGGAAACCTGCAACATTCAGGCCGAATCCTATAGCGCCGCCGAAGTGATGCATGGCCCCGTGGCCATCGTGACGCCAGGCTACCCGGTCCTTGGCCTGGCCGCGCGCGATGCCGCCGAATCCTCGGTTGCCGACATGGCCCACAAGCTGGCCGGGCAGGGCGCCAAAGCGTTCCTGACCAGCGACTTGCCGGGGGCAGCCAAGCCGCTCCCATTCGCTGCCACCGGCCATTCGATCACCGATCCGCTGGCGTTGATTGTCTCGTTCTATGGCTTTGTCGAAGCGCTGTCGCGCCATCGCGGTCTTAATCCAGACGTGCCGCCGGCGCTCAAGAAGGTGACGGAGACCGTATGAGCGACCTGTCTGCAATCTCAGGCGCCCGCATTTTCGACGGCGAGAGCTGGTCCGACGACGCGGCGTTGCTGATCGAATTCGGCTATGTCACCGGCATCGTCGCCAAGGACGATATCCCCGAACACGCCGAGCAGGTGGTGCTCGATGGCGGCATGATTGTGCCCGGCTTTGTTGACTTGCAGGTCAATGGCGGGGGCGGGGTGTTGTTCAACAATGCCCCGACCCTCGTTTCCATCCACACGATCTGCGCCGCCCATGCGCAGTTCGGTACTACCGCCCTGCTGCCCACGCTGATTACCGATACCGCCGAGATTAATATCAAGGCCATCGCCGCCGGCGTTGCCGCAGCGGCAGAGCGCGTTCCCGGCTTTATTGGTTTGCATCTGGAAGGGCCGCATCTGGCACTTGCGCGCAAGGGAACGCATGATCCATCCCTGATCCGCCCGATGGACGAGGCAGATCTTGACCGGCTCTGCGCGGCAGCCGAGTCCCTGCCAAACCTGCTCTGCACCGTGGCGGCCGAAACCGTGCCACCCGAACAGATTGCCCGGCTCGCCGCCTCCGGTGCCATTGTCAGCATTGGTCATTCCGATGCCGGCTACGAGCAGACCATGGCGGCCTTCGAGGCCGGGGCCAGCATGGCCACCCATTTGTTCAATGCCATGAGCCAGCTCGGCAATCGCGAGCCGGGTGTCGTCGGTGCGGTGCTGGACAGCAAGGCGGTGCATGCCGGCCTGATCGCCGACGGCATTCATGTGCATGCCGCCTCAATGGGTGCTGCACTGCGCGCAAAGCAGGGGCCGGGGCACATCTTCCTGGTCACCGATTCCATGTCGCAAACCGGAACCGACCTCAAGACCATCGAGCTAAACGGCCGCACCATTACCCGCGCCGATGGCGCGCTGCGCCTCGCCGACGGTACACTTGCCGGCGCTGACCTCGACATGATCGACGCGGTCAATTTCGTCATCGATCGCCTCGGACTGGCTCCGGACGAAGCTTTCCGCATGGCGGCGCTCTATCCTGCCCGCGCCATCGGCGCCGACGATCGTCTGGGCCATTTGCGCCCATCGGCCGAGGCCAGCTTCGTACACCTTTCAGACGCCCGCCGGGTCCAGTCCACCTGGATCGGCGGAACGAAGGTCTGGCAGGGCTGAACGGGTTGACCCGTCGCCCTGTCTTTGCCGTGCTGGCTGCTAGCCCCGCCCGATATAGGGCATGGTCGTGGCCATCACGGTCATGAACTGCACATTGGCCGAAAGCGGCAGGCCCGCCATATAGCGCACTGCATCGATCACATGGGCTACATCGAAGGTGGGCTCCGGCGCCATGGTGCCATTGGCCTGCAGGGATCCGGCGCTCATATTGCTCGTCATGTCGGTCGCCGCATTGCCGATATCGATTTGCCCGCAGGCGATATTATAGAGCCGGCCATCGAGCGAGATGGATTTGGTCAGTCCGGTGATGGCGTGCTTGCTCGTCGTATAGGACGCCGCTTGCGGGCGCGGCACATAGGCCGAGATCGACCCGTTATTGATAATGCGTCCGCCCTGCGGGCTCTGGTCGCGCATCATCCGGAACGCGCCTTGCGCCACATAGAACGCACCATTGAGATTGGTGTCAATCATCTCGCGCCAGGTCGCCACATCCAGGTCGCCGAAATTGGCCGCTGGCGCAAATCGGCCCGCATTGTTGAATACCAGGTCGAGACGCCCATGGCGGGCAGCGATACCGGAGAACATCTTATCAACCGAATTCGGTTGGGTCACGTCACAGACATGGCCGCCGAACCCGTACTCTGCACTATTCGCCTCGACCAACTCCGCTCGCCGACCGCAAATCACGACCCGCCAGCCGTCCTGGGCGAGGCCCCGTGCCACCCCCAAACCGATTCCTGATGTCCCCCCGGTGACCAGCGCGACTCTATCGACCGACATGCTCTACTCCCAACGCCTTTCACGACTCCGCCACAAATGGGGCAAGCCGCCATATTTTCCGTTCAATGCATTTGCGTGTACCCCGCCCACCTCGGCAAAGCCGCACAAACCTTATGATTTTAACGCTTTGTTCAATTCAATTAACAGGTCGTTTCCAAGTGTGTGCTGAATCTGCAACAACTCCTCTGCAACCACATTGTGACAACCCCAAAACCGGCTTGCCGCGATTGCGTCAGCTTTTTGCATGCGTAGAGTGGGTCTTGCGAATCCATGCATGGGATCGTTTGTCGGTCGCAACGCGACGGCAACACACAGCACCACGAATTGTGTGGTCGCGTTTCGACAAACCGCTGGGTAACCGGCACCAAAAAATGACTGACTTTGGAGGTCAATTAATGAAACTCAAGAGCCTTATCCTCGGTTCTGTTGCTGCCGCTGGTCTTTCGACCGCTGGCTTCGCTGCTGATCTGGGTGTCCTCACCTCGCTCGACGTCTGTGACTCGCTCGGCATCTCCGGCCTGACCATCTCGTCGGCTGACAACTGCCTGCAGATCACTGGCGAAGTGAAGTACGAATTCAACTGGGGCGACTATAACGGTACGTTCCCGGGCATGGGCACTGCTACCCACGCGGGTACCCGCAATGTCATGGACAACGACAGCGTCACCGTTAATGGTGTGGTCTATGACAACGACTGGTCGAGCGATGTCGACTCCTGGCTGAAGTTCGTCGGCACCGCCTCGAGCGACTTCGGTCCGGCTTCCGCGACCATCAAGATCAAGAACGAGCACAAGGTAACCGTCGTTAACGAAGGTTACGCTGTTCCTGCCGCAGGTGGTGCTGCCGTCTACACCGCTCCGGCCGCTGCCAATGCCAACGTTGTGATCGACGAGGCTTATGTCTCGATCGGCGACACCACCGTGATCATGGCTGGTAAGAAGGGTTCCGTTGCCAACTTTGGTGATGACGAGCCGTTCAACTTCCTCGGCCTGTTCAACTCGGATGCCGTCGACAAGGGCGTGATGTTCGCCAAGGATCTGCCCTATGATGGCGGTCACGTGATCCAGGTCGTGTCCGATCTCGGCAACGGTGTTGTCGTTAAGGGTGGCCTTGAGAACCTCGACAGCAACGCCACTGCAGCATTCGGCGTCGGCGGTTACTATGACGCTGTCGCCGGTGCACAGAACGCGGGTACTCTGGTTGGTGTTGTCGAGTATGCTGGCGACGGCATCACCGCACACGTCACCGGTATGGCCGGTGGTATCCTCGACGGTATCGTCGAGAACTGGGCTGTCCACGCTGGCGTGACCGGCACCTTCGACATGTTCAAGGTTCGTGCTGCCGGTGCTTACAGCGCCAACAACGCTAACGACACCCACTGGAACGTTCTGGCTTCGGCTGAAGCAACCTTCGACATGTTCAAGATTGCTCTGTCGGGTGAAGCTGCTGGTGGTCAGAACGCCGGCGTTGCCGTTGCCACCCAGACCGGCATCGGCGGCTCCATTGGCGCCACCGTCACCGAAGGCGTGAGCATCAACCTTGGTGGTAAGTGGTTCGACGAAGACAACAACGTCGCCAACAACGAAAGCTACCAGGTTGCCGCCCAGCTCGTGGCTGCCGTCTCTGAAACCATCAAGATCACCGGTGAGATCGGCGTCTACGGCACCAACAAGGCCGCAGCAGTTGCAACCGCTGGCCAGACCGACTTCTACGGCGCTGCCGAACTGGCTTGGGCTCCGGGTGGTGGTTTCACCTCGTCCGTCAAGGGCGAAGTGCACCAGAACGGCGCTTACAAGGTTACCTTCAAGGCTGCCAAGGCATTCCAGTAATCCTCGGATTACAACGGAATTGGGAAAGGCCCGGCTCTGCCGGGCCTTTCTTTGTTCTGGTCTAGGTAAATAGTCAGGCAGTTGTTCTCCGCGCCAATCCTGCGAATGCAGGATCGTTTGTTTTCAAGCGCTGCGATTGATTGTCGGCGATCCACTTTGGTAGCCTAAGCTTCGTTTTTCCTTTGTCCCTGTCTGCAAATCATCTAACCTTTTGAAAATTGCGGTTTTCCAATGGATTCGGGATGATCAGGGACCTCCTTAAATGGGTGGCGCCGGGCGTTGTGACAGTGCTGGGTGGCACGATTGCAGCCCTGGCCATGGCAACGCCAGCCATGGTGGACAATCTGGCAGCTAAGAGCAGGGCGGCGCTCGATGCCTCTGGGTCCAATTGGGCGCATCTGTCGATCTCTGGGCGACAGCTTCTCCTATCGGGCACAACCTCTTCCGACACGGAACGTGATCTCGCCCTGACAAGGCTAGCCGCCTTGACTGGTGTCGGTCGTATCGACCAAACCGTCACCATTGCGCCTCTCGCGGCTCCCTATCGTATTAATTTGGCGGTTGAAGATGGCGCTGTAAGCCTCTTTGGTAGCGTGCCAAATGAGGCGCTGCGTCAGTCGCTGATGTCGATGCCGGGGCTGACGGCAGTCGATCTGCAGATCAGGTCGGGCCAGCCGAACGAGCAGAAATGGCGCCAGGGTGTCGAGTTTGCCCTTGCGCAGGCCGCGTTTGTCGATTCCGGACATTTCGAGTTGTCGGGCCTTACGCTCAACGCCATCGGCCGTGCCAGCTCTGAGCGGGCGCTTGGCCATTTGCAGATGGCGCTCGCCGAACTTCCAGACGGCATTGGCAGCGGCGAAATTATTGTCGAGCCGGTGCGGGTGACCCCCTATATCTGGCGCGCTGAATACGATGGCGAGCGCATTGCCATTTCCGGCCACGTGCCGGAACAGATGCTGGTCGATCGCTTGCGCCTCGCCGATGTCTCAGGGGTGCCGATTGCTACCGGCCTATCCCTGGGGTCCGGCGCGCCGGACGGCTTTGCCGAACAGGCCAAGCTTCTGGTCGAACAACTCGCGCTGCTTGATCGGGGCGAAGCCCGGATCATCGATGGCGTGAGCCACCTTACCGGCGTGCCCCCCACCATTGAAGTGGCGCAGGCCGTCTCCGAGGCCCTGTCGGGCCCCAATTCCATTGTGGAACTGCAGCCGCCGCGCATTGGGGACTACTGGATCAGCATCAATCGCCAGCCCTCCAATGTGCTGGTCTTCGATGGCTACGTGCCCGATGAAGCCACGCGCGCACAATTTGCCGAGGTTGACGGCGCAGATGTGTCGTTCCTTAAATTCGGGGCCGGCGCACCGGAGGCCTATCACCGCGCTGTGGATTTTGGCCTCGAATTGCTCTCGCATCTGTCTGAAGGTCGCTTTGCCTTGGCGGGCACTCGTGTTTCGCTCTCCGGGCTCGCCCAGACGCCGACCGACTACCGGGCCATTCAAACTCTGCTCGATGAGGGCCTGCCCCAGGGGCTTGAATTGGGCGATATGGCTTTCCAGGCCCCCCCGGCGGCCAGCTACAGCTTCGCAGCGCGTCGCGATGCCAGCGGGGTTGTTACTCTTGAAGGCCTGTTGCCGAACCCGCAGGTAGAAACTGAACTGCTGGCACTGGCAGGTTCCAATGCCCGTTCCAACGCCAGCTTTGCCTCGGGAGAAACACCCAACTTCGTCGCCTCAGCCGAGCAGGCAATGCAATTCCTGCCATGGTTGCGAAACGGTGTTGTGCGTTTCGATGGCACAGCCTGGTCGGTCGAGGGCGAGCCGGCCTCAGCGATCGACAAGAGCTCTATTGAAGCAGAGTTTGCCGTTCGTGGCCTCGCCCAGTCCGGTTGGACCCTGGCCCTTACGAACCCTCAGCCAGAACCGGTGATTGCAGTTCCCTTCGTGTGGTCCGCCGAGCGCTTGCCCGATGGCAGCTTCTTGTTTGCCGGCAATGTACCCGCAACTTCTCTGCAGGCCTACCTCAAGGTTCACGTCGGCACCCGCGTTGCCGATACCAGCCGCGTCGCCCTGGGGGCGCCCGACAACTTCGCCGCCGAAGCCCGCGCCGCGGTCGATGCACTGCTCGCTTTGCAAGAGGGCAGGGCGGCCTTCGATGGCACGAACTGGACACTCGCCGGAGAAGCGGCGACGGCGGACGCTCGCAACGCCAGTCTCGAACTGGCTTCGGTGCTCAACATCGGTGATGGCGCGGCGATTAATGCACCGGACCCCGTCAACGACGCGCCCTATCTCTGGTCGGCCAGCAAGGCGCCCGATGGCAGCATCGTCTTCAATGGCGCCGTTCCGGCCGAGTCGCTGCAGCGTTTTCTGGCCGTGCGGGGTGGCGATGCGGTGACCGACAACACCACCATCCGCCCGGATGCGCCGGAGTCGTTTTCGAGCGAAGTGCTGCAGGCGCTCGATCTGCTGGCCCTGCTGTCCGATGGTGAAGTCGCCTTTGATGGAACAAGCTGGACAGCGAACGGCGTCGGTCTTACCGCCGATGTTCTGGCCGATGCCGACGCGGTTCTGGGAACCGCAGCGCCCCGCTGGTCTATCGCCTTGCTCGAGCCGCAGATATCAACTGTCGAGCCGGTTGAGCCCGAAGTCATTGAGGCGACGACTGAAGAGCCGGTCACTGAACCTGAGCCCGAACGCACGCCTGCCGAGGAGCCCGTTGCGACAGACACGCAGGAAACGCTGGCGGATGCGCCCGCCATTGATCCGACCTACACCTTCTCCGCCACGCGTACGATCGATGGGGCGGTCAGCCTGTCTGGCTCGGTTCCGGCCGCGGCCACGGCCAGCTACGCGGCAGCATTGACCGGTGCCGACGCAAGCGCCTTGCGGGTTCGGGCAGGGGCGCCCGATGGGTTTGTCGGCAATCTCCAAACAGGTCTCCGGGCTCTGTTACAGTTGCAGACGGGCCAACTTGCACTTGCCGACAATGCCTGGTCCCTTTCAGGCGAAGCACCCTCTACAGCGGTCAAGGCCGAGATTGAGGTTCAACTCGCAGCTCTTGATGGTGATTGGTCCGCCTCAATCGCCGCGCCAACCAATCTGGCGCTCTGTCAGGCCCGCCTGGCCGAGCTTTCCGCTCACAATGCCATTCTCTTCCAGTCCGGTGCCGCCATCATTTCGGCCAGCGCCAGCGCAGAGCTTGACGCCTTTGCCGAGGCGCTCGTGCTTTGCCCCAACGCGGCCATTGATGTAGAGGGCCATACCGATAGCGACGGCGACGACCAGCGCAATCTGGCCCTTTCCGTCGCCAGGGCCGAAGCGGTGGTCAATGCCCTGATCGATCGCGGTGTTGCTCCCGAGAGGCTCTATGCCATCGGCTATGGCGAGGCGCAGCCTGTTGCCGACAATGCGACCGCAGCCGGCAAGCGGCAGAACCGGCGCATCGTTGTTTCGGTGCGCGCTGTCGACGGCGCGGTCTGAGCCCGTCGCCATGGCGCTATTCGGGGCAACGCTGCTGTTCCTCCTGGGTTATTACTGGCCATTTATGGCTGGGGCCGCGCTTGTCGGGCTGGTGACAGGCTGGCTGAGCCTCAGCCGCAAGGAACCGGAATGATCCCGCTCGACCACATCATCGAAGTGGCCTTGCTGGTCCTTGCCGCCTATTTGGGAGGGTGTCTGATTGGCTATGGGGCCCATTTGGCCGTGCGTGCCTACCGGTCCCGGCCACAGCTCGCTCCGGCCGTCGCCGTGAGCGAAGACAAGCCTTTCCCCGCGACGAAGACTACGCCCGCACCCGCCGCACGCTCAGCCGCCCGGCGTCTGGCTGGCGCTGTCGAGCGCGAAGATACCGAGCCGGTTCAGGTTTCCGCCTCGTCCCAAATGCGCCCGCCGGATTTGCCCGCGCCGCGTGATGGCAAGGCCGATAGTCTCCGCGCAATCAAGGGGATAGGGCCGAAAACGGAATCAGCACTCAACGATCTGGGAATCTACCACTACGATCAGATCGCAGCGTGGACCGGTGCGCATATCGACTGGCTCGAAGGGCGCATCGCGGTCAAAGGCCGCATCCGTCGCGAGCAATGGGTTGAGCAGGCTGTGTTGCTGGCCACCGCAATCGCCTGATCGTCAGGCCGCCCGCCCCCTGACCAGGCCCACCTCAAACACGAACGCCGCGACTGCCTCGATTTCGGCCTGCTGGTCGAACAGGGCGGGTGACCCCTGTCCCGCTATTGTCAGCGCCACGGCCTCGGGCCGGCGATTGACCATTTCCTCATAGGTTTCGCGCCGCAACTGGTCGGTCAATTGCGTACGCAACAGCATCAGTGGGGCACAACGGAGCGCGTCATAAAGGGGCCATTGCGCCACCAGAATATCGTCGAAGCCGATCTCCCTGATCTGCTCCAGTAGGCGTGGGTCGAACAGCGGCCGGGCCCGGCCGCGTTTGTCGAACCAGTGGCTGCGCAGGGCAAGGCCATCCAGTTCAGCTTCGGAATGTCCTGGGTAGTCACCGCCCAGCATGCGCCGGAAACCGTTGGTGACCGCCTTGGCGCCTCGCAGCGCTTCCACATGCGCCAGATTGTTGCGCAGCCGCACAATGCCGCGCGAATCGGTCACCGGGCCGGAATCAAGCAGGATCGTTCCGCCAATCAGCAGCGGATGCTTTGCGGCGAGCGCCATGGCCACCTGGCCGCCATGTCCTTGTCCAAGCACAACGGCTTTGTCGATGCCAAGTGCCGCCAGCACGTCGGCAAGGTCGGCCGCATCGGTCAGCGTGCTGTAGGGCGTCTTGCGCGGTCGGTCATCCGCTCGGCCCCGCCCCGGCAGGTCGATCAGCACCATCGGCCAGTCGCCGTTGCCGAGCCGCTGAAAATGGGCCGCAAAAGCAGAAAAATCGCTCATGTTCCGGTGGTAGCCGGCCAGGCAGACCAGCGGCATGCGGCCCCGGCGAAAATCCCCGCGCAGGTGAACGGCCGCGCGTGTGCGTGCATCGCTCAGGCAAATTTTGGTCGCAGGCAGTCCGGCGAAGGCCGGGTGACCCTCGGGGACCTTGCGACGGCGGCTGAACAGCGGTTCCATGATGTCATCTAGCCGCGTGAAGCTGCTTGAAACAAGGCGTTTCACCTGCCTTGTGGCGCGACGCTGTTGAAAGTATGGTGCGGCCCGGTCGGCGCCAACAGGCTCCGGGCCGATCACCTATCTCAAATCTGCACCGGCGGGCAAGCCGGACCCCAACTGAGGAATACCGACAAAATGCTGCGAGGTTCGATTACGGCGCTCATCACCCCCATGCACGACGGGGTTGTTGATGAGAAAGCCTTCTCCAGCTTTGTCGAATGGCAGCTTGCCGAGGGCACGCATGGCTTGGTACCGGTCGGCACCACTGGCGAAAGTCCCACGGTCAGCCACGAAGAACATCGCCGTGTCGTGGAAATCTGCATTGAAGTCGCCAATGGCCGCGTGCCGGTGGTGGCCGGGGCCGGCTCCAATTCGACCGCCGAAGCCGTTGCGCTGGCCAAGTTTGCCGAAAAGAGCGGCGCCAACGCCGTGCTCTCGGTCGTGCCTTACTACAACAAGCCCAACCAGGAAGGGCTGTTCCAGCATTTCTCTGCTATTGCCAGCGCCATCGGTATTCCGGTCGTTCTCTATTCGGTCCCGGGCCGCACAATTGTCGATCTGAGTGTGGACACCATCGCCCGCCTGCACGATGCCCACGCCAATATTATCGGCGTCAAAGATGCAACGGGCAGCATGGAACGCGCCACCATGCAGCGTAACAAGCTGGGAAAGGAGTTCATCCTGCTCTCCGGCGATGACAGCACCGCGCTCGGCTTCAATGCCCATGGGGGGCACGGCTGTATTTCTGTGACGTCCAATGTCGCCCCGCGTCTTTGTGCGCAGATGCAGGAGCTGTCCCTTGCTGGCGACTTCAACGCCGCCCGCGACATCAACGACAAGCTGGCTTTCCTGCACAAGGACCTGTTCATGGAGCCCAATCCGGCACCAGCCAAGTATGTCGCGAACCGACTAAACCTGTGCGCAAACGAAATGCGCTTGCCGTTGACGCCCATCAGCAAGTCAACGCAGGACGCCATGGACTTTGCAATGCGCCACGCAGGCCTTATCTAGGTTCGATGGCAGCAAAGAACGACAAGAACAAGAATGGTTGGATCAGTCACGGACAGGTGGCTGAGAACCGTCGCGCACGCTTCGATTACGAGATTGGCGACACAGTGGAAGCTGGCATCGTTTTGACCGGCACGGAGGTGAAGTCACTGCGTCTCGGCAAGGCCCAGATTACCGAATCCTACGCTTCGCCCGAGCGCGGCGAACTCTGGCTCATCAATGCGCACATTCCTGAGTATTTGCAGGCCAACCGCTTCAACCATGAGGAAAAGCGCCCGCGCAAACTCCTGGTTTCGAAAAAGCAGCTGGCCAAGCTCGACCAGGAAGTTGCCCGCTCCGGCAACACCATCGTGCCGCTCAAGCTCTATTTCAACGATCAGGGCAAGGCCAAGCTGCTGATTGGCGTCGGCAAGGGCAAGAAGAATTACGACAAGCGCGCCACCAGCCGCGACCGTGACTGGAATCGTGACAAGGCCCGCATCATGAAAGAGGGTGGACGCGGCTGAGAGCGAGCCCAGGGCACCACGCTCAAGCGGCGGCGTCTTTCAGGCCTCGACGGGCTTTTGCACTTGCGGGCGCCCAACCGTCTTGGCCAGCTCTGCCACATCCATGAAGAAATCGGCCTGACGCCGCAGATCGTCCGAGATCATGGGCGTTGGTGTCGTCAACGTGGACACTACGGTAACCCGCTTACCCCGGCGCTGCAGGGCCACCACCAGCGCTGTGAAGTCACCATCGCCGGAAAACAGCACCAGGTGGTCGTAGTAGGGAGCCTGCTCGAGCGCGTCCACGGTCAACTCGATATCCATATTGCCCTTCACCTTGCGGCGGCCCATGGAGTCGGTGAACTCCTTGGCCGGCTTGGTGACGACCGCGTAGCCATTGTAATCAAGCCAGTCGATCAGCGGCCGGATCGAGGAATATTCCTGATCCTCTACCAGCGCAGTGTAATAATTGGCCCGCAGCAAATAGGCCTTGGCGCCGAATTCCGCGAGCAATTTGCGATAGTCTATGTCGATGCCAATCGCCTTGGACGTGGCATAGAGATTTGCCCCGTCGATAAAAAGAGCAATCTTTTCGCGCGGATCAATGGCCATGAATGATCACTCCCGTAGGGGGCAGGGGGGCCACCCTTGTTGAAAATGCCGTCAAAGACGGGTGCTAAAATAAATTCCACAGAGACCTTTAAATCTTAAGTTCGGTAGTCGCACATTCCTGTGCCTGCGTAAAGCAACACGCGCATTTGTGTCTCAGGGGCTCGCAAGCCTTGTCATTGTGCCCGCCATCGTGTATTGCGGCCCTTCATTCCCCCAAAGTGTGGAGACGTTCGTGGCCCGCGTCACCGTTGAAGACTGCATTGAAAAGGTCGAAAACAGATTCGATCTCGTCCTCATGGCCGCCCATCGCGCGCGCATGATTTCCTCCGGCGCCCAGATCACGGTGCCGCGCGACAACGACAAGAATCCTGTCGTTGCCCTGCGTGAAATTGGCGATGCGACGATTTCGCCCGAGGATTTGCACGAGGACCTGATTCACTCGCTGCAGAAATATGTCGAGGTCGATGAGCCCGAAGACAGCGCAGCGCCGATGATTGAAAGTGGCGATGATGACGCCATCAATTTCGATACCATCAGCGAAGAAGAGCTGCTGCGCGGGATCGAGAGCCTGGCGCCTCCGGAGCGTCGCGACGACTGATTTGCGTTGCGCTCGCGCGCCTCGCGATTATATCAGGGAGCGTCCGGTATGTGCCGGGCGCTCTTTTCATTTCTGTCACAGGCGCTAAGCTCGTCAGGGCGAGCGGGCGGCTAATTCCATGATGCGTCAGTACGAGCTTGTCGAGCGGGTTCAGGCTTATAACCCGAACGCCGACGAGCAATTGTTGAACAAGGCCTATGTCTACGCCATGCAAAAGCATGGCTCGCAGAAGCGCGCCTCAGGCGACCCTTATTTCAATCATCCGCTCGAAGTCGCAGCCATCCTGACAGAATTGAAACTCGATGACGCCTCCATCGCGGTGGGGCTGCTGCACGACACCATCGAGGATACCGACGCGACTCGCGCCGAGATCGACCAGATGTTCGGCGGCGAGATCGGCACCATCGTCGATGGTCTGACCAAGATCGATCGCCTCAATCTGGTTTCGCGCGAAGAGGCGCAGGCCGAAAACCTGCGCAAACTACTTCTGGCTATCAGTCAGGATGTGCGGGTGTTGCTGGTCAAGTTGGCCGACCGCCTGCACAATATGCGCACGCTGCAATTCATGGCGCCGGAGAAGCAACGCCGCATTGCGCAGGAAACTATGGATATCTATGCCCCGCTGGCCGGGCGCATGGGTATGCAGGACATGCGCAACGAGCTTGAAGACCTTAGTTTCCGCATTCTCCAGCCCGATCACTACACGGCCATCACGGCTCGCCTCGAACAAATGCAGGCCGATAATCGGGAAACCATCGACACCATTACTGCCGAATTGACCGAGCGCCTGGGCGATGCCGGCATCGCCGCGCGGGTCAAGGCGCGAGTCAAGTCGCCCTATTCGATTTTCTCCAAGATCGAGCGCAAGTCGATTGCCCTTGAACAGCTTTCCGACATGATCGGCTTCCGTGTCATCGTCACGTCAGCCGAGGAGTGCTACCGCACTGTCGGATTGATCCATACCACCTGGAAGGTCGTGCCGGGCCGGTTCAAGGACTACATTTCGGTCCCCAAGCACAATGATTATCAGTCGATCCACACCACCATTGTCGGGCCCAGCCGGCAACGTGTGGAACTGCAGATACGCACGGAAGATATGGACAGCATCGCCGAATTCGGCATTGCCGCCCATGCTCTCTACAAGGATGGCGCCTCGGCCAATCTGGGGCGCATCGAGATGGAATCGCATGCTTATGGTTCGCTGCGGCAAACGATTAGCCATCTGACCTCGGGCATTTCGACCGAAGACTTTCTGGAATACACCAAGCTCGAGCTGTTCCAGGATCAGGTGTTCTGTTTCACCCCGCGGGGGCGTTTGATCGCCCTGCCGCGTGGTGCCACGCCCATCGACTTCGCCTATGCTCTGCATACTGATATTGGCGATACCTGTGTCGGCGCCAAGATCAACGGTCTCATTCTGCCATTGGTCACCCAGCTCCGCTCCGGCGACGAAGTTGAAATCCTGCGCGACCAGAACCATCGCCCGCCCTCGAACTGGATCGGTATTGCCGCCACCGGCAAGGCGCGCGCCGCCATTCGCCGCGCTGTGCGTCAGGCAGCCGCCCAGCGCGCCTATGCCTTGGGCGAGCATGTTCTCAGCATGATGCTGGAACGCGAAGGCGTCATGCTCGACGAAAGCGAAGGCACCACCCTGGCCGAGGCGCTCGAATACGGTAATAAGCGCGACCTGCTGATCGCGGTCGGCGAGGGCAAGGTCGGCTCCGAACCGCTTGCCGCCGCCCTGGCGCAGGTCAAAGGCATTCGCAAGCGTCGCCGCAAGCTCGACCTGCCTGTGGCCGATACGGCCGATGGCTGGTTCGCTTTGCGCTCGACCGACGATTTCAGGTTCCGTGTGCCGGGCGGGCAGCGTCCTGGATCGCGCGCCAAGGCGGCCATGGCGCAGCTGGACTTCCATACCCCGGTGACTATTTCGGGCGAGGGGATTGTGCCCGGCGATCGCCTGGTCGGGATTCTCGAACCGGACAACCCGCTTGTGGTCTATCCGATCCACTCTGACGCCCTCATCGCCAAGCACGACAGCGATGTCGCCTGGGTTGACGTTCGCTGGAACCTGACCAAGGGCGAGGAAAAGGCCTATTCGAGCGTGATCTCGATGGAATCGGTTAACAAGCCCGGTTCACTGGCGCAGATCACGTCTGCCATCGCGGCTTGCGATGCCAACATCAACAATCTGGTGATGCGCATGATCTCGCCCGACTTTCACCAGATGATCTTCGAAATCGAAGTGCGCGACCTTGCGCAACTCACCGATGTTCTGGCAACGCTCAAGCGCAGTCCCGGCCTGTCCGCTGTTCAGCGCGCGGGGCTACGAGAAGCGGGCATGATTTCGACCCTTGAATGGGACGGCAACATCGATAGGAGCGGTCGCGATGGATAAGGACCAGGTTTTGCAGATCTTCCGCGATTGCGGCGCCATGCTGGAAGGACATTTCATCCTTTCCTCGGGGCTGCGGTCACCGGTCTTTCTGCAAAAGGCCAAGGTTTTCCAGTACGCGGATCAGACCGAAAAGCTCTGTAGCGCCCTCGCCGAGCGGATCAAGGCCGAAGTGCCCGGCGTCACCAAGGTGGTTTCGCCGGCCATTGGCGGCATCATTCCCGGCTATGAAACTGCGCGCCAGCTTGGCGTCCCGGCGCTCTACACCGAGCGTGTGGAGGGCCAGTTTGAACTTCGCCGCGGTTTTGAGATTGGACCCGACGACAAGGTGATCGTGGTCGAGGACATTGTCTCCACCGGCCTTTCCATCCGCGAATGCGTTGCTGCCCTTCAGAATATTGGTGCCAATGTCGCGGCGGCTGCCTGTCTGATCGACCGCTCTGGTGGCGAGGCCGATGTCGGCGTGCCGCTGGTCAGCCTGATCGAGTTCAAGGTTCCAGCCTATCCGGCCGATCAACTGCCGCCTGAACTGGCCGCCATTCCGGCGGTCAAACCCGGCAGCCGCGGCATTCAGGGGGTGAAATGATCGTCGGCCTGGGCTCCGACCTGATCCAGATCCACCGCGTGGAACAGACGCTGGCAAAGTTCGGCGACCGCTTCACCAATCGCTGTTTCACCGAGATCGAGCAGAAAAAGTCCGATCGCCGGGCCCAGCGCGCCGCTTCCTATGCCAAGCGCTTCGCTGCCAAGGAGGCCTGTTCCAAGGCTTTGGGTACCGGCCTTTCCCAAGGCGTTTACTGGCGCGATATGGGCGTGGTGAACCTGCCTTCGGGCAAGCCGACCATGCAGTTGACCAATGGCGCGGCGCGGGCGCTGGCGCGCCTTGTGCCCGAGGGACATGAGCCCCATATCCACCTCACCATCACCGATGACGCGGGCCTGGCGCAGGCGTTTGTCATCATCGAAGCCCTGCCGATCCGCTAAGCCCACCATGCGGGCCTTTCAAGCAAGTTGACCCCAGCCGGCCAAACGCATAACCCTTCGGCACCGCATTATCGGGAAAAACCATGACTCAGCCTGCTGACAAGTCCACCAAGAAATCCGCCACCAATGAGTGGGTGGAGACCTTTGTGGTCATCATCGAAGCGCTGCTGATCGCCATCGTCTTGCGGTTTTTCCTGTTCCAGCCTTTCTCCATCCCCACCGCTTCAATGCAGCAGACGCTGATGATTGGCGACTATTTCGTCGCCAACAAATTTGTCTGGGGCTATGGCAAGCATTCCTTCTCGCTGGGACGCTACGGCAATTTCACCCTGCTCGACTTCGAACTGCCGATCTCCAACCGCATTCTGGGCCGCGAGCCCAACCGCGGCGATATCGCCGTGTTCCGGCCCGTGCCGCAGAACATGGAATATATCAAGCGCGTGGTCGGCATGCCCGGCGATCGCATCCAGATGCAGGATGGCCGCCTTTACATCAATGGCGAGATGGTCGAGCGCGAAAAGGTCGGTACCACAATGGACACCGACAGTAGCGGCGATACCCGCGAAGTGACGGTCTATCGCGAGACCTTCCCCGAAGGCTCCACCCACCTGATCCAGGAGATCGGCGACAATCTCTCGCTCGACAACACGCCCGAATATCTCGTGCCGGCCGGGCACTACTTCATGATGGGCGACAACCGCGACCGCTCTGCCGACAGCCGCGTCTTGAGCCAGGTGGGCTATGTCCCCTCGGTCAATCTGATCGCCAAGGCCGAAGCGCGCTTCTTCTCGATCAAGGACAATCTGCCCCCCTGGCAGATCTGGCAATGGCCGGCCAATGTGCGCTGGGATCGCATGTTCCGCTCCGTCTATGGCGACACGCCATACGACACCACGGCTGGCCAGTGAGCCGCCGCGACAAATCCCACGAAAAGCTCCAGTTCCGGCTAGGCTACCGCTTCGCCGACCCCGATCTGCTGGACCGCGCGCTGACCCATTCGAGCGCCATTTCGCCGGGCAAACGCATCGAACGCTCCTATCAGCGCCTCGAATTTCTCGGCGACCGTGTGCTCGGCCTGGTGGTCGCGGACATGCTCTATCGCCGCTATCCCAAGTCGAACGAGGGTGAGTTGAGCCGCTCGCTCAATACGTTGGTGCGCAAGGAAACCTGCGCTGAGATCGCCCGCCAGCTCGATCTGGGCAAGGAGATGATCCTGGGCGAGAGCGAAGCCCGCTCCGGCGGCGCCGACAAAGACGCCATTCTGGGCGATATCACCGAAGCCATTATCGGTGCCATCTATCTCGATGGAGGGCTGGAGCCGTCCCGCAACTTCATCGAGCGCCTGTTCGAGGAGTTCCTCGCCGACGGTCAAGCCAATCGCGCCGATGCCAAGACGACGCTTCAGGAATGGGCGCAGGCCCGCGGGCTCGAACCGCCCTCCTATGTCTTGGTTGAGCGCACCGGTCCCGATCATGCGCCTGAATTCACAATTGGCGTCGATTTGACGGGTTTCGATCGCATCGAAGCCACCGGCCCATCCAAGAAGATTGCCGAACACCGCGCTGCTGAATTATTTCTGGTCGACCAGAAGGTCTGGAAATCCAAGACATGAACACGCCAACAGAACTCGCCGACACTTCCTGTGGCTTCATTGCGCTGGTCGGCGCGCCCAACGCCGGAAAGTCGACCCTGCTCAATGCGCTGGTCGGCACCAAGGTGTCCATCGTTACCCACAAGGCCCAGACCACGCGGTCCCAGGTGCGTGGCGTGCTGACCCTGGATCAGGCGCAACTGGTCTTTGTCGATACCCCCGGTATCTTTGCCCCGAAAAAGCGCCTTGAGCGCGCCATGGTGGAAAACGCCTGGGGCGGGGCAGGGGACAGCGACATCGTCGCCTTCCTTATTGATGCCGATCGCGGCGTCACCCCGGAAATCGAAACCCTGCTCGAGGGTCTGGAGAACATCCGCCAGCCCAAGGTGTTGATCCTGAACAAGATCGACACCGTCAAGCCCGAAAGCCTGCTGGCGCTTTCAAAGACGCTCAACGACCGCCTGCGCTTTGAAGCCACCTTCATGCTCTCCGCCCTCAAGGGCCACGGCGTCCAAGATTTCATCGACTGGTGCGTCAAGCATATCCCGCCCGGTCCCTGGCATTTCCCCGAGGATCACCTGACCGACCTCACCATGGCGATCACCGCCGCCGAGGTGACCCGCGAAAAGCTATTCCTGCGCGTCCACGACGAGATCCCCTACAATTGCACGGTCGAAACCGAGAGCTTCAAGATCCAGAAGGACGGCTCCTACAAGATCGACCAGGTGGTCTATGTCAGCCGCGACAGCCACAAGAAGATCGTGCTCGGCGCGGGCGGCCAAACCATAAAGGCCATCGGCGCGGAAAGCCGCAAAGAACTGATGGCGATGTACGACGTGCCCATCCACCTTTTCCTGTTCGTCAAGGTCCGCGAAAAATGGGCAGACGATCCGGAGCGCTATCAGGAAATGGGCCTGGAATTCCCGCATGGGAAGGGGTGAGAACCCCTTTCCATCCTCTCCTCGCTGGAGAGAAAAATAGATGGAATGGACCGGTGAAGCCCTGCTCATAGGCGTGCGCCGCCACGGCGAAACCAGCGTCATTGCCGATGCCATGGTTGCCGGGCGTGGTCGCTATATGGGCCTCATTCGCGGCGGGCAGTCGTCAAAACTCTCGGCCACCCTCCAACCCGGCAATACCGTCCACCTCACCTGGCGCGCCCGTCTCGAAGATCACCTCGGCACCTTCACTGTCGAAATGCTCCAGGGCCGTGCCGCCGGCCTGATCGCCGACCGCAAGCGGCTCTATCTCGCGCAGACCATTTTCGAGCATCTGCACCTGCTGCCCGAGCGCGACCCGCACGACCGCCTGCTCGGTATGGCGCTGCAACTCATCGACCATGACCCGGACGGGGTGACCCTGGCGCGATTCGAGCTCACCTTGCTCGATGAACTCGGCTTTGGTCTCGACCTTGCCAATTGCGCTGTCACTGGTGTCACCGACGACCTCACACACGTTTCACCGAAATCTGGCCGTGCCGTCTCCCGTGCCGCGGCGGAGCCCTATAAGGACCGCCTGCTCCCGCTCCCGAGCTTTCTGGCGGCGCGCGGCAATGCCTCGCCCGACGATATCCGCAAGGCCTTCCGGCTTACCGGCCATTTTCTCGATCAGCACCTCTGGTCCGCCAGGCAGATTGATCCGCCGCCCACGCGTGATCCACTGATCAAGATGCTCAGCCGGGAGTGACCGCGCTGCGCGCACCGGGCGGCACAATGACATTGCAGACCCCTCAACCGCCTCCAAGGGGCACCTTCTCCCTCAAGGAGAAATGGAAAAGCCGCGGATTTCCGGGAAAAACCGGCCCCGCGATCGTGCCCTTGCCCGCCCGCCCGCTATACTCTGCTCCTGATTCGTTCCCATGAACTGAGCCAAGCATGTCCGACGCCGATACCCTTCCACCGCCAGACGATCACCGCATTGTCGATCTCAAGCAGGCGCTTGAAGAGCGGTATCTGAGCTACGCCTTGTCAACCATCACCCAGCGCGCTCTGCCCGACGCGCGTGACGGTCTCAAACCCGTGCATCGCCGTATCATCCACGCCATGCGCCTGCTGCGGCTCGATCCGAACCAGGGTTACAAGAAATCTGCCCGCATCGTCGGAGACGTGATCGGTAAGTTCCACCCCCATGGCGACCAGTCGATCTACGACGCGCTGGTGCGCCTGGCCCAGAATTTTGCTCTTCGCTATCCGCTGGTCGACGGTCAGGGCAATTTCGGCAACATCGACGGCGATAGCGCCGCGGCCATGCGTTACACCGAAAGCCGCATGACCGATGTGGCGACGCGCCTTCTGGAAGGCATCACCGAGAACGCCATCGACTTCAGGCCAACCTACGACGGTGAAGACGAGGAGCCGGTGGTGCTCCCGTCCAATTTCCCGAACCTTTTGGCCAATGGCTCCACCGGCATCGCGGTGGGCATGGCGACCTCGGTTCCGCCGCATAATCTGGTTGAGCTGTGCAATGCCGCGCTCAAGCTGATCCACAACCCCACCGCGAGCACCGAGGAACTGGTCCACGCCGATCTGTCGGCGCCGCCCAGCATGGACGATCTGATCCGCGGACCAGATTTCCCGACCGGCGGACAACTCGTCGAAAGCCGCGCTTCGATCATTCAATCCTATGAAACCGGTCGCGGCGCCTTCCGCCATCGCGCTATCTGGGAGAAGGAAGAAAAGGGCAGGGGCGTCTACCAGATCGTCGTCACCCAGATCCCCTATGGCGTGCAGAAGTCGCGGCTGGTCGAAAAGATCGCCGAATTGCTGCTGGCCAAGAAGCTACCGCTGCTCAAAGACGTGCGCGACGAAAGCTCGGACGATATCCGCCTGGTGCTTGAGCCGCGCGCTGGCACAGTCGATGCGGTCATCCTCATGGAGCAGCTCTTCAAGCTCACCGATCTCGAACTGCGATTCAGCCTCAACCTCAATGTCCTCGATCACGGCACGACACCCCGGGTGATGAGCCTGGCTGATGCGCTGCGCGCCTGGCTCGATCATCGCAAGGAAGTGCTGGTACGCCGCTCTCAGTACCGGCTGGAGCAGATCGCCAACCGCCTCGAAGTGCTTGAAGGCTATATCATTGCCTATCTCAACCTCGACGAGGTGATCCGCATCATCCGCGAGGAGGATGATGCCAAGGCAAGCCTGGTTGCGGCTTTCGATCTGACGGACAACCAGGCCGAAGCCATCCTCAATATGCGCCTACGCTCTTTGCGCAAACTGGAGGAACTCGAGCTTCGCAAGGAGCATACAAATCTCACCGAGGAGAAGGGCAAGCTCGAAACCCTGCTCGCCTCCGACAAGCGTCAATGGGGCGAAATCGCTAAGCAGGTCGAGAACCTGAAGAAGGCCTATCCCCTGTTCGAGGCCGATGGCACCACCCCACATGCCCTGGGCGCGCGCCGCACCATCTTCGGTTCGGCCCCGGCTGCCGATGCTGCCGAAGTCTTCGAAGCAATGATCGAACGTGAGCCAATTACCGTCATCCTGTCCGAAAAGGGCTGGATCCGCGCGCCAAAGGGGCACAATGCTCCCGCTGATGAGAAGAGTTTCAAGGCCGGCGACCGTCTCAAGCTCGCCTTCAATTGCGAGACCACCGATAAGCTCCTGATGCTCACCACCGGCGGCAAAGTCTATACGCTGGGCGCCGACAAGCTGCCTGGCGGCCGTGGCCAGGGTGAGCCGGTGCGCATCATGGTCGACATCGAGGAGGGGCAGGATATTGTCGACCTCTTCGTCTATTCACCCGGCAAGCAGCGTATTGTTGCCTCCTCGGCGGGCTATGGCTTCGTCGTCAAGGAAGACGATCTGATCGCCAATACCCGCAAGGGCAAGCAAATCCTCAACGTGTCGCTGCCAGCCGAAGCGCGGCTCATCGTACCCTGCGACGGTGACCGCGTGGCCGTCATCGGTCAGAACCGCAAGCTTCTCGTCTTCCCCTTGAGCCAGCTCGCCGCCATGACCCGCGGCAAGGGCGTCCGTCTGCAGCGCTACAAGGATGGCGGCATTTCCGACATCAAGACCTTCTACGCCGCCGACGGGCTCACCTGGACGGACAGCTCCGGTCGGACCTATTCCAAGCCCACCGAAGAATTGGTCGATTGGATCGGCGACCGCGCCACCGCTGGTCGCCAACCGCCCACCGGATTCCCAAGGAACAATAGGTTCAAGGGGTGACGAGCGCTTGCCGAAGGCTGAATCAATAGCTTAGGCAAGCCGCCTAACTATCGCTGGAGACTCATCAAAATGATCCGCCACATCGTCCTCCTCCGCTTCCGTCCAGAAATTACGGCGTCCGAGAAAGCCGCGATCTACTTCGATCTTGAATCTCTGCGTGAACTTATCCCTGGCTTCCTGGGCATGAGCTTCGGTGGCAATGCTTCTCCCGAAGGCTTGCACCAGGGATATACCGAGGGTTTCACCATGGATTTTGCTGACGAGGCGGCGCGCGACGCCTATCTCGAGCATCCCGCCCACAAGGCGGCTGGTGGGCGCATGGTCGCCGCGCTTGAGGGTGGGCGCGACGGGCTGATCGTGTTCGACATGGTGGTCTGAGGCGCTAGTCTTCGAGGCGCATCCAGCCCAGCGAGCCGCGTTGCACTTCTAGCGGGCGATAATCACCCTTATAGGCCATCTTGGGCGAATCCTTCACCCAATAGCCAAGATAGACATAGCTGAGGCCGGCCGAGCGAACCTGGCCTATGTGATCAAGGATAAGAAATGTGCCCATGCTGCGCTGGGCCATGTCCGGATCGTAGAACGAATAGACCATGGAGAGCCCATCCGGCATCACGTCGGTCAGCGCCACAGCCACCAACGGCTGATCGGGCAGGTCGCGCAGGCGATACTCCACCAGCACCGATTGTACCGGCGTGTCCTCGACCATGAATTCATAGTCCTGGTAGCTCATCTGGGTCATGCCGCCGCCCGCATGGCGCGCATCGAGATAGCGCTTGAACAATTCATACTGCTCGATGGTGGCAACGGTCGGCTGCACCGCCACTACAATATCGGCATTGGCCCTGGTGACGCGGCGAAAGCGCTTGTTTGGCGCAAACTCCTGCGCCACGATCCGCACCGACAGGCAGGAATTGCAGCCCTCGCAGGCGGGACGGTAGATCAGGTTCTGGCTGCGGCGAAACCCGTTGTCGCTGAGCAGTTGGTGCAGCATTGATGCTCGCCGTCCACTCAGATGCGTGAACAGTTTGCGCTCCATCTTCCCGGGAAGATAGGGGCACGGCATCGCGGCGGTGAGAAAAAGCTGAGTCGTTTCCGGCGTCTGGTCGGTCATTCACAGACCTATCGCTGCATATTGGGTCAGATTAGCAGCTTTCCTGCCCGGCAAGCAACGGCTCACTCGCCACCGTGATAGGCATCCTGCTCGTACATGCGTTGGCGCTGCCAATGCCGCATCATCGGCGAGCGGCGCACCATGAGCGTGCCCATGATGAAATCGTGGATCATCTGCCGGCGTGGCGTGAACAGGGCAAACAGCAAGGTTACTGGCCAGCTGATCCAAATGGTAATCCAGAACACCAGGGCATGCAGGATCGCCATCCAGCCATCCAGCGGTTGGCCGCGCGTCGGGGTCAATACGATATCCATCATCTGCATGCCCACGGTGGCACGGCGAGGCGAACCCAGCGTGGCGGCATAATAAAGGATGATCGCGGCCGGAACGGCGAAGACCAGCGAGACCCAGGCCAGACCAAAGGTGAAGAAGCCTAGGATGGCACCAACCAGACTGATCACCAGCACCAGCACCAGGAATGACATGAGGATCACATCGATGACGTAGGCCGTAGCCCGCCGCGTCAGCAGCCCGTCGAACAGCTCGGGGGCGGTGGAGGGATCGGGCAGGTAGGGGCGGGCAGTTGCGTCCTGTGTCATGCAGCAAACATTGTCACCCATTGTCCGGCTTGCAAGAGGCAAGGGCACATAATTGTGACCGGATCAGTTCCCCAACCTCCGGGCCATCTCCAGCGCGTAATAGGTGAGAATGCCGTTGGCCCCGGCGCGCTTGAACGCCCAGAGGCTTTCCAGCACGGCCGCGTCGCGATTGATTGCCCCGGCGGCGCCGGCCATCTCGATCATCGCGTACTCCCCGCTCACCTGGTAAGCGTAAATGGGCACGCTGAACGCATCGCGGGCACGCCGGATGACATCGAGATAGGGCATGCCGGGCTTGACCATCACGCTGTCAGCACCTTCGACAATATCCTGCTCGATCTCGCGCAGCGCTTCGTCGGAATTGGCATAGTCCATCTGATAGGTGCGCTTGTCGCCCTTGAGACGGCTCCCGGAACCAACAGCCTCGCGGAACGGGCCGTAAAAGCACGACGCATACTTGGCTGAGTAAGACATGATCTGCACATGCTCGAAGCCTTCGGCGTCGAGTGCGGCACGGATTGCAGCCACCCGCCCATCCATCATGTCGGACGGCGCGATGATATCGGCGCCCGCCCGCGCCTGTGCAAGTGCGGACTTGACCATCACCGCGACAGTCTCGTCATTGAGGATTTCGCCGTCCCGCACCAGCCCGTCCTGGCCATCGCTCGAATATTCATCGAGTGCCACGTCGGCAATCAGACCAATCTCGGGCACGGCCTGCTTGATTGTGCTCAACGCGCGGCACATCAGATTGTCCGGATTGTAGGCCTCGGCACCATTCTCGCTGCGCAGATCATCGGGCGTATTGGGGAAGATCGCCAGCGCGGGGATACCGGCATCGCGGGCTTGTCGGGCAGCATCGACCATCAGGTCGATGGACAGCCTCTCAACCCCCGGCATGGTCCTGATCTGCGTCTTCTCGTTCTGCCCCTCGATGACAAAGAGCGGCCAGATCAAGTCACGGGGCAGCAATTCGGTCTCGCGGACCATGGCCCGGCTCCATGCGGACTGGCGCAAGCGACGCAAACGGCGTCCGCTCAGAAAGGACATGTCGTGCTTGGGCCAATTCTGGGTCATTGGGACTCTCCTTGTCGGGCACTAGTTACCAGCGCGCGCCTGTCGCTCCAAGCCACCGCTTGTCGCAGTGCGACTGACAGAGTATCAAGCCGCCATGCTGTTTCAGGCCCCAATCTTTTCGCTCTATGTTCGCATCGTCGCCATCCTGGCGTTGATCCTCGGGTTGAGCGATGCGTCCCGGCTGCTCGGCATCAACCTGGGGGCGCAGAGCCCGATCACGGCCATGGGCTTTTCCGCCTTCACCTTCCTCGCCGTATTTTGCCTCGCCAAGCTGTTCGCGGCGGTTGGCCTGTGGATCAAGGCCAGTTGGGGAGCGGTGCTGCTGGTCGGGGTCACGTCACTAGAACTGGGTCTCTATCTTTTGGGCAGCCCCGATATCCGCATGAGCATGCTCGGATTTGGCGTACGCGTAGTGCTGTTGGCAGCCATCATCCTGATCTTCATCCTGAGCTTGCGCTTTGCCAGGGCTCAGGCCGATTGAGCGCAAGCCGATGGGGATTGTCTTCCCCGTTAACACTCGGGAATGGTTACAAGTTTGTCACCCGTGGTAAGGCGCTATTAAGCCAAATTCTCATTGCATTCCAGTAACATAGTTTTAAGCGTATGGCTTAGGGCGATCTTAGTCGGGTGGCCCTAGTTTAGCCTCATCAGATGCGAAAAATCGCACGTGAAAACAGTGAGGCAAAAATGGCAATCAAGTCGAACGCGGCCGAGGCGCTCAACCCGGAACGTAGTGAAGGTCTCAAACCCCTTTACCTGGAAGCCGTCTCCCGCGTGGAGCGTCTCCACCGCCGCCTGCTCGATCTGATCAAGGACGAATTCGACCGCATGGGTTGGGACGACATTAACCCGGTCCAGGCGCTGCTGATGTTCAATATCGGCGACGCTGAACTCACCGCTGGAGAACTGCGCTCGCGCGGCTATTATCTCGGTTCCAACGTCTCGTACAATCTCAAGAAGCTCGTCGAGACGGGTTATATCTTCCAGGAGCGCTCGCGCACCGACCGCCGTTCGGTCCGTATCAAGCTTTCACCCAAAGGGGAGGAAGTCGCTGAGGTGATCGACGAACTCTATGATCGCCATCTCAAGTCCATCGACAAGGTAGGCGGTCTTGGCGACGAGGAATTCGATGGCCTGAACAAGGCCCTGGCGCGCCTCGAACGTTTCTGGGTCGACCAGATTCTCTACAAGCTCTGATTTTCTGGCCCGCAAGGGCAGAACGAACGAGCGGCAGCTGGTGGCGTGTGTTGCCTCCATGCCACTACTGCTGAACAACGCCGGTCGAAAGGCCGGCGTTTCTTATTTGTGCCTTAAAGCACGGGCAGCGGAGTTACCTGGTTGGAAACCATTTTCTGGCATGGCAAGTAGCGCCATGCGGAGTTCACAAGGCGTTGAGCCAGATTGTGGACTGCGCAGGGGCGGTGCTAATCGGCCAGCGGATAGATGGCGGGCGATTTCTAAGGTGGTTTGATGCGGCTGACGCGACGTAACTTTATCCGGTCAATGGCTCTTGCCGGGGCATCGGCAGCGATGCCGGCTTGGGCGCAGGAGTCTCTGTTCGACATGATGTCGCGAAGCCGCGTCATCAACGAAGCTGATCCGAATGGCAATACCGCAGCTGCCGCCGCCACAATCGCGACCAACGAGCCCATTCTGTCCTACGACACGCTGCACAACCTGCAGCTTGCCATTTCCCAGTATGAGCCCTTTGTCGCGGCAGGCGGCTGGGAAGAAATTCCACAGCGTGCCTTCAAGCTCAATCTTGGCAAGTCCGACCCGGCTGTGGTGCAACTCAAGCGCCGCCTGATTTCATCAGGAGATATGCCGCTAGTAGAATATGCCAACGATATCTTCGATGCCGATACTGACCGGGCCGTTCGTGTCTTCCAGGCGCGCCATGGTTTGATCGTCAATGGCTGGATCGATGAGGCCACTTGGTACGCTCTCAACGTGCCGGCTGCGACGCGCTTGCAGCAGCTCTATCTCAATTATACCCGCGTCCAGAACATGGCGCCGCAGTTGACCGACCGCTATGTGGTGGTGAACATCCCGGCTGCTACCATCGAAGCCGTCGGCGGCGGCATGGTGGAACAACGCCACAACGCCGTTGTCGGTCGCGTCGACAGAGCCACCCCGATCCTCGCCAGCAAGATCCACCAGGTCAATTTTAATCCCTACTGGCATGTCCCCAAGTCTCTGGTGCGAAAAGATCTTACCAAGTATATGATGGAAGATCCTCAGTATCTCGCCAAGCAGAACATCTTCATCTACGACGGGAGCGGCAACACCATCGATCCGGCGACGATTAACTGGTCCAATATCACCGACGCACAGGTGAACTACATGTATCGCCAGGAGCCTGGTGCCGAAAACTCGATGGGCCATTGCAAAATCAATTTCTACAATCCCCACGACGTCTATCTGCACGATACGCCGTCCAAGGCGTTGTTCGGCGAGAATGCACGCTTTCACTCGTCCGGTTGCGTGCGCGTGGAGGGCGTCAACCAGCTTGTCTCCTGGTTGCTGCGCGATAATGGAGATTGGGATCAGACCCGCGTCGACCAGACCTTCGCCTCGCTCGAGCGCAAGGACGTCAGCCTGAGCACTCAAATGCCGATCCACACGACTTATATAACCGCCTGGGCCAACCGTCAGGGCACCGTCAGCTTCCGGGATGATGTCTATAAGTTCGACGAAGAAGGCAAGGTGAGCTTCGCTGCCTGATTTGTCCTGCGGCGCGTGATTGACGGCCCGGCGCAATGCGTCGGGCCATGTCTTTTGGATCGCAAGCGACTCCGCTATGATCCATGCGAAGGTGAGGTGGCATGAACTCGGGCGACGTTCTGTTTGAATTTGTCCAGTTGGGACAACAGATGCGCGTCGCCGCGATCGATGAGGCGACCGGGACGGAGGTCGTCGTCATTACGCCGCTAAACGCCACAAAATTGCAAATGCAGCGTGTTGCCCTGGCCAAGCTCAGGCGCAAGCTAGAGCAGGGGGCGCCCGCGCCGGCGCCAGTCACCGGCAAATTTGCCTGATCCGGATACTTTTTTCTTTTACTCCCTTCCGCGCTGCGGCATAACAGGAGCGTTCGCGCGACTGGCGAGAAGAGATGGGCAACCATCGGGGAACGCGAACCATTGCAAGAGCCGCTCGCCTGGGCACCCATCCGCAACCAGGGGAGCCCCATGCGTTTCTCAAACCTATCCACACATCGTCGCCGGCCTTGGAATCGCGAATTGTCACGTGATAAAGCCCTTTCCACGCCGACCCATTCGACCGTCAACGAGGTAACCGCCCGATGAGCGCCGCCACGTCTTTGCCCCTGTTCCCGAACTTCTTTTCCGCCTCAGTTGCGCAGACCGATCCGGAGCTGGCCAAGGCCATGCAGGACGAGTTGGGCCGTCAGCAGAACGAAATCGAGCTGATCGCCTCGGAAAATATTGTCTCCCAGGCCGTGCTCGAAGCCCAGGGTTCGGTCCTGACCAACAAATATGCCGAGGGCTATCCCGGCAAGCGGTACTATGGCGGCTGTCAGTACGTGGACGTGGCAGAAGCCCTGGCAATCGAGCGCGCCAAGCAATTGTTCGGCGCGGAATTTGCCAATGTGCAGCCTAATTCCGGCTCCCAGGCCAACCAGGGTGTCTATCAGGCGCTGATTCAGCCCGGCGATACCATTCTGGGCATGTCGCTCGACGCAGGTGGTCACCTGACCCATGGTGCCAAACCTAACCAGTCGGGCAAGTGGTTCAACGCCGTTCAGTATGGCCTGCGTCAGCAGGACGGCCGGGTCGACATGGAACAGGTGCGCGCCCTGGCGCATGAGCACAAGCCCAAGATGATCGTGGCTGGTTTTTCTGCCTATTCCCGCGTCATGGACTGGGCCGAGTTCCGCGCCATTGCCGATGAAGTCGGCGCCATTCTCTTTGTCGACATGGCCCATGTGGCAGGACTGGTCGCCGGTGGCGTTTATCCCAGCCCGTTCCCGCATGCCCATGTGGCCAGCACAACCACGCATAAGACCCTGCGCGGTCCACGTGGTGGTCTGATCCTGACCAATGACGAGGCAATCGCCAAGAAGATCAACTCGGCTATCTTCCCAGGCATTCAGGGCGGTCCGCTGATGCATGTCATCGCCGCCAAGGCCGTTGCCTTCAAGGAAGCGCTCTCGCCCGAGTTCAAGGCCTATGCCAGCCAGGTCGTGGCCAATGCCAAGGTTCTGGCCGATACGCTGGTCAAGGGCGGGGTCGATATTGTTTCGGGCGGCACCGACAATCACCTGATGCTGGTCGATCTTCGGCCCAAGGGCCTGACCGGCAAGGCAACGGAAACCGCCCTGGGCCGCGCCCACATCACCTGTAACAAGAACGCCGTGCCGTTCGACCCGGAAAAGCCTGCTATCACCTCTGGTGTGCGCCTTGGGACTCCCGCCGGTACGTCACGCGGCTTTGGCGAGGCAGAATTCCAGCTTATCGGCGAACTCATCATCGAGGTGCTCGATGGCCTCAAGACCAATGGCGACGACAACAATAGTGCCGTAGAGGCCGAAGTGCGCGCCAAGGTGAAGACGCTCACCGATCGCTTCCCAATCTACGGCTAACAACCAAAAGGCCCGCCATGCGCTGCCCCTATTGTGGCAATGACGATACCCAAGTGAAGGATAGTCGCCCGACCGAAGATTCGGGCGCTATCCGCCGCCGCCGTGTCTGCAATGGCTGTGGCGGGCGTTTTACCACCTTTGAGCGCGTACAGCTTCGCGATCTCACCGTGGTCAAGAAGACCGGACGCAAGGTTCCCTTTGATCGCGAAAAGCTCGCGCGCTCAGTCAATACCGCGCTACGCAAACGATCGGTGGAGCCCGAAAAGGTCGAGCGTATGATTTCGGGCATTGTTCGCCAGCTTGAAAGCCTGGGGGATGTCGAGGTCACGTCCGATCAGATCGGCGAATATGTCATGGAAGGTCTCAAGGGCCTTGATGATGTGGCCTTTGTGCGCTTCGCCAGCGTTTACAAGAATTTTTCTGCAGCCAATGACTTCCGTTCCTTCCTCGCGGACCTGGAGGAGAACAGTTCGGCCCTGCCAGAAGATGAGGGCTGACCATTCCCAGGCTGCGCCAGTAAAAGGTTTCGTTTATCGCCCCTTGAGGTAGAACTGCCGGGTAACCCCGAAATGGGCTATTCTCTTGTCACGTGACGCGCGGAACGGGAGATTGACCATGGATTCCTACGGTGTGCGATTTCCGCTGCCCGAAGATGCGGGCAGGGGCTTGCGTTTTCTGATTGTTGAGGGGCGTGCCTATCCCGATATTGCCGATGAAATGATGCGCGGCGCTGTCGCGGCGCTTGAAAAGGCCGGTGCGCTCCATGAGACCATTGCTGTGCCCAGTGCCATGGAAGTGCCCGTGGCGGTGGCAATGGCGATTGAAACTGGGCGCTTCGACGGCTATGTGGCGCTGGGCTGTGTAATCCGCGGCCAGACTAACCACTATGTGTCGGTGGCCCAAGAAAGCATCAGGGCGCTGGCAGAATTGGCTGTCGTCGACGCTTTGCCCCTTGGCATTGGCATTCTGACGGTAGAGAACGAAGCGCAAGCCCGGATGCGGGCCAATGTGAACGACCAGGATCGAGGCGGTGACGCGGCGAGAGCCGCACTGGCCCTATCCAGTGTGAAAGTGAAACTGAACAGCTAGATGACCGACCATCCCAAACGTGATCCCGGCGCCGCACGCCCTGCCAATCAGCGCGGCGCTGCCCGCCTAGCAGCCGTCCAGGCGCTCTACCAGATGGATATCGGGCGGGCGACGCTGGAAGATACGCTGGCACAGTTTGGCTCATTCCATCTCGGCCGCGAAATTGAGGGTGAGCAATATCTGCCTGCCGACGCCGATTTCTTCCGCCAGATCGTCACCGGGGTCGCCAAGCATCAGATCGAGATCGACCCGTCCGTCGACAAGGCTCTTGCAGAGGGCTGGCCCATTGGGCGCGTCGATGCCACTCTTCGCGCCATAATGCGCGCTGCAGCCTTTGAACTGCTGCGCCGCAAGGATATCCCGGCGCGCGTGGTGATAACGGAATACGTCGATATTGCCCGCGCCTTTTACGAAGATGACGCGCCCGGCCTTGTCAACGCTGCGCTCGATACCATAGCCCGCTCTGCCGGCGTAGACATGAACTGATCCTTCCGGCATTGACGACGCCGGCGGCGGGGCGCACTTTCCGGCGCCTCCCACCAAGGACGTCTTCCCAATGCTCGACAGCCGCAGCCAGTCTATTCGCAATATCGGCCTGCTCTCGGCCGTCCAGGCACTTGGCGGTTCGAACTCGTCGATCGTTATGTCGGTGGCCGCGCTGGCCGCCGTGAATTTCGTCCCAGACCGCTCGGCCGCGACTTTGCCGGTGACCGCCATGATCGTGGGACTGGCGCTGACCACTTCGACGGCCACCATGACGATCTATCGCCTGGGCCGGACACGAGGTCTCATGTTGGGCGCCGCCATAGGCATTCCAGGGTCTATCGTCGCCACGCTGGCCGTCATACTCGGGCAGTTTTATCTCTTTGCCGCTGGCCTGTTCCTTGTTGGCATGTCTGGCGCCTTCATGCAGCAGGTGCGCTTCGCAGCGGCCGACAGCGTCGCCCCGGCGCTCAAGAGCCAGGCGATTTCATGGGTGATGTTCGGCGGGGTCGCAGCAGGCTTTCTCGGGCCGCAATTGGGCGCTTTGAGCATAGGCTGGATACCGGGGGCAGACTATGCCGCCAGCTTCATGGTCATCGGCGTGATCTCGCTGCTCTCGGTTCTGGTGCTCTCCGCCACGCGCCTTGCGCCCACCCATGCTCTCGGTGGGAGCGAGGGCACAGGACGTCCGCTCTCGGTGCTGCTGCGTCAGCCGGAAATTTTCCTGCCCATGCTGGGCGGCGCGCTCACCTATGCGCTCATGACGCTCATCATGGTCGCTGCCCCATTGGCCATGGTGCATCTGTGTGGTCATTCACCCACCGATGCGGCGGGGGCCATCCAATGGCATGTTGTGGCCATGTTCGCGCCAAGCTTTGTCACTGGTGCCATCATCAAGCGCATCGGCGCCAGCCTGGTCACCGCCATCGGCCTATTGCTCATCATTGGCTGTGCAGCGATCGCACTGAACGGCATCACCGTAGCCCATTTCACAGCGACGCTTATCCTACTGGGTGTGGGCTGGAACTTCGGCTTTATCGGGTCGACGGCCATGTTGGCGACCAGCTACCGGCCGCAAGAGGCCGGTCGGGTCCAGGCAGTTAACGAGCAGGTGGTGTTCGGCTCAAGTGCCGTTGCCTCACTCAGCTCGGGTTTTCTGGTGCAATTTGTAGGCTGGGAATCCATCAACCTGCTGGCCATTCCCGTGGCGAGCTTGACTATTTTGTTGCTGGGCCTCGGTGCCTTGCGGCAGGCGCGCATCTGAGCAAAAGAAAAAGCCCCGGGGACCCGGGGCTTCGGACTTACTGTCTGGGCTGCTTCAGAACGAAGACAGAATGGTGTCGATAAACGTTGCGTCCTCGCCGAACGAGGGGGTGCGGCGCGTTTCAATATTGATCGCCTTGCCATCCTCGAGCGCATAGACAGCGCGTTCAATGACCTTCTTGTTCCGATCGAAATAGATCGCCAGAACCGTGCGTTCCTGGATCATTGTCATGCCGAACGAGGTCTGGTTGACCTCGGTTTCCACATAGTACCAGGCGGTGCGATCACCGAAGGTATTGGTGGTCTGGGGCGAACCCAGAACCAGTGTAACCAATTGCTGGCTCTGACCAGGCCGGATCTGCTGCAGAGCCGAGTCGGGAATATCATAGCCCTGGGTTCGCTTTGAAATCAGCGATGTGCTGCTGGTGCAGCCGGCGAGCGCAACGGCAAGAACGGCCGCGGCAACGGAGGCTTTTGCAATTCGCAGAGGCATGAATTTGACTTTCCCAATGGCTGTCGACTATAGGCGTGACACTTGGGCGCGTGCCCATTGGCCGCCGGAATGTGTAGCTGTCAACTTGGCCGTCTGGCAAGCTGGCAATGATCCGGCACCCCGATCTGCCCGTGTTTGACCGATACCGACGCCGAGCGCAATCCCATGATCATGTCCTTGTTCCGCAAGAAGACTGCTACCGAGCCGGTTTACGCCGTTTATAGCTCCATTGTGGCGCAATCCCGGCGGCCGGTCTTCTACGCCCAGTGGGGCGTTCCCGATACCGTGACCGGGCGGTTCGACATGATCAGCCTGCATATGGCACTGTTGTTCCGTCGGCTGCGCAACGGGCCTGCGGGTTCGCGAGAGTTCAGTCAGGCAGTGTTCGACCTGTTTTTCAAGGATATGGACCGCTCGCTGCGCGAAATGGGCGTGTCGGATCTGGGCGTGCCAAAGAAAATCCAGAAGATGGGCAATATTTTCTTCGGCCTGCTCGCCGCCATGAACGAAGCCATGGATCGCAACGACGCCGATGCGCTGGCAGGCGTTTTGGCGCGCAATGTCTTTGATGGCCAGGATACGCCGGAGTTGCGGGCATTGGCCGATTATGTCTTCGCCCGCGACGCGGAACTTGCCACCCAGCCCGTAGAGGCGATCACGGCGGGCTCGATTCAGTTCGAGGCCGCAGCATGACCCGCCGTGACGACCCCATTTTTGACGCGGTTGTACGGATCGACAAATTGCCGGCCGGCGGTCGCTCGATTGCCGTTGACGCGGATGAAACCGCGCGCCAGGCCATTGCCGAGGCCATGAACATCCTCTCCGTGGAGCGCTTTACGGCGAGCTTGACGGTCACGCCGCTGCGAGGGGGCTTGCGCGCCCTGGGGCATCTGGAGGCAGACGCGACTCAAGCGTCAGTCGTCAGCTTCGAGCCTGTTGCCGAGACCATTGCCGAAGACATCGATCGCGTCTTTCTGCCGGCGCCGCGCGAGAAGCAGGCGCCCGCTGCCGGTGCCGAAATATACGTCGATCTTGAAAATGACGACTTTCCCGATCATATCGACGGACCCGAGGTGGACCTGAGTGCACTGCTGCTCGAGACCTTGGCGCTGGCGCTCGATCCTTATCCGCGTCTTCCGGGTGAAAGTCTTGATTCTCTGGGGGTTCCGACCGGAGATGCCGAGGAGGGGCCGTTTGCCAAGCTTGCTCGCCTCAAGGGTGATGGCGGGGACAAGAAATGAGGCCTTGCCCTTCCAGGGCTTGCGCCGACCCGTTGATGGGATATGTTTGCTTGCCTGCCAAAGCGGGCCGAAAAACGGGCTGAAATGACCGATTCTATTACGATTTCCGTGGATGCCATGGGCGGCGATCACGCTCCGCGTGCCGTTATTCATGGCGCTCACCTCGCCCTCAAGGAGCGCAAGAACACGCGCTTTATCTTTCATGGGCTGAAGGAGCAGATCGACCCTCTGCTTGAAGAATTCCCGGCCCTCAAGCCTGTTTCCACCGTCAGGCACTGCGAGACCGTGATTGCCATGGACGAGAAGCCGAGCCAGGCCCTGCGCAAGGGCAAGGGCACATCGTCCATGTGGATGGCCATTCAGGCGGTCAAGGACAAGGAGGCCGACGTCGCCATTTCCGGTGGCAATACCGGCGCCCTGATGGCCATGGCCACCTTCTGCCTCAGGCCCATGAAGGGCATCTCCCGGCCCGGCATTGCTGCGATCTGGCCAACTTTGCGCTCCGACATCATCGTGCTCGACATGGGCGCTACCATCGGCGCCGATGCACAGCAATTGGTGGATTACACGATCCTGGGGTCCGCTCTGGCAAGGGCCCTGTTCGATTCTGATTCGCCCACTGTCGGCCTGCTAAATGTTGGCACGGAGGAGGTGAAGGGGCTCGACTACATCAAGGAAGCCGGCAAAATTCTCTCTGAAGCGAGCGGCGCGGGCTTTACCTATCACGGTTTCGTCGAAGGCGACGACATCGGCAAGGGTACGGTGGATGTCGTAGTGACTGAGGGCTTCGTCGGAAATATCGCACTCAAGACGGCAGAAGGCACGGCACGCCAGGTCGCGACCTATCTGCGCCAGTCGCTCAAAGCGACGCTGATGAGCCGCATCGGCGCTCTGTTCGCGTCTTCGGCACTCAATGCCCTGCGCCGCAAGATGGATCCGCGCACCGTCAATGGCGGCGTGTTCATGGGTCTTAATGGCATTGTCATCAAATCTCATGGCGGCACCGACGAGATCGGGTACAAGAGTGCGCTTGGCCTGTCCTATGAGATGGCGCGCAGCCGCCTGATGGACAAGATTGGCGACACCATGCATCGTTTTCCCATCCACAAGGCAGACCCCGACCTGCCTACCGAGACCGAGGCCAAATCGGCGTGACCAGTTCAATCCGTTCCGTCATTCGTGGGGTTGGCAGCTACTTGCCGGCCAAGACCGTTACCAATGAAGAATTGGCCAAAACCGTCGATACGTCCGACGAATGGATTCAGCAGCGTGTCGGCATCAAGGAACGCCATATCGCCGCCGAGGGCGAGTTCACCTCGGACCTGGCTGCTGCGGCTGCGCGGGCAGCGCTCGACAATGCCGGCTTTGCCGTCGAGGACATCGACCTCATCATCGTGGCTACCACGACGCCTGACTACACCTTCCCAAGCGCCGCAACCCTGGTGCAGATGAAGCTGGGCATGCATCACGGCTTTGCCTTCGACATTCAGGCGGTGTGCTCCGGCTTCGTCTATGCCGTTGCCACGGCCGACAGCTATATCAAGAACGGCATGGCCCGCCGCGTGCTGGTCATCGGCGCCGAGACCTTTTCGCGGCTTCTCGACTGGACGGATCGCACCACCTGCGTTCTGTTCGGCGATGGGGCCGGCGCCGTGGTCATGGAGCGTGTCAACCTGGCCGAGGGGGAACCTGAGCGTGGCGTACTCACCTCCGCCTTGCGCTCCGACGGCCGACATTGGGACAAGCTTTATGTCGATGGCGGCCCTTCAACGACCGGTACCACGGGACACGTGCACATGCAGGGACCCGAAGTCTTCCGCCACGCCGTGGGCAAGATCACCGACGTTGTCTATGCCACGCTCGAACAATCGGGCTACACGGTGGATGATCTCGATTGGTTCGTGCCGCATCAGGCCAACAAGCGTATCATCGATGGGGCAGGGGCCAAGCTTGGCCTGCCACCCGAAAAGGTCATTACCACTGTCGATGTGCACGCCAACACGTCTGCGGCCTCCGTGCCCTTGGCGCTGAGCGTTGCCGTTGCCGATGGACGCATCAAGCAGGGCGATCTGGTCATGCTGGAGGCCATGGGTGGCGGCTTCACCTGGGGCGCATCGCTCATTCGCTGGTAGTCCCGCTAACCGCATTGACCTCAAGCGTTTCAAGGCGTTAGTGTTCTTCTTGGGTGGAGGAAACCGGCGCTGACGCAGCGAGAATTTCGTGCGGCAGCACTTTTGAGGGGAAGGAATCCCGTACGGCGATGCGGCCCGGGCGGTCGCATTGATGTCTAGTGACAAGGCTTTGCCGAGTCGCTTGCAGGGAGGTCCGAACCCGCTGCAACTTGGGGGCGTGAATGACGCAGAAGACGGTGACGCGA
The DNA here is from genome assembly GCF_014197055.1 of Devosia subaequoris. GTDB lineage: Bacteria > Pseudomonadota > Alphaproteobacteria > Rhizobiales > Devosiaceae > Devosia > Devosia subaequoris. Next base: position 444,675 of record NZ_JACIEW010000001.1, on the reverse strand, counting down.
GCAGATCTTGCCGAAGCGGTCTATGGCTCGGTCGGGCTTTCACGAACGGAGTCAGCGGAACTGGTGGAGCGTGTCCTCGAACTGATATCGGACGCTCTGGTAACCGGTTCCAACGTCAAGCTCTCTTCCTTCGGGTCCTTTCAGGTTCGCTCCAAGAACGAACGGATCGGCCGAAACCCCAAGACCGGCGAGGAGGTGCCCATCCTTCCCCGGCAGGTTCTTGTGTTCAAACCCTCCAATGTGTTGAAGTCCAAGATCAACAAGTCTATGGTCGGCGCTGGAAAGTAAGGCTTTTACGCGCTTGGTCGAAGAACGTTCTGGTTCTCCGAAAGGCCCGGCTGGTAAGGGCGAAACTGCAACAAGCGCGTTGCCGTGGGCAGGGAGAATCGCGGTTTGGACAAGTCGCCAGACGCGTTCCGTACCATCTCTGAAGCTGCTGAAGAGCTCGATCTCCCGCAGCACGTATTGCGATTCTGGGAAACCCGTTTCAATACCATCAAACCGCTCAAGCGTGGCGGTGGGCGACGTTATTATCGCCCCGAAGATGTGATGCTGCTGCGCGGAATCCGCCACCTGCTTTACGATCAGGGCTTCACTATCAAGGGCGTGCAAAAGATCCTCAAGGATCAGGGTGCGCGCTACGTCATCGCCGTTGGCGAGGGCAAAGGGTTGGACGAAATCCTGCCCATGATCGAGCAGGCCGAGACGGCAGGCGATGAGGCCGAGCTGGAAGACGCCCAGATGGAGGCCAGCCCTGCGCTCGATCAGGAATCGCGAGACAAGCTCTCCGAGGTGCTGCGCGAACTGCTCGAATGCAAACGGTTGCTGGAACGCGCACGCGAGCACTAAGCGCTCTGGAATTCCTGTTTCGCTAACCTGAAAAATGGACTATCTATTCCGCAATGTTGGGCAAATGATCGGCCCGTTGATTGCTGGAGTCTGTTCGCGATGACCATTCGTTTTGGCCTGCTCGGGGCAGGTCGCATTGGAAAAGTTCACGCAAAGGCTGTTTCGTCGAATGCGCGGGCCGAACTGGTCGCCGTGGCCGACGCCATGACGGAGGCGGCCTCGGCGCTTGCCGAACAATACGGCGCCCAGGTGCGCACCATCGAAGCCATCGAGACGGCGCCGGATATCGATGCGGTTGTTATCTGTACGCCCACTGATACCCATGCCGACCTGATCGAACGGTTTTCCCGTGCCGGCAAAGCCATCTTCTGCGAAAAACCAGTCGATCTCGACGTCGAGCGGGTCAAGACTTGCCTCCGTGTTGTCGATGAGGCGGGTGCGACGCTGATGGTTGGCTTCAATCGCCGCTTCGATCCGCATTTCCAGGCGGTAAAGCGGGCCATTGCCGAGGGTCAGATCGGTGACGTCGAGATGGTCACGATTATCTCCCGCGATCCCGGCGCGCCGCCCGCCGACTATGTAAAGCGCTCCGGCGGCATTTTCCGCGACATGACCATCCATGATTTCGACATGGCCCGGTTCCTGCTGGGCGAGGAAATCGAAACGGTGTCCGCCATGGCCTCTGTTCTGGTGGACAAGGCCATAGGCGAAGCCGGCGACTTCGATAGCGCCTCGATTATGCTGGCGACGGCGTCGGGCAAGCACGCCACCATTTCGAATTCGCGCCGCGCCACCTATGGCTATGACCAGCGCATCGAAGTCCACGGCTCCAAGGGTGCCGTAGCAGCCGAAAATCAGCGACCTGTCTCCATTGAGATTGCCAATGCCGACGGTTACACAAGGCCGCCTCTGCACGACTTTTTCATGACCCGCTATACCGAGGCTTATGCCCGCGAAATCAGCCACTTCATCGATTGTGTGGAATCAAAATCTCCGGCCGCACCGAGTGGTGCCGACGGGCTCATCGCCCTCGCCCTGGCCGAGGCGGCACTGAAATCGGTGACCGAAGGCCGGGCGATCAAGGTCAGCGAGATCACTGGCCCGCTCGCAGACCGGTCGGCGTTTCAGGGTCGGTAGGTCTTCGGCCTTGCGACCATCGGCCGACCTCCATAGTCTTTTCACGCCAGACTAAGGAGCCTCAAATGGAACTCGGTGCCTTTTCCGTCAGTCTCGCTGTCAAGGATATCGCCGCCTCGCGCAGTTTTTACGAGAAGCTTGGCTTCTCAGCGGTCATGGGCGAGGAGGCGCAAAACTGGCTCATCATGAAAAATGGCGACCATGTAATCGGCCTGTTTCAGGGTATGTTTGACAAGAACATCCTCACCTTCAATCCAGGCTGGAACGCCGATTCCGAGCAATTGCCGGATTTCATCGACATCCGGAAGATCCAGCAGTCGCTCAAGTCAGACGGGATTGAAGTCGGCACCGAGATCGACCCGCAATCCTCCGGGCCGGCAAATTTCTCGATCATCGACCCGGACGGCAATGTCATCCTGTTCGATCAACATGTCTGAGTGACGCTGCTATTTTAGCATCCACTCGTGTTCAGGCGCATTATGGAACTTCCACACGCGCTTGGGCCCTGCCATGACGTTGAGGTAATAGAGGTCATAGCCCGCTGTCGTCGCTACGGGGTGGTAACCGCGTGGCACCAGGGTCACGTCGCCGTCCTCGATCGCCATGGCTTCGTCCAGGCTCCGGTCATCGGTGTAAACACGCTGGAAGGCAAAGCCCTGCGCCGGGTTCATGCGGTGATAATAGGTCTCTTCCAGCTGGCTTTCGTGCGGAAGATCGTCCTGGTCATGCTTGTGCGGCGGGTAGGAAGAGGTGTTCCCCTGGGGCGTGATGACCTCTACTACCAGAAGCGCATTGGCCGCCCCATCATCCTCGGGCATGATATTATAGACATGCCGCACATTGGCGCCGGTGCCACGCGTAACACGCGGATGCGTACCGGGTGCGATCACCCTGGCATGATAGTCCCCGCCACCGGGCGCCGAGCAGACAGCCAATTCCAGATCGGTCGTCGCATCCACCGCCCAATGCCGCCCCGCGGGCACATAAAGCGCGTGCGGCGCGCCTTCAAAGGGGCTCATCCGCTCGCCCAACTCTCCGAAATCCTCGCCGTCAACGGCAAAGCGGCCCTTGCCGCTGACCAGAACCAGGCAAATCTCGCGATCGCCGGTCTCCTCGCCATAGGCTTCGCCAGGCTCCAGCCGGTGCAGCCCAAAGCCAACATGGGACCAGCCAGCCGAGGCCGGCGTTACATCATGGATCCTGCCGCTCTTGCTCGTCGGCCGGACGAGGAGGGGGGACTTGCTCATTTTCATTCTCCTCCTTGGGGAACCTGTAAAAGAAGTTCCAGCCTACATAGGCCAGCGCCGCGCCAACCAGTACGGCCCAGAACATGTCCTGGGTGAACAGCAGCTCCCAGCCTAGCCAGAGCGCCAGGAACACTGCGACCGCAACGCGCCGCCACATCGGGCGAAACCATTTGAGGTCGTTTTCTTTGAGGGCCATACCTGCCTCCCTATTGATTCAGTTCGGCAAGGCCTTAGCACAGCTCCTTCAAAAGACTCACCCTTTTGGAAAGCCCTGGGTTTCGACGGTGTACCCGGCGGCGGCCATCACGCGCATCAGTTCGGCATGCCCCACCTGCGCCATTTTGAGCGGCGGGTTCTGCACCGGGTCCTGTTCGGCCTCGACGACGAACCAGCCTTCATAGCCATGGTCGGCCAGTCGCCGCACCATGGTGCCAAAGTCCAGCGATCCGTCGCCCGGCACGGTGAAGGCGCCGAGCGCCACCGCGTCAAGAAAGCTCTGCCGGGTACGATCCAGCCCATCGACCACCGACTGGCGGATATCTTTCACATGCACATGGTTGATCCGCGCGTGGTACCTGTCGATGGCCCGCAACACGTCGCCACCGGCGAACACCAGATGTCCCGCATCAAGCAGCAAGGGGATGCCCGGGCCGGACGCGGCCATAAACGCGTCAAGTTCGGCCTCGGTTTCGACGACCGCGCCCATATGGTGATGATAGCTCAGCGGCATGCCTTGTTCGGCGCACCACTCGCCAAACGAAGTGACCTTTTGCGCATAGGCCCTCATTTCGTCATCCGAGAGCGTGGGCTTTTGCGCCAGCGGCACATCACGCTTGCCCTGGATGGAACGTCCCACCTCGCCATAGACGATGCAGGGCGCATCAACCGCCTTGAACAACTCGATCATCGGCGCGATGCGGTCCTTGTTGGCCGAAATGTCTTCGTCCACCAGAGTGCCAGAGAACCAGCCACCACATAGCGTCACGTCAGCTGCCTTGAGAATAGGCAGCATCACCTCGGGATCGTCGGGGAAACGTCGGCCCTTCTCCATGCCGGTAAATCCGGCCGAACGGGACTGCCGCAGGCACTCTTCGAGCGAAACGTCATCGCTCAATTCCACAAGATCGTCGTTCCACCACGCAATGGGCGACATACCGAGTTTGGCTTTCATGCTCTTCTCCTATCCGGCCCGCTGCGCCTTGAGCGCCTTTACATAGGCGTCTCGGGCTTCGTTGACCTCGGGTCGCGCGCTGACCTCGGGAACCGCCACATCCCACCAGTGTCCACCTTCGTCAGTGGTAATCAGCGGGTCGGTGTCGATGACGAACACAGAAACGCCAGGCTGGTCCTTGGTCTCTTTGAGCACCGCCTCCAGCTCAGCCACCGAAGTGACCTTCTTCGCATTGGCACCCATCGCCGCAGCATGGGCAGCAAAGTCCACATTGGGCATCGTCTGGTGGCGGGTGTCGCGGAACAGATTGTTGAAGTTCGCCCCGCCGGTGGCCATCTGCAGCCGGTTGATGCAGCCATAGCCAGAATTGTCGAGCACCACGATGGTGAGCTTAACCCCCAGCATCACCGCACTGACGATCTCCGAATTCATCATCAGATAGGAGCCGTCGCCCACCATGACGACGGTGTCCCCATCCGGCTTTGCCAGCGCCACACCCAGCCCGGCGGCAATCTCGTAGCCCATGGTCGAAAAGCCATACTCGAGATGGTAGCTGCCTGGCGCATCGGCGCGCCACAGCTTGTGCAACTCGCCCGGCAGGCCGCCGGCAGCACAGATCAGGGTGGCCTTATCCCGACCCCGCTGTACCGCGCCGATGACTTGGGCATCCGAAGGCAGTTCCGCATTCGAAGCCGCCAGCGCCGTGTCTGCCGCGCCAAGCCAATTTTCCTTTTCCTGCAAGGCCTTGCTGGTCCAGGCGGAATCAACCTGCCAACCCATAAGGGCCGCATCCAAAGCTTCCAGACCCACACGCGCATCAGCCACCATGGGCAGCGCATTGTGTTTCATGGCGTCGAACACCTGAACGTTGAGGCCGACGATCTTGAGATCCTCGTTCTTGAACAGCGCCCAGGAGCCGGTAGTGAAGTCCTGCAGCCGCGTGCCTACGGCCAGCACGACGTCAGCCTCTTCTGCCAGTGCATTGGCTGCCGATGTGCCGGTCACGCCAACGCTGCCCATGTTGAGCTCGTGGTCATGGGGCAGGGCACTCTTGCCCGCCTGCGTTTCCATCACGGGAATGCCGTGCTCCTCGGCAAAGGCCGCCAGGCTCTCGCTGGCCTCCGAGTAAAGCACACCACCGCCCGCGATGATTACTGGTTTTCTGGCCAGCTTCAGTGCTGCCGCTGCGGTCGCGAATTCATCGGCATCCGGCATGATCCGGCGCGGCACCCAGACCTTCTCGGCAAAGAAGCTCTCCGGATAGTTATAAGCTTCCGCTTGCACGTCCTGACAAAGGCTCAATGTCACCGGTCCGCATTCTGCCGGGTCCGTCAGAACCTGCATGGCCCGCCGCAGCGCCGGCATGATCTGCTCGGGCCGGGTGATGCGGTCGAAATAGCGACTGACCGGTTTGAAGCAGTCGTTTGCCGATACAGTGCCGTCGCCAAAATCCTCCACCTGCTGCAGGACCGGGTCCGGCAGGCGATTGGCGAACACGTCGCCGGGCAGCAGCAACACGGGGATGCGATTGACATGGGCCAGCGCGGCTGCTGTCACCATGTTGAGCGCACCCGGGCCGATCGATGAAGTGCAGGCCATGAAGCGGCGCCGGAAATTGGTCTTGGCATAGGCGATGGCGGCGTGAGCCATGCTTTGTTCGTTTTGTCCGCGATAGGTCGGCAACGCATCCTTGATACCATGCAGCGCTTCCCCGACCCCGGCCACATTGCCATGCCCGAAAATGGCCCAGACGCCGCCAAGGATCGGCACCGTCTCGCCATCGATCACCGTCTTCTGCGCGCTCAGGAAGCGCGCCACGGCCTGCGCCATCGTCAATCGGATCGTGTTCTGGCTCATGGCCGCTCCCAAATCTCCACCAGTGCGCCGAACCGTTTCGCCATCTCGGCTACGGCTTCTTCGTCGCTCATCTTGTTGTCCAGCCACTCGCGCGCGGCTTCACCGAAGATCGTCCGCCCCACGGCAAAGCCCTTCACGGTCCGCGCCTTCTTTGCAGAGGCAAAACCGGCAGCCAGCTCATCCTGCGGCGCATCGAGTCCCAGCATAACAACGCCGCGACAATAAGGGTCGCGCGTTTCGATGACACCATCAATGGCCGCCCAGGCCGCCGCGCTTTTTTGTGGCTCAAGCTTCCACCAGTCCGGCTTGATACCGGCGTCGTAAATCTCGGTCAGTGCCCGAGCCAGCGTGTCATCATTGGACCGTCCGTGCTTGGACGCGATGACTTCAACCAGCAATTCGCGACCGATCTTGCGCGCCGCATCGAAAGCCGAACGCAACTTGCTGATCTGTTGATCTCGCAGGTCCTGGCCATCATCCGGATGGAAAAAGCAAAGCACCTTGATGCAATGGTCAACCGGCCAGTCAATCAGTCGCGATCCAAGATCCTGCGTGAACTCAAACTCCAGTGGACGGGAACCCGGCAGCTCGATTGGCCTGGCAATCCAGAAGTTGGGCAGGGCGCTCGCAGCGTAGAGCGCGTCACGACCATATTTATCGTCGAGCAACATACCGAAGCCATCGCGCCCTTTAGACACCTGTGCCGCAGCCTTGACGGCCAGAACCTTCAAATCCGGCAGCCGAGCCAGCTTCTGCGCGTCGCCGTCTGCCATGTCCTCGAACTGACTGCGATGATCGATGGCGAGCGCCATCAGCTTGGGAATGTCGCGCCGCCGGGTCGTGGCCCAATGCACATGGTTGATGGCTTCATCCTTGCGCAGCGCCCGTTCCGGACTTCCCTTCTCTAAAAAGAACTGCAACTCGTCCCAGGTCGGAATTTCCGGTGCGCAGAGCAGGCGCGAAACCGCGAACGCCCCACAGGCATTAGCCCAGGTTGCACTGGTCTGGTGGCTCTCGCCCCGCAGCCACCCTCGCAAAAAACCGCTCATGAAGGCGTCGCCCGCGCCGAGCACATTATAGACCTCGATGGGAAACCCTTTGCCGACGATCCCGTCTTCGAGATCGTCGGGAATGGCCCCGTCATAGACAATACAGCCCATGGGGCCGCGCTTCAGGACGATTACGGCGGAGGACAGGGTCCGGATCGTCCTGAGCGCAGTTTCAAGATCGCTGGCACCAGAGGCAATGAGCACCTCTTCTTCGGTTCCCACGATCAAATCGCATTCGGGCAGCACAGTCTTGAGATGGGCCGACACCGTATCGGAGGCGATATAGCGACTGTCCCCCGCGTCATGCCCGGCCAGACCCCAGAGGTTTGGCCGATAATCGATATCAAAAACAACCTTGGCGCCGCTTTCCCGCGCAATGCGCATGGCCTTGCGCTGCGCGGCGTCGCTGTGCGGCTGAGCAAAGTGGGTGCCCGTCACCAGCACCGCTCGCGCCGAGCAAATGAAGTCAGGGTCAATGTCGCTTTCTTCGAGGGCCGCATCGGCACAATTGTCGCGGTAGAAGATCAGCGGAAATGACTTGTCGTTTTCCACTGAGAGTAAGACCAGCGCGGTGAGGCGCTTCGGATCCGTTACGATCCCGCCTGTGTCTACCCCTTCACGGGTGAGCTGCTCGCGAATAAAGCGCCCCATCTGTTCATCGCCAACCCGGGTAATCAGCGCAGATTTGAGACCGAGCCGGGCTGTGCCCACGGCGATGTTCGTGGGGCAGCCGCCAACCGATTTGGCAAAGCTACCTACGTCTTCGAGCCGTGTCCCGATCTGTTGGCTATACAGGTCCACCGATGCGCGCCCAATGGTGATAACATCAAGAGGGCGATCCGGGATCTGGTCAGCGGCGAGGGACAAGGCGAGAACTCCGTTGCGGTCACGAGGTTAGTGAAACACAAGTTCCGCATCTTCTCAAGATGGAATGCTTGTTCCAAGGTGGCAATATCGGCGCGGGCGCGTCAGGCCTGCCGCCGCCGCTCCGCAACGCCTACGGTCAATGCCATGGCAAAGGCCATGCTGGCGGAAAGCGAGCGAAAGCCAGCATGGTCGGCCTCCACCAGTTCGAACCAGACTGCAGTGCTGGCTGCCAGGGGTGAGAGAGCTGAGTCGGTCAAGCCAACCACGGCGACACCACGTTCGCTCAATGCCTGTGCCTGCGCCGCGCTTTCGGCGGCGTAGGGCGAAAAACTGACGGCAAATGCGGCGTCGGCTGCAGTGGCCTGGGCCAGCAGATCATCTTCATTGCCGATGGACGTGCTGACCACCCGGCACGGCACTTTCAGCTTGCCAAAGGCGTACGCCATATAGGTGACGATCGGAAAACTGCGGCGCCGAGCAACCAGGTAGATGGTTTGGGCGCGCGCCAGGATTGTAATGGCCCGTTCGAGCGCGTCGGCATCGATCGTGTTCGCCAGTGTGCTAAGGCTGTCATGACCGGCCGCCAGAAAGCCGTTGAGGATGGCCACGCCTTCAGTTTCTGCTGTGCCACCCGATTCGAGATGGCGCAATCGGTCTTCATAGCTGCCATTGCGCTCTTTCAGTCGCTCTCGGAACAATTGCTGCAGACCCGAAAAGCCGTCAAATCCGAAGTGCTGAGCGAATCGAACCAGAGTTGAGGGCTGGACCTCTGCGGCCTGAGCTATGCTGGCCGTTGTTCCGAAGGCCATGTCGTCGGGGCGTTCAAGAGCATAGCTGGCCACTTGCATCAGCCGCTTGGGCAATGTGGCGCGCATCTCGACAATGGCGGCACGCAGGCTATCGAAATCGCGAGGCGGGAGCTGGCCGGTCATCTGATCCTCATGGAATGCTCATTCTATTTTTGGAACAAAATGCCGCGCCCCGCAACAAAAAGGGGCAGGACGGTGGAACGTCCTGCCCCCTGGGGGATCATGGAAGGAGAACCTAAGCTGGTTGCAGCGAGGCGGGCTCCTCGCGGTTCTCGATCCAGTAGATGAACACCGAAGCCCCCACGATCAGGGCGGCGCCGGGCCAGAACCAGATCGAAGGCACCTGACCAAGGGCAACCCAACCGACCAGGCCGCTCAATGGCACTTTGAGATCGCCAAACGGCTGCAGATAGACCGCATCGGCAGCCCTATAGGCAAAGGCCAGCAGATATTGCGCCGCTGCAGTGAGAGCGCCGAGCAGCAGCAACAGCCAAATGCCGGTCATATCGGGTAAAGCGAAGGGGAAGCCGGGCGCCAAGGCCGTCGGCAGCACGCCGGAGAGCGCATTGGCCACCAACAGGATCGCCAGATGGTTGGGTGTCATCAGCACCAGAAGAGAAACTGTCAGGGTTTCCGGGCTCTCGCCCTTGCGTGTCAGGAATTTTGTCAAAACATCGGTGGCGGCCCAGAGCGCCGCAGCGGTGATCGGGATCAAGGCCTGCCAGCCAAGGCTTTCGGTTCCAACGCCCGAAACGATAATGGCGCCGACGAATCCGGCCAGAGCTGCCACGATCCGAGCTGTCGATGCGCGCTCACCAAGAAACAGCGTGGAACCCAGGACAATGAAAAGCGGCCCGGTCGCCAGCAGTGTCACCATCTGCCAGATCGGCACGCCCGAGGCGAAGCCATAAACAAACACATGCACGCCCAACGCGGAAACAAAGGCGCGAACTTCATGGGCGAGGGGGTGACGGGTCTTGAGATTTGAGAGCCCGATCCTCAAGATCAACGGCAATGCCAGAACCGAGGCAATCAGATACTGCCAGAAGGCCATACCGGTCGAACTCATGCCGAAGCCACCATACTCGGCGGGCGTGGGCAAAATGGATTGCAGCGTATTGGTGCCGGCGAAGGCGATACTCGCCACCAGCATAAAAAGAGCGCCCGAAGTTGCGGCGTTGTGGGGAGTAGAGGAAATCTGGCTCATCTGTCGTCCTTTCCGTAACCAGTTTCCTCAGGGTTACGGGAGACGACATGCCAGAATTGTGCGCAGCCAAATGGCCACGCACGCCGGCAACGGCGTTGATCCCGTTCTCTTTCATCCGGACTATGACCGTCGGCTCCGGAATTACACCGGATCTGCTGACCTCCCGACCTCTGGGAGCGCTCGCGGGCTTGGCATTACTGCCTTTACCGCCGGTGGGGAATTACACCCCGCCCTGAGAACAATGCAGGTGAACCTGCACTGCGACATCTAGGGCAAGGGCGCGCCGGGTGCAAGTAAGCACAAGGGTGTAACTGTGCGCGGGTCACCAACGACAGGAAAAATCTGTCCTCGAACGGAACCGGCAATGTTCTGTTCGCATCGTTATTCGTCCGCCTCTGCTTGCTGTCCGACAGGGGTAGGGCGGTGGACCAGCGCTGACGCCTCGCCAAGGCGCGCGCGCAACTGCCACGCCTGACCGAGGTGAAGAACAATTTCTATTGGCAACCACCGCAGATCCAATTAAACAAGGGATGTCTTGTTTAATTGGAATTCAGTCATGTCCGACACAGTCGATGGTCGGTGGGCCGAGATTTTTGGGCCCCGCTATCTTTCGGTCACCACGATCCTGGCCCTGGGCGTCTCGCTCTTTGCCTTCAACGTCTTCCTGTCTGCCACCGCATTGCCCTCGGCGGTTCAGGAACTGGGCGGCATCGAGGTAATTTCCTGGGCCACCACGCTCTACCTGGTTTTTGCCATTGTAGGCGGTGCAGCCGCAGCTTTGATCAAGCGGCGGCTGGGCTCCAGGTTCGCGCTGATTGGCCTGGCCAGCGTCTTCCTGCTGGGCACGCTAATCGCTGCAAGTGCCGGGGGGATGCCTCAGGTGCTGGTCGGCCGCGCCGTGCAGGGTCTTGGCGAAGGTGTCGTCGCTGCCCTCTGCTTCGCGCTCATTCCCGAACTCTTCCCCAGCCGTCTGGTGCCCAAGGTCTTCGGCATGCAGGCCATTGTCTGGGCCGTTGCGGCCTTTGGCGGCCCTGCCGGGGCAGGGGCTCTTACGGAGTTGATTTCCTGGCGCGCCGCCTTTCTCATCAACGTGCCGCTGGTCTTGATCTTTGGAGTCATGGTGCTTCTGGTGGTACCGGCCAATCAAAAGATCGCCGGTTCATCCGGCTTTCCCGGCTTGCGCCTGGCGGCGATTGGCGCTGGCACCATGCTGGTGGCGCTGGCGGCCATCGCTCCGCCGGCATCAGCGGCATTGTTGTTGATGGGGGCGGCAATTGCCCTGGTGGCCGCCGTCTGGATGGACCGGCGCAGCGCAGAGCGCCTGATGCCGCCAGATGCGTTTTCGCTCAAGACCGCTGTTGGTTCGGGTCTGTGGCTTTTCCTGCTCATGCCAATCGCCGGAGCGGCCACAGCGGTCTATCTGGTTCTGCTGTTACAGCAGCTCTGGGGCTATGGCCCGACCCAGGCCGCGGCGCTTGGCGCGGTCATGGCGGTTGGCTGGAGCTGCTCGTCAGTCACCGTCGCCAATGTGCGCAAGCGCGCCACCCGGCGCATCCTGATCCGTACCGGTCCAATGCTGCTGGCGCTCGGCCTGCTAGCTGTCCTGCTTGCATTGGAAACCAACCAGTTACCGATCCTGATCGTCGGCCAGTTTGCCAGCGGCATGGGATTTGGGATTTCCAATGGTTACATCATGCTCACCATCATGGAGGCCAGTACCGACGCAGAGCGCGACCGCACTTCGGCGCTTTTGCCGACCACACAGTCCGCAGGCAATGCGCTGGGTGCTGCACTGGCCGGCGTCGCCGCCAACGCGGCCGGCTATGCCCAGGCCAGTGGCGAAGCCGAAATCCTGGTCGCCATCGTTCCGTTGTTCTTCATGGCTGTGAGTTTTGCCGTATTGGCTTGGCTGGCGGCATTGCGCATGGTTCACCTCGCGAAAACCACACCCATCGCCCAATTCGCCGAAGGCTGAAGAAAGGCCCCGGATCGCTCCGGGGCCTTTTTCGATTGTCAGCCCTGTTCCAGCCAGCGCACCTGCTCGGGTGTCAGCTTGATCTCAAAGGCCTTAAGGCTGTCTTCCAGCTCCAGCAGCCGGCGCGGCCCGATCAGCGGTACGCTGGGGAAGGGCTGTGCGAGCACGTAGGCCAGCGCGATGTGGATCGGCGAGTGACCGAGTTCATTGCCCAACTCGATGGCGCGATCGCGACGACCGAAATTCTGGTCGTTGTACCAGCAGCGCACCAGTTCCTCATTGTCCCGCCTATCACGACCGGCAAAGTCGGTGAAGAAGCCGCGCGCCTGACTCGACCAAGAGAAGTTCGTCACCTGACGGTCGATCAACCACTGTTTGAAATCTGGTGTCGCAGCGGTGACGCAACCAGCCCAGATGGGGCTGATCATTTCGGCCAGGGCGAAATTGTTGCTCAGGGCCTGTGGGGCGGTCTTGCCATTGGCATTGGCATAGGCAATCGCCTCATCCATCCGCTCCTTGGTCCAGTTCGATCCGCCATAAGGCCCGCGAATGCGGCCAGCCTTCACCTCGGCATCCATGGCGTCGACAAACTCCCCTACCGGCACGTCGAGATTGTCACGATGCATGAAGTAGATGTCGAGATAGTCGGTCTGCAGCCTGTCCAGGGATTGGGTAAGCTGCTTGGCGATCACATCGGGATAGACCAGGGGCGAGTGCGCGCCCTTGCCGATCAGCACGGCCTGTTCGCGCACCCCGCTCCGCTTCTGCCACTCGCCCCAGAGCTTTTCGGTATAGCCTCCGCCATAGATAAAGGCGGTATCGAAGATATTGCCGCCCTTTTCCCAGAAAGCGTCCAGCAGGATTGCGCCTGACGAGAAGGTCTTGAAGTCCTCAAAGCCCAATGCCACGGCCGAAGCCTGCTTTTCGAGGCCTGGAATGGTGCGCTTCGGAATGATGCCCTGATTGGCGCCAAGCGGGCGATTGTCCAGCGTGTTGACGCGGTTGACCGATTTCTCAACCGAGAACTCTATTCCGGCATCCGCCCGCCACTTGTCGAGTACCCGCAGATTGCCCAGCGTGTCGTTCCAGCTCATCCCGGGCGCGTCAAATTCTGTCTTGCCCGCGAGAATGGCCAGCGATGCGGCTTCTGCCTCGTAGGAATAGAGATGTGGTTCGGCCCCGACGCTGATGGTTTCGGTCTGGCCGCCCTTGATAATGTCGATGCGGCCCAGCCCCTGGTCACGGTCGCCATTGGCGAACCAGAAATCGGGAACTTCGATGCGCCCCTCCGAGCCATGAATGCGCAGCACATTGTCGAGATTGGCCATCACCGCGCAACTGACCTGCGCCACAATGCCATTCTCGAAGCTCAACATGGCCGTGGCCCAGTCGTCCGTGCCTTCTGCATTGAGCGTCGCGGCTCCTGAAACCTTTACCGGATCGGCAAAGGGTTTGCCGATGGCTGTCCCGGCAATCAGTCGCGCCATGGAAACCGGATAGCAGCCGACATCCATGATGCCGCCGCCAGCCAGCGCCGATGCAAACAGGCGATGCTCGGGCTGAAATTTGCCCATGGAGAAGCCGAAGCTCGACTGGATCATGCGAACGTCGCCGATGGCGCCGGACTGGATCAGTTCGATCAGCTTGGCCGCCTGCGGATGCACGCGATACATGAACGCCTCGCCCGCGAAGGTGCCAGCCTTGCGATGGGCGTGGAACACCGCGTCTGCCTCATGGGCGGACAGCGCAAGCGGCTTCTCCACCAGCACGTGCTTGCCGGCCTCGGCTGCCTTGATAGCCCATTCGGCGTGGCCGGTATGGGGCACAGCAATATAGACCGCGTCGATCTCCTTGTCCGCCAGCAGCGCCTCATACCCATGCACAATGCGCGCTTCGGGGAAGGTCTCCTGGAGGCCCGGCCGGTCCGGATTGCGCGTCGCAATGGCCGCCAGCACGCCGTGCTGGCTGTCGTTTAGGCCGCCACGAAAGGCCTTTGCAATGCTGCCCGGACCAATGATGCCCCAGCGGATTTTCTTGTCGGTCATGTAGTCTTCCTCACCAGAGCATCAGGTCGAGAAATTCGACGCCATTTTCGGGCGGTCCCGATGCTCAATCCAAAAATTCTTGCGGGCTTATGCCCGGCAGGCGCGAACGGCCTGTCCAAAGACAAGCTTTTCAATTGCTCTTGCGCCAAGTGATTTCTAAGTTAGCGCGCCCGCAAGTGGCATACCCCGATTTCGGGTATGCGGACCGGGCGGAAAGTAAGATGGATACTGGCCTTTTTTACGAGCCTCGTCCCAATGGCGTTGAACGCCTGCCGACGGCGCTGCAGATGTTTCATACCACGCCACGCCTGATGCGGGCGGACCATTGGCACGCGCAGGTCGAGGTCAACTATGTCGTGCGCGGCTGGGCGCACTACCATATGGCGGGGCATGAAGCGCGCTTCGAGGCTGGGGATTTTGCCCTGTTCTGGGGCGGACAGCCCCATCGCCTCGATGATGCGTCCGCGGACCTTGTCTATGCCGGCGGGCACTTGCCACTGGTCCATTTCTTCCGCCTCCGTCTGCCGGCAGACGTTCAGGCCCGTTTGATGCAGGGGGCGACCCTTGTATCCAATGCGACCGACGCGGCCGACCCGATCAATTTCGAGCGCTGGGTAGACTACGCCCGCTCCGGCGATCCGATGAAAGCCAGCCTTGCCGTCGACGAACTCCTGTTGCGCATCGAACGGCTGCGCTTCTCGCCCTATTGCCTACTGCCCGAAACCCGACCGGTCTCCGACAATGGCGGGCTCGACCAGCATACGTCCCCTATCGTGGTCCGCATCTGCGATTTCATCGCTGACAATTTCCGCGAGGAGATCGATTCGGTAGATATCGCGGTGGCCGCCGACATCCATCCCAAATACGCCATGACCGTATTCAAGAGATGCACCGGCATGACGCTGAATGATTACATCAACCTCATGCGTCTCTCCTATGCCCAGGCGCTGCTGATGCGTGATGAGACCAGCGTTCTCGCCGTTGCCATGGATAGCGGATTTGGCTCGCTCAGCGCCTTCAACAAGTCTTTCCGCAAGATATCGGGCATGTCCCCCAGTGACTTCCGCCGCGAGGTGCGCGAGCGCCCCATCGTGGCCGACAGCCGGTACAACTAGGGCATGGGCAGGCGCGGCTGGCTTGCACTGCTCTTCGGCCTGACGGTCATTGCCGGATTGACACTATTGCGGGCCGCCGATCCATATCCGGTGCAGGTCGCACGCGAGACCACTTTCGATCTGTTCCAGCAATTGCGACCGCGCGAGGCTCCACCCGACCTGCCCGTTCGCATCATCGATATCGACGAGACTTCCCTTGCCGAACAGGGACAGTGGCCCTGGCCAAGAACGGCCATGGCGGACATTTCTGACCGCCTGACCGAACTGGGCGCGGCCGCCGTCGTTTTCGACCTGCTGTTCAGCGAGCCGGATAGACTATCGCCCTCGGCCTATGCCGATGGCAGAGAAGACTATGATGCAATGTTCGCCGATGCGCTGTCGGCCGGCCCGACTGTCCTCACCCTTGCCCAAAGTGGGCGCGCTGCCGTTGTCGGTCTGGAGCCTAAATCCGGGCTTGCAATGACGGGCGACGATCCGTTGGCAAAGGTGCCGCACCTGGGCGGCGCCGCCCAGCCCTTGCCGGTTCTGGCCCAAGCGGCGCGCGGTCTGGGCGTCGCCAGCCTGGACCGCGAAGGGGCAGGGGTGGCGCGCCGCCTGCCCATGCTCTGGCGCAGTGGCGATGCGGTGCTGCCATCGCTTTCCGCCGAAGCCCTCCGGGTGGCGCTGGGCGTGTCGACACTCGTCGTGATTGGGGACAGCTCCGGGGCAGGAACGGTCGAACAGCTTCGCATTGGCGATTTTGCCGTGCCAACGGGACCGAGCGGTGGCATCTGGATCTATTATCGCCATCTGCCAGACGAGATCTATGTTCCGGCCCGTGAACTGCTGGTCGATGGCTATCGTGACCTGGCGCCGCAGATCGCCGGACACATAGTGCTGATCGGCACATCGGCCAGCGGGCTGCTCGACATTCGCGCCAGTGCCTTGGGGACGGCCGTGCCCGGGGTGTCCATCCATGCCCAGGCACTCGAACAGATGCTGACCGGCACTTTCCTTGATCGGGCCGATTGGGTCGGCGGGCTGGAGATGGTCGTTTTCGCTGTTGCGGGGCTGCTGATTGTCCTGGCTGTAATCATCACAGGACCGATTGTCGGGCTTGTCATTTCGCTATTGATTGCCGGCCTGCTCCTGGCGGCAAGCTGGTGGGCCTTTGCCCAGCCACATCTGCTGATTGACCCCAGCTTCGCCCTGTTTGGCGCGTTGCTGCTCTATGCCGCCATGGCCTTTTTCCGCTTTGCCGTTACCGATGCGGACCGCCGCCGTATTCGCCGCGCCTTTGCCCACTATGTCGAACCGTCATTGCTGACTCGCATCGAGGCCGATGGGCGGCTGCTCAAGCTCGGCGGGGATCTGCGCGAACTGACCGTGATGTTCTCCGACGTGCGCAATTTCTCCGCGCTCGCCGAGCGCACCACACCGGCCGGGCTGGTCGCGATCCTCAACCGGCTTTTTGCCGCCCTGGGCCAAGCCATCGTTGCTGAGCAGGGTACAATTGATAAGTTCATGGGCGATGCCGTCATGGCCTTCTGGAACGCCCCGGTCGATGTCGAGCGTCATGCGACGCGCGCTTGTCTGGCCGCGCTGTCCATGCGCGAAGCCCTTGAACAGCTCAACGCCTCCAGCAATGAGCCCATTGCCATCGGTATCGGGATAGCCACCGGTCCTGCGCTGGTCGGCAATATGGGTTTTGAGCGGCGCTTCGACTATTCCTGCATCGGCGATACGGTCAATGTCGCCAGCCGCATCGAAGGAAGCTGCCGCGCGGTCGGCTATGACATACTGATCAACGAAACGACGGCTGCGGCGGCCGCCGACCTTGCGCTATTGCCCGCAGGCGCTGTCGAGCTCAAGGGCATGAGCGGACGCGAGCCAATCCACATCCTGATCGGCGATGCCAAAATACGTCAAAGTGGCGCTTTCGCTACGTTAAAAGCGGCTCATGATGATTTGGTCACGCACCTCAGAACTGGCGGAGATCCGACCCTTAGCCTTGATGCCTGCCGTCGTGCCGCCTTGGCCGTGGATGCGCGCCTGGGCACATTCTATGCGGCCTGCCTGGAGCGCAGCGACGATTTCAGAGCCGTCAGCTCTGCATCTGAAACTTAGACTCGCCCTAGCCCCAGCATTACCATCGCGGCAAGCAGCAGCGCGCCGATAATCCAGATCGCACCGGCCAGCAGCGAAAAACCTTCGATGAAATCGAGCCCGGGGTCTTCTTCGTGATCCATGCTTTGCTCCCTCCTTGTCCCGCCCACGGCAACCGTGAACGCAAAATGTTCTAGGACGAAGTGTAGTGCATTCTGCGCCTGCGTCGATCCCCATCCTGCCGACGCAGGCACGTCGGTCGGTATTGAACAAGCGGCCAACGTCGAGCGGCGCTTATGCCACTATAGCGGCGTGCTTGCTGTCCGCGCGGCGATGATCGCCTGCGCGATCTCGACGAAGCCGATACCCGCCTCACCGGTGGATATCCAGCGTGGCGGCGTCGGCAGGTGCTCGAGCACCGGGCCGATGTTCGCAACGCCAAAGGACTTAGTCACCATCGCGAACATGGGCGCGTCATTGCGTGAGTCTCCGACGAAGCTCACCGTGTCGGTAATCTCCTGTGCCATGATGCCCCATTGAGCTAGCAGGCGCTCGCTCATGGTCTGCTTGTTGTAAGCGCCGATCCAGGTGTTGATGTGCACCGAACTGATGGCAACCGTTCCGCCGATCTCCCGGATCTGCTGTGCCAGCGCTTCGACCTCCGATCGTGCCTTGCCGACGATGTCTATAGCCACATCGGCGACCCTGAGCCTTTGGTCATGGGCGAACCGGAACTCTCCCAGCAGCGGGCGCACGGCCTCGAGATGGTGCTGCTGTCGCCGCGCCTGCAACACCTCGTCCTCCCAGAACTGTATCTGTGCCGTGTTGCCTTTGCTGGTCATCAAGAAGGCGCCACTTTCGCCGATTGCGGCTGCAACCGGCCATGCCCGCACCATATGCTCGCACCAGCCCGCCGAGCCGCCGGTCACCGGGATTACCGACACCCCCGCATCGTGCAGGTCCCAGAGCGCCTGGAAGGTCTGCGGCAGCAGGCGCCCGCCTGTGGTCAGCGTGTCGTCGACATCGGTGAACAAGTAGCGCACGCCACGCAATTCGGCAGGCTGCGGGGACGGGCCTCGGAACTTCACAAATCGCCCCCGCAGATTTCAACCCGGATACCGGACGCTTCGAGGCTTTTGTGCACCCGTTCCTGATCGGGCAGTGCGTCGGTAAAGATGTGCGAAACGTCCGAAAACGGGACCACCCGCACCGAGGCGTCCCGCAACCATTTGCTCATATCCGCGACAAGAAACTGCTGGCGGGCATTCTCCACCAGCTTCATGGTCACCTGTGCTTCCGAGTAGCTGTAATCCAATATGCCTTTGCCGGCATTTAGCGCGCCGGCGCCGATCACAGCGTGAGAGGCGTAGAATTTGTCGAAATAGTGCAGTACATCGGCGCCCACGACGTCGCGGTCATTATGGCGCATGATGCCCCCGGTCATATGCACCTCGATCTGTGGCGCGTCACTCAGGGTCAGGGCGACGTCCATATTATTGGTGACGACCCTCAGGCTCTGATGGTCACGCAGGGCCGTGGCCACGAATTGTACCGTGGTGCCAATGCCGAGAAACACGGTCGAGCCGGACGGAATGGCCTCGGCGACGCGGTTCGCGATGCGCTGCTTTGCATCGCTGTTGAGAACGGCACGGGCGTTGACCGAAATATTGCGGGCCCCGACCGGAACATCCACCCCGCCGTGAAACCGGCGTGCATAGCCCAGGTCGCATAGCGCGTTGATGTCGCGTCTGATCGTCTGAGTCGTCAGCTCGTACCGCGCCGCAAGCTGCTCGATATATTGAGTGCCTTCCGCCTCGATCAGCGTCAACATATCTCGTTGTCGGTCCGAAAGCATGACCGGGGCGCCCTTTGCTATGCGAGGAACAGGCTGGGATCGTCGGTAATGACGCCCGCCAGACCGGCATCCCAGAATGACATCAGTTGCACTGGATTGTTGCAGGTCCAGGCGCGCACCTTGATGCCGCGTTTGCTGGTTTCCTTCAGCAGGCCAATGCTGAGGGCCTTGTAGTGCATGTGAATAGTGCTTGCCGGAATCGCCGCCAGTTGCGTCTCCCAGTCCTCCGGCGGACGTTCCCAAAGCATGGCCATTTCCAGCGCTGGTTCCAGCTTGTGCATGGCCCGCAGGGCCTCCGGATCGAAGCTCGATATCATGATCTCGGTCCGCGGCGCGCGCCGAGCGATGGCCGCCTGCACCGTCCGCACCAATTGATCCAACGATCGGTGATGGGCGTGCTGCTTGATCTCGACATTGGCGTTGAGGCCCAGTTCACCCAGTTCCACAATGACCGCATCAAGGGTCGGCAGCGGCTCCCCGACAAACGCGTCGTCGAACCAGCTTCCCGCATCCAGCCCATCCAGATCCGCGCGCCCCATGTCGCTGAGCGCGCCGCTTCCCGACGTTGTGCGGTCGATCGTGACATCATGGATCACCACCAGGGTCCCGTCGCCCAACAGGGCGACGTCCAGCTCAACCCATTTGGCCCCCTGCTCGGCGGCCTTGCGGAACGCCGCAAAGGTGTTTTCCGGTGCGAGGGCCGAGGCGCCGCGATGGGCCTGCACCTGATCTGGTCTGGGTCTGGGCATGGTCTGGATTGTCTTGATGCGTGCTGGAGTGTCCAAGTGTGCCTCTGCTTGCGCCGTCTAGCTGGCGTCTGTCCGCCGGCCTGTTTGCTGGTTGAAGGGGTGGATGTGCTCAGGGCGGGCATAGACCGTAATAGTCTCGCCCTCCGCCAGTTGCGGCCGTCCCTGCACCGTCAGAATGATCGGCTGCTCCGTGCCTGGGATTTGAACATGCAGATGGCTCTCGCCGCCGACCGGCTCAAGCAATTCCACCGTGCCTGCCAGCGACAGGGCATTTCCGTCGGGTCGCTCGATATGGAGCTGGTCCGGCCGTAGCCCGACAATGTCGGTGTCCGCATCCAGGTTCAGCGCCCCCGCATTCTCGCCGCCCGAGAGGGAGGCTGCCGGGATCAGGTTCATCGGCGGTGAGCCAATAAAGCCGGCGACAAATAGCGTTGCCGGACGGTCATAGACTTCGGTGGGCGTGCCGATCTGCTCGACCAGACCACCATTCATCACCACTAGCCGGTCGGCCAGGGTCATGGCTTCGAGCTGGTCGTGGGTTACATAGAGGCTCGTGGTTTTGAGGCGGCGTTGCAGCCGCCGGATTTCCACCCGCATCTGCACGCGCAGCTTGGCGTCGAGGTTGGACAGGGGTTCGTCGAACAGAAACGCAGCCGGCTCACGCACAATGGCGCGGCCCATGGCGACGCGCTGCCGCTGGCCGCCTGAAAGCTGGCGTGGCTTGCGCTCGAGAAGCGGTCCGATTTCGAGAATGTCGGCCGCATCCTGCACCCGGCGGTCGATTTCCGCGCGCGGCGTCCCGCGGTTCTTCAGGCCGTATTCCAGGTTTCCGCGCACGCTCATATGCGGATAAAGCGCATAGTTCTGAAACACCATGGCGATATCACGCTCGGCCGGTTCGGCACGCACCACGTCCTTGCCGCCGATCTCGATGCGGCCGGAGGTGACGGTTTCGAGCCCGGCCACCATGCGAAGCAATGTGGACTTGCCGCAGCCCGAGGGGCCCACGAGGACGATCAACTCGCCATCGGCAACGTTGAGATTGACACCTTTGACGGCCTGGACATTGCCGTAGTTCTTCTTGAGGTCGATCAGATCGATCGTGGCCATGGCTTATTTCTCCGTATCCACGAGGCCCTTGACGAACAGGCGCTGCATGAAGATGACGACAAGGACGGGGGGCAGCATGGCCAGGATCACCGAGGCCATGACGAGGTTCCACAGGGGTTCGGAATCGGCGGTCGCTGCCAGGCGCTTGATGCCCATGACCACCGTGTAATAGCGGCTGTCGGTGGTCACGAGCAGCGGCCAGAGATACTGCACCCAGCCATAAATGAAGAGGATGACGAACAGAGCCGCAATATTGGTGCGCGAGAGCGGCAACAGGATGTCGCGGAAGAACTTCATGGGGCCCGCTCCATCAACTCGCGCCGCCTCCATCAGTTCGTCAGGTACGGTGAGGAAGAACTGGCGGAACAGGAACGTAGCGGTCGCCGAGGCAATGAGCGGCAGCGTTAGTCCGACATAGGAATTGAGCAGCCCCAGATTGGCGACCACCGCAAAGGTGGGGATGATGCGCACCTCGACCGGCAGCATCAGGGTGATGAAGATGATCCAGAACGCCAGCAGCCGGAACGGGAACTTGAAGAACACGATCGCATAGGCCGAGAGCAGCGAGATGGCGATCTTGCCCACGGCAATCACGATGGCGATGATCGTCGAGTTCATCAGCATGATCGATACTGGCGGCGCGCCGGCCGTGGAAATGCCCTGGGTGAGCATGCGGCCGTAATTTTCCAGCATGTGCGGACCGGGCAGCAGGGGCACGAGCCCGCGCATGAAGTCCCCGCTGCCATGCGTCGAGGCAATGAAGGCGAGATAGACGGGGAAGACGACAACAACGACGCCGACGATCAGCACCAGATGGGTGAGCAGGCTGAGCCAGGGGCGATTTTCGACCATTCTCTTGGCTCCTTAATATTGAACGCGCCGCTCGATATAGCGGAACTGGATTGCGGTGAGGGCGATGACAATCAGCATCAGCACGACCGACTGGGCGGCCGAAGAACCGATATTGAGGCCGAGGAAACCGTCGGCATAAACCTTGTAGACCAGGATGTTCGTCGCTTGGTTTGGCCCGCCACTGGTGGTGGCGTCGATCAGGCCGAATGTGTCGAACATGGCGTAGTTGATGTTGACGATCAGCAGAAAGAAGGTCGTCGGCGAAAGGAGCGGAAAGACAATGGTCCAGAACCGTTTGAAGGGACCGGCGCCATCAATGGCCGCTGCTTCATTGAGCGATTGCGGCACTGACTGCAGCCCGGCGACGAAGAACAGGAAATTGTACGAAATCTGTTTCCAGCTCGCTGCAATCACGACGAGGATCATCGCCTGATTGCCATCGACGCGATGGTTCCAGTCGATCCCCAGGCCACGCAGCATGTAGGGCGCGATGCCGATCGTGGGGTTGAACATGAACCACCACAAGATGCCCACGACTACCGGGGCCACTGCATAGGGCCAGACAAGAAGAGTCGTATAGGCGCGATTGGATTTCAGCACACGGTTGACCGCCACCGCCAGCAGCAGCGACAGGCTCATCGACAGCAGCGTCACCGAAATCGCGAACACCGCTGTCTTGGTGAGAGAGTTGAGGTAACCGGGCTCGGAAAACAGTCGCGTGTAGTTCTCGAACCAGATGAAAGTCGTGCGGAACCCAAACGGGTCTTCGCGCTCAAAGGACGATTTGACCGCCTGGGCAGCAGGCCAGATGAAAAAGATCAGCGTCACGGCCAGTTGCGGCGCCAACAGCGCATAGGGCAACAGCTTGTTTGGAAAGATTGTGCGCTTGGTTTGCATGGGCCGAGAGCTCCCCCGATGGTCACGACTGGAAGGTCCGGGCGGCTTGTCGGCCGCCCGGGTGGATCGTCCCGCCTGCAGTCAGCGGGACAATCCGGGGAGGTTCAGCTATTGGCCGCTTCGAAGTCGCGCAGGATCTGGTTGCCGCGTTCGACGGCGGCATCGAGGGCCTCCTGGGCCGACTTGTCGCCCGAGAGCAGCGCTTCGAACTCTTCATCGATCACAGTCCTGACCTGGGTCAGATTGCCGAAGCGAAGACCCTTAGAATTGGCCGAGGGCGTGCCGCGCGTGATCTGGTTGATGGCGATTTCCGAGCCTGGATTGGCTTCGTAGTAGCCCTGCTCCTTACCCAACTCGTAAGCGGCATTGGTAATCGGCAGGTAGCCGGTTGCCTGGTGCCACTCGGCCTGGACTTCCGGGCTTGAGAGATAGGTAAAGAACTGAGCAACACCTTCATAAACTGCCGGGTCCTTGCCATTGAGCGCCCAAAGCGTAGCGCCGCCGATGATCGAGTTTTTCGGTTCATCGATCTCGTCTTCGTAATAGGGCAGGGGGGCAAAGCCGACTTCGAAATCGCCCGAATTGTTGATCACGCCGGCGCGCGAGGCCGAAGAGTTCATGTAGATGGCGCATTCCTGCGAGTAGAACTTCGGCGGTGCGTCGCCACCACCCACCGGTCCCCCATATTCGAACAGGCCTTCATCGGCCCATTTCTTGAGGTTCTCCCAGTGTTTGACCTGCACCGGGCCATTGAATGTGAACTCGGTGCCCAAACCGCCGAAGCCGTTCTCCATCGTGCCATAGGGCTGGTCATGGATGGCCGAGAGGTTTTCGAGCTGCACCCAGCTTACCCAACCAGTGGTAAAGCCGCAGGGAGCAGCACCAGATTCCATTATTTGCCGGCTCATCGTTTCCAGCTCGCCCCAAGTCTTGGGCGGCGTTTCGGGATCGAGGCCCGCTGCGGCGAACACGTCCTTGTTGTAATACATGATCGGGGTGGAAGAGTTGAACGGCATGGACAGGATGTTGCCATCGGTATCCGAGTAATAGCCGGTGACTGGCGCCAGGAACCCACTTGGATCCCATGGCTCGCCATTCTCGGCCATTAGCTGATAGACCGGATTTACTGCGCCTTCGGCGGCCATCATCGTGCCGGTGCCGACTTCAAAGACCTGCACAATGGCGGGCTGTTCATTGGCCCGGAACGCTGCAATCGCTGCGGTGAGTGTCTCGGGGTAGGTGCCCTTGTAACTTGGGACCACGACAAATTCGTCCTGGCTGTCGTTGAAGCCCTGGGCAATGGCTTCCAGCCGCTGGCCCAGTTCGGCGTCCATGGCGTGCCACCAGGCGATTTCTGTCTGAGCGAAGCTCGGCGTTGCGGTAATCATCGCAGCCAGTCCCGCTGACAGGAACAATGCGTTCTTGAACATGCTCTCTCCCTTTTATGTGTTTCGCTGAGGCCTCCCTGCCTCAGGACGAGGCCGAATTGGAGCCGAGCCATGTCACATTTGCAACCAAAAATTGTTCATTTGAACATTCAAGCAGCAGTTCTGCGCTCATGCCTTTCGATAAGCCCATGAAATATCAATATGTTGAGTTGTGTCAGTCGTGCGCGTGCCAAATGTTCACAACGATGGCTGCAGCGCATTGCAAAGGTATGTTCATCTGAACATGATGAGATAGCGGGCTGCGAATGCTAGAGTCGGAGGGCGAGGAGACTGAATGTACTTCATAATTGTGCACCTGGTGGCTGCCATTGTCCTGCTGCTCTGGGCCGTTCGCATGGTGCGCACCGCGGTCGAGCGGGCCTACTCCGCCCAGTTGAAACGCACACTGGCCCGGGCGGAGAAAAGCGCGCTGGCGGCGGCATCTGTTGGCGCGGTGATGGCGGTCGCTCTGCAAAGCTCGACCGCCGTGGCAGCGCTGGCGTCGGGGTTTGCCTCTGGCGGTTTGCTGGCTGGCGCCACCGGTCTGGCCCTGGTGCTCGGCGCCTATTTCGGCTCTGCCATTGTCGCGAGCATTCTCTCATTTGACCTCTCGCTCCTCATCGCGCCACTGATCATCGTCGGGGGTGTATTGTTCCTGCGTGGTAATGAGCGCCGCACCAAGCAAATGGGGCGCATGGTACTGGGCATCGCCTTCGTCCTCCTGTCCCTGCAGATGGTCTCGGAGGCCACAGCCCCATGGCGTGACAGCGAATTGCTCGGTACGGCGGTGAATTATCTCAAGAACGATCCGTGGACGGGCTTTCTCATAGCGGCCCTGGTGACCTGGCTGTCTTATTCTTCGGTGGCCAGCGTGCTGGTCATCATCACCTTCGGAGCGGCTGGCATCATTCCGCTGGAGATCGCCACGGCATTGGTGCTGGGCGCCAATCTTGGCGGTACATTGATCGCCTACGGCATGACCCGGGGTGGCGATGTGCGGGCGCGCCGCATCGCCATTGGCGCGCTCATGCTGCGCGGCGGGGCGGCGATGACGTGTCTTGTTCTTCTGCAGATCTGGCCTCTTTCGGCCATTGGTCTGCCAGGCAATGTCGGCCAGCAGGCCAGCCTGCTCCATATCGTCTTCAACTTCGTCGTCATGCTCATCGGTCTGCCGCTCTCGGCGCCCGTTTCTGCCCTGTTGAACCGGCTCGTGCTGGATGCGCCGGCTGGAGACGGCGGCGACGTCGCCCGTTTCCGTCTGACCGCTCTGTCAGGCGGCCACAGGGGCAATGTCGACATGGCTCTCGCCAGCGCCACCCGGGAATTGCTGCGCATGAGTGAAATGGTCGAGGTCATGCTGCAACCTGTCATCGAGATCCTCAAATCCGGCGACAAGATTGCCATCCGCCGAGTCAAGGGTCTGGAGCCCGAGGTGGATCAATCCAATTCATCGATCAAGTTGTTCTTGGCCCAACTCGACTGGGAACTGATGGACGAGAGCCAGACTGCTCGCGCCTCAGGCCTGAGCAATTATGCCGTCAGTCTCGAACAGGCAGCCGATATCATTGCCCGCCCCATCCTGCGGGTCGCCGACCAATTGGTCGCAAGGCGCCTGACCTTTTCAGAAGAAGGCTGGGCCGAGCTCATCGATCTTCACGCCCGCGTCCTGAGCAATCTGCAATTGGCCCTCAACGTGCTGATCTCCGAAGATCTGGAATCAGCGCGACAATTGGTGGCCGAAAAGGATGCGGTCGGCGTCATGGAGCGTCAGAGCATGGGCGGACATTTCTCCCGCCTGCGTTCGGGCAATCCCAACAGTTTCGAAACCAGCGAACTACACCTCGAGACCGTCCGCTCGCTGCGCCGCATCAATTCGCTGATCTGCGGCATCGCCTATTCGATACTGAGCGAACACGGCGAACTGCTCGGCTCCCGCCTCGCCAGGCGCCCTGCCGTTCGCTAGGGGGAGAGCATGCGCGAAGGAAGGTATCTCGACACTAAGGTCCGGGCCCCTAAAGGCGCCGCTGCGTGCTTTCCCTGACAATCAATTCGGGATCGATCAAGGTGACGTTAGGCTCGGGCAAGGCGCCTTCGGTGCCAATCAGTTCGATCAGGCGGGCCACCGCCAGATCGGTCACCAGCCGGATCTCGTAGTTTACACTGGTCAGAGGTGTTGCGGCGTGCTCTGCGAACTCGATGTTGTCGAAGCCTACGATGGCGACATCTTCCGGCACCTGAAGACCATTCTTTTGGGTCCAGCGTAGCGCGCCAAGGGCCAGGGAATCGTTAGCCGTGAAGACCGCCGAAGGGCGGTCGGCCAGGCGCATCAGCTTGTCCATGGCCCAATAGCCCCGGATGACGGAGTGCCCCTGCGGATCGGCAGACAAAGTCGGGTCGGGACTCAATCCCGCTTCCGTGAGCGCGGCAACATATCCATCGCGTTTTTCGTGATTGCCCATCGGGTTGGAGCTATCGATGATTCCAATCCGCTTGTGTCCCATCTCAATCAGATGGCGCACGGCGCGATAGGCACCACGCCGCTCGTCGACCGAGACGGCATCCACACCCGCGTCTGGATCAGCAACCAGCAGGACAACCGGATAATGGGCCCGACGCAATTGCCGAATATGATCGAGTTCCCGGTGGCTGCGCGGGTAGATCAACATGCCGTCTACCTGGCGCGACTGGAACATGGCAATGACCCGTTTTTCCTCATCCAGATCATTGTTGGAGGTGGCGAAAAGGGTGGAGTAGCCCCGTTCGGCAAGGGCGAGTTCGATGGACTGGGCGGCCTGGGTCAGCGCAGGGTTGGTGATGTCGGTCAGGACCAGCCCGATGGTCTTGGTTTCCCGGCTGACCAGGGATTTGGCCACCTGGTTGGGCATGTAGTTGAGGTCGCGCGCGGCATCGCGGATGCGGATGGCAGTGTCCTCGGGAATGCGGGGGCTGCCGCGCAGGGCGAGACTGACCGTGTTCACTGAGAAGCCGGTCTTGTCTGCAACATCCTTCAATCGAACAATCGGTCTGCCCAAGCTGCCTCGTCCCCCATTCGCGGTGCGATCGATGCGATTGAATGGATTATGCCGGCTCTTGGTGCAAGCGGCGAATGGCCTGTAATTGCAGGCAATCCTGCGCCATTTCCATCAGTTCGATCCGGTTGCCGTCCGGGTCCTCGATCCACGCCTGGCGGTTTCCATCGAGGCCAGGCTTGATCTCTGAGGTCAGGGCAATGCCGGCCGCCTTGACCCGCTCAGTCGTGCCGTCCAGGTCCTCGATCGTGAAGCACATGTGGTTCACGCCATTGGCATTCCAGCCGGGGGCCCGATCGTTCTCGGCGCCGGGAAAGATTTCAAGATACTGATCGTCGGTTATGCGCAGATAGACCAGCCAGGTCTCGCCATTGTCGTGCTTGAGGCGCAGCATTTCTGGGAAACCGAGGCGGTCGCGATAGAAGTCGAGCGACCGGTCCAGATCCGTGACCTTGATCGCTACATGGCCAATGCCGACGACACCAAGCATAATATCCTCCTGGCCCTTTGGGCTGCTGTGAACAAGGTCAGCCTCGCTGACGTTGTATGATCGTTAATACGCTGCGTCATGGCAGTTTGCGCCGATACTGTCAACTTGGCCGGCTCAGTCCCAATCCGGGCCCCAATCGGGCGCAATGGCGCGCAGGTTGCGATCTCGCGTCTCGATCAGTGCGATGTCTTCGGGCGACAATTGCAAGCGTTGTGCTGAAAAATTCGAGACAATTCGTTCCGGTTTTCCTGAGGTGGGAATGGCGGCATATCCCTTGGCCAGTTCAAAGGCGAGAGCGAGTTGCTCGGGGCTGGAATTATAGCGTTCTGCCATGTCGACCAGCACAGCGTCATCGCCCAATCGTCCATGCGCTATCGGTTGATAGCATGTCACCAGGATGCCGTGGTCGACGCAATACTTAGCCAATTTCTTGTTTTGGATGAATGGGTTGAGTTCAACTTGGTTGGTCGCGATGCGACCCTCGCCGGCTATGGAGCGGGCTTGGTCAAGCAGGGCGATGGTGAAGTTGGAGACGCCAACAAACCGGGTCAGTCCGCTATCCTGCGCCTCCAGCAGGGGCTCAAGATATTCCGCCAGGGGTTGGGTGCCGTTGGGGGAGGGCCAGTGCAGCAGCGTCAGATCTACCTGGTCGACGTCCAGCCGAACCAGGCTCTCTTCGAGGGATGGGGTCAGGCGGCCTTCGCCATAATTGTCGGTGGAAATCTTGGTGGTCAGGAACACCTCGTCACGCGCCAGTCCAGACTGTTTAAGGGCGGTGCCGACCTCGGTCTCGGTGTCATAGGTTTGCGCTGTGTCCAGGTGACGGTAGCCGGCCTCCAGGGCGCACAGGATGGCTTCGATGCCTTCGGCGTTCCAGCGACCATAGGTCCCGAAACCGAGGCGTGGCATAACATCATGTAGTTTCAAACTTAATTCCTCCCAGGAAACATGCTCATCGGTGCCCCGGCGCGAAAATGCTGCATTTTTGCCATTGGCCGGTTGACGTTCTGCAAATTATGCCTCTAGATTAACGCTAATACAACACCCGGATAAGAACTCTGATTGCAGGGCGGCCGGGTCAGTGGGAGGACCTTCATGCGCTGGAGCCGCATAGCGCCCCAACTTGCCCTGACGCCGGCCTTGGTTATCACCGCGGTTGCGTTTGTCGGGTCGATTGGCTGGACCATCTATCTCTCATTCACGCGCAGCCGCCGCCTGCCGGAATATGGCATCGACTGGTCCGAGTGGGGTCGGCAGTATGACCGTCTGTTTCGCGATACCGGATGGGAGATTTCGCTCCGCAATCTGATTGTGCTCGGCCTGGGCAGCGCGCTGGCCATTGTCTTCGGCTTCATTCTCGCCGCGATGATCGACAAGGAAAAGCGCGGCGAAAGCTTCTTTCGTACGGTCTTTCTTTATCCGCTGGCGGTGTCGCTGATCGTCACAGGCGCCGCCTGGCGCTGGATCCTCAATCCGACGCTGGGCGCGCAGAGCTTCCTGCGCAGCCTCGGTTGGGACGTGGATTTCAACTGGCTCGCCCAAGGCGATACGGCGATGTACGCCATCATTCTGGCTTCGGTCTGGCAGAGCGCCGGCTTCTACATGGCGCTCATGCTGGCTGGCCTTAAAGGCATTAATACCGAGATCTGGAGCGCTGCAAAGCTCGACGGCGTACCCCTCTGGCGGGTCTATGTCGAGATCATCATTCCGATGATGAAGTTCACCTTCATCACCTGCGCCATTCTGCTCTCGCTCGGCGTCATCAAGGCCTATGACGTGGTCGTTGCCATGACCAATGGCGGTCCGGGACAGAGCACCTGGGTGCCGGCCTATTTCACCATCAACGCCCTCTCGGCCAAGTCCAATCTCGGCTACGCCTCGGCCGCAGCGGTGATGATGCTGGTGATCACTCTGGTCGTTTTCATTCCTTTGGTTGCCCTCACCGTGTGGCAACAGCGCAAGCGGGAGGCCGCCCGATGAGCCAAGTTTCCGTTTCCGAACGTGCGGCTATCGCCGGCGAAGTGCCGGTGACCCGGGCGCCCTATTTCGTACGCAAGAAAAAGGGTATCACCCCGCGCTCCATTGCAGTTCTGGTCTTCCTGACCATCTGTGCCCTGTTCTTCTGTGTGCCGCTTTATGTGGTGGTGGTCACCTCGTTCAAGACCATGGATCAGATCCGCGAAGGCGCGATCTTCACGCTGCCCCATATCTGGACGCTGGAAGCCTGGGATCACGCCTGGAACCATGCCTGTTCGGGCATCAAGTGCGACGGTCTCAAGGTCGGCTTCTGGAATTCGGTCTCGATTCTCTTTCCTTCGCTGATCCTGTCGATTTCGCTGGCCATGGTCACCGGGTTTGCCCTGGCCTTGTGGAATGTGCGCTGGGCCGGGGGCTTCCTGTTCCTGCTGTTCATCTGCGCCTTCGTGCCCTTCCAGATCATCATGTATCCGCTGATCGTGATGACCACGACCACCAAGATCTACGGCACGCTCTGGGCGGTTGCGGTGATCCATGCCGTGCTGGCCATGCCGGTGCTGACGCTGATCTTCCGCAATTACTACAAGGATATTCCCACCGAGATCATGTCGGCGGCGATGATGGACTCGGGCTCGTTCTGGCGCATCTTCTTCGAGATCATCGTGCCCATGAGCGGCAATATCCTGATCGTGGTGCTGATCCTGCAGATCACCAATATTTGGAACGATTACCTGATCGGGGTGACCTTCGGCGGCCTTACCGGCCAGCCCATGACTGTCAATCTGGCCAATCTGATCACCATTTCCACGGGCACGACCAACTATGCCCACAACATGGCGGCAGCGCTGCTCACGGCCATTCCGCCTCTCGTCGTCTATTTCCTCGTCGGCAAGCTCTTCGTCCAGGGCGTGACCGCCGGCGCCATCAAGGGTTAGTGCCAATGCCTGCCGTCAGTTTCGAGCATATCGTCAAGCGTTATGGCGCGGTCACCGTGCTGGACGACCTGAACCTTTCCATCGAGGACGGTGATTTCCTGGTGCTGCTCGGGCCATCCGGTTGCGGCAAGACCACCTTGCTCAACCTGCTGGCCGGCCTGCTGGAAGTCAGCGATGGCCGCATCATGATCGGCGAGAGGGATGTCACCGAGCTCGATCCCAAGGATCGCGGGCTGGCCATGGTGTTCCAGTCCTATGCGCTCTATCCGACCAAGACCGTGCGGGGGAATCTCAAGTTCGGGCTGGCGGCCAGCAAGCTGCCCAGCGAAGAAGTCGAGCGTCGCATCGCCTGGGTCGCGAGAATGCTGCAGATCGAGCCTCTACTGGATCGCAAGCCGGCCCAGCTCTCGGGTGGACAGCGCCAGCGCGTCGCCATTGGTCGGGCCATCATCAAGAAGGTCGATGTCTTTCTCTTTGACGAGCCGCTGAGCAACCTCGATGCCAAGCTGCGCACCGAGATGCGGTTGGAGATCAAGAAGCTGCATGACGAACTGAGTTCGACCGTCGTTTACGTCACGCACGATCAGATCGAAGCCATGACCATGGCGACCAAGATTGCTGTGATGGATGGCGGGGTGATCCAGCAATTCGGAACGCCTGACGAAGTCTATGAGTATCCCGCCAACCTGTTCGTCGCCGGGTTCATTGGTGCCCCCGCCATGAATATGCGTGCCGCGACGCTGGCCGTGAAGGAGGGAAAGATCGAAGCCGTGTTTACCTCCGGTATGCGCCTGGATGTCTCGGACTATCCGTTCCAGGGCCGGGCCAAGGACGGGCTGCCGATTGTGGTGGGGATGCGCCCCGAACATTTCACGGTCGGCGCGCCGGCTGGCGGGGGCGCGAGCCAGTTCTCTTTACCGGTGCTGTCGGCTGAGCGCACTGGATCGGATGCGACACTATACCTGACCTTCGAAGACGAAATGCTTGCGCTCCGGGTCGCTCCTGACCTCGCAGCAGGCCTCAACGTCGGTAGCACCGTGCCGGTGCAGTTCATGTCCGGCAAGGTCAACCTTTTCGACGCCCAGACCGGGCGGCGGATTTAGCCAACATCATTAGGGAGGAAACCAAGATGTTGAAGTCGATCCTGGGTGGCGTCACCGCTGCTCTCATGCTCAGCTCCGCGGCCAATGCCACGGACCTCATCATCTACCACAATTGGTCTTCGGGCCCGGAAGTGGCAGCACTTAACGTTCTCAAAGATGGCCTCGAAGCAAAGGGCCACACCTGGACGGACATTGCCATTCCGCACAATACCGGTTCCAACGTGAACCTGATGAACCTGGTCACCGGCGGCACGCCGCCCAATGTGTTCCTCGAATCCAGCCCCGGGGTCTATCGCGATCTGGCCGCTCTTGGCCTAGCACGGCCGCTGACCGAGTTCTTCAAGAAGCAGGGAATTCTCGAACATTTCCCGTCTTCCGTGGTCAGCTCGATCACCGTAGACGGCGAGATCATGAAGATCCCCACGGCCATCCATATCGATGGCATGGCCTACTACAACATGGAAGTTGCCGCGGATGCCGGGGTCGATCCGACCGCCTGGGACTCGCTTGATGCCATGTTCGCCGATTTCCAGAAGGTGCGTGACGCGGGCTATATCCCGGTCGCGATTGGCGGCCAGCAGTGGCAGGTCGGCTATCTGGTGCATGCCCTGGCCGCAGCCACCGGTGGCCCCGAATTCTACAACGCCATTTATGGCGGCGAACCAGATCCATCGGTTCTCGACAGCGACGAAATGCGGACGCTGCTCGAAACGCTGCGCCGCTTCCAACAAGAGGCCGATGAAGGCTCGGCCAACCGCGAATGGAATGTGACTACCAACATGGTGATCACTGGCCAGGCCCTGATGCAGATCCATGGCGACTGGATGAAGGGTGAATGGAACGCGGCCGGCAAGACTGCCGGGACCGATTTCGGCTGTATCCAGATTCCGGGCGCCAAGGCTGTGCCGGTCACCGTTGACAGCTGGGGCATTCTGGGCGGTCAGCCAGATGAAGTGGACGCGGCTGAACTCGACTTCGCCGCAGTCGTTGCCGACCCCCAGGTACAGGCCGACTTCGCCAGCGCCAAGGGCTCGACTCCGACCCGGCTCGATGCACCCTCCGAAGTGTTGGACGCCTGCTCGGTCGAAGTGCTCCGCATTCTCGAA
The DNA here is from genome assembly GCF_014197055.1 of Devosia subaequoris. Lineage (GTDB taxonomy): Bacteria > Pseudomonadota > Alphaproteobacteria > Rhizobiales > Devosiaceae > Devosia > Devosia subaequoris. Next base: position 411,732 of record NZ_JACIEW010000001.1, on the reverse strand, counting down.
GACGCGGACCATCAAGTGCCGAACCCGCATTCGACTGTCGACGCCGACTGGCAGAACTCGCTCTGGGATGTCGTGTTCAACTTCTGGAGCGACCCGTCCATGAGCGTGGACGACGCCATTGCGCAGATCCAGGACAGCTACGAAACCATCCTGGGCTAACGCCTACTTCCCTCCCAGCGACGTCTGGCGACCCGGAGCCTTTGGGCTCCGGGCCGCCCGGCACCCGCCAACGCAACGGAAAACGAACATGGACAAGCGCCTGCTTGATGAAGACGAAGTGATGCAGATCTGCTTCGTCACCGACGATGTGGTCAAATCGGCCCAGTGGTTCTCGGACCTCACCGGAAAACCTATGCCCCAGGAGGGCAGGGCGGCCGAACCGGAGGAAGCCAAGGCCATCTACAATGGCCAGTCAGCCGAGGTCGGCTGCCGGATCATGATGTTCAAGTTCGGCAACATCGATGTCGAGTTTCTCCAACCTGGTCCGGAAAAAAGCGCATGGCGCGATCTGCTCGAAGAGAAAGGTCCCGGCTGTCACCATATCGCGTTCCGCACCAGGAATCTGACCAAGCGCGATGCCTATCTGGAGTCAAAGGGCCACAAGCTGCTGCAGCGGGGCGAGTTCGATGGCAGCCATGGTCGCTACGCCTACTACGACACGGTCAAGGATCTGGGCGTGATGATCGAATTGCTCGAATTCGACAAAGACAAAGAAGCCCAGCCCTGATCTGCGCTGAGCGCGCTGCGCGAAGGCGGCGCCTCTCAATCTACCGGATTATTCGATGACCTACCGCAAAGCCTATCAGCTCTATTCATCACGCAACTTTCCGCCGCTGGCCGACCAGCTCCCCATTCTCAAGGACATGGGCTACGATGCCATCGAGCCGTGGCTGCCTGCCTATGAAGAAAACCCAGCGCTGTTCCGGCGACGGCTCGATGATGCAGGGCTGGGTTGTTATGGCTTCCACATGCCATTGTCCGGCCTGGTCAATGAACCGGACAGGTTCATCGAGATCGCCCAGACATTGGGCGCCACCTACCTGATCCCGCCCTATGTCACCGCCGAAGAGCGTGAGCCGACCGTCGCCTACTGGCGCGGACTTGGAGAAAAGCTGGCACGCGGCGCCGAGGCGGCTGCCAGGCATGGCCTGCAAGTGGCCTGGCACAATCACGATTTCGAGTTTGTGCCGCTTGAGGATGGATCGCGTCCTATCGATCATATCTTCGATGCTGGCGGCTCAGATGTGAAATTCGAGATTGACTGCGGGTGGATCGTGCGCGCCGGTGCGGACCCTGCCGTGGAGTTGGAGAAGTTTGCCGACCGGATCGTCGTCATCCAGACCAAGGACACCGCTCCGCTTGGCACCAAAGAGGATGATGGCTGGACCGCCACGGGTGATGGCATAATCGACTGGACGGCGCTGGTCCCGCTGTTCCGCAAGACCAGAGCCGATCATATAGTTACCGAACACGACAACCCCAGTGACTGGCAGGCCTTCGCGCGCCGCTCTATCGAGCACCTCAAGGTGTTGGGGCTGTAGCCACCACATTTGGCTGGAACCGGCGTGTCGCCGAAAGAGGAGGACAACATGGTCCATTCTACAGAATCCCATTGGTCCAAACCCAGTGGCATGCTGCCCAACAGCCGTTTTCCGCTTCTGGTTTATCGCAATGGCGTCGAAGGTGGTGGCGAAGAGGCGGTGCGCGCGCGCTTCCGCGCCTGTGGCTGGCTGAATAATTGGCGCTATCCGGGCATCTACAACTATCCGCACTTCCATTCCACCACACATGAATGTCTGGGTGTGGCGGCTGGCTGGATGGTGCTTGACCTGTTCGGCAAGGGCGGGCAGCGTCTGAAATTCTCGGCTGGCGATGTCGTGCTGATGCCCGCTGGAGTGTCACATGCCATGGTCGATCAGTCTGACGATGTCATGGTTGTGGGCGGCTACCCCGATGGGCGCGACTGGGACAATATCCAGGAGAACCACATCACCGAAGAAACCCGCCGCGCAGCTGCGAAGCGCATCATGATGCTGCCTATTCCTGAGCGAGACCCGGTATTCGGAAAGCCTTTGCAGGAGTGGATTGACGCGCCCTCTTCGGTCGATGCTGCCCTCAACGATTTCCGCGATGGCCTTGACCCGGTCTAATCCGCATCAACGGCATCATCCACTCAGGATATAGCATGAGCTTCAAGTTTCCTCGCCGCGGTCGCAGCCTCGGCCAAGACCAATCCGCAGAGCTGACAATCATTGACTTGGACGGCAATCAGCAGGTGATCTTCACCGCCGACGAAGTGATCGAAGCGCCAAACTGGACGCCGGACGGAAACTGGCTGGTGTTCAATGCCGGCGGCAAACTATTCCGTATTGCTGTCACGGGTGGCCAGCCGGAACTCATCGATACCGGCGATCTGGCCGATCTCAACAATGACCATGTGCTCTCGCCGGACGGATCGACCGCTTATGTGAGCTCCGATGATGGTCACCTTTACGCGGTGCCGCTCGTGGGCGGGACGCCGCGCCGAGTATCAAACGAACACGCAACCCCGCATCACTACTACCTGCACGGCATCTCGCCGGATGGTGAGACCTTGTCCTACGTCGCTGTTGAAAGTCCTGCCGGCGAACGAATGGTCAATATCTTCACCATCCCTGCGGTAGGCGGTCCCGACGAGCGGATCACCAATGTGAAAGTGCCAAACGACGGCCCCGAATATTCACCGGATGGCGTCTGGCTCTATTTCAATTCCGAACTGGCGGCATCTCAGCCCGGGCATGCACAGATTTTCCGCATAAAGTCTGACGATGGCAGCGGCCTCGAGCAGTTGACCTTCGACAGTCGGGTTAACTGGTTTCCGCACATCTCGCCCGATGGACAGCACCTGGTTTATCTCAGCTATCCTGAAGGCACGGTCGGGCATCCGCCGGACAAGGATGTCGAGTTGCGACTGATGGCTCCGGATGGTGGCGACCACAGCGTGTTAGCGCGCTTCTTCGGCGGGCAGGGGACCATCAATGTCAATTCCTGGGCGCCGGACAGCCAGCGGCTGGCCTTCGTTTCATACCCAATCAGCAGCTGATAACGGTCCCTTGGTCGATCGTCAGAGGACAACCCACCGAGGGCGCGTGATCAGGGGACGATGTGACCGGCAGCCCCGAACAGGCTGTACCATCCTTCGCGCGTCAGTTTGACCTCCGTGCCCGCCGCAAACCTTGCCGGATGCTTCGAGATTGTCGATAGCTCGACGACCTCCTCGGACTGACCAGCGCGTCTGGGCGATGCAGCAGCAAGGCGTCGAGATAATCAGTCTGGCCGCCAAGGATTCGTCGAAGGTCTTGAGGATGTGGTCGCGGGAAAAATCGAACCTGCCGTGTCGGATGCCGGCCGTGCTCTGAATGAAGATCGCTTCGCGCTCGGTAGGCGAAAGTGTCACCGCCTCGCCGAAGCGCTCTTCGCATCGATGGCGCTCGCCGCCATAGACGTAGGTATGGTCGAAGACGGTGAATGTCGACATCGCGGGCGGTATCGTACAGGTCGCGGATTTCAGCATTGTCCATCTTGGCAACGCGCATTAACCTGACGCTGGACACCTTGAGATCGCTCGTGGGCACTTCGTTGTTTTTCATGGACGGGCCTTATTAATTCCGCTCAGCGCAAGGGACATATAGGCGCAGTTGTGGTTTTCCTTCTTGACCTTGCGGTTTGAAAAGGGGCCTTCAAACGCTGGCGCGAACCGCTTCGATCGACCAATTTCTCGATCTGCTGCCCATTGATGGCGTAAGTTGACAACAATCGCGTCGGCGGTGAGCCGGGCTGGGGCGAATTGCGGACAATTTGTGGATACCAGTATGATTCTTCGGGGCTTTGGCGCCAAGCCAGCCTTTCTGCTCTACATGCCGAGCGGTTGAGGCCACGCCAACTTTCGCACGCATCCGTAACCGACGCTTGTTCCAACTGCGTGGAACGAACCGGGAATGACACGCCTATACCCGTGGGACTTTTTGTCCCGCGCCCTGCAATTCAGACCCATTTTGTTCTGGTTTGTTCACACCCACTTCAAAAACGGGGTTGCGCTAAAGGCCCGGAATCTCTATGTCTCCGCGCAGTCGGGGCGTAGCGCAGCCTGGTAGCGCATTTGTCTGGGGGACAAAGGGTCGTCGGTTCAAATCCGGCCGCTCCGACCATTCACTCTGAAACGACTTCCTGGGGCCGGTAGCGTTGTGCCCAAGCCGGAGCCGGCCATGCCGCTACAGTTGAGCGACCTGGATAACGCCATCGCCCACTGGGTCGAGTTGGCAGGCGCTCAGGGACGGCTGATCAACCATTCCGAAAATCACACATTTCTTTTTTCGGCGCCACAGGGCGAAGCCTATTGTCTGCGCGTACACCGACCGGCCTATCAGAGCGTGGCTAATATCGAAAGCGAGCTGGCCTGGCTCGCGGCGCTGCATCGGCAGACAGATCTGCTCATCCCCGAGCCCATTGCCGGCAAGGATGGCAGGTTGCTGCAACGCTTCAAAACGGCGGCTGGCGACGTCCTTCACGCGGTCCTTTTCCACTTCATTCCCGGACATGAGCCGACGCCGGAAAGCAATCTGGTCGACCTCTTCGCAGTGCTCGGCCGCTATGCGGCAGGCCTGCACAAACATGTCATAGACTGGCCGCTCCCAGCAGGTTTCGAGCGTCAGGCTTGGACGGCCGACGCCATCCTTGACGTCGATGGGCTGTGGGGCGACTGGCGCACGGCGCCGGGTGTGACCACGGAGGTGCGCGACGTGCTCGATCGCGCACAATTACTGTTGCGGCAGCGCCTGGCTGACTACGGCACGGGGGCGGACCGTTACGGCCTGATCCACGCAGATATGCGACTGGGCAACCTGCTGGTCGAGGGTGATCGAGTCTCCCTGATCGATTTCGATGATTGCGGGTTCTGCTGGTTCGGCTACGATTTTGCCGCGGCCATTTCATTTCATGAGACGCATAAGGCGGTGCCGGCGCTCAAGGCCGCGTGGCTCGAGGCGTACCAAGTCATTCGCCCACTTTCCACAGAAGATATCGATATGCTCGAATCCATGGTGATGCTGCGCCGCATGGCTCTGCTGGCCTGGATTGGATCGCACTCGGAAACCAACTTGGCGCAGACGCATGTCGACGGGTTTGCAGAGGGCACCGTGGAACTGGCGCAACGCTATCTTTCGGGCGCCATCTGGCCCTGATGTCTGGCCGGCCGCTGCGATGTCACGACTTTCACCGCCAGTCCGACGATAATTGCGGACACTTCGGCAGTGTCGACGGCCATTTCGTCAAGGAAGGGGCCGCGCATCGCCTTTGGCGAGCCAATGCACACGTTCCGGCAAGGCGCAAGGCAATGACGTTTGTCTTATGACTAATAGGCGTTTTCCGAGGTGAACAGACGCAGCGGCGTCATCAGGACAATGTAGAGATCGAACAGGATCGACCAATGCTCGATATAATAGAGGTCATGGTTCACCCGCTGCATGATCTTGTCGATCGTGTCGGTTTCCCCCCGCCATCCATTGATCTGTGCCCAGCCGGTCATCCCCGGCTTGACGCGATGCCGCGCAAAATAGCCCTCCACGGCCTCGTAGTAGAGCTGATTGGCGGCCTTGGCCTGCAAGGCATGGGGACGGGGCCCGACCACTGAGAGCTCGCCTTTAAGCACGTTGAATATCTGCGGCAGCTCATCGATGGAGGTGCGGCGGATGAATTTGCCAACCCGGGTGACGCGCGGATCATCCTTGGTCACCAGCTTGGCCGCATCATTGTCGAGCATGTCGGTTCGCATTGAGCGGAACTTGTAGATGCGGATCAGCTCATTGTTGAAGCCGTGCCGGTTCTGGACAAAGAAGACCGGACCTTTGCTCTCAAGCTTGATGGCGATGGCCGCCATGATCATGATTGGCGAAAGCAGGATCAGCGCCGTCAGGGCGACCGTCTTGTCGAAGACCCATTTGAAGACCAGGTGCCAGTCCGAGATCGGACGATCGGCCATATCCAGCACCGGAAGTTCGCCGACATAGGAATAGGCCTTTTCCGTGAAGCGCAGCTTGCTCATATGCGCCGAAAGGCGGATATCGACGGGCAGCACCCAAAGCTGGGTTAGCATGTCGAGAACCCGTTTCTCGGCCGAGAGCGGCATGGAGACGATCACGAGGTCCACCGGCGTGCGCCGTGCAAACTCGATGAGTTCGGAGACCTTGCCCAGCTTCTCATAGCCCGAAACCATGTCGGGCGAGCGTTCGCCGACGCGATCATCAAACAGGCCAAGCAGGTTAATATCTTTCTCCGCCCCGGCCTTAATCTGATCGATCAGAACAGCCGCGTCATCCCCACCACCGACAATGACCGTTCGCCGCTTGAGGCGACCCTGAGCTGTCCAGCGCAGAACAAGGCCACGCAAGATCTGCCGATAGATCACCAGCAGCGCAGCACCGCTTACAAACCAGCTCAACAGCCATACTCGGGAGACCATGTCGCCGGCCTTGAAAAAGAACAGACCTACCGTCAGGATCAGCATGACGCCAACCCAGGCGCCAAGCACACGTCCCATCTGCGGGATAGCCGTACGATACGCGGCGATACGGTGCGATCGGACAGCGTTGAACGCAATATTGGCAATCAGCACGCTTGCGAGGATTACCGGAATGTAGAACTCATCATGCCGGGGCTCTACATAGGCGAGGTGAATCCCATAGCCGAGCAGCGCCAGCAACACGGCTTCGATGATCTGTGCAATCCCGGCAATTACCGCGCCCGAAAGCGTACGCTCCACCGGCGCAGAAATGATGCGTTCGGCACTGTCTGACAGCCGCGCGTCACCCGAAGCGGGGTTGCGGGACGAGTGGTCCTCAAAGGCTTTCTTGGGGTCGACACGAAACATGAGGCTTACCGGCGCTTTCTGGTTTTGCCCAGCATGATGGCGCCGCAGACCTTTATACTCGGTGAAATCGCGTAGGACGGTATCGTGAAATCCCCGAAAGGTTACCGTCGGGTTGCACCGCGATAGAGCCCTTCAATCGCGCCGGCCATGCGTTTCACCGAGAAGCCGGCCTTGATATGAACAAGCCGCGCGCGCATTTCTGACCGTGCGCCATCGGGGTCGGCCAGTACCCGCCCCATCGCGTCGGCTAGGCGCTTCGCGCTGTTCGGCTCGATCAGGCGGTCCGCTGTCGGCCCGAATATCTCGGCGATGCCGCCCACGCGGGTGGCGATCACGGGCAGTTGCGCTGCGGCAGCCTCCATGACCACATAGGGCAGGGACTCTGCCAGGGATGGCACCACGGCGCAGCGGCCGCGCGCAAAAACGCTGCGCGCAGGCTGTGAACCGACAAGGTCGACCCGGTCCGCAATGTTCAGTGCGCGAATGCGGGCTTCCAGGGCGCTGCGCCCGGGCCCGTCTCCGGCCATCACGAGCCGTGCAGGCTGGCCATCCGGACGCGTGACCTGGGCGAGCGCATCGACCAGCGGAAAAATTCCTTTCAGATTCCGCAATTCTCCAACGAAAACGAAGTCTGCAGCATCGGCTTGCGGGGTTATCGGCTCGAATTCTTCGGGACGCAGGCCATTGTGGATGACCGCGCTATGACACGTCGGTGCGCCGATCAGCGCCGAGTAGGTCCGCTGGGCATAGGCACTCTCGAAGATGATTGCTTCGGTCCGGCGCATCAGATGGCGTTCAATACCGTGAAACAGACGCCCCGACGGTTTGTTGGCGGGAAAATGCAGAACGCCGCCATGCGGTGTGTAGAAGACCTTGACCTTGTGGCGACCATAGCTTGCCAACCGAGCGTAAAAGCCACCCTTGGCCCCGTGTCCATGCAGGATATCCACCTTGAGCCGCCGCGCCAGCGCGGTTACGGCAAATGGCGTACGAAGATCGCCACTTCCGAACTGGCGCGGCATTGGCAGCCGGTGGATGCCAAGGGACGCATGCTGTTCAAGCGCGGTGAGCAAGGTTTCCGTCTGCGTGTCACTTGCTACGCTGTCGACGACAAGGCCGATCTCGTGGCCCTGTGTGGCAAGATAACGTGTCAGGTCCGCAACATGTCGGAATAACCCGCCGACTGGCGCGCGCAGGATTTGCAGTATGCGCAGGTCACCAGCTGCTGACACTAGAACCAGCGCTCCTGCACCACGATGGTATCGCCGGGGAAAATGGGGAAGTCGAGATTGACCGCGCCCTTGACCATTTCATTGCCCTGGCGGCGATAGACGACCGCCCGGTTGCGGTCGGCCGTCTCGGTATATCCGCCGGCCGTGCTGATCGCGGCCCGCACTGTCATGCCGTAAACATAGGGAAACTGGCCGGCCGACTTAATTTCGCCCTGGATAAAGAAGGGGCGGTACTGATCGATTTCCACGGCAACGTCAGGATTGCGCATATAACCATTTGCCAAGGACCGGGCCAGCCTCTGTGCGGCGACCTCGGTAGTGCTGCCGCGTACCGGCACCGGCCCGACGAGCGGAAAGGCAATCGCACCCTTGTCGTCGACCTTGTAAGTCTTGCTCAGCTCCGCATCGCCATAAACGGAAACCCGAACGACGTCGCCCGTGTCGAGCTGGTACGGTCCCTTGGTTTCGACCAGATAGCTTGCAGGGCGCGTTGTGGCGCAGCCGGTCAGCGTCAGTGACATGATGACGGCAATGAGTGGTAGCCAGCGCATAGGAATCCTGAGCTTTCGAATTGCCTGTAGTCTGGTCTTACATGGTTAAGAATTCGCTTATGGGCGTGCCTTTGGATTGCGCGTTGCGAGGTCGGTTAACTCAATGTTGACCATGACCGGAGTAAGTCTACGGCACTATTGGGGGGCCGCTATGACCTACGAACAACCACCTATGGATGATACGCGGATCGATATGGCGGCCCTGCTATCAGCAATTGTGCGGAAATTGCCCCGCATTCTGCTGGTCGCACTCGGTCTGCTGGTTGTGACATTTGTCGTGTTGCTGTTCCAGCCGCGCATGTACGAGTCGACTTCGGCCATTCTCGTTGAGCCGCGATCCAGCCCTTATGTTCGCGCCTCCAATGAGTCGGCGCCTTCCTCTTCAGGCAATGAAGTCGGTGTTGTCTCCAGCCAGATCGAGTTGCTGAAGTCTCGCGATACCCTGCTCGGCGTGATCGATGCCCTGGATCTCCGTTCAGTCGCTGAGTTCAACGGCGTCGCTTCCGGCTTTTCGCCTGTCGCGATGATCACGCAGATCGTCGGCAGGCGCGCCGCGACCCCCGGCAGCATCGACCAGAAAGTGCTCGCAGCATTGTATGATCGGCTTGAAGTTGTCCAGGAGAGGGATTCAAGGATCATTTCGGTGACGGTCAGCACCACCGACCCGGAACTTTCCGCTCGGATCGCCAACGCCGTGGCCTCGGCCCATGTCGCCCGCCGTGCCCAGCTTTCCATCTCCGATACGGCGGATGCGTCCGGCTGGCTGCGCGCGGAAATCGACCGGCTGCGCGTTTCGGTGCAGGAAGCCGAATCCGCAGTGGCGAATTTCCGGATTGAGAATGACCTGTTTACCGGGCAGAACAATACCAGCCTGCTCGACCAGCAATTGTCCAATATCTCGTCACAGATCACTGCTGCACAGGAGCGCAAGAACACCGCCACGTCGCGCGCAGCCCTGATCCGTGGTTTGATCGAGCGTGGTCAGCCTATTGAGGGTGTGGCCGATGTGCGCGATTCCGTCGTCATTCAGCGACTCAGCGAGGAAAAAGCCCGGTTGCAGGGTGAGCGGGCACAGCGCTCGGCAACCATGCTTTTCAACCATCCCTCCATTCGGGCACTGAATGCCCAGATCGCCGAACTCGACAGTCAGCTTCGTATTGAGGGCGCCCGTGTTGCCGATGCGCTTGAGGCCGAGGCGCAGATCGAATCGGATCTCGCCGCATCCCTGGAGGCGGATTTGGCACGGGTCAAATCCAGTGCATCGCTGGCAACGCGCGAAACTGTAGCTCTTGATGGTCTGGAGCGCGAAGCCAAGGCTCAGCGCGATCTGCTCGAGGCCTATCTGCTGCGCTTCAATGAGGCCTCCTCGCGCGTCGATTCCAACTCTGCGCTGCCTGATGTCCGGGTGGTTTCGGAAGCTGCGCCCTCGGTCGCCCCGGCCTCCCCCAAAACGTCCTTCATCATGCTGGCCGTCGGCGTCGTTTCGGTCATTGTCCAGGTCGGCGCCGTCGCTTTTGGCGAGCTGATGTCTGGGCGCGCGCTGGCGCCAGTCGTGCGCAGGCCCGTGGCCACGGATGCGCTTGAAGAATCGCCCTTCGATGCCGACGAGCTAGAGCCCGAACAGCGCTGGGACGACGAGCGCGAGGCAAGTGAGGCTGAAGCGATCGGGCAGCCTGATGCTGCTGATAATGGCCAGTCTGACCCCGTCGAACTGGCCGACGCCGTCGCGCAGCTCGATGAAATTGACGAGCCGGCTCTCACTGCAGATGAGGGGTCACCTTCAGAGATGGAGCGCGCTCCGGAAGCTGCTGAATTGCCGGACCAGACCGTAGAACGGCCGCGGTCGGCCTCCGAGCCGCAAGAACATGAACATTTAGGCCTGACAGAGCCAAGGGTCGACACGTCCAGCCAGTACATTCGCAACTTGTCCGCAGAAGTGTCTGGCCTGCAACGCGAAGTGATCCCCCCCGCTCCGGCGCTATCTGCTTCTTGGGACGACGAGCCGGAATTGCCGCCGACCTCCCAACACGATTGGTCTGCCGAGACCCCGTTGGATGAACTGGGGGTGATGCACAAGGCGTCTGCCACTTCGGAGATCATCCGCTCTGCCGATCTGGTTTCTGACTTGGTCCTGGGCCGCACGCATCTGCTCCTGCTGGCCGACCATCTTTCCGGCACGGCGAGCCGCATGCTGGCAGAAAATCTGGTGGGTAATGCCATCTCCCGCGGGCTCAGCGTCGCCCTGATCGATGCTGGCACTGGTCAGCGTACCACCGAAACCGGGATCAGCGATCTGAGCAATGGCCATGCCGGCTTCGGCGATGTGGTACAGAAGTCGGCAGACAATGGCTTTGCCGAGGTGACCTGGGGCACCGGCACCAGCATCGATCACCAGTCCAGCCGGCCTGCTACGCTGGTTGAAGCTCTGGGGGACATCTACGAAGTCGTGATCGTGGTGACGGGCAGGGTAGGCGGCGCCTCCTCGCTTGATATGTTTGTTGAACTCGGCGGCCGAGTCGTTCTGGTTGCCGATAGCGAAGCCGAACTGGACAGCGCGAAATCGGCGCGCCGGGTGCTTGAAGACGCAGGTCTGACCCGGGTCGAGATCGCTGCCCTGGCAGAGCCGGTGGCAGCCTGATCGCCCGGACCTCGCAATGTCGCTGAAATACACCGCCATTCGTGCCAGCTTCGAGCTGCTCTGGCTCACCGGCATGCCGCGCCTGTTCCGGCTGTTGTCGCGCTCGCGCGGCGTGATACTCACTCTTCATCGGGTGCTGCCGGCGCCCCCGGCCGATTTCTCGCCCAATGCGATCCTGCAGGTGCAGCCCGATTTTTTGGACTATTGCCTTGAGCGACTGGACGAACTGGACATCGACATTGTCAGCCTCGATGAGGCGCTGGAGCGCCTGGCGAGCAGCAAGAAAGGCCGCCCCTTTGTCGTCTTGACCTTCGACGATGCGTATCGCGACAACCTTCAATATGCCTTGCCCATTCTGCGGGCACATGAGGCGCCCTTCACGCTTTACGTCCCGACAGCCTTCGTCGACGGCGTCGGGCAGCTCTGGTGGCAGGCCATCGAAGACATCATCGCCCGTCAGGAGGCCGTCGCCTTCAGCGAGGACGGCGAGACCGAATATGTCGAGACCCGGACCCTGGCACAAAAGAAAGAAGCCTTTGATCGGCTCTATTGGCGCCTGCGCAAACTGCCCGAACCCGAGCGTCTCGCACTTCTAAGCGATTTTACCGCCGCCTATGGCCATAATTTGCACAGGCAATGCCGCGAGCTCATCATGGACTGGCAGGAGCTGCGCCAGTTCGCTGGTGATCCGCTCTGTACTATCGGCGCCCACACCGTCCATCACTACGAACTGGCCAAGCTCTCGCTTGAGCAAGCGCGCAGCGAGATGATCCAGTCGGTCGATATCATCGAGGCCCAGTTCGGCATAAGGCCCGCGCATTTCTCCTATCCATTGGGAGGCCCGTTGTCCTGCGGTCCGCGCGAATTTGCCCTGGCGGGAGAGCTGGGCTTCCGCACCGCCGTCACCACTCGACCCGGTGGTCTCTATCCGCATCACTTGCACAAGCTGGCTCAATTGCCGCGCGTCTCTCTCAACGGGTATTTCCAGGCGCGGCGCTATGTCGACATCTTCGCCAGCGGCGGCTTGTTCACCCAACTTGGCAGATTGACTGGCTAAGCCTCGGAATCGATTCGCTTTAGTGATTGTCAGTTGGAGTTGCGTCTGGCTTTGCCATCCATTTGATGAGTGGCATGGCGGGGAGCATCCAGCCCATGCCGGCGATGATGAAGAACCCGATCAGCACCAGGCCGGGAAGTCCCTCGGGCAGTAGCAGATAGATTGAGGTCGCCAGGATCGACCACAGGATGATCGAACCGACCAGAAGGAAGGCGCCTATCAGTTTGCGGCTGCGCTGGCTCATGTGCGGCATCTGTGCTGTTGCGGGGCGATGTCGAGGGGACTACCACTCCCACACGCTTATCAAAACCGGAAACTGTGTCGTGACCCTCAAGCAAGATGCCGCACCGGGCCAAGTCAGCTTTGCCAGTGACCCTTTGCGCCCGGTGCGCATCTGGCTCTACGGGTTGGCCGCCTTTGTCCTGCTCATCGTGGTGGTTGGTGGCATCACGCGTCTCACCGGATCCGGCTTGTCCATCACCTCCTGGAAGCCCCTTTCTGGCGTCATTCCACCACTCAATCAGGCCGAATGGGAAGCCGAGTTTGAGGCCTACAGGCAGATCCCCCAGTACGCCGTACTCAACTCCTGGATGAGTCTCGACGACTTCAAGTTCATCTTCTTCTGGGAGTGGTTGCACCGCTTTGTCGCGCGGTTCCTCGGCGTGCTCTTTATCATTCCTTTCGTTGTCTTCCTGTTCCAGAAGCGCCTGTCACGCGACCTTGCCTGGCCACTTTTTGGCCTGTTTGTGCTTGGTGGTTTCCAGGGCGCCCTGGGCTGGTGGATGGTCTCTTCGGGCCTGACCGAGTTGACCTCGGTGTCCCAATACCGCCTGGCAGCGCATCTCACCGCGGCCGCCCTTCTGTTCGTCGCATTAATCTATGTGGCGCGCTCACTCTCGCCCGGCCGAGTCCTCGGGCGGGTCACCGGCTTTCACATGACCACTGCGGTCCTGCTGCTCGTTTTGATGACCCTGCAGATCGGGGCAGGGGCCTTCGTTGCCGGGCTCGATGCCGGCATGGGCTATCAGACCTGGCCGCTGATGGACGGGGCCGTCATCCCGGGTGGGCTGTTTGCCATGGAGCCAGCCTGGCGCAATCTGTTCGAAAATGCGCTGACGGTGCAGTTCATCCATCGAGGGATCGCCTATCTGATCGTGGCCTATACCGCCTACCTGGTCTGGCGCCGAAACAGCGATGGCGGCTTCGGCGGCGTCCATGGCTGGCTGCCGCGCATCGGGGCCATCGTGCTACTGCAGGTTGGCCTGGGCGTCGCGACACTGCTGATGAGTGTTCCCATCGGTTTAGCTGTGGGCCACCAGGCCCTTGCCTTCATGCTGGCCGGCCTATCCGTTGCCTATATTGCCGACATGCGTCGTGTGCGGTAAAATAATACCGCGACAGTAAGTCGTTGATTTTTATAGCAAAATAAATGGGTGTTGACGGTCCACGGAATCTCCCTTAGAGACCCCCTCGAACTGGCCGGTCCATGCGTGGGCCGGCTGCTTGAATCTTAGGGAATTCGCTTATGAGCACGTACTCGGCAAAACCGAGCGAGATCGAAAAGCAGTGGGTCCTGATCGACGCCGAAGGGCTGGTCGTGGGTCGCCTGGCATCGATCATCGCCTCGCGTCTGCGCGGCAAGCACAAGCCGACCTTCACCCCCCACATGGACATGGGTGACAACATCATCGTCATCAATGCCGACAAGGTGAAGCTGACCGGTCGCAAGCTGGACCAGCATCGCTTCTACTGGCACACCGGCTACCCCGGTGGCATCAAGGACCGCACCGCGCGTGAGCTGCTTGAGGGCCGCTTCCCGAACCGCGTCCTCGAGAACGCCGTTCGTCGCATGATGCCCGGTGGTCCGTTGACCCGCGCCCAGCTCAAGAACCTGCGCGTATACGCCGGTACCGAGCATCCCCATGAAGCGCAGAATCCGAGCAAGCTCGACGTTGCTGCGATGAACACCAAGAATGCGCGGGTGAAGTAATATGGCTGAAACCATCAACTCCCTCGAAGACCTCGGCACCACCGCAGCCGCTCCGGCTGTGAACACCGCTCCGGTCCACGAACAGAAGCTCGACAGCCTCGGCCGCGCCTATGCCACCGGCAAGCGCAAGAACGCCGTTGCTCGTGTCTGGATCAAACCGGGCAAGGGCACTGTCACCGTCAACGGCCGCGAATTCGCCAAGTACTTCGCTCGTCCGGTTCTGCAGCTCATTGTCAAGCAGCCGATCGTCGCTTCCGAGCGCCTCGATCAGTATGACGTGAACGTCACCGTCGCTGGTGGTGGTCTTTCTGGTCAGGCCGGTGCCGTTCGTCACGGTATCTCCAAGGCTCTCACCTACTTCGAACCCGCCCTGCGCCCGGTTCTGAAGAAGGGTGGCTTCCTGACCCGCGACAGCCGCGTGGTGGAACGCAAGAAGTACGGTAAGGCCAAGGCCCGCCGGTCCTTCCAGTTCTCCAAGCGCTAATCGCTGGATTATCGAGTTTTGCGAGGGGCCGGGAAACCGGCCCCTTTGCTTTGGGAGGAGCCATGTTCAGCCATGTGACAGTCGGCAGCGACGATCTTGAGCGTGCAGGCCGGTTCTATGATGCCGTGCTGCTGCCGCTAGGCCTTCATCGGCGCGCGGTGGAGCCCGATGGCGGGCCAGGGGCCCTCTGCTGGGTGGGCAAGACCCCATATCCGCGTTTTTATGTCTATGCACCGTTCGACGGGCGGGCGGCAGCACCAGGAAACGGCACAATGTTGGCCTTCATCGCGCCGAGCAGGGACGCTGTGATCGCGGCGCATACCGCCGGTTTGGCGGCTGGCGGTCGGGACGAGGGTGCGCCTGGTCTGAGACCGCATTACGCGCCCGACTATTTCGGCGCCTATTTGCGCGACCCTGATGGCAACAAGCTCCATCTAGTATTTCGGGCGGCACTGCTCACCTGATTGTCATGCCCAGTCTTGTCACGCGCTTTCACATCCTGATTCTCATCGTCACCCTGGCCATTGCCGGTGTCGCTGTCCTCAACATCCCTGAGGGCTACGCGTTCCCGGCGCATTGGCGCGGTTCGACCGTAGATTGGTTATGGCCGCGCAATCTCGCCCTGGCAGTCGCGCCGTCGCTGCAGCTTTTTCTTCTGGTAGCTTTCTTTCTTCTCGGCCGCGCGCTGACCAAGAACCAACTCGCCAAGACCCGGCATATCTTGGACCCGGCGCTGAGCCTGCTTCTGGCCGTCGCGGCGGCGTGCCAGCTCGGATTGCTCTTGAGTGGCATCGGCTCGGACATCGACATGTTCCGAATCACGGCATTTGGCCTGGCAGCCATTTTGCTGGTGCTGGCTGTCGTCATCTACGAGGCCGAGCGCCATTCCTATGCCGGATTGCGCATGCCCTGGCCCATTCCATCCGATCGCGCCTGGAAAGTGGTCCACCGCGTCAGCGGAATTGCTTCGGGGCTTGCCGCCATCGCATTGGCCTGGCTGGCCTGGACCGATCCGGGCTCGGGCACGCTGGTAGTCACTATGGCGGGGATCCTCGGCACGCTGCCCCTGCTTGCCGGCTTGGCTACGCTGACGACTCGCTCCATGCAGGACTAGCGCCACCCCACCATCAGCGTCTCCAGACCGTGGAAATGATAGACATCGCCATAGCGAGGCGGTTCCACGATCCGCAGTTTCGACAGTCGCTCAAACAACACACCCATCGCTTCTTGCAACTCAATGCGTGCTAGCGGCGCGCCGATGCAGAAGTGGATGCCGGCCCCGAAGCTGACATTGGCGCCATCTGTGCGGAACGGATCGAACCGGTCGGCATGGGCAAAGCGCGCGGGATCACGATTGGCCGCCCCCAGCATCAGCCCGATCACATCACCCTTGCGGAGCGGAATTCCATCCACCTCCGTATCCATCAGCGCATAGCGGGTAAACAGGTGCAACGGCGCATCAAAGCGGAGGCACTCCTCCACTGTCCTCTCCGCCTGTTCAGCCGTGGCGAACAGGTTCTGCGGGTCGATCCCGCTTTCGAGGATCGATTTCACTCCGTTGCCGGTGGTGTGCACTGTTGCTTCATGCCCGGCATTGAGCAGCAGAATGGCGGTCGATATCACCTCGTCATCGCTCAACACGTCGCCGTCGCGATCCGTGGTCAGCATATGGCTGAGCAGATCCTCGCGCGGTGCCTTGCGTCGTTCTGCGATCACATCGCGCAAATAGGCCGCAAAATCGGCCGCTGCTTGGTTGGCATCCAGTTCCGTCTCGCGGGTGACATTGTACATGTACATGGTCACCATGCGGTTGGACCAGTTGAGCAATTGCGGGGCCATCTCAGCTGGCAATCCGATCATTTCGGCGATCACGATGGCCGGAATCGGCGCGGCGAAGGCCTTGATCAGATCAACGCTCTCCTCGCCCTCGAACCCATCGATGATCTCGTGCGCCAATTGCCGGATACGCTGACGCAGTTGCTCCACTTGCCGCGAGACAAAGGCCCGGTTTACCAGCGTGCGGAGCCGCGTATGGGCCGGCGCCTCCAGGTTCAAAAGAGAATATTTCTCGGCGAGATCGAAGTCCGCAACGTGCGGCTTGGGCTCGGGCAAGCCGACCTCTTCGCGGCTTGCTACATGCAGAATGTCCCGCCCGAACCGCTTGTCGCGTAACAGGGCGCTGACCGATTTGAAGTCGGCAAAGCACCAATGCCCATACTCTTCCCAGAAGAACGCGGGGTGGCTGGCGTGCTGTCGCGCATAGAAAGGGTAGGGGTCCTGGTAGAATGCCGGATCCTGCGGCGCCGCGCTTGCGCTCAACTGCGAGGGAACATCGGTAATCGGCTTGACTTGAGTAATTGCGGCCATGTGCTCGGGCTAAGTTTTTTTTGATCGACTGATAGAATCTAGAGCCAGATGCCGGATCTGCCTATGCCCTCACGCCTTGCTCCAGTCGAAAAAATCGCTAGGAAGAGGGCGACAGTTTCGAGGAGCATAATTCCCGTGAGCGACATCACCTATTCCGAGGCAATCGACGCCATCTACGCCTCGATCCAGAACGACAACGAAGACCTCGATGTCCATATTGCAGCGCTCAAGGGCGCCATGGCGCGCGAGGGAGTCAAGGAAGCTACCTTTGAGACCTCCAAGCTGGCTCAGGGCAATCGTCAGGGGCGTAAGCTGATGCAGGCCTATTTCCGCAAGAAGGGCGTGCCGGTCGGATTCAGCTAAGTTGAGACAATTTGGCCGCATTCACCTTTCGGCCACAAGAAAGAGGCTAGAAACGGCCGGGCTATTGAAGCTTGCCCCATTGCCGCCTATCTCTGCCTTTACCGCCCATTAAGGTGGCATCGACTGCAATCAGCCAGTCGCGCTGATTCTATTTTCCGGCATGCCTAGCCCGTTCCGCCAGTGGTGCGATGGAGCAGGGGCATGTCCAAACCAACCAAGCCTGTCTTCCGGTCCGCGACCCGGGGCAAGGTCAAGGGGCAAACCATATGCGGGATCCGCACGATCTTTACATGAACACGCTCGTTCCCATGGTGGTCGAGCAGTCGAACCGCGGCGAGCGCGCTTTCGACATCTATTCGCGCCTGCTGCGTGAACGCATCATCTTTGTGACCGGCGTGGTCGAGGACAATATGGCCTCGCTCATTGTCGCCCAGCTTCTGTTTCTCGAATCAGAGAACCCGAAGAAGGAAATCGCCATGTATATCAACTCGCCCGGCGGCGTGGTGACGGCTGGCCTTTCCATCTACGACACCATGCAGTTCATCCGTCCGGCCGTCGCCACCATGGTCATGGGCCAGGCAGCGTCCATGGGCTCGCTGCTTCTTGCAGCCGGTGAATCGGGCATGCGCACCTCGCTGCCCAATTCGCGGGTCATGGTCCACCAGCCCTCCGGCGGCTTCCAGGGTCAGGTTACCGACATCCTGATTCATGCTAAGGAAGTCGAGGGTTTGAAGCGCCGTCTTAATCAGATTTATGAGAAGCACACTGGCCGTTCCTACGAGGAAATCGAGAACGCGCTGGAGCGTGATCGCTTCCTCTCACCCGAAGAGGCCAAGGCCTTCGGCCTGATCGATGCGGTCATGGAAAAACGCGCAGTGCCGGAGGCATCCGCCTGACTTGGCGCGCGTTAAGCACAATGCTGATGCGCCGTGGACTGTGATCCAAGCGCAATTGCACCGAGCCGGAACGGCCTTTAAGGTCGTTTCGGCTTAGACTTTCTTTATGCCTTAAGCGTTAGCCTGCCTGTTAACGCTTGATTTTGGGGGTGCTCAACCCCCGGGAGTGACTGGATGTCCAAAGAGACGACGAACGGCGAAACCTCCAAGAACACGCTTTACTGCTCGTTCTGCGGCAAGTCGCAGCACGAAGTGCGCAAGCTGATCGCCGGTCCGACCGTATTTATCTGCGATGAATGCGTCGAACTGTGCATGGACATCATCCGCGAAGAGAACAAGACCTCTATGGTCAAGTCCTCCGAGGGCGTGCCCACCCCTGCAGAAATCTGCAAGGTGCTGGACGACTACGTCATCGGCCAGTCCCGCGCCAAGCGCGTGCTCTCCGTGGCTGTCCACAATCACTACAAGCGCCTGCACCACGCGGCCAAGAACCAGGACGTTGAACTGTCCAAGTCCAACATCATGCTGATCGGCCCCACCGGTTCGGGCAAGACGCTGCTGGCTCAGACCATGGCGCGCATCCTTGATGTGCCCTTCACCATGGCCGATGCCACCACCCTCACCGAAGCCGGCTATGTCGGCGAGGACGTGGAAAACATCATTCTGAAACTGCTGCAGTCTGCCGACTACAATGTCGAGAAGGCCCAGCGCGGGATCGTCTATATCGACGAGGTCGACAAGATTTCCCGCAAGTCGGACAATCCCTCGATCACCCGTGACGTTTCGGGCGAGGGTGTGCAGCAGGCCTTGCTCAAGATCATGGAAGGCACCGTTGCCTCCGTGCCGCCTCAGGGCGGGCGCAAGCATCCGCAGCAGGAATTCCTGCAGGTGGACACGACCAATATCCTGTTTATCTGTGGCGGCGCCTTTGCGGGTCTCGAAAAGATCATTTCGGCGCGCGGCGAAGGCTCGGGCATTGGCTTTGCAGCCACCGTCAAGGACCCGAATGACCGTCGCGTTGGTGAAATGCTGGCCGAGGTCGAGCCTGAAGATCTGGTCAAGTTTGGCCTGATCCCGGAATTCATTGGTCGTCTGCCGGTCCTGGCAACGCTGGAAGACCTCGATGTGCCCGCGCTCATCGAAATCCTCACCGCGCCCAAGAATGCTCTGGTCCGCCAGTATCAGCGCCTGTTCCAGATGGAAGAGATCGAACTGACCTTCCACGAAGATGCCCTCAAGGCCATTGCCGAAAAGGCCATCGAGCGCAAAACCGGCGCCCGTGGTCTCCGCTCGATCATGGAAGGCATTCTGCTCGACACCATGTACGACCTGCCCTCGCTGGAAGGCGTGGAAGAAGTGGTGATCTCGGACGATGTCGTGAAGGGCAAGGACGTCCGTCCGCTCTACATCTACTCCGAGCGCAACAAGGACGAGGCGCCGGCAACGGCCTAGTGTCGCACCAACGAACATGTGAAAACGCCGGGCCCAGCGCCCGGCGTTTTTCTTTGTCCCTACCTGAAGAAAAGACAGTCCACGGCGTGGACACTAGTCCTGCGTCACGAACTCCACTGGTCCGGCCTCTTCACCCATGATCGAGCGCCCGAACAGGCTCGCCACCAGATCCACCATGAGCGTCGCTGTCTTGCCGCCATGGTCGAGGAAGGGATTTAGCTCCACCACGTCGAGCGAGCCGACCAGCCCGCTGTCATGCAGCATCTCCATCACCAGATGCGCCTCGCGATAGCTGAGGCCCCCCGGCACGAGCGTGCCGCCGCCGGGGGCGATGCTGGGATCGACAGAGTCGACGTCGAAACTGACATGCAGATGCGCCTTATCGGCTTTGGCCTTGTCGATCACATGCTGCATGGTTGCGACAATGCCGAGTTGGTCGAGCTTGCGCATGTCGATCACCTCTACGCCGCGCGCCTGCACCAGCTTTCTCTCTTCCCGGTCTACGGAGCGGGCCCCGAAAACCGTCACATTGCTCGGATCGATCCGCCCCAGCCAGTCGCCACGATAGCTCGCATCGAACTCCTTTTCCCCGCAGAGCAGCGCCAGCGGCATGCCGTGCAGATTGCCTGAAGGTGAGGTTTCGGGGGTGTTGTAGTCCGCATGGGCATCAACCCAGAGAACATGCACTGGCTTCTGCTTGGGCAGGCAATGCCTTGCCACAGCCGAAACCGTGCCTATCGCGATAGAGTGATCGCCTCCCAGAAATACAGGAAAATGACCCGAATCCAGAATTTTTACGCCGGCATTGCTGACCAGCTGCGCCAGCTCGAGGACATCGCCTTTGCGCTGCTCCACGGTGCGCCAGCTCAACGGGGTAGTAGACAAATCCGCATGCGAGTTGCGCAAATCGCCATGGTCGGCGACGTCAAGCTCGAGATCGATCAGCGCCTCGAGCAGGCCCGCCACGCGCAGGGCCTCTGGGCCCATGCCACAACCCCGCACCGAAGCACCTGAGGCGGTGGCAACACCGATAAAGTCTATTCGCCTGGGTCGGGTAGGGGGCATGTCTGGTTCCTCGACGGAGTGGAGCGTATCGGGCCAGACTGACATGACGATATGCAGGCAGGCCACCACATTCGTTTCGCAGCCAAGGCACACCCGTGTTCCGGTCTTTTGCACATATCTCCTGTGCGAAGTAACGCTAATGGTCACAAAACCGCTAAGCTTGACTTGCGGGCAGGGCGGTCCACCCTATTTATTAACCTGAATCGCCCAGCCTTCTAATGATTGGGCAGTCGCAATACGGGCGCGCTACCAGTTCCTCCCTCCGGCGCGCCCCGGAAAGGATATGTGATGTCGGAAGTTACCTCCACCGGCGAAACAAGCCGGGACCGGGTCTACCCGGTCCTCCCTCTGCGCGACATCGTCGTCTTCCCCGGCATGATTGTGCCGCTCTTTGTGGGGCGCGAGAAGTCGGTCAAGGCGCTTGAAGAAGTGATGCGCGACGACAAGCACATCCTCGTCGTGACACAGAAGAATGCGCAGGACGATGATCCAGCGCCCGACCAGATTTACCCCACCGGTACCATCGCCACCGTGCTGCAGCTCCTCAAGCTGCCCGATGGTACGGTCAAGGTTCTGGTTGAAGGGCTCAATCGCGCGACCATCGACAATTATCTACAGACCGAAGAATATTTCGAGGCTGAGGCTTCTGTGCTCCCCGAGCCTGAGGAAGATGCAACCGAGATCGAGGCTCTGGCCCGTTCCGCTCAGTCCGAGTTCGAGAATTACGTCAAGCTCAACAAGAAGATTTCGGCCGAGGTCGTTGCGGCCGTCGGACAGATCGAAGTTGCCAGCAAGCTGGCCGATACCATCGCCAGCCATCTGGTTATCAAAATTCCTGAGAAGGAAGAGCTGCTCGAAACCGTTTCGGTCATCGAGCGTCTGCAGAAGGTCATCGGCCTTATGGAAGGCGAGATCGGTGTTCTGCAGGTGGAGAAGCGCATCCGCTCCCGCGTCAAGCGGCAGATGGAGAAGACCCAGCGTGAGTACTACCTCAATGAGCAGATGAAGGCGATCCAGCGCGAGTTGGGCGATGGCGAGGACGGTGCCAACGAGATCACCGAACTTGAAGAGCGAGTCGCCAAGACCAAGCTCTCAAAGGAAGCCCGCGCCAAGGCTGAAGGCGAGATCAAGAAGCTCAAGGGCATGAGCCCGATGTCGGCCGAGGCAACCGTTGTCCGTAACTATCTCGATACGCTTCTGGGCCTGCCCTGGGGTAAGAAGTCCAAGGTCAAGCGTGACCTGTCCATGGCCGAGAAGGTCCTGGATGCAGACCACTATGGCCTCGAGAAGGTCAAGGAACGCATTCTGGAATATCTGGCCGTTCAGGCTCGCACCGGCACGCTCAAGGGTCCGATCCTTTGCCTCGTCGGCCCTCCGGGGGTCGGCAAGACCTCGCTCGGCAAGTCCATTGCCAAGGCCACCGGCCGTGAATTTGTCCGCATGGCCCTTGGCGGCGTGCGCGACGAAGCCGAAATCCGCGGCCACCGCCGCACCTATATCGGCTCCATGCCTGGCAAGATCATCCAGTCGCTCAAGAAGGTGGGCAAGAACAACCCGCTCTTCCTGCTCGATGAGATCGACAAGATGGGCCAGGACTTCCGCGGCGATCCGTCTTCGGCCCTGCTCGAAGTGCTCGATCCCGAACAGAACAACACCTTCAACGACCATTACCTGGAAGTCGATTTCGACCTTTCCGACGTGATGTTCGTGACCACCTCGAACACGCTCAATATCCCCGGCCCGCTGATGGACCGCATGGAGATTATTCGCCTCTCCGGCTACACCGAGGAGGAAAAGCATGCGATTGCCAAGCAGCACTTGATCCCGGAAACCGCCAAGGAAAACGGGCTGGCCGACGGCGAATTCGTGCTTTCCGACGAGATGCTGATGAAGACCATTCGCGGCTATACCCGCGAGGCCGGCGTGCGCAATCTCAAGCGCGAAATCTCCAAGCTGATGCGTAAGGCTGTCACCGATATTGTCCGAACCAAGGTCAAGTCTATCGAGATCACTGAGGAGAAGCTGGCCGAATACCTTGGGCCGATGATCTTCAAGCACGGCGAGATCGAAGCGGAAGCCCAGGTCGGTCTGGTGACCGGTCTGGCTTGGACCTCGGTCGGCGGCGAAATGCTCACCATTGAAGGCGTGATGACGCCGGGCAAGGGCCGCATGTCGGTCACCGGCAACATCAAGGAGGTGATGAAGGAATCGCTGACTGCCGCCCAGGCTTATGTGAAGTCTCGTTGTATCGACTTCGGCGTTAAGCCGCCCATGTTCGATACGCGCGACATCCATGTCCACCTGCCAGAAGGCGCCACCCCCAAGGATGGCCCCTCGGCCGGTATCGGCCTGGCCACGGCCATCGTTTCGGTGATGACCGGCATTCCGGTGCGCAATGATGTCGCTATGACCGGCGAGATCACCCTGCGCGGTCGCGTCCTGCCCATTGGCGGTCTCAAGGAGAAGCTCCTGGCGGCCTTGCGTGGCGGCATCAAGACCGTGCTTATCCCTGAAGAAAACGTCCGCGACCTCCAGGAGATCCCGGATATCGTCAAGGAAGGCATGGAAATCGTTCCGGTCTCCCGCATGGACCAGGTCATCGAGCGGGCGTTGGTGCGCACGCCCGAGCCGATCGAATGGGATTTCGACGCTGAACCGGCTGTGGCCGCCAAGGTCGACCCTGCTGATGATGCGGGTGCCAGCATCACCCACTGATATCGGTAAGTTTAGTATCCACATGGCGGCCTACGGGCCGCCATTTCTATTTCGGGGTGACGTGCCGCGGAATGTAAAGGTGCTCCACTTCGATTCCGTGGGGCACATACTTGCCGCGATGCAGCCAGAACCGCTCGCCACAGGCGGCGCGCGCCATTTCCACCATGGCATGCAACTGGGAAGTGTCGCGCGATGTCATTTCTACCCAGACGAAGCCACGATCGGTCGCCGGATCACGCGTGAACCTCACCCCGATCCCCTGACCGGGCATGAGTTGCATTTCCGGCAGGTGCCGCCGCAGCTTTGCCACGAAATCCGGCGCATGGGTATCGGGCACACACACTTCCATATTGCGTACGCGTCGCCGCGTATCGCGGAAGAATTTGCCGAGCAATCGTTTGGCAGGCACTCCGGTCCAGGGGGCGAGTACGCGTTCTGAGGAGCCCACGATCCGTTGCCGTCCCCGCATGCGCAAATTGAGCAGCAGTTTCTGGATCCAGTGCGGCGACCCGCGCATCGGTGGGAAGGGACGTCGGTCGCCCGGCACTGTCCCCGCGACTGGATTGACGTTGTAGACCATCAACTCGTGGCTGCGCGGGTACCAATGAATAGTCGTGCTGAAATTGACGCGGTACTCGCCGGACACATAGTCCTCCAGTCGGCTTTCCCTCTGCCACTCTATGGTATTGGCTAAAAGTCGGCTGGGTTGGCACGCGAAGGTCACTTCAGTGACAACGATCCCTCCATCACCGCGTAGTCTGTCCCACAGGGCGTCATCGCGAAGCGAGAATTTCTCCTCCCCGCTCTCGTCCACATAGCGGATCGCGGTAATGAGATCGTAGATCGAAATGTGTTCACCGCTGCTGCCATGCACTTCGGCGAAAAAGCAGGCACCCGCTGAGATATCGACAAATTCAGGGAGTGTCGCCAGGGAGAGCCCGCGCGGTACCAGATAATCGAGGACGGTACGAAGTGTCGTGCCGGCTTTCACAGTCAGGCCGTTGTCGACAAAATCAACGATCCCCGAATAGTGTTCCATGACCAGTTGATCGGTCTGTTTGCGGTCGTTGAACCAAAGAAAGTAGCCGCGCCCAATAGCATGATACGGCTTGCCGCTGCGCACGGTATTGCGAATGACATCCAGGCTGCGTGCCTCGACAATGCGGGCTGGGGGCTCGAAGAAGTCGGCAAGCGTGCGCCCGCTTTCCACTCCACTCAATGTCTTCACCTTGTCGGAGCTGACCTGCACGTCATGGCCAAGAAACCACAGCGTCGAGGGGATGAAACGCCCTCCAAGCTTGCCCAGCCAGTCAGGCGCCAGCAGGATTGGCCGCTGCGCCAGCGCAGCCGCGTGCCTGAAATAGTCATCTGAACGCACATCGAGATCACCGAGGTTGATCACCTCATTGGCCACTCCGCGCTCAATCAACGCCAGTAATTGTTCGGCCAGGTCCACTACATGAATGAGGTTGATGGTGCGGTTCCTGAGGCCGAAGGGTGCCATGCGCATGGCATCCACGATACCGCTGGACCAGGCCATGTCCGGCCCCATCACCATGGTCGGCCGTACAATGAGAAAGTTTATGCCCTTCTCCCGGCAGGCCGCGATCACCCGGGCCTCTTCCGTCTGCTTCAGCCGCGTATAGGCATCCAGGCGCCTCGTCCCGGAGAGATCCGCATCCTCGGACTGTACCGGCTGCTGTACCGGATCAAGCGCTGCATAGACCACCTGGGAGCTGAAATAGACAAACAGCTTGCACCGATCGGGGGAGATATGCGTCAGCAGCTGTTCGGTCGTTGCCTGATTGGCCGGGATGAACTTCCGCCCGCGCGCTTTGGTGTTGAGCGCCGCGTGCACGACAATTTCGGCAGCACCAACCGCCTCGGCCAGCTCCGGTTTGTCGTCGAACTGCACGGTGTGAACGCCCTTGGGCGCGCCGGCGGGCGGGCGCCGATACACCGCCACAACCTTATGGCGAACCGCCAGCGTCTTGGCCAGTTGCTGGCCAATGCCGCCGCCGGCGCCAACCAGGCAGATTTGCATCGGCTGCACGACCGAAGGCGACAGCCCCGGAACCGGTGTTGGATCGATGTGCTCGCGGCGGTTCACCCGGTTACCGGATAGCGCCGAGCGCCGGCTTCTGCAGCTTCAATGGTGGTTTCGATGAACCTGACCGCAGTTTCCAGGCCTTTTTCCTCCGACAGTGCTTTGCCGATGTTCGCGGCGTTGGTCGCCATGGCCTTGTTGTTGGTCAACTCATAGAGCGCTGTTGCCAGGATCTCCGGCGTGATCGCCCGCAGACGCACCGGGGCAGGGCCGCAACCCAGCGCCCTGACGCGACGTCCCCAATAGCGTTGGTCATAGGCCTGCGGCACTGTGAACGTGGGCCTTCCCGCTCTCAGGCCCGCCGCGGTGGTGCCGGCGCCGCCATGATGCACCACGGCCGATACCAGCTGGAACAGTTTGTCATGCGGCGCTTCGGCAACCGCAAAGACGGTGTTTGGCAAGTCGGCCGGATTGATGCCGCCCCAGCCACGCGCCACGATGGCCCGTCCGCCCCACTGCTCAAGAGCCGAGCGCAGCAATTGCGTATTGCGTTCCGCACCAAAAGGCATCGAACCGAACCCGATATAGACCGGCGGTGGTCCTGCATCGAGAAATGCCTGGAGTTCGGGCGAGGGCTCCCAGTCGCTATTGTCATCCAGAAACCAGAACCCAGTCACCACTGCAGTCTGCGGCCAGTCCCGCGGACGAGGCGAAATCGTCGCGGAGAAATTATAAAGCGTCGGGATATTGTTACCGTTGCTGTCCTTGAACAGCCCGCCGCGCTTGCGGGGACCGAGCCCCATCAACTGTTTGCGCACCCGATCCCGTGGCATGTCGTAATAGGCCTGCTGCAGGTTCATCGCGATGTAGCTGAGCTTGTTGAAGGTGGGCCCCAGATCGGGCACCTCATAGGCACAGATGGGAAATTCGCGTGTCGGATTGAGTGGCTGCATCGCCGTCATGATGACGGGAATGTCCAGGGCCTCGGCGATGTCGATGCCGAAACTGGTATTGATGTTGACCACAATCGCGTCTGCGCCCTGCGACATGGCCCAGGCATTGCGCGCGGCGCGCTCCACCAGGGCCTGTCCTTCGCGCAGCAGCTGCGGAAAGTGGTGCAGCTTCATCTGGCTGATGGCGTTGTCGAATCGCGATTCCTGCAGCCAGTCCTGAATCTTGGTGCCCAGGCTGTGGAATTCGACCCCATGCGAGGTCACCATCTCTTCAAAATCAGCATTCGTACCCAGGACGACGTCGTGGCCGTCGTCCTGAAGTGCTTTGGCCAGCGCGAGATAGGGCCGAACGTCCCCAGAAGTGCCGATTGTTGCGATTGCGACGCGTTTTCCCATGCACCTATCCGAACAGCCCCGGCCGCGCTGTGGCCGACAAGGTGATTACATGTAAAGGCTCGCTGGCATTTACAAGACTTGTCTCAGGCCATAAAAGACGCAGACCACGCTTGGGTGGTATCAGAAGTCAATTCTGAAGGGCAAGAGACATGGCGTCCCCGTTCACTGTTGCATGGTTTGGAGCACTGCTCGCCGGCAACCCGGTGGCGGCCCGCATCGCGGCAGCGGCGGCAAGCGCCCGATAGCTCTTCCCGCGTGGCCAGGAACTGGCCGGGAAGAGCCGAATAGATTTGTTTCCGGTCCGTTTGGGGCCGTTTAACCCGTATACAACCATAATTCCGCGATAATCGGCCTCAAAATGATAGAGGCGTGGCGCTCTGGCGCGTCGCGGCCAGTTTCAGGCTTCAACGGCCATCCGAGGATCAAATGAGCGAAGTCTTCCATCGCATCCGCCGCCTTCCCCCCTATGTGTTCGAGCACATCAACCCGATCAAGGCCAAGGCGCGCGCCGAGGGCGTGGACATTATCGATCTGGGCATGGGCAATCCCGACTTGCCAACGCCGGAGCATATCGTCAACAAGCTCAAGGAGACGGTGGCCGACCCGCGCACCCATCGCTATTCGACTTCCAAGGGCATTCCGGGCCTGCGTAAGGCCCAGGCGAGCTATTATGGACGCCGCTTCGGCGTGAAACTCAACCCCGATACCCAGGTCGTGGCGACGCTTGGCTCCAAGGAAGGCTTTGCCAACATGGCCCAGGCCATCACCGCGCCTGGTGATGTGGTTCTGGTACCCAACCCGACCTATCCGATCCACTCGTTTGGCTTCATCATGTCGGGCGGCGTTGTGCGCTCCATGCCCGCCGACCCGAACGAGGACTTCATGCGCTCGCTCGATCGGGCGGTGCGGCATTCAATTCCCAAGCCCATCGCGCTCGTACTGAACTATCCGGCCAACCCTACCGCCTACACGGCCGACCTGGATTTCTACACAGAGGTCGTCAAATACTGTAAGGCCAACGACATTTTCATCCTGTCCGATCTCGCCTATTCCGAGATCTATTTCGACGAAGCGCCGCCTCCCTCCGTGCTGCAAGTGCCCGGTGCCATGGACATTGCCGTCGAGTTCACCTCGATGTCCAAGACCTATTCCATGCCCGGCTGGCGCGTGGGCTTCGCTGTCGGCAATGAGCGTCTGATAGCCGCCTTGGCGCGAGTCAAATCCTATCTCGACTACGGCGCCTTCACGCCCATTCAGGTCGCTGCGGTCGCCGCCCTCAACGGCTCCGACGAGGTGGTCGATGAAGTGCGCAAGATCTACAAGCATCGCCGCGACGTCATGGTGGAAAGCTTCGGTCGCGCCGGCTGGTCGATTCCCGTGCCGCGCGCCACCATGTTTGCCTGGGCGCCGATTCCCGATCAGTTCGCTCATCTCGGGTCGCTCGAATTCGCCAAGCTGCTCATCCAGGAAACCGGCGTGGGGGTCGCACCGGGTGTGGGCTTCGGTGAATATGGCGATCAATATATACGCCTGGCCTTCGTCGAGAACGAACAGCGCATCCGTCAGGCCGCGCGCAACGTCAAGAAACTGCTCGGCGGCAAGACCGGGCAGGGCAATGTCGTGCCGCTCAAGGCCTAGTCGAGTTTGAACATGACAAGGATCACCTTTTGTATGGAGAACTAACTCCGGCCAAAGGGTGATCCAAGTCTCGACCAGCCCACTTTCCTTTGACAACTCCTATTGACGGCTAGGCGATTTCCTATGCACATGTCGCCACCATGAGCGATATCCAGTCTTTCCGCCAAGCCGTCGAATCTTTCATCTCTGCAAGGGGTTGGACCCCCACGCGTTTCGGCCGCATCGTGGCCGGCGACCCGCTGTTCGTGTTCGACCTGCGCGAAGGCCGCGAACCGCGCAGCGAGACCCGCACGCGCATCCTTAAGGCCATGGCTGAACTGGGGGACACCGACACCCAGGCGCCCCTGCGTGTCGGCGTTGCCGGCCTGGGCAATGTTGGCGCCACACTGGTGCGCATCCTGCAAAAAGACAGCGCCGAGCTGACGCGCAAACTTGGTCGCCAGCTGGAAGTCGTCGCTGTTGCCGCGCGCTCGCGTTCCCGGGATCGCGGCATCGATATTTCAGGCCTTGAGTGGTTTGACGATCCGGTCGCCCTGGCCAAATCGGATGGCATTGACCTGTTTGTCGAACTGATCGGCGGCGAAGACGGCCCGGCCTTTGCGTCGGTCAAGGCGGCGCTCGAAATCGGGCGCCCGGTCGTGACCGCCAACAAGGCGCTACTGGCCAAGCACGGCGTCACCCTGGCGCGCCTCGCCGAGGAATCTGGCGCCCAGCTCGGCTTCGAGGCTGCCGTCGCCGGCGGTATTCCGGTCATCAAGACCCTGCGCGAAGGTCTAGGCACCGCCCGCATCGCCAAGGTCTTTGGCATCATGAACGGCACCTGCAACTACATCCTTACCCGCATGGGCAATGAGGACATTTCTTTTGCCGATTGCCTCAAGGACGCCCAGGCCCTGGGCTATGCCGAGGCCGATCCGACCTTCGACGTCGAGGGGTTTGACACTGCCCACAAGCTCTCGATCCTCTCGACCTTGTGCTTCGGCTATGAAATCGCCCCCGACAAAATGAGGGTGGAAGGCATTTCCAACATCACCCAGCACGATATTCAGGTGGCCACGGAACTGGGCTACAAGATCAAGCTGCTGGGCATTGCCGAACGCACAGAAAGCGGCATTGAACAGAGAGTACATCCCACCTTTGTACCCAAGGGCAGCGCCATTGCCGGTGTTGATGGGGTGATGAACGCGGTTGCCCTGGAAACCGACCACGTGCACGAACTGTTGCTGGCCGGCCCGGGCGCAGGCGGCCCGCCCACGGCGTCATCGGTACTTTCCGACATTCTGGATATCGCCCGCGGCACCCGCGTTCCGCCGCTTGGCGTGCCCAGCGACGAACTCTTGCCCTATCGCGAAGCGCCGTACCGTGCCCATGAAGGTGGGTTCTACATCCGGCTCAGCGCCAAGGACGTCCCTGGCGCCCTGGCTGCCATTGCCACGCGCATGGGGGAAAAGTCGATTTCCATTGATTCTGTCATCCAGCGGTCCGATTTGAGTGCCAAGGCCATCGCGCCCGATGGATCGCCGGCCCGGACCGTCGTGATGATTACCCAACAGACTTTGGAATCATCGGTGCGCGAAGCGCTTGCACAGATAGCCGATGATGGGTTCATAGTCGGCGAACCACAATTGATACGTATCGAAAAGCTCTGATCTGTCCGGTAGAGCTTCAGGGGGAAACATGAAGCTCAGTAAGGTCGAAAACGGACGGGATCCCGCCAATCTGCATCGCACCCTGACGCTTGAAATGGTGCGCGTCACCGAGCGGGCCGCTATCGCTGCGGCTGAATGGCGCGGCAAGGGCAATGAAAAGGCCGCCGACGAGGCAGCTGTCGCCGCCATGAAAGCCGAACTTGACGAACTCGCCATATCCGGCCGCATAGTCATCGGCGAGGGCGAACAATATGAATGCGACGACCTCTTTGTCGGCCAGTCCGTGGGGCAGGGGCAGGGGCCAGAAGTCGACATCGCCGTCGATCCGCTCGAAGGCGTCACCCTCTGCGCCAAGAACCAGCCCGATTCGCTTGTTGTGCTCGCCATGGCCGAACGCGGTGGCCTGCTCAACGTCGCCCGCAACGTTTACATGCACAAAATCGCCATCGGTGCCGAATACTCGCCCGAAACCGTGCATATCGAATGGTCAGCGACCGAGAACGTGAAGGCGCTGGCCAAGGCCAAGGGCGTGCCGATTTCCGAAATCACCGCCATTGTGCTTGATCGTCCGCGTCATGGCGGCCTGCTCGAAGAGCTGCGCACAGCTGGCGTTTCGGTCAAGTTGCTTAGCGATGGCGACATTGCCGGCGTCATCCATGCCGTCAACACGGCTGACACCGGCGTGGATATCTATCTCGGCTCCGGCGGCGCCCCCGAAGGCGTTCTGGCCGCGGCAGCCTTGCGCTGCATTGGCGGGCAGATGCAGGGCAAGCTCATTCTCGACACCCCGGACAAGCGCATGCATGCCAAGGACATGGGCATCACCGACCCCAATCGCATTTATGATGTGACCGAGCTGGCTTCCGGCGACGTGCTGTTTTCGGCCACAGGCGTCACCGACGGCTCACTCGCCGAGGGCGTCCGCCTGCGGCGCGGTTGGGTTGAAACCTCGACCGTCGTCATGCGCAGCTGGAGCCAGACCACGCGTTGGATCAAGGCGCGGCACGCGCGGTAGCGGCACGAGCGATGCCACCCTTCTCCCCTGTGGCAGAAGGTGCCCGAAGGGCGGATGAGGGGTCTCTTCGCCGCCAACCCCTTTCCACCCAATCTGAAATCCCGTAATCCTCGCCCATGCCCGAAACCCCGCGTCCTTTTCTCGACATCACCCAATCGGTCACCGGCCGCGCCTGGGTCGATCGTCTGGACACGGGCGCGGCGCGCAATGCCACGGCCATTGGCCAGCGGACGGGGATTCCGGATATCCTGGCGCGCATCATGGCCGGGCGGGGCGTGAGCCTTGAGGCTGCCGAAAGCTATCTCGAGCCGACCATCCGGGCGCTGATGCCCGATCCGTCGACCATGACCGGCATGGACGATCTCGCCGAACGGCTGGCGAGGGCCATAACGGACAATGAGTCCGTCGCGCTTTTTGGCGATTATGACGTGGATGGCGCCTGTTCCTGCGCCCTGATGGCGCGATTCCTAAGACATTTCGGTATCGAGCCTCAGGTTCACATTCCCGACCGGATCTTTGAGGGCTACGGTCCCAATAGCGCCGCTATGGACAAGCTGATCGACGCCGGTGCCAGCCTGATCATCACGCTCGATTGTGGCACCACCAGCGAAGGACCCATCGCCCACGCCCGCGAAAAAGGTGCCGATGTTCTGGTCATCGACCACCATTTGGTGGATCACGACCTTCCCCCCGCAAATGCCCTGGTCAACCCCAACCGGCCAGATGATATTTCGGGCCTGGGCTATCTCTGCGCCGCCGGTGTCACCTTCATGGTTCTGGTTGCAGTCAATCGCACCTTGCGTAACCGTGGCGATACCGGCTTGCCCGATCTGCTGGGCCTGCTCGATCTGGTAGCGCTGGCCACCATCTGCGACGTCGTCCCTCTGACCGGACTTAATCGTGCCTTTGTGGTCCGGGGGCTGGAGGTCGCTCGGCGCGGCGAAAAGCCCGGCCTCTCGGCCCTGGCGCTGGCGGCGCGCGCCAGTGGGCCGCTCAACCCTTATCATCTCGGCTTTCTCATCGGCCCGCGCATCAATGCCGGGGGCCGCATTGGCGACGCGGCATTGGGAACACGCCTTCTCGCCCTGGACGACGAGCACCAGGCCATGGTCATCGCCGCGCAGCTCGACGAGCTCAATGGCGAGCGGCAGCGCATCGAAGTGGAAGCCGTTGAACAGGCCGCCGCAACCGCTGAAGCCGAGATCGGTAGTGGCGAAGGCCCGCCCGTCCTGGTTCTGGCCTCTGCCGACTGGCATCCGGGCGTGGTGGGACTGATTGCCGCGCGGTTACGCGAGCGCTTCGAGCGTCCCAGTTTCGCAATTGCCCTCAATCCCGATGGTACCGGCACAGGCTCGGGCCGGTCGATGCCGGGCGTCGATCTGGGCAGCGCGGTTATTGCGGCGGTCGAGGCCGGTATCATCCCAAAGGGTGGCGGTCATGCCATGGCGGCCGGTGTCAGCTTGCGGCCCGGCGATCTTGGGTCGTTCCGCGCTTTCCTCGCCGAAAGGCTCAGTGCCAGTGTCGGGGTGGCGCGCGCGGCCTCCGCGCTCAAGGTCGACGCGGCATTGACTGCGCGCGGTGCCAATATTGATCTGCTGCGCAATCTGGAGCGGGCGGGGCCCTATGGAGCGGGCAATCCTTCGCCCGTCTTCGCATTTCCCGCTCACCGCGCCCGTTTCCCCCAGATTGTAGGCAAGGGCGGGCACATCAGTTTTTCGCTGGCATCTGATGATGGCGCCAAGCTCAAGGCCATCGCCTTCCGGGCCGCAGGCACCGCCCTGGGGGATACCTTGATGCGCGATGGCGATGGCCCGCTGCATTTTGTCGGCGGCCTGTCCGTCGATCACTACCAGGGCCGCGAACAGCCCCAATTCCGCCTGATCGACATTGCCCGCCTACCACGTTGATCACGCACCGATCCGTTCCCATATCGCATGCGTAGTGCCTTGGCATATGGACCGGCAGAGCGCCTGGAAACGACAGGCGACTTGCATATCCATTTGCGAAGACTAAACTATCTTTCGGTGTCCTGTGGGAGGCGACGCCTCTCCTGCAGGACATTTCTGACAAATATGCTTGGCGACGGGCACGCGTAGCGCCGCCATTTCTTGCTAAGGTTGGACCAAGCGGCACCATGACAAAAACAGCCGTCGAACACTCTCAGACAGGCGCTTCGCGCTGGACGCACTTGACATCATGGCTGGTGGAGCAGGTTGGAGTTTCCCTGATCGGCAAGCCAATGCACGGCTCGCTGACGGTGGTGTTTCCCAATGGCCGCACCCGCACAGTGGGCCAGGGCAATGCCGGCGAGCATGCCACCCTGCGATTGAACAATTTCAAGGTGATTTCCGAGGCCATGCAGCGCGGCACAGTTGGGTTCGCTGCAGCCTACATGAATGGCGATATCGAATCGGACGATCTTACCGCGCTTTTCCGCTTCTTCCTGCAGAACCGGGACATGTTCGATCAGGCCGGCAAAGGCTTCTTCCGTCGTGCAGCGGCCGATTTGCACTATCATCTCTCTCGTCGCAACACGCTTGAAGGCGCTAAGAAAAACATCGCGGAGCACTACGATCTCGGCAATGATTTCTATGGCCAATGGCTCGATCCCTCGATGACCTACTCATCAGCGGTCTTCACCTCCGGCGACCAAAGTCTCGAAGAGGCCCAACTGGCAAAATATCACCGCGTTGCAGATATGGCCGGCATCAGCGAGGGGGCTTCGGTTCTCGAAATCGGATGTGGCTGGGGTGGCTTTGCCGAGACGGTTGCACGCGACTATAAAGCCAATCTTCGCGGCATCACCCTTTCAGCCGAGCAGCTGAAATTCGGTCTGGAACGACTGAAGAGGCAGGGGCTCGATCAATATGCGACCCTCGTGTTCGAAGACTATCGCCACACCCAGGGGCAGTTTGACCATATCGGCTCGATCGAAATGATCGAGGCAGTCGGGGAAGACAACTGGCCGAGCTATTTCCAGACCTTGCATGATCGCCTTAAGCCCGGCGGTACCGCCGCCATTCAGGCTATCACCATCAACGAGGCTGATTTCGACGGGTACCGGGCCGGGCCGGACTTCATTCAACGCTATATCTTCCCCGGTGGCATGTTGCTGACCAAGACGGTGATGAAAGAGTTTGGCACCCGCTATGGTCTGGTGCTCGAACAGGTGGAAACTTTCGGCCAGTCCTATGCGCGCACCCTGCGTCTCTGGCGCGAGCGTTTCCTGGAGCGCTGGCCGATGATTGCGCCGCTTGGCTATGACGAAACCTTCAAGCGCAAATGGGTCTATTATCTGTCGTACTGCGAAGCCGGGTTTACCGAGGGCGCCATCGACGTGGGTATCTATCAGTATCGCCGGCCGGCAGAACCGGCTGCCTAGCCTGGAAGTCCATGGTCTCGCATCGCGGCCGCAATATGGCTCAAGCGATAAGCCCCAGGGCACGATCGCTTGCGGTCGCGGCATATTTGTTTCGCGGCGGCCACGGACGGTCCCGCCAGTGTGGTGAGAACGCGAAACTTGAGACGGAACGGCCCTGTACCAGAGCACCATTGCCTGCGCCGAGCGCATAGTCGTAGTAGAGCTTAACGACTTCCTCTTTGGTGACTTGCTGAACCGCTGGATGCGCGATGCAGGCGTCACGCCAAGCACGCACACGGCCATATTCGGCGGCGTGCGGCAGCTCGAAGTCCTCATAATACTGGAGAAACCAGAAGCGCTTGAACATTGGCGTAAAGACAGCCTCGGCCAGCCCGAACGTATCAAACAGGTAAGGACCATGGGGATTGTACTGGCTTAGAAAATCGTTGATATCGCGAAATATCGCCAGCAGCCTTTCCGCATGGTTATCCCGCTTTTCGCGGTCCTGGTTCATCACGAAGAGATAGCCAGCTGCCGTGAAGGGCCCCTCACGCGCGATCAGCATTGACTCGATCGCATGCTCGACCGGATCCGGGCGCCGCAGCATGGGTCCCTCCAGCAACTCGTCGAGATAGCGCAAAATGACGAGGCTTTCCTTCACGATCGTTCCGTCTGGCGTCTCCAGCACGGGAAGCGCCGTGGTGCCGCGCGTCTTGGCCAGAAGCTCGGGGTCGCGCGGCTTGGTAATGTCGACGACCTTGAACTCTACCACGTCACTCTGCCCCCGCAGCGCCAGCATGATCTCGAGCCGCTGGGAAAATGGACAGACCGGGATGTGATAGACGATGTGCTTGGAGGTCATAGTTTAATCCAGTGGTGGTCCGGTAAAGCGCAGATTATGACGGCTGGCGGATTGTTCGACCGCGGGCATGTCCTCGGGAATGCGGAACTGGCTAGCCGCCATGTCGGCGAAGAATCCTTCGAACCCGCCTGGGGTGAGGATCACCAGATGCCGTGAGGGTTCGGTATCCACTGCCTTGAAAGTGTGGTTCGAGCCGCGCGGGATGAAAACGCTTTCCCCGGGCTGAGCAATGAATTCCTCGCCTTCGAGCCAGAATTTGCAAGCCCCCGAAACCAGGACAAAGGTCTCATCCTCGTTTTCATGGACATGGCGTGGCGGCCCGCTGCCTGCCGGGCACCAGCTATCGACAATCGACATGGTCCCGCCCGTCTGGTCAGGGGAGAGGATAGTCTTGTACCTGAACCCGAGCCATTCGATGACGTCGTCATCTGCCGTGAGGTCTTTCATCGTTCCACTCCTGATCTGGACTGAAACGAAAGCGCTTTCGTTGACAGGACTATAGCCCCGGGCCACGATATTGCCCAAAGTGTATTCCTCGATAGCGGATATCGCTGAGATGAATTTCGCGACGTTCGACCTCAATCTTTTGCGTGTGCTAGACGCAATTTTTCAGGAAGGCTCGACCGTAAAGGCCGCGGATCGGCTTGGACTGTCTCAGTCCGCTGTCTCCGGAAATTTGTCACGCCTTCGCCATGCACTTGGCGATCCACTTTTTGTGCGACAGGGCAATCGGCTAGTGGCGACGGACTACGCGGTAGGACTGAAGGTCCCCGTCCGGGAGCAGCTTGAGCAGATCGAAACATTGCTTTCACCGGCTGTTCAATTCGATCCGGCAACTGCCCAGGGATCGTTCCGCATCGCGGCGAGTGACTTCTTTGCCGAACTGCTCATGCCCCGGCTAGGCGACTTGCTGCAGCGTGAGGCGCCCGGCATCCGGACCCAACTTGTTGATCTCGTACCGCGCGATTACGTGGCCAGCCTCGAACGCCGCAACGCGGATTTGGCGCTGATCCCCGAAACGACTTTGCCAGACTGGGTCATGCATGAGCGGCTCTTTGGCTCGCCATTTCTTGTCATCGCCCGCAGAGCAAACCCGGGGATCGCGGGCCTGAAGGCAGGTCAGGTCATGCCCTTCGACGTATTCTGCGGGCTACACCACGTCTTGTTCTCGCCTGAAGGCAACTTTGCGGCCATGGGCGACACCGCGCTCGCCAAGGTTGGAAGGGAGCGGAACGTAGCAATGTCTGTTCCTGTTTTTTCGGGCGTTTGCCGCGCCGTGCGAGAAAGCGATCTTATTGCACTTGTTCCCGCGCAGCTTGCGATCGATGTCGCCGACAGCTTTGACCTTCAGACCTTCGAGCCGCCAATGCCTATCGACCCGCCTTTGATCATTGGCATTTGGCATAAGCGCTTCGACAAAGCGCCGCTAGCGGCTTGGATGCGGGAACGAGTTTTTACCTTATTGCGTGCTCTGGACCGCTGAAGATCTGTCCGCTGTGCCCGTCTATCATCGATCTCAAATGCGTCCTTCCGCGAGGGACGGAATGGAGTTTAAGGCGACGACCGTTTCATCGCAGAATCGCAGCGCTGTAGTTTCGGGGAGGCGCCAGTGATGGCGGCTGCGCGGCAACGGGAGCCAGTTCATCGAGGATGGGAAAGCTTGGTACGCCCAAGGGGAATCGAACCCCTGTTTACGCCGTGAGAGGGCGTCGTCCTGACCGCTAGACGATGGGCGCACGGTCATCGCTTTGCCTTGCCACATGCCTCTGCAAGCAGGGGGAAGGTGGTACGCCCTAGGGGAATCGAACCCCTCTCTGCACCGTGAAAGGGTGCCGTCCTAACCGATAGACGAAGGGCGCATCAGCGCGATGGCCGTCGTATAATGGGGTGCTTTTGATTGTGCAACCCCGTTTGCGTTGATCCCGTATGCTTTTTTTCGTCGGACCGAGTTATCAACAGCCCGAGAAGGTCACCGGGCGCCGATAGCCGCGGGGCCGGTCACGCACATCGACATGGATAAAAGTCCGGCCGGGATAGCAGCCGAGGCCACCAACGCCGTCCACCGTCATGGCGAACGCGATCAGGTCTCGCTTGGAGACACCGGGAATGTAGAAGTCCGCCGCCATGCACTTGGTGTGATAGGAATTGTCGGCGCCGCCCACCGAGGCGTTGTGGAACGGGTTCCGATAGCCCGAATTCATCACGACCTTGCGGCCGAACCGGCCTTCAAACTCCCAAATGACGAATCGCAGCTTTGGCGAAATGCACAGTGCATTCACATTTTTGGAACTGACATAGGTACCCCAGTCCTGCTTCAGACCCGAATAGCCCGCACCGCTGCCGCTGGCAAACATGGCCATGGGCAGGCACCCGGCCAGAAATAGGGCGGTGGCGATGGTGACGGTGAAGAAACGAAGCTGACGTGACATGGCGACCTTCCCGTGGCGTGTCGCGATTGCGCAACAGGCAATGGGCATTGGGGTTCGGTCGCTAAAATTAGAGCGGTTTCGCTAACCGGGCGCTAATCGGCACGGTTAGCGAAAACTTAACTCTGGCAGAGAGCTACCAGGAGCCGGTATTGGGCATCGAGGCCCAGGGCTCCTTGGGATCGAGATGGCCGTCCTGGATCAGTTCGACCGAAATCCCGTCGGGCGAGCGCACAAAGGCCATATGGCCGTCGCGCGGCGGGCGGTTGATGGTGACGCCCATGTCGGAAAGGTGCTGGCAGAGGGCGTAAATGTCCTGCACCCGATAAGCCAGGTGTCCGAAATTGCGACCACCGGTATAGGGTTCCGGATCGGGATCCCAGTTATAGGTCAGCTCGACTTCACCGCCCTCGTCGCCCGGCGCGCGGAGGAAAATCAGGGTAAAGCGGCCCTTTTCGTTGTCGGTGCGGCGCACCTCTTCGAGGCCCAGGCCCTGACAATAGAACCTAAGGCTTTCCTCGACATCGGTGACGCGCACCATCGTGTGCAGATATTTCAAGGCAGTCTCCTCTGGCTGTGTATTGCGGTCCAGGCCTACCAAGCCCAACCTTGCCCCGCAACAACACCGCAAAGGCACCTGTCAACAAAATCGAAAGACCTTCTTAACTTTTGCCTCTGAATCGGCGAGACTACATAAATCTAGTGAGGAGTACCCGCTTGTAGCGGGCGAGTGAAAAGGCGTTTGGAAAATGGGGGCCAAAGGCAGTGGCGAGGGTCGTGACGCCATCAACCTGACACAGTCGGGCGGATCTTTGCGTGACGACCATATGGGGGGCAACCATCAGCCAGCCAGCGACACCATAGAGGTTGCGGGCACGATCAAGTGGTTCGATGCGGGTAAGGGTTTCGGTTTTATCGTTCCCGACAATGGCATGGCCGATGTACTTCTGCACGTGACCTGCCTGCGTCGCGATGGATACCAGACCGCCTATGAGGGCGCGCGCATTGTCGTTGAGGCCTTGAATCGTCCCGGTGGCTTACAGGCCTTCCGGGTTGTTTCCATGGACGAATCCACCGCCCGCCATCCATCGCAAATGCCGGCGCCCCGGACCCATGTCGTTGTCGAAGCCACTTCGGGCATGGTGCGACTGGAAGTGAAGTGGTTCAACCGCATACGTGGTTTTGGTTTCCTCTCTGCCGGCGACGGCACGCCGGATATCTTCGTCCATATGGAGACGCTGCGCCGCTTCGGCATCACCGAACTGCGTCCGGGACAATTCGTACTGGTGCGCTATGGTCAGGGCCCCAAGGGCCTCATGGTTGCCGAAATTCGGCCCGATGGCTGGGGCGAGGCACCATCCTCGCACTAGGAGCCTCTTAGTCTCACATCAGGGAAACACTGCCCGCAAATGAACAGCTCGCCGATTTCGACCCGACGGGTCTACCAACCGCTGCGGGCCGTTGCGGCACTCGCATCAGCCGTGTTGATCAGTCTTCCACTCGCGGCCTGTAGCGACGAGACCAGGTTGGTTGTGCAGTCCGAAAGCGGCGACCACGCTTTTACCGTTGAGGTCGTCGACACCCCCGAGACCCGCGCTCAGGGGCTGATGTATCGTCAGGAACTGGCAGACGATGCGGGCATGCTGTTCGATTTCCAGGAAGAACGGCCAGTCTCGTTTTGGATGCGCAACACATTCATTCCGCTCGATATGCTGTTCATCGAAGCGGACGGCACGATCCTGAACATCCACGTCAATGCGCGCCCGCACGACACCACATCGATACCCTCAGAGGGGCCGGTTCAATTCGTGCTGGAAATTCCCGGCGGTCGTTCGGACGAGTTGGGTATAGCGGCAGGCGATACGGTCGAGCATCCGCGGATCACAGCCGCGCAATAACCATGCAGTCGATGACGGCCCACAGATGCAAGCTTGCCCCGGCCACCACGAACACATGCCACAGGGCATTCTGGAATTTCAGCTTTTCCCATAAGTGGAAGACGATGCCGGCGGAATAGGTTACGCCGCCTGCCAGCAGCAGCCACAATGTGGACGAGGGCAGGGCCTGCCCCAGCGACTGGAACACCAGCACACCGCTCCAGCCGATCGCCAGATAGAGCAGAATTGCAACTCGCCCAAATCGTTCCGGCACGATCAGTTTGAGGGCAACCCCAACCAGCGAAGCGCCCCAGACCAAGCTCATCATTATCACGCCACTCGGCGTCTTTCCCAGTACAGCGAGAAACGGCGTATAGGAGCCGGCGATGAAAAGGAAGATCGCCGCCTGATCGAGCCGTGCCAGGTAGTGCTTGGCCGGCGTATTGGGCCACAGGTTAAAGGCCAGCGATACGCCGAGCACGACCACCAGGGTCACGACATAGACGGCCAGGGCAGGGAAGGCCTCTGGGGCCGTCCGCAGCAGCGCCAGGGCAAGCAGAACGGATCCAGCCGCCACCGCAACCACTAGGCCAAGGATGTGGACAATGGCATCCACGACAAGCTCGGCCCTGGAATAGGCCCGTCGCAGTCGCATGCCAATTCTGGCTTGAGTATGGGCGGCGTTGGTCATCATCCGTCCTCCTTGCCCTCATCGTGTGGCGCGGGTGTGACCAATCTCTTTCCGGTTGAGGCGAATGTGGATGAAGACACAGATTCCTGGTGAACAATCCCTTGCTGGTGTCAGGGCGGCTTGACGGGTAACGCTGTCGTTACTCTAACCGTTGGCATGACCAGACGCTCAAAGCCCCCCATTGCCATCTATTCTGCTCTAGCGGATGCCACGCGCTGCCGCATCGTTGAGATCCTGACGACGGGCCCTGTTCCCGTTCACACGTTGGCGGACGCGTTCTCCATCAGCCGTCCGGCCA
This sequence comes from Devosia subaequoris, assembly GCF_014197055.1. Lineage (GTDB taxonomy): Bacteria > Pseudomonadota > Alphaproteobacteria > Rhizobiales > Devosiaceae > Devosia > Devosia subaequoris. Next base: position 370,805 of record NZ_JACIEW010000001.1, on the reverse strand, counting down.
TTTCGCGTCATTTGCGCATCCTCAAGACTGCCGGTTTGGTGGTCGAGGTCAAGAAAGGGCGCGAGAACCACTACACGCTTAAGTCGGGCAAACTTGCCGGTGCAGTGAAGTGGCTCAATGCAACTGCCTTGCGAGAGCCAGAGGTCGGATCGATGGAAGAAATAGCGGCGCCGGTGAACGAGCCCAGTGCGTCGGAGCCAGCCACCGGGCTCCAAACCGGGAAGATCGCGACACCTCGCCGGTCAAAGCCCACGAAGTCCGAACCTGCAGAGGTACCCGATGTTATCGTTACAGAACCTCCGCTCTTCGCCCCGAAAGTCGACAAGTCTCCACGTACGTCTAAGTCGCCCGAGGTGAACCAGATGGGGTTCGACTTCTGATTTTCAGATTTGCGGCGCCGGCAGGGGGGAAATCAGTGGTGATTCTGACTGAGGCAAATCAAAGGTTTGCTGCACCGTTCGCTCGAAGTCGGCCGCTGTCCACATGATCTGACTGGGCGACAGGCGCGATTCCACCGCGCCGAGTGCGGCCCGCGCCCCTAAGGCAAAGGGTCGGATGGTCTGGCCAATCACCTGCGAGGCGGCCAGCGCAGCGCCGATATCCTTGCTCTGATCCCCGATATACCAGACCACATCATTGCGCCGCAGGTCGCGGCCGAGTCCATGCAGCGCCGCAACGATCGAATCAGGCCATGGTTTGCCGCGCGACACATCCTCGCGGAATATTGCTGCGCTGAAGTACTTTTGGAGATCGAAGGTCTGCAGGACGTCGTGGCCATAGCCCCTTCCCAGCCCGTTGCTGACTACGCCCAGGGTCACGCCCTCGGCGCAGAGCCTTTCCAACACACCACGCATTGTTTCACACGGCTCGAGCATCTGCTCGACACTCTTGCGCCGAACCTTGTGAATTGCCCGATGAACCAGGAGTTTTGGGCTTCGATTCGGAACCGTCAGGTTTCGGCGCGCCAGTCTGAATCGCGCAACAAGCCGACCGCCGCGGTGCGAGCAGTCGTCCAGGAACTCCAGCATCTGCAACACACGAGGATTTACGTGGTGCACCAAAGTCCCATCGAGATCGAACAACACGATTGTGGGTCGATTTGCGTTATCTGCCAGTGGACTTGCCCCCATTGGATTCGCAGGTTGGCGCAATTCGTCAACACGGACAACCCTTTTTGGTGGTAGCTCAATCGTCCTCGCACTTGCTTCGGCGCGCGCAGATGCTGGAAAGGTGGCGATCCCGACAGGATTCGAACCTGTGACCAACAGCTTAGAAGGCTGCTGCTCTATCCAGCTGAGCTACGGGACCGAACAGGGCCTGTTTAACCCATTTTTGCGCCATGGCCATACCCCCGGTGCAAATGCGCTTAGCTCATTGTTGTGAATGATGCGCGGTGCTCTCGCGAACGATAAGCTCGGAATTGAGGACGATGCGCATGGGACCGCGCCGATGCTCCGAATCCTCCAGGAGGTCGATCAGCATTTCGGCGGCCATCCGCCCCAGCAGCTCTCGCGGCTGCCGCATGGTCGTCAGCGGCGGGGTATAATGCGCGGCGACCCCGAGGTCATCGAAGCCGATCATGGAGATATCACGCGGGCAAGTCAGGCCATGTTGGCGCAAACCGGACAGAAAGCCGATTGCCGATTCGTCATTGGCGGCGAAGATGGCTGTCGGGCGCTCATTGAGCGACATGAAATGTGCAGCGGCAGCAAAGCCGCTTTCCACCTCGAAGTTACCGCGGAACAACCACTGCTGCTGCACCGAAAGACCGGCCTGCATCAGGGCGTTGGTGTAGCCCGCCAGTCTGTCACGTGCGACTACATTGTTCTCAGGCCCTAAAAGGTGAGCGATCTGGCGGTGACCCAGATCAATCAGATGACGCGTTGCGCGCTCTGCTGCCGACAAATTGTCCGTCAGGACGGTGTGAAATCCCGAGTTTGGAATCTCCTCGCAGGCGACGACGAGGGGCACGGAGTGGGGCGGCCGGACTAGGGCATGCATTGAGGGAAGGTCCAGCGAGCCATCGAGCAGCAACAATCCGTCCGCCCGATTGGATAGCATGTAATCCTGCAATCTTTGGGCCGGTGCTCTCGCCAGAAAGAGGTTGGCCACAAGCACACCATAGCCCCGATTGGTAGCCTCGCGCTCCACAGCATCCAGGATCGATGAGAAGAAGGAATTCCGAATATCGGGAAGCGCCACCAGAATGGTTTTCGCTGTGCGTTGGCGCAAAGAGCGCGCCGCCTGGTTCAAAGTGTAACCGGTTACACGAATTGCCTCGGAAACACGCGCTCGGGTCCTCTCGCTGACCCTGTCGGGGCTCGACAAGGCGCGGCTAACAGTGGCTGTCGATACATTCGCAAAACGCGCAACATCTTGAATTGTCGGCGTTTTTCTTGGATCTGTCATCGCTGGCAGCGCCCCCTCTCGCTGTCAGGTCTGGAAACGATCTAAAACGAACTTGACAGGTCCGCAAGGCTTGTATGAAACTCCTGAAATCGATTGCACAATCGGTTTCTACGCTGTAGTGCAATCGATTACACACAATTGAGGGTTGCCTAATTGGAAGGGTAGCTATGCAATTGGTGCATCGCTGGAGCATAAGCTCCTCGTGTTCGTTGGGAGGACAACCTATGAAAAAATTTGCAGTGGTTGCCGCTATGGCAACTGCTTTCCTTGGCTCCACGTCCGCATACGCCGTGGATCTGGAAGTGACCCACTGGTGGACCTCGGCTGGTGAAGCCGCGGCAATCGCCGAATTCGCCAAGGTCTTCGAAGAAGAAACCGGCAATAACTGGGTGGATAGCGCACTGGCCGGTTCGGGCACTGGCGCCAATCCTGTGATCATCAGCCGTATCATCGGCGGCGACCCGATGGGTGCCACGCAGATGAACACTGGCCGTGACGCTGAAGAGCTGATCCAGGCTGGTCTGATGCGCGACCTGACCGACGTGGTCTCCGATATGGACCTCGACAGCTTCTATGTCGATCAGTCCCTGCTTGAGGCCTGCCGCTATGAAGGTGGTCTCTATTGCTTGCCGATCAACATCCATTCGTGGGACTGGCTGTGGCTCTCCACTGCCGCCTATGAAGAAATTGATCAGCCGATCCCGACCAACTGGGATGAGTATGTGGCCTCCTGGCCCGCGCTGGAAGAAGCCGGCATTCTGCCGTTCGGTCTGGCGACCGGTTGGCCGATCTCGGGCGTTCCGGGTGTGCTGATGTCCGGTATCGGTGGCTCGGACCTGGTCCTGGCTGTCAATCGCGACAAGAGTGCAGATGCGGTTCGTGGTCCGGAATTTCGCAAGGTTGCCGAAGCCATGGATTCGCTCCGTAAGGTGATCTCGCCGGACATGATGGTTCCGTCCTTTGGTGACGTGGGCAATCAGCTCCTGACCGGTGAAGCTGCTGGTAACATCCACGGCGACTGGCTCCAGGGCGACCTGCAGGTGGCCGGTGGCGTGCCGGGTGAAGACTACGAATGTCTGCCGGCTCTCGGTATGGGCGATCAGCTCACCGGCGGCGGTGACTCCTTCTACTTCCCGGTTCTGCCCGACGGCACCGATCCGGCTGTGATCCAGGCTCAGGCTGATCTTGCCCGCCTGCTGATCTCGCCTGAGGCTCAGCTCAAGTTCAACCTGGTCAAGGGTTCCATGCCGATCCGCACCGACATCGACCTGTCGGCTGCCAATCCCTGCATGCAGAAGGCTCTCGGCCTGCTTGAGAACGGCCTGCTGCCTTCGGGTGACTTCGCGCTCTCCAGCGACACCCAGCAGCAGCTTCAGGATCTGAACATCGAGTTCCTCGATGACGACAACATCACTGTTGACGATTACATCGAGCGCTATGCCTCGATCATCGAACAGGCTGACTAATCGACAGCCCGTTCGGGTGAGGCTCTTGCCTCATCGATGAAAGCTGTGGTCGACCTTGAACGAAAAAGGTCGACCACTTCCTTATGGAGAGAGAAGTAATGGCGGACACAGCCGTTCACACCAGGGAGGGTGCGGAGCAAGCTGCTCGGCCTAGTCTCCTCAATAGAATTTTCCTGCACAATTTATCTGGCAAGATCGCAGCGATCCCCATGATGGCGACGGTGCTGATCGTGTTTATCGGCTGTACCGTCTGGACGATCTATTTTTCCTTCACCAATTCGAGGCTGCTGCCGACTGGCAAGTTCGTCGGTTTCGATCAGTATGAGCGCCTGTTTGCGACATCGCGCTGGAACGTGTCGGTCACCAATCTGATCACCTATGGTGTGTTCTCGTTGGTGTTTACCCTTGGCATTGGCTTCCTGCTCGCGGTCCTGATGGATCAGAAGATTCGCTTTGAAAGCGCCTTCCGTACCATCATGCTCTATCCCTTCGCGCTCTCCTTCATCGTGACAGGCCTTGTTTGGCAGTGGATCATGAATCCCACGCTCGGCCTGCAGGGCACGATGCGCAATCTGGGTTGGGAAAGCTTCACCTTCGACTGGATTGCCAATCCCCGCATGGTGCTGTTCGCGCTGCTGATCGCGGGCCTCTGGCAGGGCGTGGGCTTCTGCATGGTACTCATGCTGGCAGGTCTGCGCGGCGTGGATGAGGAAATCTGGAAAGCCGCTCGTGTCGACGGCATCCCGACATGGCGAACCTATGTGTCGGTCGTTCTGCCCATGATGCGCGGCGTCCTGGTGACCGCCGTGGTGCTCATCGGCTCAGGCATTGTCCGCCTGTATGACCTTGTCGTGGCTCTGACCAATGGCGGGCCGGGCATCTCCTCGGAAGTGCCTGCCAAATACGTTTACAACTACATGTTCGGTGGCGGCAATATCGGTCAAGGCCTCGCTGCCGCAACCATGATGTTGGTGACCGTGCTGATCATCATGGTTCCTTGGGCCTATCTTGAATTCGGTGGAAGAGGGCGTCGCTGATGAGCCAGACCGCTACCATGTCGGGCTCCGCACCGACGACAACCCCCACTGCAGGCACTGAGCCGCGCGGGCCAAGGCCCAAGCCGTTCTTTACCCCGAAAAAGATCATGCTCTACGCGACATTGGTCTTCTTCAGCCTGTACTTCCTGTTTCCCCTCTATGTGATGGTGGTGACATCGTTCAAAACCATGCCGGAAATCCGGTTTGGGAACATCTTCGCTCTCCCCAACCAGATTAGTCTGGATGCCTGGTTCAAGGCCTGGACCAGTGCCTGTACGGGCCTGACATGTGAAGGGCTTTCGCCAGGTTTCTGGAATTCGGTGAAGATCACCATTCCATCCACGCTGGTGTCGATCTTCATTGCCGCTGTGAACGGCTATGCGCTGGTGAACTGGCGGTTCAAAGGGTCGGAAATCTTCTTTTCCATCCTGATCTTCGGTTCGTTCATACCCTATCAGGTGTTCTTGTATCCGCTGGTGATGATCACCCGCGAACTGGGCATATTCGGTTCGCTGCAGGCCGTCATTATCGTTCACACCATCTTTGGCATGCCGATCCTGACATTGCTCTTCCGCAATTACTTTGCGTCACTGCCCGTGGAACTGTTCAAGGCCGCCCGTGTCGACGGGGCAGGGTTCTGGCGTATCTTCTTTGAGATCATGCTGCCCATGTCACTGCCGATCTTCGTGGTGGCTCTCATCCTGCAGGTCACCGGAATTTGGAACGACTTCCTGTTCGGTGTGGTCTTTGCGGGTACGCAGAACCTGCCCATGACCGTGCAACTCAACAACATCGTCAACTCGGCTCAGGGTACGCCCGAATACAATGTCAACATGGCTGCGACCGTGCTGACCGGGCTCGTGCCGCTGATCATCTATTTTGTGTCCGGCAAGCTGTTCGTACGCGGCGTCGCCGCCGGCGCCGTGAAGGGATAAAATCCTAATGCAAGCAAGTGTTTCCATCAAAGACCTCTCGCTCAATTTCGGCAGCGTCAAGGTCCTCGAACATCTCGACCTCGACATCGCACAGGGCGAATTCATCGTGCTGCTCGGGCCTTCGGGCTGTGGCAAGTCGACTCTGCTCAACTGCATTGCCGGCCTGCTCGATGTTTCGGACGGCCAGATCTTCATCAACGGCAAGAACGTGACCTGGGAGGAGCCCAAGGATCGCGGCATCGGGATGGTGTTCCAGTCCTATGCGCTCTATCCGCAGATGTCGGTCGAACGGAATCTGAGCTTTGGCCTGCGCGTTTCTGGCATGCCAAAGGCGGAGATTGAGCAGCGCGTGAAGCGTGCTGCTGAAATCCTGCAGATCGAGCCGTTGCTGCAGCGCAAGCCGGCCAACCTCTCCGGCGGCCAGCGTCAGCGCGTTGCCATCGGCCGTGCCTTGGTGCGCGATGTTGATGTCTTCTTGTTCGACGAGCCGCTGTCCAATCTCGATGCCAAGCTCCGCTCGGATCTGCGTGTCGAGATCAAGCGTCTGCACCAGCGTCTCAAGAACACCATGATCTACGTGACCCACGATCAGATCGAGGCGCTTACTCTGGCTGACCGGATCGCCATCATGAAGAATGGTGTGATCCAGCAGTTGGCGGATCCGCACACCATCTACAACAAGCCGGTCAATCTCTATGTTGCGGGCTTTATCGGTTCGCCTTCGATGAACTTCATCGAAGGCACGCTGAACGGCAATACCTTCACTTCCACTGATGGCACCGTCATGCCGGTGGGGGCCTACGAATATATCGCGGCACCAACCGGTGAAACGAAGGTGGTCCTTGGCATTCGTCCCGAGCACATCTTTGTCGGTGATGCAGCGGCCGATATGCCGTTCAAGACGGAAGTTGAGATCGAGATTGTCGAACCCATGGGTTCTGAGACCCTGGCCTGGACCAAGATCGCCGGCCTGCCGGTGACCTTCCGGTGCAGCGCCGACATCGACATCAATGCTGGTGACAAGATCACCGTCGGTTTCGACATTGCTCGCGGCTCGTTGTTTGACGCCGGCACCGAAGCGCGTCTCTAGCAGGCTCTGAATAAAATCACTGAGTGGCGCCCTCAGGGGCGCCGCTCCGCCGGGTTTCCGGCATCCACTTTACTTTTGCGGCAGTCGATCTGTCCGGGCGAGGCGACGCCAGCCCCTGGCCAGGCTATCTCCCGGTCCGACGCGACACCGTGTTTCAAACATCCTGACGAGGCCAATCATGGACTTTTCGTATCAGCTATACAGCGCCCGCAACGAGGCGTCTCTCGACGACACCCTCGAGACCCTGTCCAGCCTGGGCTATACCCAGGTCGAGGGCTGGGGCGGCCAGTTTGAGGACCCTGCGGCCCTTGCCCAGAGCCTGAAGAATACAGGCCTGACCATGCCGACCGCCCATATGGGCTTTGGCCAGCTTGAGGACACCGACGCGGCGCTCAAGATCGCCGACACTGTCGGCATTCAGACCGTTTATTGCCCTGCGCCGCCCTCCGAAGCCTTCCGCACTGGCGGTGGCGATTGGCAGGAATTTGCCGAGGGCCTGGCCAAGATTGCCGCCGCATTTAAAGCTGCAGGCAAAGGCTTTGGCTACCACAACCACCACTGGGAATTCACCAAGGATGCCAACGGCAAAACGCCGATTGAGCTTATCCTTGACGCGTCCCCCGATACGCAGTGGGAAATGGACTTGGCCTGGGTCGTCCGCGCCGAAGAAGATCCGATCTTCTGGATGGATAAGTTGGGCAGCCGCATCACCGCAGTCCACGTCAAGGACATCGCGCCTGCCGGTGAGAAGACCGATGAAGATGGCTGGGCCGACGTTGGCACAGGCACCTTGGATTGGCCGAACTTCATCAGCCAGATCAAAGCCAAGACCAAGGCACGTTACTTCGTGGCGGAGCATGACAAGCCGAGCGATGCCATTCGCTTTGCACGCAATGCGGCCGCCGCTCTCAAAGGCTACGGGGTCTGATTCATGGCAAAGACTTATGGTGTCGGCATCATGGGTGCCGGCAATATCTCAGCCGCCTATCTGCGCCTGGCGCCCTTGTTCAATGGGCTAGACGTCCGCGCTGTAGCAGACATCCGGCCCGAGGCTGCAAAGCTGCGCGCTGACGAGTTCGGCGTGGCGGCGCAGACGCCGGACGAGTTGCTCAAGAACAGTGAGCTCGATGTCATCGTCAATTTGACGATCCCCTCGACCCACTATCAGGTGTCCAACGACATCATTTCGGCGGGCAAGCATTCCTACTCGGAAAAGCCCTTCGTGCTGACCGTGGATGAAGGCCTGGCTCTCAAGAAGGCCGCCGACGAACGTGGCCTCAAGGTTGGCTCCGCCCCCGATACCTTCCTCGGCGGCGCACACCAGCAGGCGCGAGAGATCATCGACTCGGGCAAGCTCGGCAAGATCATGAGCGGCACAACTCATGTGATGAGCCGCGGCATGGAGCATTGGCACCCCAATCCGGACTTTTTCTTTCAGCCCGGCGGCGGCCCCATCCTGGATCTCGGGCCATATTACATCACCAATCTCGTGCATCTGCTTGGCCCGGTAAAGCGCCTCTCGGCCTTCACCAATATGGCTCGTGCCGAGCGCGTCGTGAGTGCCGATGGCCCAAACAAGGGCAGCGTCATCAAGGTCGGCACCCCGACGACCATTCATGGGGTGCTCGAATTCCATTCTGGCGCGGTTATCACGATTGGCGCAAGCTGGGATGTCGCGGCCCATGGGCACCACAATATTGAGCTCTACGGTACCGATGGCTCGATCTTTGTACCCGATCCGAATTTCTTCGGCGGCGATCTGGTTACCACTGGGATCGAAGGCATCCGCACCCCGGTTTCGCCTTGGGACCACCCCTTTGGCAAGCCGAACCAGGATCTCGACAAGGATACGCCGCGCGCCAATTACCGTTGTGCGGGCCTTGCCGACATGATGCAGTCCATCGAGAATGGCGAAACCGCCCGTTGCGGCCTGGATGTCGCGCTGCACGTCGTCGAGGTAATGACGGGCCTGCTCAAGGCTGGTGAGACCGGCGAAGTGCTCACGTTGACCACCACCTGCGAACGCCCGCGCGCGCTCGGTATCGCCGAGGCGGAAGCCTTGCTGAAGGCTTGATGAACGTACTTCATTGACAGGTGCCCTGCGCCGGTCAAAACTATAATCTAACATGTCAGGGCGGCGAGAGATCGCCGCCCGTCATATATGCGGGGCCGCAGAACCCGCAATGAGACGAAAAGGACTGGCCCCATCCGTGCGGCTTGCGGGGCGACAAGAGGAGAGACCACATGGCGACCAACATCAAGGGCCCGGCTATTTTCCTGGCGCAATTCGCGGGCGATGCCGCCCCCTTCGATAATCTCGACAATATCTGTAAGTGGGCCGCTGGCCTCGGCTACAAGGGGGTGCAGATTCCAACCTGGGTTTCGAGCTTCATCGACTTGGAAAAGGCCGCCAGCTCAAAGACTTATGCGGATGAAGTCAAAGGTATCGTGAACAGCCACGGCCTTGAGATCACTGAGCTTTCGACCCATCTGCAGGGCCAGCTCGTCGCCGTGCATCCTGCCTACGATACCGCGTTTGATGGCTTTGCGCCCGCCAGCGTTCATGGCAATCCCAAGGCCCGCCAGGAATGGGCGGTGCAGACCATGCTCCATGCCGCCAAGGCCTCGCAAAACCTTGGTCTGACGGGCCACGCGACCTTCTCGGGTGCTCTGGCCTGGCCATATGTCTATCCGTGGCCGCAGCGTCCGGCTGGCCTGATCGAGGAAGCCTTTGACGAACTGGCCCGCCGCTGGACCCCGATCCTCAATGCCTTCGATGATGCGGGCGTCGATGTCTGCTACGAGATACACCCCGGCGAAGATCTGCACGATGGCATTTCCTATGAAATGTTCCTCGAGCGCGTAAACAATCACCCCCGCGCCAATCTGCTCTATGATCCAAGCCACTTCGTGCTGCAGCAGCTCGATTATCTGGACTTCATCGACATCTACAAGGACCGCATTCGGGCCTTCCACGTAAAGGATGCCGAGTTCAACCCGACCGGTCGTCAGGGTGTTTACGGGGGCTTCCAGTCCTGGGTGGATCGGGCGGGGCGCTTCCGCTCGATTGGCGATGGTCAGGTCAATTTCCCGGCGATCTTCTCCAAGATGGCCGCCAATAATTTCGATGGTTGGGCTGTCCTCGAATGGGAATGCGCGCTCAAGCATCCTGAAGATGGCGCCCGCGAAGGTGCGGAGCTGATCCAGAACTATATCATCCGTGTCACCGAAAAAGCCTTTGACGATTTTGCCAGCGGCGGTACCGATCAGGCCGCCAACCGCAAGATGCTCGGTTTGTCATAAGCCGTCGGAGCAGGGAGAGAAAAAATGGCTGAAAATGGTGCAAAGCCAATTCGTCTGGGCATGGTCGGTGGTGGTACGGGGGCCTTTATCGGCCAGGTACACCGCATTGCATCCCGCATTGATGGTGACTTCGAACTGGTCGCTGGCGCTTTGTCGTCGCGGCCCGAAGTCGCAAAGGAATCCGGCAAAAACCTAGGCCTGGCCGAGGATCGCATCTACACCTCCTATGAGGAGATGGCCAAGGCTGAGGCCGCACGCCCAGATGGCATCCAGGCAGTGTCCATCGTCACCCCGAACCACATGCATTTTGGCCCGACCAAGGCATTTCTGGAGGCCGGCATCCACGTCATTTGCGACAAGCCGATCACCTCAAACCTGGACGACGCCCGCAAGCTGACTGACATCAAGCCAGCGAACGGTGCGAAGTTTCTGCTGACGCATAATTACACCGGTTACCCGCTCATTCGTCAGGCTCGGGAACTGGTCGCATCGGGGGCTTTGGGCAAGATTCGCGTTGTTCAGGCCGAATATGCGCAGGATTGGCTTACGGAAGCGGCCGACGAAGGCAACAAGCAGGCTGCGTGGCGCACGGATCCTGCGCGCTCGGGTGCGGGCGGTTGTATCGGTGATATCGGCACCCATGCCTACAATTTGCTCCGCTTTGTCACCGGCCTCAAGACCGAGGCCGTCTCGGCTGATCTGACCGCGTTCGTGTCGGGGCGTCAGTTGGACGACAATGTCCACATCATGCTGCGCTTTGAGGGTGGAGCCAAAGGCATGCTCTGGGCCAGCCAGGTCGCCGTCGGCAAGGAGAACGGCCTGCAGCTTCGCGTCTATGGTGACAAGGGTGGGCTCGAATGGAGCCAGGAGAACCCGAACTACATGTGGTTCACTGAATTCGGTAAGCCGCGGCAATTGCTGACCCGCGGTGGCTCGATCTCCGTACCACCGGCAGCCTCGATGAATGTGCGTATCCCGGCAGGACACCCCGAAGGCTATCTTGAGGCTTTCGCCACGCTCTACAGCCAGTTCGCTGCAGTCATCCGCGGCGAAGGCAGCGATTTCGAGGGCCTGCTTCCCACCATGGCCGATGGTATCGAAGGCATGCAATTCATCACCGCTTCGGTGAAATCGAGCCAGGACGACAGCAAGTGGACCCGCTTCGCGGACGTCTGATCTTCCCAGCGTACTGGATGATCTGGCCGGCAGCCTTGCTGCCGGCCTTTTCTATTGCAGGCGTTCACCTTCAAAGCCGCGCTCTTCAAGCAGCCGGACCACACTGGCGTCACCAGCCAAATGTGCCGCGCCGACCACTAGCAACGCGCTTTCGTTGCGCCTAAGCATCGCGTCGATCTGTTCAACCCAGTCGGCGTTCCGCATGTCGATCAGGCGTTCGACCATGCCTTGGTCATAGCTCCCCATCTGTGCCGTAAAGATTTCGCCCAATTGTTCGGGTCGTCCATCGGACCAGGCCCGTACCATCTCGTCGATATCAGTCTGCATGACATCGAGCGTATCCAGCGTCCCTTCGAGCATTGCGATTTGCTCGTCCTGACTGCCACCGGCCAGAAAATTCAGTTGTTGCTCGGGCGTCTCGAGAAATCCCAACCGGTCTTCGGTCAACTCCGCCGCAAGCACAGCCTCAACCCCGTGCGCGGCTTCATATCCCGAATCCAGCAATGGCCCTGTCGAAAGGGTCGTAGCGGCCATCCAGGGCTTCATGGTCAGCAACGTCGCCATCGGGATGGCATATCTGCCAGCCGCTTCCCGCACGCGCTCAGTAAGCTCTGCACCAATGATTTCGCTAAGCAGGCGGCCATCGCGATTGAATCCGAGATCAAAGGATAGTGGCATCATGGCCATCTGCGCTTCGATACTGAGATCGGTTTCGAAATATACGCGATCAGCCTTGGAGAATATCTTGTCCAGCGTCCCGCTGCGCCACTTGGTGTCCGCTCGCAGCAGGTGGACGGACCCGAACAACCACACAGAGCTGTCCTCGTCGCTGACCTGCCATAGGGCAGGGGCGGCATGGGCAGTGCCGGTCGACGCCAGGAGCAGGAACGGCAAGGTCAGCAGCGGACGTAACGGCATGAAGACCTCAAAGCAGAGATTAGCGCGCCGATTCTATCGCCAAAAAGCAAAGCGCCGCAATCTCTTGCGGCGCGAAAGCGAATCATTATCTGAGCGTTGAGATCAGTGGGTCCAAGGGGTCTTGCGATCGGACCGGAAATTGTCGGGGTAGCTCACCCGCTTGGGTGTCGGCTCGTGGGCCGGCTGGACCGAATAGGGGATGCCGTTGCGCTGAGCATAGGCTTCCGCATCTTCCAGCGTCTCGAAGGACAGACGAACCTGCTGGTTCATGTCGGAACTGCTGGTGTAGCCCATCAGCGGATCAATGCTGCGCGGCGTGGCGGATTCGTGGACGAGCACCCATTGCTTAGACTTGCCCTTGCCGGACTGCATGGCGTTGGGGGAAGGGCGATAGATACGGGCGGTCATGCAAAGTCCTCAACACGATGCGGGCGAATGGTCGGAGTACAAAGATTCGAACTTTGGACCCCCGGTTCCCAAAACCGGTGCTCTACCAGGCTGAGCTACACTCCGACGTCGCGGCTTTCCGATACCGTGTTCGGAGACAAAGGGCAAGGCCGCTTTAGCCGCTGCTGACAAGCTTGACGAAGCGATGTCGGAAAGTGGACAAGAAAGTCATGTTCGATATCCAAAAGCCTTGGCCTCTTGGCCTCGATCGCAAGACCTGGCCGCTCTTTTTGGCCGGCTTGGTGGCCATCCTGGGAATTTTGAGCACTATCGATGTCTTGGCGTCTCGGGGCGCCATTGGTTGGCCGGACCAGTGGCGCGCGCCGTTCTTCTTCATCACCGACTATGGATTGTCCGATTGGATCCTCATTCCAAGTCTTGTCCTGATGATTCTGCTCCGGCTCGCAATGTTTCCCTTACAGGGCGTCTGGCGTCAGGCCTGCGGAGAACTGGCCGCCACGTCTGCATTTGTGTTTCTCGGCGTTGCCGTGCCGGGTCTCATCACCACCCTCCTAAAGCGCCTCATCGGGCGCGCCCGGCCCGATGAGTTCGACACTGTCGGCGCCTTCTCGTTCCAGAATTTCTTCAATGACTGGACGTTTCAGAGTTTTCCGAGTGGGCATTCCACAACAGCGATCGCCACGGCATTTGTGGCGGGTTTCATCTATCCGCCGCTGTTTCCGTTCCTCTTCGTGATTGGAGTGGTCGTTGCCTTGTCCCGCGTGCCGGTTGGTGCCCACTATCCCACCGACGTATTTGCCGGGCTGATTGTGGGGATGCTGGGCGCCTATCTTGTTCGCAATCTCTTTGCCCGCAAGGGCTGGCTTTTTAAGCAGTCGCCAGACGGACGGATCAGTTTGAAACCCCTTGAAGGGCTGCGCCGGCTGATTCAACGGGCTCGCGCGTAGCGGTCGAGTGCGGCGCTCAGATCTGCCTTGATATCCTCGATTCCCTCTAGGCCGATATGCACGCGAAAGAGCTGGCCTTCTTCGGTCCACGGTACGGCAGTCCGCGCCTTCGTGATCGACACTGGCAGGCAGAGACTTTCATATCCGCCCCAGGAGTACCCCATGGAGAAGATCTGCATGTGGTCAACAAACGCGGCCACGGCGGCCCGTGGGGCCGGCCTGAGTACGAAACCGAACAGGCTGCCGGAACCCGAGAAGTCCCGCTGCCAAAGTGCGTGGTCAGGGTGGCTGGGCAGGGCAGGGTGCAGCACCTCAACCACTTCGTTTTGCGCCTCCAGCCACTGCGCAATCTCGAGGGCCCGATGCTGATGTTCCTTCATCCGTATGGCAAGCGTGCGCAGGCCTCGTGCAACGAGGAATGCCTCGTCTCCCGAGGCAAAGAAGCCCAATAGCGTGCGCACCCGTTCGACGTCATCCCAGGCCTCCCTGGTCGTCGAGATCGTCCCGGCCAAGGCATCGGAATGTCCAACGAACATTTTCGTGGCCGCATGCACGACAATGTCGGCCCCCAGCAGCAGGGGCTGGCAATAAAGCGGGCTCGCCCAACTATTGTCCACGATCAGCCGGGCGCCACCGGCGTGGGCGGCCGCGGCCAGAGCGGGAATGTCCTGGATCTCAAAGGTCAGGGAACCGGGGCTTTCAGCCAGCACCGCACGCGTATTGGGACGCATTAGGTCAGCAAGGCCCGCTCCGATCCGGGGATCGTAGAAGCGAACACTAACCCCCATGCGCTCTAGAAAGCCGTCGGCAAACTTGCGGCCCGGCTCATAAGCGCTGTCGGTGATCAGGATATCATCGCCCGAGTTGAGACAGGCCATCAGGGCAATGGTTATGGCGGCCAGTCCGGATGGCACCAGTTTGGTCCGATACGCCCTCTCGAGTGCGTTGATCACCTGCTCGACCGATTCGGTCGTCGGGTTGCCAGCTCGGCCATAGAGATAGGCCTGGGACTGGGCATCGAGGTCGGCCAGGGTTTTGAACAGAACTGTCGAGCCGCGATAGACCGGCGTATTGACGAAGCCGAACTGATTGTCCGGATTCCGTCCACCATGGGTCAGGATGGTTTCGATTGATTGATTGCCGGCCTGTTCGGGGAATTTTTCGGACATGATCAGATATTGCTCAAAAACGGTTCACGTCATGCGTTTGGCTAAAAAAGAGACAGTCTTGCTGTCTCAACGTGCCATCGGCCCTTGACGTTAGGGACAATAGAAGGTTGCATGCTTAGCAGCATCCAAACCGCACTCAAAGCGGCGGTGCTCTCGAAGCTGCGGGAACATTGGTCGGCTTCGAAAACACAGGGTCAGGAAACAAAAGGCAAAAATGCAAATGCAAAATAAAGCGCTCGTATCGATCGCAATCGCGGCCTCGCTGGGTCTCGGCGCGACTGCTGCTCAAGCCGCTACTCTCGATGACGTAAAGGCCAAGGGATATATCCAGTGCGGTGTCACTGGTGGTGTGCCAGGCTTCTCGGCCCCGGATGCCAACAACAACTGGACCGGACTTGAAGTGGACTTCTGCCGTGCCGTGGCTGCCGCCGTCTTTGATGACGCCGATGCGGTCCGCTACACCCCGCTGACGTCCCAGGAGCGCTTTGCCGCTCTGTCCGCTGGCGAAATCGACATTCTGTCGCGCACCACCACCTGGACCATGAGCCGCGACACCGATCTGGGCATCATGTTCGCGGGCACGATGTATTATGACGGCCAGGGTTTCATGGTTCGCAAGGCCGATGGCATTGAATCGGCTCTCGATCTGTCCGGTGCAGCCATCTGCATCGAGTCCGGCACGACCACTGAGCTGAATGCCGCCGACTATTTTGAAACCAACGACATGGACTATTCGCCGGTCGTGTTCACCGACCAGGACGAAGTTGTGAAGGCTTTCGAAGATGGCCGTTGCGACGTCTACACCACTGACTCGTCGGCCCTCGCTGCTGAACGCTCCAAGTTTGGTAACCCGGACGATTATGCCATTCTGCCGGAAATCATCTCCAAGGAGCCGCTTGGCCCTTCCGTCCGTCAGGGTGACGAGCAGTGGTTCTATATCAACCGTTGGACTTACTACGCGCTGCTCGAAGCTGAAGAGCTGGGCGTGACCTCGGCCAATGTTGATGAAATGCTCGGTTCTGATAACCCCGCCATCAAGCGCCTGCTCGGCGTCGAGGGTGATTTCGGTACGCCGATCGGCCTGACGCCAGATTGGGCTTACCGCATCATCAAGCATGTCGGTAACTACGGCGAGTCCTACGCCAAGCACGTTGGTCCCGAGACCGACATTGGCCTTGAGCGTGGGCTTAATGCACTGTGGACCAATGGTGGCCTGCAGTACTCCATGCCCATCCGCTAAGGCGAAATAGTGCTGGCGCCCCCTTGAGGGGCGCCAGTTCGTATTGGGTAGGTTGCAGAGCATGGTTTTCCGTCGGGGGCATCCTGATCGCTGGGGCGATCGGGCGTTGGCGAGTCGTCCCTTGAACAGACCATGCCGACGCCATGCTGCCCTCTGCTAAGGGGACATTCGCCCAATGGCCGTCCAGGACACTACTGCGGGACCACCGCGGACAGCATTCTACAATGATCCGGTAATTCGAGGCATTCTCTATCAGGTGATAGTGGCTGGCCTCGTCATCGCCTTCCTAACTTGGATCGTTTTAAATACCGCGCAGAATCTCGCCGCGCAGAACAAGTCGACCGGCTTCGGTTTCCTGTTCGAGACCTCTGGCTTCGGTATCAGCTTTACCCTCATTCCGTTCGACCGCTCCTCCTACTATTGGCAGGCTTTCGTTGTCGGCCTGCTCAATACGCTGCTTGTAGCAGTGATCGGGATAGTCTTTGCGACCATGCTGGGCTTCGTGCTTGGAGTGGCGCGTCTGTCCTCGAACTGGCTGATCGCCCGGGTGGCGACGGTCTATGTCGAGGTGATCCGCAATATACCGCTGCTGCTGCAACTCTTCTTCTGGTATTTCGCCGTGCTCAAGGCGATGCCTGCGGTGCGCCAGTCCTTCGAATTGCCGCTGAGCATTTTCGTCAACCAGCGCGGCATTATCGTTCCGCGTCCACTACCTGATGCAGAGATCTTCTGGGTTGCCGTAACCGCCGTGCTGGCTCTTGTAGCCGCCATTGCCATGGTCGTCTGGGCAACGCGCGTCAGAACCAAGACAGGGCACTACCCGGTCGTCGTGTCTCAAGCATCCCGCGTCGCAGCGCTGATCGTGACGTTGGGTGTCGGCTATCTTGCCATCAGCCTGCTGGGCACGGTCGTTCCGGCGCTCTCCTTCGGCCCCGTTGTCCCGTTGGTCGGTGCAGCGCTTCTTGCCGGTCTCAGCCTTACGCCCTATGCCCGCTATGGCCGTGTCTTCATCGGTTTCGCTATTGGATGGGCTGTCGCCAATTTCTTGCTTGGCGGTATGTTCGCCGGACTTGGTGAAGGGATTATTGTTCTCGGCGCGGCATTGGTCGCGTTGGGAATAGCCTGGACCATGCTCTCCGCCGATCGGCGATCTGCGGCAACCGAGGGCAAGCTGCCACTGGCCCTGCCTGTCCTCATTGTCATCGCTTTGCCGGCACTGGTCTATTGGGTAACCGGCGCGAGTTTGGCGTTTGAAATGCCGGTGCTCGAGCGGTTCAATTTTGCCGGTGGTTTGCAACTTGTTCCTGAGATGGTTGCCCTGGTCCTGGGGCTGACCATCTATACGGCAGCATTCATCGCCGAAAACGTCCGCAGCGGCATTCAGGCCGTCAGCAAGGGTCAAACCGAGGCAGCGTCCTCGCTCGGGCTGCGGGAGGGGGACAGGCTGCGCCTGGTCGTCGTGCCGCAGGCCATGCGAGTGATCATTCCGCCGCTGACCAGCCAGTATCTCAACCTTACCAAGAACTCGTCTCTTGGTGCAGCCATTGGCTATCCCGAACTGGTCAACGTCTTCATGGGCACCACTCTTAACCAGACTGGTAAGGCCATCGAGGTGATTGCCATCACCATGCTGGTCTATCTGACCCTGTCGCTGACGACGTCAGCATTCATGAACTGGTACAATGCGCGTGTCGCGCTTGTGGAACGCTAGGAGGTCCAGCATGTCATTCTCCTTCGTTCGAGAGCAAATGGTTGATCCGGCCCCCGCGCCGGTCAATACGGCCGGCCCGGTTGCCTGGGCTCGCCGCAATCTCTTCGCCACACCCAGCGATAGCCTGCTGACCATTCTGGCGCTGGTTCTGCTGATCTGGGCGATCCCACCCATATACGGCTTCGTCATGCCCAATTTTCTTGGGGGTGACGCGGTGCCGCCTGGTGGCACTGTGGAGGAGTGCCGCCTGGAAACGGCCGGCGCATGCTGGGCCTATATTTCGGCACGCATGAGCTTCTTTATCTACGGCTTCTACCCGCCGGCAGAGTATTGGAGACCCAATCTGGTTTTCGCCTTGGGTGCTCTCTTGATCGTCCCGCTTCTGATACCGCGGGTTCCGTTCAAGCGGACCAATGCGATCCTCTTCTTCGTGGTCTATCCGGTCATCTGCTTCTACCTGCTCAACGGCGGTGTGCTGGGCATGCGCCCCGTGCCGACCGAGCAATGGGGCGGCTTGCTGGTCACCCTGATCATCTCGCTTGTCGGCATCATCTGCTCGATCCCGATCGGCATTCTTCTCGCACTTGGGCGACAGTCCAAATTGCCGATCATCAAGACCCTCTGCATCATGTTCATCGAGCTCTGGCGCGCAGTGCCGTTGATCACGGTGCTGTTCATGGCCTCGGTGATGCTGCCGCTGTTCATGCCGCAGGGGACGACCGTCGACAAATTGCTGCGCGCTCTGGTGGGTGTGACATTGTTCTCGTCAGCTTACCTGGCCGAGGTCGTTCGTGGCGGTCTGCAGGCTCTGCCGCGGGGACAGTATGAAGCGGCCTCGTCTTTGGGATTGAGCTACTGGAAATCCATGTGGTTCATCATCCTGCCCCAGGCGCTCAAACACGTCATTCCCGGCATCGTCAACAGCTTCATTGCGTTGTTCAAGGACACCTCTTTGGTGTCTATCGTCGGCATTTTCGACCTGTTGAACACCGTTCAGGCAGCAAGTTCCGACATCGATTGGTCATCTCCAACCCAGGCAATTACAGGCTATCTGTTCGCCGGTATGGTTTTCTGGGTCTTCTGTTTCGCCATGTCCCGCTACTCCATCTGGATGGAGCGACGACTGGACACCGGGCATAAAGGGTAACGTCAATGAGCGACATTTCCTCCAGCAGCGCCGAAGAGCGCACCATCAATGCCAGCCAGATGAAGGTGTCCGACACCGATGTGGCCATCGACGTTGTGGGCATGCACAAATGGTATGGCGACTTCCACGTGTTGCGCGACATTGATCTCAAGGTGATGCGTGGCGAACGTATCGTAGTCGCTGGTCCCTCGGGGTCTGGCAAGTCGACGCTCATCCGCTGCATGAACCGTCTCGAAGAGCATCAGCAGGGCCAGATCATTGTCAACGGCACTGAACTGACCGCGGACCTCAAGCGCATCGACGAGGTGCGACGCGAGGTTGGCATGGTGTTCCAGCACTTTAATCTGTTCCCGCATCTGACCATCCTGCAGAATCTCACCCTGGCACCGATCTGGGTGCGGGGCACGCCGCAGGCGGAGGCCGAAGCAACGGCGATGCACTATCTGGAACGGGTCAAGATCCCGGAACAGGCCAACAAGTTTCCCGGCCAGCTTTCCGGCGGTCAGCAGCAACGCGTTGCCATCGCGCGTTCACTTTGCATGCAGCCCAAGATCATGCTGTTCGACGAGCCCACCTCCGCACTCGACCCCGAAATGGTCAAGGAAGTGCTTGAGGTGATGATTAGCCTGGCCGAGGAAGGCATGACGATGATCTGCGTCACTCACGAAATGGGTTTCGCACGTCAGGTCGCCAATCGGGTGATCTTCATGGACCAGGGACAGATCATCGAGCAGAACGATCCGGAGAACTTCTTCTCCAACCCGCAGCATGAACGCACCCAGCTCTTCCTCAGCCAGATCCTGCACTAGGGTAGGGGAGTGCTCGATACCAAAAAGCGGGGGTCAAGCCGGTCAGCGGCTTGACCCCCTTGGTATGCCGTCCAATATGCTGACTGGGAAGTGGAAGGCCGGTCCTGGTGAGCAAGCTGTTCAAGTCGTTGCTGTTTCTGATCGCTATGGCGATGGCTGTCGTGACGTCTGTGCCTGCTGGTGCCCAGACTCTTGAGGCTGTCCGCGAACGCGGCTTTCTCATTTGTGGCTCCAGCAATCCACTTGCGGGCTTTTCCCAGCAGGACATCGACGGTCGTTGGTCTGGGTTCGATGTCGATCTGTGCCGTGCCCTGGCTGCGGCAATTTTCGGCAACCCCGACCTGATCGAATTTCGCTCCTATCGCGGCGAGGCGCGCTTTGCACCACTCGAAACAGGGGCGGTCGACGTTTTCATGCGAAACGGCGCCTGGACCATGGGACGCGATATTCGCTACGGCGCACGCTATGTGGCACCGGCCTTTTTCGACGGTCAGGCTTTTCTCGTCCCCAATGCCATGGGTGTCGTGTCCGCTTATGAACTGGACAATGTCAGCATATGCGTGGCCAACAGCTACGGCGAAGTCGAAGCACTCGACGAATTCTTCTTCATGAACCAGACCAGCTATCGTGCAGTGGCCTATGAGGAAATCGCCGACCTGGCGACGGCCTATCGCAGCGGGCTGTGTCAGGCGATCTCCGCATCTGGTCGGCAATTACAGGCCATTCGCCGCGAGCTACCCGAACCCGCCCTTCATCGCGTCTTGCCGGAAAGGATTTCCAAGGAAGTTCTGGGGCCGGTCGTCCGCGATCAGGACGATCAGTGGTTCCAGATTGTCCGTTGGACATTACTTGCCTTGATCGAGGCCGAAGAAGTTGGCGTTACCAGCCTGAACATCGACTCGCTGTCTGCCGCCAGAACGCCCGCAGTGCGACGGCTGCTCGGCGTCGAAGGCGATTATGGCGCTGCCCTGGAGCTGCGCAAGACCTTCATGGCCGATGCCATTCGGGCCGTGGGCAATTATTCCGAGCTGTATGACCGTCATTTCGGACCGCAAACTGGAGCCGCAATGCTCCGCGGCCAGAATGCGCTGTGGGCCAATGGCGGACTGCTCTTCGCGCCGCCCATTCGCTGACTTCCTCAGGCAAACAGCAGGCTGACGCGCCGGTTCTGCTTGCCCTTCTTCTCGATCTTTCCCAAGCCCACCCGGCCTATTTCGGCGGTACCTGCGACATGAGTTCCGCCGCAGGGCTGCAGGTCGACATCACCGATCCGTACCAGACGCACCTTGCCTTGACCCATAGGCGGCTTGACCTTCATGGTCTTGATCAGGTCGACCTGGGCCGCCATCTCCGCGTCGGTGATCCATTCGGCAGTGATCGCATGGTCGGCATCGATCATGGCATTGAGGCGCGCCTCGAGCGCAGGGAGGTCGTCCGGAATCTCCGGCATGTCAAAATCCAGCCGCCCCTTGTCTTCACCAATCGAGCCGCCGGTAACCGGGAATGGAAAGACAACGGAAAGCAGATGCAGCGCCGTATGCATGCGCATCAGCCGATAGCGGCGATCCCAGTTGATCTCCACGGTGATCGTCTCGCCCGTCTCAGGCGCCACTGAACCGTCGGCCAATACATGCACGATGCGGGATTTGTCCCCGTCGGGATGCACTGCTGTTGCAATCTCGCCCCCTCTGCCATCGCTGCGTGAGAACCGGCCGCTATCGCCGGGCTGCCCGCCTGAGGTGGCATAAAACACGGTCCGATCCAGAATGACCCCGCCATCGGCCGTGACCTCGATCACCTGGGCAGACGTTGATTGAAGATAGCTGTCTTCACGGAACAGGAACTCGGTCATCAAGAAAGTCTCATAATACGGGGGACAAAAGGCGCGCGGCTTGCGTGGCCAGTCGGAGTGCCCAGGGCCGGCTATTCACCTCTGAGACTCCGACGCGGCGGCAGGATTCGAAGTCCTTGATTAGCATAGCGTCGACCCCGGCAATGGTCTCGACGTCGGTGAACCACAAGGTGATCTCAAAATTTATGGCAAAGGAGCGATTGTCGAAATTGACACTGCCCACGGTGGCCATTGCGTCGTCCATCAGCACCACTTTTTGATGGAGAAACCCGTCTGTGTAGCGATAGACCGCGATGTCATGCTGCACCATGGAATCGGCATGCGCCATGCTGGCCAGCCAGACCAGGGCGTGGTCCGAATTGTCTGGCAGCATGATCCGGACATCGACCCCGCGTAAGCGGGCCGCGAACAGTGCCGTACGGATATCCGTGTCTGGCACGAAATAAGGACTGACGATCCACAACCGCTTTCGCGCTCGCCCAATCAGATCGGTGAAGGCGATAGCGCATTCTTCGAGCTTGTCCGCCGGCCCGCTGCCCATCACCAGGACAGACTGGTCGCCAAAACTTTTCAATTCTGAGGGTGGTCGATTGGGCAGACGCTCGCCCGTTGCCCATTCCCAGTCCTCGCGGAATAACAGGGCACAACCTAGCGCGGCCGGTCCCGAAACTCGCACATGGGTGTCGCGCCAATGACCGACCTTGGGATCTTCGCCAAGATACTCCACGCCAACATTGTGCCCGCCCACCCAGGCATGGTGACCATCGGCCACAACGATCTTGCGGTGGTTGCGATAGTTGATCCGCGTCGCACCAAACAGGCGCAGAAATTTGTGGCGCTGATTAAAGCTCGACAATTTGACACCGGCGTCTCGCAGCTCCTGCCGAAAACGCCTCGGCATGCCGGTGCTGCCCACGTCATCGTAGAGCATGTAGACGGCGACGCCCGCCTTCGCCTTGGCGACAAGCCGTTCGGCCAGTTGCTGCCCAAGCCGGTCGTCGCGGACGATGTAGAATTGAACCAGTAGATAGTCCTGGGCCGCATCGATCCCTGCAAAAATTGATTCGAACGTCGCCTTGCCATCCACTAGCAACTCGACGTCATTGCCTTTGAGAAACGGCAATTCCGAAACCTGCACCTGAACCGGCCATTTGGCGTCGGTGTCCCCGTCAATCAGCGCAAGGTCGCGGGCGCGCAACGGTCTGTTGGCGCGCCCGTTCTGCATGCGGTCGGTCGCGTAGTCGTCGAAAAATTTCCAGCCGAAGATTAGATAGAGCAGTACCGTGGGGATCGGCAGCAGCATCAGCGAAAGCAGCCAGGCGATCGAGCCCTGCGAGGTGCGCGAGACCATAACTTCCCGCACCGCACAGATGAAGGCCAGCAGATAGACGGCGCCCATAATCAGCGCCAACAGATGCAGGTCCGCCACGATGGCGCGGAGAATGTCGTCTATGCCGAACAAATGTGCCTACACGCTAGAATGAATTGGCACTCTATCAGGCAAGCCGTTGGCAGCAATGTGTCTTGGGCAAAGTTCCTGGACGACTGACGGCAAACTAGGCCGGATCGGGCTCCATCACGCTCGAAATGTCGAAGGGCGTCCGCTCCTCCATCCAGGCCGGGACCGGCAGGCTCTTGCCGCGCAGGAACTCGGGATTGAAGATCTTGCTGGCATAGCGATTACCGTAATCGCACAGCACCGTCACGATCGTCTTACCCGGGCCAAGATCGCGGGCCATGCGCACCGCGCCAGCAATGTTGATGGCGCTCGAACCGCCCAGGCACAGGCCTTCATGCTCCAGCAAGTCGTAGATATAGGGCAGGGCCTCGGCGTCAGAGATGCGGTAGGGCATATCGACCGCGAGACCTTCCAGATTGGCTGTGATGCGCCCCTGGCCGATGCCTTCTGTGATCGAATCGCCAGACGATTTCAGCGCGCCGTTGGCGTAGAACTCATAAAGCGCTGCGCCTTCGGGATCGGCCAGTCCGATCTTGACGTCAGGATTGCGGGCGCGCAGCGCTTCTGCCACTCCGGCCAGGGTGCCGCCCGAACCCACTGCGCAGATGAAGCCGTCGATCCGGCCATTGGTCTGCTGCCATATTTCCGGCCCCGTCGTTTCCACATGGGCGCGGCGATTGGAGACGTTGTCGAACTGATTGGCCCAGACCGCCCCATTGGGGAGCTCGGCATTGAGCTTCTCGGCCAGTCGTCCGGATACTTTGATGTAGTTGTTCGGATTGCGGTAGGGCTTGGCCGGAACCTCGATCAGCTCAGCGCCGTACAGACGCAATGCGTCCTTCTTTTCCTGGCTTTGTGTTTCGGGAATGACAATCACCGATTTGAAGCCGAGTGAATTGGCCACCAGCGTCAGGCCGATCCCCGTATTGCCGGCGGTACCCTCGACGATAGTGCCGCCGGGTTTGAGTTTGCCCGATTTGACGGCGTCGTGGATGATGAACAGCGCCGCGCGATCCTTGACCGACTGGCCGGGGTTCAGAAACTCCGCCTTGCCCCAGATGTCACACCCCGTCAGCGTGGAGACGCGATTGAGGCGGATCAGCGGCGTATTGCCGATGGCGGAGATGAGGTCTTCGTGCTTGGCCATGGATCTATTTTCTGGGAGGAACAGAGACTTATCGTAGGGTGACGATCATGGCTCGGCAAGCGCCGAGCGCAGGTTTCGGCAGCGCTTTTCCTTGAGATCAGTCAATGCGCAAGGGCCGCTCACGACACGCTGTCATTGGAGCATAGATTTGCGTGCGTCACGCGTCTGCAGACAGGGCCCCGAACGCATCGAGCGCCCGCCGGCGGGAATCTTTGAGATCCACGATGGCGCGCGGATAGGAATCGTCCAGCGTGATGCCGGCCTGCTCCAGCACGTTCTCCGGTGCTCGGCTCGGATCATGGATGAATTTGTCAGGCAACGCAGACAGCTCTGGGACCCACCGGCGCACATAGTCGCCCTCTGGGTCAAACCGTTCGCCCTGGGTTACCGGATTGAAGATACGAAAATAGGGGGCCGCATCCAGGCCGATTCCCGCCACCCACTGCCAACTTGCCGGATTGTTGGCATCGTCGGCGTCGACCAGACAATCCCAGAACCAGTGCTCGCCTTCGCGCCAATCGATAAGCAGGTTCTTGGTCAGGAAAGAAGCCACCAACATGCGTACCCGGTTGTGCATGTAGCCGGTTTCCCACAGCTCGCGCATGCCGGCGTCGATAATCGGAATGCCCGTCTGCCCGGTCTGCCAGGCCTTGAGCTGCATGGGCGCGTGACGCCACTTCAAGTCGGCATATTTGGCCTGCATTGGGCTATTGTCGATGTCGTCACGGTGATAGAGCTGGTGATAGCTGAAGTCCCGCCACGCTAGCTCCGACAGGAATTTCTCGACTGCGGACGCGCTGTCCGGATGCGCATGGGCAAAGGTCCGTGCCGCGTGCCAGATCTGCCTCACACTGATTTCGCCAGATCGCAGGTGTGCCGAGAGTTGCGAGGTAACCGCCCACGCCGGATAGTCCCGGCCCTTGGGATAATCCTCGAGGCGGTGTTCCAGAAACTGCGCAAGCCGCTGTTGTGCCGCGCTTTCTCCGACGTTCCAATGCTGCGCCAGCTTTCCAGCCCATTTGGGCTGCGTATAGTCGCTGTCGATCTCGTCGGTTGAGACCTTACTTTTCTCCATCGGAGATCGCGGCAGGGGGCGGGCGAAATGGCGCTGCTTGAGCGCCTTCCAGAACGGTGTGAACACCGAATAGGGCCTGCCTTGTCCGGTCTCGATGTCCCAGGGCTCGATCAGGACATTTCCGGCATGCGACACGACGTTGACGCCCTTTTTGCGAAGCTCGGAATGGATAGCGGCGTCGACCTCTCTCTGCCCGGGCCCGTATCGTCGATTCCAATGTACCGATCCTGCTTCCAGTTCACGTCGAACCCGGTCAACGACCTCGGTCGCAGGGCCCGTCTCGACCTGAAGCGCCACGCCGCTCTCGGCGAGATCCTTGCCCAAAGCCGTGAGGCTCTGATGCAACCACCACCGTGCAGCACCCCCGGGCACGCGGATTGCCTTGTCCGCTTCATGGACGAAAAGCGCAACGACGCGCTCATCGGAGCGCAATGCAGCATCTAGGGCAGGGTTGTCGGCGACGCGCAGATCATTGCGCAACCAGACCAGAACGGTGGACACATCGAACCTCGTTTGTCCTGGACACTACGCCCGCACCGACAATCCGGTTCAATGCTATTCCATCAATGCAGCCAGTTCCTCGAGCGCGGCGCTCCAGGCTTCCATCGAAAAGATTCGCGTTTGCGCGTCCGCGTGCGGCAGGCCGCGCTCGGTCAGAGTGATACTCGTGCTCTCGTCCGCTGTCGCCTTGAAAGCAATGTCGAGCACGAAGATCAGCTCGCTGTCCTCGTCTTCGTCCTTGTGGATCCAGGAAAGCACAAGCCTTTCGTCCTCCACGAACGTCAGCACTTCGCCGCTGACCTCATGGTCCGTCTCGCCCTCTTCCTCGGCAAAGGTCACGAAACGATATTGTCCGCCTTCGTAGGCGTCGAATTCGGCTTCATCGGCCTCCCACTGCTCGATAAGGGCAGGATCGGTCCAGGCTGCGAATACGTCTGAGACATGCGCCGCAATGGTACGAGTCAGCGTGATCTGGCTTTCGCTATCGGCTTCCATGCCATTGCTCATGCTTGCGTCCTTTCCGGATGGAGTTCGGCTGTCTTGGGCAGCAATACGGTCAGAATACCAAGCGCTGGCAGGAAGGCGCAAATCTGGAACACCGCGATCATGCCGATCCAGTCGGCCAGGGCACCCATTGCGGCGGCGCCCAGCGCGCCGACGCCAAAGGCAAATCCGAACACAAAGCCTGCAACCATGCCGACCTTGCCGGGCACCAGCTCCTGCGCATAGACCACCACGGCCGAGAAGGCCGACGAGAGAACAAGACCCACCATGATGCTCATGGCGCAGGTCCAGAACAAATCGAGATAGGGCAGCGCCAACGTAAAGGGGAGGGCACCCAGGATGGAAACCCAGATTACCGCCAGCCGGCCATATCGATCACCCACCGGACCGCCAATGAACGTGCCGGCCGCCACGGCGCCGAGGAAAGCGAAGAGGTAGAATTGCGCCTCTTGGGCGGACAGAGCGAATTTCTCGATCAGGAAAAACGCATAATAGCTTTTCAGGCCCTCGATATAGATGAACTTGCTAAGCAGCAGCGCCCCGATCACCGCAAAGGCGACGTTCAAGCGCTGGCGCGACAGCGCCGGCTTCTTGACCGGGACGGCCGGGCGCGAGGACAACTGGCGTTGGTGTTCGACAAACCAGCGGCCGACATGGCCCATCAGCAACAGGCCGAGCGCGGCCACGATCAGGAACCAGAAGACGCTGCCCTGGCCCATCGGCAATAGAATCAGCGCAGCCGCCAGTGGGCCAAGGGCCGTGCCGGCATTGCCGCCCACCTGAAACAGTGATTGCGCAAAACCCAGCCGCCCGCCGGACGCCATGCGTGCCACGCGCGATGCCTCGGGGTGGAACAGGGCCGAACCGGTGCCGAGAACCACAGCGGCGAAGAACAGCAACCAGAAGCCGTTCGCCGCTGCCAGCATGGCAACGCCCGCCGCCACGATCGCCATCGACAATGCCAACCAGTACGGCTTGGGCTTGAGGTCGCCTGACAGCCCGAAGGCCGGCTGCAACAGGCAAGCTGTTATTTGCTGTCCAAGGGTGAGAAGGCCGATCTGCAGATAGCTCAGGCCGTAATTTTCCTTGAGCAGCGGATAAAGCGCCGGGAGCAGAAATTGCAGCAAGTCATTGAGAAGATGGGCGCCGCTGACAGCGAAAATAATGGTCAGCGCAGCGCGCTGCGCATCGGGCGCGGGGGCCGCGGTAATGGTGGTCATGGCAAATCGCTGGACAGTCGTGAAAACGTTGCCGTCCTACGCCGGGAGCACGACAAGAGCAATCGCCCTGCAGCACTATTCAGTCAATTGGGGAAAGGAAATGGCTCCGCGAGTAGGACTCGAACCTACGACCCAGCGATTAACAGTCGCTTGCTCTACCAACTGAGCTATCGCGGAACACTTCTTGCGACGCCGTCTTGGCGAAGCGAGGTCCGTGTAACCAAACCGATCCGGTTTGCCAAGCCCCAAATCTCATCTCATGTGAATATCTTGTCAGTCTGATGAACTTTGTGCGCGATGCGAGAGCCCTATCAGGTCGGCAAGTGTGTTGAGATTGGCGAAGGGATCGTTGGGGTGCGTCGTCTCCCAATCGACAGAGACCGCGCCCAATTGGGCCAGCAGGGCTCTGGGACTTTGCACAAAAGTGCCTGCTGTCGCCTGCTCCGGCAGATCGTACAGATCGGCCAGCCGCCAGGCTGCGTTGGTTGGATAGGAATTGCCTCGCCAACTGGCCTCCGCCGCCCGCGCCCCGGTGTCCAGCGCCTCAAGCAGCCTTGGTGCGAAATCCTCGGGGAGAAATGGTGTATCGACCGCGACCGAGAGCAGCACGGTGTCCTTGGGCGCACGGTCGCGCAAATACGCTGCGGCAACGGCGATGCCGGCCAGAGGCCCCCCGAGCGGTGTATCGAGGTCGGGCACCACGGCGCCAATCGGGCTCGGCTCAGGCCGACCGGGACCCGTGGAGATCAGAAGCGAGCTTGCGTCGATGCGTAGCCGACTGATGACCCTCTCAAGCAAGGCAACTCCAGCCAGCCGAATACCGGCCTTCCGAACATTCCCCAAGCGGCTTCCTCGCCCACCCGCCAGAATCACGACGCGCACATTCATCCTGTGTGTTTCTGGCGCAGCAGGAGAAGCAACAGGATGCCGCCCACCAGTCCCCAGAACGGCGCTCCCACCCCCGCCACCGTTATGCCTGACGCAGTTGTCACGAAAGTCAGGATTGCCGGGAGGCGCGCTTCCTCCACAGTCAGTGCGCCTGCCAGGGCGGCGGCTAGGCTGGAAAAAAGCGCCAGCCCGGCCACGGCCTGAATCAGTAGCGGCGGGACAGCGGCTATGAAAGCGGCAGCGAGGTTGGCAGCAAGGCCCAGCAAGAGGTAGGTGAAGCCGGCCGCGACCGGCGCCGGCCAGCGTGCGTCTGGGTCGGCATGCGCCTCGGGACCGGCGCATATTGCAGCGG
This sequence comes from Devosia subaequoris, assembly GCF_014197055.1. Taxonomy (GTDB): domain Bacteria; phylum Pseudomonadota; class Alphaproteobacteria; order Rhizobiales; family Devosiaceae; genus Devosia; species Devosia subaequoris. The sequence goes on along the minus strand of NZ_JACIEW010000001.1, from coordinate 342,042 downwards.
TGATTGCCGCCAGGTTGCTGGTCACCCCTCCAAAAACAGCCGTTGCCGCACTGGCGATCCCGGTCAATGTGAAAAGCGGCGACGGGCGGACCGCGTAACCATTGGCCCGCATCACCGCCAGCCCAGGCAAGTTTTGCGATGCCATGGTGACCACATAGAGCGGTAGGGCGATGCGCACGATAGCGTCGATCGTGAAACTGGGCATCACAGGCACCAGAGCGGGCCAGGCATTGCCAAAGGTGCCTTCAGGCAACTGCGTGGTCGTTGCCAGTATTATGCCCGCGGCAACCACGGCCAGTGGCACCGCATAGCGCCGCGCAAAACGCAGGCTGACGGCCCAGACAATGATGACGGGCAGGGACTGCCAGGGCATTTCCGCAACCGCGTTCAACGGCGCCAGGCAAAGCGTCAGCAGCATTCCTGCCAGCATGGCATTGGCGATAGCCGCCGGAATCGCAGCGATGGCCCGGGCCAGCGGTTTGATGAGCCCAGTCAGGACCACAAGGGCCGCGCAGACCAGAAAAGCTCCGGCCACCGCCGGGAAGCCACCAACTGGCTCGCCGACGGTCAGCAGAAAGGCCGCGCCGGGCGTGCTCCACGCGAAGCTAACCGGCATGCGGACCCGCCAGGCCACGACGATATTGAGAATGCCGATGGCAATGCAGATTGAGAACAGGCCGGAGCCCGCTTGCTGCGGTGAAGCACCCGCCGCAGTCAGGGCCGCAAGGATGAGCGTGAAGGTGCTGGCATAGCCGACAATCGCCGCCAACATGCCGGCCATCACCGGTTGAGCATATTCCGTGCGAGTGATCGATTGCGCGCCGATGGTCATCGCGATTCCCAGATTTGGACGCGCGGAAATTAGCCGCTTGCAACGGCTCGCACCACCCACGGCGCCTTGATCATGCATGGAAATGGAGGCCGCGTCCGGAATCGAACCGGAGTACACGGATTTGCAATCCGCTGCGTAACCACTCCGCCACGCGGCCTCTGGGCGATGTACCTATTGGACGACAATCGCTTATGCAATAGGTTGCGTGTAGCACTGTGAATTTTCTGGTCGGCGCGGCGGCCGGCTTGTGCACTCTATACACGCGTGTCCGAATAGCCGGTCGGGACAAGCAGGCAGTTTATGCAGTTTAAGGTCACCTCGTCCTATTATGACGAAGCGAGCAAATACCTCGTTTATACGGCGACGGGGGAGCGAAACGGTGCACGCTACACTGTGTCGTCTCGGGTGAAGTGCCTCAAGCCCCCCACCACACCGGAGCGCTTGCATATGGTGGTGCTGCTGGCGCTGACTGATCAGTTCAAGCGACCAAGCCCCTCCGGCAGGCGCGAATAGGCCTGTGTTTTGGCTTTGATGGAACGCATGACCGGCGCTGCAGTTGCCCTTTCATTTCATGAAGGACACGCCATGACAAAGAGCCACCAAAACAGCGAACCGGCTCCCAAAGAAACGGAACCGGGTCAGCAGCAGGACGACAACATCGATGACCTGGGCCGCCGCCCCGATGGGACCAGGCTTGATCAGCCGATCGACCCTGAAGAACCGCGCCAATCTCCCCCCGCAAAAGATGACACATCTTCAACAACGGACAGATCGCAGCGCTAGACCGCTTCTCTTGCCTTGAACAGCATCCTTCCATAGTCAGGTCCGGCATACATAGGACGGGAGGCCGACCGTGACCGAAGAAGATTTCTCATCAGCGCGCGAGGCCATGGTCGAAAGCCAGATTGCTGTGAGCTCGGTTGTGCAGCCGGATTTGCTTTCGGCGTTGCGAACGGTCCCGCGCGAAATTTTCCTGCCCGAACACCGCGCGGCGCTCGCCTATAGCGATGCTCAGCACGAAATTGGCCCAGGCCGGAAGCTGTCTTCGCCGGTCGAGTTTGCTCGCATCGCTCAACTGGCCGCCATCAATACGACCGACCATGTTCTCGATATCGCCTGCGGCACGGGCTACTCGTCGGCTGTTCTGAGCAAAATCGCTGCCTCGGTTGTCGCCTATGAATTTGATAAAGACCTGGCAAGGATTGCGGTCCACAATCTGAGTCGGATTGGCGTGGCGAACGCCTCAGTTCTCACCCAGGAGCAAGAGGCTCTGGATGCCGGCCCTTACGACGTCATGCTCTTCGAAGGGGCGATTGATAATGTTCAGGATACCTATCTGAATCGACTGGCGCCGGGTGGGCGGCTTGTGGCGGTGATCGGCGCCGGTCGTACGGGAGTAGCAACGGTATGGATTCGGCAAGCAGACGGTGTGATCTCACAGACGCATTTCAATGTGATGCTCCCGCCGATATTGTCGAACGATGTCCAGGAAGAGTTCGTCTTTTGACGCTTTTTGTTGCTATCGGGTCACTCACGGGCATGAAGATGCAATTAATGTTTGGTAGGGTTGGCCCGAGTCGGTTGTGAACCCCATTTGCCACGCGTATGGGTGAATGGGTCAGGAGACGGTTTATGAATAGTCTTGGTTTTTTGCGGGCGACCGCCTGTGCGCTTCTTCTGACCGGCGCATCGCTGGGCGCTGCGCACGCGCAATCGATCAGCCAGGCGTTGGCCGCCGCCTATGACCACGCACCGGACCTGCAATCTGCCCTCCTTAGCGCCAAGGCCACTTCCGAAGGCATTGTCCAGGCAAAGGCGGGCGCTCTGCCCACCATTGGCGCTTCGATAAGCGGTAGCCAAAGCGCCAATCTTGTGGGCGGCAATTGGACGACTGGGCAGTCGCTGTCGACAGGCCTCTCCTACAATCAGACCATTTACGACAACAATCGCACCGCCGCCCGCGTGGAAGCGGCCCGGGCCGCCGCTGAGGTGGCCGAATATCAGATCCGCAATACCGAGCAGAACGTGCTGCTCCAGGTCGTGCAGGCGTATATGTCCGTGCTGAGCGGCCGGGACCTGCTATCCCTGCGCCAGGAGAATATCAGCTTCTTCCAGGCGCAGCTGCAGTCGTCTCAGGACCGTCTCGACGTCGGCGAGGGCACCCGCATAGACGTGGCGCAGGCGCAGGCGCGCCTCGCCCAGGGACAGGCCGCCTATCAGGCGGCCGTGAGCACGCTGCAAACGAGTGAAGCCACCTTTCAGCGTCTGGTGGGCCGGCGCCCGCAAGGTCTCTCGACCAGCCATGGCTACGCCAATCTCATTCCGCGCTCGATAGATGCCGCCATCTCGGAAGCTGAAATCGGCCATCCGGCCATTCTGCTCTCCAAGGCGAGTATCCGCGCGGCCCAGGCCAGCAGCGACGCGGCAAAAGCCGCCTTTGGCCCAACCGCGACAGTTTCAGGTTCGGTCGGTACCAGCTGGACGGGTCCCTCTGGCGGCGCACAGGACGGCATTCGCGGTTCGCTGGGCTTCCAGATCAACATTCCCATCTACTCGGGTGGCGCCATCGGATCGGGCGTACGTCAGGCCAATCTGAACCAGATCAAGTCGGAAGTGGACGCCATGGGCGCCTATGACCAGATCCGGGAAGCCGTCATCTCTGCCTGGACCGGCATCCAGAGCGCCGATGCACAGATCAGTGCCGCGCAGGCTGCCGTCACCTCCAGCAACACCGTCCTTGACGGCGTCATGCAGGAGCGTGACCTGGGCACCGCAACCACCTTGGACGTACTCAACGCCCAAGCCGATCTGACCAGCGCGCGGGAAGCGCTGATCAATGCGTCCAACAGCAAGATCGTGGCGACCTTCTCTCTGTTGAGCGCCATGGGCCGGCTAACGGCGCGCGACCTCGGGCTGCCTGTCCAGATCAAGACGGCTGTGCCCTACACCCAGGCCGTCGAGGATGTCTGGCAGGAATTGCGGACAGTCGTCGAATAAATCGCTTGAAGCACTGCAAAATATTGAGGCTGGGCATGTCCCGGCCTCAACTTTTAGTGGAAGACCGTCACTTCCAGCCTTGGGATGATTCCTAAGTCGCCCCCATGTGGTTAAGCTATTGCTTACGAATCAGGGTAGGCGACTGCGGACGTCGACCCGGTCGGGCGCATGAGTAAGAGGCACTGATGAACAAGCCGGCACCCAAAGAACCGTCCATGGACGAAATTCTGTCGTCCATCCGACAGATCATTGCCGATGATGATGCCGCCGGTGCGCCACGCCGTCCCTCCGTGCAATCCGTGCCCCCGCCAATGCAGGCGGCGCCCGCGAAGCCGTTGGGGGATCAGGATGATCGCGATCTCAGCGACATGCTGGACGATATCGAACCCCTGGCGCTCTCCCCCTCGCAAATCGTCGAGGAAGGGGAAGACGCCGAAGGATTCAGTTTCGATTCCATTCTGGCGGACACTGAAAGCGCGGAGTCCGAAGCGCCCGGACTGGTCGAGGCCGAGGATGTGACCTTCGCGGCCGAAGACGACCTCCCCAGCTTCGATCCTGCACCTTCGCGCGCGCTGCCGGAAGACCCGCCTGCGCCCGCCGCCAAGGCCGCGCCGGAACCCGCATTTCAGCCCGAGCCCGCCCCGGAGCCGACGGTCGATCCTGAGCCGGCTTTCGAGCCTGAGCTTGAGGCTGAGTCGGAACCTGCGCCTGCCATGGATGAGCCGGTCGCCCGGGCCGAAGAGCTGCCGGATCCGACATTGACTGCCGATATGGCCGATCAACTGCTCGAACCAGCAACCCGGGCTGCGGTGCGAGGCTCTATCGGCAAGCTGAGCGCACTTGGCATTGGTAATCCTGGCCTGACCATCGAAGCAATGATGCGCGACATGCTGCGCCCCATGCTCAAGGAATGGCTTGACGAGAACCTGCCTGCGGTTGTCGAACGTATGGTGGAAAAGGAAATCGCCCGCGTTTCACGCGGCGAGTAGTCCGGATGGCGAGATAGCCCTGTTCAAGGCCTGTTGACCCCGCACCCTGCATTTGCTTGAAGACTGACAACTTATTCCGACCCGCCAAGGTTTGACTTGGCGGGTCGCTGCTGTTCGCGAGTGACGTGATGCTAGAAAAAACCTACCAGCCCGCCGACGTTGAAAGCCGCATCTATGATGCCTGGCTGGACACCAATTCCTTCGCCGCCGGGGCAGGGGCCAAGCCGGGTGCCGAAACCTTCACCATCGTCATTCCACCACCAAACGTAACGGGTTCGCTGCACATCGGGCACGCGCTCAACAATACCATCCAGGACATACTGGTCCGCTTCAACCGAATGCTCAAGAAGGACGTTCTCTGGCAGCCGGGCACCGACCACGCCGGCATCGCCACCCAGATGATCGTCGAGCGTCAGTTGGCCGAAAAGCAGCTCGACCGCCGCACCATGGGCCGCGATGCCTTTATCGATCGCGTCTGGGAGTGGAAATCCGAGAGCGGCGGCACGATCATGAATCAGTTGAAGCGCCTCGGCGCCTCGGCCGATTTCAGCCGCGAGAAGTTCACGATGGGCGATCGCGGCCAGCCCGACGACCAGATGGTGCGCGCCGTCACCAAGGTGTTTGTTGAACTCCACAAGCGCGGCCTTATTTACCGTGCCAAGCGTCTGGTGAACTGGCATCCGGGCCTTGAAACCGCGATTTCCGATCTCGAAGTGGAAAACATCGAGGTCAAGGGCCACATGTGGCACTTGCGCTATCCGCTGGCCGATGGCGTGACCTATGAGTGCCCGGTCACGGACGAAGAGGGCAATGTCACCGGCACGGAAACCCGCGACTACATCATTGTGGCAACGACCCGCCCCGAGACCATGCTCGGCGACGTCGCCGTGGCCGTGCATCCGGAAGACGAGCGCTATCAGGGCCTGATCGGCAAGTTCGTCGAACTGCCTCTGGTCGGCCGCCGTATCCCCGTCGTGGCCGACGACTATGCCGATCCCACCCTGGGCACCGGCGCGGTGAAGATCACCCCGGCGCACGATTTCAACGACTTCGAGGTCGGCGCCCGCGCCGGTCTGGAACCAATTAATGTCTTCACCACGCGCGGGACCATCGTCAGCGATGAATTCGTTCCGGCGGCTTATCGCGGGCTTGATCGATTCGAGGCGCGCAAGGCCATCGTTGCTGATCTGACGGCGCTCGCCGAGGAGAACGCGACGCGCGGTCTCGATCATATTGAAAACAAGAAGATCATGGTGCCCCATGACGAGAAGTCCAAACTTGTCGTCATCGAGCCCTTCCTGACTAACCAGTGGTGGGTCAAGGCCGACGTACTGGCCGAGCCGGCGCTGGCGTCAGTTCGCGAAGGCCGCACCAAGTTCGTGCCCCAGCAATACGAAAACACCTATTTCGCCTGGCTCGAAAACATCAAACCCTGGTGCATTTCACGCCAGCTCTGGTGGGGCCACCAGATCCCAGCCTGGTACGGGCCCGATAACGAGGCGTTCGTCGCTTATGATGAAGCCGAGGCAAAAGCCCTGGCCGAAAAGCACTATGGCAAGCCCGTCGAGCTGACCCGTGATCCGGACGTCCTCGACACTTGGTTCTCGTCCGCCCTCTGGCCGTTTTCGACCCTGGGCTGGCCCGATGAGACGCCTGAGCTAAAGCGCTACTACCCCACTGACGTGCTGGTCACCGGCTTTGACATCATCTTCTTCTGGGTCGCCCGCATGATGATGATGGGCCTCGAATTCCTCGATAAAGAGCCATTCCACACCGTCTACATGCATGCTCTGGTCCGTGACGAAAAGGGCCAGAAGATGAGCAAGACCAAGGGCAACGTCATCGATCCCCTCAAGCTCGTCGACGAATATGGTGCAGACGCTACCCGTTTCACCCTGGCGGCGATGGCTGCGCAGGGCCGCGACCTCAAGCTCGCCATTAGCCGGGTGGAAGGCTACCGCAACTTCGTCACCAAGCTTTGGAACGCCGCGCGCTTCCTCGAAATGAACGAGTGCCGCCGCGTTGAGGGTTATGACCCAACCGTCAACAAACTCCCGCTCAATCGCTGGATCGTCGGCGCCACCGCGCGCGGCGCTGCGGCAGTCCGTGCCGGCATTGAGGACTACAAGTTCAACGAAGCGGCCAACAGCGCCTATGACTTTGTCTGGGGCACCTTCTGCGACTGGTATGTCGAGTTCGCCAAGCCCGTGTTCAATGGTGAGGACGAGGTCGCCAAGGCCGAGACTCGCGCGACCGCAGCCTGGGCTCTCGATCAGATCCTGATCATGCTCCATCCCATGATGCCCTTCGTGACCGAGGAACTCTGGGCCGAAACTGGCAAGTTTGGGCCGGCGCGCGAAGGGATGCTCATCACTACCGAATGGCCCGACCTGGCGGGACTGGAGGACGCCGAGGCCGACGCCGAATTGGCCTGGCTGATCGATGTCATCTCCAATGTCCGTTCAGTACGCGCCGAGATGAATGTGCCCGCCGGTGCCAAACTGCAGATGGTCGTCACCGGGGCAGGGGAGCAGACATTGTCCCGGCTCGTGGCGGGCACCTCGTTGATCTCCCGTCTGGCCCGTCTCGACGAAATCTCACCGAAGAATGACGTGCCGGGCGAGTCGGCACAATTCGTTGTCGGGGACTCCACCTTTGCCTTGCCGTTGGCTGGCGTCATCGACATCGCTGTCGAAAAAGCCCGCCTTGAGAAGGAAGTGGCCAAGATCGACGGCGAAGTCGTTCAGATCGACAAGAAGCTTGGCAATGAGCAATTCGTGGCCAAGGCGCCCGAAGAGGTCATTGAAGAGCAAAAGCTACGTCGCGAGACAGCCGTTGAACGTCGCGGCAGAATTTTGGACGCGCTCAAGCGCCTGATCTAAGAGCCAGACAGGCCCGGCAATGTGCCGGGCCTTTCTAATTGAGGCGATGGCTCAGATGCGCCCCTGCATCGCGTGCAATCCCGCATAGGTTCCGCCCATGGCCATCAATGCATCATGCGTGCCTTCCTCGACGATCCCGTCGCGCGTGAGCACGAGAATGCGATCTGCATGGCGAATAGTGGACAGACGGTGGGCGATCACCAGCGTCGTGCGACCTTTGGCCAGTGACAGCAGGGATTGCTGAATGGCGCGCTCGCTCTCATTGTCCAGCGCACTGGTGGCCTCGTCAAAGATCAGGACGGACGGGTTCTTGAGAAACGCTCGCGCAATGGTCAGCCTTTGCTTCTGTCCACCCGACAGTTTCACCCCGCGCTGCCCGATATCAGTGTCATAGCCTTGGGGCAGGGCCAAGATGAAGTCGTGCGCATTGGCGGCTTTGGCGGCCGCCACGATCTCGTCCATCGAGGCGCCGGCCCGACCATAGCGTAGGTTCTCCGCCACTGTGCCACTGAACAGATAGACGTCCTGCTGAACCACGCCCACATGGCGTCGCAGTGTCGCCAGCGTCGCATTCCGCACGTCCCGGCCATCCAGTGTCACCTTGCCCGCATCGACGTCGTAGAAGCGCGGGATTAGGCTGCACAACGTGCTTTTGCCCACACCGGACGGTCCAACTAGCGCGACAAACTCCCCCGGCCTGATCGATAGAGTAACCCTTTCAAGCACCTTCGGCTCACCTGCCTCATAGCGAAAGCCGACATTGTCGAAGCCGATCGCTCCGGTCACAGAGCCGAGCGGCTGTGCCTGCGGCCGGTCTGCAATGTCCGGCTGCTCTTCGAGCAACTCCATGGCCCGGACAAAACCGGTATAGCCCTCCTGCCAGAGGCGAATAAAATTGTCGAAACGCTTCAGTGGATCGAGCAGCACTCCGACGCAGAGCAGCAGCGTGAATAGCCCCGCCGCATCCATCTCGCCGCCCAGTATGCGGATGGCGCCAAACACGATCACCACGATGGTGACCAATTGGGCAAACGCGTCCATGCCACTCCAGAGCATGGCCTCACTGCGATAGCCCTCGGCCCGCGAGCGCAGGAATTCCGCGTTTTCGACGTCGAATCGAGTCTTCTCATCCCCCTCATTGGCAAAGGACTGCACCACTCTGATGCCGCCTAGCGCATCTTCGACCCGCTCGTTGACCCCGGCGATCCGCTCCTTCGACGTTCGCAACGCCTTGTTCATCCGGTTGTTGAAATAAAATGCGTAACCCATTGCGAACGGGAGCAGGCTGACAATGACCAGTGCAATAAGCGGGTCGATCCAGACGAGCACGGCCAGCGCTCCGGTGAATTTGAGCAGGCTGATCGCCAGGTCCTCCGGGCCATGGTGGAACAACTCCCCTAGCCACAGGGAATCATTGGTGATCCGGCTCATCAACTGCCCGGTGCGCTGCCGGTCGTAAAAGCTGAACGACAGCTTCTGGCAGTGTTCGAACAGTTCGCCGCGCACCTGGGCCTCGATGCGCGCGCCCATCACATGGCCGCGATAGTCGACGAAATAGGTGGCCAGCGCCTGCACTGCAAAAACTACGAGAAGCACGCCGCCCAGCACCAACAATTGCCCGATGGCGTCAGACGAACCGGCTAGCTCAGGCAGTCGCTTAACGATGTGGTTGGCGATCAGCGGCAGGGCGAGCGCCGTCAGCGACACCAGCACGGCGCAGCACAACACGGCACCAAGCAAAGGCAGGTGCGGCTTGTAGTAAGCGAGGAAACGGTGCCAACGGGCACGGTTTCTCGCCGCTTCTTCGCGCGAAACGCTGCGATGAAATGGAAGCTGGAAAGTTGCGCTAGGTAGTTTTCGACCGGCGACTGGCCCGACGGATTTCCTGGAAGGCATGAATGAACTGGTCCTGTTTCAGACAATTGGGCTTCTGGCTGAACAGGATCGTTTTCATCTTTATCTCTCACGCTTGGCGTTGTTCGCAGACTATGGCCACAAGCGGCGGCACGCGCAATGCGGCGACGCAAACCCACAGCATCTGTGACGATTTCGCAACAATGATGCTGATTCAGAATACGGAAATCTCACATCAACGGTTTGGCGATGTTTCCCGCCACAATCTGACCCTAAAGCAGGGCGCATGGCATTCGGGCGGATGCGATCATTCCTCAAAAGGCAGCGAAAACGCGCCTTGGGTTGTGTCGACGTTCCCCATGAACGCAGGACTGATCGAACGGCGCAAAGCGCCAGAAACGGTGGCTATGGACACCCATTTGCGAACCAGAATGGTTCCCCAGGCAAGCGCGCGCCAAGCCGGTGTGTGCCGCGTGGAACATCGTTGTGATGGGACGGGCTGAATGCGGTCACAAAGCGCGTTTACGACTTGTTCAGACTTCGCTTTGCCCGGCCGCGTCATCCGGGCAATATCATCAGTGATAAGATGCGGCATGCCCAACCGGGCTTCCGCAACGGCGAACCCGCCACGGGGATCGTCATTTGGTTGCGCCCGCAATTTTGTGGGCGAAAGGAGTGTTATGCGCATCACTTGGGACAAGTCCCTGGCCTGCGCCGTGTCCGGAGCGATACTGGCCTTTGGCCTGACCGCGCCCGCATATGCCCAGACGGCGGCCGATGCGGCGCTTGGCTTCGCCCGCACGCTCGACGGGACAGGCGCCTTTGTGTCCAATGATACCTATCTGTCCGCGCTTGAGAGCGACGCTGCCGCCGGCCGGCCGCTGGCGCTCTGGCAATTGGGCACGATGTATGAAAACGGCGAAGGGGTCGACAAGGACCCGGTCAAGGCTTTCGGCTATTTCGCGCAGATCGCCAATCAGCATGCCGATACCGCGCCCCGCGGGCTCGAAGCCGATATCGTTGCCAATTCCTTCGTCAAGCTCGGCGAATATTTCCGCATGGGCGTGCCGGAAGCTGGCGTCTCGCAGAACCCGGCCGAATATCATCGCATGCTGATGCACGCAGCCACCTATTTCGGCGATGCCGAGGCGCAATATCGCATTGGCTTGCTCTACCAACAGGAAGACGGCCTCGGTCTGAGCCCTATGCTGTCGGCCCGTTGGTTGCAATCGGCCGCGCACAAAGGTCACTGTCTGGCACAGGCGCAACTCGGCAACCTCCTGTTCAACGGCATGGAGAGCTATCCACCCCGGCCTGCTGAGGGGCTGATGTGGCTGAATTTTGCGCATACCACCTGTCTGGGCACCAGCGACCTGGCTGCGACCGAGGAATTGCTCAATCGCGCAATGTCGGTGGCAACGCCTGAGACCCGCGCCGCCGCTGTTGAAATGGCCAATTCCGGTGTGGTTGTCAGCGCCGAGTTCTGACGTTCAGAAGCTGAATGCGCCTTCTACAGGCACATGGTCACTGGGCTTGTCCCGGCCACGCACATCCTTGTGCACTACGACGTCGTCCAACCTGTCTGCTGCTTGTGGCGAGAGCATCAGATGGTCGATGCGAATGCCGGCATTGCGCCGCCATGCTCCTGCCTGGAAATCCCAGAACGTATAGGCTTCCTCGGCCGTTACGGCCCGCAGAGCATCGGTCATGCCCATATTTCTCAGAATGCGGAACTTCTCAAGGCTTTCCGGCCGGTACAGAGCATCGCCCCACCACGCTTCAGGGTTGTGTGCATCGATCGGTGCTGGAATCAGGTTGAAGTCACCCAGCAGGATGAAGGGTTCTTCTAGCGTCAGGCGTTCCCCGACAAAGCTGTTGAGCCGATCCATCCAGGCCAGTTTATAGGGGAATTTTTCGGTATCCACCGGGTTACCATTTGGCAGGTAGATATTGCACACCCGTACAACGCCCCCGTTGATCGAGAAAACGCCCTCGATCAACCGGGCCTGCTCGTCCTCGTCATTGCCTGGCAAGCCGCGACGCACTTCGTCGAAGGGCAGCTTGGAGAGGAGGGCCACTCCGTTCCAGCTTTTCTGCCCATGGGTTTCCACATTATAGCCCAGCGCTTCAAACGCGGCTTTCGGAAAGCCCTCATCGACCGTCTTGATTTCCTGGAGGCCAACGATGTCCGGCTTTTCTTCCTCCAGCCAGCGCAGCACCAATTCGAGCCGGGCCTTGATGCCGTTGATATTCCAGGTGGCAATGCGCAGGGTCATTGGATTGGGCCTCAGGTCAGGTCGGCATAGACGGCCGCGATGATATCCTTTGGATACCGCCCCGTGCACCCCTCAACTGCCGTATTGCTCATGGAAAGAATGCACAGGCCATTGACCGGGTCGATAAGCCAGGAATGGCCGTAAACGCCGCCCCAATTGATCGTGCCCTTGGCAGATGGCGAATTGGCAGCCACCGGATCGTCGACGATGGCGCCAAGATAACCGAAGCGCTGCCCAGGATCGCGCTCCACATCGCCAATCTGATTTGAGAACGCGCGGGCAACCGTCTCATGCCGGATCGCGCCACCGCCGCCATTGCGCATGGCTTCCAGGAACCGCAGCATGTCTGCAGGTGTGCCCGCCATGCCTGCTCCGCCGGACTGGAAGGCCGATTCGCTGAATATGCGCGACGGCGAGAAGATCAATGATCCGCTGTCGCCTTGAACAACCTGCGGATCTGACATCGGTGTGGGCGGCTTTCCATCGGCGTAGGGTTTGGCCAGTCGTTTCTCGTCGGCGACGAAGAACCCGGTCTCGGCCATGCCCAACGGGCCAGTGATGTGCGCTTTGACTGCGTCATCGAGCGTGCCCCCCTGAACCTGAGCCAGAACAGCACCTAGAACGTCTATCGCCACGGAATATTGCCAGGCCGTGCCAGGCTCGTAGTCGAGTGGGTGCCTTGCAACACGGGTGAAATTGTCTTCCAGACCCCGATCAGTTGGCCCCAGACCGGTTGAGATCGTCGGGTCCTGTGGGTAGCCGTAGGCGAGGCCGGCTGTGTGCGTGAGCAGATGATGGATTGTGATCTCTGCTTCCCGTCCGTCCTTTAGACGCGGCGCAAACCATGGAATATGCCGGCTCACCCGGTCGTCCAGCCCGATCAGTTCCTTATCCACCATGGCCAGGGCCGTCGCTGCAACAATGGGCTTGGTGAGCGAGGCCAGCCGATAGATCGCGTTGTCGATCATTGGGCGATCGGCTTCCCGATCAAACCAGCCCGCGCTGCGTTGATAAACGACATCCCCGTGACGCGTGACAATCACCTCCGCACCGACAATCGTCTGATGGGTGATGGCAGCATCCATCACGGCGTCGATGCGGCTGGTCATGTCTTTGATTCCTCCTGTTCTGGCCGGACCTTAGCGCCCGGTACACAGGAGTTGAAGCTTAGACGGCGAAACTGGTTCCGCACCCGCAGGAGGCGACTGCATTGGGGTTCTTGATCTGGAATGACTGGCCGACCAGGTCATCGACGAAGTCGATCTCGGCCCCTCCCATGAATTCAAGGCTCAGGGAATCGATCAGCACGGTAGCGTCGCCCTTTTGCAGCACAAGATCATCCTCGCTCGCTGTTTCCTGCACCAGATTGTACTCGTACTGGAAACCCGAACAGCCGCCACCGGCCACCGAGACGCGCAGCACCGTGCCAGGCGCTTCCTTGGACAGGATGCGCGACACACGCTTGGCGGCGCGGTCTGAAAGGGTTACGGCAGGGGCTTCGGCAAGTGCGGCGTCGGTCATGGGATATCCCGGGTCAGTCGTAATGTCATAACGCTCGTCCTAAGATAGGCGTTCAATGCGCCGTTGCAAAGGCCCGGAAGAGACCAGATGAGAGACACCGCCTCCTACGCCAGCAAGTCCTCCCAATCCATCGGACGACTTTTTGGCGCCGGCGCAAGCCCTACACGCTCCGAATACCAGCGCGATCGGGACCGGATCATCCATTCGACCGCCTTCCGGCGTCTGCAGCACAAGACCCAGGTATTCCTCGCCCATGAAGGACGGCACTTCCGCAATCGCCTGACCCACACATTGGAAGTCAGCCAGATTGCGCGCTCCATTGCCCGGGCGTTGCGTCTCGACGAAGATCTGGCTGAGGCCATCGCCCTCAGTCACGATCTAGGCCACACCCCGTTTGGCCACGCCGGTGAAAGGGCGCTCGACCGGGCTATGGAGCCCTATGGCGGGTTCGATCACAACGTCCAGGCGCTGCGCGTCGTTACACGCCTCGAAAACCGCTATGCCGAGCATGACGGGCTGAACCTGACGTGGGAAACGCTTGAAGGCATACTCAAGCATAATGGCCCGCTGCCGCATCTGGTGGACCTCGCCGAAATTCCGGCACCGGCCGATCTGCGCGTCGCTACCTATGCCAGTCTTGAGGCGCAGGTGGCTGCCATTGCGGACGATATCGCCTACAATGCGCATGACATCGACGATGCGCTGCGCGCCAACCTCGTGACGCTACAAGACTTTATCGGTGTGCCCATGGCCGGGCCCATCGTTGAGGAAGTGCTGGAGCGCTATCCCGACATCGCCGTTAAGCGCCAGACCCATGAAGTCCAGCGCCGGATGATCACGCGGGCCGTCGAGAATGTCATCGCCACCAGTTCTCAGAATATCGAGGCGATCGGGGTCAAATCGCCCGAGGATGTGCGGTTGGCGGGGCGGACCCTGGTACAGTTCTCTCCGGCGATGGCCGCCGATGAAAAAGCACTGAAGGCCTTCCTCTTCGCACGCGTCTATCGCCATGAAGATGTCATGGTGCCGGTCCGTGAAAGCGAGACCGTGGTGGAGCGACTGTTCGCCGCCTACATGGCAGACGCGGACATGCCGGGCCGCTGGGGCGAGGCGGGCAGGGCGGTCTCGGGGACAGGTCGTGCACGCATCGTCGCCGATTTCATCGCCGGCATGACCGATCCCTACGCCCTTGATGAACACCAGCGTCTGTTTGACGCTCGACCGGAATTCCGTTAACCCGGCGCCACAGGAGCGTTTCCCGCAAAAAGTGGTTCCACTTTCCGGTTGGGGAGCGTGACCAGGACAGTCTCCCCACAGGTTTGACATGGACATCTTCGCCCTCTTCACCACCCGGGTCATCGAGGCCCTGCGTGCCGACTATCCCCAGCTCGAAAACGAGCTGCTTGCGCGCGTGGTGGTGGAGCCGCCGCGCGACCCCGCCCATGGCGACCTGTCAACCAATGCAGCGATGGTAGTTGCCAAGCCGTTGGGCAAAAACCCGCGCGAAGTGGCGTCCGGTCTGGTGGAACGCTTCAAGTCTACGCCCGACGTCACCTCGGTGGAAGTCGCGGGCCCCGGTTTCATCAATTTCCGTCTTGTAGATTCGATCTGGCATCAGGTGCTTCGGGCAGTCGGCGCACAGGGCGAGAACTTTGGGCGATCCGATCTAGGCAAGAATGAACGGGTCAATGTCGAATTTGTGTCTGCCAACCCCACCGGTCCGATGCATGTGGGGCATACCCGCGGCGCGGTGTTCGGCGACGCCTTGGCTTCGCTCATGGCTTGGTCGGGTTACGATGTGACACGCGAGTATTACATCAACGACACCGGCGGCCAGACCATTATCCTTGGCCAGTCAGCCATGTTGCGCTATCGCGAAGCGCTCGGGGAAACCATCGATATACCGCCCGGCTTCTATCCCGGCGACTATCTGGTGCCTGTGGGCAAGGCGCTGGCGTCCGAGTACGGCCGGTCCTTGCTGGACATGCCCGAGCAGGAAGCGGTGCTGATCGCGCGCGAAGCGGCCCTTGCCGCCATGATGGAATTGGTCAAGGCCGACCTGGCCCAGCTTAACATTCATCACGACGTATTCTTTTCCGAGCGCACCCTGCATGGGCAGGGGGGCGACATCCAGAGCACGTTGGATTGGTTGCGCGACGAAGGCATGGTCTATGAAGGGCGCCTCGAGCCCCCCAAGGGCAAGGCGCCCGAGGAATGGGAAGATCGCGAGCAGACCCTGTTCCGCGCCACTGACTATGGCGACGATACCGATCGCGCCCTGATCAAATCCGACGGCTCCTACACTTATTTCGCGGCTGACATCGCCTATCACCGCAACAAATATCTGCGCGGCTTCAAACACATGATCAATGTGCTCGGCGCCGACCACTCAGGCTATGTCAAACGTCTCCAGGCGGCGGTTAAGGCCGTCTCGCAGGGCGAAGCAGATATTGATGTGCGCATCTGCCAACTGGTTCGGCTGCTCAAGAATGGCGAGCCATTCAAGATGTCCAAGCGCTCGGGCGATCTGGTCACCCTGGCCGACGTTGTTGATGAAGTTGGCGCCGACGCGACCCGCTTCATGCTGCTGTTCCGGCGCAACGATGCGTCGATGGATTTCGACTTTGCGCTCGTCAAGGAACAGACACGCGATAATCCGGTCTTCTACGTCCAATACGCCCATGCGCGGGCCTGCTCGATTTTCCGCACCGCCGAGCGTGACATGCCTGGGCTCGATGCGTCGCCGGCTGCGCTGGCCGGCGCAGAACTGGAACTTCTTGGCAGCGCTGCAGATATCGAGCTGATCCGGCTCCTGGGCGCCTGGCCGCGCACCGTGGCTGCCGCCACGATCGCGCATGAACCGCACCGGATTGCCTTCTATGTACACGAGCTTGCAGGGGCCTTGCATGGCTTCTGGGCCAAGGGCAAGGATGACCCGCAGTTACGATTTGTTAACCCTTCGAGCCCGAAGTTGACCCTAGCGCGACTCGCACTTGTCGACGCCGTTCGTCAGGTAATCCGCAACGGCCTAGGGATTTTGGGGGTCTCTGCACCCGAAGAGCTTTCATAATTCGGGCGCATTGGTGTGAAAATACGCGGAAAATCCTTGACAGGACATTCCGCATTCTAGGGGCGCTGCAAGATGACGTCAGCGAAACCGCAATCGATGGCCGCACAGACTGAAGCACCCGACGATCTTATTGCCGAGCTGGCGCGCCTGATGGCCGATGAGGCCCGCGGCGACCAGCCGCAACCCAAGGTACAGTCGCCGCCTGTGCGCATTCCAGGAGAGCCCCAGGCGGAACCTGCGCCACGCACCGACCCGACGTCCGGCGCCGCCGGCCAGACGGCCCAGCCCAATTCGGTGCCGGTACGTATCCCCGGCGCCGACGCGACATCCGCCGCGCCGAAACTCGAGCCATTCTCTTTCGAATTTGGTCTTGATGCAGGACAAGCCAGCGCCGCCACTAGCGCTGCTGCCACGCAGGCGCCACAGCAGGCTGAAGAAACCACGGACGAACCCGACGACGAAAAACTGGCGCCGCTGGATCAGGATAGCCTTGCTGACCTGATCGCAGCTGAACTGGCGACAGATATCTCGGTCCCGGAACCAGTCGAAGCACCGACCGCGCCCGAACCGAAACTCGAGCCGCTCGCCCGCAGCGACGACAATTTCGTCACGCCGCCCATCTTCGGTCTTGGCGATAACGCGACAAAGCCGCAGGCCCCGACGCTGTCCGACCCGGTAGCCGTGCGGCAGCAGCCGGTGGCTTCTGCAGCGCCGGAGCCGGTCCAGCCCAAAAAAGCCGACGACACAGTCGATCCGCTCGATGAAATCGAGCGCCTGGTCGGTCCGGCTGTTCGCATGGCACCACCAGCCGCCGCACCGGCAAGTCCGGCCCTGCGCAGCCTCGCAACCCCGACGGTCGCCACCCCGGCACCGGCAAAGGCAGTTGAGCCGACACCCGTGGCGCCAAAGCCTGCCGAACCGGCACCATCGGTCCGCACCGATGATATGAGTTCGGTAGACGAGGCCATTCTCGCGGCGGCTGCAGCGACCGGTGCCCATGTGGAATGGGTCAACGGCAGTGATGGCGGCACTCCCGATACCACCACGCCTGAGACCGAAGCTCTGGCCGAGCCGCAGCGTGAACCGCGCCGTATGAACCGGGCGGTGGTCGGACCTTTGGTGGCCGTCAGCCTGCTGGCCGCAGCCGGATTTGGTCTCTATTGGGTGCTGGGGCAGGGTGGACCGGCCAGCGGTCCGGCACCATTGCTGGTCGCCGACACCACCCCGACCAAGGAAGTGCCTGAGGTCGAGCAAACAACCGAAGCACCGCAATCTGTGGTGTTCAACGAGATTTCTGGTGCCAATACCGGCGACGGCGAACAATTGGTATCGCGTGACCAGGCCGATACCGAGGCCGTGGTCGCAGCCAATAGCGCCCCCACCAATGTCGGCGTAATCTCCGACGCCGAAACAACCACTGTCGACCCCAATCAGGACGGCCTCGTGAATCGCAAGGTGCGTACCGTGACCGTGCGACCAGACGGCACCATCGTCAGCGGAGATGACAGCCTTGCCGGTTCGGCCATTCTGCCTGTCGACCGCCCCGATGTCCCCGAAGTGCCGGGCGCCGACTTCTCGACCCCCGACCTGATTGCCAGCGCGCAGACCGACACCCCTACACCCGCTGCCGCCACCGAGACGGCACCGGAAACTCTGGTCCCGGCGACCGATGTTGCTGAACCGGGTTCGGACGTAACCGTGGTCGACGTTACAGGAACTGCCGTGCCGGGGCGCACCGTTCGCGTGCCGATGGAACGTCCATCCGATTTCGCCGCCCTGGCTTCGGCTGCTATTGCCGCTGCAAATGCCAGGCCAGCCCCGGCACCGGTTGCGGCTGCACCCGCGGCAACAGCACAGCAACAGGTCGCCGCAACCCCCTCGGGTGGCTCGGCCTCGGCTTATGTACAATTGGCCTCTCAGCGCAGCGAAGATGCCGCCCGCCAGTCGGCCCAGGCCATCGCGACCCGCTATGGCGTGCTGTTCGGCGGCGCCAACTTGGAAATCCAGCGTGTCGATCTGGGCGAACGCGGCATTTACTACCGCGTCCTGGTGCCCGCGAATTCGCGCGAAAGTGCAGCGAACATCTGCACCAATGTGAAGGCGGCCGGCGGCGATTGCCTCCTGCTCTAAAGCCGACATCGGTCCTTGCTTGACGCGTCCTGCGCCAGCGGACAAGGATGACGCATGATCGCCATCCTGATCGGCAGCCCATGACACAGGCAGAAACCAATTGGTTCGACCCACCGGCGCCGTCGGCCACTGAAGACGTGCTGCGGGTCGATGTGGGGGGATATGAAGGGCCGCTGGATCTGCTTCTGGATCTGGCGCGGCGCCAGAAGGTCGACCTCTCGGGTATTTCCATCCTGGCGCTCGCCGAACAATATCTCAGCTTCATCGACAAGGTGCGCGAGCGTCGCATTGAGGTCGCCGCCGATTATCTCGTCATGGCGGCCTGGCTCGCCTATCTTAAAAGCCGGTTGATGGTACCCCAGGCCCCGGGAGACGATGAGCCGAGTGGCGAAATGCTCGCCGCCATGCTGCAATTCCGGCTCAAACGCCTGGAAGCCATGCGCAACGCCGCTAACCGGTTGATGAACCGGCCGCGCCTGGGCTTCCAGATCTATCCGCGCGGCGCGCGTGAGCCCATGGAGATTTCGCGGCATGCGATATGGGAGGCGAGCCTCTACGACCTGCTCAAGGCCTATTCGAGCCAGCGCGAACGGGGCATCACCAGCGATTACGCCCCGCGCCTGCGCACCGTGTGGTCCTTGCAGGACGCGCGCGATATCCTCGAGCGGCTGATTGGCGAAAGCCAGGAGTGGATTTCGCTCGACGCCTACCTGGTCGACTATCTTTCGACACCCGCAGAACGGGCCACTGTTCGTGCCTCCTCCTTCGCGTCGAGTCTTGAACTGGTGAGGCAGGGGCAGATCGACATCCGCCAGACCGAAACCTTTGGCCCTCTGTTCATGCGCCGTCGGCGGAGTGAAAGCAGTGAGTGATCAACAGAGCGGCGAGCAACCAGGCGAAGTCCTGCGTCGCCATTTGCGCATTCTCGAAGCGCTGCTTTTCGCTTCGGACTTGCCTTTGCGCCCCTCCGACCTAGCACCCTATCTGGGAGAGGGCGCCGATGTGCCGGCGCTGCTGCAGCGTCTGCAGGAAGCTTATGCTGAACGCGGCGTCAATCTGGTCCGGCGCGGCGAGGGATGGGCATTTCGCACCGCCGAAGACCTTGGCTTCCTGCTCCGGCGCGAGGAACACGAGACCCGCCCATTGTCGCGAGCCGCCCTCGAAACGCTCTCCATCATCGCCTATCACCAACCCGCGACACGAGCCGAAATCGAGGAGGTGCGCGGCGTCGCTACGGGCAAAGGCACACTCGATCTGCTGATGGAGGCCGGCTGGGTGCGCATGCGCGGCCGTCGGCGCACCCCGGGTCGGCCGGTGACGTACGGTACCACGGATGCATTCCTCGATCATTTTGGCCTGGAAAGCCTGTCAGACCTGCCCGGACTGGACGAACTGAAGGGGGCGGGTCTCCTCTCCGGTCGCCTGCCGGCCGATATGCAGATTCCATTGCCGCTCGACGGCGCCCTGCGAAACGACGAAGATCCACTCGATCCCGCCGATCCGGGTGATCTGGAGCCCGAAGATGAGGAAACGTGATCGCTAAACGGGTTTTCCCTCGCACGAAACGGAACACGTTCTTGTGTTCAGGTGCATTTGAACCTATTTCTCGGTCTATCTATCGCGTGTAACGCGTAACAGAGTTCTAGGGAGACCATCATGCACGCGCCGTCTATTTGGGGCATTCTCGTAGTTGCCGTCGTCGTTATCCTGCTGTTCGGCCGCGGGAAGATTTCCGGCATGATGGGAGAGGTTGCCTCGGGCATCAAAGCCTTCCAGAAGGGTATGAAGGACGACGACAAGCCCGCTGAGCGTCTGCACGCGGATGCACCCAGCACCGTCGATGCCAAGGAAGTGGACAAGAGCAAGGACGCCTAAGCGAACTGCATTGTCCCATTCCAAGCGTGGCGGCCTGGCCGTCGTCCGGAGACTGAATAAATGCTCGGCCTAGGCTGGACAGAAATGCTGGTGATCGGCGTCATGGCGCTGATCTTTATCGGCCCGAAGGACCTGCCCGTTGTCATGGGCCGGGTTGGCAAGGTGATTGGTCAGGTTCAGCGTATGGGACGCGAGTTCCAGCGCGAGATCAATAAGACCACCGGGCTTGATGAGGTGCGCAATTTGCGGTCCTCGATCACCTCGCCCCTCAAGAAGACAGCTGACGAGATCCGCAAGGACTTCAACAGCATTGGCAAGGACGGCAAAGAAAGCCCCAGTGGTGCTTTGAAGCCGACCGACCCCCAAGAAGAGAGTGTCGTCGAGGCTATTCAGCAGCAGGTCGGCATGGCGCCCGCCAAAAAGTCTGCTGACGAAATGGCCGCCGAATACGGTTTCACCACCAAAAAGGCAGAGCCAGTGAAAGCACCGGCTCGTGCGTCGCGGGCCGCGACTGCCAAGGGGAGCACTGGTAAAACCAGCACCCCCAAGCCTGCTGCAGCGAAAGCCACGAGGGCCAGATCATCGGCGGCTAAGTCGGCCCGCAAACCGGCCGCCAAATCTTCGGTCGCCACGCCTGCTGCAGCAGAGGCGCCTACCGCTGAGGCTTCAGCCAGCCAGCTGGACAAGCCTGCCACTCCGCGTGCCGCGCGCGGCGCAACCGCGACGGCCAAAAAACCCGTGCGCAAGACGCCAGCAAAGGCAGCCGATCAGGGCGACAAACCGGCCAAACCCCGCGCGACGCGTAAAAAGACTGCCGTAACGGCCGGAAAGACAGAATAAATGGCCGATACGCAGTCCAAGATCGAAGACAAGAGCAATCCCGGGGTCGATGACGAACTCGCCGGCAGCGAAGCGCCGTTGCTTGAACATTTGACCGAACTGCGCAAGCGGCTGATCCGCAGTGCCATCGCAGTGGTGGCCCTGATGATGGTTTGCTTTATTTTCGCAGGACAGATCTTTGACATCCTGCTCAACCCATACCGCTCCATCTATCCCAATCCGGGTGACATGGAGCTGATCTATACGGCCCCGCAGGAATTTTTCTTCACCCAGCTTAATCTTTCGCTGTTCGGCGCTGTCTTCCTGGGCTTTCCCTATGTGGCTACCCAGATCTACGGCTTTGTGGCGCCGGGGCTCTACAAGCACGAGCGCAAGGCGCTGATCCCGTATCTTGTCGCCACACCGGTGTTCTTCCTGCTTGGCGCATCCATGGTCTATTTCGTCGTGCTGCCGCTCGCGCTTGGCTTTTTTGCCGGCATGCAGACCGACGAAATCAAACTTCTGGCCAGGGTGTCCGAATATCTCGGGCTCGCCACCACGCTCATATTGGCGTTTGGCATTTGCTTCCAGTTGCCGGTCGTCCTGACGCTGCTGGCCCAGATCGATCTGGTCAATGTGGAGATGCTTCGCAAGGGGCGCCGTTATGCCATCGTGGGCATTCTGGCCCTGGCCGCGCTTGTGTCTCCGCCTGATCCGATCTCGCAGATCGGTCTTGCCATGCCGATGTATGCTCTCTACGAACTCGCTATCCTGTCGGTTCGCTACGTGCAGAAGCGCCGCGAGGCGGCCTTGGCCGCACAGGATGCAGAGCTGTCTGGCTCATCCTCTGATTAGCTGCGCTCTTTTCGGGCGCAGTCTTTTGTGCCCGAAGCGCTCGCAGGCGTGTTCCGGGCTCGTCACCCAAGGCCTGCGCTAGCGATGAAGAGGCGGGCAGGGCCCGTAATGCAATGTTCGATATCAAGTGGATCAGAGATAACCCTGACGCTTTCGACGCGGCCATGAGCCAGCGTAAGAATGTGTCGGTGCGGTCCTCTGATCTGATCGCGATCGACGAACGCCGCCGCGCCATCATCGTCAAGCTCAACGAAGCCCAGGAAAAGCGCAACAGCCTTTCCAAGCAGATTGGCCAGGCCAAGGCCCAGAAGGACGAGGCCAAAGCCCAGGCGCTGATGGCCGAGGTCGCCGCGCTCAAGGAGTTCATCCCCACTGGCGAGGCCGAAGAGCGCGCGGTTGAAAAGGAACTACGCGACGCCCTCTCGGCCATCCCCAATATGGCGCTTGAGGATGTGCCCTTTGGTGAAGATGAAGCCGACAATGTCGAATATTTCGGCGCCAATGGCACGGCCGAAACGGCTGCAAGGGCGCGCCCGGCCAAACCGAGCTTCACCTTCGCGCCCAAGGAGCATTTCGAAGTCGGCGTCGCCGAGAAGGACATGGATTTCGAAATCGCCGCCAAGCTCTCCGGCAGCCGTTTCGTCGTCCTCAAGGGCCAGATCGCCCGGCTCGAACGCGCCCTGGGTCAGTTCATGCTCGATTTGCACACCACCGAGCACGGCTATCTCGAAGTCCAGCCGCCGGTTCTTGTGCGCGACGACGCGCTGTTTGGTACGGGCCAGCTTCCGAAGTTTGAGGAAGATCTGTTCTTTACTCCACACGGGGAGAGCCGGCTGGCCCTGATTCCCACCGCCGAAGTGCCGATGACCAACTTCGTACGCGAATCCATCCTCGCTGAAGAAGAACTCCCCTTACGCTTCACGGCCCTTACGCCCTGCTTCCGCTCCGAGGCTGGCTCGGCCGGGCGCGATACCCGCGGCATGCTGCGTCAGCACCAGTTCGACAAGGTCGAACTGGTCTCCATCACCACGCCCGAAGAATCGATCAATGAGCACGAGCGCATGCTTGCCTGCGCAGAAACCGTGCTGCAGCGTCTTGGCCTCCATTATCGGGTGATGAAACTCTGCACCGGCGATATGGGCTTTGGCGCCCGCAAGACCTACGATCTGGAAGTCTGGTTGCCGGGCCAAGACACCTATCGCGAAATCTCTTCGGTCTCGGTCTGCGGCGACTTCCAGGCCCGCCGCATGGATGCCCGCTATCGTCCATCCGGCGAAAAGCAGGCCCCGCGCTATGTTCACACCCTCAACGGTTCCGGCACGGCTGTCGGGCGCTGTCTGATTGCGGTGCTGGAGAACTATCAGCAGGAAGACGGCTCCGTGCTCATCCCCGAGGCCTTGCGGCCCTATATGGGCGGGTTGACCTCCATCGGCGGCAAATAGATGAGCCTGCGCATCCTCATCACCAATGACGATGGCGTGGATGCGCCTGGCATCGCCATCATGGCCGACATCGCGCAGGCGATTTCCGATGATGTTTGGATCGTGGCCCCGGACGGCAATCAGTCCGGGGCAGGGCACCGCTTCACCTTCGGCCGGGAACTCTCCTTCGAGACCAGAGGGGCGAGGCGCTACGCCGTCACCGGCGGCTCGCCAGCCGACTGCGTCGTGGCGGGCATGACCCACATATTGGGTGACAGGCCGGCTGATCTGGTGCTTTCCGGCGTCAATGCCGGTCAGAACCTGGGCGATATCGTCAACTGCTCCGGAACCGCCGCCGGCGCGCGCGAGGGCGTGCTGCAAGGCGCCATCGGCATCGCCATGAGCCAGTCCATGGATTACGAAGTCTCGCATAAGCCGGACTGGGCCAATGCCCGTCGCTACGGTGCCGAAGTGGTGTCGGCTATCCTGGCGGCCCATGCCGGCGACGACGTTTTCTACAATGTCAATTTCCCGTTCTGCACCACCGAGGACGTCGTCGGGCTCTCCGCAGTCGCCCATCAGCGCTTCTCGCGTTCACCCATTCGCTATTATCCGAGTGACAATGAGGGCCAGTTCTTCATGGCCATACCCGAGACACCGCAGCCGCTCGATCCTGCGGCAGACTTTGAAGTTCTGCGCCGGGGCAATGCCATTACCGTGACCCCTTTCGCGCTCCAGCAGACCCATAACGGTGCCTTGGAGCGACTGGGCGGACTTTCGCTCAAGAAGCAGTAGGCGAGGCATTGTCGCTCTCGTTCACCCTCTGGGGCTGAGATCAACCGTCTTAACCTTACCCACCTCTGAATCTGCCTGATACGAATTCGCTCAAATCGCATCGGCTTTAAACTCGTCTTTACCTTACCGGCGTAGCGTCAAGCTCAGTTGTTGAGTACCTGCGTACGAGTAAGCCGATGAGTATTCGCGTTTTTCCGCGGACCCATAGAAGTGCGGTCGCCGTTGCCGGTGTAATGATCGCCGCCGTTGGATTGTCCGGCTGTTCGAGCCTCGGGAGTCGCAGTTTTAGCGACAATACCGTCACCGGCTCGGTCGCGCAGTCCGCCCCGACAACCCTCAATCAGCCCATGCCCCCGACCATTGGTGCGCCCCAGCCGGTGCAGGTTGCCAGCATGGAATTTCTGCCGCCGGCCAATGTCGGCGCAGCCTGGAACGGCGGCAACACGCTGCCTCCGGCGCCGGCCAACGGTGGCTTCATGCAGCCATCCGGCGCGACTTCACCGATCGGAGCATCTGCCTCCACGGTGCAGACCCAGGCCCTGCCTGCATTGAGTTCGTCGTCATCTATGGGAAACACGCAAGCCATGCCTGCTCAGCAAAACCTTGCCCCGCTGCCGGCCGCACCAGCCGCCGTCGCCATGGGCGCCAATCCTTCCAGTGCCGCGCTGCCGGTCAATTCCAGTGTGCCGCAACAGGCCGCCGCCAATGCCTACACGCACACTATCGCCGGCGGCGAGTCGCTCTACACCATTGCGCGCAAATACGATGTGACCACCCAGGCCATCGTGCACGCCAATAACCTGGGTTCGCCCGATAAGATTATTGTCGGTCAGAAGATCATCATTCCCGGCCGGTCCGACCTAGTGAATACCCAGCGGGTCGAAGTGGCCAGCGCCAGTCAGGATACCATGGCTCCGGCCATGCCGGCCTCGCGCCCGTCCAATCTGTCGGCAGACAATGCCGTGCAGCAGGCGGCCACGACCAAGGCCCCCGCGCCCACACCGGCAGCGGCACCCGCAGGTGCAGAAGTGACCCAGGTTGCGTCGGTGCCGACGACGCCCGCCCCGGCCGCTGAACCTGCCGCCTCGGGCGAGAAGTTCCGCTGGCCTGTGTCCGGCCGCGTCATTACCGACTTCGCCGCCTCGCGCGGCACCGGCATCAATATCGATGTTCCCGAAGGCTCTTCGGTCAAGGCCGCCGAAAACGGCACCGTGATTTATGTCGGTTCGGGCGTCGAGGGTTACGGCAATCTCGTGCTGATCCGCCATCCGAATGGCTATGTCTCGGCCTATGCTCACCTCGCCTCCATGAGCGTTGCCAAGGGCGCCGTGGTCAATCGCGGCGACGCGATCGGCGCTGTCGGCCAGACCGGCTCTGTATCCAGGCCGCAGCTCCACTTCGAGCTGCGCAAAGGAGCGACCCCGGTCGATCCAGTGCCACTGCTCGCGAGCTGATCTAAGCTCGGACCTCCGAATTGAGAAAGGCCGGAAGTGGTGCTCCGGCCTTTTTCTATTGTCTCGCGATGGCAGATATCAGACGGCCTTGCCCTCTTCGCCTGCCAGCGTTCGTACAAGCTGTATGGCGACCCGGCCGGAGCGTGAGCCACGCGTGGCGGCCCATTCAATGGCCCGAGCCCGCAGCGTCTCTGCGTCAATCGAAAGTCCAAAATAGGTGGCGTAGCCTGAGACCATGGCGAGGTAACTTTCCTGGTCGGAATTGTGAAAGCCGAGCCACAACCCGAATCGATCGGACAGAGAAACCTTCTCTTCAACCGCCTCGCTCGGATTGATCGCGGTCGAGCGCTCATTCTCGATCATGTCGCGCGGCATCAGGTGACGGCGGTTTGAGGTCGCATAGAACAGCACATTGTCAGGTCGGCCTTCCAGGCCACCATCCAGAATGGTCTTCAAGGATTTGTAGCTGGTTTCCCCGCTGTCGAAGCTCAGATCATCACAGAAGACAATGAACCGCGCCGACTGGGAGGCAATTGCCCGCATCAATTGGGGCAGGGACTCCAGGTCCTCCCGGGCAATTTCCACCAGCACGAGCCGCTCAAACCCCTCGCGCGCGCGGATATCGGCGTGAATTGCCTTGACGAGCGAGGATTTGCCCATGCCCCGAGCGCCCCACAGCAGGGCGTTGTTGGCGCCATGGCCGCGGGCAAACTGCTCGGTATTGGCCAGAAGAATGTCGCGGACCTGATCGATGCCCCGAAGCATCGACAAGGGAACGCGGCTGACCCTGGGGATAGCCATCAACCGGCCACTTTCCCCCTGCCAATGATAGGCATCGGCTTCGCCGAGCTCGAATTGCCTGGCGTTCTCGTCCTGAGACATGGCGGTCGCAATGGTCTCAAGCGCTTCCGCAATCCGGCCCAGATAGTCCTTGGTCTTCACCCTGTCGTCCTTCAGCTTTGACGCGGCAATCTGCGCGCCCTTATTGGCTTTGCAATACGCCAACCCCAAATGTATAGTCCGCGCGATTTTGGCCGGGGCGCAAGTGCAGGCAAGCCCGATAGCGTCCACATCCCTGTCGATACAGGACCGGGCCGCCCCTTCCTCCAACGCACGAAAAAGAATCAATAAGGAGTTCGCTTGATGTTTGTAACGCCCGCCTATGCTCAGGACGCGGTTGGGGCCCCTGGTGGCATGGCTGACATCTTCATCCAGCTTATGCCGATCGCCCTTCTGGTGCTGATCTTCTGGCTTTTGATCTTCCGCCCGCAGCAGAAGCGTATGAAGGCGCAGCAGGCCATGCTCTCGGCCATCCGTCGCGGCGATACGGTCGTCACCACCGGCGGTATTGTCGGCAAGGTTACCAAGGCCGTCGACGGCGAAGATCTCGAAGTCGAGGTTGCACAGGGCGTCAAGGTCAAGGTCGTGCGCGGCATGGTTGCCGATGTGCGCTCCAAGTCCGAGCCGGTCAACGATAATAAGCCTGCCTAAGGCTGGCACAGTCTGCTCGCCGGGGCCTTAGGGCTCCGGCTTTTGCTTTCAGGACGCTCTTCCATGCAGTTTTCGCCCATCCGCACCATTGTCATGTTCGCCATCATCGTGTTCGGCGTGCTCTTTGCACTGCCCAGCATGTTGCCGCAGGCGGCGCGCGACGCGCTGCCCGATTGGTTGCCGAACGAAACGGTTGTACTGGGGCTCGACCTGCAGGGCGGTTCGCACCTGCTGTTGCAAGTGAACGAAGAAAGCATTGTCACGGAACGCCTTGCCGATCTACGCCGCGATGCGCGCAACATTTTGGCCAATGACAACGGCATCGGTAACATTATCACTACCGATCCCGCGACCAACTCGATCACAATTGAACTGATGGACGCCAGCCAGCAGGCTACTGCCCTCACGGCCCTAGAGAACTTGCAGAATACGGTTGGGGGACAAGTGTTCTCCGGCGTCGGCGGCACCAATGAGATCGCCATCGCACCCAATGGGGACAATCTCGTTACAGTTACGCTGACCCCCGAGGGCATCGAACAGCGCATGTCGAGCCTCGTGGCACAATCCATTGAGGTCGTGCGCAATCGTATCGATGAATTGGGCACAACCGAACCGAGCATTCAGCGCCAGGGCACCAACCGGCTTCTGGTTCAGGTCCCGGGTTTTGGCGATTCCACTCGTCTCAAGAACATCATTTCCCAGACGGCGCGCCTGACGTTCCATATGGTCTATCCGGGCATGACCGCCGATCAGGCTGAGGCACAGGGGTTGCCCCCGGGCACCATGATCTTGCCCAGCCAGGACGGCTCACGAGAGCTGCTCTACGAAGACATTGCTTTGGGTGGTGAGTCACTGGTCGATGCCCAGCCGGCCTACGACCAGCAGCGCAGTATCCCGGTTGTCAGTTTCAGGTTCGACACCCGTGGGGCGATCACCTTCGGTGAAATCACCTCTGCTAATGTTGGCCAGCGCTTTGCCATCGTTCTCGATAACCAGGTCATCACCGCGCCCGTAATTCAACAACCGATCACTGGCGGTTCTGGCCAGATCAGCGGCAGTTTCACCACCGCCTCGGCCAACGACCTCGCCGTTCTGCTGCGCGGGGGCGCGCTCCCTGCCAGCCTCGATATCGTTGAGGAGCGTTCGGTCAGCGCTGGGCTCGGCGCCGACTCCATCCGCGCCGGCGTCACCGCCGGCATCGTCGGTGCCATTGCGGTGGTTGCCTTCATGGTGCTGGCCTATGGCCTGTTTGGTGTGTTCGCCAACCTGGCGGTGATCATCAATGTGGTGCTTGTTTTGGGCGTGCTGTCCATGTTGGGCGCGACCCTGACCTTGCCCGGTATTGCCGGTATCGTGTTGACCATTGGCATGGCGGTGGACGCCAATGTGCTGATTTTCGAGCGCATACGCGAGGAGATGGCAGCGGGCCGCAGCAAAATCGCGGCGATTGAGGCCGGCTTCCAGCGCGCCATGGCCACCATCCTCGATGCCAATATCACCACCCTGATCGCCGCCGTTGTGCTGTTCTATCTCGGCTCTGGTCCGGTGCAGGGTTTCGCCGTCACGCTGGCCATCGGTATTCTGACCACGCTGTTCACCGCCTATCTCGTGACGCTGTTCATTGTCGGTCGCTGGTACAAATGGGCGCGACCAAAAACGCTACGTATTCAGTTGCTGCGCATCGTCCCCGATGGCACCAAGCTTCCGTTTATGGCGATCCGCAGGATTGTCCTGGCGTTGTCGATAGCCGCCTCGATCCTGTCGCTCGGCTGGTTTGGCATTCACGGCCTCAATCTGGGCATCGACTTCCGTGGCGGTTCGTCCATGGAAATTCAGGCCAACGACGGCGTGGCGGAGCCCGGCAACGTCCGCGAAGCATTGTCTCAGCTTGGACTTGGCGACGTGCAGGTGCAGGGCTTCGGTGAGGCCGACAGCCTGCTTGTGCGTGTTCAGACCCAGGATGGTGGTGCCTCGGCCCAACAGGTGGCTGTTGAAGAAGTCCGACTGGCCGTTGAAGCGCTCGATTACACCATGCGCGGCACCGAGACTGTTGGGCCGACCGTTTCGGCCGAACTGGCTATGACTGGGGCTATAGGACTCGGCGTGGCCCTGCTCGGTATTCTTGTCTATCTATGGTTCCGGTTTGAGTGGCAGTTCGCCGTTGGCGCCATTGTCACGACGGCTCACGACGTCATCCTGACCATAGGTCTGTTTGCGTTTGCCGGTCTGGAGTTCAATGCCTCCAGTATCGCGGCGATCCTCACCATTGTGGGCTACTCGCTCAACGATACCGTCGTGATCTACGATCGTATCCGCGAATACCGCATGAAGTACAAGAAGGTGGCTCTCCCAGAAATCATCGACATCGCCATCAACTCCACCTTGCCACGCACCATCCTGACGGCGACCACGACCTTCCTGGCCCTCATGGCCTTGGTGGTCTTTGGCGGCGAAGTCATTCGCAGCTTCACCATCTCCATGGCTTGGGGTGTGCTGGTCGGTACCTATTCGTCCATCTTCATCGCAGCGCCGATCCTGATCTATCTCGGCCTGACCACAAGAGCCGATCAGGCCGATGGCGGCAAAGACGTGACCGATGCCGGTGAACCCTCGGACAGTGCTGCGGGCTGATCGTTCATGGGCGCCCCAGAAAACGGTCGCTATCCCGGCCAGGTAGGCATCGATGCCTATGGCAATGGCGGCTTCCGCTTTGCTGACATGTCCCACAAGGGATCCCTGCTTTGTCTGCCCGAAGGCATGCAGGGCTGGAGCGTGAGCACCGCTGCTGAACTGACGCTCGAAAGCCTGAGCCCCGTTTTGGCTCAGGCGGCAAAGCTCGATGTGTTGCTGATCGGTCTGGGCTCGGACATCGTCGCGATCGATCCGGCAATTCGTCAGGCGCTGCGCGACCACAACATCATCATCGAGGCCACGCAGACTGGCGGCGCCGTGCGGACCTACAATGTCCTGTTGGCCGAGGAGCGTGCCGTCGGCGCCGCGCTCATTGCCGTTGAAAAGGCCCGCTGATGACAGGAGAGAGTTTCGAGTTCGCCGCGCAGGCCCTGCGCCAGGGTGATCGCGACCGCTATCTCGCGACACTTGTTTTGCCTGCGGTGGCACGTCCGGGCGTCACTGCGCTCTATGCCTTCAATACCGATGTTGCCACCATCCGGGACCGCGTTTCCGGTCCCCAGCCCGGCGAATTCCGGCTGCAGTGGTGGAGCGACGCGATCACGGGGCAGGGGCACGGCGCCGTGCATCAGAACCCCTTGGCCGACGCTCTGCTTAATACGCTTGAGCGCTACAAACTGCCGACCGGCACCTTGCTGCGGCTGATTGGTGCACGGCGCTTCGATCTCTATGACGATCCCATGCCGGATGTGGAAACCTTTGAGGGCTATGCAGGGGAGACCGCTTCAACCCTGTTCCAGCTTGCCGCCATGATTCTCAACGATGGCGAGCCGATCGAGCCGGGCGACGCTGCCGGTCATCTGGGCGTCGCCCAGGCCATGGTCGGTCACCTGCGCGCCTTCGGCTTCGTCTCGGCGCAGGGCCGCATCATGCTGCCTTGGTCGATCTTTGAGGCCAATGGTGTGCGCGAGGGCGAGATATTCGCCGGTCAGGAGAGCGAAGGCCTGCACGCGGCCCTGAGCCAGATCGCCGAATTGGCTCGCGAACATCTGGACAAGGCGCGATTGGCCGTTGCGCAATTGCCATCCCCGCTGCGCACCGCCTTTGCCGCCATGCCAGTCATCGAGGCGCAACTTGATCTCTGGCACAAGCAAAGCACGAACCCCTACGCGGCCCCGCAGGATGACGCCGACTGGCGCAAGATCGCGCGTCTGACCTGGTGGACGCTGAGACACCGCTAGGCTTGCGGAGCCCTATCTGCTTCAGCAATCGCCGCGAACGTCGCAACCAGCCGAGCCGCTACGTGCTCCTCAGACAAGACCTCGGCGGTGACGGTCAATCGCGCCTTGCCGTGCCGGTTCAATTGGCGGGAAAAGCCGTCCAAATCCAGTCCATCCAGTCGTGCAGTCGCTCGCGCCGCACCAGAAATGGGTCTGAGATATTGTGTTTCAGAGCGGCTAACCACCAATTGTCCCGCGAACCGGTCCTCATCCAGCCGAAGGTGCACGACCGACCACGCCGCCAACAGCGCGAGGGTGGCGATG
This sequence comes from Devosia subaequoris, assembly GCF_014197055.1. GTDB lineage: Bacteria > Pseudomonadota > Alphaproteobacteria > Rhizobiales > Devosiaceae > Devosia > Devosia subaequoris. The sequence continues at coordinate 310,606 of NZ_JACIEW010000001.1, read as the reverse complement.
CTGCCGCCAAACATGGTGCCATGGACGTTGAGGTTGGGGGGCAGGGGCGCTTCGAGCCCCACCTCCGTGGCACTGGCTGAGACCACCGACACAGCCATCGACCGCGAAAGCGGCATATGAGTGTGCAAGTACTCGGCCAGCGCCGACGTTGTCATGCCCAGGCCTTGAGATCGTCCAGCGCGCGGCTGGTGATGGCCCTGCGCTTGGCAATGGTCCGTTCCGGACCGCGCCAACGCTTGACGCCTTCTGGCTTGCTGACCGTCACTTCCGGAAACAGGCCGAAATTGACGTTCATCGGCTGGAAGCTGCGTGCGCCGCTATAGCTCTCTGCCTCGATGTGCCCGCCGGTAATGTGGCCGATCAGCGCGCCCAGCGCTGTTGTGGCCGGCGGAATAGAAAGCGATCCGCCCAGTGCCTCGGCGGCCGTCATTCGCCCCGTGATCAAGCCGACCGCAGCGCTTTCCACATAACCCTCGACGCCCGTTACCTGCCCGGCAAAGCGGATCCGCGGATCAACTTTCAGCTTCAGATCCGGCGCCAAAACCTTGGGCGAATTGATGAATGTATTCCGGTGCAACCCGCCAAGCCGCGCGAACTGGGCCTTCTCCAGCCCCGGAATCATGCGGAAGATTTCGGCCTGAATGCCATAGCGCATCTTGGTCTGGAAGCCGACCATGTTCCACAGCGTGCCCAGCGCATTGTCCTGCCGGAGCTGGACAATCGCATAGGGTTTGACCGTCGGATTACGCGGATTGGTTAGGCCCACCGGCTTCATCGGGCCGTGGCGTAGTGTCTCCACCCCGCGCTCCGCCATCACCTCGATCGGCAGGCAGCCATCGAAATAGGGGACCTTTTCCCAGTCCTTGAACTCATGCAGCGGTGCGCTCTTCAGCGCTTCGACAAACGCGAAATACTGATCCTGATCCATTGGAAGGTTCAGATAGTCGGCGCCCGTGCCGCCCGGCCCAACCTTGTCGTAGCGCGACTGCTTCCAGGCAATGTCGTGGTCGATACTGTCATAGTGCACGATGGGGGCGATAGCGTCGAAGAATGCCAGTGAATCCTCGCCTGTCTTCTCAAGCACGGCCTCGGCCAGTGCCGGCGAGGTCAGGGGACCGGTGGCTATGATCACATGCTGCCAGTCATCCGGTGGCCAGCCCGCGATTTCCTCGCGCACAATGCTGATATTCGGATGGTTCGATATCGCCTCGGTCACCGCACCCGAAAATCCATGCCGGTCGACGGCCAGCGCGCCGCCCGCTGGCAATTTGTGCTGGTCGGCTGCGCGCATGACGACTGAGTTGCAGCGCCGCATTTCCTCATGCAGCAGGCCGACGGCGTTCTGCTCATGGTCATCCGACCGGAATGAATTGGAACAGACCAGTTCCGCCAATGCGTCCGTCTGGTGCGCATCGGTTTCCCGGACGCCACGCATCTCGTGCAGAATGACCTTGGCACCGGCCTCTGCGGCCTGCCATGCGGCTTCGGACCCGGCTAGGCCCCCGCCGATAATATGAATGGGTTCTTGTGACATGGCGAGCCAGATACCAAGCCCGCAGGCAAGGAGCAATCGACGTTTTGGCTTGTCAGCACGACAGGGCCCCCGAAAACGAAAAACGCCCGCATCTCAGAGAGAGGCGAGCGTTCGGTTTACGATGATTGGGCCGTCGATTTTATAGAGCGTCGGCATGATTGCGGGCAACGCGGCTGATGTCGGTGCGCGAAATGCCCAGGTCATTGAGCTGACGGTTGTCGAGAGCGGCAAGCTCGCGGACGGTCTGCTGGTAGGCGGCCCATTTCTGGAAGGTCTTGCGGATGTCCATCGGATATCTCCTGTTGTTTACGACCAGAGATATAGGCTCGGTTATCTCCAGTGAGGAGATAGAGAATGGTCAAACTAGCTATGCATTTTGCGCAATGCTTGGGCAGTGCCTGTTCAGTAGCCATTCATCGGCCGGGCAAGAAGAAGGCCGCCGGGTGGCATGCCGGCGGCCGCTTGGAACAGGTCTACGTCGTTCAGACTGTCAGCGGTCGAACAGGGACCGCGTCATCTTGGAGAAATCCGGACCGGAAATCCCCAACAGATCGGCGTCTCGCGTTGAAGGAACGTCCATTTCCCGCAACGTCTGCTTGACGTCGACCAGGCGCCTTAAGCGCCAGACGGCTCGCACAAACATGGGTCGAATCCCTTTTGCGTTGATCGCGGTGCAAGGAGAGGATGCACTTAAACGCCAGGTTGAGGTAGCGGGGGCTAGGCACGCCCCGCATGCGTTGGGCGCATGGAAAGTTCATCAAAACGACGTAATGGCCAAACTGTGGAGCCAGTCAGGGTCATTCCCGCACTGTTAGCTTGCGACCTTAAGAAAGTGTCCACCATGATTTCCCTTGTGTCATGCGTCCCAAATCAACACACTCCGGCAACTGATTTGGGGATTCGATAGTGCGGCAAGGCGCGCATGTCATTGTTGTGGGCAACGAGAAGGGTGGTTCGGGCAAATCGACCACGGCCTTCCATCTGGGCGTGTACCTGCTCTACCAGGGCCACAAGGTCGCTTCGATCGACGTGGATAGCCGCCAGCAGACTCTGACGCACTATGTACGCAATCGCCGGGACTGGGCGCGGGCCAAAGGCCTCAGCATGCCGCACACCACGCATTATCATCTTCCGCTTGCCCGCGGTGACTCCGCCCGCGAAAACCATCGCATCGAGTTTGACCTGTTCCGCCAGGCCATTGGCGAGGTGGAGGGTACGGCCGACTTCATCATCATCGACACGCCGGGTTTCGATACCAATCTGGCGCGCCTGGCGCACTCTCTCGCCGATACCTTGGTCACGCCGGTCAATGACAGTCTCATCGACCTCAGCGTCATGGCACAGGTTGACCCGGTTACAGGCGAGCCCCGAGAATTGAGCCACTATGCACGGTTGGTGCAACGTGCACGATCAGAACGCCTGGCCATTGATGGGCGCAATATCGACTGGGTGCTGGTGCGCAACCGCATCTCAATGCTTTCCTCGCGGAATATGCGCCAAGTGCAGACCATGCTGGAGCGCATCGCCATGCGGCTCGGCTGTCGTGTGGCCGACGGCATTGCAGAACGAGTGATCTTCCGCTCACTGTTCGCCACCGGCATGACCGTGTTTGATCCGCTCGACGACGAACTCCTCGGTGGCGTGCCATCCATGTCCCATATGAGCGCGCGACAGGAATACCGGTCGCTGGTCAACGCGCTTAACCTGCCAGCCAGCCGCCGAGCCGAAGCGCGCAGGCAAGTGCTCGCCCGGCCTTCGAACGACGTGAATCGCTTCAGCCATATGGCCCACAACGACACTTGAAGTTGCGGCTATCCGCGTGCGTAGGCAATCTTGCGCGAATTGTCCGCGGCAACTGCGGTTTCGCGGGCGTCATAGATCGCGCGCGCTTCAACAATGGCGCCGTGGTTCTCCGCCGACCAATCCCACAGGGCACTGATTGGCACCTGCAAGGTCTTGCCCAACTCGGTCAGGCTATATTCCACCCGCGGCGGCACCTCGGGATAAATGGTGCGCGTCACCAGTCCGTCACGCTCCAGATTGCGCAGCGTCAGCGTCAACATGCGCTGAGATACCCCGTTGATCAGGCGCTTGAGTTCATTGAAGCGCAGGACTCCGTTCTGGCCCAGCATGCCGACGACCAGGACGCTCCACTTGTCGCCAATGCGGTTCAGCACATCTGACATTGCTGAGCAATTCGAGTGCTGTGAAGTATCGGTCAGTGACATCCATGTGCCTCCCTGCCTGTGTAACTCAGTCACTAATATAAACACAGTTACTAGTTTATACCAGGGTGCAGGTCAATCGGGAAGAGAGCCGCCATGAGTGGACCAACCGCGCAGGCGGGTGGGACTATCGCGCTTTGCTGGTTGCGTTGACACTGTCGCCTTTTGGGAGCGTTTGCGGAATGCGCCGATTACGGCGCGCGGTGTGTGAATGCCTGGTCAAATCGGACAATGACCCCCGAGGCTTTTACGACGATGCCGCAGATGACGACCCGGCCTGATGCTCGGCAGCATAGAGGCCAAGATAAAAATCTAGATCGCCTGTTCGCAGCCCCAGCGCTTCAAGAACCGCGCCCATGAAACTCACGGGTGCCGTGCCGGGCGCGGTAATGATGCCGCGGTCAAGGACGGCCCTTGGGGAACCGACAAAGAGCGCTCCGCCACTGTAACCTGTATCTGGCAGGCTCTCGGGCCCGTTCGCCGTGTGTCGCCTGTCATCGAGCAAACCGGCCCGGGCCATCGGGATGACGCCATCGCAAATCCCGCCAATCACTGTTCCAGCCGCATGCGCGGACTGCAGCAATTCGGTCAGGTCAGGCGCGTCGGGCTGTTGCCAGATGCTGCCGCCATTCACCAACAGGGCATCGTAATCACTCGGGTCGATCTCTTCGACGGCAAGCTGGGGCGCCACACTCAATCCGCCAGCCGACGTGACCGGCTCACCGCCGGGCGTCGCGAAACGCGTATCGAGACGATAATACTCGCGTGCGCCGGCATTGAGTAGTGCAGTTTCCCAATCGGCAAAGCCTGGTGTCAGTATCGTCAGCAAGGTGGTCATCATCTGTCTCCATTTCATTAAGGCAACGATGGCCCCGCGCCATGTCAGGTCCTGTCAGCACCTTCACATGGTTGTCAGGTGCAGGGGCCTTGCTTGAGATTGCCTGGACCGGCTGGTATGAGGGGCGCGTTTTCCGAAATGCCTCCTGGAGTTGCTCCACCTTGCTGCTTGTCCGTCGAATGCTGCTCGCCCTGGTCCTGACCTTTGCCGGCCTGAGCCATGCCTGGGCTAATCCAATGCTGCTGGTGGATCGAGAAACCCTGCAGGTGCTCCATGCGGAACAGGCCGGCCAGCCCTGGCACCCTGCCTCGCTCACCAAGCTGATGACCGCCTATGTGACTTTCGAGGAACTGGCCAAGGGCACGGTCACCCTCGATACGCCGGTGTCCATTTCGCGCAATGCCTACAACCAGGCGCCGAGCAAGTCCGGTCTCAAGATCGACAGCACGGTTTCGCTCCAGGACGCGCTCTACCTCCTGGTGGTCAAATCGGCCAACGATATTGCCGTCGCCATCGCTGAAACGGTAGGCGGCAGCGAGGCCAATTTTGTTGTCAAGATGAATGAGACGGCCGCGCGCATGGGGCTGACGGCGACCAATTTCGTCAATCCGCACGGATTGCATGACCCGCGTCAGGTCTCCTCGGCGCGCGACATGGCGATCATCGCGCTCTATATCGAACAGAGTTTCCCGCAATTCATGCCCATGTTCCGTACCGGCGTGGTCAATCTGGGCAAGGCTCGCTTCGAATCCAACAATGGCCTGCTGGAAGGCTTTGCCGGAACTACCGGCATGAAGACCGGCTATGTCTGCGCCTCCGGCCTCAACATCGTGGCGACGGTGGATCGCAATGGACGGCAGCTCCTTGCGGTCGTACTCGGCGGGTCATCCGGCCGCGAACGCAATGAGCGGGCCGCCGAACTGTTTCTCAATGCCCTGGGCGGTCGCCTGCAGCCGACCGGGCAGAGCGTCCTGAGCCTCGCCAACGCTACCGGGGCGGCTCCGGTCGACATGCGTCCGCTGATCTGCGGAAAGCAGGCCAAGGAATATGTGGCTGCTCAGAAGGCGGCTTTCCCGATGGGTCTGGAGGACCAGCCCTCGTACTTGACCGAAGAACTCGCCCTTAGCGAATACACTGCAATCGACCTCGGCCGCATCCGGTCAGGCATTGCCCTGCCGCGTCCTCGTCCGCCTCATATGCCTATCTTCAAGTCACCTGCGCCGGTGGAAAGCGCTGCTATAGGGGACGTCCTGCGCCCCGGACTGAATGCCGGCGGGCTCAATATCGCCCTTCCGCGCCCACGCCCTGCCGATCTCTAATCCTGTCTGGCGACACCGGCTGTCACTGTGAACTGCATATAGTCGGCGGCTGTTGTCAGGTCACAGGCGTGCCCATTCTGCCGGCAATGAAGGGGAATATCGATCCGGGCCATCGGATCGCTCGCCAGCACCACAATAGATGTACCGTTCGGGGCCCCAGCCAGCAGCTTCTCAAGCTTGAGAACGGGCAGGGGGCATTTCAGCCCCCTGGCGTCGATCGTTAAGATATCAATTGCCAAGAACCAGCACCCAATAGACGCCATAGCTCGAGCTCGGGTTATACGCCACGGCAACGCCGGCCTTGCTGGCCGGGGCAGCCAGTCCAACAGCGTCGGCGGCATTGTTGCGCCACCCCGAGAACGTCTCGGCAAAGGTGGAGTAGCCGGCACTCAGCTTCATCTGCACCAGTGCCTGCGGCTTGGTCGGGGCAGTCCCGGTCTGTGCATACTGACTGGCCAACGCCTGCGCTGTGGCATTCAGACCAGAATCGGCAGTCAGCGGCGCGACGCCGCGGGTAGCGCGATAGGCATTGATCAGGCCGATGGCCTGCTGCGAATCAAGCCGCGCATTGGGCTGGTCCATACGCGCTGACAGCGCCGGGGCCAAAGCGGCCGGTGCCGTTGCGCCGCCAAATGAGGAGCAGGCGGCCAGCGCCAGAACCGTTCCGGCCGCCACCGCGCCTTTTGCCAGCTTGCTGATGATCTTCGACATGTTTTTCCTTCCGGGAGAAATCCGGGCGTTCTGGCTTCTAGCACTCAACGCCTTAGCCCGCATTAACGGCGCGTGGTGGAGGGTAGATCTGAAGGGCACGCAACCATGTCCAGCAATGAATGCCCGGAACCGCCTGCATGCGCCATTGGCGGCGAGAAGATCGCTTAAAAGGGGCAGCATTGTGGGCCCGATGCTCGCCGAACACAGTTCGCGGAACCGAGTTGGGACCGAACTCAATTGCTGCTCTAAATTAAGATCCGGCTGATATGCGGCAGGCCCTTCAAAGGAACTGCCCGATGAATAGGAAGCGACCCTGGAGAAGTTCGACCTCGGATCCTGCTTGCCCAGTTGCGGAGCAGGCGCTACCAGCGCTCCATGACAAGACTGGGCTTTCTGGGTGCAATGAACCGCGACCTCGGCGTGCAGCAGGACAGTGCGACTGTCCTTGGCGCGCTTCGCCTCGACGCTGTGCCTCTGGTGGAAACGCCGATCTCCGATCCGGACGCGCAGCGCGGCGCTGATTTTCTGCAGCGACTTGGCGCAGCCGACAACCTCGGTGGCTCCGCCTTTAATGCCGCCCGCGTAGCGGGCCTGCTCAACGCCAACAATGAAATTGATCTGGCATTTTTCGGGATAGCTGGCACGCTGAGACAATCCTGGCCGCATCTTGAGGCCCTCGAGAATTGGGGCTTCGATACATCCGGATTGGAAACAAGCTCATACCCGCCAGCCACTTGTCTTGCCATCGCCGAACAGGCCGGTCGCACGCTGCTGACGGCCCACGGCGCCAATGCCGCCATCGCCGACTGGCTGCGCGAGCAGTCGGCACTTGCCGCTGCCATCGCCCGCTGCGACGTCGTCCACGTAACCTCATTTCTCGATCCGGCATCGCCAGGACTGATCGCCCAGGTCCTTGAGCGGGCCCGCATCTGCAATCCAAGTCTGGTCGTCTCGCTCGACCCCGGCATGGCCTGGATCGCGCCGGGTGGAGACGGGCTTTCCCAGTTGTTGGCCCAGACCAACATCCTTCATCTCAATAGCGAGGAGTTCACGCGCCTACTGGGCGAGGCCGACCCAGCCAAAATTGGCGCTGGCCTGCAACCTTGCTGGCGAGTGGTGGCGCGGACGCATGAGGGCGTGACGCTTTATTCGGATAACAGCTCTGTGCCTTACCTCCCTGAGCTACAGGACGTAGAAGCTAGGGATTCGACCGGGGCGGGGGACACGTTTTGCGGGGCATTTCTCTGGTCCTATTGTCGGGACACGGCTCGGCCGCAGCGGGCGGTGGCTCTCGGCTTCGCACTGGCGCGCCACAAGGTCGGCATCGCCGGACCACTGGTTCTGACCGATGTCGAGCGGCGCGAAATCCTGGCGCAAGTAGAGAAGACCGAATGGTGATCCCGACGCGATTCGAACGCGTGACCCCAGGATTAGGAATCCTGTGCTCTATCCTGCTGAGCTACGGGACCAGCCGAGGATCGACGTACCAGCAGGGGACTGGAGTTGCAAGATGGCGGAGGTGAATGCCAGCCATGGGCAATGAAGTGGCGCCGTTCATACTGTTCCCCGACGAACGCCTCCAGGCCGCCGCTGCGCGGGCCCCGGTGGACGCTGCGCTGCTGGAGATCGGAGAGAAGCTTCAACACGCCGCGCGGGAAGCCATGGCCTATGGGCTGGCCGCCGTCCATATCGGCGTGGTAGCCCCTGTCGCCGTCGTCAGTATAGTCCCGCCGCCCGGCCGGGACTATCGCGTTCTGTTCAATCCATGGATCATCGAACTCGGGGGCGATCCGGTTCCCGGCAAGGAAGGATCGGTGTCCATGCCGGATATCGAGGTCGAAATCTCGCGGCCCAGCGTCGCCCGGATCGGTTTTGAAGATGAAACCGGCGCCACGGTGGAGTTGGAGCTGAACGGGTTCCCCGCCCGCGTCGCCCAGCACGAGATCGATCAGGTCAACGGGGTCTTCTTTCTCAACCGGCTGTCGCGCCTCAAACGCGAAGCGGCCATCAAGCGCTATGCCAAGCTCGCGCGCCGCATGGGTTGATCCGGGGGTGCCGTTTCGCTAAACGGAGCGCCACACAACAAGGAAGACCAATGCGCACGGAAATCGAAAAGACCGTCGCCGAAATCGAGCAGGTTCTGACCCTGCTGAGGAGGCATCTTTGACTGGGATACAGCTCAACTCCGTCTCGACGCGCTGACCGCGCAAACCGAATCTCCAGAATTCTGGAATGACCCCGAAAAGGCCCGCGTCGCCATGCGTGAACGCGATGAGTTGGACGTGGCCGTCAAGACGGTGCGCGAACTCGAAGCCGGCATCAGGGACAATTCCGAGCTGATCGAACTGGGTGAGGCCGAGGGCGATGAGGAGGTCGTGCGCGACGCCGAAAATGCTCTGTTCGAACTGATGCAGACTGCGCGTCGTACCCAGATCGAAACGCTTCTCTCCGGTGAAGTCGACAGCAATGATTGCTATGTCGAAATCCACTCCGGCGCCGGTGGTACCGAGAGCCAGGACTGGGCCAATATGCTCTTGCGCATGTATACGCGCTGGGCTGAGGCCCGGAAGATGAAGGTCGACACTATCGAAATGCACGATGGTGAAGAGGCCGGCATCAAGTCCGCGACCATCATGATCAAGGGCCACAATGCCTATGGTTGGATGAAGACCGAGAGTGGGGTGCATCGTCTGGTGCGGATCAGCCCCTACGATTCAGCTGCTCGCCGTCACACCAGTTTCTCCAGCGTCTGGGTTTACCCGGTTGTCGACGACAATATCGACATTGAAATCCGAGAAGCCGATCTCAAGGTCGATACCTATCGCGCCTCCGGCGCTGGTGGACAGCACGTCAACACCACTGACTCGGCCATCCGCATCACCCACGTGCCGACCGGCATCATCGTGGCGTGTCAGCAGGAGCGCAGCCAGCACAAGAACCGCGCTACGGCCATGAACATGCTCAAGGCCCGGCTCTACGAGATGGAACTGCAAAAGCGCGAAGAGGCGGCCAACGCCCAGGCCGCCAGCAAGACCGACATCGGATGGGGCCACCAGATTCGCTCGTACGTCCTGCAGCCTTACCAGATGGTCAAGGATCTGCGTACAGGCGTCGAAAGCGGCCAGCCCTCGGTCGTGCTCGATGGTGGGCTGGACGAGTTCATGGAAGCAGCGCTCGCCCAGCGCGTGGGCGCGGCGACAGACGTATCAGCCGAAGACTAACGTTTCGATGGCGAGAGACCCCGGACAGTGTTCGGGGTCTTTTTCTGCTAGTTCAACATGGACAGAATGCGCTTGCCGGTATCGAGAAAGGGCTTGGGGTCAACACTCTTATCGGCACGGTGCATTTCAAAATGCAGATGCGGGCCAGTCGAGCGGCCGGTCGAGCCCACCTTGGCAATCGGTGTCCCGGTTTGCACCTTCTGACCCTTTTGGGAGAGAAAGGCGCTCAAATGGGCATAGCGCGTCACCAGACCATTTCCATGTTCCACTTCCACCACCTTGCCATAACCTGAACGCAGCCCGGCAAAGGTGACCACGCCCTCGCCCGCACTCAATACAGTGGTTCCTGTCGGCGCGGCAAAATCGAGACCGGAATGAAAGGCGCGGCCCCCCGTAAAGGGGTCCTTGCGGTTGCCATAGCCCGAGCTCTGGCGGAAATTCCCCACAATCGGCATATGCACGGGCGCCAGCGCCAGACTGTCCCGCGCTGCCTTGTACTGCAGCAACGCCTCCATCACCGCATTGGCGTCTTCAAGCGATGGCGATGTTTGGTCCGAACTGCCTTCGGCCGCCAGCAACGGGCCACCGACGCCACTCAGCGCGGTCCGTGGAAGGTCCACCTCGATACCGATCTTGGACAACTCGCCCACTATGCTTGCCGTGCGCTCAGTCGCTGCACTGGCAATGTCACTCATCGCCTGTTGTGTTTCATCCATCATCTGAACCACAGTCGCCGCGGTGGCCGCGACGTCTGGATTGCCATTGGCCGTCGTCGGCGCGTACAGAATCTGTTCATCAACACCCCCCAGAGCCGCCAGACCGAGCTCGTCGGCCTTGGTCACCAGCGCCCGGACAAGCTGGTGTTGCTCCAGCAAAGCCTCTTGCTGCGCCGATAATTCCTGGAGCTGCAAATTGATATCGCCCGCCTGGGCATAATTGCGCGACTGAAGGCGGTCTATCTCGACGCGCATCTGCGCCAGCCGGTCTTCATAGGCTGTAACAATTTGCTCGTTCTGGCCACCCAATAGCCGAGCGATGTCCGGCGCCATCAGCAGGGCTGTGCCCTGCAGTGCATTGCCGCCGAGTAGCAGTACGAACATACTGTAGAACAGAGCGGGGTGGACGCCACGCCGCACTGGCCGGCTTTTCCCGCCCGCAGAACTGGCCGAGTGACGCAACGCAACTACCTCCAAACGCACCGAACATGGTTAGTAAATTATGGGGGCGTTTGGTTAAGAAAGGCGAAAGCCCTGTTATCGCTGGTCTGGAGCGAGGACTTCATCGAGCGCTATCAGCACCTTGGCTGCATGCCCCTTGATGCGGGTCGCGCGAATGACGCGGGCAATCTTCCCATCAGCATCGATGATGAAGCTGGTCCGCACCAGCCCCATGAACTCCCGGCCATAGAGCTTTTTGAGCTGCCACAGGCCAAACGCCTCGATCATGGCGCGATCAGGATCCGCCCCCAGCCTGGGCAATAGATCATACTTGGCGCGAAATTTGTTGTGGCTCGCGACATCATCAGGGGAAACACCAATCAGTGATGCGCCGCGATTTTCAAACTCTGTCTGCAAGGCGGAGAATTCGACATTCTCGTCGATGCAGCCACCGGAGTCGTCTTCAGGATAGAAAAAGATAACCGCTGGCCGTCCTCTAAGCGCCGCAGGTGTAATCACTTCGCCATTGTCGCAGGTCAGAGAAAATGTCGGAACGAGATCGCCGGATTTGAGATGTGTCATGGCCCATCCTGTGTTGCCACTTGAATAGAGGGTGTCAGCGCCACATTCCAGCCGGTATCATCAATCAATGCACCGCTCGAGGCGGATGATTCTGTTTACGGTGGGAGGGGTTGACCCAGCCGATCTTTGACGTGGTGGCAGTGAACCAAATAGCAGAACCAGAGCCTTCTCAGTCGCCGCCAGCAGACAGGCCGGTTCGCTCGACCGGGTTTCGTCGCACGCGTCGAATAGCGGTCTGGGTTTTGGGGGTTCCCAGCCTGATCCTGCTGATCCTCTACGCGATCATGCTGATCACGCCGATCCGTATTCCTTTTACTGGCCAGGCCATTCGCAGTTTCGTGCAGAACTTCGTGGCCGAAACGGCCGATCTGCAGATGGGAGACATGGCGCTCGCGCTCGAAGGTGGCGTGTGGCCGGTCATTCAGTTCTCACCGGTCTTCTACGCCGACAGCAAGTCCGGCGCCCGCATTCAGATGGAGGCCCTAGAAGTCGGTTTCTCCCCGGCCCGCGCCCTGTTCGGACAGCCGGGCACCACCATCACCATCGTTGGTCCGCATGTGCAGATCGTCCAGGACCTCTACGGACCGCGCCCAGGAACGCTTGAGGTCGAGGAGAATCCCGATGGGGACGCGCCAATCGTCCGGGTTCTCGAAGGTGACGACAGTTTCCCGGCTGTTGCCATCTCCTCACAGGGTATTTCCTTCGAAGAAGGCGTCGCGCCACGCCTGCGCTCGGACAATGACTGGCTGATCTACAATCTGGAAGCCAGCGAACTGGCCATTGCCGATCTCGTAGAGCAGACCGCACAGGGGCGCTTTTCCCGGCTCGTCGTCCGCGATGCCCTCATCGACATGGCGGACCCGATCTATGGCCTGTTTCGGCAATTCGAGGCGGTATCGCTCGAAATCGGCCCTGTACCCGGGGAAGAACGGGTAACCGGCGAGTTCAGCGCACGTATCGGTGGCCAGACCGTCGTGGGTACAATCGAAAGGTCGGTGGACCCGGATGGTGTCAGGCGTCTCCAGGCCGATCTGACCAATCTCGATTTTTCCGCCTTTGTGCCATTTATCGATGACCGCGACAGCATCGCCGCGATGCGCGGCGCCGGCTCGATCTCAATCGACGTCACCTTCACCCCCGAAGAGGGGAAACTGGTGGGAGGCGGCTTCAGGCTTGACTTGACCGGTCTCGATCTGCGCCTTGCTGATGATTATTTCCCGGTGGCGACTTCGATCCTCGATGTCACCTGGCAACCTGAGCTCGGCCAGTTTCGTCTTGCCGAAGGGGCATTGCAGATTGGGCGTTCATCCGCCCGCGTCTCCGGCGTTTTCGCCCTGGGCCTCGACCGCGCCTATGGGCCGACCATCGGTATGTCGCTGACCGCGCGCGACGTCTTGATACACCCCGATGATATGGATGCGCCCGAAACGCCCTTCGACCTGGTGGAATTCTCTGGCTGGTCAGCGCCGCTATATGGCGCGCTCGGCATCGACCGCCTGACCGCAACCAAGCCCGGTGCTACGGTAGAAACGGCTGGGCGGATCGATATGGTGCAGGCCGGCATGGGTCTAGACATGACCATAGCCGGACAGGGGGTGACGGCCGACGATCTCAAGCGCCTCTGGCCCTATGTTATGTCGGGCGACAGTCGGGACTGGTTCGTTGCCAATGTCACCGAGGGGCAGGTCAAGAGCGCGCGCATGCGGTTCAACTTCCCCGTGGGAACATTGGCCATCGGCGACGAAGACGTGCCCATTCCGCCCGACAGCATGCAGATCGATATTGTTGGCGAGGGTGTCGCCATCAAGCCGACACCGGAAATGACGCCGATCCTGATCTCTGGTGATACGCGCCTGCGGCTGGACGACGCCAATATGTCGGTTGCTGGCGGCGGCGGCGCCCTGGAGACTGAGGCGGGCACCATTGACGTCTCCAACCCCGCCCTGGTCATTGACAATTCCGTGCCGGGAGAAAGCATCGTTGAGATATCCGGCGACCTTATGGCGCCTATTCCCACACTGCTGGCTCTAATCGAGCAGCAGCAGCCAGATGCCCTCAGCGGGCTGGAATTGCCAGTTGATCTGCCCAGCATTACCGGCGCCGTCGATCTGGGGCTCGTGGCCACGATTGCTCTGGGTGACGAAGAGACCGGCCGCGAATTGGATATCGACTATGTCGTCAATGGGACTGTAGCTGATTTTGCCAGCACCCAGCCCATTGAGGGGCGGCTTATCGGGGATGGCCAATTATCCTTTTCCGCCTCGCAGGACAGTTACCAGCTCGGCGGCACAGCCGAGATCGATGGCATGGCTGCCGAAATCTCGGTTGAAGGAACGCCGGAAACCGACCCGGTGATCCGGCTGGGCTCGACAATCGCTGTGGCTGACCTGGCCGAATTCGGATTTGATGCATCCGAATTTCTCGGCGGACGGGTCCGTTTCGTGGCGCAACCGCTGGACGAAGGCGCCCTGTCTATGTCGGTGGATTTGGCGGAAGCCAGTCTTACCATACGAGATCTGGGTATTTCCAAGCCGGTCGGTACCCCTGGCCTGCTTACGGCGGTCATCCGGCCCGATGAGGAGTTGACCCGTCTCGAAGATATCGCGCTCACCTTCGGTAGCGTCCGCCTCAACGGCTCGCTCGACTACCACGCCACCGAAGGGCTTGTGGCCGCCAACTTCTCCAATTTCGCGCTGAGTGAGGGTGATAGCGCGACCGTGGATCTGACACCGGTGAACGGGGGATACTCCGTCCGGATTCGAGGTCGTCAGCTCGACCTCAAGCCAGTGTTGAGCCGTTTCTTCAGCCTGGGGCAGGGCAGCGGCGGTGTGCAGTCCACCCAATTTGACCAGTCGATCGTCCTGGATGTGCAACTGGATCGTGCCATTGGCTACTACGCAACCACGGCCTTCAATCTGGATCTCGATCTGTCGCTGCGTGGCGAGAACCTTTCCCGGGTCAATCTCACAGCACAGTTCGATGAAGGTAACGCGGTTTCAATCACGACCAACCCCGCACCCAATGGGCGCACGCTCTCCATGGCCTTCAACGATGCCGGCACCGTGCTGCGCCTGCTTGGCATCTACTCCCAGCTTGCCGGCGGATCTGGCAGCCTGGTGATGACAACCGATCGCGAGCTCGATCGGGAGGTGGGCCGGTTGGTCATGCGCAATTTCGCCATTGTCGATGAAAACAACGTCGTGCAGATCCTGGGCAACCATTCCGATTCCCGGGCGGCCATCGCGGCCAGCAATCGGCTGGATTTCCGGGCCGGTGAGGTCGACTTCATCCGCAAGAGTGATCGGGTCGAGGTGACTGATGCGGTACTGGCTGGCGATACCGTAGGCGGCACCATGCGTGGCTTCATCTATACCGATCAGCGTCAATACGATCTCAGCGGCACCTATGTACCGCTCTTTGGCCTCAACAATATCTTCCAACAACTGCCCATCCTGGGACCGCTTCTCGGCGGGCGCGATGGTGAAGGGCTGGTTGGGGTCACCTTCGCAGTGCGCGGACCGCTTGAAGATCCCCAGTTCCTGGTCAATCCGCTGTCGATCCTGGCGCCAGGGATTTTCCGCGAGATGTTCGAGTTCCGCGCCCGCGAACTGCCCCCTGAAACGGCACAATAAAAAGGCGCCCCAAGGAGCGCCTTCCTTCACAGTAGTTACTTGATCGACTTAAACCGGCTTGAGCAGTGCATGCCGCTTCTTGCCGACGGAGAGCTTGATTACTCCTTCGGCCAGCAAGGCATTCTCCGCCAGAATGAGCTTGTCATCGTCGATCACGGAATCATTGACCCGTACGGCGCCCGATGAAACATGCCGCCGGGCCTCGCCATTGGAGGCTGCGAGGCCCGCCTTGACCAGAGCATTAAGCACGCCGACGCCGGCATTGAGCTCGGCATGATTGATCTCAGCGGTCGGCAGGGACAGATCAAGTTTACCGGTCTCGAACGTCGCACGTGCCGTTTCTGCAGCACCTTCAGCAGCCTCGCGGCCGCGCAGCATGGCAGTTACCTCGGTGGCCAGCCGCTTCTTGGCCTCGTTGATGTCGCCAGCCACGACCCGAGCGATCTCCTCGAGTGGCAGCGTGGTGTAGAGCTTCAGGAACCGCTCCACATCCGCGTCCTCTGTATTGCGCCAGTACTGCCAGAAATCATAGGCCGAGAGCATGTCTTCGTTGAGCCAGATGGCGCCATTGAGCGACTTGCCCATCTTGGCGCCCGAAGCCGTGGTGAGGAGCGGCGAGGTCAGCGCATAGAGCTGCGGCGTCCCCAGCCGATGCCCGAGATCAATGCCATTGACGATATTGCCCCACTGGTCCGAACCGCCCATCTGCAGCGTCACGCCATAGCGCTTGTTCAGCTCGACGAAGTCATAGGCCTGCAGGATCATGTAGTTGAACTCAAGGAAGCTCAGCGACTGCTCGCGATCCAGCCGCTGCTTGACCGAGTCAAAGCTCAACATGCGGTTGACCGAGAAGTGCTGGCCCACATCGCGGAGAAATTCGAGATAGTTGAGCGGCATCAGCCATTCGGCGTTGTTCAGCATCAAGCTGTCCTTTGGCCCATCGCCAAAGGTCAGGTAGTTGGAGAACACCTGCTTGATGCTGTCGATATTGGCCTGGATCATGTCAGGCGTCATCAGCTTGCGCGCTTCGTCCTTGAAGGACGGGTCGCCCACCATGCCGGTGCCGCCACCCATCAGGGCCACAGCACGGTGGCCAGTCTTTTCCAGCCAGTGCAGCATCATGATCTGGATTAGGCTCCCCACATGCAGCGAAGCGGCTGTGGGGTCGAAACCGATATAGGCGGTGACGGTATCGGTGGCGAACAGATTGTCCAGACCCTCATCGTCGGAGGTCTGGTGGATAAAGCCGCGCTCGGAAAGGGTGCGCAGGAAGTCTGACTTGAATTGGGTCATTTTGAATCACTGAAGCCTTGTGAGACCTCATGGTGAGCTGTCGAACCACGAGGTCGGTACATTCGGAACCTCATCCTTCGACGCGCTCAGGATGAGGTTCCTCCGAATGACCGTCTCAATTGCGCTCTAGTTAGCGCCCGCCGCCGTCCGCGATCTCCTGACGGCGACGGTCGAGATATTCGGCGCAGCGGGTGGTCAGCTCGTCGACCTTGCCTTCGTAGAAGTGGTTCGCCCCATCCACGATCTGCTGCTCGATGGTGATGCCCTTCTGCGTCTTGAGCTTGTCCACCAGCTTCTGCACCGACGTGGGCGGCGCCACGCGGTCCTTGTCGCCATGGATGATCAGGCC
This sequence comes from Devosia subaequoris, assembly GCF_014197055.1. GTDB lineage: Bacteria > Pseudomonadota > Alphaproteobacteria > Rhizobiales > Devosiaceae > Devosia > Devosia subaequoris. Next base: position 293,745 of record NZ_JACIEW010000001.1, on the reverse strand, counting down.
CGAAGACGGGCAGGGGGCCAGGAACGAGAAATCGTAGAGGTTTTCCGGCGGCGAAACCGAGATGAAGCCTTCCACTTCCGGGCGGCGCATCAGCAGTTGCATGCCGATCCAGGCGCCGAAGGAAAAGCCGGCAATCCAGCAGCCGCGCGATTCACGGTTGATGATCTGCAGCCAGTCCAGCGCTGCCGCAGCGTCTGACAATTCGCCGACACCGTGATCGAAAACGCCCTGGCTGCGGCCGACCCCGCGCGAATTGAAGCGCAGAACCGAAAAGCCGCGCTCGGCAAACATGTAGAAGAGATTATAGACGATCTGGTTGTTCATCGTCCCGCCAAATTGCGGATGAGGGTGCAGCACGATCGCCACGGGAGCGTTCGGTTCCTTACCCGGCTGGTACCGGCCTTCCAGGCGCCCTTCCGGGCCGTTGAAGATCACTTCTGGCATAAGTTTGTTCCGGCCTTTTCTGGCTCTGTCCGTTTGGGTCTCCGGGCCCTCTGGCGGAAAGCGGTTCGCGGCTTGACTAAGCGCGGACTGCTCCCTAAAACATGGGTCCGAAACACCAGTTTAGAATTATTCGAAACTCGGTTTTGGGCCGCGATACGGCCCATTGGAGCGCCCCTTGTAATGATGTTGGGCGTAAAATTTCAAGAAGTGTTTGATTGCGTGGACGCGGGAAGCGTCCCGCTACAGGCATGGAAGCTATATGGGGCGCGCATGCGTCCGGAAAGCGCAATGACGAGAGCGGCCACATATCTCGATCACAATGCATCCTCTCCGCTTCGTCCCGAAGCGCGAGAAGCCATGCTTGCTGCGCTTGATCTGGTCGGCAATCCCTCTTCAGTTCATGCCCACGGCCGCGCCCTACGCAACCTGGTAGAAACAGGGCGGCATCAGGTGGCCGAATTGGCTGGAGCCGAACCCAAGCAGGTTGTGTTCACCGGTTCCGCCACCGAAGCCATCACCCAGGCGATCCTGGGTGGCGCCAGGGCGTTTTCGGCAGGCGCCGTCGCTCTGAGTGCTGGGGAGCACGCTGCTGTCGGCAAGGCTGCAGAAGCTTCGGGCCTGCCGGTGTGGACCATCACATTGGATAGCCATGGCCGCATTGATCTCGATCAACTGACGGCCACTTTGCAAAAGGCAGACGATGAAGGGGTGACCCTTCTGGTCGCCTTGCACTGGGTGAACAACGAAACTGGCGTCATTCAGCCTATTGAGCGGATAAGTGCGCTTGTTGGCCCCACGCGTCACACGCTTTTCATCGATGCCGTACAGGCTTTTGGCAAGCTTCCTCTGGAATTTGCCTCCTCGGCTCCCGACATGATGGCGGTGAGCGGCCACAAGATTGGCGCACCCGCTGGCATTGGTGCACTGCTGGTAAAATCACACGCCGATATGGTGCGGCTCATTCCCGGCGGTGGTCAGGAACAGGGCCGCCGTGGCGGCACGGAATCGGCGGCGCTTATTGCAGCTTTTGGCGCGGCTGCAGCGGCCACCGACTACCATGCAGAAATGCTGTCCGGCCTTGTGCGGCATGTGGAGACTGGTTTGCAGAAAATGGTGCCGGACCTGGTCATCTTTGGTCAGGGCGTAAACCGTATCGGCAATGTTACTAATTTCGCGGTGCAGGGCCTGGGCAATGCGACCGCAATGATGGCGCTGGACCTGATGGGGCTGTCTGTTTCATCCGGCTCGGCTTGTTCGTCGGGCAAAGTGGGCGCCAGCCATGTACTGGCGGCCATGGGTGTGCCCAGGGAACTCGCCAATTGCGCGCTGCGCGTCAGCTTCGGCTGGAACTCGACCTTGGCGGACGCAGAGGCGTTCCTTGCCGGATTTGAAACAGTCCACTCCCGCCGGAAGCGGGCAGGGGAAGCGGCTTAGCCGCCACATCAGACTATTCGTTCACGGTGGCCTTGAACCGCCGAGGGACATAAAGGAGAAGCCGCATGGCGGATTACGATATTCCGACGCTCAAGGAAGAAATCGACCGGGAGACGGTCGAGCAGGTGCTGGCCCTCGACGTCGACAAGTACAAATACGGCTTCGAAACAGACATCGAGTCCGACGTTGCCCCCGCAGGGCTGACGGAAGACACGATCCGCTTCATCTCGGCCAAGAAGGACGAACCCGAATGGATGCTGGAATGGCGTCTCGAGGCGTTCCGTCGCTGGCAGACCATGGAAGAGCCCAACTGGGCAAAGGTCCACTACCCAAAGATCGACTTCCAGGCGATCAGCTATTACGCGGCGCCGAAGTCGTTCAAAGGCCCCAAGAGCCTGGATGAAGTTGATCCTGAGCTACTTCGTACCTACGAAAAGCTGGGCATCCCGCTTAAGGAGCAGGCCATTCTGGCTGGTGTCGAGGGCGCCGCTGAATCCGTCGGTACGCCCTTTGGCGCCAATGTCGCAGTTGATGCGGTCTTTGACTCGGTTTCCGTGGTCACCACCTTCCGCGAGGAACTGGCCAAGCAGGGCATCATCTTCTGCTCGATCTCCGACGCCATTCGTGAGTACCCTGATCTGGTCAAGCAGTATCTGGGCTCGGTGGTGCCGGTCTCCGACAACTACTACGCCACGCTCAATTGCGCCGTCTTCACCGATGGGTCCTTCGTCTATATCCCCAAGGGCGTCCGGTGCCCGATGGAGCTTTCGACCTACTTCCGCATCAACGAGAAGAAGACCGGCCAATTCGAGCGCACGCTGATCATCGCCGATGACGACAGCTACGTGTCCTATCTTGAGGGTTGCACCGCCCCGATGCGCGACGAGCACCAGTTGCACGCCGCCGTGGTGGAACTGGTTGCCCTGGACAATGCCGAAATCAAGTACTCGACGGTCCAGAACTGGTATCCCGGCGACAAGGACGGCAAGGGCGGCATCTACAATTTCGTCACCAAGCGTGGCGACTGTCGCGGCAAGAACTCGCACATTTCCTGGACCCAGGTAGAAACTGGATCGGCCATCACCTGGAAGTACCCGAGCTGCATCCTGCGCGGCGATGGTTCGCGCGGCGAATTCTACTCGATCGCCATTTCCAATGGCTATCAGCAGGTCGATAGCGGCACCAAGATGCTGCATCTGGGCAAGAACACGTCCAGCCGCATCATCTCCAAGGGTATCGCTGCCGGCTTCTCCGACAACACCTATCGCGGCCAGGTCTCGGCTCACGCCAAGGCCAAGAATGCTCGCAACTTTACCCAGTGTGACTCGCTGCTGATCGGTGACAAGTGTGGCGCCCACACCGTGCCATACATTGAGAGCCGCAACGGAACGGCTGTCTTCGAGCACGAGGCGACCACCTCCAAGATTTCGGACGACCAGATGTTCTACTGCATGCAGCGCGGGCTTTCCGAAGAGGATGCCGTGGCTCTGATCGTCAATGGCTTCGTGCGTGACGTGCTGCAGCACCTGCCCATGGAATTCATGGTTGAAACTCAGAAGCTGATCGCAATCAGCCTGGAAGGCAGCGTCGGATGACCGAGAAGACCATCGAACCTGTCATTGCATTGGCCGACCTGCCGCTCAACAGGCATGATCGTGGCCCGGGAATTGGGGCCCATGGCGCCAATTTCTCGCGTGCAATGGGCCTGACCATGCTGGGTGCCAGCTATTTCGAGGTGCAGCCGGGAGAGTCGGCGTTTCCGTTCCACGTGCACTATCTGGAAGACGAGATCATCGTCATCCTGGAGGGTGAGGGGACTTATCGCTTTGGCGAAGCCGCCGATAAAGTGACAGTTGGTGATGTTCTCGGCGCACCCGCGGGTCGCGCGGAACTGGCGCATCAGCTCACCAATACCGGACCTGGGCCGCTGAAATATATCTGCGTCGCCAACCAGACCGACACCAATGTGGTCGAGTTGCCCGAGCACGGCGTCGTGCGCGTGCACCACCGCAAGGCTGGCGGTTATGACAGCATCGAATTGAACGCGCCCGGCAAGGGCCAGGCATAAACCGAAATGGAAACAAACGAGCGCGATCGCCAAAGATCAGCGCAGTTTGAAGAAGGCAGACGAAATGACCACTCCCGTTCTTGAAATCCGTAACCTGCATGCCCGCATCGACGAGCGTGAAATCCTCAAGGGTGTAAACCTCATCATTCCCCCCGGCGAAGTCCATGCCATCATGGGCCGCAATGGTTCGGGCAAGTCGACGCTGAGCTATGTGCTGGCCGGCAAGGAAGATTATGAGATCACCGAGGGCGAAATCCTGCTCAACGGCGAGAACATCCTGGAGTTGGAGCCCGATGAGCGCGCCGCCGCCGGCCTGTTCCTGGCCTTCCAGTACCCGATCGAAATCCCAGGCGTGGCGACCATGACCTTCCTCAAGGCCGCGCTCAACGCCCAGCGCAAGGCGCGCGGCGAGGCCGAACTGACTACGCCGGACTTCATGCGCGCCGTCAAGGAAGCTGGAGCCCAGCTCAACATCGGCAATGACATGCTTAAGCGCCCGCTCAATGTCGGTTTCTCCGGTGGCGAAAAGAAGCGCGCCGAGATCATGCAGATGGCGCTGCTGAAGCCCTCATTGGCCGTGCTCGACGAGACCGATTCCGGCCTCGACATCGACGCGCTGCAGGTCGTCTCCAAGGGCGTCAACGCCCTGCGCGATGGCCAGCGCTCCATGCTGGTCATCACCCATTATCAGCGTCTCTTGAACCATATCGTCCCCGATGTCGTGCACGTCTTCTCGGACGGCAAGATCGTCGAGAGCGGCGACAAGGACCTGGCTCTCAAGCTCGAGGCCAAGGGCTATGCCAGCTACGGCGGAGAGGCTGCCTAAATCATGCGCGCAAATTTCCCCGTTCGCCTCGGCCCGGCCGAGGACGCTCTTATCGCTCAGCTCAAGGCCGCCGGCGCTGATGCAGCGGCCGAGCGCATCACCGTGGCCGGTCTGCCAACCCGTCGCGTCGAGAGCTATCACTACACCGATCTGAAGACCCTGCTGCGTGCGATCCCGCCGCTGGCAACGGCCGCCAATGAAGCCAGCGCCCCGGCGCTGCGCATTCCCGGTGCCTACAATCTGATGATTGCCAATGGCGCGATCCAGAATGCCGCCACGGCCCCGGCCGGCGTAATCGTCGGCAAGGCAGAAGGCGGCGTGCTGACCACCCGCGATGACATGCTTGTGCACATCAATGGTGCTCTTGCGAAAGAAGCGCTGACCCTCACGCTGGAAAACAGCGTCGATCCGGTCATTCAGGTGGAACGGCGCATTGAAGGCGAGGCGGCCCATGTCGCCGATGCGCTCAAGATCTTCGTTGCAGATGATGCCTCGGCGACCATTGTCGAAACCTTCTCGGGCTCCGACGCCGCGCATGTGGGCAATCACGCGACCTATCTTTCGGTGGGCAAGAACGCGGTGGTGACGCATATCACCATTGATCTCAGCGCCCGTGCCGTGTCGCATTTTGCCACTAACGAATATCAGCTCGCGGATGGGGCCAAGCTGCGCACCCTGGTGATTCATGCCGGCGCCGGCCTCGCCCGAACCCAAGTATTCCCGCGCATGGCAGGCGCGGAGGCCCATGCAGATCTGACTGGCCTCAATCTGGTGGCCGATGGTCAGCACGCCGACATCACCATGGAAGCGCTGCATGCAGTGCCGCACACCTCCTCGCAGCCATTGTTCAAGTCGATCGTGCGTGGCCGCGCCAAGGCGGTCGTACAGGGCAAGCTCGTTGTCGCTCGTGACGCGCAGAAGACCGATGCCAAGTTTATGCATCAGGGCCTGATGCTCTCGGATGAAGCGGAGATCCTCTCCAAGCCCGAACTCGAGATCTATGCCGACGACGTGGTCTGCGGCCATGGTTCGACATGCGGCATGATCGACGAGGACAGCCTCTTCTATCTGATGAGCCGCGGCGTTCCCAGGGCCGAGGCAGAGACCATGCTGGTGCGCGGCTTCATCGCCGAGCTCTTCGATCCTATCGAGGATGATGAACTCAATGAGGCCCTGCAGGGTATCGTCGATGGCTGGCTGATGGGCGCCAAGTAGGCTCGACACACACACGATCACACCCTCCCCATATTAGGGGAGGGCGTCTCGCCGGGCCCGCCGGGCCGTGGCAAAGATAGGGAGGGGGTAACCCCTATGACCTTCGACCTCGAAAAAATCCGAGCCGATTTCCCGATTCTGTCCGAACAGATCCACGGGAACAAACTTGTCTATCTCGATAGCGGCGCCTCGGCACAGAAGCCGGTCCAGGTTCTGGACCGCATGGACCACGCCTTTCGGCATGAATATGCCAATGTGCATCGTGGCCTGCATACGCTCGCCAATCGCGCCACCGAGGGCTACGAGGCCGGCCGCGAGAGCGTGCGCCGCTTTCTCAATGCTGGTCGTGTCGAAGAGATCATTTTCACCCGGTCTGCCACCGAGGCGATCAATCTCGTCGCGTCATCGTTTGCCGGCCCGAGGATCGGCGAAGGCGATGAGATCGTTACCACGATCATGGAGCACCACTCCAATATTGTCCCCTGGCACTTTCATCGTGAACGCAAGGGCGCTGTCATTAAATGGATCGATGTCGATGACGATGGAGTTCTCGACATGGCGGCCTTCGAAGCCTCGCTTTCGGACCGCACCCGTATCGTCGCCGTTACGCATATGTCCAACGTGCTGGGCACGGTCAATCCAATCAAGCAAATCGTCGAGATGGCCCATGCCCGCGGCATCCCGGTCCTTGTTGATGGTTCCCAGGGCGCTGTCCACACCAGCGTGGATGTGCAGGACCTCGGTGCCGATTTTTACGTGATGACAGGTCACAAGGTCTATGGGCCAACCGGTATCGGCGTGCTCTATGGCAAATACGATCTGCTGGCCGAGATGCAGCCCTATCAGGGCGGCGGCGAGATGATCGAGACCGTCACGCTTGAGGGCGTCACCTACAACGAGCCGCCGCATCGCTTCGAAGCCGGCACGCCGCCCATCGTCCAGGCCATGGGTCTTGGCGCTGCGCTGGATTACATGCAGGACATTGGCCGCGAAGCCATTGCCGCCCATGAGCACGAAATTGCCTCTTATGCGCAGGAGCGGCTTGGCCGCATCAACTCCTTGCGCCAGATCGGCACTGCCCCGGACAAGGGCGGCATCTTCTCGTTTGAGATCGCCGGCGCCCATGCCCATGACATCGCCACCATAATGGATCGTTACGGCATCGCGGTGCGCGCGGGCACCCATTGCGCCCAGCCGTTGCTAGCCCGATTTGGTGTCACCTCTACATGTCGCGCGTCCTTCGCCCTATATAACGGTAAGGACGACGTGGACGCGCTGGTGGACGGCATTGAGCGTGCCCAGAAATTTTTCGCCTGAGGAAGGCTGATATGACCGAAGAGACCAAGATCGACCAGACCGCAGCCGAAACGGACACCCGTATCGCGCCGAGCATGCCGACAAGTCTTCCCGAGGGGGAAGTTGAACGCATCACGACCGATCTCATTGGCGCCCTGAAAACCGTCTATGATCCTGAAATACCGGTCGACATCTACGAATTGGGTCTGATCTACAGGGTCGATCTGGATGATGAGCGCAATTTGACGATCGATATGACGCTGACGGCACCCGGTTGTCCCGTGGCCGGTGAAATGCCAGGCTGGGTTGAAAATGCCGCTCGCGGTGTCGAAGGGATCCAGGATGTCACCGTGAACATGGTGTTCGATCCGCCTTGGGACGCCTCACGTATGAGCGAGGAAGCGCAAGTAGCGTTGAACTGGTGGTAATTTCCCGCGTTTCGTCCTATATATCGTGAAACGCCGATGAAAGTTTAGGCCATGTCATTCCAGATCATGTCGCTGACAGATGCAGCCGCCGAGCGCATCACCGAGATCATCGAAGATTCCGATAGGCCGGTCGTTGGCTTGCGTGTCGGCATCAAGAATGCTGGCTGCGCCGGTGTCTCCTATACCATGGAATATGTCGAGACCCCGATTGCCGGCGACGACCATGTGCAGGATAAAGGCGTCAATGTCTGGGTCGACCCCAAGGCGACCATGTACCTTCTCGGCACTGTGATGGATTTTGAAGCGGGCAAGATGGGCTCGAGCTTCACCTTCAACAATCCCAACCAGACCGGCGCCTGCGGCTGCGGTGAGAGCGTTACCCTGGCCCCGGCCGACCTGAAAGCGCTCGCCGAGGCACGAACGAGCGTCTGATTTTCTGGCAGAGCCCAAGTGCAACGATGGGCTGACTCAAGGGCGCGGTGCAGCGAACCGCATCTCTCCAGTTGCACATGCCTCTCATGTGAGGCATTGATCCGGCATCATGCAAAACGCTCTTCCGCCTGCTCTGGCCATCACTCCTCCCAACCGTTCACTGTCCGGTCGTGTTTCCCCTCCCGGCAGCAAATCGATCACCAATCGGGTGCTGTTGCTGGCCGCTCTGGCTGAAGGCACCAGCCGGCTGACAGGGGCGCTCAAAAGCAAGGATACGGAGCTGATGGCCCGCGCCTTGCGCGAGATGGGCGTGCAGGTTGAAGAGCCGGATGCGACCACCTTCCAGGTCACCAGCACGGGCCGGTTGGCAGCCCCCAATGCCCCGCTGTTGTTGGGCAATGCCGGAACCGCGACTCGCTTTCTGGCGGCCGCCGTTGCGACAATTGACGGGACGGTCATTGTGGATGGCGATGAAGACATGCGCCTTCGTCCCATCAAGCCGCTCGTGGATGCCCTCAATACTTTGGGGATCGACGCTGCAAGCCCGACTGGTTGCCCGCCAGTGACCATTCACGGCAAGGGCTCGTTCGGTCATGGCCGTGTGGAAATCGATGCCTCGCTCTCCAGCCAGTATGTGTCGGCGCTGTTGATGGCCGCGCCCCGCGGCGATGGACCTATCGAAGTCGCCCTGGCTGGTAAGGATATCGGCGCCCGAGGCTATGTCGACCTGACATTGAACGCCATGCGAGCCTTTGGAGCTCAGGTTGAGGATCAAGCGGACGGCTCCTGGCTGGTGCAGCCAACCGGCTATCGCGCCACGGACTTCCATATCGAACCTGACGCCTCGGCCGCCACCTATCTCTGGGGCATCGAGGCCCTGACCGGCGGTAAGATCGATCTTGGTATTGCCGCTGACGCGTTCTCGCAGCCCGACGCGGCGGCGCAGGCGATCCTTGCGCAATTCCCGAATATGCCCGACGTTATCGATGGTTCTCAGATGCAGGACGCGGTGCCGACTATCGCCGTCGTTGCCGCATTCAACAACCATCCGGTGCGCTTCGTCGGTATCGCAAATTTGCGGGTCAAGGAAACCGACCGTATCCGCGCCGTCGCCAATGAGCTCAACCGCATTTTACCTGGCCTAGCCACCGAAGACGGCGACGACTTGATAGTCGCCGCAGATCCCGATCTGGCCTCCAAGCTCAGCGGCCGGAACGCGCGGATAAAGATCGAGACCTATCACGACCACCGCATCGCCATGAGCTTCGCGCTGGCCGGGTTGCTCGTGCCCAATATTGTCATTCTGGACCCAGCGTGTACCGGCAAGACCTACCCCGAATACTGGCAAATGCTCGCGGACTTGGGTGTGGAACTGACGCCCGCTGGGGGGCGATCAGGCAGCCGAGGTTTTCCGCTCTGAGGCGTCGTCTATCTCGACCAATTCGGTCTCGCTGACAACTCTGTTACGACCGGCCCGCTTCGCCGCGTAGAGGCACCGATCGGCCCGCTCGATCAGGGACATGGCGTTATCATTGGGCGCGAACACCGCAACGCCAAACGAGGCTGTAATTCGTCCGAGCTTCTCATTGGTCGAACGCTTGAGCAATTCCTTGGCCTGAATGGCCTTGCGGATATTTTCTGCGATGATGACAGCGCCATCAAGATCCGTGGAGGGCAGGACAGCCACGAACTCCTCGCCGCCATAGCGGGCGGCCAGGTCCTTGCCCTTGATATTGGACTTCAAGGTCATCGCTACCAGGCGCAACACCTGGTCTCCGGTCTGATGCCCGTAGGTGTCGTTGAAATTTTTGAAGTGGTCGATATCCAGCAGCATCAGGCAAAGCGGCGTGCCGCCATCCGCAGCCACCGCGATGGCGTCGGCCAATCCCTCATCGAAGCTCTTGCGATTGGCGATCTTGGTCAGCGGATCCAGCATGGATTCGCGCCGCACATCGTCCAGGTCACGCTGCAGCGCCGCGATATCATCTCGCGAAGCCTCCAGCTTGGTCTCAAGCTGCCGGTTCGTATCCTGCATTCGGCGCGTCTCGGATAGCAACCGCAGCGCCAGCGCTTTCATGCTTTCCGCGTCAAGCTCACGCTCGAGATCGCCGCTGGCCGACTGTAGCGAGCCGGAATAGGCGTTGGCGGTGGTCATCGCGCTGTCGATGGCCTCGTGAACAGCCTCAATCCGGGCATGCATGCGCTCGGAGACGCTCGACATGCGATCATTGACGTCGGATTTAAGAAACTCGTTGTAGAGCGTCTCCGCCAGGTCCGAAGATGGAACCATGCCACTGCGGAAGATCGCATTGATGCGATTATTCAGCGAGGGATTCACGCCAGTCGCATAGGTATAGAGCAGCTCATAGAATTGCGGATAAGGCGGAATTCCGCTGCGTTTGAGCAAGTCAAACGCCGCATTGGCATATCCCAGCGTCCGCGTAAATTCTTGATCCGACACTACTCACCCCGCGCACCGTTGCGCCCCGACCGTATCGATCTACTTTAGTTGAGTCGCGGCCAATAAATACAGCCTTGAGTCCCGGTCTAACAAGCTCCAGTGGGCAATATTGCTGCCCATTGAGGTATATATTGCGCTGTTTACTACGAAACTCGCGCTGACCGCAGTAGAAAAGCCGGGATCGGACCCGCGTCGCCGAAGGGTGTATCGTCCGGAGGCGTCTCCATTTTTTTAGGCGCAGCCTTCCTGGCGTTCTTTGGCGCGGGCTTTGCCGTGTCCTTAGGCTCAGCGGGCGCTTCGACCGCAGCAGGGGGCCGGGTCCGGGTCTCTGCCTTTGGCTTGGCAGCGGCCCTTCCGCGTCGGCCACGGCTGGGTTTGTCCGCATCCGGCTTGGACGCATCACTCTCCGCTGCGTCCGGTTTCGGCTTGTCGCCTTCCAGCCAATCGATTGGCTTCTGGATCAGCTTGAGTATGGCATCGAGATGCTTGCTGTCGGATGGGCCAACAAGAGTATAGGCAACGCCGGAACGGCCAGCACGGCCAGTACGGCCGATGCGGTGCACATAGTCTTCGGCATGCACCGGCACATCGAAATTGAACACGTGGCTGACAGCGGGAATATCCAGGCCGCGGGCTGCCACATCGCTGGCCACCAACAAGGTGAGCTTGTTGGTTTTGAACGCATCCAGCGTTTCCGTGCGGCTTTTTTGGTCCATATCCCCGTGCAGTGCCCCGGCGGAATGTCCATGACGCTGCAATGAGCGGGCCAATGTCGCCACGTCACGCTTGCGATTGCAGAAGATGATGGCGTTTGTCAGCCCCACCGATGCATCAATGCGCGCCCTGAGGGCAGCGCGCTTCTCGTCGGGCTTGGACCCCACCCTGACCAGCTTCTGGTCGATGGTGTCTGCAGTGGACGCGGCACGCGACACTTGAACGTGCACCGGATCCTTGAGGAACTTCTTCGTCAACCGCTCAATCTGGTTATCCATCGTGGCCGAGAACAACATCGTTTGGCGACGCGGAGGTAGCCGCGACACAATCTTCTCAATGTCGTCGATGAAACCCATGTCGAGCATGCGATCGGCTTCGTCGATGACCAGGATTTCGACCCCGGTCAGCAGGATTTTACCGCGTTCGAACTGGTCCAGCAGACGCCCGGGCGTTGCGATCAGCACATCCACGCCGCGATCGAGCTTCTTGTTCTGCTCCTCGAAAGATACCCCGCCGATAATCAGCGCCATGTTGAGGCGATGGTTCTTGCCGTACTTTTCGAAATTGTCAGCGACCTGTGCGGCCAGTTCGCGCGTCGGCTCAAGAATGAGCGTCCGTGGCATGCGCGCGCGGGCGCGCCCCTTTTCCAGCAGCGTCAGCATGGGTAGCACAAAAGATGCCGTCTTGCCGGTGCCGGTCTGGGCAATGCCGATCAGATCCTTCTTTTCCAGAAGGTGCGGTATGGCCTGTGCCTGAATTTCGGTTGGCTTGTCATAGCCTGCTACGGCTACCGCATCGGTAACCTTGCTCGAAAGGCCCAGTCCAGAAAAGTCGTCGGTCAAAGTTGGTCGTTCCACTCAGCGGTCTGTCCGATGCCTGTCCGGACCGAAGGGTTCGGGCCGGTGCGCCGGTCATTGGAATTGCGCAAGTTCTGCCCTTGGGGCGCGCGTCCCTTGCATGAGAGCGGATGGGCTATGAAATACTGTTGCGCATCCGCGTAGTGACATTGCAGCGGCAAATCCATCGCGCCGGGGTCAATATCGCGCTGATAGAACACCAATCTGGCCCATATAGTCGGGTCCAATGGAATTGCCCAGCGGCGCGGACCATAGCGCAAACCCCTTGACTGTCAACGGTCATAGGACATTCACACTGCAACGCGGTTAAGGCGGCCTCAGACGTCCAGGTCAGTCACGAAGGCGGCATTCTCCTGGATGAACTCGAAACGAGCCTCGGGCCTGGTCCCCATCAGGCGGTCAACAGTGTTGCGCGTCACGTCACGATCATCGAGAATTTTCACCTGCAGCAGGGTACGTGACTTTGGCGACATTGTTGTTTCGCGCAGATGCGCAAACGGCATTTCGCCCAGACCCTTGAAACGGGTCGTGTCGATCTTGCCTTTGCCGTTGAACTCGCTGGCCAATAATTCGGCCCGATGCGCGTCATCTCGCGCATAGAGGGTCTTACCGCCTTGGCTCATGCGATAGAGCGGGGGCAGGGCGAGATAGACGTGCCCGTTCTCGATCAGGCGCGGCATTTCCTGGAAGAAGAAGGTGATCAGCAGGGACGCAATGTGCGCCCCGTCGACATCCGCGTCGGTCATGATGATGATCTTGTCATAGCGCAGATCATCTTCGGTATAGCGGTCACGCGTGCCACAGCCCAAGGCCTGGACCAGATCGGCAATCAATTGGTTGGCCGCTAGCTTCTCGCGGCTGGCGCCTGCGACGTTCAGGATCTTGCCGCGTAGCGGCAGCACGGCCTGATTGGTCCGATTGCGAGCCTGTTTGGCCGAGCCACCTGCGGAATCGCCTTCGACGATGAACAGTTCCGCGCCCTGCGCTGCGTTTTGAGTACAGTCGGCCAGCTTGCCGGGTAGGCGCAGCTTGCGCGTGGCGCTGGCCCGGTCGATTTCTTTTTCCTTGCGCCGGCGCAGTCGTTCCTCGGCACGCTCCAACGCCCAATCGAGCAGCTTGCCCGCTTGTTGCGGCGAGGCCGCCAGCCAATGATCGAACGCATCACGCAGGGCGTTGTCGACAATCCGAGTCGCTTCGCCCGAGGCCAGCTTGTCCTTGGTCTGGCCCACGAATTCCGGTTCGCGCACAAAAACCGACAGCATGGCCGCGCAACTGGTCAACACGTCCTCGGCAGTCAGATTGGCCGCGCCCTTGTTCTTGGTCAATTCGGCGTAATTCTTGAGGCCACGCAACAGCGCCATTCGCAGGCCCGCCTCATGCGCGCCGCCATCGGGAGTCGGTACGGTGTTGCAGTAGGACTGCACGCCGCCATCGCCAATGGTCCAGGCAATAGCCCATTCCACCGAGCCATGGCTGCCGGGCCTGCCGCTGCGCCCGGCAAAAATATCCTCGGTGATCCGCGTCTCGCCTTCAATGCGCGCGGTCATGTAGTCCTTCAGGCCATCGGGATAGTGGAACACCGATTTGGCCGGCACCTCGTCGCTGGCAAGGGACTCGTCGCAGCTCCAGCGCAGTTCGACCCCGCCGAACAGATAGGCCTTGGCCCGCGTCATGCGGAAAATGCGGCCAGCCGAGAAATGCGCCGTCGGTCCAAAAATCTCCGGATCGGGATGGAACCGCGTGGTCGTGCCGCGCCGGTTCTGTACCCGCCCGACATTGACCACATCCTCCACCACCAGGCCGCGCGAAAACTGGATTCGGTACAATTGCTGGTCGCGCGCCACTTCGACGACCATGTCGTCGGACAGCGCATTGACCACCGAAACACCCACACCATGCAGGCCGCCGGAAGTTTCGTAAGCCTTGCTGTCGAACTTGCCGCCGGCATGCAGGACTGTATGGACGATTTCCAACGTTGAGCGCGCGGGGAATTTGGGGTGTTTCTCCACCGGGATACCGCGGCCATTATCGGTAACCGTGATGTATCCGTCTGCGCCCAAATGCACTTCGATCCGGGTGGCGTGACCGGCAATGGCCTCGTCCATCGAGTTGTCGATCACCTCTGCAAACAGATGGTGATAGGCATTGATATCGGTGCCCCCGATATACATGCCGGGACGGCGGCGGACCGGTTCGAGACCTTCAAGGATTTCGATGTCCGAGGCGCCGTAATCCGCGGGCGGCTCCGCGCCGGAACGAACGGCCGGCTTGGCCGGCTTCGTTTCCTTTGGCGTTTCCGGATTGGGAGCGGCGCTTCCGAAGAGATCTGGCGACATGCACTTTCCGTAAGGTTCGTGCCCGAATCGGGCAAGTCCAACTTCTAGCATATAGCAAGCATTTCCGCGGGTCTGGCCGTCCAGTCAATTCCCACAGCCAAGGTGATCATGAGCCGTCAAGCGGAACGGATGTGAACGTTTGCCCTGCGCGAAATATGAACAGTTTCGTCCCAAGATAGGGCGTCGGGTTTACCCCTCGTTTGCTTCTTGAAAGCACTTTCTTAAGTGCGCGCTGATAGACAAGTGGACATACGGTTTTTGTCTGGAGTTGCCGTATGCGAACCGAACAGCCGGGTATTGCGTATCAATCGGTCAAGGTCGGTTCTGCGTCTCTCGGATATTGGCCGATAGCCGGATTAGATAGTATTGCGTACCGGCTGGCCAGTTTCCGCATTTCGCGCTTCGGCGCCCTGGCGGGCGTCAGCCTGCTCTTCTATCTTGCCTGACCTGACTTGCGTTGCCTCGGCAACGCGGTTAGGTATTTCTTGTTGTTCATTCAAACGGGGGAGGCTGCAGGTGATCTTGTTTCAGACGCATCGCACGCGTGGTCCCGTTTGTGCCCTGTGGCAGACGCTGCAGGGCTGACCAGACTAGGTCCGGACGCGAATACCCGTTCCCATTCCTCTGGTTTGCCCTTTTTGGCGGCCTGGTTGCGACCAGGACACCGATCTAAAGGCATTTGGCGCCTTTTGCTGGCGCCGCACCAGTGAGCGATCTTCATGGGCAATATCAATCTCCGCAATGCCGGCCATAGGGCAGGCGATATTCTTTTCTCAAACTTGACGCTGACGATTGGTGAGCAGGACCGCGTCGGTCTGGTCGCTCCCAATGGCCGAGGCAAGACTACGCTGCTGCGCGCCCTGGCGGGCCAGGCCGAACTCAGCGACGGCGAGGTGACGCGCTCGCGCGGCTTGACCATCGGCTATATGCCCCAGGAAGTGCCCGATACCGCATTGCACCTGACGGCAATGGATTTCGTGGGAACAGCACTCGACCCCGAGACCCTGGCGAGTGAGAGCTGGCGCATTGACGTGGTCATGGAAGAGCTCTCAATTCCCCAGGAACTGCGCGATAGGCCGCTGCAGGAGCTCAGTGGCGGCTGGCAGCGCATGGCTCTGATTGCCCGGGCCTGGGTTACCCAGCCCGACGCCTTGCTGCTGGATGAGCCCACCAACCATCTCGATCTCGGCCGAATTCTCATGCTAGAAGAATGGCTGTCCTACGCGGCCCGCAATATTCCTCTTGTTATCGCCAGCCACGATCGCGCTTTTCTCGACAAGACCACGAACCGCACCCTGTTTCTCAGGCCCAGCGAGCAGGTCTATCTGCCCTTGAGTTATTCTGCGGCGCGCGCCGAGCTCGACCAGATCGACGCGGCGGCGGCCGCCCAGCGCGATCGCAATCTCAAGCAGGCTGCGCAACTGCGCAAGCAGGCGGCCAAGCTCACCAATATCGGCATAAATTCCGGCAGCGATCTGCTCACCGTCAAATCCAGGCAATTGCGGGATCGCGCCGAAAAAATCGAGACACAGGTGCAAGAGGCGCACAAAGACCGTACGGGGCTCGTCAAACTGGGCAATTCGGGCGCTGAGGCGCGCGTAATGATGGCATTCGAAAATGTCGCCATCGCCACGCCCGACGACCAGCCACTCTTTTCCATCGACAAGCTCCACATTTTCCAGGGGGATCGAATTGTCCTGCTCGGGCGCAATGGCACGGGAAAGTCCCAGTTTATGCGGGTTGTCACCGAGGCTCTCTCGGGACAGGTACCGCAGGGGTTACGGATCAGCCCGCAACTGACTCCGGGCTATATGGACCAGGCCCTGGGCTGGCTGCCACTCGACCCGTCGCCGCTCGATTACCTCTTGCATCGTTTTGATGAGGGCGACCGGCGGATCATTGCCTTGCTGGCCGGAGCAGGGTTTCCGCCCGATCGGCAATCCAAACCGATCCGCACCCTGTCACTGGGCCAGCGGGCGCGGTTGGCGCTTCTTGCCCTGCGACTGGAACGTCCCAATTGCTATCTGCTCGACGAGCCGACCAACCACCTCGATATTCCGGGTCAAGAGCAGCTTGAGGCCGACATAACAGAGCAGGGGGCCACCACAATCCTGGTGACCCACGACCGAGCGTTCCTCAAGGCCATCAGCACGCGCTTCCTGCTCATTGACCGGAGAAAACTGGTCGAGGTCAATGATCCCGAGGACTTCTTCGCCCAGATGGAAGTTTAGTAGCATCTGACCGGGTGAGCGCGCGCGCGGCGTCCCACACCCGGTCAATTATCGTGGTGGTGTTCCGGCATTTGCTCGAGATCGTGCTTGGTCCAGGCCGTGATGGCATGCACATGACCGTTGTCATCGCGCATGAAATCGAGTGAGGCCATATTCAGCGAAACATGACGAGCGCCCAATCCGAGAAAGCCACCGACATCGACGATGACCTGCGCGCTCGGGCCGCTGCCATGCAGATGTGAGACCTTGCCGATCTCCTCATTGCCCTGCCCATATACCGTCGCACCTTTCAGATTCTCCTGCACCAGCTCATGCTCTAGCAGGCGAGGGTGGCGCCCGTGGCCGATAACCGGGGCATTGTGCCCGGCGGTGTCACTTCGACCCGTTTGCAGGTTTGGATGATGCCGTTCGAGCCGCTCGAGGGTCGCACCGACCCTTTCCGCCACGCTCGGATCATAGTCATGGTCGGGACTCGTCCGTTCGTAATCCCGCAATTGCTCGGTGGTAATTCCCGCCTCGGCTGCGAACTGGTCAGGGTCCATGCCCAGTGACAATCGGCGGTTGTGGTCACCCTTGGGTTGGCGGTCGGCTTCGGCTGTGTAGTGGTTCATTGTCAATGTCTCCTCTGTTCAAGGAGAAGTGGGCAAGTGCCGATTTGGTTCATGGGCATTGCCGCCGGGCCGATCAAATCGTCGACAAACAAAAAGGCCGCCCGGAGGCGGCCTCTTCAAGTCTTGTAAGCAGAAACCCTAGTGGTGGTGCTCTTCCGGAACCTCGTCCTCATCGGCCTGGATCAGCTTGGCGAGTTCGTCGCGGCTCATCGGCTTGTCGGTGACTTCACCCAACTCGATGATGTGGTCGACGACCTTGTTTTCAAAGATCGGCGCACGCAGGCTGGCGAGGGCCTGCGGGTTCTTGCGGTAGTAGTCGTAAACCTGCTGTTCTTGGCCCGGGAAGCGGCGCACTTCGGCGATCAGCGCCTGCTGGTGCTCCTCGTCGCTCACCTGCACCTCGCTCGTATTGCCGATCTCGGCAACGACCAGGCCCAGGCGCACACGGCGTTCGGCGATCCGGCGGTACTGTTCCTTGGCGGCCTCCTCGGTCGTGCCTTCGTCTTCGAAGGACCGGCCGTGGTGTTCGATCTCATGCACAACGCGCTGCCAGATGGTGTTGAACTCGGCGTCCACAAGCTGGGCCGGAACCTCGAACTTGTGGCCTTCGTCCAGCGCATCCAGAACCTGGCGTTTCATGTGCTGGCGGGCCATCGAATTGAGCGCGTTTTCCATCTGGTCGCGAACGGCCTTGCGCAGCGCGGCCACGTCTTCCAGACCCAGACGCTTGGCGAACTCGTCGTCTAGTTCGCCTTCGTTCGGGCCGTCGACGTGAAGAATGGTGACTGCAAATACCGCTTCTTTACCGGCCAACTCTTCGTTCTGGTAATCCTTCGGGAAGGTCACCTTTACGTCGCCGCTTTGGCCCTTCTTCATGCCCACGAGCTGCTCTTCGAAGCCGGGGATGAATTCGCCAGAACCAACAGTCAGGTGCGCGTGGTCGGACGAGCCACCCTCGAATTCTTCGCCGTCGATCTTGCCCACAAAGCTCAGGCCCAGCCGGTCGCCTTCGGCAACAACGGCATCTTCGCCCTTGTCGGTATAGCCACGGTTCTGCGCAAAAACGCGCTGAACCTCTGCGTCGACTTCCTCCTCGGAAACTTCGACCACGGGCTTGTTGAGCTTGACGCCCTTGATGTCCATCAGCTTGACGGGCGGCAGGACCTCATATTCGACTTCGAATGCGAGGTCGGCCTTGCCATCGAGCACTTCATTGATGACGCTCTGATCGTCGGGCAGGTCGACCTTGGGCTGCGCAGCGGCGCGTTCTTCGCGCTTGTCGAGCGTGTCGGAAACTGTCGCATTGATCGCGTCGGTCATCACTTCGGACATCGCCGAACGGCCATACACCTTCTTGAGGTGTGAGGTGGGCACCTTGCCGGGACGGAAGCCCTTGATATTGGCCTGGCCCTTGAGCTCTTCGAGCTTGACGTCCAGGCGCGAATTGAGATCCGCGGCCGGGATTGTGACGCTCAGCTTGCGCTTCAGGCCTTCGTTGAGGGTTTCTGTTACCTGCATTGGGGTCTGATCCCGTATTGATTAATCGTGTTGGCCGAAGGCCATATGGTGCGGGTGAGAGGACTCGAACCTCCACGCCTTGCGGCGCTGGAACCTAAATCCAGTGCGTCTACCAGTTCCGCCACACCCGCAGGGTCCCCGTCGGCCGGGTTGGCGATGCATCTATATGAAGAGTGTAAGCCAGTCAAAGCTTGATTGGCGCGCGGTCGCGCTACCGGACCGCCCATTTGTGCGGCAATTGCAGATTTGCGTTCTGCAGATAATGAGCAGAAAGTGGTCATTCCGCCCAATCTTTAGGCATGCACACGAGCGCAGTCTGTGGGGTTGGTACGCTCGATGCTGATCAAGGTACTGAATTAATTATGCTTCTTGGTCGATTGATGTGCTGGCACAGCCCATGCATACGATGTGGCCGGTAACCGCCGAAAACGGCCTGTGGAGGCAAGAGTGAAAAAAATCGAGGCTATCGTAAAGCCATTCAAGCTCGACGAAGTCAAAGAAGCGCTGCAGGAAGTTGGTCTGCAGGGCATCACCGTGACCGAGGCCAAGGGTTTCGGGCGCCAGAAAGGGCATACAGAGCTCTATCGAGGCGCTGAATATGTGGTGGATTTTCTGCCCAAGGTGAAAGTCGAAGTCGTTTGTCCCGATGATCTGGCCGAAAAGGCCATTGAGGCGATCCGCGTGGCTGCGCAGACCGGCCGCATCGGTGACGGCAAGATCTTTGTCTATTCCATCGAGCAGGCCATCCGTATTCGTACCGGCGAATTCGGCGACGACGCGCTCTGAGACCCTCCCTCTCAGGCGCTTTGCGCCAAACTCAACAACAAGCATTCCGCATTTGACAGGGGAAGACCTAATGACCACCGGAAGCGATATTGTTCAGCGTATCAAGGACGAGAACATCAAATACCTCGATGTGCGCTTCACCGACCTGCGCGGTAAGCTCCAGCACGTCACCATGGACGCCTCGGTGGTGGACGCCGACATGTTCGAAGAAGGTGTGATGTTTGACGGCTCCTCGATTGCGGGCTGGAAGGCCATCAACGAGTCCGACATGGTGCTGATGCCCGATCCGGACTCCGCCTATATGGATCCGTTCTTTGCCGCGCCGACTCTCGCGGTTAACTGCGACATTCTCGAGCCGGCCACCTACCAGCCCTACAACCGCGACCCGCGCAGCATCGCCAAGAAGGCAGAGGCCCTGGTCAAGTCGTCCGGTATCGGCGACTCTGTGGTGTTCGGTCCCGAGCCAGAGTTCTTTCTGTTCGATGACGTGAAGTACTCCAACTCGACCTATAATGTCGGGTTCTCCGTCGATCACTCGGAACTGCCGATCAACAGCAATGCCGATTATGAAGGCGGCAATAACGGCCACCATATTGGCCTCAAGAAGGGCTATTTTCCGGTGCCGCCGCTGGACAGCGCCCAGGACATGCGCGGCGAGATGCTCGAGGCCATGGGCTCGATGGGCGTCATCATCGAAAAGCACCACCACGAAGTGGCCTCGGCCCAGCATGAACTCGGCCTCAAGTTCAAGCCGATGATCGCCTCCGCCGACGACGTGCTGATCTACAAGTACGCTGTTCAGCAGGTCGCCAATGCCTATGGCAAGACTGCGACCTTCATGCCCAAGCCCGTCTATGGCGATAACGGCTCGGGCATGCACTGCCACCAGTCGATCTGGAAGGACGGCAAGCCGCTCTTCGCCGGTGACCAGTATGCCGGCCTGTCGATGGAATGCCTCTACTACATCGGCGGCGTCATCAAGCACGCCAAGGCCATCAATGCCTTCACCAACCCGACCACCAACTCCTACAAGCGTCTGGTTCCCGGCTTTGAAGCCCCTGTGTTGCTGGCCTACTCGGCCCGCAACCGTTCCGCCTCTTGCCGTATCCCCTTCGGTCAGTCGCCGAAGTCCAAGCGCGTCGAAGTGCGCTTCCCCGATCCGATGGCCAACCCCTATCTGGCGTTCACCGCGTTGCTGATGGCGGGTCTGGACGGTATCAAGAACAAGATCCACCCCGGCGACCCGATGGACAAGGATCTCTATGAGCTGCCCAAGGAAGAGCTCAAGGAAATCCCGACCGTTTCCGGCTCGCTGCGTGAGGCCCTGGAGAGTCTCTCGGCTGACCGCGACTTCCTCAAGGTGGGTGGCGTCATGGATGACGACTTCATCGATAGCTATATCGACCTCAAGATGCAGGAAGTGGTCAAGTTCGAGCACACCCCGCATCCGGTCGAATATGAGATGTACTACTCCGCCTGAGGCGATCAGATATCAATACAGGGAAGGGGCCTTTTGGGGCCCCTTTCTTTTTGGCCTCTGCGAAGCCGCTTGCTGTCGAAACGCGTCAGACCGCCTTGAACGTCCTTCGCATCACCTCGCGCCATTCATCCGGCGCTTCCAGAAGCCCCTCCAGATGATCGGCGTTTTGCGGCTCGAAGAAGCGTACCGCAAAGCCGAAATCGAACTGGCGCACCACTTCGCCGGTGACCTGGCCCACGGTGACGATCTCCCCAACCTCGGGTTGAAAGGCCGCTGACACGGCTGCACCTGAGATTGAGTAGTCGACAATCAGGCAGGGCTGGGACCAATTGTCCGGACGGGCGATTACGGTGCGTGGATTGCTGGGCATGATACGTTGCGCCGCACGTCGATCAGTCTCTGCCGTCCAGATTTTGTCACTGAAACTGGTGATGCGGGCATTGAGGCTCTCTCGGCCTCCGGCATCGTGCTCGATGCTGATTTCGAATCCGTCGTCGAATTGACGGCTCACTCGGCCGGTCAAGGTTCCGAAGGAGTTGAAGCTGGTTGTAACCTGCTCGCTCAGTTGCGGAATGACGGGGGCCGTAATCCGCATATTGTCGCTGCCAATCATGCGCAGTCGGCACGCGAACAGGTTGATCCCGGGAAGGGTTTTCTGCTCCCCGATAACATAGCGCCCTGCCACGCTAGTGATGCCGTGCAGGGCTATTGTCGGGCGTTCCAGAACTTCGGGCAAGTTCAACCTCCGTTTGGTGGTCGAATGAGCATGCATCAGTCGTGTCACCGCAGTATTGCAGTGCTTGATCGCATCTTATCGAACTCGGTGACGATCAGTATACGCTGTTAGGTGGGCGCCTTAGCTGGTTTGATCGGGTGTCCGAGCTCGTCGAACCCCTGGGGCTGGATAAACTGGACGGCGAACACCTGGCAGGGGGCATAGCCACCCGCTAGCGCCCAAATGAACCGGAGGCACTCCTTAAGGAGTTTTCCCCAATCGATGGTCAATCGGCGCATCTGATGTAAATTCGTTCCTGATCTGATGTTTCCGATCGTTCACATTCCCCAGTTTCGGTCATCCGAATGTCCATACAGCACCTCAATTCCCTACTGACGCCCGCAGAAATGGCTCAAGCCGACCGTCTGGCGGTGCAGTCCGGCGTCGCCTCCCTGGACCTGATGGAACAAGCCGGCCGGGCCGTCTGCGATACGATCGTCGCCAATTTTCCGGTCTGCCCGGTGCTGGTGTTGTGCGGGCCTGGCAATAATGGCGGCGATGGCTTTGTCGTCGCACGACTGCTGCAGGAAATGGGTTGGCCGGTGCGTCTCTGGTGTGTCGTGGACCAGAGGCGGCTGCACGGAGATGCTGCAGAGATGGCGGCCCGCTGGACGGGCCCACGCGAAACAGGCCCGCTATCGCTTGAGGGTGCTACCCTTGTCGTGGACGCTTTGCTCGGTGCTGGCGTCGACCGGGACATCACTGGGCCGCTCGGCGCGGTCATAGAGGCCGTGAACCAATCCGCGCTGCCTGTTGTCAGCATCGACGTGCCCAGCGGCGTCGATGGAGCCACGGGGGCAGTCAGGGGCGTCGCAATCAACGCCCGTTCAACCGTAACCTTCTTTCGACGCAAGCCTGGTCACCTCCTGATGCCGGGTCGCGATCTGTGTGGCCATCTCACTCTTGCCGACATCGGCATACCCGCCAGTGTCCTTGATACCATCCGGCCACAGGCCTGGCGCAATTCGGCCGGTCAGTGGGCGCTCCCGAGCCCGGCCAGCGATGGCCACAAGTTTGATCGCGGACATGTTGTGGTCCTGTCTGGCGGTCCCTTGCAGACAGGCGCTGCGCGTCTTGCTGCGATGGGCGCCTTCAGGATCGGTGCGGGGCTTGTTACGCTTTGTGGCACTGAGGAGGCCCTCAGGATCCACGCAGCGAACGTCACGGCCATCATGCTTCGACCGGCGCCAACCGCAGGCGAGCTGGGGGACATACTGGCTGACGAGCGAAATAATGCCTGTGTCATCGGCCCGGCGGCCGGTATCGGACCGGCAACCAGAGAGAATGTTGAGGCTGCACTGGCTGCAACAGCAGCCCTTGTGCTGGATGCTGATGCCCTGACCAGCTTTGCAGATCAGCCCGAGCAGCTATTCAGCCTGATCCGGAAACGAACTGCGCCTGTCGTGTTGACCCCTCATGAGGGCGAATTCGGGCGCCTTTTCCCTGATTTGGCGGGCGACAAGCTCGCTCGGTCGCGCAGCGCGGCCAGTCAGTCGGGCGCCTTTGTCATCCTGAAAGGGCGTGACACCGTCATCGCCGCGCCGGATGGCCGTGCGGCGATCAACGACAATGCGCCATATTGGCTTGGAACCGCCGGGGCAGGGGACGTCCTGGCGGGTATCGTTGCAGGACTGCTCGCTCAGGGTATGGCCGGGTTTGACGCGGCCAGCGCAGCCGTGTGGCTGCACGCCGAATCGGCCAATCAATTTGGCGGTCCGGGCATGTTGAGCGAGGATCTGCCACCTTTGCTGCCCAAGATACTCGCCACACACTCATCATAGAAAGTGGGTCGGCTTCCTGCCATGCCGTGTCACGGCGTCAGGCCATTGCCGTTGCTGCCGACAGCCGGTTTGACTACATCAGCTTGATCAACCGGGCTGGACCTCAACTGGGCTTGCGGTCCTATCCAGTGCGGCGCGTATGTCTGGAGCTGCCCTATGAACAAGGCGCTGATCGTTATCCTCGCCGCAGTCATGCTCGATGCCGTGGGTATCGGGCTGATCTTCCCCATTCTGCCAGCCCTGTTACGCGATGTGGGCCACACCACTGACATCGCCACGCTTTTGGGCGTGATGCTGGCGCTCTATTCGGCCTGCCAGTTCCTGTTCTCGCCCATCCTCGGTGTGTTGAGCGACCGATTCGGTCGACGGCCGGTCCTGTTGGTATCGTTGGCAGGTGCGGCCATCGACTATCTGGTCATGGCCTTTGCTCCGGAGCTCTGGTTGCTGGTGATCGGTCGCGCCATTGCTGGCATCACCAGCGCCAATATGGCGGTAGCGACCGCCTACATCACCGATATTTCGACTGAAGAGCAAAGGGCCCGGCGATTCGGCCTGTTCCACGCCATGTTCGGAATCGGCTTTATTATCGGTCCGGTGCTTGGCGGCATTCTCGGCGACATCTGGCTGCGCTCGCCCTTCCTGACTGCCGCGCTGCTCAACGGCGCCAATTTTGCCCTGGCATTGTTTCTTTTGCCCGAATCCCGCCCCGGCCACAAAGGCACACGCTTCACAAGGGGCACGCTGAACCCGTTCAAGCCCCTGGCCTGGGCGCTGACGTTCAAAGCGCTTATCCCGCTCATGGCGATCTATCTCATCATGAATCTGGTCGGCACAGTCTATGGCACTATCTGGGCCATCTTCGGCGAGGATGTCTTCGCCTGGAACGGCATGATGATCGGCCTCTCACTAGGGGCATATGGTCTGTTACACGCCATCGCGCAGGCCTTCCTCACCGGCCCCGCTGTAGCGCGACTGGGTGAACGATGGGCCTTGTTGCTGGGCATGGCCTGTGAGATCGCCGCCATGCTGGTCATGTCCCTGTCCGGGCAAGGCTGGCTGGTCTTTGTTATCATGCCCATCTTCGCTCTCGGCGGCATCGGCATGCCGGCCCTGCAATCTTTATTGACCCGGCAAGTCGATTCGGAACGGCAGGGCCAGCTACAGGGCGTTCTGGCCAGCCTTGTAAGCCTCGCTTCGGTGTTCGGACCGCTCTTCTTTTCCATGAGCTATCATGGCCTGCGTCCGAGCTGGCCAGGCGCAATTTGGCTGGTCGCAATCTGCGTTTATCTCCTGGCAGTACCGTTGATGACGCGCGTTCGACGCACCCCGACTGTGCAATCGGTACGCCGCAGTTAGGCAAAACGGGGACAATCCCCGGAATACGGGGCTTTTCGCCCATTGCGGGCTTGCGGGGGCGTTTTTTCCGGTTCATTAACAGCTTTGCACCGTCGGGCAGCCGAAAACCCCCGGATTTCCTTGCGCCAAGCGCAGAATCACAAAAGGTTGTCGGCGTTTTCGTTCGCCAGAGACGGCGGGCATTCACTGTGAGGAAACGCTATGAACAAAAACGATCTGGTTGGCGTCGTTGCCGACAAGGCTACGATCACCAAAGCACAGGCCGCCGAAGCGGTTGACGCAGTGTTCGAAGCCATTACCGCTGCTCTCAAGGGCGGCGACGAAGTTCGTCTGGTCGGCTTCGGCACTTTTGCCGTCTCCCAGCGTAAGGCTTCGACCGGCCGCAATCCGGCCACTGGCGCCGAGATTCAGATTCCGGCTTCGAACCAGGCTAAGTTCAAGCCCGGTAAGGGTCTCAAGGACGCCATCAACTAAGATTGCGTTCTGCCGGACTTTGGCAACCGGCCCCGCGCGATTTCGCCGGGGCCGTTTTTATTCCTGCAAATGTTAGTTGACGGGCAGGGACTAGCGCCCTAATCAGGGCGCCACTCAGTCGGCTCAGGCCGCTGCGGGCGATTAGCTCAGTTGGTAGAGCGCTTCGTTTACACCGAAGATGTCGGCGGTTCGAGCCCGTCATCGCCCACCATTTTCCAATCATGTGCAGAGTTAGGCCGGTCAGCTCGGCCCATCCGTGGGGCCCGTGCGTAGGGTACATCCCTGAACATGCCCCCTCGCGGCGCTGTGCTGATCCACTGCATCAGCTTTTTGGCTCTATCCCTTGATCTAAAAAAGTTATCCACAGCCTCTGCAGGCAAATGCGCATTTTGTGCGACAGAATGCGGGCAGGGCGCTTGACTTCACAATGGGCGCCCAGTACATGGACGCCACGTTGCGCGAACGACTTGTTCGCAAGCGCTGCGGGAGTAGCTCAGTTGGTTAGAGCGCCGGCCTGTCACGCCGGAGGTCGCGGGTTCGAGCCCCGTCTCTCGCGCCACCCTTTTCCTAGGGTTTGCGCGTTTCTCTCCTCACAGTTTCGACTTCTGGTTTGACCGAGTTTCAATATTTGAACATCGGCTGTTGATCTGGACTGCGCCGGGACTGCCGGAGGCTCTGGCTCCCGATTGGGATTCGAACCTGGTGAGCTAGGCAACGAACAAGTTTTCTCCCGAGAGTTTAGTTTCTTCCAAAGTGCGAACCCGAGCGGTGCGCGTGGTGCTGGAGCATGGCGGGACGTATCCGTCGCGCTGGGCGCCCGTGGTTTCGGTTTCCCGGCAGATCGCCTGTTCAGCCCCATGCGCTGAACGAGACAAGCCGAACCTTGCTGAGCGGGTATCTAGCAGTGCGTACGGAACCTCTTGTTCAGTCTCATGTTGGCTGAACAAAGGAGCTAATCATGGCAAAATACTCAGTCGGTGATCATGTAAGCTGGAATTCAGAAGCTGGGCGCGTCAGCGGTCATATCGTGAAAATTCACGCGTCAGATTTCGATTTTAAGGGCCATCGTCATCGCGCTTCCGAGCAAGACCCGCAATATTTGATTGAGAGCGATAAGACCGATCATGTTGCGGCGCACAAAGAAGGCGCATTGACCAAGCTCAAGTCATGAGCGCTGGTTTCGCCACCATCGGGCACTCGAACAGGTCGCCGGAGACTGTCATCGACATGTTGCGCGAGGCTGAGATCCGCTTGCTCGTCGACGTGCGCTCATTTCCGAAGTCACGTAGTAATCCTGACTTCAATGTTGACCTGTTCCCGCAGGTGTTGGCCCGGCATCAAATTGACTATAGGCACATGTTGGCACTTGGTGGACGTCGTCCGAAACAGCCAGACGTTGATGAAAGCCTGAACGCGTTTTGGCGGGTGCAGAGCTTTCACAACTATGCAGACTACGCCTTGTGCGCGGATTTTCGCGACGCCTTCCGTCGGCTCGTGGAACTGGGACAAGACCGTTCGCTGGCGATCATGTGCTCAGAGGCCGTTTGGTGGCGCTGCCATCGCAGGATAATCACGGATTACCTGCTTTTACATGGCTACGAGGTGCGCCATTTGATGGCACCGGGCCGCATGGACGACGCACGACCGACTGAGGTTGCTCGCTTGCGAGAAGATGGAGCGGTAGTCTACCCGGCAGCCTAGCATGACCAGGCATGGAAGCCGCTGGAATGGACGGATTACCGAGATCAGATGCGCACTTCTTGCGCCGCGCGTAGAGCGAATTGGCACCCCACAGGTTAAGCGGGCTTGCATTCTGCGGCCGGCGGCGATTATGGTGAACTCATCCACAGGGGTGCTCCGTAGGTCGGGGCTGAGATGAGGGCAGGAAGCCTTCGGACCCTAAAAGCTGATCTGGGTAATTCCAGCGGAGCGAGGCGGGCGATGTTTTCAGGCGCACAGATTTCCCTTTATCCAATGACCGACGATTTCGTCGGCGTCATCACGAGCGCACTGCGCGCGCTCACGCCTTACCGCGACCGATTGCGTGTCGAGACTGATGATGTCTCGACCCTCCTCGTTGGTCCGCCCGAAGTAATGTTCCCCGCCATGCGGGATTTGTTCAGCGCCGCCGCCCGTACCGGTGTGCATTGCACGCTCTCGGCAGCGATATCGCGCGGCTGCCCAGGCGAACCCGATGATGCCATCTGCGCATCATCCCATTTCGAGGGGCCGATGGCGCCGCTCGCGCAACGACAGGCCGCAGCGCTTTCAGCTGTCGCGAATGCCCCGAAGCTGGATGTGCCCTTGGTGGCCCAGCTTTCGCTCTACGTCATGGGCCAGGGCAACCACATGGACGAAATCTACGGCTGCGTCGAATTCCTCAAGCAGTCCGGCACCTTTGAAACGTCCAAGCATTTCGCCACCAAGCTCAGGGGCGACAGCGGCGCCCTGTTCGCGACCCTGGAGCAGGCCTTCTGCAGCTTCGGTCCACCCGAAGGACATGTCACCATCGATTTGACGGTTTCGGCCAACAGTCCCAGCGCCAGCTGAACGGAAGGTCGATCCATGTCCGACGCCTCTGCCCCACGGCGCGTCCTTGCGCGCCTGCTCAACCATGTTGGCCCGCCTGTCGCCGCGGTAGCGGCGCTGTTTGCCGGCTGGGAAGCCTATGTTCAACTCTCGGGCATTTCCGCCACGACCTTGCCCGCCCCATCGCGCATCCTCTTTCAGGCATGGGAGCAGCGCGACGCCTTGGCGCGCCACAGCATGGCCACCGTGCAAGCCACCGCCTTCGGCTTTGCCGCTTCGCTGAGCGCAGCCTTCCTGTTCTCGGTCCTTATCGATTTTTTCCGGCCGCTGCGGCGAGCGCTCTTCCCCGTCTTCATCATCACCCAGACCTTGCCCCTGGTGGCCATCGCCCCGCTGGTCGTGTTGTGGTTCGGTTTCGGGCTGACGCCGAAAATCGTGCTGGTGGCGCTCGTTACCTTTTTTCCCATGCTGGTGGCTCTGGCTCAGGGCTATGAGTCGACCGACCGCAATATCGCGGCCCTGCTGGCTTCCATGGGCGCCTCTCGCGGGCGCATCTTCGTCATGGCCCGCCTGCCTTCGGCTTTGCCCTATTTCTTTGCAGGTCTGCGCATTTCGATCACCTATGCCGTGGTCGGCGCGATCTTTGCCGAATATGCCGGCGCCGCCCGGGGTCTGGGCATCTATATCCTCAATGCCAAGAACAACTTCCGGCCCGATCTGGTGCTCGCGGCGGTGTTTGTCAGCGCGACGCTGACCTTGTTGCTGTTTGGAGCGACCGTGCTGCTGCAACGCGCCGCCATGCCCTGGGCCCGGCTGTCGGAGAGGCGGCCATGAGCCCGCTGCGTCTGGAGTTGGTCAATCTGCGCAAGCGGTTCGGCGCCACCGAAGTTCTCGACGATATCAGCCTCACTGTCCCGCGAGGCGAGTTTGTCTCGATTCTGGGCCCCTCGGGCGCCGGCAAGTCCACCATCTTGCAGCTGCTGACGGGTGCCACGGCGCCTGATGCCGGCGAGATGCTGATGGACGGCCAGCCGCTAGCGCGGGACCGGCACTGCTTTGCCTTCATGCCGCAAGGCGATGCGCTCATGCCATGGCGCCGGATGCTCGACAATGCCACGCTGGGGCTTGAGGTTCAGGGGGTGGGCCGTAAGGCCGCACGCGCCCGCGTTGCGCCGCTCTTCGCCGAATTCGGGCTCGCCGGTTTTGAACACCACTATCCCGCCCAGTTGTCGGGCGGCATGCGTCAGCGCGCCGCCTTGCTGCGCACCGTGGTGCAGCAGCGCCCGATGCTGTTGCTCGATGAGCCCTTTGGAGCGCTCGATGCGCTGACCCGCGCCCAGATGCAGCGTTGGCTCGCGACCATGTGGACCCGACACCGCTGGACGGTCCTCCTCATCACCCATGACGTGCGCGAAGCCGTGCTGCTGTCGGACCGCATCTACGTGCTGACATCCCGCCCGGCCCGTGTCGCCCATCAATTCCATCTCCCGTTCGAACATCCACGCCAAGGCGTGGGATCGCCGGCCCTTGGCGCGATCGAGGCGGACATCCTGCAGACCCTGCTAAACCCGAAGGACTAAACCCATGTCTATTTTCCGCAAGATCCTGGCACTCGGTGTTGCCGCCAGCCTCGCCGTGACGCCCGCTATCGCTCAGGCGGTTCCGGTGACCGTCGCCCTCGACTGGACGCCCAATACCAACCATATCGGCCTGTATGTGGCGCAGGCCAAGGGCTTCTACGAAGAGGCGGGCCTTGCGGTTGAAATCCTGCCCTATACCGATACCTCGGCCGGCGCCCTCGTGGCCAATAGGGTTGCCGATTTCGGCATCCTGGGCTCTATCGGCCTCTTCACCCAGCGTGCGGCGGGTGCCGATCTGGTTGCGACCTATGCTTTGGTACAGACCGAAACCGGACGCCTCGTCTTCCGGGCCGACCGCGACGATATCGAGACCCCAAGCGATCTCGACGGCAAGATCTATGGCGGCTTCGGCAGCGCCTGGGAATCGGCCCTGATCGGCACCATCATCCGCCATGATGGCGGCACGGGTGAATTCGAAACCATCACCCTGGGCACCTCGGCCTATGAAGCGCTCGCCAATGGTGCCGTCGACTTCACTCTGGAGGTCTATACCTGGGAGGGCGTCAAGGCCGAGCGCGACGGCCCGGCGCAGCGCGCTTTCCGCTATGCCGATTTTGGTGTGCCCGACCAGCACACCAACTTCATCGGCACCAGCGCCGCCTATCTCGCCGCCAATGCCGATACGGCCCGGGCCTTCATCACGGCCAGCCAGGCGGGCTATGACTATGCCGTCGCTCATCCCGACGAAGCGACCGATATCCTGGTTGCCGCAAATGCTGACGTTCTGCTCGATCGCGACTTCGTCCGCGCCTCCCTTCAGGCCTTGATCGACGGGCACTATCTCAAGGGCGAAAACGGTGCCGTCGGCACTATCGACCGGGCCAAGATGGAAGCCATGGCCTCATTCCTGTTCGACGCCGGCATCCTAAAAGATGGCGATGGCGTTGCCCTAGCCAGCCCGCCCGATGTCGCCAGCGCATTTACCAACGCCTACCTGGCCACCACGCCATGAGGGCAAGCCGGCAGCGCATGGGGCTCAATGCCGTGATATTCGGCCTGGGCAGCCATGAGGCGGGCTGGCGCATGCCCGAGAGCAATCCTCTTGCCGCGACAGATCCTGGCTATTGGCTGGAACTGGCGCGGCGGGCGGAAGAAGGCGGCTTCGATGCCCTGTTCCTGGGGGACGTGCTCGCCCTCCAGCAGAGTGCCGACCGGCATATGTCCGACGCCATGGACCCACTCGTCATTCTCTCTGCTATGGCGGCGGTCACCAGCCGCATCGGGCTGATCGGAACGGCCTCGACGAGCTTTGACCATCCGTTCCATCTCGCCCGACGCTTTGACTCGCTCGACCACATAAGCAAGGGCCGGGCGGGGTGGAACATCGTCACCTCCTCCAATCCGCTCGAGGCCTACAATTTCGGGCTCGACGCGATGCCTGACCACGCCGAGCGCTACGCCCGAGCCGCGGACGTTACAGATGCCACAATTGCCCTATGGAACTCGTGGGAAGCGGATGCCCGCATTGCCGACAAGCCATCAGGCCGGTATCTCGACCCCGCGAAGGTTCAGCCTATAAACCACGACGGTGCTTTTGTGCGCAGCCGCGGTCCGCTCAACGTACCGCGCTCGCCGCAAGGCCGTCCAATCCTTGCGCAAGCCGGTGCGTCCGAAGCGGGCCGCGACTTCGCCGCCCGCTATGCCGATATGGTTTTTACCGTGCAGTCCGACTTGGCCGACGCCCAGGCCTTCTACCGGGACATGAAGGCGCGCGCCGTCCAGCATGGCCGCCGGCCCGACAGCCCTCTGATCTACCCCGGCATCGTCCCTGTCGCCGCGCCCACTCGGCAGCAGGCCGAGCACCGCCTGGCGCAAATGAATAGCTTTATGGTCATCGAGCATGTCCTGGCCAAGC
The DNA here is from genome assembly GCF_014197055.1 of Devosia subaequoris. Lineage (GTDB taxonomy): Bacteria > Pseudomonadota > Alphaproteobacteria > Rhizobiales > Devosiaceae > Devosia > Devosia subaequoris. The sequence continues at coordinate 262,198 of NZ_JACIEW010000001.1, read as the reverse complement.
TCTCTGAATTCCTCGGAACAGATCTCTCCAAGGCAGATCTCGATGCGCTATTGCCCGACACGATCGGCGCCGATGCGGCACAGATCCAATCAAGCCAGAGCCGCGTCGCCGTTCTGGTCAATATCGCCCGCAAAGACGACCTGACACTGCGGCAGCTCCTCATGCGCCTCGCCAGCGGGCGCGGGCATTTGCTCGCGATTGGAACGGGCGCAGATATTGCAGCCACAATGCAGCTATGGTTCGAAAATGGCGCAGCGGACGGCTTCAACGTCATGGCCCCCGTCATGCCAGCCGACCTGCAGAGCTTTGTCGATTTCGTCATCCCCGCGCTCGTCGCAAGGGGACTGTTTGCTGTAGACCATCACCCGACCCTCCGCCAACGCCTTGGCTTGTCCTCGTCCGATGGCTCGGCTGGCTCCATTTGAGCTGAGCAATGCGCCCCGGATCGCTCTTCATGGGGTGCCATTCATCATATAGTCGTGAGCCGGATGATCCGGCGTAACTTCAGGCGCATGATGACCGTACTTGCTGGCAAAGGTTCAGCATGAGGATTCAAGATGCCCGAAAGCCGGTCACCACATTTCGCATTTGCAGATCGCCTGCCGCGCCGCCGCCTGCTGGCTGGCCTGGCCGCATTGTCTGCACTCGCCTTGCCGTTTGCCGGACTGCCGGCGCAAGCGCAGGAAGAGCCCGTCGTGATTCCGGCCCCGGCGCAGGATCTTGAGGAAGCGGGTAATACCGCGATCGCGATCTTCGCCGGTGGCTGCTTCTGGGGCGTCCAGGGCGTGTTCCAGCGGGTCAAGGGCGTCACCAATGCAGTGTCGGGCTATTCCGGGGGCGAGGCGGCCACCGCTACCTATGACAGGACCAATCGCGGTGACACTGGCCATGCCGAAACCGTCGAGATTACCTACGACCCGCAGGTCGTCAGTTTCGGCGAATTGATGCACGTCTATTTCTCGGTCGCGCACAACGCCACACAACTGAACTTTCAGGGTCCGGATCGCGGCACGCAATATCGCTCGACCATCTTCACGATGAACCCCGATCAGCGCCGCGTGGCCGAAGCCTATATCGACCAGCTGGATGCGACCGGTCTGTTCGAGGGGCCGATCGTAACCACCCTTGAACCCTTCGAGGCCTTCTATCCGGCCGAGCAGTACCATCAGGATTTCCTGACGCTCAATCCGGACTGGCCCTATATCGTGGTCCACGATCTACCCAAGATCGCGGCCCTTGAAGAGCTTTTTCCCGACAAGTTCCGCTCCGAACCGGTGCTTGTAGGGATGCTGCCGGCGAGCTGATGGCTGAGTGTGGCCTCGCGGTCACACCGATTAATTGCCTTGCCCTGGCCGTCAGATCGTCGCGTTTGGCCCCAAAAGGCCTGCAAAACTAGGCGTGCGGCGACCCGCGAATGGTTGCAAGGGCAGCCAAAACCGCGGTCGTCGTCGCGGAAAACCATCCCGGAACTCCCATTTAATGGGGGCGTTTCGGCTGCAACAGATGGCTCAGTACAAGGATGACAGCAATGCGGATCGCAGCAACTATTGCCCTCGCGGCCCTCGCCACCACAGTTCCCGCCGGTGCTGCCATGGCTGCCGACCTTATTACCGTGCCGACCTCCACCCAGGCCGAATTGCCTATGGTTGATGCTGCGGGATTCGATTGGAGCGGTTTTTATGCCGGCGTGCATGGCACCGCGCAGAACGGTTCGACTAGCGGCACACAATATGGTCTCGGTATTCAGGCCGGTGTGAACGCCCAGTTCGATTTCTATCTGCTGGGCGCCGAAGTGGCGGTCAGCGGTCTGTTGGAGAACGGAACAGTCGGCGAAACGACCTACGGTCAGGTCCTTGGTCGTGCCGGCCTGGTTGTCTCCGACAACGTGGCTGTCTATGCAGCTGGCGGCTACGGCATCGACATGGGCCCTCCCGGTGAGGAGGACGCCCTCCTTGGTGGTGGCGTTGAACTGGCGGTCACCGATGACATTTCGGTGCGTGCCCAATATCTGCATGGCTTTCCTGTTCAGGGCGGCAATGACAAGAATCAGTTCACTCTGGGCGCCAGCTACCACTTCTAGTGCGCACCTGGCGGTTGCTCGATCGGCCTCGCATGCGTGCATGCGGGGCCGATTGTGTTCTTGGCGAAATTGTGTCAGCTAAATGGCAGGAGAGGTTCCGGCGCCACAATTGCCTGCGCGAAGCGCGCGGGCAGGGGGCAGAACATGGCAATTGTATCAAATTGAACCAATTCCGGTGTGTTCGTGCAACACCTGCCCGGAAATGGTCACCGAATCTTATCCGCGCTAGCAAATTTGCTGTTGCGCTCTCTTGCCAGTCACGCGCCTGTCAGGCATCTATCGGTCGACTACGGTTAACTCTATGGGAGTGCAAGACATGTTTGTACGTTCTTTGGCCATTGGCGTTTCCGCCGCGGCTCTCATGGTTGGTGGCGCTCAGGCTGCTGACCTCATCATCCCGACCACTCCGGAGCCGATCTACGCTCCGGCCGGTTTCGACTGGGAAGGCCTCTATGTCGGTGCCCGTCTCGGCGGTCTCTTCACTGGTGACCAGGCCGGCGCCAATAACTACGCCGGTCTTCCGGACGCCACCACCTATGGTGTCGTTGGTGCTGCCGTCGGTGTGAATTTCATCCCGATGGATCCGGTCCTGCTCGGTGTTGAAGTCACTGCAGACTACCTGTGGAACACCGCTGCTGCTCCGACAAGCTCGGCTGAGTTCTTCGCGAATCTCCGTGCCGGTGCCGTTGTCACCGACAATGCGCTGATCTACGCACTGGGTGGTGTGGGCTTCAACAACACTGCTGGCACCTCGACTGGTGTCTACCAGCTCGGTGGTGGTGTTGAGTTCGCCGTCAATGACGTTGTCACCGTCCGCGGTGAAGTAGTCGGCCAGGGTGACTTTACCGGTGGCGCAAACGACACGTTCTTCGAGTCGGCTAAGGCCACCGTCGGCGTATTCTACCACTTCTAAGTTTGTAGTGCTTCGGGGCGGCATCCGTCCCGGGGCGCGCAATCTTGCAGCCCATCGCGGCGGACCGATTCTTTCGGTCCGCCGTTTTGGTTTTCAGGCGCCTGAATCGTTTCGCCGGTCTGGCAGCTCAATCTACGATGAGCAGATCAGCGCAGAAGCTGACTCGATAGCAGCGTGCTAGTGGACGCGCGTTTAGAGCAATTCCTTTGCTCTGATGGGCTCACGGCGGGGCATGAGGCGCGAAAAATCGCCTCTTAGTTATATGAATGTTTTGATCATATTTTCTTTCCCTTGAAACGATTGGGGGGAAGGTCTAAGCCGTTGCCCATCACCGGCGCTTCGGCCTGTTTGCCCCAATTGCATTGCGGCCCGCGCGCTTCTCGGTCCCCTCTGGCCGGTTTGAACTTTAGGCTGCCGCATGACTGAATTGCTCAGCAATTACCTGCCCATCGTCATCTTCATCGCCTTGTCCGCTCTTATTGGCGGCGCCCTTTTGGTGGCGCCTTTCCTGGTTGCGGTGAAGCGTCCCGATCCGGAGAAGGTTTCGGCCTTCGAAGCTGGCTTCGAAGCCTTCGGCGATGCCCGCATGAAGGTCGATGTTCGATTCTACCTCGTGGCGATTCTCTTCATCATCTTTGATCTTGAAGTGGCTTTCCTCTTTCCGTGGGCAGTCGCATTCCGGGACGTGGGCTGGTTTGGGTTCTGGTCCATGATGATCTTCCTGGCCGTGCTGACCATCGGCTTTATCTATGAATGGCGTAAGGGAGCTCTGGAATGGGATTGAGCCCGTCCAGTTCGACACTGGTTACCCCCCAGCCCACGGGCGCGATCGATCCGGCAACCGGCAAGCCCGTTGGTGCGGATGATCCGTTCTTTGCTGGCGTAAACAATGAGTTGGCCGACAAGGGCTTTCTTGTGACCACTGTGTCGCAACTCATCACCTGGGCCCGTACCGGCTCGCTGATGTGGATGCAGACCGGTCTGGCCTGCTGCGCCGTGGAAATGATGCAGATGTCGATGCCGCGCTACGACATCGAACGATTCGGAACTGCACCGCGTGCTTCGCCGCGTCAGTCCGACGTTTTGATTGTTGCCGGTACACTGACCAACAAGATGGCGCCCGCTCTGCGCAAGGTCTATGACCAGATGCCCGAGCCGCGCTACGTCATCTCCATGGGCAGTTGCGCCAATGGCGGCGGCTACTACCACTATTCCTATTCCGTCGTGCGCGGCTGTGATCGGGTTCTGCCGGTGGACATTTATGTCCCGGGCTGTCCGCCGACGGCAGAAGCACTTCTTTACGGCATTCTCCTTCTGCAGAAGAAGATTCGCCGCGACGGTACGATCGAACGATAGGGCAGGGGCATGGACGAAACTGTTGTCGAGCCGATTGCTGTCGACCCGCTGGTGACGCTTGGCGAGCATGTCGCTTCGTCCCTGGGTGATGCCGTCCAGGGTTTTGAGGTGGCCTTTGGTGACCTGACCGTCACTGTGGCGCGTGATTCCATCGTCAATGTGGCGACGTTCCTGCGCGATGATCCGAAATGCCGCTTCATCAGCTTTGTCGACGTTTGCGGCGCGGACTATCCTGCGCGCGTGTCTCGCTTTGAAGTGGTCTATCACTTCCTGAGCCCGCATCTGAATCACCGCATCCGGGTCAAGCTGGAAGCCGATGATGCGACCCCCGTCCCCTCGATTTGTGGCGTCTTTGCGGGTGCCAACTGGTTCGAGCGCGAGGTCTATGACCTCTATGGCGTCTTGTTCTCCGGCCATCCCGATCTGCGTCGTATCCTCACGGACTACGGCTTTGATGGACACCCGCTGCGCAAGGATTTCCCGCTGACCGGCTTTGTCGAGGTTCGCTACGACGAAGAACGCAAGCGTGTCGTGTATGAGCCGGTGACCCTGGCCCAGGAATTCCGCACGTTCGATTATTTGTCGCCTTGGGAAGGTACGGACTACGTGCTGCCAGGCGACGAGAAGGCGAAGAACTGATGTCTGAAGTCGACGTTCGCAACTTCACGCTGAACTTTGGCCCCGTGCACCCCTCGGCGCACGGCGTGCTGCGCATGATCCTCGAGCTCGATGGCGAGCTGGTGGAGCGCGTTGATCCGCATGTTGGACTGTTGCATCGCGGCACTGAAAAGCTGATCGAGCACAAGACCTATTTGCAGGCTGTGCCCTATTTCGACCGGCTCGATTACGTGGCACCGATGAACCAGGAGCATGCCTTTGCCCTGGCCGTCGAGCGCATGCTCGAGCTTGAAGTGCCGCGTCGTGGCCAGCTCATCCGCGTGCTCTACGCCGAGATCGGCCGCCTCCTGGCACACCTGATGAACGTAACCACCCAGGCCATGGACATTGGGGCGCTGACCCCGCCGCTTTGGGGTTTCGAGCAGCGCGAAAAACTCATGGTCTTCTATGAGCGCGCTTCTGGCGCCCGCATGCATGCGGCCTATTTCCGTCCCGGTGGCGTCCACCAGGATCTGCCGCAGGCGTTGATCGACGACATCGCCGTGTTCTGCGACGAATTCCCGGCCGCTCTCAAAGATATCGACACCCTGCTGACCGGCAATCGCATCTTCAAGCAGCGCAATGTTGATATCGGCGTTGTGCCGCTCGAAGAGGCTTGGGGTCGCGGCTTCTCTGGTGTCATGGTGCGCGCCTCCGGCGCTGCCTGGGATCTGCGCAAGAGCCAGCCCTATGACGCCTATGCCGAAATGGAATTCGACATTCCGGTCGGCTCCAATGGGGATTGCTATGATCGTTACCTGATCCGCATGGAAGAAATGCGTCAGGCCAATGAGATCATGAAGCAGTGCATTGCCAAGTTGAATGCGCCAGACGGCAAGGGCCCCGTTTCTTCGACTGACGGCAAGGTCGTGCCACCCAGCCGCGGTGAAATGAAGCAGTCCATGGAGGCGCTCATCCACCACTTCAAGCTCTACACCGAAGGGTTCAAGGTGCCGGCTGGCGAGATCTACGCCGCCGTCGAAGCCCCCAAGGGTGAGTTTGGCGTCTATCTGGTGTCCGACGGCACCAACAAACCCTACCGCTGCCACATCCGTGCGCCGGGCTTTGCCCATCTCAGTGCCATGGACTATCTCTGCCGCAAGCACATGCTGGCAGACGTGACCGCGATCCTGGGGTCGATTGATATTGTGTTCGGAGAGGTGGATCGCTGATGTCTACGCGACGCCTTGCAGAAGAGTCGGTGCAACCGGCAAATTTTGCGTTCAACGCTGAAAATCAGGCCTGGGCCGAAAAGCGCATTGCGCTTTATCCGGCTGGCCGTCAGCAGTCTGCCGTCATCCCGCTGCTCATGCGTGCGCAGGATCAGGATGGCTGGGTCACCCGTGCGACCATCGAAAAGGTCGCCGAGATGCTGGATATGCCCTATATCCGCGTGCTCGAAGTGGCGACTTTTTACACCCAGTTCCAGCTCCAGCCGGTGGGCAAGAACGCCCACATCCAGGTCTGTGGCACCACCCCCTGCATGCTGCGTGGGGCCGAAGGGCTGATCGAGGTTTGTAAGAGCAAGATCCATCCTGAGCCGCACCATCTCAACGAAGATGGGACCATGAGCTGGGAAGAGGTCGAGTGCCTCGGCGCCTGCGTGAACGCGCCCATGGTGATGATTTATCACGATGTGTACGAAGACCTGACGCCCGAGCGTATGGAAGAAATCGTGGATGCCTTCGCCGCCGGCAAGGGTGACACCATCGCACCCGGGCCGCAGATCGACCGCATGACATCTGCTGCCATCGGCGGCCGCACGACCCTGCTCGAGCAACCTACCGCCGAGCGCGAAAAATTCGTGCCGCCCCCGACGCCCGAGGCTGAAGCCGCTCCGGCTACTGCGCCTGCTGCCAAGACTGAACCTGATACCGCCGCAAAGCCCAAGGACGTTGCCGCTGAAAACGCTCCGGCGATCAAGGGCACGCCGGAAAAGGCCAAGGTCAGCCAGGCCAAGGCAGAAGCCGAGCGTAAATCAGCCGACGCCTCCGCCAAGGCCACCGGCAAGCCGAATACTGCAATGCGCGAAGGCGCCACCGGGGCTGAATCTCACGCCGAAGGCGTTGACGACGGCAAGGCGGTCGGCAAGGCACACGCCACGCCGCCAGGCATTGGCGGCACGTCGGCGCAGGTCGATGAAGATAAGCCAGTGGTCAAAGCACCGGCAGCTAACCCCAAGGAAGTGACGCCGACCGTAGAGAAGGGTGGCGAACTGACGCCCTTGTTCGAACGTCCGGACGGTCCGGCCGACAATCTGAAGCTAATCTCGGGCGTTGGCCCGGTCATCGAGCGCAAGCTCAATGCCCTGGGCATTACCCGCTACGACCAGATTGCCGGGCTCGAGAAGGCCGACATTAGCCGTGTCGACGAACTCCTGAACTTCAAGGGCCGAATTGAGCGGGACGACTGGCTCAGGCAGGCCAAGGCGCTGGCCGAGGGCGGCGCCGAGGAATATCGCAAGGTATTCGGGAAGGACCCGCGCTAAATGACCATTGGTGGTATCGATTTTCGGGCTCTGACCATCGCGGACTACGCTGTAGGCGTGGTCTATGCGGTGCTGGGCACGTTTATCGTCACCGGCTTTGAAATGGTTCTCAATATTTCATTGCCCAGCTTCGTGGCTGCGGCAGTGGGGGCAGCGATCGGTGTCGCTGCCTGGTTTATCTTTTTGTTGAAGCGGAAAAGCTGATCATGCTCGCTGACAAAGATCGCATTTTCACCAATCTCTACGGCCACCACGACTGGCGGCTGGACGGCGCGCGCGAGCGCGGCTCATGGGTTGGGACCAAGGAATTCATCGATTCCGGACGCGACTGGATCACCAATGAAGTGAAATCGTCCGGCCTGCGTGGCCGTGGCGGGGCTGGCTTTCCGACGGGTCTGAAATGGTCGTTCATGCCCAAGCAGTCCGATGGCCGCCCGCATTACCTCCTGGTCAATGCCGACGAGTCTGAACCCGGCACCTGCAAGGACCGTGAAATCCTGCGCCACGATCCGCACCATCTGATCGAAGGTTGCCTCTTGGCCTGCCGCGCCATGGATGCGCACCTGGCCTTTATCTATGTGCGCGGCGAGTTCGTCCGCGAACGCCAGCGCCTGGAAGAAGCGGTTCAGGAAGCCTACGACGCCAAGCTGATCGGCAAGGACAACGTCCATGGCTGGGATTTGGATATTATCATCCATCACGGCGCCGGCGCTTACATCTGCGGCGAAGAAACCGCGCTGATGGAAAGTCTGGAAGGCAAGAAGGGCCAGCCGCGCCTCAAGCCGCCGTTCCCGGCCGGTATGGGCGTCTATGGCAACCCGACCACCGTCAACAATGTCGAGTCCATTGCCGTTGTGCCCGAAATCCTGCGCCGCTCGGGTGCCTGGTTCTCCTCCATCGGCCGCCCCAACAATGTCGGCACCAAGCTGTTCATGGTCTCGGGCCATGTGAATAAGCCGGCCACCTTCGAGGAAGCCCTGGGCGAGAGCTTCAAGGACATCATCGAAAAGCATTGCGGCGGCATTCGCGGCGGTTGGGACAATCTGCTCGCGGTCATCCCGGGCGGCGCCTCGTGCCCGGTCGTGCGCGGTGAGGACATGATGGACGCCGTCATGGATTTTGACGGCATGCGGGAGAAGAAGTCGAGCTTCGGCACCGGCGGCATGATCGTCATGGACAAGTCCACCGATATCATCAAGGCCATCTGGCGCATCTCGGCGTTCTTCAAGCATGAAAGCTGCGGCCAGTGCACGCCGTGCCGCGAAGGCACAGGTTGGATGATGCGCGTCATGGAACGCATGGTTCAAGGTCGCGCCCAGAAGCGCGAGATCGACATGCTGTTCGAGGTGACCAAGCAGATCGAAGGTCACACCATCTGCGCCCTGGGCGATGCGGCCGCCTGGCCGATCCAGGGCCTGATCCGCAATTTCCGCCCCACCATCGAGGCGCGGATCGAGCAATACACCTATTCATCCACCAGCGACGGCGCTGTTCCGTCGATCGCGGCGGAGTAAGATCATGGCAAATCTCAAAGTCGACGGGCAGCTCATCGAGGTTCCCGACCATTACACCCTGATGCAGGCCGCCGAGGCTGCGGGCGCCGAAATTCCGCGCTTCTGCTATCACGAGCGCCTGTCGGTCGCCGGCAATTGCCGCATGTGCCTGGTCGAAGTGAAGGGCGGTCCCCCGAAGCCCCAGGCTTCTTGCGCCATGTCGGTCAAGGATCTTCGTCCCGGCCCGAATGGCGAAGCGCCCGAAATGTTCACCAACACGCCCATGGTCAAGAAGGCCCGTGAAGGCGTGATGGAATTCCTGCTCATCAACCATCCGCTCGATTGCCCGATCTGCGATCAGGGCGGCGAGTGTGATCTGCAGGATCAGGCCATGGCCTATGGCGTCTCTGGCTCGCGTTTCGCTGAGAACAAGCGCGCCGTCGAAGACAAATATATGGGCCCGCTGATCAAGACGGCGATGAACCGCTGCATTCACTGCACGCGCTGCGTCCGCTTTACCACCGAGGTCGCCGGCATCTCCGAACTGGGTCTTTTGGGTCGCGGTGAAGATGCCGAGATCACGCCTTACCTCGAGCGCGCTCTGACCAGCGAGCTGCAGGGCAATGTCATCGACCTCTGCCCGGTTGGTGCTCTGACCTCCAAGCCCTACGCGTTCAACGCCCGTCCCTGGGAACTGACCAAGACCGAATCCATCGACGTTATGGATGCAGTCGGCTCGGCCATCCGCGTCGATAGCCGTGGCCGCGAAGTCATGCGTGTTCTGCCGCGCATCAACGAGGCCATCAACGAAGAATGGATCTCGGACAAGACCCGCTTCGTCTGGGATGGCCTCAAGAGCCAGCGCCTGGACCGTCCCTACGTGCGCAAGTCTGGCAAACTGCAGGCTGCAACCTGGGAAGATGCGCTCGCCGCCGTTGCCAGCAAGGTCAAGAAGGCCGGCAACAAGGTCGGTGCCATCGCCGGTGATCTCGCAGCAGTCGAGGAAATGTATGCCCTCAAGGGCCTGCTGGCCTCGATCGGCTCCGGCATGACCGACGTGCGCCCTGCCATGTCCGGTATCGATCCGTCCATGCCGCGCTCAGCCTATCTGTTTAACCCGACCATCGCCGGGATCGAGCAGGCCGATGCCATCGTCATCATAGGTGCCAACCCGCGCAAGGAAGCGTCGCTGATCAATGCGCGCATCCGCAAGACCTGGCGCGCCACTAATCTGCCGATCGCCGTCATCGGCGAACAGGCCGACCTGACCTATGGCTACGAATATCTGGGTTCGGGCTTTGAAACCCTGGCTGATCTTGCCGCCGGTAACGGCGCCTTTGCCGAGACGCTCAAGAACGCCAAGCGCCCCCTGATCATCGTGGGTGAAGGCGCTGTCTCGCATGCCGATCTCGGCAAGCAGGCTGGTCGTGACACCATTGCACTCGCAGCCAAGCTCGCCACCGGTGCCAATGTCGACGGCGACTGGAACGGCTTTGCGCTTCTGCACAATGCGGCCAGCCGCGTTGGTGGCCTCGATATCGGCTTCGTGCCGCATGACGGCGGCGTCTGCTCGGCCGACCAGATCGGCCTCGCCGGCAAGGGCGAGCTCGATGTGCTGTTCCTGCTTGGCGCCGACGAATACGACATGTCGGCCATGGGCAAGGCCTTCGTGGTCTATATCGGCTCGCATGGCGACAATGGGGCTCACCGCGCCGACGTCATCCTGCCGGCCGCAACCTATACCGAGAAGTCGGGCACCTATGTGAACACTGAGGGCCGCGTGCAGGTTACCACTCGCTCCGTGTTCCCACCGGGCGACGCCAAGGAAGATTGGGCGATCATCCGTGCGCTCTCCGGCGCCATCGGCAAACCGCTGGCTTTCAACTCGTTGGCCCAGCTCCGCGCCGCGCTCTATGCGGAATTCCCGCATCTGGCGCGCATCGACGAAATCGCGCCCGGCTCGGCCGCCGAAGTCGCCAAGCTCGGCAAGGCCACCATCAAGACCAAGTCGGCGCCCTTCGTGTCGCCGGTCACAGACTTCTATCTCAGCAATCCGATTGCCCGCGCCTCGGCGACGATGGCCGAATGCGCCCAGATGGCCGCCGGTCTCAAGCAGGCTGCGGAGTAGGGGAGCACAATGGACTTTTTTCTCTCCGCCCTCGATTACCTGCTGGGCATCCCTTTTCTCGGATGGGGCGAGCACATCGGCTTCGTCTACAAGGCGCTCGCACTGCTGGTTGGCCTGTTGATCTTCACCGCCTTCATTCTGCTGGCTGACCGCAAGGTGTGGGCTGCCGTGCAGATGCGCCGTGGTCCCAACGTTGTCGGCCCCTTCGGTTTGCTGCAATCCTTTGCTGATCTGATCAAGTTTGGCGTCAAGGAAGCGGTCATTCCCGCCGGCGCCGACAAGGTGCTGTTCCTGTTGGCGCCCTTGATTACGGCAACACTGGCGCTTGCTGGCTGGGCCGTGGTGCCGGTGGACAATGGCTGGGCCATGGCCAACATCAATATCGGCATTTTGTACTTGCTCGGCATTTCCTCGCTCGGCGTATATGGCGTTATCATCGGTGGCTGGGCGTCCAACTCGAAATACCCCTTCTTTGGTGCGCTGCGTGCTGCGGCGCAGATGGTGTCCTACGAAGTCTCGATCGGCCTCGTCATCATTACCGTGTTGCTCTGCGTAGGGTCTCTGAACCTCAACGACATCGTCATCGCCCAATCCGAAATGGGCCTTGCACATGCCTTGGGCGTGCCATGGCTCTCGTTCCTCAACTGGTTCTGGCTGCCGCTCTTCCCGATGTTCGTGGTGTTCTACATCTCGGCCCTGGCTGAAACCAACCGCCCGCCTTTCGACATGGTTGAAGGCGAATCCGAGCTGGTTGCCGGGTTTATGACCGAGTACTCCTCGACACCCTACCTGCTGTTCATGCTGGGTGAGTACATCGCCATCCTGCTCATGTGTGCCATGACCACCATCCTGTTCCTGGGTGGCTGGGCCGCACCGATCGAGCTGCCGCCCTTTACCTGGATTCCGGGCGTCATCTGGTTCTTCATCAAGGTAGCTCTCGTCTTCTTAATGTTTGCCATGGCAAAGGCCATCGTGCCCCGCTATCGCTACGACCAACTCATGCGGATCGGTTGGAAGCTGTTCCTTCCGCTCTCCCTGATCATGGTCGTGATCGTCGCTTTCGTTCTCCAGCTTACGGGCTGGGGCTGGCACGGGGGAATTGCCTGATGCGCGCCGGACAACTGATCAACAAGCTGCTCCTCACCGAATTCGTCTCGGCCTTCTTCCTGGCCATGCGCTATTTCTTCGGAGCCAAGCCGACCATCAACTATCCCTTCGAAAAGGGCGCCGTGTCGCCGCGATTCCGGGGTGAACATGCCTTGCGTCGTTACCCCAATGGAGAAGAGCGCTGCATTGCCTGCAAGCTGTGCGAGGCCATCTGCCCGGCCCAGGCCATCACCATCGAGGCCGGCCCGCGCCAGAATGACGGCACCCGCCGCACCGTGCGCTACGACATCGACATGGTGAAGTGCATCTATTGCGGCTTCTGCCAGGAAGCCTGCCCGGTCGATGCCATCGTCGAAGGTCCGAACTTCGAATTCGCCACAGAAACGCGTGAGGAACTCTACTTCTCCAAGGAGAAGCTCCTTGCCAACGGTGACCGGTGGGAGCGCGAGATCGCTGCCAATCTGGCCGCCGACGCGCCTTATCGCTGAGAGGGAAGAGCATGACCCTTCCGCTGTTCTTCTTCTACGTCTTCTCCGCCATTACCGTGGCATCGGCTTTCATGGTCATCTCCGCGCGCAATCCCGTGCATGCGGTGCTGTTCCTGATCCTGGCCTTCTTCAACGCAGCAGGCCTGTTCATGCTGGCCGGGGCCGAGTTCCTCGCTCTGCTGCTGATCGTGGTCTATGTTGGCGCCGTGGCCGTGCTGTTCCTTTTCGTCGTGATGATGATCGACGTGGATTTCGCCGAGCTGAAATCCGGACTGCTGTCTTATGCGCCAATCGGCATGGTGGTTGGCGCCATCCTGTTCCTTGAACTTCTGCTGGTGGCCGGCAGCTTCGTGGTCGCGCCCGAAGTAGTGGGCGCAGGAGGCCTGCCGATCCTGGCCACGGTAGACAATACCAAGGCACTCGGATTGGTACTTTACACACGCTACGTCTTCCTGTTCCAGGGCGCTGCGGCAGTCCTGCTGGTCGCCATGATCGGCGCCATCGTGCTGACGCTGCGGCACCGGACGGGCATCAAGCGGCAGAGCACCGCCTCGCAATTGGGCCGCAATCCCAGCGAGACGGTACGCAATGTCAAAGTCAAAAGCGGTCAGGGGCTATAGGGGGTTACTATGGGTCTGGAAATCGGGCTCGGTCATTACCTGACCGTAGCAGCAATCCTGTTCACGCTCGGCGTGTTCGGCATTTTCATCAACCGCAAGAACGTCATCGTCATCCTGATGTCGGTGGAGCTTATCCTGCTGGCGGTGAATCTCAACCTGGTGGCCTTCAGCGCGCATCTCAATGATCTTCAGGGTCAGGTCTTTGCGCTGATGATCCTCACCGTGGCTGCCGCCGAGGCCGCCATTGGTCTGGCGATCCTCGTTATCTTCTACCGCAACCGCGGCTCCATCGCGGTTGAAGACGTCAATATGATGAAGGGCTAAGAGCACCGCTATGATCATTCAGGCGATTGTTTTCCTGCCCCTCATCGGGGCGCTTGTGGCCGGGTTGCTCGGCCGCTCCATTGGCCATCGGCCTTCCGAATTCATCACCACTGGCCTGCTGCTTATCGCAGCGGTGCTGAGCTGGTTCGTGTTCATCCCTGTTGCCTTTGGTGACGGCTTGGTCGGTGCCGTGGGCGATGGCCACGCGGCCGTGGTCAAGGTCGAAGTGATGCGCTGGATCCAGGTCGGCGACATGGACCTGCGCTGGATCCTGCGTGTCGACACGCTGACCGCCATCATGCTGGTCGTGGTCAATACCGTGTCCGCGCTCGTGCACGTCTATTCCATCGGCTACATGGAAGAAGATCCGCATCGCTCGCGCTTCTTCGCCTATCTCTCGCTCTTCACTTTCGCCATGCTGATGCTGGTGACCGCCGACAACTTCCTGCAGATGTTCTTCGGCTGGGAAGGCGTGGGTCTGGCCTCCTATCTGCTGATCGGCTTCTGGTACACCAAGCCCTCCGCTACGGCGGCGGCGATGAAGGCCTTCATCGTCAACCGCGTTGGCGACTTCGGCTTCGCCCTGGGCATTTTCGGTGCCTTCCTGGTGCTTGGCCATATCGACTTCGACGGTGCCTTCCACGCCGCCGACGAATTCGCTGCCACTGGTCTTCCGGTGATCCAGTTCCTCTCCTGGCAACTCGACGCCATGACCGTGATCTGCCTGCTGCTGTTCATGGGCGCTATGGGCAAGTCGGCGCAGTTCCTGCTGCACACCTGGCTTCCGGACGCCATGGAAGGCCCGACCCCGGTGTCGGCGCTGATCCACGCTGCCACCATGGTGACGGCCGGTGTGTTCATGGTAGCGCGCCTGTCGCCGCTGTTCGAAACCTCTCCGGTTGCGCTGACGGTGGTCATTGTCATCGGTGCCATCACCGCCTTCTTCGCGGCAACTGTTGGCCTCGTGCAGAACGACATCAAGCGCGTCATTGCCTATTCGACCTGTTCGCAGCTCGGCTACATGTTCGTGGCGCTTGGGGTAGGGGCCTATTCGGCTGGTATCTTCCACCTGTTCACCCACGCTTTCTTCAAGGCTCTGCTGTTCCTCGGCGCCGGCTCGGTTATCCATGCCATGCACCATGAGCAGGACATGCGGAACATGGGTGGCCTGCGCAAGAAAATCCCCATCACCTACGCGATGATGATGATCGGCACGCTGGCCCTGACTGGCGTTGGCATCCCGGGCACCAATTTCGGTTTTGCCGGGTTCTTCTCAAAAGACGCCATCATCGAAAGCGCCTATGCCTTTGGCGGCAATGTCGGCTCCTTCGCGTTCTGGCTTCTGGTCGTGGCCGCGCTGTTCACCAGCTTCTATTCCTGGCGCCTGGTGCACCTGACCTTCCACGGCTCGCCGCGCGACGCGCAGCACCATGGCGAAGGTCCGCACCCCGATCCGGCCCATGCTGCCCTTGAAAGCCATGACGAGCCGATCGACGACAGCAATGCCGACGATCACGGCGACCATAGTCACCATGGTTCGGCCTACGATCACGCCCATGAGTCACCCAATGTCATGCTGGTACCACTTTATGTGCTGGCCGTTGGTGCAGTGTTGGCAGGCGTGGTGTTCTACGGCATGTTCTTCCACGAGGTGGAACACATCGAACACTTCTTCGCCGGCTCGATCTATGTCGACCACCAGATCATCGACGACGCCCATCACGTCCCGACCTGGGTCAAGTGGAGCGCCACCATCGCCATGATCATTGGCTTCGTCTCGGCTTGGTATATGTATATCCGCCGCCCGGACGTACCCGGCAGGCTCGCCGCGACCAATCCGGGGCTCTACAAGTTCCTGCTCAACAAGTGGTACTTCGACGAGCTCTACAACACGATCTTCGTCAAGCCTGCGCTCTGGATCGGCAACGCCGTCTGGAAGGGCTTTGATGACTGGCTGGTCGACGGCAAGATTGCCGAGGGCCTTGGCCGTCGCGTCCAGAACGTCACCAGCTGGGTCGTCAAGCTCCAGTCCGGCTATCTCTATCACTATGCCTTCGCCATGCTCATCGGCATTGCGGCGCTGTTGACCTGGGCCATCGCGGCCGGGGGACTGATCTGATGACCTTTGAGAACTCTATCCTCACGCTCCTGACCTGGCTGCCGGTTCTCGGCGCAGTAATCCTGCTGTTCGCGCCCAAGACCGCGCTGAACGCCATTCGCTGGATCGCACTGGGCACCACTCTGGTTGTCTTTGTGTTGTCGCTGGCCCTCTGGCAGGCCTTCGACGCGTCCAGCGCCGGCTTCCAGTTCGTGGTCAACATGCCCTGGATCGGCGATTCCATCGGCTACCGCGTCGGTGTCGACGGTATCTCCGTGCTCTTTGTAGTGCTGACCGCGCTGCTCATGCCCGCCGCCGTGCTGGCGAGCTGGGACGTCGAGACACGCGTTAAGGAATACATGATCGTGTTCCTGGTGCTCGAAACGCTGATGATCGGCGTTTTCACCACGCTCGATCTGGCCATGTTCTACGTCTTCTTCGAAGGCACCTTGCTGCCGATGTTCCTCATCATCGGCATCTGGGGTGGCGCGGCCCGCATTCAGGCGGCCTACAAGTTCTTCTTCTATACCTTCATTGGCTCGGTTCTAATGCTGCTTGCCATGATGGGCATGTATTGGGACGCTGGCACCACGGACATCATCCGCCTGTTGGGCCATGATTTCCCGGTCGGCATGCAGACCTGGCTCTGGTTGGCCTTCTTTGCCTCGCTGGCGGTGAAGATGCCGATGTGGCCCTTCCACCGCTGGTTGCCCGAAGCCCACGTGCAGGCGCCGACGGCCGGTTCGGTGATCCTGGCTGCGATCCTGCTCAAGCTCGGCGGCTACGGCTTCCTGCGCTTTTCGCTGCCCATGTTCCCCGATGCCTCGGCGCAGTTTGCCAACTTTGTCTTCCTGCTCTCGGTCGCTGCCATCATTCTGACCTCGCTGGTCGCCCTGGTGCAGACCGACATCAAGAAGCTGATCGCCTATTCGTCAGTGGCCCATATGGGTTTCGTGACCATGGGCATCTTTGCCGGCAATGCCTTGGGTATCCAGGGCGCTATGTTCCAAATGATCAGCCACGGCATCGTGTCAGGCGCGCTCTTCCTGTGTGTTGGCGTCATTTACGACCGCATGCACACCCGCGAGATCTCCGCTTATGGCGGCCTTGTCGACCGCATGCCGCAATATGCCTTTGCCTTCATGGTCTTCACCATGGCCAATGTCGGCCTGCCGGGCACGTCGGGCTTCGTCGGTGAATTCCTCACCATGATCGGCGTCTTCCAGGTCAACACCTGGGTGGCTTTCGGTGCTGCCTTCGGCGTGATCTTCTCGGCCGGTTATGCCCTCTGGCTTTATCGCCGGGTGGTCTTTGGTGCGCTCACCAAGGATAGCCTGAAGGGCATCCTCGACCTCAACCTGCGCGAAAAAGTGGTGCTCTATCCGCTCATCGTGCTGACCGTGGTCTTCGGCTTCTATCCGGCCCCGATCCTCGACACGACCGCAGCCGCGGTCGACAATCTGGTTGCGCAATATTCGGCTGCAAACGGCCTCGATCCGGCCGTGGCCCAGGCTGATGCTCGCGCCCCCCTTGAATATGTCGCGCCTGCCGAAGGCGCGCTTCAGCCGGCCGACGACCACGCGGCCGCGCCCGCTGCGCATTAGGAGACTGACGTGAACTCTGACGTTACCGATTTCGCGAGCCTGGCTCCTGCCTATCCCGAAGTGCTCATGGCACTGGGCATTCTTGTCCTGTTGCTGCTCGGCGTGGTGATCAACAAGGAGCGCTCCGCGCTCGTGGCTTGGCTCACCGTGGGCCTGCTGGCTGCTACTGGCCTGCTGGTCATGTTGCAGCCTGCCGATGGGGTCATCTTCAATGGCCTGTTCATCGCCGACAGCTTCGGTCGGTTCATGAAAGTACTGGTCATCGGCGGTGCCGGCCTGGCCCTGATCCTTGCCATGTCCAATGCTGAGGAAAACGGCGTCCACAAATACGAGTATTCCGTGCTGGCCTTGCTCGCCACGCTCGGCATGATGGTTATGGTGTCTGCCAACGACCTGATGAGCCTCTACGTCGGCCTCGAGCTGCAGTCGCTCTCGCTCTATGTCATGGCCGCCATCAAGCGCGATGACCCTCGGGCTTCGGAAGCTGGCCTGAAGTACTTCGTGCTCGGTGCGCTGTCTTCTGGTCTGCTGCTTTATGGCGCTTCCCTGATCTATGGCTTCACCGGCCACACCAATCTGGGCGAGATCGTCATTGCCATCGCCAATGAAGGGCGCTCGATTGGCCTGATCTTTGGCGTGGTCTTCCTGCTTGCCGGCGTTGCCTTCAAGATTTCGGCCGTGCCGTTCCATATGTGGACACCCGACGTCTATGAAGGCGCTCCCACCCCGGTCACCGCTTTCTTCGCCATGGCCCCCAAGGTGGCGGCTATGACGCTGATGATCCGTCTGGTGATGGATACTTTCGCGCCCATCACTTCGGATTGGCAGCAGATCGTCATCTTCCTTTCGATCGCCTCCATGGTCCTGGCCGCCTTTGCCGCCATCGGTCAGCAATCGCTCAAGCGCCTGATTGCCTACTCGTCGATCGGCCATGTTGGCTTCGCTCTGGTGGGCCTCTCCTCTGGCACCCAGGTCGGCGTTGAAGGCGTGGCGATCTACATGGCCATCTATGTGGCGATGACTGTGGGCCTGTTCGCCTGCCTGCTCTCGTTCCGTACCGATACCGGTTATGTCGAAACCATCGACGATCTGGCCGGCGCCGCGCAGACCCGGCCTTTCGTGGCGGCCATCATGGCCATTCTGATGTTCTCGCTGATCGGCCTGCCGCCGCTTGCCGGGTTCTTCGCCAAGTGGCACGTCTTCCTGGCCGCCATCGAAGCCAACCTCTATGTGCTTTCGGTAATTGGCGTGCTCGCTTCGGCCGTCAGCGCCTTCTACTATCTGCGCGTGGTCAAGGTGATGTTCTTCGACGCACCGATCAAGCAGTTCGCTGCTGTTCCCGGAGAACTCAACATCCTCATGGCGGCCTCGGGCTTCTTGGTCGTCACCTACTACTTCACGGTCGGCAATCCGCTCGCATCCTGGGCGCACACCGCGGCCGGAAGCCTGTTCTAGGTGGCGAGCTTTACGCTTGGTGGCAAAGCCCGCGATGCCGGATACCGGCTTGCGGGCTTTGACACCATCGGCTCCACCAATAGCGAAGCGCTCGCTGCGGCGGCCGCAGGCGATCCTGGCGGCATCTGGTTCACGGCCCTGCAACAAACGGCGGGGCGCGGTCGGCGGGGCAGGGAGTGGCACAGCCCTCACGGCAACCTGGCGGCCAGCCTTCTGATCGTGCCCGATGGCTCGCCCGACACCATCGCCACACTGGGCTTTGTGGCCGGTGTTGCGCTCAATGCCGGCCTCTCGGCCATTTTGCCGGGCGGCATGGTTCGCATCGGCATCGATGGGGCCGACGGCGCTGATGGCCGCTCGCGCATTGCGCTCAAATGGCCCAATGACGTGCTGGCGGACGGCGCCAAGCTGGCGGGTATCCTGCTCGAAACCACCAAAGCCGCAGATGGGCGTCAGGCCGTCATAGTCGGCATTGGCGTCAATGTAGTTGCAGCGCCTCAAGGGGTGCCCTATCCAGCAACCTCGCTGCGGACCTTGGGCGTTGAACGCTCGGCCGAAGATGTGTTCGAGGCTCTGTCCGACGCCTGGGTTGACGCTTTCAGCCTCTGGAACGATGGCCAGGGCGTTGGGGCGGTGCTCGCCCGCTGGCGTGGCGCCGCCGCCGGCATTGGCGCGCCGGTGGCGATCAGTCAGGACGGCGTAACACGCCGGGGCATTTTTGAAACCATCGACTCCTCGGGTCGGTTGATCATTCGCGACGACGATGGCGCGCGGCATCCGATCACGGCGGGCGATGTGCATTTTGGGGCAACGGCCAGCGCCCGAAGCTGACCACAACATAAAGGGCAGGGCGGCCGGCGACCTCGAGATCGTCCGGCGTTCTCCCAGACAAGGAAAAATACCCATGGCTAAGAACCAAAGGGATGAACTCGTCTTTGTGCCGCTTGGCGGCGTTGGCGAAATCGGCATGAACATGGCGGCCTATGGCTTCGGACCGGCGCATCGTCGCAAATGGATCGTGGTCGATTGCGGGGTCAGCTTCGGTGGCCCTGATCTGCCTGGCATCGAACTGATCATGGCCAATCCCGAATTTCTCGAGGAAAACGCCGACGACGTCCTGGCTCTGATTCTCACGCATAGCCACGAAGATCACTACGGTGCGGTACTCGACCTCTGGCCGGTCTTTGACAAGCCGGTCTATGCGACCCCGTTTACCGCCGCCATGCTGGCCGCCAAGCGGGCGGGAGACGGTATCGTCGAGAATGTCGATGTCACCATCATGCAGCCGGGCAAGCCGTTCGAAGTCGGTCCCTTCACCATCGAGCCTATCAATGTGGCGCACTCGATCCCGGAATCGAACGCCATCCTGATCACCACGCCGATTGGTCGCGCCCTGCACACGGGCGATTGGAAGCTCGATCCGACCCCGGTTATCAGCGCACCAACCAATTTTGATCGCCTCAAGAAGATCGGCGAGGACACCTCCTCACCGCTGGCTTTGATCTGCGACTCCACCAACGCAACCAAGGAAGGCGAAAGCCCAAGCGAACAGGAAGTCGGCGACAATCTCGCCAAGCTGATCGCCGATGCACCGCACCGCGTCGCCGTCACGACCTTCGCCTCGAATGTCGGACGCGTGGTGTCCATCGTTCGGGCCGCCCATAAGGCCGGTCGTGAGGTGGTTCTTTCAGGTCGCTCGTTGCACCGGATCATGGGCATTGCCCGTGAGTTGGGCATGCTTGAGGGCCTGCCAACTTTGCACGACCAGGATGCCTTCAAGTCCATCCCGCGCGACAAGTGCGTGCTGATCTGCACCGGCAGCCAGGGCGAGGCCCGCGCGGCCATTGCCCGTATCGCCCGTGGTGACCACCCGGTGATCGACCTCAATGCTGGCGACCGCATGATCTTTTCGTCCTGGGCCATCCCGGGCAACGAGCGCGAAGTCATCGACATTCAGAACCTGCTGATCGACAAGGGTGTCGAACTCATCACCGCCAATGACGCGCTTGTCCACGTGACCGGCCACCCTCGGCGCGGCGAGTTGCAGAAGCTCTACTCCTGGGTCAAGCCCGAAGTGCTGGTGCCGGTTCATGGCGAGTCCGTGCATTTGCAGGCCCATGCCAAACTGGGCCGGGAAGAGGGCATTCCCAATGTCTGTGAAGCTCGCAATGGCGATATGGTCCGGCTCTTCCCCGAGCCTATGGCCTACCCGGCCGAAGTGCGCACCGGCGAACTCTATCTCGATGGTCTGGTGCTCTGCACCCCCGAGGAAAGCGGCGTGAAGGGCCGCCGCCGCCTGTCCTTTGGCGGCATGGTCATCGTCAGCCTCTGCGTCAATGGCGGTGGTCAGGTTGTCTCTGGCCCCGATCTGGTCGTCGAGGGGCTGCCCGAAACCGACGATGAATCGGTTACCGACCTCATCGAAGACACCATCACCGGTGTCATCAAGTCGATGCCCGCCAAGCGCCGCAGCGACACCGAAGTGCTCAACTCAGCGCTGTTCAAGGCCATCCGCAACGAGGTCAACGCCTTCTGGGGCCGCAAGCCCAACGTCTCGGTCTTCGTGCATCGGGTTTAGTCGGCCGCTACTCCAGAGGAATAGCCGCATCGGAGATGTACTCGTTTCGATACTCGCTGCGCAGGCTGGTCTGCGCCAGGGCAGCGAGTACCGCCTCGTCTTCTGACGCATAGATACCATTGGTCTGCCCTGACACGGTGTCTCTGACAGTCCATCCTTTGGGACAGGGTTGGTGAATGAAGCGAAAGATGTATCGTTGGGCGGGCTGGCTCATGCCTTCAGCAATGATTGTTGGCCCGTTTGCGTTCGCCGCCTTCGCACCATCTGCTTGACGATGGTTAATGCAACTTGAACGACCCCGGTTGCGACATGCTGACGGCTTCCCACCGACCCAAAATCCGCGTTAGGTAGCCCTATGCAAATCGGATCGATCATCGCCGTTTATTTCGTTGTCTGGTGGCTCACCTTTGTGGCGGTTATGCCCATCGGCAGTCACAGCCATCACGAAACCGGCGCAGAAATTGTCGCCGGCTCTGATCCCGGGGCCCCAATTGCGCCCCGCCTGATCACTAAAGCGCTGATCACCACTGCCCTGGCCGCTGTGCTCACTGCGCTCCTGCTGTGGGGCATCAGCAACGAAACTCTACAAGCCTACTGGAATCGCTGATCCGTACCTCTCCCTGCCGGACGGGCCCGTAGAAATGGGTGGGCGGTTTTCATCGCCCCCTTGTCAAATCCGGTCAGCGTTTCTTTGCTACCGCGTGGGTATGCGCCAACTCCAGTGCCGCCACGATGTCCGCCTCATTGGCTGACGCCAACGTCATGGTCGTCCAGCCTTGGCGCCCCCAGCCATTGTCGATGACCCGGAATATCTCCGGCGCGACCATGCACTTCAATTCCTGCTCCTCTGGCGCGAATTTGATATTGGCGCTTCGGCCATCGGCTGCCAGGGTCGCAAATGTGCGATTCACCTTGAAGGCGACCTTGTCAAAATGCGGCGCGGAGATCGCGCCTGGCAGGCTCAAAGCAATTCGCGTGAATGTTGCGGAATCGGTCATAACAATTTGTTCCTCAAACAAAAAAGCAGGGCACGAGGCCCTGCTTGAATGAGTTTGTTCGACAATACGTTGGTCTTAGGCGCGCTACGAAGCGGCTGCCAACGCTCCTCCCTTGACGTTGTCGACGTCCGGCGGTTTGGGCCACCTTTGTTTTATTGGGGCGGACCCTAACAACAGAAAATCGCTCTGCCAAGTACATTCTGCATAGCTTGCATGCTTGCATCGAATGGACGGTTGCGATTTGAGTGTGCATCAGCAAATCCTGCGAGTCGACCTGAGCATGTTCCGGAAAAGTGGTCGCCGGTTTTCCGACAAGGACATGCTAAAAAAGAACATCAGTCGGAGTTCCAATGCGCTTTTCCCGCTACTTTATGCCGGTGCTTCGTGATGTGCCCAAGGAAGCCGAGATCGTTTCGCACCGCCTGATGTTGCGCGCCGGCATGATCCGCCAGCAGGCCTCAGGCCTCTATTCCTGGCTGCCCATGGGCTACAAGGTGCTGATGAAGGTGCAGAAGATCATCGAGGAGGAGCAGAACCGCTCCGGCGCGGTGGAACTTTTGATGCCCACCATTCAGTCCGCCGATCTTTGGCGCGAATCCGGCCGTTACGAAGCGTATGGCAAGGAGATGCTGCGCATCGAGGACCGGCACGAGCGCGAATTCCTCTATGGTCCCACCAATGAGGAGATGATCACCGACATCTTCCGCAGCTATGTGAAGTCCTACAAGGACCTGCCGCTCAATCTCTACCACATCCAGTGGAAGTTCCGCGACGAGGTGCGCCCGCGCTTTGGCACCATGCGCTCGCGCGAATTCCTGATGAAGGATGCCTATAGCTTCGACCTCACCAAGGAAGATGCGGTCAAGGCCTATGAGCGCATGTTCGTGGCCTATCTGCGCACCTATGCCCGCATGGGCCTGACCGCCATTCCGATGCGCGCCGATACCGGCCCCATTGGCGGCGATCTCAGCCACGAATGGATCATTCTTGCCGAAACCGGCGAGAGCCAGGTCTTCTGTCACCGCGACCTGCTCGACAAGCCCATTCCCGGCAAGGACACCGATTTCATGGGTGACCTCACGCCCATCTTCAATGACTGGACCTCGCTCTACGCCGCTACTGAGGAGATGGTCGACGAGGCCGAATACGAAGCCGCTGTCCCCGAGGACAAGCGCGTCTCCGCCCGCGGCATCGAAGTGGGCCACATCTTCTATTTCGGCACCAAATATTCCGAGCCGATGAAGGCCAGCGTCACCGGCCAGGACGGCAAGGAAACCGTCGTGCATATGGGCTCCTACGGCATCGGCCTGACCCGCGTCGTACCCGCCATCATCGAAGCCAGCCACGACGAAAACGGTATCGTCTGGCCGGTCTCGGTTGCCCCCTTCGAGGCGGTTTTGATCAATCTCAAGGCAGGCGATACCGATACCGATGCCGCATGCGACAAGCTCTATGCCGAGCTCACAGCAGCCGGCATCGACATGCTCTATGACGACCGCGACCAACCCGCGGGCTCTAAATTCGCCACAGCCGACCTCGTCGGCATCCCCTATCAACTGATCCTCGGGCCGCGCGGCCTTAAATCGGGCGAAGTTGAAATCAAGCATCGCAAGACCGGCGAGCGCGAATCGCTGCCGCTCACCGAGGCGGTCGCTCGCCTTAAAGGCCTGATCGAACCCCAGCGGATGACCGACATTTGACCGACAGCGCGCCAATGCCGAGGGGAGGGCGGGCGACCCGTCCCTTCGCCCGTTTCGAATGGTTGATAGCTGGGCGCTATCTGCGCGCCCGCCGCAAGGAAGCCTTCATCTCGGTCATTGCCAGCCTCACCATGGTGGGTGTCGCCATAGGCGTGGCGACACTCATTGTCGTCATGTCGGTAATGAACGGTTTCCGCGGCGAGCTGCTCGACAAGATACTGGGCCTCAACGGTCACTTCACCGCCCATCCCATCGAAAGCCAGTTCACCGACTACAAGGAAACCGTCGCGGCCCTGGAACAGGTCGATGGTGTGTCTTTTGCCGTCTATTTCGTTGAAGGCCAGGTACTGGCCTCCGGCCGCGGCTCATCCACTGGCGTTTCCGTCCGTGGCATGGATGAAGAGAACCTCAAAAAGCTCGATCTGCTCTACAATTCGGCAGAGCAGGGCGGTTTCGACCAGTGGGACGACAGCAGGGGCGTGGCCATCGGCTATCGTCTGGCCCAGACGCTTGGCGTCGGAATTGGCGACCAGGTGCAGATTATCAATCCCGATGGCGCGATGACGCCCTTCGGCTCGACCCCGCAGATCCGCTCCTACCCCGTCAACGCCATCTACAATCTGGGCATGGTCGAGTTCGACAGCTTCTTCATGTATATGCCTCTCGAGGCTGCGCAGGATTATTTCCGCATGGTCGATGAGGTGCTCAAGCCCGGCATGGAGCGGCTTGATCCGCTGGCCAGCGACGCCGAAATCGACGCTGCCTATGAGCGCGTCCCTCGCGCCACGGCCGTCGAAGTGTTCATCGACGATCCCGATGAAGTGGCCCTGATGCGTCAGCGCCTGCAATCGGCGCCCGGCGTGCGCCCGCTGGTCCTGACCGACTGGCAGCAGCGTAACGAAACCTTCTTCTCGGCCCTGCAGGTCGAACGGGTGGTGATGTTCACCATCCTGTCCATGATCATCCTCGTGGCCGCGTTCAACATCATTTCCAGCCTCATCATGCTGGTGAAGGACAAGAGCGCCGATATCGCCGTGTTGCGCACCGTGGGTGCCACACGCGGCGCCATCATGCGCATCTTTTCCATCACCGGCAC
Organism: Devosia subaequoris; assembly: GCF_014197055.1. Classification (GTDB taxonomy): domain Bacteria; phylum Pseudomonadota; class Alphaproteobacteria; order Rhizobiales; family Devosiaceae; genus Devosia; species Devosia subaequoris. Next base: position 237,015 of record NZ_JACIEW010000001.1, on the reverse strand, counting down.
AGCCATCGGCGTCATCGGCACACTGGTGGGAACTGTCATCGGCCTCATCGTTGCGGCCAATGCCGAGACCTTGCGCGCCTCGATTTCCAACCTGCTCGGGGTGACGCTCTTCCCGCCTGAAGTCTTCTTCTTGTCCTCGCTCCCCAGCCGCACCGATCCCATGGAGGTCACCGTAGTGGTCTGCATGGCCCTGGGATTGAGCTTCCTGGCCACGCTCTATCCCGCCTGGCGCGCCGCGCAATATGACCCGGTCGAGGCCCTGCGTTATGAGTAAGCCCCATCTCAAGCTCTCCGGCGTCCATCGCCATTATGGCGAAGGCGACATGTTGGTGCGCGTACTTGAAGCCGCCGATCTGACGGTTGAAAGCGGCGAACTGGTCGCTCTGGTCGCGCCGTCCGGCGCCGGCAAGTCAACGCTGCTACATCTTTGTGGCCTGCTCGAATCCCCCCAAGGGGGAGAGATTGAGATTATCGGTCAGTCCACCAGTCGCTTGGGCGATCGCGCTCGCACCCAGCTCCGGCGTTCGACCGTCGGCTATGTCTATCAGTTCCACCATTTGCTGCCTGAATTCACCGCCCTCGAGAATGTGGCCCTGCCGCAGCTCATCGCCGGTCAGGACCAGAACAAGGCCGAAGCCAGGGCCATGGAACTGCTCGAACTGCTCGGCGTGGCACCTCGCGCGGCCCATCGCCCGGCCGAACTGTCCGGTGGTGAACAGCAGCGCATCGCCATTGCCCGCGCCGCCGCCAATCATCCTCGCGTCATCCTCGCCGACGAACCCACTGGCAATCTTGATCCTGAAACCAGCGACCTGGTGTTTGAAGCCCTCAAGGATCTGATCAAGAACGAAGGCGCTGCCGCCCTCATCGCCACCCACAATCACGACCTCGCCCGCCGCGCCGACCGCATCGTCACGCTCAAGGGTGGTTTGGTGGTTCCTCACACGCTTTGAGCCGTCCCGGAGGGCTGGGCGCACCGGGGGCGCGGCCGGAGGCGAGAACGCTATGAGCGTTTGGCGCGAAAGGCACGAAGACAAGGCATGCTCGATCCAACCTCCTCCCGCTATCAGCGGGATGTGGCATTGCGTTCGCATATTCCACCCCGCCGGACGTCACCCTCGGGCCTGAGCTTCTAAATCAGTAATCCCCGCCTCCAAATCCTCCCGTATCCTCCTTCCATCCCGTCACACACGCGGCCCCGACGCAGGGCCGGGCGGGGAGGCCGGGAAGAGGGGCGCCTCTTTACGCGGGTAGAAGCTCGGCAGCCGGACCTGCAACAACGGTACCGCCTGAATCCGGACCCGTGGAAAATCCGTGTTTCCGTGACGAACGGCCAGTGGCTCGTCTACTTAGTTTCGGAAGGGCCACTGGCCGTTCGTTACCGTGCAACCGATAGCCGAGAGGCGAGGCGGCGCTTTGGGACGTCCCGAATCTTAACACCCGCCCAAGCTCTCCTAACGAAATCCTAACCAATAAACCGCTGTCCCCGGTTTCACCGCTGTTCCTGTCTGGACGAGAACAAACGGAGAATATAAAAGAACATTACAGAAACACGGGAGACCAAGATGCTCGATTTTGTCAAAGACCTCGCCGCTTTCGTTACCCTTGGCGCCTTCACCATCGGCTCGCTCACCTGGATGGATATCATCACCCATCTCGTGTGATCCGCTGTGGATTGAAGCAACGGTGGTTTGACCCGGGCAATGTGCTGCCGCAGGGTCAAATCAGGAGATCCATATGCGCGGCCCTGGCTTCATTCACCTTCACGTACACTCTGCCTTTTCGCTGCTAGAAGGCGCTTTGCAGCTTGAGACCATACTCAAGCTCGCAGCCGAAGACGCGCAACCGGCGCTTGGCATCGCCGACACCAACAATCTCTTCGGTGCACTCGAATTTTCGGAGAAGGCCACCAAAAAAGGCATTCAGCCTCTGATCGGAGTTGAACTCGCCGTCGATTTCGCCGCCGCCGAAGAACGGGTCAGCGAACGTGGCCATACGGCCTGGGCAGGCAAATCCAGCATCGTTCTGATGGCCCAGTCAGAAGTGGGGTTTTCCAACCTCTCGCAACTGGTCTCTCGCGCCTATCTTGAAGGCGAGGACGGGATGGCCCGGGCGAGTCTGGATTGGATGACGCGCGAAAGCCTTTCGGGCCTCATCTGTCTGTCCGGCGGTCCCGAAGGCGGCATCGATATGGCCTTCGCCAACGGACAGGACGCCAATGCGACCCGCCGACTGGATCGGCTGGCTGATCTGTTTGGCGACCGCTTCTATATCGAACTGCAGCGCCACGGCCGGCCCGCTGAGGCGACGGTCGAGCCGCGCCTGGTCGACTACGCCTATCGCAAGGGCATCCCGCTGGTCGCGACCAACGAACCCTATTTCAAGACCGAAAAAGAACATGAGGCGCATGATGCGCTGCTGGCCATCGCCGGCAGTTCCGTGCTCGCCCAGACCGAGCGACGCAAGCTCAACGACCAGTATTATTTCAAGACCCGCGCGGAGATGGTCGAGCTGTTCTCCGACTTGCCCGAGGCCCTCGATTCGACCGTTGAGATCGCCAGGCGCGTAGCTTTCCGTCCGCGTACCCGCGGCCCCATCCTGCCCAAATTTGCCGCGGGTTCGCACGCCACTGAAGACGAAGTGGTTGCCGCCGAAGCTGCCGCGCTGCGCAAGATCGCTGTCGAGGGACTCGATAAGCGCCTGGAAACCGTTGGCCTGGCACCCGGCAAGGAAGAAAGGGAATATCGCGAGCGGCTCGATTTCGAGCTGGGCATCATCGAGAATATGAAGTTCCCCGGCTACTTCCTGATCGTGGCGGACTTCATCCAGTGGGCCAAGGCCCAGAATATTCCGGTCGGGCCTGGCCGTGGTTCGGGTGCCGGCTCTCTGGTCGCCTATGCCACCACCATCACCGACCTCGATCCGCTTCGCTACAATCTGCTGTTCGAGCGCTTCCTCAATCCGGAACGCGTCTCGATGCCGGACTTCGATATCGACTTCTGCCAGGACCGGCGCGAGGAAGTCATCGATTACGTGCAGGACAAGTACGGCTCGAGCCAGGTCGCCCAGATCATCACCTTCGGAACGCTGCAGGCCCGCGCTGTGCTGCGCGACGTCGGGCGTGTGCTGCAGATGCCCTATGGTCAGGTGGATCGCATTTGCAAGCTCGTGCCCGCCAATCCGGCTGATCCCTGGTCCGTCGAACGCACCATGAACGAGGTGCCACAGTTCAAGCAGATGGCCGATGAGGACGAGACGGTCGGTCAATTGGTGGAGATTGCCAAGGCTCTCGAAGGCCTGTTCCGCCATGCTTCGACCCACGCCGCCGGTATTGTTATCGGCGACCGGCCCCTGCAGGAACTGCTTCCGCTCTACCGCGACCCGCGCTCCGACATGCCGGTCACCCAGTACAACCTAAAATGGGTTGAGCCGGCGGGCCTGGTCAAGTTCGACTTCCTCGGTCTCAAGACCCTGACTACCATCCGCTACGCGGTGGATATGGTGAAGCAGCGGGGGATCGAGCTCGACATCGACGCCATCGATATTGAGGACGCGGCCACCTACAAGCTGTACGCACGTGGCGACACCTACGGCATCTTCCAGTTTGAATCGGCGGGCATGCGTCGCGCCTTGATGGATCTCAAGCCCGACCGTATCGAAGACCTGATCGCTATGAACGCGCTCTATCGGCCCGGCCCGATGGACAATATCCCCAGCTTCATCAGCCGCAAGCACGGCACAGAAGATGTGGCTTACCCCCATCCCGCGCTGTCCGAAGTGTTGGACGAGACCTACGGCATCATCGTCTATCAGGAGCAGGTGATGCAGATCGCCCAGCTGCTCTCTGGCTACTCGCTCGGCGAAGCCGACATGCTGCGCCGCGCCATGGGCAAGAAGATCAAGGCGGAGATGGACAACCAGCGCATCCGCTTCCGCGAGGGCGCAGGTCCCAACGGCGTGAGCGCCGAGTTGGCGGACGAGATCTTCGACCTGTTGGCCAAGTTCGCCAATTACGGCTTCAACAAGAGCCACGCTGCGGCCTATGCCTGGGTCAGCTACCAGACCGCCTATCTCAAGGAGCATTTCCCGCACGAATTCTATGCGGCCTCCATGACCCTCGATATGGCCCAGACCGACAAGCTCTCCGACTTCCGGCGCGAGGCCGGCAAGAAGGGCATTGAGGTCGTTCCGCCCTGCGTCAACCAGTCCGAGGTATTGTTCGCGGTCAAGGACGACCGGGTCCATTATGGCCTTTCGGCGGTCAAGGGCGTCGGCAGGGCCATGGCCGAGCACATTGTCGAAGTGCGGGGTGATCAGCCTTTCAAGGATTTGGGGGACTTTGCCCGACGTGTCGATCCGCGCGTGCTCAACAAGCGCACGCTCGAAACCCTGGTCAATGCCGGCGCATTCGACTCTCTGGCGCCGCGGCGCGAGGTGGCATTTGCGGCCGTCGAGTCAGTCATCGGAACTGCTCAGGCCTTGACCGCCGACCGCTCCAGCGGTCAGGTCTCGCTGTTCGGCGGCGTGGAGGAAGAGCCATTCCGCCTGCCGACCGGGGTCGCTGTCTGGAATTCAACCGAGCGCGCCGATCGTGAGTTGGCAGCTATCGGTTTCCACCTCTCGGCCCATCCCCTCGATGCCTACGCCGACATGTTCGAAAAGCTCCGCGTGCAGCGCTGGAGCGACTTTGAACGGGCGGTGAAAGATGGGGCCGGGGCAGGGCGTCTGGCCGGGACGATTTCATCGCGTAACGACAGGCGTACGCGTAAAGGCACGCCGATGATGATCCTGACCCTGTCGGATCAAAGCGGCACCTATGAGTGCATCGCCTTCTCCGAGCAGATCAACGAGTTCGGCGCAATTCTGCAGCCGGGCAATTCGGTTATCCTGCAGGTCGGGGCCGATGAGCGCGCCGAAGGCATCAGCGTACGCTTGATGTCGGCTGAACCCATTGAAGGCATGGCCGAGCGTATCGACCGGCAATTGACCGTGTTCCTGGCCGATCCGCAGGCTCTGGGGCCGACCAGCGCGCAGCTCAAACGCGGCGGCAATGGCACGGTCAATTTCGTGGTGATCCGGGACGGGGGGGCGCGCGAATATGAAATCGAACTGCCCGGCAAATACAATGTCACCGCCGAAGTCGCCGGGGGCATCAAGGCTCTTGAGGGTGTAACGGACGTTCGCTTCGCCTAAACGAACGCGGGGGAGGCGAGCCTTTGGGGGCTCTTCCTCCCTCGCTCAGGGGCTCTCACCCTTGACCCCGCGTCTGGGCGCGGGTCTATGGTTAATTAATACCACAACAGCGCCGCTGGTTGCTTGAAATTGTCGTGAATGCCGCAGGCGCCCGTTTCTCGGCCATATCTGGGTTGCTTCCGGCACCACCTTGGCATATAGCAGCCACGCGTTCGGCATGGGTCGATCGTGATTTCACACACGGAGCAGGCTTTTCCCTTGCGGAAAATCCAACCGGTGGCGGGTTCCGCTGCAAGGCTTCGTGGAGGCATCAACCGGTAAAGGAGCAGCCCATCATGGCACTGCCAGAATTCTCCATGCGTCAGCTTCTCGAAGCAGGCGTGCACTTCGGTCACCAGAAGCATCGCTGGAATCCGAAGATGGAACGCTACATCTTCGGCGTTCGTAACGACATCCACATTCTCGATCTGAGCCAGACCGTGCCGGCCCTCAGCCGCGCTCTGCAGCTCGTGTCTGACACCGTGGCCGATGGCGGTCGCGTGCTGTTCGTCGGCACCAAGCGTCAGGCTGCCCCGCTGGTGGCTGATGCCGCCAAGCAATCCGCCCAGTATTTCGTCAACTCCCGCTGGCTCGGCGGCACGCTGACAAACTGGCAGACCATCTCCAACTCGATCGCTCGCCTGCGCGAGCTCGAGTCGATGAGCGAAGCCGATCTGGCCCTGCGTACCAAGAAGGAACGTCTGATGATGTCCCGCGAACAGGAGCGTCTCGAGCGCGACCTGGGCGGCATCAAGGACATGGGCAACCTGCCCAACCTCCTGTTCGTGATCGACACCAACAAGGAAGAGAACGCAATCAAGGAAGCCCGCCGCCTGGGCATTCCGGTCGTCGCCATCGTCGACACCAATTGCGATCCCGATATCGTTGACTATGCCATCCCCGGCAATGACGACGCCAGCCGCGCTCTCGAGCTCTATGTCTCGCTGATCTCGCGTGCCGCCATCGACGGCATCGGCCGCTCTTCGAGCGCCCTTGGCACCGATCTGGGTTCGGCTACCGAGGCACCTGCCGAGGATTTGCCGACCGAAGGCGACGCAACCGTCAACTAATCTTCGTGCAGGCGTGCCTTCCTGCGGGGAGGCACGCCCCGCCCGATTCCGGGCAAGTACCCACTCGAATAAGCCGCCCCGCGAGGGGCCGCCAAGAGGTGAACCCATGGAAATCACTGCTGCAATGGTCAAGCAGCTCCGCGACTCGACTGGTGTCGGGATGATGGACTGCAAGAAGGCCTTGGCTGAAACCAATGGCGACATGGATGCCGCCATTGACTGGCTGCGTACCCGTGGCCTGGCAAAGGCCGCCAAGAAGGCCGACCGCGTCGCTGCTGAAGGTCTTGTTGGCGTCGTCACTGCCGGCACCAAGGCCGCTGCCGTTGAAGTCAACTCCGAAACCGACTTCGTTGCCCGCAACGAGCAGTTCCAGAACATCGTCGAAACCGTGTCCAAGCTTGCGATCGATGCTGATAGCGACGTCGTCAAGCTCGGCGAAATGCCGTTCCCCGGCACCGGCCACTCGGTTTCGGCTGAGTTGACCGAAGCCATCGCCAAGATCGGCGAGAACATGAACCTGCGCCGCACCGAGACCGTTTCGGTCAATGATGGCGTGGTCGAAAGCTATGTTCACAACGCGGTCAAGCCCGGCATGGGCAAGATCGGTATCCTGGTCGCGCTCGAATCGACCGGCGACAAGGCGGCCCTGTCGGCTTTCGGCAAGCAGCTTGCCATGCACATCGCTGCCGCCCAGCCGCAGGCAATCTCGCCCGACGAGCTGGATCAGGAAGTTGTGGCCCGCGAGCGCGCCATCATCCTCGAGCAGGTCAAGGAAAGCGGCAAGCCCGCTGAGATCGCCGAGAAGATGGTTGAAGGCCGTATGCGCAAGTACTTCGAAGAAGTGACTCTGCTCAGCCAGGTCTTCGTGATCGACGGTGAGACCAAGGTCGGCGATGCGATCAAGAACGCCGAGAAGGACGCAGGCGCCCCGATCAAGCTCACCAAGTTCGTGCGCTACGCGCTGGGCGAAGGCATCGAGAAGGCCGAAAGCGACTTTGCCGCAGAAGTCGCGGCCACAGCTGGCACCAAGTAAGCCAGACCAATCTTGGGAATGGGCGTTTTCGCCCGTTCCCACGCTCTCCGGAGAAGTCGCTCTTCTGGATTGAGCTCTTCCACTTCAAATGAATTCAGCATGCGGCCTTGGCTTCATTTGCCGGGCAATTTGCCATAGGGTTTGCCGGGTCCGCCGGAATCGGTGGCCCGCTCATCAAAGATCAAGGGGTCCCCACCAATGTCATCCGCACATAAGCGCATCTTGCTCAAGGTTTCGGGTGAAGCGCTGGCGGGAGACAATTCGTTCGGCATCGAGCCACCATACCTGCAGCGCATTGCCGGCCAGATTGCCGACGTTGCGCGCTCCGGCGTCCAGGTCGCAATTGTGGTGGGCGGCGGCAATATTTTCCGTGGTATGGCCGGCGCCGCTGACGGCACGGACCGCGTAACTGCTGATCTGATGGGTATGCTGGGCACCATGATCAATGCCCTCGCCCTGTCCAATGCTATTATGCGCCAGGGCGTCATGTCCAAGCCGTTCAGCGCTGCAACCATGCCATCGGTTGCTGACACATTCACCGCTCGCGACGCGAAGCTGGCGCTTGAAGAAGGCTTCGTCGTTGTCCTGGGGGGTGGGACAGGGAACCCGTTCTTTACCACCGATACTGCTGCAACGCTGCGCGCCATCGAGCTGGAATGCGACGTTGTGCTCAAGGGAACCAAGGTCGACGGGGTCTATTCGGCCGATCCGATGAAGGACCCGACTGCTACCCGTTATACCCAGATCAGCTATGATGACGTCATCAAACAAAACCTCAAGGTGATGGACACCGCGGCATTCGCACTTGCTCGCGACAATGCCATGCCGATAATCGTATACGCATTGGACGACAAGGCGGGCCTTGCTGGTGTATTGGAGGGCAAGGGCCTGTCCACGCGTGTGGGCAACCCGCTCTAAACGCCCGCTCACATGTGCCCATCGGCCCTCGCTGCGGGTATGATGACCCCGATGAACGCCAGAGAACGGGCACAAGACCCGAGCCGGCAATGGACTGGAAGGAAACAGCAATGGCCTCAAGCTACGATCTCAACGACCTCAAGACGCGCATGCAGAAATCTGTCGCGTCGCTCAAGGACGAGTTGGGCGGCCTGAGGACCGGGCGCGCCAGCGCCAGCCTCCTCGATCCTGTAACGGTAGAAGTCTATGGTTCGCGCATGCCGCTCAATCAGGTGGCGACCGTGACTGTCCCCGAGCCCCGGATGCTCTCGGTGCAGGTCTGGGACCGGTCGAATGCCAACGCCGTCGAAAAAGCTATTCGTGACAGCGGATTGGGACTCAACCCGATGGGGGAAGGGCAGATCATTCGCGTGCCGCTGCCCGAACTGAACGAACAGCGTCGCAAGGAACTCGCCAAGGTGGCCCATACCTACGCAGAGCAGGCTCGCGTCGCTGTGCGCCATATTCGCCGCGACGGCATGGATGCCTTGAAAAAGGCGGAGAAAGACGGCGACATGAGCCAGGACGATGCCAAGAAACAGTCCGATCTTGTTCAAAAGGCTACCGATGATTCTGTCGCCGAGATCGACACCATCGTGGCGACCAAGGAACAGGAGATCATGCAGGTCTAGAGGATCACATGATCTCGCGCCGGGAGGGCGTTGATGGCAGGGGAACCGGCCGCCAGTGTGAAAGTTGAGCTAGGTGCGGGATTAAAAATCCCGCGCCACATTGGCGTGATCATGGATGGTAATGGCCGTTGGGCCAGGCAACGCGGCAAACGGCGGACCGAAGGTCATGTCGAGGGGGTCAAATCCCTGCGTGGGCTGGTCGAGAACTGCATTACCTATGGCGTACCCTGCCTGACCGTGTTCAGTTTCTCATCCGAGAACTGGTCGAGACCTTCAGACGAAGTTTCGTTCATCTTCAACTTGTTACGGCGTTTTGTTGCATCAGATCTGCAGCGACTAATTCGCAATAATGTGCGTGTGCGTATCATCGGCTCGCGCGCCGGACTGGAATCCGGCCTGGTCAAGCTGATCGACGATGTCGAGGCCAAGACGCGGTCCAATACGGGCCTGACCCTGGTGGTCGCTTTTAACTATGGCAGCAAGGCGGAGATTGCCGCTGCCGCGCGCCACCTGGCATGCGAAGTCGCTGCAGGTCGGTTGGCCCCCGAAGATATCGACGAGCAACGGCTGGGCGACGCGCTTTATACCGCCGGCCTGCCTGATCCGGACGTCATTATCCGCACCAGCGGTGAGCAGCGCCTGTCCAATTTCCTGCTCTGGCAGGCAGCCTATGCAGAGTTTGTGTTTGTCGACGAACACTGGCCTGACTTCCATGAAGCCAGCTTTGTGCGCGTACTTGAAACCTTCACCCAGCGCGATAGGCGCTTTGGCGGCTTAGGGGCGGACGCGCGTTGAGCGGGCAGGGGGACCCCAATGCTGATCAGCCGGCCCCGCCCCGGCGGTCCTGGGCCGATGTCGGGCCGCGTCTTGCTTCCGCCGCTGTACTGATTGCCTTGACTGCGACGGCGCTTGTCGTCGGCAGCTATCTTTTTGCGGCGGTCGTGGGCGCAGTCTATGCCCTTGCCTATCGCGAATGGGAAACCATGGTCACGCGCGCGCCGCTGACCAAAAAGGGCATGGTGCTCATTGGCTTCGTGGCTCTATCTGGGCTCCTTTACCCCCTCATCGGCCTCTGGGGGCCGCTGGGGGCGATTATCCTGGCGTGTGGTCTGGTGCTTACCATGGAGCGGGAGCACATGGTCTGGCGGATCGTCGGGCTGGTGTTGTTCGGGGCGCTGATAACCTCTCTCATGGCCATGCGCGGCACCGGGACGGCAGGTATTTGGGCCGGACTTTATCTTGGCACCGTGGTCTGGATGACGGATTCCGCGGCCTTTTTTGCGGGGCGCCAGATTGGCGGCGAAAAGCTGGCCCCAGATATTTCACCCTCCAAGACCTGGTCTGGCGCCCTGGGCGGGCTTGCTCTTGGTACCGGCGCAGGGCTTCTGGTCTGGCTCTGGGTGACTGAATCGCCAGTCTGGATCGGCATCCTTCTCTCTGCGACGATCAGCGTACTCGCTCAGGTTAGCGATCTGGCCGAAAGTGCCCTCAAGCGCTTCTTCCGCATCAAGGACAGCGGCGACATCATCCCCGGACATGGGGGTCTCATGGATCGCCTGGACAGTCTCACATTCGGCGTGTTTCTGGTCGCAATTGTGGGTGCAACACATGCTGGGTTCGGGGCGATAGCGACGGGATTGCTCCACTGGTAGCGCCCGCCCGTACCGAACTGTGAGAGTATTGGATCCCAATGTTTGATTTCGCCTACTGGCTGCTTTCCTATCTCGTCCCATTTCTTGTCGTTCTGACGGTTATCGTCTTCGTCCATGAAATGGGCCATTATCTGGTGGCCCGCTGGAACGGGGTGGCCATCCACACTTTCTCGGTCGGTTTCGGGCGCGAGCTGGTGGGTTGGAACGACAGGCACGGCACCCGCTGGCGCATCTCCGCTATACCGTTGGGCGGCTATGTCCGCTTTGTCGGAGACATGAACCCGGCCAGCGTTCCGGACCCGGAAGCCGCCGCAAATGTGGACCCGGCTCTGGCGCCGCGCCTCTTCGTCAACAAGAATGTCTGGCAACGCATTGCGGTGGTCGCCGCTGGCCCGCTTGCCAATGTCCTGCTGACTTTCCTGATTCTCTATGCCTTGCTGCTCGGCTATGGTCGCTACACGATCCCCCCGGTGATCAGCGAGGTTGTGTCCGGCTCGGTCGCCGAATCGGCGGGCTTCCGGCCGGGCGACGAAATCCTGGCGGTCGATGGCTATGCCGTTCGCGGCTTTGAAGATTTCCAGCGCTATGTCGCCACCAGCCCCGAGCGTCCGGTGGTGGTGAAACTCGAGCGCGCCGGCGCGGAACGAACGCTCACTTTGGTCCCCGAAGCCGTTGAAATCGAGGATCGATTCGGGAATGACCAGCGTATCGGCCGTATCGGCGTCACGCGTGATGTTGATGAGACCGATGTGACACTTTATCGCCCCGGCCCCGTCGAGGCGGTCGGCATGACCTTTGAGGAGATCCGGTTCATCGTGCAGCGCACGGCCGCCTTCCTCGGCGATTTCTTCGTGGGCAGGGGCGATGTCGAACAACTTGGCGGACCGGTCAAGGTCGCCAAAGTCTCCGGAGAAGTTGCGACCCTGGGCTTTGTGGCCCTGATCAATTTGATGGCGTTGCTCTCGCTCAATATCGGGATCTTCAACCTTCTGCCGGTGCCCATGCTCGATGGCGGCCACTTGCTGTACTATTTCATCGAAGCAGTTCGCGGGCGCCCGCTCAGCATGCGGATACAGGAAATCGGCTTCCGCTTCGGATTTGCCCTTGTGCTTGCGCTCATGGTGTTTACCCTGTTCAACGACACAGTGTTCGACCACTTTGGTATTTTGCGCTAACGCTTTGTTAACCTTGGTTCGCAAGGTGTTGCACGAATACAAGGTCGCCAATGAATTGCTAACCGCGTGAGCAGTCTCGCCTTGTTCCTGGTTAAAAAAACAGTAAAACACTTCAATGGAGTTAGCTTGGGGGAGCGCTGTGCATGGCGATTCTTCAAGCGGGTCGCAGAAGGCAATAACAATATGATTCACCCCACCAAGTTGATGCGTGGCGCGGTTTCGGCGATAGCCATTCTGGGGGCTGCCCCCATGGTTGCTGGCGTGCCTGTCCTTGGCGTCGTGACGGCACAGGCGCAGGAGCAGTTGGTTGCTTCAGTGCTGTTCGAAGGCAATCGCCGCTTCCCCGACAGTCAACTCCTGACCATGGTCGATATCTCGACCTCGGGAATTTACAGCCAGCAGCGTCTTAACGCGGATATCGAAAGCATTCGCCTGGCCTATGATCGGGACGGGTTTAATTCCGTTTCTGTGACGGCGCGCACCGAGCAAACCACAGACGGTCGCGTGCGGGTTATCTTCGAGATCAATGAAGGCGAGCGCGCCGGTATCGCCGCGATCAACTTCACCGGCAATAACTCCATTGGTGCGGGCAACCTCAAGGGGGCCATGCTCACCAAGGAGTCGGGTATTCTGAGCTGGTTGCTCCGCGACGATACCTATGACGAGCAGAAGATGGCCGTCGATCGCGAGCGCATCCGGGCTTACTACGCCAATCGTGGTTTCCCCGACGCGCAGGTCAATTCGGTTGCCGAATATGACGCCGCGCGCAATGCGTACTTCGTCAACGTGACCGTCAATGAAGGTCAGAAGTATGAGTTCGGCAATGTCGGTATCGAAACCAGCATTGATGGACTGAATACCGATGCTCTGCGCGGCACGGTGCGCACCGGACAGGGCGCAACCTATTCCGCGCTCGAGCTGCAGAAGTCCATCGAAGACATGGCCTATGAGGCCACCGTTCAGGGCTACTCCTTCGCCGACGTACGGGCTCGCCTGGATCGCGATGCAGCGACCAATTCCTTCAACGTCACCTATCTGGTCGACGAAGGTGCGCGCATCTATGTCGAGCGCATCAACATCACCGGCAACATCAAGACGCGCGACTTCGTCATTCGTCGTGAGCTTGATTTTGCTGAAGGCGACCCGTTCAACCGCTCCATGGTGATCCGGGGCCGCAACAATATCGACGCTCTTGGCTATTTCTCCAGGATCGATATTTCCACGGCCCCCGGTTCGTCACCGGACAAGATCGTCCTCAATATCAATGTCGAGGAACAGTCCACCGGTGAATATGGCGCGACCGCCGGTTACTCCACCACCGATGGCATCCTGGGCGAGCTTTCGCTGACCGAGCGCAATTTCCTCGGCCGCGGCCAGTATTTGCGGGCGGCCATCGGTGCCTCGCAATCGGGCCGCACCTTCGACTTCTCGTTCACCGAGCCGCGCTTCATGGGCCTCAAGGTTTCCGCCGGTGTGGACGCCTATCATCGCATCAACGACGAGACCTCGGCCAGCTTCTACGGCACGCAGACCACTGGTGGTCAGCTGCGCGTGGGCGTTCCGTTGACCAGTGCTCTCAATGCACAGTTCTTCGGCGGTTATGAGCGTATGGTCATTGCCGATACCGAAGGGAACCCAACTTATAAGTCCTCGCTGGTCTCGAACGGTCAGGAATTCAACAAGGCGTTTATTGGCTACACGCTGACCTGGAACGGTGTGGACGACGTCCAGAACCCGACTGAAGGTCTGTATGCGACCTTTACCCAGCGCTATATCGGATGGGACCACAACCTGCTTCGCTCCGAGGCGCGTGCACGCTATTTTGTCCCGTTGATCCCGGATAGCGGCGTGGTTGGCAGCATTCGTGGTCAGGCTGGCGTCATCAACAGCATGAATGGCGGAAGCGTTCATTCGGTCGAGGCGTTTACGCCCGGCTCACAGCTTATCCGTGGCTTTGAAGGCCGTGGCTTTGGTCCGCGCCTTGGCACTGGCGAATATGTCGGCACGACAATGTTCGCCGGCATTTCCGGTGAGATCGAATTCCCGATCCCAGGCCTGCCGGAAAGTTACGGCCTGAGCGGTGCGGTCTGGGCGGACGCAGCCTGGATTGGCGATAGTAGCGACATCATTGGTGGTGGTGGTGCGGTTGCCACGAGCAACGACCAGCCCTGGCGCACTTCGGTTGGTGCGTCGCTTATCTGGGATTCGCCTTTTGGTCCGCTGCGCGGCGACTTTGCTCATGTTCTGAATAAGTCGACCGACGACCGCACGCAGATGTTCCAGTTCACCATCTCGACCCTGCTCTAGTCCGGCCGGTGTGAATAATTTTTCGGAGCCGCGGGGCGGTAGCGCCGCGGCTCTTTCTGTTTAAGTGACATCATGGTCGACACCCGTTTCCATCGCTTCGCCGGTCCACAGACCCTGGGCGCATTGCTTGCTCTGGTTGGTCAGTCAGACTTGGCGGCGGGCCTGGGGAATCCTGAACTCACGATCACCGGGGTCGCCGAACTCAACTTGGCCGGGCCGGGCGAACTCGCCCTGGCGGCGCAGCAAAGCTACATCGAGGAACTGCGCGTCACTTCAGCGAGTGCCGTTCTGGTGTCCCCGGCCCTCAAGGACGCGGTTCCGGAGGGCTGCGCCGCGGTCGTGATCGAAAAGCCGCACAACATCTTTGCCGACATTCTTGATGCGCTCTATCCCTCCAGTACCCGGTCGATCATTGCCGCAGGGCGTGAGGATCTGGGCGCACCGGTGTTTGAGCGCGATGTGACCCTCGGCACCAATGTCGTGGTGGGCGCCGGGGTGGAAATTGGCCGCGGAACCGTGATCGGCGCCAATACCGTTATCGGTGCTGGCGTCACCATCGGTCGCAACTGCGTCATTGCCGCCAATTGCACCGTTGACTGTGCCCATTTGGGCAATGAAGTCGTGCTGCACTCGGGCGTTCGCGTCGGCACGGAGGGTTTCGGCTGGCTCGATTTTGGCCAGTCCAATCGCAAGATTCCGCAACTGGGTCGGGTGGTCATTCAGGACCGCGTCGAAATTGGCGCCAACAGCACAATCGACCGAGGCGCGCTGGGCGACACGGTTTTGGGCGAAGGCTCAAAAATCGATAATCTGGTCCAGATCGGTCACAATTGCCGTATTGGCCGCAACTGTCTTATTGCAGCCATGAGCGGTCTGTCCGGTTCCACAATCCTGGGCGATGGCGTGTTGATGGGCGGCGGGGTTGGCACCTCTGGTCATCTCAGCATTGGCGCGGGTTCGGTAGTTCATGGCCGGGCGGCCGTGACCAAGGACTGGCCCGCCGGGTCCAAGCTTGCTGGTGCTCCGGCGCAGGATATAAGAGATTTCTGGCGAGAACTCGCCGTTGTGCGGAAACTGTCGAAGGGGGAGAAGCGGGGATGAACGAAACCACCGCCGTCACCGAACTCAATGCTATGAGCATCGCCGAAATTCTTGAGGCGCTGCCGCACCGCTATCCCTTCTTGATGATCGACAAGATCATTGACATCAATGGCGATGAATCCGCCATTGGCGTGAAGAACGTCACATTCAACGAGCCCATCTTTCTCGGGCATTTTCCAAACAATCCGATCTTTCCTGGGGTGCTGATCATCGAAGGCATGGCCCAGACGGCCGGAGCGATCGTCATCAAGCACGACTCCAACGGTGGCCGGAAGAACATCGTGCTGATGCTCGGGGTCGACAATGCCCGTTTCCGCAAGCCCGCAGGGCCCGGCGACACCATCGAGTTCCACATCACCAAGATGCATCGCCGCCGCAATGTGGGCCGTTACGAAGCCAAGGCCAAGGTCAACGGTACTGTCATTGCTGAAGCTGAAATCACCGCGATGATCGTGGGGGCCGAAGCGTGACAGCCCCTGTGATTCATCCCACGGCGATTGTCGCCGATGGGGCGAGGCTTGGTGCAAACGTCCGTATTGGTCCATACAGCATTGTCGGTAGCAATGTGACGCTTGGCGACAATGTCGAGCTGGTGTCGCACGCTGTTGTCGAAGGCAACACGACCATCGGGCCGGGCACGCGCATCTTTCCCTTCGCCTCGGTTGGACATGAACCGCAGGATCTCAAGTTCCATGGTGAGAATTCGCGCCTCGAGATCGGCGCGAACTGCACCATCCGGGAATCGGTGACCATCAATCCGGGTACTGAAAACGGTGGTATGGTCACGCGCATCGGCGACGACTGCCTGATCATGGCGTCCGCCCACATCGCTCATGACGTCATCGTCGGCAATAATGTAGTGGTCACCAATTATGTTGGCATTGCTGGGCATTGTCACATCGGAGACTTTGTCCGGTTTGGCGGCACCTGCGTCATCCATCAGTTCACCCGCATTGGCGCGCATGCCTTCATTGGCGCGCAGTCCATGGTGGATGGCGACGTCATTCCCTACGGCATGGCGGTCGGGAATCGTGCCACCCTGACAGGCCTTAACCTCATTGGCCTCAAGCGCCGGGGCTTTGAGCGCGAAGCCATTCACCGTCTGCGCGCCGCCTACCGGCAGATTTTTGCTAGTGAGGGGACGCTGCGGGAACGCGTGGAAGACGCGGCTGAAATCTTCAGCCAGGACACATTGGTTCAGGACGTGGTGCGTTTCATTGCCGATGCCCAGGATCGGCCCATCCTGCTGCCCCGTAACGGCGGCGAAACCGAATAGCCATCCAATCCTGAGGCAGCCATGAGCGACACGCTGCGCCTCTTTATCCTGGCCGGTGAGCCGTCCGGAGATCGGATTGCCGCCGATCTGGTAGCGCGTCTTCGTGACAAGGTGAGCCTGGAACTGTCCGGTGTCGGCGGCGATGAATTGGCAGGGCAGGGGCTGACCTCGCTTTTTCCCATGTCCGATCTGGCGGTCATGGGCATCACCGATGTGCTGCTCAACCTGCCACGCCTGCTTTGGCGTCTCGAGCAGACGGCCCAGGCCATTCTGGCCGCCAACCCCGATATGGTCGTGCTCGTCGATGCGCAGGACTTCTCGCGCCTTTTGGCGGCGCGCCTGCGCAAGCGCGGTTACACAGGTCGCCTGGTCCTCTATGTGGCGCCATCGGTTTGGGCCCGCAATCCAGAGCGCGCCAAACACCTTGCGCCGCTCTTCGATGCCGTGTTGGCGGTACTCCCGTTCGAACCGGAGGCAATGAGTCGGCTCGGCGGCCCACCCACCAGCTATGTCGGTCATCCCGCCATTGCCGAGGCCATCGGTTCGCACACGCCACCGGATCGTGGACCGCTTGTGCTGCTACCCGGCAGCCGGAACGGCGAGTTGCGCCGCCATTTGCCCCTATTGGGCGAGATGGCGGCCGATCTCGCCCATCACGCAGCTGTCACTGAACTGGTCATTCCGACCTTGCCCCGACTGCGTGACCGGCTGGTCGCTGAAACTGCCAGCTGGTCAGCGCCAGTCCGCGTCGTTGACACGCGCGCCACGCGCCGCGCTATATATCAGCAGGCCATTGGCGCCATGTGTGTGTCAGGCACAGTGACCCTTGAATTGGCTCTGGCGCGCGTCCCCATGGTGGTCATCTACGCGCTTGATAGTCACCAGTCGCGTGCCTACGCAAAGCTTGGCCGGCCGCAAGTGTCTCTGCCCAACATCATTCTCGGGCGCCCGGTTGTGCCCGAATTCGTCGCGGCACCGCTTCTGGCCAGCCCGGCAAAGGCAGCTATGACCGGACTCCTGGGCAACAAAAAAGCCCGTCAGGACCAGGTGCAGGCCTTTGACGAGCTTTATCGGATCATGGAAACGGGGTTGCGCCCGCATCTCCGTGAGGATCCGGCGGACCGGATCCTCGAAATCTGGCGCAATCAGCGCTCGCTGATCGGGTCGTAATCCCGCTCGGTGGCACCATTGTAGAGCTGACGCGGACGGCCGATCTTCTTCTGCGGGTCGCCGATCATTTCCTTCCACTGGCTGATCCAGCCAACGGTGCGGGCGACGGCGAACAGCACGGTAAACATCGAGGTGGGGAAACCGATCGCATCCAGGATCACGCCCGAATAGAAGTCGACATTCGGATAGAGCTTGCGATCGATGAAGTACTGATCTTCCAGCGCGATGCGCTCCAGTTCCTGGGCTACCTGCAGCGTGGGATTATTGCCCACCCCTAGGATCTCCAGCACTTCCTTGGCCGTGGCCTGCATCACCTTGGCGCGCGGGTCGAAGTTCTTGTAGACGCGGTGACCAAAGCCCATCAGGCGGAACGGGTCGTTCTTGTCCTTGGCGCGGGCAATGAACTCGGGGATCCGGTCCACCGTCCCGATTTCGCGCAGCATGTTGAGGCAGGCCTCATTGGCGCCGCCATGGGCGGGGCCCCAGAGGCAAGCCACGCCAGCAGCGATACAGGCGAACGGATTGGCGTCCGACGAGCCCGACAGGCGCACCGTCGAAGTCGATGCGTTCTGTTCGTGATCGGCGTGCAGCGTGAAAATCAGGTCCATTGCGCGGGCGATTTTGGGATCGACCTTGTATTCCTCGGCAGGGACCGAGAAGCACATATGCAGGAAGTTCGCTGCGTAATCGAGGTCATTGCGCGGATAGACGAACGGCTGACCGACCGAATACTTGTAGGCCATGGCCGCAATCGTCGGCATCTTGGCGATCATGCGGATCGAAGCAATCTCGCGCTGCTGCGGATCGTTGATGTCGGTGCTGTCATGGTAGAAAGCCGCCATGGCACCAACAACGCCGGTCATGATGGCCATCGGATGCGCGTCGCGGCGGAAGCCACGGTAGAAATAGTGCATCTGCTCATGCACCATGGTGTGGCGCGTCACCAGCGCCTCGAATTCCTTGAACTGGGTCGGCGTCGGCAGCTCGCCATAGAGCAGCAGGTAGCAAACTTCGAGATAGCTGGACTTATCGGCCAGCTGCTCGATGGGATATCCACGATAAAGCAGTTCGCCCTTGTCGCCATCGATGTAGGTAATCGCGCTATCGCACGCCGCTGTGGAAGTGAACCCCGGGTCGTAGGTGAACAGCCCCGTCTTGGCGTAGAGTGCACGGATATCCATCACATCCGGACCCACCGTACCACTCAGTATGGGGAATTCGTGGGTCTGGTCTCCGATGACGAGTTTGGCGACTTTTTCGGTCATTGAGCTCTCCTCGCTTCACCCCGTTCGTCCGCAGGAAAGGATAGGAAATGCGGACCCGGGGGCGGCGCCCTTGAAGCGCCGATTTTCCGGTGCAGAGGTATCAGGTCTTGCCCATCGCAAGCAACCGATAGGTGAGTATGACTTATCTATCCGACAGACTGGCGACAGGGCGCGGTTTTTGCGCCTCAGGCAGAAGTCTGGTCGCCGAGTCGGGCAAGGCTCTCTTCCCGTCCAATCAGCACCATGACCTCGAAAATCCCCGGAGACACGGTGCGTCCGGTGAGGGCCGCACGCAAAGGCTGTGCCAGTTTGCCTAGCTTGAGACCCTTTTCTTCCGCCAGGGCACGCATGGCAGCATCAATGCTCGGCACTGACCAATCGGCAAGACCCCCTAACGTATCGGCAACGCTTGCAAGCACAGCTCGGGCGTCATCGGTTAGCAAAGCTGCCGCCTTCTCATCGGGCTGAATCGGGCGCGGGGCATAGATGAACTGGGCCAGATCGATCAGCTCAAGCACTGTCTTGGCGCGGGGCTGCAATTCGGGCAGCGCGGCCAGAACCGTATTGTGGTTGGCCATCAGGCCCTTGGCGTCCTCGTCGCGCCCGACCTCCTTGGCCGTATCGACCATGACGTCATAGAGATAGCTGGGATCGGCTTCGCGGATATAGTGCCCGTTAATGTTCTCAAGCTTGACGAAGTCGAAGCGCGCGGCGCCCTTGTTGAGTGCCTCGAGGCTGAACCACTCCACCATCTGGTCGGTGGTGAAGAACTCGTCATCGCCATGGCTCCAGCCCAGGCGTGCCAGATAATTGCGCAGGGCCGCGGGCAGATAGCCCATCTGCCGATAGGCCTCGACCCCGAGCGCACCGTGCCGCTTGGACAGCTTGGCACCATCGGGCCCATGTATCAGGGGGATATGCGCCATTTCCGGCACATTCCAGCCCATAGCGTTGTAGATGATGATCTGGCGGGCCGCATTGGTCAGGTGGTCGTCGCCGCGTATGATGTGGGTCACGCCCATATCGTGATCGTCGACCACCACGGCATGCATATAGGTCGGCGTACCATCGGAACGCAGGATGATGAAGTCATCCAGGTTCTCGGTTTTGAACACAACTTCACCCTGCACATGGTCGCGCACGACAATCTCGCCTTCCAGCGGCGCCTTGATGCGGATCACTGGCTTGATGTCGGCAGGTGCCTCGGAGGCGTCACGGTCCCGCCAATAGCCATTGTAGCGCGGGGGCTTGCCGGCGGCGCGGGCCTCCTCACGCATCTGCTCCAGCTCCTGGGGAGAACAATAGCAATAATAGGCATGCCCCATCTTCACCAGCTCGTGGGCCACTTCAGCATGACGCGACGCGCGGGAGAACTGGCTGATCGGCTCGCCTTCCCAGTCCAGCCCCAGCCATTTCAATCCATCGATCAGCGCGGTGACGGCGGCTTCGGTTGACCGTTCCCGATCCGTGTCCTCGATGCGCAGGAGCATTTTGCCGCCCTTGTTCTGCGCAAAGGCCCAGCTGAACAGCGCTGTTCGCGCACCGCCGATGTGCAGATAGCCGGTGGGAGAAGGAGCAAAACGCGTGACGACCTGAGACATGGAGAACCGGAAGGATTGGAGAAATTTGGGGCTGTGTGTAGCATAGGCGGGCTTGAGCGCAAGGGCAGGGCGCATGGGGGCAGGGCAAAGGGTTCTCGAGAGTACGTCCGGGCTGGCCGGATGGTTTCGCGCGCGCGGCGAGCGAGCTGGTTGGTCCGCGTCTGGAGAACCCGCAGCAGCGGCGCGCCTGCGCAGCGCAATAGACAGTGCTGTCGAGAAGCGCCGGCTTTTTGTCCTGCTGCCGTTTTCCATGATCGCCGGGCTGATCTGCTACGCCGCAATGCCGATTGAGCCATCGGCCTACTTGCTCGCTGGCGTGGCGATAGCACTGGCCGGCCTGGTGGTTTTGTCGCGCGCCCGCCACGCTCTGAATGGGCTCCGGGGCGTTGTTCAGTTTGCGGCCTTCTGGCTCGGCTTCTGCCTCTTGCCCCTGCACGGGCTCGCTTTTGGCACCCCGATGCTGGCCTACCCCGCCTATGGCACCTACGAGGCCCAAGTCGACGAGGTTCTCTCTGCCGATGCCAACCGGATCCGGATAATTGCCTCCCAATTCGTGCCGGCCGAGAATGCCAGACCGGTGCCGATCCGCCGCGCCCGCATAGTCCTGCCGGGTGCTGCAAAGCTTGCGCCGGGCGATAGATTTCGGGCCGCCCTACGCCTGGCGCCCATTCCCGGACCGGTCTTGCCCGGTGCCCATGACGGACAATTTCATTCCTATTTCGTCGGCGTGGGGTCCTATGGCTCCACCACTGGTACGGTCGAGGTCCTGGCCGACGGCGACGTCTGGAACCCGACCCGGAACGTGCAAGGCTGGCGCAGCGCGATCGGTAACCGCATCGATACCGTTCTGGACGGGGCGACTGCCGCGATCGGCAAGGCCATGGTCGTCGGGGATCAAAGCGACATCACCGACGAGACGCGCGATGTCATGGCTGCCTCGGGCCTGGCGCACATCTATTCGATCTCTGGCCTGCACCTGTCCATTGTGGCTGGCGGCATCTACTGGCTTTTACGCTTGGCGCTAGCTTCGTTTCCGGCCCTCGTGGCCTGGCCCATCAAGCAGATCTCCGCAGCGGTAGGCATCGTCGCGGCCTTTCTGTACCTGATGTTGGCCGGTGGTGTGGACAATGTGCCCGCCTTTCGCTCGACCCTGATGCTCGCCCTGATCTTCGGCGCCGTCCTGGCCGGCCGCCAGGCCTTGACCATGCGCAATGTCGCCATCGCCGCCATAATCATTATTCTCATCGATCCCGCGAGCATCTTCAGGGCCAGCTTCCAGCTCTCCTTTGCCGCAGTGGTCGGTCTCATCGGCATCTATGAACTGCCGCGCCTGCGCGGAACACCATCCACAGGGCGCATATCCCGCATTGGCGGCGTGGTTGCCGCTACGGCCTGGACCAGCCTTGTCGCGGGCCTGGCGACATTGTTGTTTTCTGCCTACCACTTTCAGCAGACTGCCCCGTTAGGTGTCATCGGCAATGTGCTGGCCTTGCCCTTTGTCAGCCTGATTATCATGCCCTTCGGAGTCTTGTCCGTTCTCGCCATGCCGCTAGGTATCGACGGGCTCTGCCTGGCCATCATGGGCTGGGGCATTGACCGCATGGTCGATGTCGCCGAGCTGGTGGCTGCCTGGAGCCAGGGCTGGACCGGCAATCCTCTGCTCGCCGGCTGGACCCTGGTCGTAGGGTTGATCGCTCTGGCCTGGTTCGCCTTTCTGGAAACCCGCTGGCGCTTGCTGGGGCCAGCGCTGGCGCTACCCGTCATCTTGGCGTTCGGGTTCGAGCCGCGCCCGGATATTCTGATCGCCGACACCACCCAGGCCGTCGCCATCCGCGACGGTGACGAAATGTCCCTGGTGACCGGTCGAACTGGCAGTTTCGCCGTCAATGTCTGGAGCGACCACTACCAGACGGAAATCACCGCCCCACACCCGGCGGCCCGGTGTGACAGCCTCGGCTGTATTCTGGCCGATCCCGCCTATAGCGTGGCAGCCGTCCGCAATGCGGCAGCTTTCGCCGAGGACTGCGGTCGCCACGACCTGTTGATCGCGCGCATCTATCCTCCACAATTCTGCTACGCAGCGGGGCAGGTCATCGGACCGCGCGAATTGAAGGAGGGCGGCGTACATTGGTTGGTCTGGAATGCAGCGGCAGGGCAGTTCGACATCCGTCCTGCCATTGAGAACCTCAATCGGCCTTGGCGTATCGCGCCACGCTGACACCCGTAGGCATCGCAGGTCTCAAAGCTTGATTTTGGCTTCGGGCTGTCCGGCAACATCGACATCGATGTAGAACACTCCGCCGGCAACTTTTTCTGCGGCCAACTGCTCGGCCGACAGGGTCTTGTTGGCGGTGGTGAGGAACAGCCGCTTGAGATCCGTGCCGCCAAACGCCGGGCAGGTGACCTGGCTGACAGGCACCTCGATGATGCGATCGATGGTCCCGTCGGGCGCATAGCGGATCACACACGATCCGCCCCAGCGGGCATTCCACAGATAGCCCGCGCTATCGACCACGGCCCCGTCCGGATAGCCACGGTGCTCCGAAACATCGGCAAACAGTTCCCATTCGCCTACCGGCATTCCCGTTTCTGGATCGACGGCGCATTTGAGAATTTTCTGATCCGGCGTGTCGGTCCAATAAGCCGTCCGGCCATCGGGCGAGAAGCATGTGGCATTTGGAATGGCCGCATTGGAGATGATCTTGGTCAGAACGCCCGCGCGGTAGTGATAGACCGCACCATCCTTGGGACCTTCATCCTTGACCATGGTACCGATCCAGAACGCACCCGAGGCATGCACCCGGCTGTCATTGGTACGGTTGGTCGGCACGTCCCGCTCGATATCGATCAGATGAACCGCTTCACCGGTAACCAGATCAAAACGCTTCAGCCCGGTTTCACTGGCTAGCACCAGCGTTGCATCATCGATAATTGCTGCTGCCGCGACGATCTCGTCTAAGTGCCACCGGTTCTGCACCTCGCCATCGACATTGGCGGCGAACAGCGTCTGGTTATTGATGTCGAACCAGAACAATTGCTGACGGCCAGC
Organism: Devosia subaequoris; assembly: GCF_014197055.1. GTDB lineage: Bacteria > Pseudomonadota > Alphaproteobacteria > Rhizobiales > Devosiaceae > Devosia > Devosia subaequoris. Next base: position 213,495 of record NZ_JACIEW010000001.1, on the reverse strand, counting down.
ATGCCAGAATGGTCCTTCGCCCAGCTCGCATTGGCTGTCGATCAGTAGTTTGGCGGTCCCGGTCATTTCGCGGCTCCCTGATCATAGGCCGCAACGGCCAGTTTCGCGCGTTCGCTCACATCGGCCACGTCCATGCCAGGCTTGAAGAGATAGGTGCCCAGGCCAAATCCGGTGCAGCCTACCGCGAAGTACTCGTGGAAATTATCCGGATTGGCACCGCCCACCGCATAGAGCGGCAGGGCGGGAGGGAGAACGGCCTTCATTGCTTTGATCCCCCTGGCGCCCAGCACTTCAGCGGGGAAAAATTTGAGCCCGGTCGCGCCGGCGCGAATGGCGGCAAAGGCATCGGTCGGAGAAAACACACCCGGGTAGGATTTCAGCTCCAGCCGAACGGTTTCGGAGATCACCTCCACATTGGTGTCCGGCGAGACAATGAAGGTGCCACCGGCCCCGGCCACGGCCCGCACGTCCTCTGGCGTCAGCACCGTGCCCGCCCCAATTTCTGCCCGATTGGACAAGGCCTTGGCAGCACGGCCAATACTGTCCACTGCATTGGGCGAATTGAGTGGCACTTCGATCAATGTAATGCCGGCCTCCACCAGTGCTGTGCAGACGGGCACGGCCTCATCGGGCGTAACGCCGCGCAGAATGGCGATGATATGGCGATGGGTCACGGGCAAATCCTCAGGCAATGGACGCGCGCGCGGCCTTGAGACCGGCCAGCACGACTTCTGTTGAATCGACCAGGCGACCAGAGGCCCCGGCCATGTGGAGCACGCGCATATAGAGCGCGCAGAGCTTGTCGGAGCCGATCAGCGGCACCGGATCGGTGCCGATCTCGTTACGGTTTGCAGCAATCTCGGTGCCAATCAGCAGACCCGAGAGATATCCGGCGCACCAGTCTGGCGCCTTGTCCGATAACAACGAGGCTGCGCGAACGGTGAACAACTGACCCAACAGCGCGGCGGGATCGTCCAGCCCGTCGCGGGCACCAGCAACAAATCCCTCGTCTTGTTCCGGACCATCCAGTGGCCCGTTCAGCGAGTGCCGCAGCACCGACTGGGTCTTGAGCAGCGCGAACATTTCCCCGGTCATAGCCGTCGAAAAGTGCTCAATCCGCGTCCCTTCGAGCCTCGCCCATTTCGAATGCGTGCCAGGCATGCAGACCAGACCCGTATATTCGGTGTGAAGGCTGGCCAGTCCGAGCAATTGGGTTTCCTCGCCGCGCATGACATTTTCGCCGCCCTGCCTTTGGCAGACGCCGGGCAGAATCGAGACGCGAAATCGTTCGTCTGGCATGTCCGGACGTACCGCGCCCTGGCCAAGGGCACCAAGTTCGGTCGGCGCCTCGAGATAGGGCGCTTCGAGCCAACCCTGCCGTGCTCCGGCCATGCCGCAAATCACCACATCAAGCGGCCCTTGGGGCAACGGCATTTGCGCCAACGCTGCGCCGAGCGCTTCGGGAAACTGGTCACGCGACAGTTTGCTCATTCCCTGGTCAGACTCGGCGCTCGCCACTACCGCGCCGGATTCTCCGATACCCCAGGCCCGCAGGTTGGACGTGCCCCAGTCAACTCCAACCCATGCAATTTCCTCAGCCAATCTAGTCCGTCTCCCACGATCCCAACATGATGCGGCGCGACCCTAATGGCCTCTGCGCCTGCTGGCCAGTTCGTTTCCAGTTTTGGCTATTTCTATGCAACCACGGCGAGCGCGGCTTTTCGTACTGTAAGCTCGAACGGTCGTATGGCCAGATATCTACATCCATTGCATAGCCTTGGCCGATTTGTATGATTTTTTACTCTGGACCCATTCACACTACAGTTTCGCGTGGTAGAACACTACCACCAAGGCCCTCTGATCCGCGTCCGGCGGACAAGCAAGGAACAGGCAAGATGACTGCAGACAATGGCGGCACCGGCGGCCGCAAACTTCGCTCGCGCGCATGGTTCGACAACCCCGACAATCCCGATATGACTGCTCTCTATCTTGAGCGCTATATGAATTTCGGCGTGTCGCGAGAGGAATTGCAGTCAGGTAAACCGATCATCGGCATCGCCCAGACCGGCTCGGATCTCAGCCCCTGCAATCGCCATCATATGGTTCTGGCCGAGCGCGTGCGTGAGGGCATCCGCGAGGCCGGCGGCATCGCTATCGAATTCCCTGTGCATCCGATCCAGGAAACCGGCAAGCGCCCGACTGCGGGCCTTGACCGAAACCTGGCCTATCTGGGCCTGGTTGAAGTGCTCTATGGCTATCCGCTTGATGGCGTGGTCCTCACCATTGGCTGCGACAAGACCACGCCGGCCATGCTGATGGGCGCGGCCACGGTCAACATCCCGGCCATCGCGCTCTCCGTCGGCCCCATGCTCAACGGCTGGCACAAGGGCGAGCGCACCGGTTCGGGCACCATCGTCTGGAAGGCCCGCCAGATGCTGGCCGCCGGCGAAATCGACTATCCCAAATTCATCGAGCTGGTGGCTTCGTCCGCGCCGTCCACCGGCTATTGTAACACCATGGGCACGGCCTCCACCATGAACTCGCTGGCCGAGGCATTGGGCATGCAGCTTCCCGGTTCGGCCGCTATTCCCGCTCCCTATCGCGACCGCCAGGAAATGGCCTACCGCACCGGCAAGCGCGCGGTGGAAATGGTGCACGAGGATATCAAGCCCTCCGACATCCTCACCAAGGAAAACTTCCTCAACGCCATCGTCGTCAATTCCGCCATTGGCGGTTCGACCAATGCGCCGATCCATATCAATGCCATCGCCAAGCATATCGGTGTTGAGCTCGAGATCGATGAATGGCAACAGCACGGCCACAAGGTGCCGTTGCTGGTCAATCTGCAGCCAGCCGGCGAATATCTCGGCGAGGACTACTACCACGCCGGTGGCGTACCAGCGGTGGTCAACGAGCTGATGGGGCAGGGGCTAATCCACGAAGATGCGCCTACCGTCAACGGAAAGACCATTGGCGAAAATTGCCGGACCACTGTCATCGAGGATGACAAGGTCATCCGCCATTTCGACAATCCGCTCAAGGCCGAGGCGGGTTTCCTCGTGCTGCGTGGCAATCTGTTCGACAACGCCATCATGAAGACCAGCGTCATCAGCCCCGAGTTCAAGGACCGCTACCTCTCAGATCCCGCGCATCCTGGCATGTTCGAGGGCAAGGCTGTGGTCTTCGATGGCCCGGAGGACTACCACCATCGGATCGACGATCCTTCACTTGAGATTGACGAACACACTCTGCTCTTCATGCGCGGTGCTGGTCCGATCGGCTATCCGGGCGCCGCCGAAGTGGTCAACATGCGGCCGCCCGACTACCTCATCAAGAAGGGTGTTCACTCGCTGGCCTGCATCGGTGATGGCCGCCAGTCCGGAACCTCCGGTTCCCCCTCTATCCTCAACGCCTCTCCCGAGGCTGCAGCAGGCGGCAATCTTGCCATCCTCAAAACCGGCGATCGGGTGCGCATCGACCTCAACAAGGGCGAAGCCGACATCCTCATTTCCGACGAGGAAATCGCAAATCGCCGTGCCGCACTTGAGGCCGATGGTGGCTACAAATTCCCCAAGCACCAGACACCCTGGCAGGAAATCCAGCGTGGCATCGTGGGGCAGTTGGGTGAGGGAGCCATTCTCAAGCCCGCTGAAAAGTATCAGCGTATCGCTCAGAGTGAAGGCGTACCGCGCGACAACCACTAAGCGCTAAGTTGCACCCTTGCTTCAAGTGACGAAGTTTCGGCCTCTCCTCCCAACGCGGCGGAGAGGCCGAAACGAGCAGCGATATCGGGCGCGTAGTGCTGTAAGTCTGATCGCAGACGGATCAGCGCCAGATCCTTGGCCTTGGCCTCGAGCATGACATCGAAGTCCAATCCTTCGGCTTGGCGCAGAAAGCCAATGAATTCGAAAGGTTGCACGAAGTCGGCGTGGCCGGTCCAGATCGGCGCGACGGACACCACCTCTGCTTTACCCGTGCGGCTGTTCTTGCGCGTTTGCTGCCTGAATTCGGTTCGCGGCGAGGAGAAGTGGATTTTGGGCCGCTGATCTGCCGGCCAGGTCTCGAGCATCCGTATCAGGGTGTCGCGAAGCGGCAACCCTTCAGGGTTGAGGCACCAGAAATGTTGATGGTCAAAAATCAGCCGAACGCCCGTGTGCTCGCTTATGTGAAGCACGTCAGCGCAGGAAAAGCGCAGATCGTCATTTTCCAGCACGAGTCGCCGGCGAACCGGCTCGGGTAAGGTTTTCCAGGTTTCTATCCAACGCTGGCGGGCCCCGTCCTTCTCGCCATAGACCCCACCCACATGCACCACCAGAACAGCTTCGGGCCCGAGTTCCATATGATCCAGCATCTCTGCCTGGCTGGTCAGGTCCCATACGCTCTTGCGCACAAGATCGGGATCAGGACTGTTCAGCACAATGAACTGGCTGGGGTGGAAAGACAGGCGTAGACCAAGTTCACGCGCCCGTTTGCCCAGAGCACCGAGATCGGTGGCGCTATCCCTCACCATCGAGTGGAATTGCGGCATGTCGGGATGCGTCGCGTAAGGTGCGAGGTCCGACGACATCCGATACATGCGAATGTCGTGCCGGACCAAATAATCGAATATGTCGGCAAGATAGCCTAGCGACACCCGCAGATGTGGATTTGACTGGGAGCGCCGAGCGTCATTGCTTTTGAGACTGGGGTCTCCCAGCACTTTCACCGGGAAACCAAGCTTGAGCGGATCAGACATGGGCACCACCTCCTTAGAGGCAATGCCCGGCCTCTTCTCTTGTTCCGCTCAGTATTTCCGCATCAACCCCACGAGCCGGCCCTGCACCTTGACCCGGTTGGGCGGAAAGATGCGGGTTTCATAGGCCGGGTTGGCAGCTTCCAGGGCCACCGTGTCGCCCTTGCGGCGCAGGCGCTTGAGCGTGGCTTCCTCATCATCGACCAGAGCCACGATGATTTCGCCGGTCGAGGCGTGTTCCTGCTTCTTGATCAGCACGGTGTCGCCATCGAAAATGCCGGCCTCGATCATCGAGTCACCACGCACCTCGAGTGCGTAATGCTCCCCCGCGCCAAGCATTTCAGGCGGCACGGCTATGGTGTGAGAATGGGACTGGATGGCCTCGATGGGGGTGCCGGCCGCAATGCGCCCCATCACCGGGATCGAAACCGGACGGGCATAATCGTCTCCGCCGCCGGCATTGCCGCGAGCAGGTGGGTTGGCCACCTTGCCAAGATTCCCCTCGATCACCGAGGGCTCGAACCGCGCCTTGCGGCCGCCCAGCGACGGGTTCATCGAGTCGGGCAGCTTCACCACTTCCAGCGCCCTGGCCCGATTGGGCAGGCGCCGAATGAAGCCGCGCTCTTCCAGGGCGGTGATCAGCCGATGAATACCGGATTTGGACGCCAGATCCAGCGCATCCTTCATTTCATCGAAACTCGGGGGAATACCGCTCTCCTTCATCCGTTCATGGATGAACATCAGCAGTTCGTGTTGTTTGCGTGTCAGCATTGGCCCCACTACCCCAGAATCGGAACATAGACGGAACGACCATACATGTTCCAGTTATGTTCTGCAACGGCCTTGAGCGAGCGGCACTGCCAAAGCCTCCCGCGACCCGGCGCAAGCTAGAAGGCGTCGATTGGCAGGGCTTCGACCACGGTCCCGATGGGTTGGCCGGGATCGTTCTCCGGCTGCACGACAAGCAGGTCCGCCGCTGCCAGGGAAGAGGTATGGCCGCTGTCTGTCTGGGATATCGGCAGCGCCTGTATGCCGTCGGCCCCCTGGACAAGTCGCGCGCGCATGAAATGCCGGCGCGCAGTGTTGGATGGGGTGGGGCCGGCGAGCGGCAGACGCCAAGGTGCTGGCTCGCCGTGACCAACCCAGGCGCGCAAGGCCGGCTTGATGAAGACCATCGCCGTCACCATCGCTGAAACGGGGTTTCCAGGCAGGCCAAACACCAGCGTCCGCCCATGGCTGCCGAACATCAGCGGTTTTCCTGGACGCATATTGATGCGCCAGAAATCGAGCGACACGCCGAGCCCCTTGAGAATGTCCTGCACCAGGTCGTGCTCACCTACCGAAGCGCCGCCCGTGGTGATGAGGACATCCGGTCCCGCCGTGAGAATACGCTCCAGCCGCTCCCGCAGCCGATCAGCGTCGTCGCTGACTATACCGTGGTCGTCGACCTGCCGGGCATAGGGCGCCAGCATGGCGGAGAGCCCGAAACTGTTCGAAGCGACAATCTGATCCGGCCCAAGTGGCGTGCCGGGCAGCACCAGCTCGTCACCAGTGGCCAGAAGCGCAATTCTGGGACGCTGCGCAACGGTGAGGCGGGCCTGGTTTGCCGCTGCTGCCACTGCGATCTGCATCGGCGTCAAGCGGGTTCCCGCTGCAATCAGGCTCTGACCGGTCGAAAAATCATTGCCCTTGGCGCGCACACTGTGGCCGAGCCGGGCAGGGGCCGTGAAATGGACGAAATCGCCATCGCGAACGGCCTCTTCCTGCATGATGACCGTGTCAGCACCCGGCGGTACCGGCGCCCCCGTGAAAATTCGCACGACCTCCCCGCGATGCACCCCTCCACCATAGCCCGCGCCAGCCTGCGAAGTCCCGATCACGCGCAGCCGCGCCCCTTCGACGACGTCTTTCGCCCGAACGGCATAACCATCCATGGCGCTGGCATCGAACGGCGGCTGGTTGTGTCCCGCAACGACCGGGGCGGCCAGGACACGGCCAATGGCCTCGCCAAGCGGCACTTGTTCAGGCGTGACGGCAGGGACCCGACCCAAAATGGCCTTCAGAGCATCGTCGACCGGAAGCAGGCTCATGGCGTCCGCGCAAAGTCGCCGGACTTGCCGCCGGATTTTTCCACCAGGCACATCTCGGACACCACCATGGCCCGGTCGATCGCCTTGGCCATGTCGTAAAGCGTCAAGGCCGCTGTCGAGGCCGCTATCAACGCTTCCATTTCCACGCCGGTCTGTCCGGTGGTTTCAGCGGTCGCAACAATGCGAATGCTGGTGTCGCTCGCCTCGGCGATTTCGACACTGACCTTGGTCAAAGGGATTGGGTGGCAAAGCGGGATGAGTTCCGCCGTCTTTTTGGCGGCCATGATTCCGGCAATCCGCGCCACGGCAAGAGCGTCGCCCTTTTTCAGCCCGCCGCCCATAATGGTGGCAATCGTTTTTGCCTGGCCGCTCAGCACCGCCTGTGCGACGGCGCGGCGTCGCGTAACCGCCTTGTGTCCGATATCGACGATATGGGCCTCGCCCTTTTCATTGAGATGGGTGAGGCCGCCTGTCATCAGCGCACCGTCTCCGCGGCACCCATCAGCAAGGCGCGCGTGGCTGCGACCACGTCGTCCTGCCGCATCAGGCTTTCGCCCACCAGAAACGTGCCGACATTGCAACGCTCGTCGAGCATCCTGACATGCTCGTGGGTAACAATGCCACTTTCGCTGACCAGCAGAACATCGTCTGGCACGCCGGCGGCAAGATTGACCGTGGTCTCCAGCGTGGTCTCGAAGGTACGCAGATTGCGGTTATTGACACCGATGAACTGGGCGCCGAGCGCCAGCGCCCGATCGAGCTCGAGCTGGTCATGCACTTCCACCAGCGCATCCATGCCCCATTCCTCAGCAGCGTCGAGCAGATAGCGGGCGATATCGTCGCCCACCGCTGCAAGGATGATCAGAATGCAGTCGGCACCCCAGGAGCGTGCCTCGGCCACCTGATAGGTTTCGAACAGGAAGTCCTTGCGCAACACCGGCAATTTGGTCGCCGCCCGTGCCTCGATCAGATAACTCGGCGAACCCTGAAAGCTCGGCCGGTCGGTCAGCACCGAGAGGCAGGCCGCGCCGGCCTGTTCATAAGATCGGGCGATCTCGGCCGGATTGAAGTCGGCGCGGATCAGCCCCTTGGAAGGGCTGGCCTTCTTCACTTCCGCAATCAGGGCGTAGTCGCCTTTGGCGCGCTTTGCCTTGATCGCCTTGAGAAAGCCGCGCGGCGCCGGCTGGTCATGCGCCTCGGCGACGACTTCTGCCCACGGGCGCGAACTTTTCGCCGCCGCGATTTCTTCGCGCTTGTAAGCTTCGATCTGCTTGAGAATATCGCTCATCAATCTCGTCCGTTCGATACCGCCACCAGGCGCGCGAGAGTTTGTTTGGCCTTGCCGCTATCGATGGTGTCCCGGGCAAGCGCAATGCCGTCCTCGATGGTGTCCACCTTGTCGGCGACCAGCAAGGCCGCGCCCGCATTGAGCAGCACCGTGTCCCGATAGGCCCCAGCCTCTCCGTCCAGCAGCGCCACGATGGCCGCCGCATTCTCGCTCGGTTCACCACCGAGGAGATCTTTGGGGTCGGTCACCTTGAGCCCGACATCCTCTGGACGCAGCTCAAAGCTGCGTAGATCGCCATTGGCAATCTGGGCCACGAAATTGGGCCCCGAGGTCGAAAGCTCATCCAGCCCTTCGCTCGAATGCACCACCCAGGCCTTGGTCGCGCGGTTGGCGAGCAGCGCCGCGGCGACCGGCTCCACCCATTCCTGTGCATAAACGCCCAGCAGATAGCGGCGCACGCCAGCTGGGTTCGATTGCGGCCCGAGCAGGTTAAACAGCGTCCGCACACCCATTTCCGCCCGCGCCGGCCCCACATGGCGCATGGCAGGGTGATGGCTGGGCGCAAACATGAAGCCGATCCCGGCGCCGGCGATGGTCTTGCCGATCTGCTCCGGCGTCAGATCCAGCTTGACGCCGAGTGCTTCGAGCGCCTGAGACGACCCCGACCGGGACGACAGCGCCTTGTTGCCATGCTTGGCTACGGGCACACCGGCCGCTGCCACGACCAGCGCCGTCGCCGTTGAGATGTTGAGGCTGCCAACGCCGTCGCCACCGGTACCGACAATATCGATAGCGTCGTCCGGCGCTACGACAGGCACCATCTGCTCGCGCAGGATCGAAACCGCCGCGGCAATCTCGCCCACTGTTTCGCCCTTGATGCGCATGCCCATCAGGAAAGCACCGATCTGCGCTGGCGTGGCCTCGCCGGCCATGATGATGCGCATGACACCGCGCATTTCCTCGCCGGTCAGGTCCCTGCCGTCCGCAATCTTGTTGAGGGCTTGCTTGATATCCATCACGCAGCGTTCCGTCCGTTGAAGTCGCGGGCAATGTTGAGGAAGTTCTGCAAGAGGGCGTGCCCATTTTCCGAGGCAATACTTTCCGGGTGGAACTGCACGCCATGGATCGGCAGGCTCTTGTGCTGCATACCCATGATCAGACCGTCATCGGTCGTGGCCGTCACTTCCAGGTCAGCGGGCAGGGTCTCCCGCTTGACGATCAGCGAGTGATAGCGCGTCGCTTCGAACCCGGCATTGAGCCCAAAAAACAGCCCCTTGCCGCTGTGATTGATCTTGCTGGTCTTACCGTGAAACAGGCTCGGCGCCCGTATGACCTCCCCACCCAGCGCCTGGCCCATGGCCTGGTGTCCCAGGCAGACGCCCAGCATTGGAATGGTGGTCTTGAAGCGATCGATGACGGCCAGGCAGATGCCCGCCTCATTGGGCGTGCATGGCCCAGGGGAGAGCACAATGGCGTCTGGCGCAATCGCGGCGATCTCTTCAAGAGTAACCTTGTCGTTGCGCCGAACAATGATGTCGGCACCCAGCTCGCCCAGATAGTGGACGAGATTGTAGGTAAAGCTGTCGTAATTATCGATAACGAGGGTTCTGGTCATTTATGGACTGCCTCTGCGGGTTGGTTCCGTGATTTGGGGTTCAGAACCAGCCCCGCCATCGAAAATCCTTGTCCCTCAGCACCGTCATTGCCCCACTCCAGCCTCGCCGGCATAGCGTAGCGCCTCCTCGGCAGCGCTGAAAAGAGCACGAGCCTTGTTTTCGCATTCGAGCTGTTCGAGCTCAGGCTTGCTGTCGGCGACGATCCCGGCCCCGGATTGCACATAAAGCTTGCCGTCCTTGACGATGCCCGTGCGTAACACGATGCAGGTGTCCATCGTGCCGTCGGCACCGAAATAGCCAACGCAGCCGCCATAGATGCCGCGGCGCGACTTCTCCAGTTCGTCGATGATTTCCATCGCCCGTACCTTCGGTGCACCCGAAACCGTGCCGGCCGGGAAACCGGCCGAGAGCGCATCCACAAAATCATATTGCGGATCGAGCTCACCCACCACGTTCGAAACGATGTGCATGACGTGTGAGTAATATTCGAGGAAGAACTTGTCGGTGACCTTCACCGTCCCCGACTTGGTGACGCGCCCCACATCATTGCGCCCCAGATCGAGCAGCATCAGGTGCTCGCTCAATTCCTTGGGGTCCGAGAGTAGCTCGGCGGCCAATTCCTTGTCGCGGCTTGGCGTGGCGCCACGTTTGCGCGTGCCGGCGATGGGCCGGATGGTTACTTCGCCGTCCTGCACCCGCACCAGGATTTCCGGGCTCGATCCGGCAACCGCAAAGCCGCCGAAATCGAAGAAATACATGTAGGGACTGGGATTGGTGCGGCGCAGCGCACGATAGAGCGCCGTGGGCGGCAGGGTGAAATCGGCCGAAAACCGTTGGCTCAGGACCACCTGGAAAATGTCCCCGGCCGTAATGTAGTCTTTGGCCCGCGCCACCATCTCGAAATATTCGTCCCGCGAGGTGTTGCTGGTCACCGCGATCGATTCCAGATCGGACAGGGCAGGGGCCGCCGGTGTCGCCCGCGTCAGCCGGGCAATGGCGTCGTTGATCCGGTCTTCGGCTGCCGCATGTGCCTGTGCCGCCGTCACCCCCTCGCGCACATAGATTGGCGCGGTCAGGTAGAGCTCGTCCTTGACCGTATCGAAGATTGCCAGCAGCGAAGGACGCATCAGCAGCGCCTCGGGCGTCTGCAGATCGTCAGGATTTTCGTTGGGCAGCACTTCCATGTAGCGGACCATCTCATAGCCGAGATAGCCATAGATGCCGGCCGACTGGGGCGGCAGGCCCGGCGGCATGTCGATCTGGCTTTCGGCGACAAGCTTGCGCAAGGCGTCGAGCGGCAGATCATCGAGCGGCTCAAACTCGTCAGGCGACGTTTGCGCCGATCGATTGATCGAGGCTTTGCCGTCCTCGACCTTCAGGATCAGGTCCGGCAAGAGGCCGATCATCGAATAGCGGCCGCGTGTGGTGCCGTCCTGCACGCTTTCGAGCAGGAACGAATGGCTGCGGCCAGCCGCCAGCTTGAGATACGTGCCAATCGGGGTTTCCAGATCCGCCACGACGCGACGCCAGAGCAGTCCAGACTTTCCGGCATCATATTGCGCGGCAAAGGTCTTGGAAGTGTCGTCGCCCATTTTGGTCTGGTTCCGTTGGTGAAGGTGCCGGTTACTGGCCGTAATTCTGCACGAGAAGCTGGTTGAGAGCCTGCTGGTTGATCCGCAGGCCCGCATCCTCACGCACAGCCGCTACAAATTCCGAGGTCAGGCCGGCGCGCGCCTCGGCATTGATGCTTTCGAGCGCGACATCATCAAGCGGCGTGGTCGGCTCGGTAGTATCGACAACCTGAAAGACCACCTGCTCCCCGCTCTCATTCAATACCGCACCGACATGGTCTGGACCACCGGCGAACGCCGCTGAGGCCATGGTGCTGTCCACCAGTCCGTTCTGGGACCCAAAACGGGTAAAGGGCGCACTCAACTGCGGGAAGGCGCTCAGCTCAAAGCCGATATCGGCCAGCGCTTCGCCCGCTTCAAGCCGCGCCACGATGTCCTCGGCCTTGGCTGCCAGCGCTGCATCAATCCGCTCCGCGACAATCGCCGCTTCGACTTCGGCCCGAACCTCGTCAAGCGTTTGGTCACGAGCGGGCTCGACCTGTTCAAGGTCGAACCAGAGATGCGCGCTGCCCGACAAGGGAACAGACGGGATCAGGCGATCTTGCTCGGCCGCAAAAATGGCCTGCGAGACGCGCTGATAATCTTCCGCCGCCAGGTTCGGCAACACAGCCAGTTCAGCGCCGCCCGCAGTCACTTCCGCCTCATATACCGGAAGGCCGAAACGATCTGCGATCTGGTCGATGGGCTGGAAGGCCGCGCGCAACTCTTCGATCTGGTCGAGCACATCGTTGATTTCGTTGCGGGCCTCGGCTTGTGCCAGCCGCGCCACGATATCGTCCCGAGCCTCCTCGAGCGTAGGCTCCCGTTCCTCTTCGATCTCGGACACATGCACGGCGCGCTTGCCGCCGATGCCTTCGATAATGGCAAATCCGCCTTCTGCCAGACCGAATGCCGCCGAAGCGAGACGCGTATCAGTAATCTCTGCCTGCGTGAGTGTACCAAGGCTCGACGGCGCCAACCCGGCTTCCGCAACCAGCGTGTCGAAGTCAGTGCCCGCTGCCAGGCCTGCCTCGAACTGCGCCTGCAACTCGGGCGTTGCCAGCGAGACCTGTTCGATAGTGCGCCGCTCGGGCGTTGTCAGCGTGCCTTTGGTCGCCTCATATTCTGCCTCCACCGCCTCCGGCGAAATTTCCTTGGTCGCAGCCAGCGAAGCCAGCGACAGGTCCAGCAATTTGACCGTCCGTGTTTCGACGGTGCGGAAATCGGACTGGTTTTCTTCCAGGTATTCGGCCAGTTCGGCTTCCGTCGGCGCCTCCGGGCTCTCGATGCTGGTCCCGCTCAGAACGATGTAATCGATGGTGCGCGTGGCTGTGGCGTAGTCATTGATCAGACCGGCCGCCACTTCAGGCATGTCTGTATCTGCAAACAGCGCCGTGGTGAGCTGGTCGCGACGAGCTTCTGCGCTCCGCGCCTCGAAATACTCTGCCTCGGTCCAGCCGGCACTCTGCAGCACCTGCGTGAACAAGGCCGGTTCGAACGTTCCCAGCGTCCCATGGAACGAAGGGTCCTCGCGCAGCAATTGCGCCAGCTTGTCTTCTGAGACCCCCATGCTGAACTGGGCCGAGAGCGTGTCGAGCGCAGCCCCCTCGGACAAGCCGAGGATAACAGCCGTAGGAATGCCCATGGCTTCGGCCTGGCTGGCAGTGGGCACGGAACCGATCTGCTGGGCGATCCGGTTGGCCTGGTTCTGATAGGCCCGCAGGAACTCACGTGAATTGATTTCTTCGTCGCCAACCCGCGCCACGGTATTGCTGCCTAGGTCGACGATCACATTGTTGATGCCGAAACCTGCTACACCCACCAGCAGAAACGCGCCCAGGATTTTTCCCGGCCAGGATTTTGCAAAATCACGCAAACCATCAAGCATATGAAGCGTTCCACTTTCGGTTCCAATCCTTTACCTTAAGGCGAAGGTCGGACTAGTAAGACAAATACGACAGCCGGGGTTAGGGCAAAGCCTTGTCCGGCGCAAGAGGCAGGAGTACCAAGATTGTCGACCGTATCACCTCTGATCGCCGGAAACTGGAAGATGAACGGGCTTACCCACTCGCTTGATGAGCTGAGTGAACTTGCCCGTTTGCTCACCACCGGCGAGTCGCCCCGTGCTCTTGTCGTGGTCTGCCCGCCGGCCACCCTGCTGGCCGCCGTAGCGGCGCAGGGCGCCTCCAGTGGCATCATTGCCGGGGGGCAGGATTGTCATCGGGAACCGCACGGCGCCCATACCGGAGACATTTCTGCCAGCATGCTTGCAGACGCCGGCGCGCAATACGTCATTGTCGGGCACTCTGAGCGCCGCACAAACCACGGCGAGACCGACCAAATCGTGTGTGCCAAGGCGGAAGCCGCTATCGGCGCGGGGCTGAAGCCAATCATCTGTGTTGGCGAAACGGAAGCGCAGCGCGATGCCGCTGAGGCAGAATCGGTGGTATCTGCTCAATTGGCCGCATCCATTCCCGACGCCGCCGAGCATCACGAGGTTGTCGTTGCCTATGAACCGGTCTGGGCCATCGGCACTGGACGCACCCCCACGCTCGATGAAATCGACGAAATGCACAATGCAATCCGTGCCCGGCTGGTCGACCGCTTCGGCCTGTCCAAGGGCGAAAGCATCCGCATTCTCTATGGAGGCTCGCTCAAGCCCCAGAACGCCCGTGAGATTCTGGGCATTGGTAACGTCAATGGCGGCCTTGTCGGAGGCGCCAGCCTCTTGGCAAAGGACTTCTATACGATTATCTCAGCCGTATAGAGCATCCGGACAGGCATCCGCCTGTGGCGAAAAAGCGCCGCAAGCGGCTGGCATTTGCCGTTCGGGGGGTGTATGACCCCGCATCCTTTCCAAACCGGGCGGGCCGCATTGGCACGTCCGGACTGACGCGAAGACAAGAGATTCATGGCCAACGTACTGCTCGTCGCCTATTTGCTGATTGTGCTGGCGCTGATTGTCGTCATCCTGCTTCAGCGCTCCGAGGGCGGCGCCCTTGGAATCGGTGGTGGTGGCGGCGGCGGCGGTTTGATGACCGCCCGCGGCTCGGCAAACCTGCTGACCCGGACAACGGCCATTCTGGCCGTCCTGTTCTTCGCTTCGGCCATCGGTCTGACCATTCTCAACGAAATAGATCGCGGCACCTCCAGTATTCTGGACAACGCGACCTCGCTTGAAGATGGCACTCAGCCTTCGACCGTGCTCGACGCACTCAACGCTCTTCAGGGCGATGAGACCTCCGATCTGCTGCTGCCTTCCGAGGCACAGACGCCGGCTGAAGAGCCCGCGACATCGGACAGCCAACTGCCCGTACCCGAAGTATCGACCGATACCGAAGAAACGCCCGCAGTGCCTGCGGGCAACTGATCCGCCGCAAGGCGTCCGCGAGAAAAGGGGATGGCAACATCCCCTTCTTCTTTTTGTGTAGAGCGCAAAAGCTGCTCTGCGAATCATGTCTGATGTGCTTATGGTGATCGCCCATGGCTCGGTACGTATTTATCACCGGAGGCGTGGTCTCCTCCCTTGGCAAAGGTTTGGCTTCGGCGGCGCTTGGCGCTGTGCTGCAGGCGCGTGGCTATAAGGTCCGCCTGCGCAAGCTCGACCCTTATCTCAACATCGATCCCGGCACGATGTCGCCGACGCAGCACGGCGAGGTCTTCGTTACCGATGACGGGGCGGAAACCGATCTTGACCTGGGGCATTATGAGCGCTTCACCGGGCGTGCCGCCAACAAGCGCGACAACGTCACCTCGGGCCGCATCTATTCGGATCTGCTGGCCAAGGAACGCCGGGGCGAATTCCTTGGCGCCACCGTTCAGGTCATTCCCCACGTCACGGACTCGATCAAGCAATTCGTCCTCGACGGCAATGAGGAATACGACTTCGTGCTGGTCGAAATCGGCGGCACGGTCGGCGATATCGAGGGTCTGCCGTTCTTCGAGGCCATCCGTCAGCTTGGCAATGAATTGCCGCGCAATCACGCGGCCTATCTCCACCTGACCCTGATGCCCTATATCCCCTCGGCAGGGGAATTGAAGACCAAGCCGACCCAGCACTCGGTCAAGGAACTGCGCTCAATCGGAATTGCACCGGACGTGCTGCTGGTCCGCTGTGACCGTCCGATCCCGGAAGGCGAGAAGAAGAAGCTTTCGCTGTTCTGTAACGTCCGCGAAAGCGCCGTGATCCAGGGCCTCGATGTCGGCTCGATCTACGACGTGCCCGTTGCCTACCACAACGAGGGTCTCGACCGGGAAGTCCTCGCAGCGCTCGCCATCACCGATGCGCCCGAGCCCGACATGTCCGCATGGGAAGAAGTGTCGCGTCGCTATCACAACCCCGAAGGCGAGGTGAACATCGCCATCGTGGGCAAATATACCGGCCTCAAGGACGCCTATAAATCGCTTTCTGAAGCGCTCACCCATGGCGGCATCGCCAATAAGGTGAAGGTCAACCTGCAGTGG
Organism: Devosia subaequoris; assembly: GCF_014197055.1. GTDB lineage: Bacteria > Pseudomonadota > Alphaproteobacteria > Rhizobiales > Devosiaceae > Devosia > Devosia subaequoris. The sequence continues at coordinate 197,695 of NZ_JACIEW010000001.1, read as the reverse complement.
ATCGATTCGGAAGTCTTCGAGCGCGACGATCCGGCGCCCTATCTCGAACACGTGCATGGCATCATGGTCCCCGGCGGCTTCGGTGAACGCGGTGCTGCCGGCAAGATCGAAGCCGCTCGCTTCGCCCGCATCAAGGACGTGCCATATTTCGGCATCTGTTTTGGCATGCAGATGGCCTGCATTGAGGCCGCGCGGAACACAGCCGGCATCAAGAATGCCTCCTCCACTGAATTCGGCCCCACCAAGGAGCCGATCGTGGGCATGATGACCGAATGGGTGAAGGGCAACGAAAAGGAAGTCCGCGCCGCCGAAGGCGATCTGGGCGGTACACTTCGCCTTGGAGCCTATCCGGCCCAACTCACCCGCGGCTCCCGCGTTGCCGACATCTATGGCTCGACCCGCATTTCCGAGCGCCATCGCCACCGCTATGAGGTGAATATGGACTATCGCAAGCGCCTCGAAGCCAATGGCCTGCTGTTCTCCGGCGTATCGCCAGATGGCAAGCTGCCAGAAATCGTCGAACGCACCGACCATCCCTGGTTCATCGGTGTGCAGTTCCATCCCGAACTGAAATCCAAGCCATTTGAGCCGCATCCGCTATTCACCAGTTTCATCGCCGCCGCGATGGAACAGAGCCGGCTGGTCTAGCAGGGGAGCGGTGGCTCGTGCAGCACTTGTGCCTTGCCACCGCCTCCCCACAGCTCTGGCTTCGCAGATTGCTGTCGGCAGATGCGCAAGAACTGCAGCAGCTGATGATGAGAAACAGGGCTCATCTGACGGCACATGGCGACTATCTCGACCAAACTCAGTCCAGCGTCAGCGATCTCAAAGCGGAGCTGACATGGTGTGCTGAGCGTAATTGGCGTTTCGGTATCTACTATCAGCACGAGCTCATTGGCAGGGTGGATCTCCTGGGCATCGAGCCGCCCAGATATGGTGTCGGCTACTGGCTGTCTGAAGCGCACACCGGCAACGGCTTTGCCAAACAGGCTGTAGGAGCGGTCGTCGATTTTGCTGCTGCGACTTGCGGTGCAAGCGATCTTTTTGCCGGGGTAAGCCATGGCAACACGCCCAGTGTTGGGCTTCTGTCCCGCTTGGGGTTCCAGCCCGTCGCAAGGTTCGATACCTATACCCGTTATCACCTAGCCATTCGCTGAGGCACAGGGACTACGTTCATGGCCGACATTCTTTCCCTCTCCAAGGCTCGCAAGGCCAAGGCGCGTTCTGACAAGCAGGCTGTCGCCGAAGCCAACCGCATCAATTTCGGCCGCACAAAGGCTGAAAAGCTGCGGGACAAAAGCGAAAAGACCCGAGCTCAGAAGCAGACCGAGGCGCACAAGATCGACCGTTGACACGGGGCCGCCGCGCAATCGGGCGGCCAATGGCATGGAAACTTTTGCGCCGCGATCCGTTATGTTTTTCGATATTGTCACGATCTGGAGCGTCGCGTGACTGGCCTTGAACTGGTCCCTGGGCACAATTGCATGGGCGTCGACACGGCGACCCGATTATCCGTGATCGTGGACGCGGAGAACTATTTTCGACACGCCAGATCCGCGATGCTCAAGGCTCGGCAGCGCATCTCGCTGATAGGCTGGGATTTTGACACGCGCATCGGTCTGCACGAGACAGAAAGCGATGCGGCACCGACCGAATTGGGTCGGTTCATTCTGTGGCTGGTAGAGCAATCTCCTGATCTCGAGATATTCATCCTTCAGTGGGATTTTGGCATATTCAAAACCATCAAGCGGGGAACGACGCTATTGCGCGTCGTCCAATGGGCGCTTCATCCCCGGATCCACGTCAAGTTCGACAATGTTCACCCTGTCGGCGCATCACACCATCAGAAGATAATGCTGGTAGACGATGGCCTTGCTTTCGTTGGCGGCATCGACATGACCGGAGACCGCTGGGATACCCGCGAGCATCGCCATGACGATGAGCGCCGTCGGCGCCCCTTTACGCGCCGCCGCTACAAGCCCTGGCACGACGTTACCACAGCCTCCACCGGCCCGATCGTCGACTGCATCGCTCGATTGGTACGCGAGCGATGGAGCCTCGCCGACGGCAAACCTGAAATGGGGCAGTTGGAGTGCAAGCAGACCCATTGGCCGGATGAGTTGCCAGTGCAATTTGAAGAGGTTGAGGTCGGCATCGCCCGTTCTGCTCCAGAGCTGGATAAGCGGCCCGCCGTTCTTGAGGCGGAGCGACTTTGGCTCGATCAAATCGCGGTGGCTCGCAAATTTCTCTACATCGAGAGCCAGTATTTCGCCTCGCGCGCTATCGTCAGCGCCTTAGCCAAGCGTCTGGTCGAAGCCGATGGCCCCGAGATTGTGATTATCAACCCGGAAAGTGCGCAGGGTTGGCTTGAGCCGGTCGCCATGGATACAGCGCGCGCCCGGCTCTACGCCTGGCTCAAGCGCGCCGACCGCCATGATCGATTCAGACTCTTTCACCCGTATGATTCTGCCGGCGATCCCATCTATGCCCATGCCAAAACCCTGGTGGCTGACGACACCATCCTCAAGGTCGGCTCGTCCAACATCAACAACCGGTCCCTCCGGCTCGATACCGAATGCGACCTCGTGCTTGTGGCGCCCGAGGACGACCTGGCCATTCGCGAACATATCGCCTGGATCCGCAATGACCTGATTGCCGAACACCTGGTGACCACGCCCGACGCGGTTGGAGCCAGCCTTGCCAAGACTGGCTCCTTGATCAAAACGATTGAGGACCTGACGCCCAAGACGGGGCGCAATCTACGTCCGTACCAGCCACCCGAACTCAACGATCTCGAACAATGGCTGGCTGAGAACGAAGTGCTCGATCCTGAAGGCGCAGACGAAATGTTCGAGAACATCGCGCAACGGGGTCTGGCCCGCGGCTTTCTCCGCCGCTTCGTCCGGGATTGAGCTTCTGCTACCAGTCCACCTGACAAACCGCGCCGTCCGACCCGAACTGCATGCTGTCGGCCGTGTACTGAAAAATCTCTATCTTCACCCCGCTCGGGTCCGCCAGCCAACATTGCCAGGTGTGGTCGACGCCCAGCTTCTTGTCGGTCACTGCAATACCCTTGGCCTTCGCGTTGGCCATGAACCCATCTATGTCGTCGGTTTCAAAGCAGATGTGGTTGATCTGGTTGCTCTCCTCGAACCGACTCTCGCCCTTCTTGAACACCTCGACAAAGGTGCGGTTGCCGAAGTCGAGATAAAAGCCGATGCGCTCTTCGCCCCGCTTGAAATCAAACTTGGGCGCGATGCCCATCGCGTCACGGTAGAACGTCTCGACGGCGTCGAGGTCACGGGCAAAAATACAGGTATGCGCGACCTGCTTCACGAGGGGGGTGGTCAATGTCTTCTCCTATGGGAACCGCAAACTGGACAGTTCGCACTGACATGTTAGGACAGGAGCGACATCCAGACCAGCGGGGAGGATCAAAAATGGCGCGTGTTGTTGTTATTGGTGCCACAGGCCATATCGGCACCTATCTTGTGCCGCGCCTTGTGCGCGCGGGCCACGATGTGGTGGCGGTTTCGCGCGGTGCGGCGCAACCCTATCTTCCGGACAACGCTTGGCACCGCGTGGAACGGATCACCCTCGACCGCGCCGCGGCCGAGGCGAACGGAGATTTTGGCCGGTCCATAGCCGATCTCAAGGGCGATATCGTCATTGACAATATCTGCTTCACGCCGGACAGCGCCCAGCAACTCGCTGAGGCTCTCATCGGCAAGGTACGCCACTTCCTCCATATCGGTACGATCTGGACCCACGGCTACTCTGGAGTGGTGCCGACCCCCGAAGACGCTACGAAGCGACCCTTCGGTGACTATGGTGTTCAGAAGGCAGCAATCGAGGACTATCTGCTCGGCCTTGCGCGGCGCGACGGCTTCCCCGTGACCATTCTCCATCCCGGCCACATCGTGGGGCAGGGGTGGTCGCCGCTCAATCCCGCCGGGCACTTCGACAATGCAGCCTTCCAAACCATTGCTCGTGGCGAAACCCTCGCCTTGCCCAATTTTGGCATGGAAACGGTGCATCACATTCACGCCGACGACATAGCGATCCTTCTCATGCAAGCTATGGACAATTGGAGCGTGTCGGTCGGCGAAGCCTTTCATGCTGTTTCGCCTGGCGCCGTCACGCTTCGAGGATACGCCGAAGCCATGTACCGCTGGTTTGGCAAGGAACCAGCACTAAGCTTCCATTCCTGGGAAGACTGGAAAGCCATGCAGACGCCGGAAAATGCTGCCGCCACTTGGGAACACATAGCGCGCAGTCCCAATGCCAGCATCGAAAAGGGCCGCCGCCTGCTGGGCTACGCGCCTCGGTACACGTCTCTGGCTGCTGTGCAGGAATCCGTGTCCTGGCTTCTGGGGAACGGGAAACTTGCTGTCTAGCCGGCGCGGACGGCGCCTTTTTTGCGCGTTCCCTCTTTTCACTGTCACAAGGCCCGTCTAGACAGTCACTCAAACCCAAGAAGCATTCCGGGAAGGGCACGCATGTCTTCAATCATCCACGTCAATGGCCGCCAGATTTTCGATAGCCGCGGCAATCCGACCGTCGAAGTCGATGTGGTGCTGGACGATGGCAGCTTCGGTCGCGCCGCCGTCCCTTCGGGCGCTTCGACCGGCGCCCATGAAGCCGTGGAACTGCGCGACGGCGGCTCGCTCTACATGGGCAAGGGCGTGACCCAGGCCGTCGAAAACGTCAATACCACCATCGCCGATGAAATCCAGGGCATGGACGCACTGGACCAGCTCGCCGTTGACCAGGCCATGATCGATCTGGACGGCACTGCCAACAAGGGCAAGTTGGGCGCCAACGCTATTCTTGGTGTTTCACTCGCAGTGGCCAAGGCCGCCGCTGAGTCGAGCGAACTGCCCTTCTACCGCTATATCGGCGGCCCGAACGCCCATGTGCTGCCGGTGCCGATGATGAACATCATCAATGGCGGCGAGCATGCCGACAATCCCATCGACATGCAGGAATTCATGATCCTGCCCGCTGGCGCCAAGTCGATTGCCGACGCCGTCCGCATCGGTGCCGAGATCTTCCATACGCTGAAAAAGGGCCTGTCGGCCGAGGGCCACAACACGGCCGTGGGTGACGAAGGCGGCTTTGCCCCGAACCTCAAGAGCGCCGATGACGCCCTGGGCTTCATCATGCGCTCGATCGAGAAAGCCGGTTACAAGCCGGGCGAGGACGTCTTCCTCGGTCTCGATTGCGCCGCCACCGAATACTACAAGAACGGCAAATACGAGATGGTGGGCGAGGGCAAGTCGCTCTCCTCGGACGAAAACGTCCGCTTCCTGGAGGACCTGGCCAATCGCTATCCCATCATCACCATCGAAGACGGCATGGGCGAGGATGACTGGGATGGTTGGAAAGCGCTGACCGAGGCAATCGGCGACAAGGTGCAGCTCGTTGGCGACGACCTCTTCGTCACCAACACCCAGCGCCTCGTCTCCGGCATCAAGATGGGCGTCGCCAATTCCATCCTGGTCAAGGTCAACCAGATCGGCTCGCTCTCCGAAACCCTCAACGCCGTCGATACCGCACACCGCGCGGGCTATACCTCGGTGATGTCGCACCGCTCGGGCGAAACCGAGGATTCGACCATTGCCGACCTGGCCGTGGCGCTGAACTGCGGTCAGATCAAGACCGGTTCGCTCTCCCGCTCGGACCGGCTGGCCAAATACAACCAGCTCATCCGCATCGAGGAACAGCTCGGCTCCTCGGCCAAATATGCCGGTTACTCGGTGGTCAAGGGCCGCTGATCGGTCCGCTAAACGTTACGAAAAAGCCCGGGAACGATCCCGGGCTTTCTTTTTTCCTTGAGCGAGAAAGTCGCTACTCGCGAAATGACCCACTACTGAAACGCCGTCTCGGCAAAACTGCGCAACTTCCGCGAATGCAGCCGTTCCGCCGGCTGGTCCCGCAAGATTTCCATGGCCCTGAGCCCGATCTGCAGATGCCGATTGACCTGTGTCCGGTAGAAGTCCGAGGCCATGCCGGGCAGTTTCAATTCGCCGTGTAGCGGCTTGTCTGACACACACAGCAGCGTCCCATAGGGCACGCGGAAGCGGAAGCCATTGGCGGCAATGGTCGCGCTTTCCATGTCCAGCGCTACAGCGCGAGACTGGCTGAGACGACGCGTGATCTCCACCTGATCCCGCAACTCCCAATTGCGGTTATCAAAGGTCGCTACAGTGCCCGTACGCATGATCTTTTTGGTTTCAAGGCCCTCGGTCTGGGTCACTTCCTCAACGGCCTGCTCCAGTGCCACCTGCACTTCGGCCAAAGCCGGGATTGGCACGGAGAGCGGCAAATCGGCATCGAGTACATGGTCCTCGCGCACATAGGCGTGCGCCAGCACATAGTCGCCCAGTTCCTGGCTGTTCCGGAGGCCTGCACAATGCCCCAGCATGATCCAGGCATGCGGCCTGAGCACTGCGATATGGTCGGTGATCGTCTTGGCGTTGGACGGGCCAACCCCGATGTTGATCATGGTAATGCCACGGCCGCGATCCCCCACCAGATGGTAAGCCGGCATTTGCGGCGTGCGCGGCGGCGGATTACCAGTGACACCGCCGCCGGTCAGCATATTGTCGGTGGCAACGTTGCCCGGTTCAATAAAGCGCTGATAGTGCGGATGCTTTTCGGCCATCCAGCCTTTGGCCATGCGGCAGAATTCGTCGATATAGAACTGGTAGTTCGTAAAGATCACGAAGTTCTGGAAATGCTCTGCATTGGTGCCGGTATAATGGGCCAGCCGGAACAGCGAATAGTCGACGCGCGGGGCGGTAAAGGCCGAAAGCGGATAGGGCCCACCGCGCGGCGGCACATAGGTGCCATTGGCGATTTCATCGTCCGTATTGCCCAGGTCCGGCGCATCGAACAAGTCGCGCAGCGGCACCTCCAAGGCATTTATCGCCTTGCCATCGAGATGGTCATGCGGCCCCAGCGCGAAATGCAGCGGAATGGGCGTATCCGATTCCCCAACCTCGATAACCCCGCCATGGTTCTTGAGGATGACCTCGAACTGCTCCTGCAAATAGCCCTGGAACAGGTCCGGCGCCGTCACCGTGGTCCGATAGATGCCCGGGCTGTGCAGATACCCATAGGGCAGGGTGCTCTCATGCTTGGAATAGCTGGTGGACCGCACTTCGACCTGCGGATAGCACGCGCGCACCCGCCCGGATGGAATGGTGCCCGTGGTCAGGCCATTGAGATGGTTGCGGATGAAATCGCAATTGCGGTGATAGATATGGGCGATATGCGCCCAGGCCGCTGCCGGATCGGTGAAAGCCTGGGATTCCAGGCGTGGCGGGCTGAGTGTGGTCATACGGTGTCCCTCGGTGCCGTCCCGCGGATCGGGTGGCGGATGTTGGAATCGTCTTTACAACGCCCGCCAATATAAGGGGCACATGACGGCTTCTCAACGCGGGGGCCGTCAGGGTCACGGCATTCACACTTCAGTGACCCGCTCTTTTCTCGCCGCATTTCTCCACCATCTTCAGATCAGTTCATCGGCCTAGCAAACGACCCATGCAACCGATGAGCGGGAAGTGGTCTGCCGCATGTCCCCCAAGCCCTCAACAGCGCGGTGGGCCGCATCCCCAAGAGGCCGCCCGGCAGCAATGCTGTGGCGGCCTTCATTTGGCTGGATAGGCGTCTCGTAGCTTCCGCACAGAGATTTCGACCAGTTCACGCAGGACATTGAGATCGATGTCATTGAGCTTGTTGACATAAAGGCACGCCTTGCCCATGCGATGCTTGCCCAGCTTCGCGAGCAGCGCCTCGCGCCGCGCATTCTCCTCGGGGAAGTAGGTGCCCATCAAATAGATGCTGAACGCCGCCTTGCGCGGGGCAAATCCCACCAGAAAGGCGTCGCCCTCATGTCCGGTGGGATATCGGTAGTGATAATGGCCAAACCCGACCATGGTGCCCCACAAAACCGGAGGTTCACCGCTGATTTCGCTCATCAACTCGACAAGAACATGAGAATCGGCCCGCTTCTGGTCGCTCTCGACCTGGGCGAGAAATTCGTCGACATCCCCGGTGTGAGGCTTGGTCTTCTGTTCGGGCATGGCTACGGACCCGCCTGGTCGAGGTAGTCCACAAGGACCTCTGGGTTTATCTCCCCATCGTAACTGGCATCGACGGCATAACGCACCAGCACAAAGGCGCCGTCGCGGAACATCCATTGTCCCGATGAGCTGGCATCTCCCAATCCACGCCATTTCGAGAACGAATCGATGCTCAAGGTTTCCGGGTCGAACAGCGAATTGACCAGCAAGCCGGTCGCGCTCATGCCCACGGTAGTGATTGCCTCCACCGCGCCGTCGAAATTGTCGTTCTCATATTTCACATCAAAGGCAGGCTCTGCGAAGCCAACAACTGTCATGCCCTCATACTCGCGCAGCAAATAGTAGGCGTGAGTTTCATTATAGGCACCGGACGAGCAGAAGATTCGCACCAGGGTCACGTCAGCCTTGTCCTCCTCGCTACCCTCGCTCCAGCTTGGCATGTAATCGAACGTCCAACTCTCGATTGGGTCATCGGGCCTGTACCCGCCTTCGGAGTGACATTGCTCGCCAAAAGACAGGGCATGCAGCTTTTGCGCCCGCTTTTCCGGCGACGCTTCCTGCGACAGGACGGGAGACACGCAAGCCGCTATCAGCGACAGCCAAAGCAATGGACGGATCATCCTTCATCCCTTATGTCGATGCACAAAAGCGGGTCCTCCGCCCGCCAATGGCAGTTAAACAGATCGAGGCCGACATGACCGCAAAAATCATCGACGGAAAACGCTTTGCCGAAGATCTGCGCGGCCGCATTGCCGACCATGTTTCGCGCCTTAAGTCCGAACACGGCATCATCCCCGGCCTTGCCGTGGTGATTGTGGGCGAAGATCCCGCCAGCCAGGTCTATGTCTCGTCCAAGGCGAAACATACCGCTGCAGTCGGCATGAATTCGTTCAAGCATGAATTGCCCGCCGATACGCCAGAGGCCGATTTGCTGGCGCTCGTGCACCAGCTCAATGCCGATCCCACCGTGCACGGTATCCTTGTGCAGATGCCGGTGCCCAAGCACATCGACCCCAACAATGTCATCGAGGCCATCGATCCGGCCAAGGATGTCGACTGCTTCACCCCCGCGAATGTGGGCAAGGTACAGATCGGCCTGCCGGGGCCAGTTTCCTGCACGCCGCTCGGGTGCCTCATGCTGCTGCGCGATGAACTCGGCTCGCTCGAAGGCAAGCATGCTGTCATTATTGGCCGGTCCAATCTTGTCGGCAAGCCGATGATGCAGCTCCTGCTGCGCGACAACTGCACGGTCACCGTGGCCCATTCGCGCACCAAAAACCTCGATGAGGTCGTCCGTCAGGCCGATATTGTGGTTGCTGCCGTTGGCCGCCCCAATATGGTCAAGGGAGACTGGATCAAGCCGGGCGCCACGATCATCGATGTCGGTATCAATCGCATGCCTGCGCCGGAAAAAGGCGAAGGCAAGACGCGGCTTATCGGGGACGTCGACTTTGCCGCCGCCTCCGAAGTTGCGGCCGCCATTACACCGGTGCCCGGTGGCGTTGGCCCTATGACCATAGCCTGCCTGCTGGCCAATACCATCACCACCGCCTCGCTGATGAACGGCCTTACCCCGCCGGTTGACCTGACGGCATGAATGATCTGGCACACGATCCGGGCGGCAAGGTTCGCCTGCGCCTCGGAGAAGGGGTGCGTGGCGACGCAATGATGAGTGCGGATGGCCGCTATCGCCAGCGCATGCGGCGCTGGCTGGGCGATTCCTTTCCAGATCGCTACATCGTCTTTATCGGTATGAACCCCTCAACCGCCGACGCGAGCGTGGATGACCCGACCTGCGCCCGCGAGTGGAATTTTGCTCGCCGCGAGGGCTTCACCGGCATGGTCAAATGCAATGTCGGCGACTACCGCGCCACCCATCCCAAAATGTTGGTTCAGCCTGGCGTGGAGGCGGTATCGCCGGCCAACCTGCCAACGATCCGCGAAGCTGCTAGAGGGGCAGGGCGTGTCGTCCTCTGCCACGGCAAGCTCAACAAGGCGTTGGCCCCCGCGGGCCGGGAAATCGTTGCGGCGCTGCACGCCGAGGGCATCGACCTCTGGTGCTTCGGCACCAATGCCGATGGCTCGCCCAAGCACCCGCTCTATCTCAGGGCCGACACGCCACTGGTGCCATTTCCGGGATAGACGACTATTCCCTTCCCCTCGGGAAGAGGTGGCTCCGCGCAGCCGAGGCGATGAGGGGGGCGCCACAGGCTCGGCGGCTGCCTTCAACCCGCTAAATAGAACATCCGCGCGACTGTATGATCCCGTAGCGCCTGCGCCGGCAGCTTGCCTGTCAGCGCTTCCACGACCTGGGACGGGTCAGCCAAGGCGCTGGCATCGACAACCACGCGCGAAAATGCGGGGCGCATATCCCGCCGGTGCTCCTCAAGCAGGTTGTAGAGCAGCGCCCGCACATCAGTCTGCGCCGCGCAGGCCACGCAGGTATCGCCGTCCGCGTGTCCATGCCCGGAATTGGCCGACAACCGGATCAGTGCCGTGTCGCCGTCGAGCGGAACCAGGCTGCCGGGGTCAGAAATCAACGTCACAGGGATGGGATCAATTTGTGACATGGTTGTTACCGATCATTCTGCCGCGGCCCGACCGGGAATGTAGTTCAGGATCGGCGCCAGCCAGCGCTCGACCTCTTCCACCTCCATGCCCTTGCGCTGGGCATAATCGAGCACCTGGTCGCGCTCCACCTTTGCCACGCCGAAATAGTAGGAATCGGGATGGCTCATATAGATGCCCGAGACCGATGAACCCGGCCACATCGCATAGCTCTCGGTCAGGCTCACGCCCACACTTTTCTCCGCGTCGAGCAGGCTGAAAAGGGTGGTCTTTTCAGTGTGGTCCGGTTGGGCCGGATAGCCGGGCGCCGGGCGGATGCCCTGATAGGGCTCGCCAACCAGTTCGTCAGGCGACAGGGTCTCATCGGGGGCATATCCCCAATAGTCCTTTCGCACCCGCTCGTGCATGTATTCGGCCATGGCCTCGGCAAATCGGTCGGCCAGCGCCTTCACGAGAATTGACGAATAATCGTCATTGGCGCGCTCGAAGCGCTCGGCTATCGCCACTTCCTCGATCCCCGCCGTCACCACAAAACCGCCAATATAGTCGGGCTTTCCGCTGTCTGCCGGCGCCACGAAATCGGCGAGCGCCATGTTTGGCTTGCCATCACGCTTGCTCAATTGCTGGCGCAACGTGAAGAACGTAGCCAACTCGCTCTGGCGATCCTCATCGGTGAACAGGCGCACATCGTCACCCACGGCGTTGGCCGGCCAGAAGCCGAGCACGGCCTTCGGCGCAAACCATTTTTCGTCGATGATCTGCTTGAGCATCTTCTGCGCGTCAGCCCACAGGGCCCGCGCCGCTTCGCCCTGCTTCTCATCGTTCAAGATTGCCGGATATCGACCCTTCAACTCCCAGGTCTGGAAGAACGGCGTCCAGTCAATGTAGCGCGCCAGCTCCGCTAGATCGAAATCGGTAAAGCTGCGAGTGCCCAGGAAGCTGGGGGCAGGGGGCGTATACTCCGACCAGTCGGGCTTGAACGCATTGCTGCGGGCCGTTTCCAGCGGCAGCCGGCGTTTTTCAGACTCGGCCCGCTCGTGCGCGGCGGTCGCCTTGGCATATTCGGCCCGGACCTGCTCGATGAACGTCGCCTTGGTCTCATCTGAAAGCAGGTTCGAGACCACGCCTACGGCGCGGCTGGCGTCATTGACATGCACTGCCTGTCCACGCGCATAGCGCGGATGGATCTTTACAGCGGTATGCACGCGGCTGGTCGTCGCTCCGCCGATCAGAAGGGGTATGTCGAACCCTTCGCGCTCCATTTCCGAAGCAACATGCACCATCTCGTCCAGCGAGGGCGTGATAAGACCGGAGAGGCCTATGATATCGACATTCTCCGCCTTGGCCGTCTCCAAAATCTTCTGGGACGGCACCATGACGCCCAGGTCGATGATCTCGTAATTGTTGCAACTCAGCACAACGCCAACAATGTTCTTGCCGATATCGTGCACGTCACCCTTTACGGTCGCCATCAGCACCTTGCCGGCGCTCTTGCGTCCGGCGGCATCGCCATTGGCGTCCTTCTCGGCCTCCATGAAGGGCATCAGATAGGCCACGGCCTGCTTCATCACGCGGGCCGACTTCACCACCTGCGGCAGGAACATCTTGCCCGAGCCGAACAGGTCGCCCACCACGTTCATCCCGGCCATCAGCGGACCTTCGATCACATGCAGCGGTCGAGCGAATGTCTGGCGTGCTTCTTCGGTGTCGGCCTCGATGAACTCGGTCACGCCGTTGACCAACGCATGGGTAATGCGCTCGCCCACCGGCAATTCGCGCCAGCTCATGTCCTTGGCCTTGCCGGCACCGCCGCCCTGGCCCTTGTAGCGTTCGGCCAGGTCCAGCATGCGGTCGGTCGAATCCGCGCGCCGGTTGAGGATCACATCCTCGCAGGCGTCGCGCAGTTCCTTGTCGATGGTCTCATAGACCGCCAGCTGGCCGGCATTGACGATGCCCATGTCCATGCCATTCTGGATGGCATAGTACAAAAACACCGCGTGCATCGCCTCCCGCACCGGTTCATTGCCGCGGAACGAGAAGCTGAGATTGGAGATGCCGCCTGAAATGTGCACATGGGGCAGGCTGTCGGTGATTTCCTTGGTGGCTTCGAGAAAATCGACGCCGTAATTGTTGTGCTCTTCAATGCCCGTTGCGACGGCGAACACATTGGGGTCGAAAATGATGTCTTCCGGCGGCAGGCCGACGACCTCGGTCAGGATCTTGTATGCCCGGGCGCAGATTTCGACCTTGCGATCCTTGGTGTCGGCCTGTCCGGTTTCGTCGAACGCCATCACCACCACGGCCGCGCCATAGGCCTTCACCAGCCGCGCATGATGAATGAAGGCTTCTTCGCCTTCCTTGAGCGAGATCGAGTTGACCAGCGCCTTGCCCTGCACGCATTTCAGGCCCGCCTCGATCACCTCCCATTTGGAGCTATCGATCATCAGGGGAACCTTGGCGATATCGGGCTCCGCGGCAAGCAGGTTGAGGAATTCGATCATCACCTGCTGGCTGTCGATCAGGCCCTCATCCATGTTGATGTCGATGACCTGGGCGCCATTGGACACCTGGTCCCGGGCGACCTCCAGCGCAGCGGTGTAGTCCCCCGCCGTGATCAGCTTGCGGAACCGGGCCGAGCCGGTGACATTGGTGCGTTCGCCGATATTGACGAAGGGAATGTCCTTGGTGAGCGTGAACGGCTCCAGCCCGGACAGGCGCAGCAGCCGCTCGGCATTGGGCACCTTGCGCGGCGCATAACGCGCGGCGGTCTCGGCAATTGCCCGGATATGGTCAGGGGTCGAACCGCAGCACCCGCCCACAATGTTCAGCAGTCCCTCGCTGGCAAATGTCTCCAATTGCCCGGCCATCTGCTCCGGTGTCTCGTCATAGGCGCCCATTTCATTGGGCAGCCCCGCATTGGGATAGGCGCAGATAAAAGTGTCGGCGACCGACGACAGCTCGGAGATGTGGTCCCGCATCAGATCGGCGCCCAGGGCACAATTGAGCCCGATGGTGATCGGATTGGCATGCCGGATCGAATACCAGAACGCTGTCGGCGTCTGCCCCGACAAGGTGCGGCCACTCAAATCGGTGATCGTCCCTGAAATCATGATCGGCACGTCGATACCGCGCTCTTCGAACAGGCGCTGCGCGGCAAAAATGCCGGCCTTGGTATTGAGCGTGTCGGTAATGGTCTCGAACAGCAGCAGGTCCGCGCCGGCATCGACCAGACCGCGAATAGCCTCGCCATAGGCCTCGACCAGCTCATCGAAGGAAATGGCCCGATGACCGGGACTGTTGACGTCCGTGGACATGGACGAGGTCTTGTTGGTCGGTCCAAGCGCCCCGGCGACGAAACGGCGGCGGCCGTCCTTCTCCTCGGCCCGGATGGCCGCGCGGCGCGCGCAAAGAACCCCGTGATAGTTGATGTCGTACACCGCCTCTTCGCAGGCATAGTCCGCCTGCGCGACCGATGTCGCCGAGAATGTGTTGGTTTCGACGATATCGGCCCCGGCAAGATAGTACTCGAGGTGAATGTCCTCGATCATTTTCGGCTCGGTGAGCACCAGCAGGTCGTTATTGCCCTTGAGCGGGTGGCTCCAATCCCTGAACCGCTCGCCCTGAAAGTTCTCTTCGGTCAGTCCGAGGCGCTGGATCATCGTGCCCATGGCGCCGTCCAGGACCAGAATACGCTCCTCCATGGCGCTGGCCAGCGCTGTGCGGACCTCGTTCCAGTCGGGAATGATGGGCGAGTCGGATTTCCGGTCGGGGGAGGGGCTCATCGCCTTCCTCACTTTCTTGCAATAGGCGGGCACTCTATCAGCGCTGCGTCATCACATAAAGATATCTTTATATCAGTCAACCCGCGCTGGCTGACATTCCTTTCTGCGTCGCAGGTTCAATGGAGAAAACGCCAACAATCTCCATCGGCAACGTAACGGTTCATTGGTCTTAACTTCCCCTAAACCGTAAAATTGTTCGTTTCTGTCAGGCGCCGCTCAAAGTGGCTATCCTTCGGTCGGAAAAGTTCTGTTCATGTAGAGTATTGCGTATCGTGACGACCACCTGGCGCAGCGCCGTCCGAGCCATTGCCCTGGCCGCCCTGATCGCCCCCTCGCTGGCCGCCTGTGCTACTGGCAATCTCGGCGCTACCGTCAAGCGCGCCGCATTTACCTCGAGCGAATATGGCGTCGCCGTTTCGCCACGCGTCACCTCCAATCCGAACCCGCCCAAGGGTGGAGGTCGATATCAGATCGGTAAGCCATACACGGTGCGTGGCAAGACCTATGTGCCCAAGCACGATCCCAGCTATTCTGCCTCCGGGTCGGCTTCCTGGTACGGTTCGGACTTCCATGGCCGGAAAACCGCCAATGGCGAGATTTTTTCCGCCAATGCCATCACCGCCGCCCATCCGACGTTGCCGCTTCCGTCCTATGTGCGTGTCACGAACACTGCCAATGGCCGCTCACTGATCGTCCGCGTCAATGATCGCGGGCCGTACGTCTCCGGCCGTATTATCGACCTGAGCCATCGGGCTGCCTCCATGCTGGGCTATGTCAACAAGGGCTCGACCAGTGTGCAGGTCGAATATGTTGGCCAGGCTCCGCTGGAAGGCGATGACACCCGCATGCTGGTGGCCAGCTATAACGGCCCCGCCGACGACAACAGCGGCCCGATCCGCGTCGCCAGCTCCGGCGGGCAGAGCAATCGCAGCCTTGTCGGCATGACCACCAACTTTATTTCCGGCCTGTTCTCCTACGTGGATGCCTCGCCTCAGGAACTCGACGCCGCCGTCGGCTCGGCCCATGCTGCCGCCAATGCCATGGCAAACGGCAATGCCGACCTGGCCGATTGGGCGGGCTCGGTGGATGCTGACACACGCAAGATACGTCTCGCGCTCGGCATCTTTGCCGATCCGGACAACGCGGCGGCGCTGGCACAAGACTTTGCCCGCCTCGGCGCGGTCACCGAGGAGCCGGTCTCGATCAATGGCCGCCCCGCCACCAGGCTGACATTAACCCACCTCAAGGCGGGAGCAACAAGTCAGGATGCGCTTGATCTTGCCCAAGACCTTGGCCTGACTGACGCAATTCTCTATTAATTGCGTCTATATTGCGCCGCGATGATCTCGGCGTCGATATCGCAATCGCAAGGGAAATGCGTCGTGAGACTGCTGATCGCCATATTTGCCGTCCTGTCACTCGCCGGAGCGGCGCTGGCCCAGGCCGAATTCGATACCAAGGCAAAGTTCGCCGTACTGATGGACTACGAGTCCGGCACGGTCATTTTTCAGAAGAACGCGGACGCCGCCCTCGAGCCTGCCTCAATGGCCAAGCTGATGACGCTGGCGGTCGTTTTCAATGAAATCAGGGCAGGGCGGGTGAGCCTGGACGACGAGTTTTTCGTTTCCGAACATGCCTGGCGCACGGGCGGCGCGGCCTCCGGTGGCTCCACCATGTTCGCCGAACTCAATTCTCAAATCCGGGTCGAAGACCTCGTGCGCTCAGTCATCATCCAGTCGGGGAACGACGCATCGATCGTACTGGCCGAGGGCATCGCTGGTTCCGAATCCACCTTCGCACTGATGATGAACGAGCTGGCTGGGGAAATTGGGCTCGAGCAGTCCTATTTCACCAATCCCGTGGGCCTGCCCGACCCAGACATGTATTCGAGCGCGCGCGACCTGGCTGAACTCGGCCGCTATCTGATCCGCGAATTTCCCGAGTATTATCACTACTTCTCCGAGCCGTCGATGGAGTGGAATGGCATCAATCAGGCCAATCGCAACTCGCTCGTTGAAATGGGAATAGGCGTGGATGGTCTCAAGACCGGTCATACGGAAGCGGCCGGTTACGGATCGGTGACCTCAACCGATCGGGGCGACCGCCGCCTCATAGCTGTCGTCCATGGCCTCACCTCGATGCGCGAGCGCACTGAAGAGGCCAGGAAGCTGCTCACCTGGGGCGCCCGCGCCTTTGAGCGCTTTACCCCATACGCTGAGGGTCAGATCGTCGCCTATGCCGACGTTTACGGTGGCGTCAGCCCCAATGTAGGCCTGGTTGGGCAGGGCGAAATCGCGCTCTACCTGCCGCGCGGCTCGCGCCAATGCCTTTCGGCCACGGTCAACTACGAAGCTCCGCTCTTGCCGCCGGTGCGCCAGGGCGACCGGATTGCCGAACTCAGGGTCTTCTGCAACGACCAGCTTGTGCAAGCCGCGCCCCTCTACGCCGTCGAAAGTGTCGGCCAGGGCGATCTGATCCGCCGCGCCACCGATGCGCTGAAACAGCTCGCTCTGGGCTGGCTCTGAGCCTTACCGCGCGGCGGCAAAACTGGTCCGACGGATCAATTCAAGACCCAGGGGCCACGAGACCCATGGTCGAACGGCGAGCAAACCCCGCTCATCCCTTTTCCCATGCGAGCAGGTGTCCTAAAAGAAAGCCGGACCAAGGAATCAGCCTGCCCATGCTCGAAGCGCCAAATCGACGCCCAGCCCGCTTCATCACCTTCGAAGGCGGCGAAGGGGTCGGCAAGTCGACCCAGGTTCGACGTCTTCTCAACAATCTTGCCATTCACGCCATCGAGGCGGTGCGCACCCGTGAACCCGGCGGCACGCCCAAGGCCGAAGCAATCCGTTCCTTCATCCTCCAGGGTCGCTCCGAATCCTGGGGTGCTGGTTCGGAAGCCGTGCTGTTTGCTGCCGCCCGGCTTGATCACGTCAATCAACTTATCGCACCCAATCTGGAAAAGGGCACCTGGGTCATTTCCGACCGCTTCTGCGATTCCACTCGCGCCTATCAGGGCCTGACGGGCGGAGTCGACGACAAGCTCATCGACGCACTGGAAAATCTTGCCCTGGACGGCCACACCCCCGACTTGACCATCGTCCTCGATATGGATCCGGCCATCGCCTTCCGGCGCGTCGCGCAGCGTGCCGTTGAAGATGGCCTGCAACTGACCGGCGATCGCTTCGAGAAGGAGGAACTGGATTGGCACCAGCGCCTGCGCGAAAACTTCCTCGACATCGCCCGACACAATACCGACCGGTGCGTCGTGATTTCTGCCGAGCAGGATGAAGAGGCACTCGAGACTGCCATTTGGGACGTTGTCAGTGCTCGCTTCTCTGAACTTCAGGACGGGCCGGTCGCGTGACTGATCCCGCCGCTCTCCCCGACCTGCCGCTGCCCGAACAGCGCCAGATAGCCATCGGTCATGATGCGGCGCGAACGACCGTTCTGACCCAATTGGCCGAACACCGGCTCCCCGGCGCCATCATGTTGCAGGGGCCACAGGGTATTGGTAAGGCCACATTGGCCTTTGAACTTGCCTCTGCCATTCTGACCGCCACTGGCGACGAAGACCCCAAACGCGTCCGCGAACAGGTAGCGGCCGTCTCCCACCCCAATCTGGCGCTGCTCCGCCGGCGATCCAAGGATGCCAAGGGCTATTATTCCGTCATCCGCGTTGAAGATATCCGCGAGCTGCGCGAAACCCTCCAGCACACCAGGGGCCGGGCCGGGCATCGGATCGCCATTCTCGACAGCATCGATGAGTGCAATCCTTCTGCAGCCAATGCACTGCTCAAGACGCTAGAAGAGCCGCCGACCGACACCACGTTCCTGCTCATCTCACATCGTCCGGGCCAGTTGCTGCCCACTATTCGCTCGCGCTGCCAGAACCTGGCTATGCGCGGCCTGTCGGACGATCTGGTGAGAGCCGTTGTCAGCAGCAGCCAACCTGATCTGGATGCCGAGACACTGGACCGGGCCGTGCAACTCGCCGGAGGTCGGCCACGTCGCGCTTTTGAAACTCTGGCTCTTGGCGAAAATTCGCCGGTGGGCGCATTGCTTGCTTGGCTGCAGGGGCCCGAACGCATGCCGGTTGCCGCACAGATCCAGCTTGCTGATGCACTGGGCGCCGATGCGCAAGGGCCGGACATGTCTTTTGCCCGCGAAATTCTCAACGACTGGCTGGCGCAGGAGATGCGGGAAGCCGCCATGCAACCCGCAGGGCGTTCGCGGCTTGCCTCGGCCACCGAGCTATGGGAGAAGGCAGGCGCACTTCTGGGCGAAGCCGACAGCGTCAATCTCGACATGAAACAGACGCTGGCGGTCATCTTCGACGCCATCCGGAAGCATTGCGCCCTGTTTGCAAATCCTGCCGAGCCAGCATGACCTCCAAGCCGTTCTACGTCACCACCGCGATCTCCTACCCCAATGGCGCGCCCCATATTGGTCACGCCTATGAGATGATCGCGACCGACGCCGTCGCGCGCTGGAAGCGTCTGGAAGGCCGAGAGGTCTATTTCCTCACCGGCACTGACGAGCACGGCATCAAGATGGTGCAGACCGCCGCCAAGGAAGGCATTCCAGTCCGTGAATTGGCCGACCGGAACGCTGGCGCCTTCAAGAAGCTTGCCGCCGCGCTGAACCTGTCCAATGACGATTTCATCCGCACCACCGAACATCGCCACCATGAAGCGTCTCAGGCCATCTGGAAGAAAATGGCCGACAGCAGCAATGGCGACATTTTCCAGTCCACCTACAAGGGCTGGTACTCGGTGCGCGATGAAGCCTATTTCGATGAGAGCGAGCTGACCGAAAAGGACGGCAAGCGCTTCGCGCCGTCCGGCGCCGAGGTCGAATGGGTCGAAGAACCGACCTATTTCTTCCGCCTCTCCGCCTATCAACAGAAACTGCTCGACCTTTACGAGGCCAATCCCGATTTCATCGCTCCCAAGGAGCGGCGAAATGAAATCATCTCATTCGTCAAAAGCGGGCTGCAGGACCTGTCCATCTCGCGCACCACCTTTGACTGGGGCATTCCCGTGCCTGGCGCCGAAGGCCATGTCATGTATGTCTGGGTCGACGCCCTGACCAACTACATCACAGGCCTTGGTTATCCTGACGAAGACAACGAGCTGTTCAAGAAATTCTGGCCGGCGGACCTGCATGTCATCGGCAAGGACATCATCCGCTTCCATACCGTATACTGGCCAGCCTTCCTGATGAGCGCCGGTCTCGACGTCCAGCATCGCGTGTTCGCGCATGGCTTCCTCACGGTCGACGGTCAGAAGATGAGCAAGTCGCTTGGCAATGTCATCGACCCCTTCGCTCTTGTCGAAACCTTCGGCCAGGACGCCGTGCGGTATTTCTTCCTTCGCGAAGTCTCCTTCGGCAGCGATGGGGACTATAGCCACGAAAAGCTGGTCAATCGCGTCAATGCGGACCTCGCCAACAATCTGGGCAATCTGGCGCAGCGCTCGCTGTCGATGATCAACAAGAACTGCGGGGGCAGGGTGCCTGAACTGGGCGAACTGACCGATGCAGACAAGGCCATCATCGCCGAGGTCACCGAAGCCATTGCCGTCGCCCAGAAGGCCATGGACCAGCAGCTTGTCCACGAGGCGACCGGCGCCATCATCGGCGCGCTGAGTTCGGCCAATAACTATTTCGCGGCCCAGGAACCTTGGGCACTCAAAAAGACTGATCCGGTCCGCATGGCCACAGTCCTCTATGTGACTGCAGACACTGTGCGCCGCATGGCAATACCCATGTTGGCCTTCGTGCCCGCCTCGGCCGCGCGGCTGCTCGACCAGCTTGATGTGCCAGTTGGCGAGCGCACGCTTGATGCTGCCGTCAAAGCTAACAGTCTGCTAACGAATTCTGAGCTGCCGGCACCCCAGGGCGTGTTCGCACGGCTCGAAAAACCGACTGAATGACCATGCTGATCGACAGCCATTGCCACCTCGACTTCGAAGCCTTGTCCAGCGATCTGGACGGCGTAATGGCGCGCGCGGCGACCGCTGGCGTGACCGGAATGGTGACGATTTCCACAAGAGTGGAAAACTTTTCCACTTATGCCGAGCTGGCGGAACGTTATGAGAACGTCTGGTGCTCGGTCGGCACGCATCCGCATAATGCGCATGAAGAATTGCATATAGAAGTGGATGAACTTGTCCGGCTAAGTGCCCATCCGCGCTGTGTTGCCATCGGCGAAGCCGGCCTCGACTTTTTCTACGATAACGCGCCACGCGAGGCGCAGGCCACCGGTTTGCGTCGCCATATTGCCGCGGCGCGCATCACCGGTCTTCCACTGGTTATCCACAGCCGCCAGGCCGATGACGACATGGCAGCTATCCTTGAGGAAGAAGCCGGGCAGGGGGCCTTCCCATTTGTCCTGCATTGCTTCACGGCCGGCATGGACCTAGCGCAGCGCGCCCTGGCCCTTGGCGGTTATGTATCTTTCTCGGGAATCATCACTTTCAAAAATGCCGAGGAAATCCGCGAGGTCGCCAGAATAGTCCCGTCCGACCGCTATCTGGTTGAAACTGATGCACCTTATCTGGCCCCGATCCCGCATCGCGGTCAGTCCAATGAACCCAGCTATGTGCGCCATACCGCAGAGAAACTGTCCGATATCCGCGGCATTTCGCTCGAACAGCTTGGAGCGGAATCCACCGCCAATTTCGGTCGCCTTTTTTCGAAGACTGGCGTGAGATAGAGCCATGGCCGCGCCCGACCGGATCATCGCGACCATATTGGGCTGCGGGTCATCCGGTGGCGTGCCACGCATCGGCAATGTCTGGGGCGCCTGCGATCCCCATGAGCCGCGCAATCGCCGGCGGCGCTGTTCGCTGCTCATTGAAGGGTGGCGCAATGGCGGCGAACACCCGACTCGCGCTTTGATCGACACAGGGGCCGACCTGCGCGAACAATTACTCGGCGCCCATGTCGATCGGTTGGACGCCGTTCTCTATACCCATGAGCATGCCGACCACACACATGGCATCGACGATCTTCGCGTTCTGGCGCTGCACAACCGGCGCCGCGTCGATGTCTATTTTTCAGCCGATTGCGGTGCGCGTCTGCGCGAAGCGTTTGGCTATTGTTTTTCGACGCCGCCCGGCAGCGCCTATCCGCCAATCCTCAACGCCCACGAAATTTCTACCGGCGATACCGTGTCAGTAGACGGTCCTGGCGGTACGCTGCATATCAAGGCCTTTGATCTCGCCCATGGCGACATCAACGCGTTTGGCTACCGCATCGGAGGCTTGGCTTATTGCTGTGATCTTTCGGCCGTACCCGCCAGCGCTCACACGGACCTGCAGGAACTCGATATCTGGATCGTTGACGCGCTGCGGCCAACGCCGCATCCAAGTCACTTGAGCTTGCCAGAGACGCTTGAACTCATCGAACGTTTTCAACCGCGTCAGGCCGTACTTACGAATATGCACATCGATCTGGACTACGCCGACACGGAGACCATGACACCTTCAAACGTCACGCCGGCCTTTGATGGGATGCAGTTCGACGTCGTTACCGGTCGCATCCTCAACCGTTAAGGTGTGGCATCCTAGTTGCGAGGGTGTCTTCAAAGGGCCGGAGTGCGGGTGGTGGGAACCATTTGGTGCTTCCAAAGCGCACAAAACCTAGGCGCTTCCGCTAAACACCAACACAAAAGTTCCATAATATATATTATGCGAAGAACCTATTCGCAGATGTCGGACCCTTCATGATGACCAAAGCACGCCGTGCCACCTCCCTCACGCTTTGCTATGGTGCGGCATCGAATCCCAATCACCTGGACCGTCCCTCATGCAGCCATCCCGAGACATTTCCCGCCTCATTGAGATCATGGCCGCGCTGCGCGATCCGAGTAGCGGCTGCCCCTGGGATCTGGTGCAGGACTTCCGCTCCATCCGTCACTACACCATCGAAGAAGCCTATGAAGTCGCCGACGCCATCGAACGCGAGGACTTTGCTGATCTGCGCGAGGAATTGGGCGATCTGCTGCTGCAGCCGATTTATCATGCCCAGATGGCCAAGGAAGCCGGTCATTTTGATATCGGCGACGTCGTCGAGGCTATTACCGAAAAGCTGATCCGCCGACATCCCCATGTTTTTGGTGATGTGGTTGCCGATGGCGCTGTCGATGCGCAGGATCGATGGGAAGCCATCAAAGTGCGCGAGCGGGCGGCTAAGGCCGAGCGCAAGGGTGATGTCGAGCCCTCTATTCTCGATGACGTGCCGCAGGTGCTGCCCGCCCTCGCCCGCGCCGAAAAGCTCACCAAGCGCGCGGCGAAGGTCGGCTTCGATTGGCCCGACCTGGTGGCCGTCCGCGCCAAGATTGAGGAAGAACTGGCCGAAGTTGCCGAAGCCGAAACTTCGGGCGATGAGGGTGCTTTGCGCGAGGAAATCGGCGATTTGCTCTTTGCCGTCGCCAATCTGGCCCGCAAGGCTGGCGTGGACCCCGAAGCCGCGCTGCGTGACGCCAATTCCAAGTTCACGCGGCGTTTCCACTACGTCGAAGCGCGTTGCCGCGAAGACGCGGTCGAGCCAGCCTCGGCCGGTCTAGACCGCCTGGATGGCTACTGGAACGAGATTCGTTCTAAAGATAAATCTAAAGATCCGACACGGCAATCCGGCCGTTAAACCTCTCGAGAAACGCTGCACGATGCCGCGGATCGACACGCACGACGAAGTCCGAGCCCTGCTCATTGGCGTCGTCCCGCGAAATTACCTCCGCATTGCTGTGCAGCCAGCCAATATCGCTCCCCGCGCTATGGGGCACATGCACGTGATAGGTGCGGCTCTGTTCGCTCAAAAGCTGCTCGATCTTGAGCCGTAGCGCATCGAGCCCCTGACCGCTATGCGCGGACACCGGCATGGTCGCCACCACCTTACCTGCCGGCGCCGCAGAAGCCAGAGCTAGTCCCGGCTCCTCAAGGAGGTCGATCTTGTTCCAGACCTCGACGATTGGCGTGGTCTCCGAGGAAACACCAAGCTCCTCGAGCACAGTAAGAACATCCTGTGCCTGCGCGGCATGATCGGGATTGGCGATGTCGCGTACGTGCAAAATGACGTCTGCATCCACCACTTCCTCCAGAGTTGCACGGAAAGCGGCCACCAAATCGTGCGGCAGATCCGCCACGAATCCCACAGTGTCGCTCAGCATCACTTCGCGACCATGCGGCAGGGCAATCTTGCGAACCGTCGTATCCAGCGTGGCGAAAAGCAGATTCTCCGCGAACACCCCTGCCCCAGTCAACACATTGAACAGGCTCGATTTTCCTGCGTTGGTATAGCCAACCAGTGCCACGACGGGAATCAGCGCCTTGGTGCGCTGCCGGCGCTGCTGTTCGCGCGTCTTCTTGACCTTCTCCAGCCGATCCTCAAGCAGCACGATCCGCTCGGTGATCTGGCGGCGGTCACTTTCGATCTGGGTTTCGCCCGGACCACCCATGAAGCCGGTGCCGCCGCTGCCCCTCTGTCGTTCCAAGTGGGTCCAGGAGCGCACCAGGCGCCCCTTCTGGTAATTAAGATGGGCCAGTTCCACCTGCAGCACGCCTTCGCGTGTCGCCGCCCGCTCGCCGAAGATTTCCAGGATCAGCGCCGTGCGGTCGAGCACCTTGGTGCCGGTTTCCCGCTCCAGATTGCGCTGCTGGATCGGAGTCAAAGCTGCGTCGACCAGCAGAAGCTCGATATCTTCAGCCCTCACCTTCTCGGCGAGAGTGGCCACATGGCCCGCCCCAATATAGGTCGCCGGACGAATTTCTCGCACGCGGACGACCTCGGAGAAGACGATGTCGAGCGCAATTGCACCCGCAAGGCCTTCAAACTCGGCCTGGCGCGCATCGATATCGTGATAGCTGGATTTGCCGCGCACATCGGGACACACAAGCCCGGTTCGTGTCGGCTGGGCTTGCCGATCGATATAGGGCTTGGGGCCGCCCGGTTGGGCGTCCCGCTCGTCGTCAAATTCGTGCATCTAAGCGGTCAGTCGTGATCAGTGCTCTGCTCGGGATCAAACAACTGGATCGGCGCGCCGGGCATGATGGTTGAGATGGCGTGCTTATAGACCAGTTGCGACTGCGCGTCACGCCGCAGCAGCAGACAGAAATTGTCGAACCAGGTAATTACGCCCTGCAGCTTGACCCCGTTCACCAGAAAGATGGTGACGGGCACTTTCTGCTTGCGCACATGGTTGAGGAAGGAATCCTGCAGATTTTGCTGCTTTTCGCTAGCCATTTTTGGCCTCTTTACCGCGGCTTTATTGTCGCTGTTCTTGTCGCAATTGCTTGCGTCCGTACCCTGATGGGACTGCCGCCCAGTCCCAGGATCCGAATTATCATATCTTAGTCACTATGGCACAGTTGCGCAGAACTGCCTACCCGCTCACCGTGCATGGCAGAGGGCTATTGTCATCGGATCTCAAAGCCCCAGCGATTTGATCTTGCGGTGCAATGCGCTCCGCTCCATGCCGACGAACTCCGCCGTCTTGGAAATATTGCCACCAAAGCGCTCGATCTGGGCCAGCAGATACTGCCGCTCAAATACTTCTCTTGCGTCGCGCAGCGGCAGGCTCATCAGATGCGCCGAAGCATCCGCATCGCCGACCGTGGGTAGCACCTCGCCAATGTCGGACGGCAGCATGGCGGCAGTAATCACGCCGCTATCGGGCTGCTGGTCCTTCATCAGGATCAGCAGTCGTTCGATGGAATTGCGCAATTGCCGCGCATTACCCGGCCAGTCCTGCGCCTGCAGCACGGCCATGGCGTCATCGCCTATGTTCAGCCGCTGCAGATTGTGCATCCGACAGACTTGCTCAATGAACACCGACACCAGAGGCGGCACATCCTCGCGACGCTCCTTGAGCGGCGTCAGAGGCAGCGGCACAATGGACAGGCGAT
Organism: Devosia subaequoris; assembly: GCF_014197055.1. GTDB lineage: Bacteria > Pseudomonadota > Alphaproteobacteria > Rhizobiales > Devosiaceae > Devosia > Devosia subaequoris. The sequence goes on along the minus strand of NZ_JACIEW010000001.1, from coordinate 172,348 downwards.
GGAACAAATCCGAACGAAATTCGCCGCTGTCCACCTGCGCCGCCACATTCTGCGAACTCGACGAGATGATGCGCACATCGATGGGCACCGCCTGGGTGCCGCCCACTCTCTGGAATCGGTTTTCCACCAGGGTGCGCAACAGGGCGGCCTGCACCTGCTGCGGCAAGGTGGTGACTTCCGAGAGATAGAGCGTGCCGCCATGGGCCCGCTCCAGCGCCCCAACCTCAACCTTGAGCAGACCGGTCTTGTCGCGCGCCTCGCGGCCAAACAGCACCACCGGCACTTCCTCCGGGGCGTAGAGCGAGGCATTGATCTCCACAAACGGTGAATCGGCACGCGGACTGCGCAGATGAATCTGACGCGCCACCAGCCCCTTGCCGGCCCCGCTGGGTCCCGAAATGAAGATGCGCGAATTGGTCGGCGCCGACTTCTCGATCACTCCACGCACCTGCTGTAGGGCAGGCGAGGTCCCCACCATCTCCTGGCTCTTGCTCGCCGAACGCTCCTTCAACTCGGCCACTTCGCTGCGCAGGCGTGTCGCTTCCATGGCCCGCTGTGTGACATGCAAGAGCCGGTCGATCTTGAACGGCTTCTCGATATAGTCATAGGCGCCGCGTCGGATCGCCGACACCGCTGTCTCCACATTGCCGTGGCCCGAAATCATCACCACCGGCATATCGGGATGCTGACTTTGGAACACATCCAGCAATTGCAGCCCATCGAGCCGCGAGCCCTGCATCCAGATGTCGAGAAACACCAGGCTCGGACGGCGCCGCGCAATTTCGTTGAGCCCGCTATCGGCATCATGGGCCTGTCGCGCCTCATAGCCTTCGTCCTCGAGAATCCCCGCGATCAGGTCGCGGATATCGTCCTCGTCGTCGATGATCAGAATGTCCAAAGCCATTTATTTGTGAACAACCGCGGGTAATTGCGGCTCCTCCTTTTGGACAGGATTGTCGTCCGCCGCCGCGGCTCCTGTCTCTGTGGTGTTCATTGCTGGTGAATGCAAAGGCAGCGTGAAGGTGACGCAGGCGCCCACCCTGCCCCGTGGATCAGGCTCTGCATCGATCAACTCGACGATTCCGCCATGCTGCTCGATGATGCGGGCGACGATGGCAAGGCCGAGGCCCGTGCCCTTCTCCCGCGTTGTCATATAGGGCTCGAGCAGCCTTTGTCTATTTTCTGCCGGCCACCCCTTGCCGTTGTCGGACACTGAAACACGGGCATGATTGCCCTCCAGATGGGCTTCCACGGTAATGGTGGGCTGCCAATCTCCGGAAAGGGGGATGCCCTCGAAGGCCTCTACGGCATTTTTTATCAGATTGGTCAGAGACTGGCTGACAAGGCGCGTGTCGAACCAAGCCATGATCGTCTCGTCAGGCAGCACCGTATTGATGTTGACCTCGGGCAGGCGCACACTTTCCAGGAACACCGCCTGGCGGATTACATCGCTCAGATCGGCGGTCTCGGGAACCGATTCCGGCATGCGCGCGAAAGCCGAGAATTCATCAACCATCCGGCCGATATCGCCAACCTGGCGCACAATGGTGTTGATGCATTTGTCGAACACATCGCGATCGTCTTCGAGCTTGCTGCCATAGCGTCGGCGCAAACGCTCTGCCGAAAGCTGAATCGGCGTCAGCGGGTTCTTAATCTCATGGGCAATACGGCGCGCGACATCGGCCCAGGCACTGGTCCGCTGCGCCGATTCGAGGTCGGTGATATCGTCAAAGGTCAGCACATAGCCCTTGGATTCGGTGATCGAGCCTTCGCGCGTCAGCTGTACCTGATAGATGCGCCGGTCCGTCTCATTGCCAAGCTGGATCTGGTCCCGCACCTGACCGCGTCGGGCCGACTTCGCCTTGTCCAGCGTTGCCGCGAGTTCGGGCATGATCTTGTCCATTGGTTCGCCCATCAGCTCGATTTCTGTACGGCCGAGCATTTCACAGGCGCGCGCATTGACCAGCGTCACCGCCCCATAGGGATCCAGTCCAATAATGCCGGCGGACACGCCCTCCACCACCGCCTCGGTAAACTGACGGCGTTTCTCATTGACTTCATTGGCCTTGAGCAGGTCCAGCCGTTGCGTCTTGAGCTGCTGCGTCATGCGGTTAAAGCCATTGGACAAATCCCGCAAATCGCCCCTACCCTCCTGTACCGGTACTTGTACATCCAGATCGCCCGAACTCACCCGGCGCGACGCGATCATCAGGTTTCTGATCGGGTCGACGAAGCGATTGGCCAGTGCGATACCGATCCAGAGCGCGGCCAGCAGCAGCACCACAGCCAGCCCCACATACATGATGGTGAAGGTAATCTGGAACACTAACCGGCTGGAGGCGTACTCTCGATATTCCGTGATGTTCTCATCGGTTAAACGCATGTATTCAAGTACTTCTGCATCGACCGGACGCGCCACGAACAGAAAGGTCTCGTCATAGCCACGCAGTTTGACCACTGATCCCACAAACTGGGTCGACCCCGGTGCAATCGGGGTTGGTATTCCCTCGACCACGCCATCAGTTACCCCGGCCGGCAATTTGGGATAGGCCCCGGCGACGTTGATCTGCGCGCGCATCAGCGTCTCGCCGGACCTGTCGATCAGCGCCGTAAACGGCAGCGAACGCGTCACCGCAAGGGCCGTCAGGATCCGTTCGAACCGAACCGGTTCTTCCTCATAAGTCTCGCGCGCCTGCTCCAATTCGGTCGCCACCCAGATAATGTCGTCCCGCAGCACCTGGGCATGTTCGAGCATGTAGGACCGGGCCACTAGTCGCGAACTTTCCACCATCGCCCGCGTCCGCTCGGAGAACCACTGATCCAGCCCCTGGTTGAGTGCAATGGTCGCCACCACGGCGACAAGGGCCGCAGGGACAGCCGCCACAAAGGCGAACATCGCCACCATCCGCACCTGCAGCCCTGCACCGGGCACGCCGCGTAGTCGTGCCTGGAACAGCAGCACGGCTTCGGTCACCACCAGAGCAATCACCAGCAGCACCAGGAGACCGGTGACCACCCAGATGACAGTCCATACCGTTGGCGAGGGTTCGATATTGGTGACGCCGGAGAGAATGAAGAAGGACGCCGACGACATCAGCACCGAGGCAAACACCACGACAAAGCCGAGTACGCGCAGAGAATGGTTCTGCTGAATGCGCAACAGCCCACGCCGCCCGGCCGGCGATTCGCCGGCGGCAGGGGCGCCTTGATGTTCGTTGGCTGAGACCAAGTCGGCCATAGGCTGCGTAGTTTCCTCCGCTTCGACGATAATGGTTGTCACCTACGGGGCTCGTCGAGAGCCTTCATGTAGGAGCAGAACCATGGGGAAAGCGAAGCCTGACCCAATTCCCCCGACCCTTCAAGACAAATGTTGCCAAAATGTGACACTCAGTCCCGGCCCGCTTCGCGGATAAAATCGCTCCGGTGGAGCGATTTTAGGGACTGAGGCCATGAGAGCTACGCTCGAATGGCACGAATACTCGGGACCGTTTTCCGCGATGGGGGCCTTGAGAGCTATTCCCGAAAAGCCGCTCGAATGGCTAGACCGGATACTCCTGTAGAGCGTTTTTAGGGGTCGAGCTCCGGAGGCATCGAGGTGTGCCTGATAGGACGAGCTACGCCATTGGCGCCGCGAAAACGAGAAGACCGCAAAACAGAGCTTGCGCGGCCCCTACCCCCGACGGCTGCTGTGCTTGACGATCTCGATACTGTGCGTACGGATCTTCTTGCGTAGCGTGTTGCGGTTGAGCCCCAGCAGGTCTGCTGCCTTAATCTGATTGCCGCCACAGGCATTGAGCGCCATGGCGATCAGCGGTGCCTCAACCCTGTCGATTACCCGCTGATACATCCCCGCCGGCGGCAAATGCGGTTCGTGCTCGCGTAGCAACTGCCCAACATGGGTTTCGACAGCCATGGAAATATCGACAGGCCCCGAGGCAGAGTTGCCGGTGGGCCGATCGACGATATTGAGCTCGTTCTGCACTATCTCTGTGGAAATCTGCTCGTCTACGTAAAGCGCCGACAGACGTCGCACCAGGTTTTCCAGTTCGCGGATATTGCCCGGCCAGTTGTAGTTCTGCATCAGCCGGATGGCTTCGGGAGAAATGGATTTCGGCGGCTCGCCCTCGCGCTGCGCCAGATGCAGGAAATGCTGCACCAGGTCGGTGATATCGTCGATACGCTCACGCAGCGGCGGCAGCCGGATCGGCACAACATTGAGGCGGTAATAGAGATCTTCGCGGAACAGGCCCTGCCGGATCATCTGGCTCAGATCGCGGTGCGTGGCTGCGACGATGCGCACATTAGTCTTGATGGCGCTGCGGCCACCCACCATCGTGTACTCTCCCTCCTGCAGCACACGCAGCAGGCGCGTCTGGGCATCCATGGGCATGTCGCCGATCTCATCGAGGAACAGCGTGCCGCCCTCGGCCTGTTCAAACCGACCGGAAGAACGCGTATTGGCGCCGGTAAAGGCCCCCTTTTCGTGTCCAAATAGCTCCGCTTCGATCAAATCGCGCGGAATGGCAGCCATGTTGATGGCCACGAACGGCCCGTTCCGCCGCTTGCCGAAATCGTGTAGTGCCCGCGCCACCAATTCCTTGCCGGTGCCGCTCTCGCCGGTGACCATAACCGTCAGGTCGGTCTGCATCAGCCGCGCCAGGGCGCGATAAATGTCCTGCATCGCCGTCGAGCGGCCGACCAGCGGCATGGTCTCGCCCGGCTCCTCGGCCTTGCGTTCGGCATTGGTGGGCTTCTTGGCATCGGCCAGGGCCCGCGCCACCACCGAAAGCACTTCTGTAATATCGAAGGGCTTGGGCAGATATTCGTAAGCACCCACTTCCGAAGCCCGGATGGCCGTCATGAACGTGTTTTGCGCGCTCATCACGATCATGGGCAGCTCCGGCCGAAGCTTCTTGATCTTGGGCATCACCTCAAAGGCATTGCCATCGGGCATGGCCACATCGGTGATCAGGATATCCCCTTCCCCGCGGCTCACCCAGTTCCACATGGTAGAAATGTTGCCCGTCGGCCGTACCTCGTAACCGGCCCGAGTCAGCGCCTGGTTAAGCACCATGCGGATTGCGGCATCATCATCGGCAAGCAGAACGACATGGCTCATGCGGGCGAACCCTCTTCGACTTCGGCGGAATTTTGGAAGGCACCGCTGGCCACCGGCAGCAGGATACGGAAGCGGGTACGGCCGGGACGGCTATCACAATCGATCACCCCCCCATGATCCCCCACAATCTTGGCCACCAACGCCAGGCCCAGGCCGGAACCATTGGTCTTGGTGGTCACGAACGGATCGAACAGGAATGGCAGGATATCCGGCGGCACACCCGGTCCGTTGTCCTCAATGACGATTTCGAGCGGCAGGGAAATGCGCTCGGCCACACCAGCCACGCTGATGCGAATGCCGGGGCGAAAAGCCGTCGAAATCTTGATCTCTGGTTTCTGTGTTCTTTCAATAGCTTCCGAAGCATTCTTGATTAGATTAAGGAAAATCTGGATGAGCTGGTCGCGATTGCCGAATACCGGAGGTAGCGATGGATCATACTCTTCGTAGAAGGTAATTCCGCGCGCCACCCCGTTGCGCGCCAACAGCTTCACACGGTCCAGCACTACGTGAATATTGATCGGCTCGCGCTCCATCGGGCGCTCGTCGCCAAACACTTCCACCCGGTCGATCAGCCCGACAATTCGGTCGGTCTCTTCCCGGATCAGGCGCGCCAGTGGCACCTCGTCGCTCGGCACTGATTGCTCGAGCAATTGCGCCGCGCCGCGAATGCCCGAAAGCGGGTTCTTGATTTCATGCGCCAGCATTGACGCCAGCCCCGTCACCGAGCGCGCCGCCCCGCGCGACACCATCTGCCGGTCGATCTGGTCGGCCATGGTGCGCTCCTGAATCAGCACCGCCACCCGCCCGTCCGTATCCGAGATCGGGCTGGCAAAAACATCGGCGATGCGCTCATCGCCAAAGCGCGACGATCCAACCCGAACCCGGTATTCGGTCATCGGCGCTCGCCGCTGCACCACCGTTTCAACCAATGAGATGATAGGCGACCCAAAGGCGATCAGATCGTCCAGGCTTTGCCGGGTCAGTACGCTCAGCGATGCCCCGAAAAACGCCTCGGCGGCATAATTGACGAACTGGATGCGCCGCGCCTCATCGAGCACCATCACCGGCTGCGGCAACGCCTGCAGCACGGCACGCGCCGGCACGGAATCGAGGTCCATTACAACAGCACTGCTCACGCCGCTGCCCTCCGTTCCCCTGAAAACAGGGTATCAATCAGCGACAGCACAGCTTTGGTGTCCTCATTGTCGAGCAATTGTCTCCGCGTCGGCTTGTCCAGCGCCAGTCCGACCGCATCAGCGTACCAGCCCAAATGCTTGCGCGCGGCGCGCAACCCGACCTCGACGCCATAATCAACCAGCATGTCTTCATAGTGCTGCTGGATCAGAGCCACGAGTTTTGCGCCCTCCGGCGCCGCTGCAGCCTCTTGCCCGCCAAGCGCCGCGCCAATCTGGCCAACGCGCCAGGGTTGCCCCTGCGCCCCGCGCCCCAGCATGACTGCCGCGGCCCCGGATTCGGTCAGCGCCTGCCGCGCGCTCGCGATATCGACAATGTCGCCATTGACCAACACCGGCACATCGACAGCCTCGACCACGCTGCGCACCAGTGCCCAGCGCGCCTGGCCCTTGTAGAACTGCTGCCGCGTGCGCCCGTGCACAGTGATCATCTGCGCCCCGGCACTCACCGCCAACCGCGCAATCTGGGCAGCGTTCAGGCTCTCATCGTCCCAGCCTAACCGCATCTTGACCGTCACCGGCCGTGTCGTGGCGCATGCAACCGCCTCGACAATGCTCAGCGCCTGGTTCGGCACCCGCATCAGCGCCGAGCCGGCATAGCCATTGGTCACCCTTTTCGCAGGGCAGCCGAAATTGATGTCGATAATGTCCGCGCCCGCGCCCTCGGCAATGCGCGCGCCCTCGGCCATCCATTGCGCTTCGCAACCAGCCAGTTGCACCACATGCGGCAGAGTACCGGCCCGCGTCAGCTTGCGCGCCATGCCGCCATGGCCCGTGCTCAACGCAGCGCTGGCCACCATTTCGGAAACCACAAGCCCGGCGCCAAATCGTTCAGCAATCTCGCGAAACGGGCGATCTGTTATGCCCGCCATCGGCGCCAGGAAGGCACGATTACGGATGGCGTGCCCACCAATGCTCAAAGCGCAGGCAGTGTTGTTCAAGGAATTGCCCCAGAATTGTTCAATTTGGCAATGGTGCCCGCACAATAATCAATTTCGGACGCCACGCAACCGCTTCCAGCTGTCGCACCGGGGTAAACCAGCCCTGCTCTTGCCGCATGGCAAAGGGGCAGCTAGACCCTTTGGAACAGACGGTTCCATTGTCCAGTGCCTATATCCCCATGCGTCCAAAATCCATAGCCGTCATCATTGTCGCAGCCGGAAAGGGCGAGCGCGCCGGAACCACCGGCAATCCCGACCCCAAGCAATACCGGCTGCTGGCGGGTGAGCCAGTGCTATCCCGCACCATCAAGGCTTTTCTGACCTCCGACGCCATCACGCAAATCGTCGCCGTCATTCACCCGGACCACGCGTCAAGATATGGTCAGTTATTCCTCGATGACGACCGCCTGCTGCCGCCGGTCTATGGCGCCTCCACCCGGCAGGGTTCCGTTCTTGCCGGCTTGAAGGCCCTGGCGCCGCTGCATCCCGATCTGGTGTTGATCCAGGACGCCGCCCGTCCCTTCGTCACCCCTGCCCTCGTTGAGCGCATCATTGCGGCTCTGGGGCAGAATGATGGGGCCCTGCCCACCCTGCCTGTCACCGACACCATCAAGCGTTCACGCGATGGCACCCTTGTCGCCACAACGGAAGACCGCCGCCAGCTCTTTGCCGCCCAGACCCCGCAAGGCTTTCGCTTCGGACAGATCTTTTCCGCCCACATCCGGGCCGAAACCGTCAGCCGCGACTTCACCGACGATGCAGAAATCGCTGAATGGGCCGGCCTCGGTGTAACCATGGTCGAAGGCGAACGCACCAATATCAAGATCACCCATCCCGAAGATTTCTCTCGCGCGGAGCGTATCATCATGGCCGACCACGGCACCGAAACCCGCATCGGAACCGGCTACGATGTCCATCCCTTTGCGCCCGGCGACGCGGTCTGGCTGTGCGGTGTGAAAATACCCCACAAGGCCAAACTCCAAGGCCATTCAGATGCCGATGTGGCGCTCCATGCCCTGACCGACGCCATACTCGGCGCTATTGGCGAAGGCGATATCGGCACACACTTCCCACCCAGCGACGAGCAATGGAAAGGCGCCGCATCCACCCTGTTCCTTGCGCATGCCGGCGAACTGGTGGCCCGCCGCAAGGGCCGCATCGTCAATCTGGACGTGACAATTGTCGCGGAAGCGCCGAGGATTGCCGCTCACGTCCCCGCCATGTGCGCCGTGATCGCCGAAACACTCGGCATTTCGGCGGATCGCGTGGCAGTCAAGGCGACGACCAATGAAAAGCTCGGCTTTATCGGGCGGGAGGAGGGTATCGTGTCCATGGCCAGTGCCAGTATTGAATTGCCCAGGGTGGATTGAATGGCAGCCAAGTCAAAACCCTCTGCGGCCCAGCAGATCATCGACCTCCTTGCCGAGCGCAACCAGACCCTGGTCACCGCCGAGAGCTGTACCGGCGGTCTGATCGCCTCCGCACTCACCGACGTCCCCGGCGCCTCTGCGGCCATCTATGGCGGCTACATCACCTATGCCAATTCGGCCAAGTCCCGCATGATCCAGGTGCAACCGCGCCTCATCGGCGACTATGGCGCCGTCAGCAACCAGGTTGCCCGCGCCATGGCCGATGGCGCCCGCAACACTGCCCGCGTTGACTTCGCCGTCGCCACCACCGGCATTGCCGGCCCAGACGGCGGAACGGATAAGAAGCCGGTTGGTCTGGTTTATGTCGCGGTGTCCTCCGAGCTCGCCACCGTTGTCATCGAACACCGCTTTGGCGACCTCAGCCGTGATGCTATCAGAAAAGCCACAGTCGATGCGGCGCTGGATCTCGTACTACAAGTTCTCACCAGCGACCCTCCCGGCCCCTGAGTACGGCATTGTAGGTTTCGCTTGCGCTCAGGACGGACTAGCTGGCGTACCGAGGGTCGGAAGTGCTAGTGTCGTTTGCAAGCGTGTGGGGAACACGTCGAAAACCCCAATTGGGTTCTGTTGAGGTAGCCTGCGGAATATGTCGATCATCCATCGCAATAATGTAACCGTGAATGGCACGGGCGGCAAAGCTATGGTGTTCGCCCATGGGTTTGGCTGCGACCGCAATATGTGGCGATTTATCGAGCCCAATTTCCGCAATGACTTTCGAACGGTGCTTTTTGATCACGTCGGCGCTGGCCGGTCCGACCTGTCGGCGTACGATCCGGAGAAATATTCCAGCCTTGACGGATACGCGGCTGATATTGTGGAGATCGGCGAAGAACTCGGAATTGAGAAAGCCGTATTTGTCGGCCATTCAGTCAGCGCCATGATTGGCGCACTCGCCTCAATTCGAGCGCCCGGCATGTTCGACAAATTGGTCATGATCGGTCCCTCGCCGCGCTACATTGATGATGGCGAATACTCTGGCGGGTTTAGCGCCGCGCAAATCGAAGAGTTGTTGGCATCGCTTGATGACAATCACATGGGCTGGTCCGCTGCCATGGCCCCTGCGATCATGGGCAATCCCGATCGGCCTGAACTTGGCGAGGAGCTTACCAATAGTTTTTGTCGGACCGATCCCGAGATTGCCAAACAGTTTGCGCGGGTCACCTTCATGTCGGACAACCGGGCCGACCTGTCCAAAGTCGAAGCGCAGACGCTCATATTGCAATGCAGCAACGACATAATTGCAGCCGAACACGTGGGAGAATACGTCCACAACGCCATACCAGGTAGTCAGATGAGGTATCTTGAGGCCAGTGGCCATTGCCCGAATCTGAGTGCGCCTGAAGAAGTCACATTGGCGATGCGCGATTTTGTCTGACGGAGAACATGTCGAGGATTTGGAAGATCTTTTTGAGAACGCGCCATGCGGCTATCTCTCGATGTGGCCAGATGGACGGATTGCCAAGGTCAACGCCACGCTCTGCACCTGGCTCGACAAGTCGCCGGAGGTAATCGTTGGCAAGCGCCTCCGCGAACTTCTCAACGTCGCGGGCAGCATTTTTTATGAAACCCATTTCGCGCCCATGCTGCGTATGCAGGGCTTTTTCCACGAGGTAGCACTGGACATGGTCAGGGCCGATGGCGCCTTGGTGCCAGTTTTGGCCAATGCCGCCGAACGCCGAGACCCCTCCGGCAACCTTCTCTTCACCAGACTCACGGTCTTCAAGGCGACAGAGCGCCGCCAGTATGAGCGCGATCTGGTCGAAGCGCGGGCGGCTGAGCGGGAGGCCCGCCGTCAGCTCGAGAATATGGTGTCATCTCTCCAGGCTGGAATGGCTGAGCAGGTCGCCATGGTCATGGAGGAAAAGCGCAACTCCGAACTGAAGGAACAGTTCGTAGCAGTGCTTGGACACGATCTGCGCAACCCGTTGGCAGCAATCGATGCCGGCGCCAGCAAGATACTCCGTGATCAGGCATGGACTGACAGCACACCCGTCATTCTGCGCCTGATGAAGAACAGCGTCTCGCGCATGAGCGCATTGATTGACAACGTGTTGGATCTGGCGCGCAGCCGGCTTGGCGGAGGGATAGTTCTCAACCTTGACGATGCACGCCCGCTACAACCGACGCTCGAACTGGTGATAGCTGAGATACAAGCGGCCCACCCCGGAAAGACGATCTCGACCAGTTTCGAAATCGCACGAACCATACGGCTCGATCACGACCGCATCGCGCAGATGTTCTCAAATCTCCTCGGCAACGCTGTGACCCACGGAGCGCAGGACAAGGAAATCCGCGTTGATTGCGCTGTCGATGACGCGGGCAATCTCGCGCTCAGTGTCGTCAATGCAGGCGACCCGATTCCGCAAGAGATGGTCCCACTGCTGTTCCAGCCTTTCCATCGCGGCCAGGTACGCAGCAACGCCCATGGCCTCGGTCTCGGCCTCTACATCGCATCAGAGATTGCCCAGGCACACGGTGGCAGGATCGACGTTGAATCCGAACAAAATGAAATCAGGTTCATTTTCCGCTTGCCGGCCCAACAGAGCTGAGTGGACCGTCCTGCCGCGCGTGCGATGTTGAGACGGATGTCAGCAGTAAGCCCAATCGAGGGAAGTTCGCCTAAGCGCCAAACCGCCTGTCGGCCTCTTCACAGAACGCACGCATGATTTCCTCCTGCTTGGCGGCAAAAGCCGGCTCGGCCACAGCCGCAATCAGAGGATTTGAGATCTTGAAGTCGATCTCGAACCGCACCCGCGTCCCCTGCCCTTCGGGCTCAAAGCTCCACACGCTATCGAGATAGGCAAAGGGACCGTCCACAGCCTTGGCACGGATGGTCCGGGCCTTCGCATCCAGTGTAACCCGGCTGGTATAGGCTTGCGTGATCGGCCCAAAAGAGATGGTCATGCGGGCCAGCCGCACATCCTTGTCCCCGGCGGCAGGATCGGGCCGAACCTGCATCGCCTGGCAATTGGGCACGAAGCGCGGATAGTCACTCAGATCAGAAACGATCTGATACATCCGCTCGGGCAGATGCGCCACATGCCGTTCAAAGAAACGCTTCATATCAGTGACCGAGCTTGGCCAGACGGTTCGCCTTAAGGCGCGCAAAATCCTCGCCGGCATGGTGCGACGAGCGCGTCAGCGGACTCGACGAAACCAGCAGGAACCCCTTGGAAGTCGCGACCGTGGCAAAGGATTTGAACTCTTCCGGCGTTACGAAGCGCTGCAACGGATAGTGCTTCTTGGTCGGCTGCAAATATTGCCCGATGGTCAGGAAATCCACGTCGGCCGAGCGCAGATCATCCATGAGCTGCAGAACCTCGTTCCGCTCCTCGCCCAACCCGACCATGATACCGGATTTGGTGAAAATAGTGGGATCGAGTTCCTTGACCTGCTGCAGCAGCCGGATCGAGTGAAAATAGCGTGCGCCGGGCCGCACCTTGAGATATTTCGACGGCACGGTTTCCAGATTGTGGTTGAACACATCCGGCTTGGCCGCCACGACGATCTCGAGAGCCCCGTCCTTCCGCAGGAAGTCCGGTGTCAGGATTTCGATGGTGGTCCTGGGATTGCGGGCGCGGATCGCCAGGATCACATCGGCAAAATGTTGCGCCCCGCCATCGGCGAGATCGTCGCGGTCGACCGAAGTGATGACCACATGCTCGAGCCCGAGCTTTTCGACGGCGATCGCCACATTGTCCGGCTCGTTCGGGTCGAGCGCCGTCGGCAGGCCGGTGCGTACATTGCAAAAAGCGCAGGCCCGCGTGCAGATTTCGCCCATGATCATCATGGTCGCGTGCTTCTTGCTCCAGCACTCCCCTATATTGGGGCAGCCGGCTTCCTCGCAAACCGTGACGAGATTGTTCTCGCGTACGATCTGCTGGGTTTCCTTATAGACCTGCGAGCCCGGCGCCTTGACGCGGATCCAGTCAGGTTTGCGCAGCACCACGCTATCCGGCCGATTGGCCTTTTCCGGGTGGCGCGGCTTTACAGCCGAATTATCGATGAGCGTGACCATGTCAGTCCTGACTGGCTAGAGTGTTTCCAGGCGAAGTGGGCACCGGTTCGCCGTTCGGAAACACGACCACTAGAGTGTTGCCCCTATATCGCTCCCTTGGCGGGCCGGTTCAACCCGGCCCCATGGGTGATTGGCAGCCATGCGTGGGCCCCTAGCCCATGACTTCCTTGATGTCGACCCAATCCCCCCCGCGCGAGGCCGAAAGAATGGTCCCCTGCACTAGCGCCAGCGACCCCAGATTGTCTGCACCCGAGCTGAACCCGCGTGGAATCTCGCCGGTATCGAGCACATTGGCCATCGCATTGAGCGTGCCCATCCGATCGGCGAACTTGACCGGGCTCAGCTTGACCTTCTCCGACTTGCCATCGAGCGGCAACAGGGAGAGTAAGTCCGGGCCCGCCTTGTCGCGGAAATGGTCGCGCGAAGACCAGGCAATCTGCCCTTCTGCACCATCCATCACCCATTCGCCCGCCCAGGGCGTTACCGGCCCCGAATTCATCCAGCTGGCACGGTAGGAAACCACTGTGCCCTTTGAGAATTCGATAGTTGCCACCCCGCTTGGATCAAAGCGGAACGGGCTGCCCGGCGGGTTCCAGGTCCGGCACGAAAGTCGCACCGGTTCGTCGCCGAGCACGAAACGCATCAGGTCAAAATGGTGGATCGACATGTCCGCCAGAAGCGGATCGGGCATATCCCAATAGCGATAGCCCTGGCTGGGGCCATGACGCCGGAAATCGATCGACACCATATTGAGCGCACCGAACTTGCCCTCAGCGATGAGGTCTGCTGCCGCGATTGGAGCTGGCTGGTGGCGATAATTCTGGCTCACCATCAGCACCTTGTCCTGCGCCTTGGCCAGGGCAACCAGTTCCTTGCCCTGAGCAATCGTGGTGGTGAAAGGCTTCTCCACCAGCACGTTATAGCCCAGTTCCAGGCACCGCTTGACAACCGGGTAGTGCGCTTCGGTCCGCAGCGTGCAGAGGGCTAGCGTCGCATCGGTGTGATGCGCGGCGTCTTCCAGGCTGTGGAAGCACAGCTTGGGGTCGATGCCCAATTCGTCCTGCACCCGCTCAGTGGCCTCGGGATTGGTATCCACATAGCCCACCATCTCTACAGTGGGAACATTGGGGATAACGTCTTTCGACCAACTGAAACCCCAATGTCCCAGCCCGATCTGGATGGCCTTGACCATGTGGATAACTCCTCTGGTTTTCCTCTTCGCATCGGCCGCTGGGCCGCGCGCAGCGATCAGATATTCAGCGCGCGATCATAGGCATCGAGCACACTTTCCTTCATCGTCTCGCTCAGAGTCGGATGCGGGAAAATGGTGTGGATCAGCTCTTCCTCAGTGGTTTCGAGGTTCATCGCGACCACAAACCCCTGGATCAACTCGGTGACCTCGGCCCCAACCATGTGGGCGCCCAGAAGTTCTCCGGTCTTGGCGTCGAAAATCGTCTTCACCAGCCCGTCGGGTTCCCCCAGGGCAATCGCCTTGCCGTTGCCCACAAAGGGAAAGCGACCAACCTTGACCTCACGCCCGGCTTCTTTCGCCTTGGCCTCAGTGAGACCGACGCTCGCTACCTGCGGCTCGCAATAGGTGCAGCCCGGCACTTTGGTCTTGTCCAGACCATGCACCTTCATACCGGCGATCTTCTCGACGGTGATAACAGCTTCATGCTCGGCCTTGTGCGCCAGCATCGGCGGTCCGGCGACGTCACCGATAGCCCAGATGCCGTCCACATTGGTCTTGCCATAGCCATCAATGACAATGGCTCCGCGCTCGGTCTTGACGCCAACCGTTTCGAGACCAATTCCCTCGATATTGCACTGTACGCCAACCGCCGAAATCAGTTTATCGCCAGCGACCTGCTGGCTCTTGCCGTCCTTGGTCTCGACATGAGCAACAATGCCGTCCTTGGTCTTTTCAACCTTGGCGACCTTGGCTTCAGTGAGAAACTTGATACCGCGCTTTTCCAGCCGCTTACGGGCAAGGCCGGAAATCTCCGCATCTTCCACCGGCAGGATCTGCGGCAGGAGCTCGATCACGGTCACTTCGGCGCCCAGCGAGCGATAGAAGGATGCAAACTCGATGCCGATGGCCCCCGACCCCATAACCACAAGTGACTTGGGCATTTCGGCGGGCTTGAGCGCCTCGAAATAGGTCCAAATCTTGTCGCCGTCGGGCTCGATGCCTGGCAATACGCGCGGCCGGGCACCAGTAGCGATGATGATGTTCTTTGCCTTGTAGGTCCCCTCACCCAAGGCGTTCTTAGGCACCGGACCTTGCGGCTCAACGACCGGCTTCTTGGATGCCGCGACCTTGATTTCACCGGGCTTGGTAATGGTTGCTTCGCCCCAGATGATGTCGATCTTGTGCTTCTTCATCAGGAACTGCACGCCATTGTTCATCTGCGCCGCAATGGCGCGAGACCGCTTGACGATGCCGTCGAGATCGAAGCCAAACTTCTCGGCGGTAAGGCCATAATCCTTGGCATGACCCATATGGCCGTAGATTTCGGCTGAGCGCAGCAGAGCCTTGGTCGGGATGCAGCCCCAGTTGGAGCAGATGCCAGCCATATGCTCGCGCTCGACGATGGCTACCTTCATGCCCAGCTGCGCGCCGCGAATGGCAGCAACATAACCGCCGGGACCGGCGCCGATGACGAGAAGATCGTATTGGTCAGCCATAAGGGCCTCCAGGATAGTTGGGTCAGAGACCCAGAACGGATTTGACGAGCGGCACAAGGCCCTCGCCGATAGCACGTGTATTTGCCGGATCGAGGTGCACGCCGTCACGCGGATCCGCCTTGGCGACCGCGGCAGCGTCGAAGAAATGCACGCCGGTTTCCTCGGCATGACGACGGTAGTGCCGCGCGAAATCCTGCGATTCACGGATCAGGTGATCCAGACCGCCGAAATTGCTCAGCATGTTCTCATTGGTCGTCTCCACCACATGCGGCGGCGACACCATAATGATCTGCGGCACCGGCTCGCCAACACTGGCGAAATGGCCGCGCGTCACCTCGATCAACCGCCGCGCGCCACGGGCGGCATAGGCCGCCGTACCCGCAACGAACGGCTTTAAGTCGTTGGTGCCAAGAAAGATGATGACCAGATCAAGCGGGGCATGACTGGCGAGCAGTGTCGGCAGTATGCGCGCGCCATTCCGATCTGCCGCCGCCGTCCAGTCGTCATAGGCCGTAGCGCGGCCACCAAGTCCTTCGGCAATCACCCGCGCCTTGCCGCCCAGCCCCTGTTCTAGCGTGGTGGGCCAGCGGTCCTCATAGGCATGACGAGGACCGCCACCGGGATCGGCGCCATATGTCAGGCTGTCGCCGTAGGCGAGGATGGTTTTCATCGCCTTGGTTCCCTAAGCCAGCATCATCACCGGATTTTCGATCAGGCCCTTGAACACGCCAAGCACCTCGGCGCCCAACGCTCCATCAACCGAACGGTGGTCGCAGGAAAGCGTGCAGGTCATGAACTGGCCGATCTTGATCTCGCCCTTGTCGGGATAGACGCGTTCTTCACCCACGCCCACCGCCAGGATCGTGCCATGCGGCGGGTTTATGACGGCGGCAAAATCCTTGATGCCGAACATGCCCAGATTGGACACTGACGAGGCGCCCCCCTGATATTCATGCGGCATCAGCTTCTTGTTGCGCGCCCGGCTTGCAAGGTCCTTCACCGCCTCGGAGATTTCCCGCAAGCTCTTGGTGTCGCAGCTCTTGACCACCGGGGTGAACAAGCCGCCCGGGATGGCCACCGCCACAGCGACATCACTGCGCTTGTGGTAGAGGATCGAATCCCCAGCCCAGGTGGCATTAGCCGACGGCACGCGCTGCAGCGCTATGGCCCAGGCCTTCATCACGAAGTCATTGACGGAAAGCTTGTATTCCGGCTTGCCGTCCTTGTTTTTGGGCGCACTAGCGTTGATCTGCTCGCGCGCGGCCATCAGGGCATCGATACGACAATCAATCGTCAGATAGAAATGCGGTACGGTCTGCTTGGATTCGGTCAGGCGTGCCGCGATGGTCTTGCGCATGCCATCGGCTGGTACCAGCTCATAGGTACCTTCTTCATACATCGCCAGCACCTGGGCCTTGCTGAGCCCGCCAGCCATTGCAGCCCCGCCAGACTGCGCCGCAGCAGAAGCCGCCGCCTTGAGCGGAGTCTTGCCGGATTTGGCCGCTTCCACGTCCGCTTTGATCACACGGCCCTTGGGGCCTGTGCCGGAAATAGCGGCAATTTCAATGCCCGCTTCCTTGGCAAGACGTTTTGCCAATGGCGACGCAAACACGCGCTCGCCCTCTGTCTTAGCGGGTGCCGGCGACGCCTTGGGCTCCTCGGCTTTGGCAGCTGGTGCCGGCGCGGCCGCAGCTTCGGCCTTGGGTGCTTCCGCCTTTGGTGCCTCAGCCTTCGGCGCTTCGGTCTTCGGCGCTTCGGCCTTGGGTGCCGGTGCAGCGTCCCCTATGGTACTGGCGTCTTCGCCTTCCTGCAGCAGCACGGCGATGACGGCATTGACCTTCACATTGTCGGTGCCTTCATCGACAAGAATTTTGCCGATCTTGCCTTCGTCAACGGCCTCGACTTCCATCGTGGCCTTGTCGGTCTCGATCTCGGCGATCACGTCACCAGAGGAAACGCTGTCGCCCTCCTTGACGTGCCACTTGGCAAGCTTGCCCTCTTCCATCGTCGGAGAGAGCGCCGGCATGGTGATATCTATTGGCATCCCGGTTCTCCTTACGAACGATAGGTCACGGCATTCACCGCCGCGATCACTTCATCAACATTGGGCAGCGCCAGCTTTTCGAGGTTTGCGGCATAGGGCATCGGCACGTCCTTGCCGGTGACACGGGTCACAGGCGCATCGAGATAGTCGAACGCTTCTTCCATCACGCGCGCGGCGAGCTCTGCGCCAATGCCGCCCTGCGGCCAGCCTTCTTCCACGGTCACCAGACGCCCGGTCTTCTTGACCGACTCGATGACGGTGTCGCTGTCCAGTGGACGCAAGGTGCGCAGGTCGATCAGTTCGACGTCAACGCCGGCGGCCACCAGCTTTTCGGTGGCCTGGGTTGCGTAGCGCATGCCCATCGAGAACGAGACAACGGTAACGTCGGCGCCCTTGCGGGCAATGCGCGCCTTGCCGATCGGCAGCACGAAATCATCGACCTGCGGAACAAGGCCGGTCGAGCCGTAGAGGACTTCATTCTCAAGGAAGACCACCGGATTGGGCGAACGGATCGCTGCCTTGAGCAGCCCCTTGGCATCGGCAGCGCTATAGGGGGCGATGACGGTAAGACCCGGAACATGACTGTACCACGCCGAATAGTCCTGGCTGTGCTGCGCACCTACCCGAGCGGCTGCGCCATTGGGCCCACGGAACACCATTGGTGCCTTTACCTGCCCCCCGGACATATAGAGCTGCTTGGCGGCCGAGTTGATGATCTGATCGATCGCCTGCATGGCGAAGTTCCAGGTCATGAATTCAACGACCGGCTTCAACCCCGCGAAGGCGGCGCCAACAGCCAGACCGGCAAAACCGTGCTCGGTGATCGGGGTGTCGATCACCCGCTCCTTGCCGAATTCCTGCAACAGCCCCTGGGTGATTTTGTAGGCACCCTGATATTCGGCGACTTCTTCACCCATGATGAAGACGTCCTTGTCGCGGCGCAGCTCTTCGGCCATGGCCTCATTGAGCGCCTGACGAACGGTCATCTCGACCATTTCAACGCCCTCGGGCAGATCGGGATCGGCCTGCGGCTCGAACTTGGGGGCAGCCGGCACGGCAGCGGCAGGCGCTGTGTCCGCTGCTTTCTCAGCAGCAGCTACAGGCGCTTCCGCCGGTTCAGGCGCTGTTTCCGCTACGGGTGCAGCCGCTTCGCTGGCGCTTTCGCCCTCGGCCAACACCACGGCAATCGGGGCGTTGACCTTGACGCCCTCGGTGCCTTCTTCGACGAGTATCTCGGTTACCGTGCCTTCATCGACCGACTCGACTTCCATAGTCGCCTTGTCAGTCTCGATTTCGGCCAGCACATCGCCGGACTTGACCTGATCGCCGACCTTCACGACCCATTTGGCAAGCTTGCCTTCTTCCATGGTCGGCGACAGGGCGGGCATGAGAATTTGGGGCATATCAGCTCTCCACGAGGATCGCGCCGGGCATGGAGGCCAACGGGCGGATAGAGGAATGGGGGTTTACGGTCGCGGTATCGATCCGCCAACCGTTCAATTTCTTTGATGCGGTGTCCGCCGCGCCCGCCGGGCGCTGGTTGACGACCCAACCGCTAAGGATGAGCCCGAGCAGCACAAAGCCAATCGTCGCGATCACGGCGCGCTTGTAAATTCCGGCCTGCGCCTCACCAGCCAGACCCGCGCGACGCTCAACCTCGGCGAAGCGCCACCAGCCAAAAAGCCAGCCACGCCACGCATCGGCCGGCGCCAGCTTGCTGATTGCCAATGCCTGCACGGCGGCCATCGCCGCCGACAGCACCGCAAAGAGCAGAATGACACCAAGCAGTATGGTCATCGTGCCTCAGGCCTTGATGGTGATGTCGGTCCAAAGTTCGGACGCGTCCGGCTCTGGATCATTGGTCGCAAAGTCGGCAGCTTCGGTGACCACAGCGCGAATATCGGTTTCGATCTTCTTGAGTTCTTCCTCGGTGATCGAACCACCTTCGATAAGGCGCGTGCGCACCTGTTCGATAGGATCGCGTTCCTGGCGGTACTTGGTCACCTCATCCTTGGACCGGTACTTGGCCGGGTCGGACATGGAATGACCGCGATAACGATAGGTCAGCATTTCAAGGATGTACGGACCCTTGCCGGACCGGGCATGCTCGATGGCCCGCTGGGCGGCATCGTAAACCATGCGCACATCCATGCCATCGACCTGCTCGCCCGGAATGTTGAACGAGGCACCACGCATGGAAAAGTCAGTCGTCGCCGAGGACCGCTCGGTTGAGGTGCCCATGGCGTATTTATTGTTCTCGATGATGTAGACCACCGGCAGGTTCCAGAGCTTGGCCATATTGAAGCTCTCATAGACCTGGCCTTGATTGGCCGCACCGTCACCGAAATAGGTGATCGAGACCGAACCATCGCCCGTGTACTTGCTGGCAAAGGCCAAGCCTGTGCCCAGAGAAGCCTGCGCACCCACAATGCCATTGCCGCCATAGAAGCGGTGTTCATTGGAGAACATGTGCATCGAGCCGCCCTTGCCTTTCGACAACCCGCCCTGGCGCCCGGTCAACTCAGCCATCACACCCTTGGGGTCCAGCCCCATGACCAGCATGTGACCGTGGTCACGATAGCCGGTGATCTGAGCATCCTTGCCCTTTTCCGAGGCCATGGTAATGCCGGTGACCACCGCTTCCTGACCAATATAGAGGTGACAGAAACCGCCGATCAGGCCCATGCCGTACATCTGGCCGGCCTTTTCCTCGAACCGCCGGATCAGCAGCATCTCGCGGAACGCTTCGAGCTCCTGCTCCTGGGTGAACTGGGGGACATTGGGCTGCGTCTTGGCCTTGGTGGCCGTCGCCTTGCGCGCCATTCTACACTCCGCTTGGGTCGGGGAATTTGCCGCTTTGGCCAATCAGGCCATCTCGCGCATCATACTGCAAGCGCCCAAGCAATAACATTGCCCTCAACGCGTCTCTAAAATTAGCTCAAAGCGTTGAATCTGCTTGAATAATCGAGATTAACTCGTCATCGATTAATTCTACAAATTGACCGGAAATTGGTTTACCAGTCTCCGGATTGACCATCACCAAGATGTCATCTGCGTGGGCCATGTTTAACAGGGCCCGTGCCCGCTCGGTGACAAGATCGGGATCCAGATGGCGCGGATTCATCAGCGAAACCCGGTGCCGATAAGCGTCGATCTCGGCCTGTAGCGCAGCGCTGCGATCCTGCAGAACCTCGATATCGGCCAGAATGTCGTCCCGATTCTCGATACCGAACTGACCCGATATCGCAGAATAGCCCAGATAGCCCTGAAACCCCAGCAGGGTCACGGTCAGAGCCAATGGGCGCCAGAATGCGGGACGTTTGAGACGGGTGGGCATGGATCGACCAATTGAACTTGCCCAACCATGCCAGAAAAGAGATTAATTCCCGGTTTCCTATTCGGCAGCGACACGCTGCGCATGCCCACCCTCGCCGAACAGCGCACTGACCGATTGCCCGTTGTTGATCCGGCGCATTGCCTCGGCCAATGCCGGCGCAACCGACAAAACCGTCAGTTTCTCGTGTGGCTGCAGAAGGGCATTGGGCAGTGTGTTGGTGCACACGATTTCCGCGACAACGGACTCGGCAGCAAGCCGCGCCACCGCGCCGTCAGCAAAGATGCCGTGCGTACAAGCGATGCGAACAGTGCGGGCACCATTGCTGCGCAAATGCTTGAGAAGTTCCAGAATGGAGCCGCCACTGGCAACTTCATCGTCGAGAACAATGACGTCGCGGCCCTGCACATCGCCGATTATCGCTGAAATCCGCACTTGCGTGTCCGAAATGCGTTCCTTCGCCCCGGCGGCCACCGGCCGACCCAGCGACCGGGCGAAGGCCGCAGCGGTCTTGGCATTGCCCAGATCGGGCGACACGACCACGGTATTCGACAGGTCATAGCGTCGAAAGTGGCGTGCCATCTCGTGCAACGCGTGCAAGTGATCAACCGGCACGCTGAAAAGCCATTCACCTGCGGCGAATGCAGTGTCATCGTCAGGACCCGGTCAGCGCCAGCGGTCTTGAGCAGATCGGCAACCAGGCGGCCACCAATCGAGATGCGCGGGGCATCCTTCTTGTCTGAGCGGGCATAGGCATAATGCGGAATAACGGCCGTAATTCTGGCCGCCGATGCGCCGCGCGCGGCATCCAGCATCAGCAGAAGCTCAGTCAAATGGTCCTGGACCGGCGCGCTCAGCATCTGGACCAGAAACACATCCTGCTCGCGGCAATTAGCCTGCAATTGCACTTCTAGGCAATCATTGGAGAAGCGCTTGATCTGTGTGGGATTGAGCGGCACGCCAAGTTCGGCGCAAATCTCATTCGCAAGTTCGGGGTGGGCGCTACCACTGAACACAGCTATCTGGTTCCTGGATTGTCCTCGGCTGCCGACTGCGGATGACCGCACTTAACATTGTCCCAGCTCAGAGTGCAATGTAATCGAGCTCCTGGAAGCGTTCGACCTCCGGTACCCAGCGGTCGCGCACGAATGCCACGTGATCGGGATGCGCGTTATAGGCGTCATAGGCGGCCTGATCCGCAAACTCCATCGAGAAGCCGAAAGTGAAGTCGCTCTTGGCGCTGACCTGCCGGAGACGCTCGAACCGCCCCACGCCCGGAATTGCAGCTAACACCATGGCCGCCTCCAGGAAAGCACGCTCCGCATCGGATCCTGCCGGGTGCTTGAGGGCGAAGCTGACGGTGTGCCGGATCATACTGTTTCTCCAAGGGCTTCATTAGCAGCGATAGCTGCCATGTTGACGATGCCACGGCTTGTAACTGATGGTGCCAGAATATGGGCCGGCGACTGCATGCCCATCAGGATCGGGCCAACCGCCAGGCCATTGTTCATTTCCTTGAGCAGCGTCATTGAGAGATTGGCCGCATCAAGGTCCGGGAACACCAGCAGATTGGCTTCGCCCCTGAGAATAGTGTCGGGGATATAGCGCTCGCGCAGCCCTTCATTCAGCGCCAGATCGCCCTGCATCTCGCCCTCGACGATCAGGTCCGGAGCGATGGCCTTGAGCTTGGCATAGGCCTCGCGCATCTTGTAGGCGCTGTCGCCGTCGCGCGACCCGAAGTTGGAATAGCTCAGCAATGCCGCCTTCGCCTCAATATTGAAGCGCTTGAGATGGTCGCGGGCCTGCAACGTGATAGAGACAATCTCGTCGGCGCTGGGGTTCTGGTTGACATAGGTGTCGGTCAGGAAGAACGCCCCGCGCGGCATGATTAGCATGGAGAGCGCCGAAGCCTCGGTTACCCCTGCCTGCATCCCCAGGACCGACTTGATGTCCCGCACATGCTTGATGAATCGACCCTGCAAGCCGCATAGCATGGCGTCTGCCTCACCACGCTTGAGCGCCAGGGCCCCGATGACGGTGGTATTGGTGCGCACAATGGTGCGGGCCGTATCCGGCGTCACGCCGGTGCGTCCCACCAGCGAATGGAACAGGCTCACATAGTCGCGGTAGCGTGGATCGTCTTCAGGGTTGATGACCTCGAAATCCCTCCCCGGCCGGATGCTGAGACCAAACCGCTCGATACGCGCCTCCAGCACCGCCGGACGCCCAATTAGGATCGGGCGGGCGATACCTTCCTCAAGCAGCACCTGAGCCGCGCGCAACACGCGTTCGTCTTCGCCATCGGCAAAAGCAATGCGCTTGCCCTGCCCCTGCGCTCGGTCGAAGATCGGTTTCATCACCAGGCCAGAGCGGAACACGAACCGATTGAGCCCGTCGTAATAGGCGTCCCAATCCTCGATCGGCTTCTTGGCGACACCCGACTCCATCGCGGCCCGCGCCACCGCCGGAGCTATGCGCAGGATCAGCCGCTGGTCGAAGGGGTTGGGGATGATGTGTTCGGGACCATAAACCGCCGGCGCACCCGAAGGGGAAACTTCCAGTCCCGGCTCGCGGGCCAGCTTGGCAATCGCGCGAACAGCCGCCAGCTTCATCTCTTCGTTGATTGTCGTGGCATGCACATCAAGCGCGCCGCGGAAAATGAAAGGGAAGCACAGGACATTGTTGACCTGGTTAGGGTAGTCAGAGCGCCCCGTACAGACCATGGCGTCGGGCCGGGTTTGCTTGGCCAGTTCGGGCATGATTTCCGGATTGGGATTGGCCAGGGCCAGGATCAGCGGCTTGGGGCCCATCTGGGCAAGCATTTCCGGCTTGAGGGCCCCTGCTGCCGACAGTCCCAGGAACACATCGGCCCCTTCGATCACCTCGGCCAGCGTCGTCGCATCACTGGTGCGCCGAAACTGCCCGCGCCATTTGTCATTGATGTCGTTGCGCTTGTGGGTAACCAGGCCGTCCTTGTCGGCGACCCAGATGTTCTCGTGCTTGGCGCCGAGTGCCACCAATACGTTCAGGCAGGCGATGGCTGCCGCCCCTGCCCCAGACGTGCAGATCTTGACGTCTTCGATCTTCTTTCCAGCGAGTTCCAGACCATTCAGGACCGCGGCGCCGACAATGATTGCGGTACCATGCTGGTCATCATGGAAAACCGGAATCGGCATCCGCTCGCGCAGCGCCTCTTCGATCTCGAAGCAATCCGGTGCGCGGATATCTTCAAGATTGATACCGCCAAAGGTAGGCCAGAGCGGCGCGACGGCATCGGTGAACCTTTTCGGATCCAGTTCGTCGATTTCGAGATCGAACACATCGATCCCTGCGAACTTCTTGAACAGAACCGCCTTGCCTTCCATCACCGGCTTGGAGGCCAGTGCGCCGATATTACCCAACCCCAGCACTGCTGTGCCATTGGAGATGACAGCCACCAGATTCTGCCGCGAAGTGTAGCGCGCAACGGCCTCGGGCGTCTGGGCGATCTCCTCGCAAGGGGCGGCAACGCCGGGCGAATATGCCAGTGCCAGGTCGCGCTGGTTACCGAGCGGCTTGAGCGGCTGAATTTCCAGTTTGCCGGGCTTGGGGAATTCATGGAAATGCAGCGCCGCGTCACGAAGTGCCTTACGTTGCTCATTGATGTCTGTGGTCACGAAACCCTCCCGGCAAGCCCATTGGCCGCGTTGGTGCCATCAATCACGAGGATTGAAAAGGCCGGAAAAGCCCAAGGCGTCGAGTCGGCGGCAAAAATACGGCGAACACAGAAACTGCAACGTTACGCTGACAGAAATGGGACAGTTTGGCGATGTATTGATCCGGGAGAAACGCAGCCCGACGATCAGGCCGCCGCAGACGCCACCACTTCTAGCCTCGGCTGCGGATTGGAGGCCGAATTGAGTGCCAGAGCCAATTCCTTGAACGCGCCAACCTTCAATGCCGGCGCAAAAATATAGCCCTGCGCATGCAGAACCCCGCGTGAACGCAGATAGAGCGCCTGTTCCTCGGTCTCCACGCCCTCGGCCACAATCTCGCAATCAAGATCCTTGGCCATGGCGATTAGACCATCCAGAACCGGCACCTGGGTGGTCCCCGGTTTGATCATGTCCACAAAGATGCGGTCGATCTTGATGACGTCAACGCCCAATGTCGCCAGATAGGCCAGATTGGAGTGCCCGGTGCCCGCATCATCCATTGCCAGCCGCGCGCCGAGGGCATGCAATCCCGAAATCACGCTGGTCGTGGTCATGGAGTTGGTCAATGGGCGCCGCTCGGTGATTTCGAACACCAATTGCCGGAAATTGATCGGTGACTGTCCAAAGATCGCCTGTACATCCTCGACAATGCCGACATCGCGGAAATGGCCCTCGAACAGGTTGATCGAGATCTTCATGTTCGGCAGCGTCCGGGAGAGATCGCCCAGATCGTTCCGCACCTGCTGCATCAGCGAGACGGTCATCGGGATGGCAAGACCCGTCACCTCGGCATAGTCGATGAAGGCGCCGGGCGGTATCACCTGCCCGTTGCGCTTCTCCCAACGGCACAACACCTCGCAACCCACCAATTCGCCGGTGCGCAGATTAATGACTGGTTGATAATAGGGCTTGATCTCGCTGCGCTCGATGGCGCGCTCCAGATCGAATGCCGGCACGCGGGAACGGCGTACATAGCTCAGATTGAGAATCAGGAACACGGCGCTGGCGAGGCAGGCGATGAATGTGAATGCCACATCAAGATCGGCATAGCCCGATCGCGCCATGGCGAAGGGCAGCGCATATTCCACCTTGATCGGGAACTGGCCCGCATAGCCCTGGGCGCTGATATAGTCTGCGCCGGACTGCCGCCGATCAAATCCCGTCGGGTCGCCCAGCGTCACAACGGAAAGACCGTTCGTCAGCGTCACACGCATCATCGCCGCGTCCGGCAGCGTCTTGTTCAATGCGCTTTCCGATTGTCCAAGCAGCGGCACGAAAGTCGAGACGCGCCGGGTTTCGCCAAAAGTCTGAGTGATCTTGAGGGCCGGCATGTCCATGTCACCCAGCTTGACCATCGTCATGGTCTCGGTGAGCCCGGGCACCGGCAAGGGCTGGGACAATGGGGAATAGCTCACCACGCGGCCATAGGCGTCGCAGTACTGGACACCATCGAGGTTCTCGACGAGGAACTGCTTGAGATTTAGGCCACCTTCAATGGCCTCCTGCGCATTGGTCACGAAGGTCGGCGTACATAGCGAAGGACTGGCCGCGATGACCTGGCGGAGTGCCGCCACGCCATCCATGGCGCTTGAATTTATGTGTGAACTGACCGCCTCAACAAACTGTTGAGCCCCCGCCTTTTCCCGATACTGGACATAGGCATCCAGCAGATAGTCCACGGCAATAATGGGCACGAACGCCAGGATGGCGCCCAAAAGCATCAGGACATGGGAAAACTTCGACTTCACACTGCGAATCCGAACCCGGAAAATCTTGCCTACTTAGCTAGCAAGCTAGGATTTAACGGATCATTAATGCTGGTTAATTCGCGCTAACCCTGTTGCAGACAACAAAGGGGCGGCCATCGGCCACCCCTTTCAATCCGTCCGCAGAAACTGCAGGCAATCAGCTCTGCACGTTGAGACGGATGCTCAGCTCGCGTAGTTGCCTGGGCTCAGCGGCACTCGGTGCGCCCATCAGTAGGTCTTCGGCCTGCTGGTTCATCGGGAATGCCGTGATCTCGCGCAGGTTCTGTACGCCGCACAGCAGCATGACAATGCGGTCGATACCGAAGGCCGCCCCGCCATGCGGCGGCGCCCCATACTGGAAGGCGCGGTATAGGCCGCCGAACTGTTCTTCGACCTCGTCACGGGACTTTCCGGTCAACTCGAACGCTTTGACCATTGTCTCCGGCTCCTGGTTACGGATCGACCCGGAGGCAATCTCGAAGCCGTTGCAGACCGCGTCATACTGATAGGCCGTAAGCGACAGCGGGTCTTCGCCATTGAGAGCATCGAGCCCGCCCTGCGGCATCGAGAACGGATTATGCGCGAAGTCTACGCGCTTTTCTTCCTCGTCCCACTCGTAGAACGGGAAATCGACGATCCAGCACAGCGCAAAGCGGTCCTTATCAACAACGTCCAGAT
Source organism: Devosia subaequoris (assembly GCF_014197055.1). Lineage (GTDB taxonomy): Bacteria > Pseudomonadota > Alphaproteobacteria > Rhizobiales > Devosiaceae > Devosia > Devosia subaequoris. The sequence continues at coordinate 145,460 of NZ_JACIEW010000001.1, read as the reverse complement.
CCGTTGCCACTTTAGTGCGCGCCTCACCGGCAAATTTGTAGAACTTCTCCGGGCGACCCGCGACGAAGAACACGGCGTCGCCGTCGTCAAGTTCGAGTTGCGCCTTGAGCGTCGCAGTGCGCTCCTCGCCGATATTCTTGGCGATCGGGCCCGAGCCCTGCCCTTCCTTGAAGAAGATATAGCCAAGGCCCGGCTGGCCCTCGCCCTGCGCCCAGGCGTTCATGCGGTCGCAGAAGGCCCGGCCGATCGGTTCGGCGCCAGCCTTGTTCTTGGCCGGAATCGCCCAGACCTCGACCTTTGGATCTGCTTCGATCTGGTTGGCGAAGACCTTGAACCCGGACCCGGCGAAATGCTCGGTAACCGCTTGGATCTCAATCGGATTGCGCAGGTCCGGCTTGTCCGAGCCATATTTTCGGATGGCCTCGGCATAGGGAATGCGCGGCCAACCCTTGGTCACCGGCTTGCCGTCGGCAAACTTCTCGAACACCTCGGTCATCACTGGCTCGACCGTGTTCCAGATATCTTCCTGGGTCACAAAGCTCATTTCTAGGTCGAGCTGGTAGAACTCGCCCGGCAGGCGATCGGCACGCGGATCTTCGTCACGGAAGCACGGCGCCACCTGGAAATAACGGTCAAAACCGGCCACCATCAGAAGCTGCTTGTACTGTTGCGGCGCCTGCGGCAGGGCGAAGAACTTGCCTGGATGAATGCGGCTGGGCACGAGAAAGTCGCGCGCGCCTTCAGGAGAAGAGGCGGTCAGGATTGGCGTCGAAAACTCGGTGAAGCCCGCCTCGCCCATGCCGGAGCGCATGGCGGAAATGATCTTCGTGCGTTTGACGATATTGGCATGCAAAGTCTCGCGGCGCAGATCAAGGAAACGATACCGCAGGCGGATGTCTTCGGGGTATTCGGCCTCCCCGAAGACCGGCAGCGGCAATTCCTTGGCCGAAGAAAGCACTTCGATCTCACGGATGAACACTTCGATCGAGCCGGTGGGGATGTTGGAGTTGACCGCTGCCGCATCGCGCAGCTTCACCTCGCCGTCAATCCGCAGCACCCATTCGGAACGCACCGTCTCCGCCGTGGCGAATGCAGCCGAATCTGGATCGATCACGCATTGCGTAATGCCATAGTGGTCGCGCAGATCGATAAACAGCAGCCCGCCATGGTCGCGGACGCGATGCACCCAGCCCGAGAGGCGCACATTATTACCCGCATCGCCCGCCGAAAGGGCACCACAGGTGTGGGAACGGTAGCGATGAAGGGTCATGTCTGGTCTCGGAATTGCTGAAATAAGGCCGGATTCTCGGGCGGGAAAAGCGCATGGCAGGCCCCGCTTGTCAAGGCGGCAGGGCATCTCGCGCTACGCCTCTTTACCGCAAGAAAAATCCAAGGTGGAGCTAACCAAGCGCACCTGCTAGGAAGAATAGTGACGAATTTGAGACGGTAGTACGTATGGACCTCATAGTTTCCACAGAGGCGCTGGCTGAATTTTGCGAGCGCGCTTCCAAGTTTGAGTTCGTGACGGTTGATACGGAATTCCTGCGCGAAACGACCTATTGGCCCCGCCTGTGCCTGATCCAGGTTGCCACTGACGATGAAGCCGTGCTGATCGATCCCCTGGCGCCGGATATCAAGCTGGCGCCTTTCTTTGCGCTCCTGGCCAGTCCCAACGTCACCAAGGTGTTCCACGCGGCCCGCCAGGACGTGGAGATTTTCGTCAAGCTGACGGGCGCCGTGCCGCACAACATCTTCGACACCCAGGTTGCCGCCAGCGTGTGCGGCTTCGGCGATAGCGCCTCCTATGACAGTCTGGTTCGGTCCATATGCAAGGTGGAGTTGGATAAGTCTTCCCGTTTTACCGACTGGTCCGCCCGCCCGCTTTCGGAAAAGCAGCGCACCTACGCCATTGCCGATGTGACCTGGCTGCGCGACATCTATCGCGAACTGCGCAAACAGGTGGAATCCACAAGGCGCTGGGATTGGGTCGAGGACGAGATGACCACCCTGCGCAGCATCGACACCTATGTTGTCCAGCCCGAAAAGGCCTGGAATCGCCTCAAGATGAAGTTCAATCGCCCGCGTGACCTGGCAGCCATCAAGGTGCTGGCGCAGTGGCGTGAGCAAAGGGCGCAGGATACAGACCAGCCCCGCAGCCGCATCCTAAAGGATGACGTGCTGGGCGAACTGGCCACCCAACGCCCTCTGACCCCTGATGCCTTCGAAAAGCTGCGCGCCGTGCCGCGCGGCTTTGGTCGCAGCGCGGCAGCAGGCGAGATCATGGCCCTGCTCAAGCAGGTCGATGCCATACCCAAATCGGCCCTGCCCCGCCTGCCCGAGCGTTACCGCGGCCCGTCGCCCAAGGGCGCTATCGGCGATCTGGTGCGGGTGCTTCTCAAGGCCGTGGCCGAACAGCATGGCGTCGCCGCACGCATCATCGCCACGTCTGACGAAATCGACGCCCTGGTGCTCGATGACGAAGCCGACGTTCCCGCACTTAAGGGCTGGCGCCGCAAGCTGTTTGGCGAAAAGGCGCTGGCCATCAAGCATGGCCGCATAGGCCTCGTGGCGACCCGGAAAGGCATCATCGAATTCGCAGTCAATCAGACTGAGGCGGCTGAATAGCGCTCCTGGCCCTACCCCACAGCCACCCGCCATTTGGCGTGCCCGGCCCCTTCGGCAAACAGGCGCAGCCGGTTTCGGAGGTGATCGCCATTGAGAAAGGCGAAGTCCGCCGGCAGGTGGAGGACCAACGTCTCATCATCCAGGCTGAATCGCGTGCGCGGCAGGACGCCGGGCATCGCCGCCGTCATCGGATAGGCCACCCGCATCATCGACCCGATCAGCCGGGCCCGCGCCGTCAGCGCCTCCGAACCAAGTGGTACCAGCACCTGAGCCGCCTTGGATTTCAGCCCGTCATAGCGGACCGCCAGGGTCTGGGCCAGAAATGAGCGACCGGGATGATCCACCCCGGTCAACGACCCATAGGCCACCGAATCCACGCTTTGCGGCCCGCGATAGTCGGGATGCGACCGCCAACCGATATCGGCCAGAAGGCACGCCACGACTCGGAGCCGCGCCTCCTCCGGCGTCTCGTCGGAGCCGATGGCAGCAAAATACTGGGCGGTAAATTCAACCAGGTCATTGGCATGGGCCGGTGACCGCGACCGCAACACCGAGAGCTCCTCTGCCCCCTGAATCAGCGGGTCGATTTGCTGTTCGCGCTGATCGAGCATCCCGTAGAGGTAGCCCTCGCGCACACCAAGCGCTGAGAACACGACGCTATCGAACTTTCCGGCCCTGACAATTTCGGCCAGAACTGCCGCACCAAATGGCACCAGTTCACGCCGTGAATTGCTGACGCCACCTGACCCCGGATAACCTTTGAGCGCATCGGCGGCCACGATCTCGTCGCAGAAGCGCAGCATCTCGTCCGCGGCAACGACATAGTCCTGCACCATATGCAGCGGATAATCGCATACGGCTTGGTGCAGTTTGGCGAGCGAACGCCAGGTGCCGCCAATCGCTGCAAATTGCGAACCTGCCTCATTATCCCTGAGAATCGAGCCTTCAAGTTTGGCTCGCACCAGGGCCGCCGCTTTCTTTGGCGAGCCATCGGCATCATCCTGCAGGCGAATGACACCCAGCTCGAAACTCTCGCCATTGGTGTCATGCCCATTGGCAATCTCGGAAAGCTCCAGACTGCCGCCGCCAAGATCGCCCACCACTCCGGCAAAGCCGGGAATGCCCGCAACGACACCCAGGGCCGCATAATGGGCCTCTTCCTGGCCGCTGAGCACGCGTACCGGCGCTTCCATTATGGCTTCTACCGCCGAAACGAACTCGTCCCGGTTTGCAGCGTCGCGCACAGCGGACGTTGCCAGAATATAGACCTTGCCTACCCGCATCATGCGCGCCACCAGCGCAAAGCGCTTCATGGCTTCCAGGGCCTTTTCCATATTGGCATCGGCCAGGCGCTTGCTCTGCGCAATCCCGCGCCCAAGGGCGCAGGCGGACTTTTCGTTGTAAAGCGGCGTCAGCGCACGCGCATGGCGCTCATAGACCACCAGGCGAACCGAGTTGGAGCCGATGTCGAGAACTGCGACCGGTCGGGCACCCTTGATACGCCCTTGTGCAGTCGGATCGGCATCGACGCCCCAGAACTGAGTCAATTTAATCCTCGTCGCTCTCCGCCTCGCCCGCACTGCCACGGCCGGACAGGGAAGGATTGGTCATGAAGTAGTCGTGGGCATTGAAGGGTTCTTCGCCCTCCCCCACCCTTATACGATCTGAGCTTCCATCAGGAAGCACTTCCCAGCTCTGCTGATTGTCCTTGAGATAGGCAACCAGAATGCGGTCCAAAATCTGCTTGTGCACTGTTTCATTGAGGATCGGCACCAGTGTCTCCACCCGGCCGTCGAGATTGCGCCCCATGATATCGGCTGAAGAAATATAGACCTTGGCACGCGGGGAGGGCATGGTCTCGCCATTGCCGAAGCAATAGATGCGGCTGTGTTCAAGGAACCGCCCGACGACCGATTTGACCCGGATATTATCCGAGAACCCGGGAATTCCAGGCCTCAGGCAGCAGATGCCGCGCACGATCAGATCCACCTTCACGCCCGCTTGGCTGGCGTCGTAAAGCGCGTCGATTACCTGCGGATCAACCAGCGAGTTCATCTTGAGCAGGATCGAGGCGGGCTGGCCGCTGCGCGCCAACTCGATTTCATGGGCGACGTTGTCGATCAGCGTTTGACGCAGATTGACCGGCGAAACGGCGATGGTTTCGAGCTCGGTCGGTCGCGCATAGCCCGTAATGAAGTTGAACACCCGTGCCACATCGCGTGTAATCGCCGGATCGATGGTGAAATAGCTCAGATCCGTATAAATCTTGGCAGTAATCGGGTGATAATTGCCCGTCCCGATGTGACAATAGCTAACCAGCTTGCCCTTTTCACGGCGCACCACCTGACTGAGTTTCGCGTGCGTCTTGAGTTCGACAAAGCCGAACACCACCTGCGCGCCGGCCCGCTCGAGGTCACGGGCCCAGCGAATATTGGCCTCTTCGTCAAACCGCGCCTTGAGTTCGACCAGACATGTCACCGACTTGCCCGCCTCTGCCGCCAGAACCAGGGCCTTGACGATCGGGCTGTCCGACGAGGTGCGGTAAAGCGTCTGCTTGATGGCCACCACATCCGGGTCGCGCGCCGCCTGCATCAGGAACTGCGCCACCACATCGAAGCTCTCGAAGGGATGATGCACCAAAATGTCCTTGGCGCGAATGGCGGCAAAATTATCGCCACTATAGTCGCGAATCCGCTCTGGAAAGCGTGCCAGATAGGGCGTGAACTTGAGATCCGGGCGGTCCACGTCACAGATCTTGCGGGCATCGGCCAGTCCCAGGAAACCATGCACCTCGAACAGATCGGCTTCCGTGACCCCGAGTTGCTCACCAATCTGTCGCTTGAGGGCGCGCGGCATCGAACGCTCTATTTCCAGTCGAATGACCTGACCGCGGCGACGCTGGCGCAGCGCGCTCTCGAACTCAACCACCAGATCGGCCGCTTCGTCGTCGATCTCGATTTCGCTGTCGCGAATAACCCGAAAGGCCCCGGAACCGACCACTTCGTGACCGGGAAACATCTTGTGGAAGAAGAGTTTGACCAACGTGTCGATGGTCACCACCTCCGAACGTCCTTCGGAAACCAGTCCGCTGGGCAGGTTGATGAACCGGTCCAGATTGCTGGGAATTCGTATCAGCGCAGTTAGCGGCTGATCGCTATTGGGCCGTTTCAATTCGAAAGCCAGGGCAAGCCCCAGATTGGGAATGAACGGGAAGGGGTGCGCCGGGTCGACCGCGATCGGGGTCAGGACCGGGAATATCTCTTCGCGAAACAGTTTCTGCAGATAGGCGATCTGGTCATTGGTCAGATCGTCGGCCTCGTGGATCACCACATTTTGCGCAAAAAGTTCTTCGCGCAGCTCCTTCCAGTGATCCTGCTGTTCGAGCTGCAGGTGCTGGGTGAGCGTGGCGATCTCGTCGAGCTGCTCTGCAGGAGACAGGCCATCGGCGCTTTGCTTGGTCATACCGGCGCGGATTTGTCCTTTCAGGCCCGCCACGCGCACCATGTAGAACTCGTCCAGATTGTTGGCCGAGATCGAGACAAAACGCAGCCGTTCGAGCAGCGGATGAGCCTCATTGCCGGCTTCTTCCAGCACCCGCATGTTGAACTGCAGCCAACTGACCTCGCGATTGACGAAACGCGCTGGGCTGGTACGCAACGCCTCGACATCCGGCACCGAACCCTCGGCCTCGGGAAATTCGCTTATTTCATTCATCAGTCTCAGCGTCCCAATCCTGTTGCCGGTCCAGCCCATGCGCCTGCTGGCGCAGCGCCAGGGCCTCCGACGCTATAGTGCGGGTAATAGCCGACCCCTTTGCAAGGGCCAGCCTGTCCATAAGCTCGACAAGGCTTGCGGCTTCTTCGGAGCTGCGCTCCATGCGCGTGACCACATAGCCGATCACCTTGGGGTCGACTTTGATTTGCCGATCCCCGAACAATTTCACGAACATCTGTGACAACTCAATGTCGTCGCTGACCTCGAGCCGGAAAACAGGGGCCCGACGAACCCGTGAGCGCACATCATCGGTCCGCAGTGGCCAATGCGCAACCTCCTGCCGCGCGGTCAGCAGAAGGGTGCGGGACCCACGCATGGCCTGGTTGAGCAGGTGGAACAGATGATGCTCGTCATAGCCCAGCCGATCGACATCTTCGATCAGCAGCGCCTCCTGGCCCGCCGCCGAGGCAATCGGGGAAATCGTGGCCGGTGTCACCACCAAGGCCTTGCTGCGCTCGCAAAAGATCCGGCCAAGATGCGATTTGCCCGATGCCGCCGGGCCGATCAGCAGTGTCATGCCATCAGGCCAATGCGGCCAGGCCAGGATGCGGGCGTGCGCCATCGCATTGCCGGCCCCCACCAGAAAATCGTCCTCGGCATGGGATGGCTCATGTCCCAGATCGAGCGGTAATTGCCGTGGGCCGTGGTCAGGATGCAGCATCGTCACCGGGCGCACGCCGCCTCACCCCGAGATAGAGCGAGCTTTCCTTGTACTTGCGCACCCCATAGCGGACCAACACCGACGCGATCGCCGCCATTGGCACGGCAAGCAACAGTCCCACAAACCCGAAAATGGCACCCAGGCCCAGCAGCGCGAACATCATCCAGACCGGATTGATATTGATCGAAGAGCCCACCAGCTTGGGATAGAGCACATTGCCCTCGATGAACTGCCAGAAGAAATAAACACCGGCGACCAGCACGATCATCCACCAATTCGGCGCGTATTGCACCAACGCGATACCGACGGAAAGCCCAAGCCCGAGAGCGAAACCGACAAACGGAACGAAACTGAACAGCCCTGCAATCAAGCCAACGGCCAGGCCGTAATTAAGACCAATCAAGCTCATCGCCGTGGCATAGAACGCCGCATCAAGCAGCAGGACACTGCCCTGCCCGCGGATCACTCCGGCCATGGACTTGTCAATCTCGCGCAGAACGCCCTTCACCTCGCCCTTGTGCTGTTTGGGCAGCAGGTCATCAATGCCCCGAACCATGCCTTCCCAGTCGAGCAGCAGATAGAATGCCACAACAGGCGCCAGCACGGTAAACCCGACCACAGCCGCCCCGGTCAGCCCTATATTGACCAATTCCGCAGGCAAGGTCGCAATGAAACCGAGGGCCTGCCGCGTCAGATCGTTCAGGCTTGTCTGCAACTGGGCTGCCCGCTCAGGCCCAAGCCAGGCATTGATCTCCGGCGACCAGGCGGCGGCAAGCGCCTGCAGATCACCAACATAGCCCGGCAGGCGCTGGATCAGCCCGACGATCTGCTGGCCGATCAGCGGTACGAACATAAAGAACAGGCTGATAACGACGGTCAGCACGCTGAACAGCACCACCACAGTTGCCCACGCGCGATTGAATCGCCATTTCTGCAACTGATTGACGAGGGGGTTCAGTAGATAGGCCAGCGCTGCCCCGACCACGAACGGCAACAGGATGCCGCGGAACACCCAAAGCGACAGGACCAGAGCAAGTAGCAGCCCGATCCAGATGAACACTTGATTTCTGAGTGCCATAGTGCCGGCTGGCCCTTGCGTCTGGGTAATCGAAAAGCTATCAGGCCGTCTAACGGCCAGCACCGAAAAGATCAACCAATCCGGTTCGCGCGCACGCAATTGCGCCCGCAATCCCCAGCATGGCAAGAAGGCTCATGTCCGACCCCCAAAACCTGCCATCAAACGGCCTGTCGTACAAGCAGGCCGGCGTCGACATCGACGCAGGAAACGCATTGGTTGAAGCCATCAAGCCGGCAGTTCGCTCCACCCGGCGTCCCGGGGCCGACGGCGAGATCGGCGGCTTTGGCGGTTTGTTCGATCTCAAGGCCGCCGGCTTTGTCGATCCTGTACTGGTGGCGGCCAATGACGGGGTTGGCACCAAGCTCAAGATCGCCATCGACACCGGCAAACATGACACCATCGGGCAGGATCTGGTCGCCATGTGCGTCAACGACCTGGTCGTGCAGGGCGCCGAGCCGCTGTTCTTCCTCGACTATCTGGCCACCGGCAAGCTCGACGTCGATCAGGGCAAGGCCATCGTCGAAGGTATTGCTCATGGCTGTCGCCTCGCCGGTTGCGCATTGATCGGCGGCGAGACTGCTGAAATGCCCGGCATGTATCATGGCAATGACTACGATCTGGCCGGTTTCGCTGTCGGCGCCGCCGAACGTGACGGCCTGCTGCCGCGCAAGGACATAGCTGCCGGCGATCTGCTGGTCGCCATGGCGTCTTCGGGCGTGCACTCAAACGGCTATTCGTTGGTTCGCAAGATCGTCGAATTGTCCGGCCTTGCCTGGGACGCCCCCGCGCCCTTCATTGCGGACAAGTCACTCGCCGAAGCCTTGCTCGAACCCACCCGAATTTACGTTAAGCCGCTCCTGTCTGCGCTGCGCGACGGCATTGGGATCAAGGCCCTGGCTCATATCACCGGCGGCGGCTTCATCGACAATATCCCCCGCGTCCTCCCCGATGCGCTGGCCGCCGATATCGACCTCGGCGCTATCACCCTGCCGCCGGTCTTCGGCTGGCTGAGCCAGGTCGGAGGCATGAGCGAGCGCGAAATGCTACGCACCTTCAATTGCGGCGTCGGCATGCTGGTGGCCGTTGCCGCCGATGACGCAAACCGACTTGTAGAGAGCCTGACCGCATCGGGCGAAATCGCGGCCATCGTCGGCCAGCTCACCGAGCGCAGCGGCGAGCCGGTCACTTTCCGGGGCAAGCTCGCGCTGTGACCCGCAAGCGCGTCGCTATTCTGATTTCCGGCCGCGGTTCCAATATGGCCGCACTGATCGAGGCCGCCAGAGCGCCCGACTATCCGGCCGAAATTGTTGGAGTTCTGTCCAACCGCGCCGCTGCGCCAGGTCTGGCAACCGCCGCCGCCAATGGCATCGCCACGGCATCGCTTGCGCAGAGCAAGTTTCTCAGCCGGGACATGTTCGAAGACACCATGACCCAGATTCTCGAGAGTTGGGAGGTCGACTACGTCTGTCTTGCAGGTTTCATGCGCATTCTGGGCGAAGACTTCGTCAATCACTGGCTGGGACGGATGATCAACATCCATCCCTCACTGCTGCCCGCCTATAAGGGCCTGCACACACACGAACGTGCCCTTGCCGATGGAGTGACCGAACACGGCTGCACCGTTCATTTCGTCACCCCCGGCCTGGATGAAGGTCCGACCATCCTCCAGGCGCGCATCCCAGTTGCCGCCGGGGACACACCCGAGACCTTGGCCGAGCGGCTTTTGGTTGAAGAGCACCGCATCTACCCCGAAGCGCTGCGCCTGCTGGCCAGCCACCAGGTAAAGCTATGATCCTGCCCATCACAGTAATTGATGAGGCGCATCGTCAAAATCGGTTCGACCTTTGTTCTGGTGAGGCGTAGCGTATCGTTCTTGTTCACGGGGCAGGCACGATGAATTTGCGCGATTGGTTCTGGATCATATTCCTCGGTGCCATCTGGGGATGCTCCTTCATTTTCAATGCTGTGTTAATCCGCGAACTCGGACCGGTCTGGGTCACCTCTTTCCGCGTCGGTATCGGTGCGCTCGGGTGCTGGGCCGTCCTGTTCGCGCTGCGCAAACCGGTTCCGCGCGATCCCCGCCTCTGGCTGCAACTGGGTGGCCTAGGCGTTATTGCCTATGCCATTCCCTTCGCGCTCTTCCCCTTGGCCCAGGCGGAGATGGCCAGCGGCGTGGCCGCAATCATCAACGCCATGACACCCATGGTGACCGCTATTATTTCGCACTTCTGGATTGGAGGTGAAAAAGGCACGCCGCTCAAGTTTGCTGGCGTCGCTATAGGCTTTGCCGGCGCCGCACTCCTGGTCTCCCCGGCATTGTTAGAAGGTGGAACATCCCAGCTCTGGGCCGTGGCCGCCTGTCTGGGCGCAACCCTGTGCTACGGTCTCTCCCTCAACATCACCCGCAGCTACAAGCATATTGAGCCAACGGCCTTTGCCTCTATTGCCCTCACCGGAGCTACCCTTGTGGCCGTGCCAATCGCTTTCCTGACGGAGGGCTTGCCAGTCATCACGCGTGGTGAAACCTGGGGGGCGGCCCTCGCCATTGGACTGCTATCGACCACCTTCACCTTCCAAATGATGTACCGAATCCTGCCGCGTGTCGGTGCGACCAATTTTGCTACCACGACCTTCATCGCGCCGATATCGGCCTTGATAATCGGTGTAACCGTCTTGGGTGAAACCATCCTGCCTATTCAACTGGTAGGCATGCTGGTCATTTTCTTCGGACTTCTGTTCATAGACGGGCGCATTCGCGCCATCTGGCGCCGCGTTCCTGCGTAGATCATATTGCTTCCAGTTGAGCGGAAAACGCCATGCAGGGAGAAGTTCAGATGTATCTCAGAACCATCGAGCCGGCCAACGCCACAGGTGAAGTGGCGGATCTCTACAACGCGGAAATTGCCTCAATGGGGAGAGTGATGGCGGCCACGCAATGCTGGTCGACCCGTCCCGATATGATCATGCCCACCGAGCACTTGCTCCACCAGATGCGGGACGACTTTTCCCTGGGTCTGCTCAATTTTAGGCTGATCACTTTTGTCGCTGCCAAATTTGTCCCGTCCAGCTACTGCTCCCATGTTTATTTTAAGCTGATCTCAAACGCCTTGGGCAGGGAGCGGGCCTTGGCGATCCACCGGGATTATCGGACTGCCGGGCTCACCGAGCAGCAGGTGGCGATGCTGGCCTATGCCGAACAGATTACGAAGGACGCTTCGCGCATATCCCAGACGGACATTGACCACCTGCGGTCCGTCGGTCTGAGCGACCTCAATATTGCTGACATCGCCTTGGCAGCCTCCTACCGAAACTTCATGAGCAGATATTTTGATGCAGTGGGGGCCAGCGCGGAGCCTGATTTCCTCGACTCGGACCTTGAGGTGAGGGCAGAAATGGCGGTCGGCAAGCCTGCTTAGCGCCTGCACAGGTCGGGAACTCTCTTGCCAGCCGCTCGTTGGTCGGCAGGAGAAGAAGTATGCCTGATAAGCCCGATATCGACCCACGGACGAGCCCCGAGATCGTACCGCAACCCGAGCCACCTCAGCCCCAGCCTGCCGATCCGGTGCCGCCCAGGCCGAACGAGGTCCCAACGCCGGATCAGCCAGTGGAAGAGCCCGGCCGCTCGCCCTCGCCCGAGATTCCCCCGGATCCGCAACACGATCCACGTCCGCGAGAAGTCTAACTGGGCACGGCATCGCCGACCAACAAAAGGCGGCCAAGCTTGGCCATTTTGACGGCTTAAATCCGACAGTTCTCGGCAGGCGATGCCTAGGCTTACTCGACGCCGAGTTTCTGTTTCATTAGCTCGTTAAGCGCCTGCGGATTGGCCTTGCCACCCGAAGCCTTCATCGCTTGGCCTACGAACCAGCCGATCATTGTCGGCTTGGCCTTGACCTTTTCGACCTGCTCTGGATTGGCGGCGATGATTTCATCCACGATCTTCTCGATCGCCCCCAGATCGGTCACCTGCTTGAGCCCGCGGCGCTCGACGATTTCGGCCGGCACCCCTTCGGGCTCCTCGGCAATCATGATTTGCAGCACATCCTTGCCGCCCTTGGACGAGATCGTGCCACCCGCGATAAGGTCGACCAGCCCCGCGATTTGCGACGGCTGAAGATGCGTTTCCCATACGGCGAGACCTTGGCTGTTGGCAAACGCAGCCACATCGCCATTGAGAATGTTCGCCACAGCCTTGCCGTCGCGCTTGGCGCCTCCATGCGACACGCAGAGTTCGTAGAAATCGGCTGTTTCGCGGTCGAGCGTCAGCACCATCGCGTCATAGGCCGTCACACCATAGTCGGTGATGAAACGGGCCTGCTTCTCATCAGGCAGCTCCGGCAGGTGCTGGGCTAGTTCTGACACGAAGGCATCGTCGAATTCGAGCGGCAGCAAGTCGGGATCAGGGAAGTAACGATAGTCCTGCGCATCCTCCTTGGAGCGCATGGAGCGGGTTTCGCCCAGCTTTGGGTCAAACAGCCGGGTTTCCTGCTCGACTTCACCACCGTCTTCGAGAATGTCGATCTGACGGCGAGCTTCGTACTCGATGGCTTGACCGGCAAAGCGGATGGAGTTGACGTTCTTGATTTCGCAGCGCGTGCCGAACTCCCCACCGGGACGGCGCACTGAGACGTTGACGTCAGCGCGCATGGAGCCCTGCTCCATATTGCCATCACAGGTGCCAAGGTAGCGCAGAATGGTGCGCAGCTTGCCCAGATAAGCCTTGGCCTCTTCCGAGGACCTCAGGTCGGGCTTGGAGACAATCTCCATCAGCGCAACACCGGCCCGGTTGAGGTCGACGAAGCTCATATTGGGATGCTGGTCATGCAGTAGCTTGCCCGCATCGGTTTCAAGATGCAGTCGCTCGATGCCGATCTCGACCCGTTCGCCGTCGACATCGAGCAACACTTTGCCCTCGCCAACGATCGGATCCTTGTACTGAGAGATCTGGTAGCCTGGGGGCTGATCCGGATAGAAGTAGTTCTTCCGGTCAAAGACCGAGCGATTGTTGATCTGAGCTCTAAGTCCAAGCCCGGTGCGCACCGCCTGTCGCACGCATTCCTCGTTGATCACCGGCAGCATGCCAGGCATCCCGGCATCCACGAAGCTGACATTGGCATTGGGCGGATTACCAAAGGCGGTCGAGGAGCCTGAGAACAGCTTGCTCTCACTGGTCACCTGCGCATGCACTTCCATGCCGATGATCACCTCCCAGTCGCCGGTCGAACCGGAAATCAGGCGCTTCTTGTCAGGGGTGCGGGTATCAACGAGGGTCATGTTTCGGGCAGTCCTATACCGCTTCCTGCAAGCACTTGCGAAAGCGGACCTTGTCCAGTTCATAATTCAGGCTGGCGGAAAACTTCATGCCGCGCCAGATGGGTTCACATCCCCGGCGTTCATAAAAGCGCACCGCCCCGGCATTGCCGGCATAGGTTTCGAGCTCTGAAAACTCAAAGCCCTGCTTGGCGATAGCCTCTTCCAGCGCCTCAAGCAAGGCCGCACCAACCCCTTGTCCCTGCGCAATGGGCGCAACACAGAGATCGGAGACGACATTGTCCATGTCCTCGCGCGCGCCCCACCCGAGGATTTCCCGGTCAGCAGCAGCGACGAGCATGGTTTGCGGTTTGTCGCGACAGAACGAGACAAACTCAATAAGCAATTCTCGCCTGTTGGCGCGGCCGGCATCGTCCTGTCCGAAGGAACTTTCCTCCCAAGCCGTAAAGCCTATCGTCCCCAGAGATACGGCGAGTTTTGGAGAGGCCGGCCCGATAACAAGGTCGGTCCGTCTCAATCCTCTTCGATCTCCCCGTCATAGGGCCGCAACCGCTTCTCCATATGGACGCTCATGAAAGGGGAGTGCCCATCGCGTCCGTCAGGCCGCAGCGCCAGGATGCGATAGCCCTGCCGCTCGTAAAAGCGCACAGCCCGAACGTGGTCCGCTGGCGTTTCCAGGTGCACCCGCTCGGCCCCGTACAGTTCAAGCATCCTTTCCATGCGATTGAGCAGCATGGACCCGATACCATGCCCCTGCATTTCGGGCATGACGAAAAGGTAGGGAATGTAGCTGCGCCCCGGCACGCGCGAACACCAGCCGACCGCGACAGTGTCGATCTCGGCCACGATGCTATGCCGCCAGCCCTGAGCGACCGCATGAGAAAGTCGGCGCCGTTCGGCATCCTTAAGTCCAGGCCTGTCGGTCAAAATGGGGTAAATGCCGTCTTCCCAGGCACGAAAGGCGATATCTGCCAGGCGTGGGGCATCCGTCATCTCCGCCTTGCGCAACAGAATGCCCGCCATTTCCGCCTCCTATTTGGCGCGCTTGCGCGCCGCAATGATGCCCTTCTCGTAATTGATGTTCCAATTGATCAGGGTTCGCCAGATAAGTTCGGCCTGATCCTCGTCAAGATCAAGGTCCAAACTGAGCTGGCGAACCTTGCCTATAACGGCCTCGATCCGCGCCGGGTCGAAGGCCTCATGCGGGTCCGTCTTGATTTCGGCCATGCGCGTCACATAACCATGCCGTTCCGCGAAAAGATTGAGCAATGCCTGATCGATGCGATCGATCTCAGCGCGCACATCGTCCTTGGTGTCGCATTCGGCAGGCAATTTAGCAGCGGTCACGGCTGGCTCCGGTGTTCGTGTGAGTGTTGCTGGTTTGCACCGCTCTCCCACGGATTTCAACCCGGGCGCTACAGGCAATCTGGCGCGACCAGCAGCCCTGCCCTAATATTGGTTCATGTCTAGCCAGTCTGAGATTGCCTGAGACCCGTCCTTTCGCGACGGGGCATGAATGAACCGGACGTCGTCGGCCCCCGGGTCAGCGCGGCCATGTTTGTTCGCGAGCCAAACCAGCTCGCCAGTCCAGGCTTCAGACTTTCCAATGGATATTTCACGAAACGAACAGCGCGTGCTGCATGCACTTGCGCAAGGCGGCCGCATCGCCGCCATCAGGAACGAGCGCGGCAAGATCGTCGATTTCGAGTTCTTCAACCGCGATGGGTGGCTGATGAGCGGGCTGACACCGCTCATTTTCAACAAGCTCAAGGCTAAGAAAGCCATCCGATCGCAAGCTGGCCAGCCCTACCGGATCACCCGGCGCGGATTGGAACTGGTACGCAGCCAGGTGGATAATCGATAGCCGTTTACCTCCCCCCGCAACGGGGGAGGTAATCAATCAGTGCCTCGTCACGTCGCTCAACGCCGCCGCGATGTGTTCCCACTCCTGGGAGACGCTGGCGGTGGCGCGGCGCTTGCCGGCGCGGCGATACCAGTAATCGGCATTGCCCATATCGGCTTCGATCCAGTGCATCAGTGCATGTACCCAGTCGAACGCCTGAACGCCTTCCATGGACTGGACGATATTATGCGCGCGCTCCCATTCCGGACCTACGCGCAGTTCACCCTTCTTGAGCCACCACAGAGCCTGCAATGGCTTGCTCATATCCTTGGGCGGCTCGGACCAATCGAGCGAAGTAAAAATATCTGTGGCCATTGGCTGGTTTCCTGTTGGCCCTGACGCAGTGATTGGGTGCGTCTCCACCAGTTTTAATTTGTGCATGGGCGGCAAATAATGCGGAACGGCGGCGCAATCAAGCACCGCCGCTTGTGTAAAAGGTAACCCGCTACCACCACTGCTTGGGCGCGAAGTCGCCGCCCGCGCTTTTTTCGATGACCCGGGCCGCCGCAAACAGCGTCTCCTCGTCGAATGGCTTGCCGATCAGTTGCAGGCCCAGCGGCAGCCCCTGCCCGTCCTTGCCAGCCGGCACCGCAATGCCCGGAAGGCCGGCCATGTTCACCGTGACCGTAAAGATGTCGTTGAGGTACATTGCGACCGGATCGCTTGCCAGCGCCTCGTCCCCAATCCCGAAGGCGGCAGACGGGGTCGCTGGGGTCAGGATCGCATCTACGCCGGCATTGAAGGCGTCTTCAAAGTCTTTCTTGATCAGCGTCCGTACCTTCTGCGCCTTGACGTAATAGGCGTCAAAGTAACCGGCAGACAGCACGTATGTGCCGATCATGACGCGGCGCTTCACTTCACGGCCGAACCCTTCGGCGCGGGTCAGCTCGTACATGTCCGTGATATCTTTCCCAGATACACGCAGCCCGTATTTAACGCCGTCATAGCGCGCCAGGTTCGATGACGCCTCGGCCGGTGCCACGATATAGTAGGCCGGTAGCGCATACTTGGTGTGCGGCAGCGAGATGTCCTTGACCGTCGCGCCTTCCGCCTTAAGCCATTCAAGCCCCTCCGACCAGAGCTTCTCGATCTCCGCCGGCATGCCCTCCATACGATATTCCTTGGGCACGCCGATGGTGAGGCCCTTCACCCCGCGTTCAACCGCAGCGGCGAAATCGGGCACCGCAATATCGACACTGGTCGAATCCTTGGCGTCGAAGCCCGACATCGAAGTCATCAGGATTGCCGCATCCTCGACAGTGCGTGCGATCGGGCCTGCCTGATCGAGAGAGGAGGCAAAAGCCACCGTGCCCCACCGCGAGCACCTGCCATAGGTCGGCTTGATCCCTACGGTGCCGGTGAAGGCCGCTGGCTGGCGGATCGACCCGCCCGTATCCGTTGCTGTCGCCCCGGCACACAGCCAGGCCGCAACTGCCGCAGCGGATCCGCCGGACGAGCCACCCGGCACCAGATTGGCATTGCTGCCCTCGGCGCGGAACGGGCTCACCACCGGGCCGTAATACGAAGTCTCGTTGGACGAACCCATGGCGAACTCGTCCATGTTGAGCTTGCCCAACATGACCGCTCCATCGCGCCAGAGATTGGCCGTCACCGTGGATTCATATTCCGGCTTGAAACCATCCAGAATATGGCTGGCAGCCTGGGTATGGACACCCCTGGTGGCAAACAGGTCCTTGATGCCGAGCGGAATGCCTTCGAGCGTCCCGCCCTGCCCCTGGCCCAGCCTTGTATCGCTTGCCTTGGCCATATCGCGCGCCTGCTCGGGCGTGGTGGCAATATAGGCGTTCAGGCTCGGATTGGCCGATTCAATGGCACCGATATAGGCGTCGGTCAGCTCAAGCGCGGTAAAGCTCTTGTCCTTGAGGCCCTTGCGGGCGTCAGCGAGGCTCAGTCGGGTGAGGTCAGTCAAAGCAAATCTCTTTCTTTCGTCACGGCGGGGGCCATCAGGCCACGCGCACCGCGGCCGCCAGGTTCAGTTCAAAAAAGGCCGACCATTCGCTGTCGGGGTAGTCCAAAAACGGACCGCGCGGGGTAAACCCGTAACGGGTGTAAAGCCGGTGCGCCTCGGCCATGCCATCGCCCGTGCCAGTTTCCAGCATCACGACGGGCAGTTTGCGCTCGCGCGCCAAGTCCACGATCCGCTCCAGCAACTGCCGGCCCACGCGCTGCCCGCGCACCTCGGGCAGAGTGAACATGCGCTTGACCTCGCCCAGTTCCGGACCGTGCATCTTGAGCGCGCCCATACCGACGGCCTTGCCAGCCGCGTCGCGGGCAACAAACAGCGTGGTGGTGCTGTCGGCCATCTGTTCGACCGACATCTTGAACTGAAACTCAAGCGGAGAAAGCGGCAGGAGATGGTCGTTGAGCTGCGCCACGAGTGCGCGCACATCGTCCTGCAGCGGCGACTCTATGGCGATCGTGACCGCCATTTATTCCACCACCTTGGGGACCATAAAGAAATTGTCCTCGGTCAGCGGAGAATTGCTGACGATCTTCTCGGGATAATTGCCATCGGAAATCACATCGTCCCGACGGCGCAACGTCATCGGGGTTACCGAGGTCATGGCCTCGACACCTTCGACGTCAACCTCGCCCAGCTGCTCCACGAATCCGAGAATCGCATTGAGTTCGGACTGGTAGGCCGCGACCTCCTCTTCTTCGATGCGAATACGCGCGAGGCGCCCGATGCGCTTGACGGTGGCGGCGTCGACAGACATGCAAAAACTCCGGCAGGAAAGGCGTGTTGCCGCGTTATTAGCAACGCGCTGCAGCAAATGACAATGAAAATGCCTTATGCACCGGATCAGGCTTCCACAGCCAAGCCCGGCTCAAGTGCGATGAGTCCCGTTCCGGAGAGCCGATTTCCCAAATAATCGAAGGCAGCATCGATCTCGCCAACTCCGCCAGCCAGCGCAACCAGCTTCGGGCGCGTCTCCTCAGCCAGCCTTTCCGCCCTCTCCCGAAGTTGCGGCCCCACCAGAACGATAACGGCCTGCTCTGTCCATCGGCCAAACGGCGGCGCATCACCATCGCGTAGGAGTATCAGTGGCGCCTCATCGGGCGCATCGAAGACAATGCAACCTTGGCTGGCCCTGTGGACCTCGACTCGGCGTTCCTGTCCGTCCAGCGTATCGACAAGCCTTGGCGGCTTGCGAGGCGTCCAGCCAGACGGCTCTATTTCCAAAAGGCCGCGACCGAAATCGGGGATCAGCAAATCTGCGCCACTCGTCAACTCACTGCTCTCGACGCCATCGGGCGCACCATCCACATCGATGATGGCGATCTGTCCGCCGATATAGATGCGAAACGTACTATTTCCGAACCAGGTAAGCTTCATCAGGCCTTTTCCGTCGCCAAGAAGTGTCTGTGAGCCTATAGGACAATCCAGTACTGTCCAGCGAGCCTCACGTGACCGAAGACAATCCCCTCTCCGAAATTCCCGAACGCGGCAAGATCATGGGCCTTGATCTTGGTACCAAGACCATTGGTGTCGCCATTTCGGACGGCATGCGCTATTCGGCCACCCCGCTCGAGACCATCAAGCGCACCAAGTTCACCCAGGACGCCGAGCGCATTATTGAGCTTATCGGGCAGAACCAGGTGGTCGCGGTCATTCTGGGCCTGCCGCTCAACATGGATGGATCCGAAGGCCCGCGCGTGCAATCCACGCGCGCTTTCGCCCGCAATCTGGCGCCCAAAATCAGCCTGCCGATCGCTTTTTGGGACGAACGCTTGTCGACCTCGGCGGTCACAAGAATGATGATCGAAGCCGACCTTCGCCGCGACCGCCGCGCGGAGGTCGTCGACAAGCTCGCCGCCAGCTACATTCTGCAGGGCGCCCTGGATCGGCTGCGCCCCCGCTAGCCTGTCGGCGCACGGCCTCGAGTAGGGCACTGCATGTGCTTGCCTGTTGGCGGCTCGAACCCTCAGTCGCAGGATAATTGCGCGAAACGGCATGGGTGGGGTTGCCCCACCCTGCCCCCTCGGCTAGACCGCAGCAAATCGCAAGGGATGCGACATGCCGCAGCACAGCCCCGCCGCCAGCCGGTCTTCTGGCGACTTCCCCCCGTTCCAGCAGCGCCATCTGATTTCCATTGCTGATCTCAAACAGCACGAAATCGTCGATTTGCTCGACCGCTCCGAACGGATGATCGACATTTCCCGCCAGGAGCGAAAATCGCTCCCGGCGCTTTCGGGAAAAACCCAGATCAATCTTTTCTTCGAACCCTCGACCCGAACCCAGTCTTCCTTCGAGATTGCCGGCAAGCGACTTGGCGCGCTGGTGGTCAACATGTCGGTCAAGACCTCGTCCGTTTCCAAGGGCGAGACGCTCATAGATACGGCCGCCACGCTCAATGCCATGCGCCCCGACGTGCTGGTGGTACGCCACTCGGCGGCCGGTGCCGTCGAACTCCTCAGCCAGAAGGTCGGTTGTTCGGTCGTCAATGCAGGTGACGGCGCACACGAGCATCCCACACAGGCGCTGCTCGACGCCCTGACCATCCGTAACCACAAGGGAACGCTTGCAGGCCTGACCGTCGCCATCTGCGGCGACATAGCCAATTCCCGCGTTGCCCGCTCGAACCTGCTCCTACTCGGCGCGCTGAATGTCCGCACCCGTGTCATCGCCCCGCGCACCCTGCTCCCTGCGGGCATCGAACATCTGGCGACAGAGGTCTTCACCAACATGGAAGAGGGGCTCAGAGGCGTCGACGTGGTCATGATGCTGCGGCTGCAGCACGAACGGGCCAATGGCAAGATGATCCCCTCGGTGCGCGAATATTACCGCTTCTATGGCCTCGACGAAGCCAAGCTGGCATGCGCCAGGCCCGACGCCATCGTCATGCATCCCGGCCCGATGAACCGCGGCGTCGAGATCGACCCGGCCATTGCCGATAGCGCCCGCGCGGTGATCACAGATCAGGTCGAAATGGGCGTGGCGGTCCGTATGGCCGTGCTTGATGCCCTGCTGCCGGCAAGGAACCAACCATGACGCGCCCCTTCATTATCGAAAATGCCAGGATCATTGACCCGGCCTCCGGGACTGACCAGCTCGGAGCAGTGCTGGTCGAAGATGGCCGCATTGGCGATCTCGCCATCGGCGGACCCGTTGGCGTCCCCGATGGAGCTGAGCTGCTGGACGCGCGCGGGCTGGTTCTGGCACCCGGCCTGATCGACATGCGTGTCTTTGTCGGGGAACCCGGCAAGGAATATCGCGAAACCCTCGCCTCTGCCGGCGCAGCAGCGGTCGCCGGAGGCGTCACCAGCTTCGTAATGATGCCGGACACCACACCCACAGTCGATGATGGTGCCCTGGTCGACTTTCTCATCCGCCGCGCCCAGGCCCAATCGCCCGCACGCGTCCTGCCCGCTGCCGCCATTACCAAAGGGCTTCAGGGCAAGGAAATCACCGAGTATGGCCTACTCAAGGACGCCGGGGCGGTCTGTCTGACGGATGGCGCCCAGTCCATCCAGTCGACGTCACTGCTCCGCAGCGCCATGGGCTACGCCGCCAATTTCGACCTGCCCTTTGTCCACCACCTCGCCGACGCCGAACTCGTGGGTGATGGCGTGATGAATGAAGGCCTGTTCGCCACCGTTCTTGGCCTGAGGGGCATCCCGCGCGAGGCCGAAACCATCCCACTTTCTCGCGACCTCCAATTAGCTGCGCTGACCGGGGTGCGGTATCACGCCGGCCAGATTTCGACCGCCGGATCGGCCGAGCTGCTCAAAGCTGCCAAGACGCGCAACGACAAGGTTACCGCTGGTATCTCGATCAACCATCTGTGCCTGAACGAAAACGACATCGGCCGTTACCGCACCTATTTCAAGCTCACCCCGCCCCTGCGCAGCGAAGACGACCGGCAAGCCATGATCGAGGCGCTGCGCAGCGGCACCATCGACACCATCCACTCAGACCACGACCCCCAGGATACCGAGGTGAAGCGCCAGCCCTTCGCGGAAGCCTCCAACGGCGCAATCGGTCTGGAGACCTTGCTGTCCGCTGCGCTGCGACTGGTCCATTCCGGTGATGTCGAGTTGATGACCATATTGCGCGCCATGACCTGCCGGCCTGCTGAGATCCTCGGCCTCGAATCCGGGCGCATCGCCCGGGGCGCTCCGGCAGATCTGATCCTTATCGATCTCGACTATCCCTGGCAGGTCACCGAGAAGAGCTTCCGCTCCCGCTCGCGCAATACCAGTTTCGAGGACGCCCGCATGCAGGGTAAGATCATGCGCACCCTGGTCGGGGGCGAGAGCGTATTCGTGCATGAGGACGCGGCGTGACCATTCCATTTTTTGACGGTCACAACGACACTTTGCTGCGCCTGCTCGATCATGTCCGCGAAGACAAGCTGGACATGTTCATCAAAGGGGGCCAGGAGGGTCACATCGACCTGCCCCGTGCCCAATCTGCGGGCATGGCAGGCGGCTTCTTCGCCATGTTCCCACCACCGCTCAAGGCCCACATCGCCCAGATTGCCGCCGCGCCGGACCACGCCAAGGGCGAATTGCCTCCGCAACTCGACCTCGCCGACGCCCAGCAATCGACCTTCGGCATGGCCGCTCTGCTCTTCCAACTCGAGCGCGCCGGCGCGCTGAAAGTCTGCCGCACAGTCGCTGACCTGCGTGCAGCAATTGCGCAAGAGAAGCTGGCAGCCATCTTTCACATCGAGGGCGCCGAGGCCATCGACACAAATTTCCGCGCCTTTGAGGTCCTTCATGGCGCCGGCCTGAGGTCAATCGGCATCACCTGGAGCCGCGCCAATGCCTTTGGCACCGGCGTTCCGTTTCGCCACAATGCCGATCCCGATATTGGACCGGGGTTGAGCGATGCGGGCAAGGAACTGGTGCGCCTTTGCGATCAGCGCGGCGTCCTCATCGACCTCAGCCACCTCAACGCCGCCGGTTTTCGCGATGTCGCGGCCATCTCCAGCAAGCCGCTCGTCGCTACCCATTCCAATGTCCACGCCATCAGTCCCTGCACACGCAATTTGACCGATTGGCAGTTGGCGGCAATCCGAGAGAGCGGCGGCGTTGTTGGCCTCAACTTCGCCACCGGCTTCCTCCGCCCCGACGGTCGCTTTCTTGCCGACACGCCCATTGATCTTATGGTCCGCCATATCGATGCGCTTGTGGAGGCATTGGGGGAAGACGGGGTGGCCCTGGGCAGCGATTTTGATGGCGCCATGATGCCGGCGGAAATTGGCGACATCACCGGCGTCCCCAAGCTGCTTCAGGCCTTGCTCGACAAGGGCTATGGCGAGCAACTGGTCCGCAAGATCGCGCTCGAGAATTGGCTCGATGTGCTCAAGCGCACGATAGGCTGACCACCAACAGGGTCACCCCCGCGGGAGCAACACTGCCGGGCCACCGTGACCTTAGAACGGTACGTCTTCCGACTTCGCGATCTTCTTTGCAGCCGGCTTTTTCGCTGCGGCTTTCTTTGCCGGAGCCTTCTTTGCTGGCGCCTTCTTTGCTGGCGCCTTCTTGGCCGCTGGTTTCTTGGCAGCCGCCTTCTTGGCAGGGGCGCGCTTCTTGCCGCCAGTCGCCTCGGCACGCGCGGCAATCAGTGCGATTGCCTGCTCCACCGTGACGTCTTCAGGCTTGAGGTCCTTAGGCAGGGTCGCGTTGATCTTGCCCTGATTGACATACGGACCATAGCGACCCGCCCGCACAGTGATTGGCCCCCCGTCGTGTTCAAAGGTCTGGATCGCCGGCACAGCCGCACCCCGCCCGCCCCGACCACCACTGGCCGCCTTCTGGGCGATCAGATCAACGGCGCGATTGAGCCCCACGGTGAAAACCTCTTCCACGTCCGGCAGATTGGCATATTTGCCGTCATGTAGCAGGAAGGGGCCATAGCGGCCCAGCCCGGCCGAGATGGGCAGACCCGTCTCCGGGTGCAGGCCAACCTCGCGCGGCAGGGCAAGCAGTTGCAGGGCTTTTTCCAGCGTCATGCTGGCAGCGTCCCACCCCTTGGGCAGTGAAGAACGCTTGGGCTCCTTGCCATCACCTAATTGTACATATGGCCCGAAACGCCCGGACTTGAGGAACACTTCCTCGCCACTGGCCGGATCGGTCCCGAGAACACCGTCACCCACAGCCGCTTCGGAAGACTGGCCGGTGGCTGCGTCGGACAGCTGCATGGTGTGCTTGCAATCCGGATAATTCGAACAGCCGATAAAGGCTCCAAATTTGCCAAGCTTCAGTGACAGCATGCCGGTCCCGCAAGTAGGGCACTTGCGTGGGTCCGAACCATCTTCCTTGGCCGGGAAAATGTGGTCTGCCAACATGTCATTGAGTGCGTCCAGCACTTCGGATACGCGAAGATCCTTGATCTCTTCGGTCGCAGCGGTGAAGCCCGTCCAGAAATCCCGCAACAACACCTTGTAGTCCAACTCACCGGCCGAGACCTGATCGAGTTGCTCCTCCAGTTGAGCCGTGAAATCGTACTCGACGTAGCGAGAGAAGAAGCTCTCCAGGAACGAAGTCACAATGCGCCCGCGATCCTCGGGATGCAGCGCCTTGCCTTCGAGCTTGACGTAGTCGCGGTCCTTGAGCGTCGTCAGGGTCGCCGCATAGGTCGACGGACGGCCAATGCCCAGCTCTTCCATCTTCTTGATCAGGCTGGCTTCAGTGAAACGCGCCGGCGGCTGGGTGAAGTGCTGCTCGATCTCCACCTTCTTCAGCTCAGGCTTGTCGCCGACAGCCAGAGGCGGCAATTCGCGGCCTTCCTCATCGCCATCGCCGTCATTGTCGGTTTTGGCCTCCACCCCGTATAGGGTCAGAAAGCCCGGGAACTTCACTACCGATCCGGTCGCGCGCAAAGTTACCGCCCGACCAGGCACGTTGACAGCGATATCCACCGAAGTGCGGTCAATCTCGGCCGATGTCATCTGGCTGGCAAGCGTCCGCTTCCAGATCAGGCCGTAAAGCTTGGCTTGGTCCGCGTCGAGATTGAGGCTCTCGGGGCGCTTGAACATGTCGGTGGGGCGAATGGCCTCGTGCGCTTCCTGCGCATTCTTGGCCTTGGACTGATAAATGCGGGCCTTTTCAGGCAGATACTCCGCGCCGAAATATTTCCCGATCACAGAGCGCGCCATCGCAATGCCCTCTGGCGCCATCTGCACCGCGTCGGTACGCATATAGGTAATCAACCCGTCCTCGTAGAGACGCTGGGCAATCTGCATCGTCCGGTTCGGCGACAGGCCCAGCCGCGAAGACGCATCCTGCTGCATGCTCGATGTGGTGAACGGTGCATAGGGATTGCGCTTGGTCGGCTTCTTCTCGACATTGGCTACATTGAACTGACCGGCTTCGATCAGCTTCTTGAGCGTCGCAGCATCGTCGCCGGACTTGATGTCGAGCTTGTCGGACTTCTTGCCATCGACGGCGAATAGCCGCGCCAGGAAGTTCTTGCCACCCTGTGCCAGCTGAGCCTCAACAGACCAATATTCATCGGCCTTGAACTTCTCGATTTCACGCTCGCGGTCGGAAACCAGACGCAGCGCTACCGACTGCACACGCCCGGCCGAGCGCGAGCCCGGCAGCTTGCGCCAGAGGATCGGCGACAGTGTGAAGCCTACGAGATAATCAAGGGCCCGGCGTGCCAGATAGGCATCGACCAAGGGCATATCGATCTCCCGCGGCGCAGCCATGGCAGCGGTAACCGCATCCTTGGTAATCGCGTTGAACACCACGCGCTGTACCGGCGTATCCTTCTTGAGCGCCTTTTTGGCGCGCAGGACATCCAGAATATGCCAGGAAATTGCCTCGCCTTCGCGATCCGGGTCAGTCGCCAGGATCAACCCGTCAGCGCCCTTGAGCGCCGAAGCAATGTCAGAGATGCGCTTTTTTGCCGCCGTGTCGACCACCCAGGACATGGCGAAATCTTCGTCCGGTCGAACCGATCCATCCTTGGCCGGCAGGTCACGGATATGGCCGAAGCTGGCCAGGACCTCGTAGTCCTTGCCCAAATATTTGTTGATTGTCTTGGCTTTAGCCGGACTTTCAACGACGACGACCTTCATGGATTAGCTTTCCGCAACTGCTAGCTCAAAGAGCGCGCAACATGGTGAAGGCGGATGCCGGTGTCAACGGGCAGCGCTGCAGCAGTCACTTTCACTTCATCGTACTAATGCGATAAAAGGCTTGCATCTCATCTTCCATACATGCACGGTTGGAGAGGCGCGTTCTGCGCCTTCGACAACACCAATATTGCTGTGTGAGACGCGCCCCGGCCCCCACCGGAGAAGGTACGCTGCCTGCAATTCTACAGGAGGAGAGATGACTATGGACTATCGCAAGCTTGGAAACAGTGGGGCCGTCGTCTCTCATCTCTGCCTGGGTACCATGACCTTCGGCGCTGAATCCGACGAAGCCACCGCCCACACCCTGATGGACAGATATGTCGAGGCCGGTGGCAATTTCCTCGATACCGCTGACGTATATTCTGCAGGTACCTCCGAAGAAATCGTCGGGCGCTGGCTCAAGACGAAAAAGCTGCGGGACCTGGTCATCGCCACCAAGGGCCGCTTTCCGATGGGTGACGGCCCCAACCATATTGGGCTGTCGCGCAAGCACCTGTCCGAAGCCCTCGAAGCGTCGCTGCGCCGGCTCGGGGTCGAGCAGATCGACCTCTACCAGATGCATGCATGGGACGCCCTGACGCCCATCGAGGAGACTCTGCGCTTTCTCGATGACGCTATCGGTGCGGGCAAGATCGCCTATTACGGTTTCTCCAATTTCCTTGGCTGGCAGCTCACCAAGGCTGTCTGGATCGCCAAACTTCACCGCTTTGCGCCTCCTGTAACCCTGCAGCCCCAATATAATTTGCTCGTTCGCGACATCGAGCACGAGATCGTCCCGGCCTGCCAGGACGCCAATATGGGTCTGCTACCCTGGTCTCCACTCGGTGGCGGCTGGCTCTCGGGAAAATACAAGCGCGACCAGATGCCCACCGGCATCAGTCGCCTCGGTGAAAACCCCAAGCGTGGCATGGAGGCCTATGAGGCCCGCAATGCTCAGTCGCGCACCTGGGACATCATCGGGGCCGTCGAAGACATCGCCAAGGCGCGCGGCGTCAGCATGGCGCAGGTTGCGCTCGCCTGGACAGCCGCACAGCCAGCAGTGACCTCGGTGATCTTGGGCGTCCGCACCGAACAGCAGCTCAACGACAATCTTGGCGCCGCGGACCTGACCCTGACCGCTGAGGAACTGGATCGCCTGAGCGCGGTCAGCAAGCCGGATATGGCAGACTATCCCTATGGGACCGGCGGCACTAACCAGCGCCACCGCAAGATCGAAGGCGGACGCTGAAGCTCGTCTACGGCCCCGCGCATCCATGCCGGGGCCGTATTCTCTCTTGCTTGAGGGACCGCAAAAGTGATGTCTATGCGGCCAATGACCGACATCGCTGCTGCCCTGATTCCCGATTTTGACCTGACCGCCCACAACACCCTGGCGCTGCGGGCCCGCTCGCGCTTCGGCTTGATGATTGACGAGCCCGAACTACTGCCGGCGCTTTTCGACTATGCCGCGACGCAGAACTTGCCGGTGCGGGTGCTTGGCGGGGGCAGCAATGTCGTGCTGGCGCCCGATTTCGACGGCATCACCGCCCTTCTCGCGCTGCGTGGCCGATCGATCATCGAGCAGAGCAGCGAAGCCATTATGGTCGAGGCCGCAGCAGGTGAAACCTGGCATGATTTCGTCCGCTGGACCGTACAGCAGGGGCTAGGTGGCCTTGAGAACCTCGCGCTCATTCCAGGCACGGTAGGCGCTGCACCGGTACAAAATATCGGCGCCTATGGAGCTGAACTGGCCGACATCTTCTGCTCCCTGACCGCCTATGACCGCGCATCTGGCACCACTGTGACCTTCGAAAAAGACGACTGTGCATTCGGCTATCGCGACAGTGCGTTTAAGCGGCAGCCAAACCGGTATGTCGTGCTTGCTGTCCGCTTCACCCTGCCCACATCCTGGGCACCCAATCTGGCGTTCGCCGGCCTCTCTGATCTCGCCGACACGAAAGAGATCAACCCGCAGGCAGTCATGCACCGTGTCATTGCGTTGCGCACCAGCAAGCTTCCGGACTGGCGGGTGACGCCCAATGCCGGCTCTTTCTTTCAGAACCCGGTCGTGACCACCGCCGAAGCCGCTCCTGTACTGGAAGAGTTCTCCTCAGCCCCCTGCTATCCACAGGCCAACAACCGGGTAAAACTCTCGGCGGGCTGGCTGATCGAGCATTCCGGCCTCAAGGGCCACCGCATGGGTCCGGTGGGCATATCCGAGCGTCACGCGCTGGTTCTGGTCAATCACGGCGGCGCGCAACAGGCCGACATTGCGGCCCTTGCCAACCATATCAAGCAGACAGTCCACGCCAGGTTCGGCATCGAACTGCACGAAGAACCGATCTTTCTCTAGCTATAGCGCAGCGCCACCAACTGCCCACTCGACCACTCGATCTGCCCACCAATATCGAGTTCGAGCAGCAGGATCTGCATCGCCTGCGGCGCGATGCCGGTTTGACCGATCAACTCATCGACATCCACCGGCGTCGTGCTCAGCGCCTGCAGCAATTTGCCCCGGTCATCCGGCGCCGGTTCACTCTGCTCGGCGGCCTCGTCCGGTCGCCATTCCGGTTCGAACAAGGCGTGGCGAGCCGGGTCGGCGCTGCTGACCACCTCGATGATATCCGCTGCACTGGTGACCAGTCGAGCGCCTTGCTGGATCAGCAGATTGCCCCCCTCAGCCCTTGGGTCGAGTGGCGAGCCGGGCACCGCAAAGACATCGCGATTCTGTTCCAGGGCCAGCCGGGCGGTGATCAGCGAGCCGGAGCGCTTCGCAGCCTCGACCACCACCACGCCCAGTGACAGACCCGAAACCAGCCGGTTACGCCTGGGAAAATCACGGGAACGAGGCTCCCAGCCGAGCGGCATCTCGGTTAGTAGCGCCCCGCCATTGTCGAGAATGTCGTGCGCTAGGGGAATATTCTCCTCGGGATAGATGCGATCGAAGCCCCCCGCGAGGACGGCGATCGTGCCTGACTCCAGACTGGCCCGATGTGCTGCCGTATCAACACCCCGCGCAAGTCCCGATACGACGCTGTAGCCGGCTATCCCGAGATCACCTGCCAGCATGCGGGTCATTCTCACCCCGGCGCTAGACGCATTCCGGGCGCCAACAATACCGACCGTGCGACGCCAATCGAGCCGCTCGCCACCGGCGAGGGTCAACAATGGCGGGGCACCTGAAATCTGCAACAGATGGTCGGGATAGCCCGGCTCGCCCTGCCCCACCAGCCGGGCGCCATAGCGATCGAGGCCTGCAATCTCGTCCTCGGCCCGCCCCTGGCTGATCGCCTGCATCGGGCGCCCGGCCTTGGCGCTGATCTCTGGGAGCGCCTCCAGTGCCGCCTCCGCCGATCCGAACCGGTTGAGCAACTGCCGGAAAGTCACCGGTCCGATATTTTCGGTGCGGATCAACCGCAACCAGGCGATGCGTTGAGCGGGCGTCAGTTCTCTGGTCACCCGCCCGGCCTGCATCAGCCCGCCTTCTTGTCGCCGCCAATGGTCGGCTCGGTCCCCTTGAGCAGCCTGGCGATATTTTCCCGGTGCTGGAAGAACAGCAACAGTGCCAACCCGGTAACCACTAGTGCCAACCGCTCACCATTGAATACATAGGCAAAGATTGGCGCCGTCGCTGCGGCCGTCAGTGCAGCCAGCGACGAGACTTTGCGGGTAAAGGCGATCAACAGCCATACCGCGCAGAAGATCAGCCCGGCGGGCCAGCTCAGCGCCAGCAGGGAGCCGATCATCACGGCCACACCTTTGCCGCCCTTGAAACCGATCCAGACAGGAAAGCAGTGGCCGAGGAAGGCGCCGAGCGCCGCAAACCGCGCAGCGTCTTCGCCCCAGTAATAGCGGGCGATAAGGATGGGAGCGACAGCCTTGAGCGCATCGAGCACCAGCGTCGCTGCCGCAATGGGGCGGTTACCGGTCCGCAGCACATTGGTCGCGCCGATATTGCCCGAACCGATGGAACGGATGTCGCCCATACCTGCCGCCCGGGTCAGGATCAGGCCAAACGGAATCGAGCCTGAGAGATAGCCCAGCACGAGTGCAAAGATCAGCGGCAATATTTCGGCGGGCATGAAACGACCCCTCCTCACGGCGTTGCGCCAAGGTCTAGCCTCTCAATGCCCGATGTCACAAGAGGGTGAACCGATTTGCGCACCACCGCGTGGCACGCCTGGTTTGGCAAAGCGGCGCCGATCCCCTACATAAGGGCCAGTTTTCAGAAACACTTCAGTCATGGCCAAATCCATAAAACCCAAGAACACCTCCGGTCCCAAACGCCCGCGGCTGCCCGTGGCCGAGCGGCTCCCCACGCGCGAGCAATTGCTCGAGGCCCTGGCTCAGGAAGACAATATCAAGGGCAAGCGCGATCTGGCCAAGGTCTTCGGCATTCGCGGCGACCTGCGACGACCCTTCAAGGCCATGCTGGCCGAGCTTGAAGGTGAAGGCGTTATCACGCGCACCCGCAAGGCGCTCCGCCGCACGGCCGCCCTGCCCCACGTTACCGTGCTCGATATTCCCGGCGACGCCGACCCCGATGACCTGCACGCCTTCCCGGCGCAGTGGAACCCGGACGAAGGCGAAATGCCGCGTGTCCGCGTGCTGGTTGGCCCGCATGCCCGCGTCGTTCCTGCCCCCGGTGACCGCATCCTGGCCCGGATCGATGCCGGAGAAGACGCTGTTCCTGACTACACCGCCAAGCCGATGAAGGTGCTCGACAAGCCGCGGCGCGCCCATATTGGCATCGTCCGCAAGGATGACGACGGCGCCCGGTTGATTCCGGTGGACCGCAAGCAGAAAGAGATGCGCATTGCCATGGGCGATCTTGGCGATGCTGCAGATGGGGATCTGGTGGAAGTGGAGGTGAAATTCTCCGGCCGCCTGATGATCCCGCGTGCCCGTGTCACCTCGGTTATCGGCAATCCGCATTCCGAAGGCGCAATCTCGCTGATCGCCATCCACAACCTCGAAATTCCCCATGTCTTTCCGCAAAGCGTGATCCGCGAGGCGGAAGAGGCCAAGGAAGCCACCCTCAAAGGTCGCGAAGATTGGCGCGAACTGCCGCTCATCACCATCGATCCGGCAGACGCAAAGGACCACGACGACGCGGTCCACGCCGCCCCGGACGATGACGAGAAAAACCAGGGTGGCTATATCGTTACAGTCGCCATCGCCGACGTAGCGGCCTATGTTCGCCCAGGCACCGCGCTGGATCGCGAAGCCTATCTGCGTGGCAATTCGGTCTATTTCCCGGACCGCGTGGTCCCCATGCTACCCGAGCGCATTTCCAACGAACTATGTTCGCTCAAGGAAGGCGTCCCCCGCGCGGCCCTCGCCGTACGCATGGTGCTCGGCGCTGACGGCCGCAAGAAGAGCCACAGCTTCCACCGCATTCTCATGCGCTCGGCCGCTAAGCTGTCCTACCAACAGGCCCAGGCGGCAATCGACGGCAATCCAGACGACCAGACAGGCCCATTGCTTGATCCCATCCTCAGGCCTCTGTGGGATGCCTATACGGCTATGGCCTCGGCCCGTGATCAGCGCGGCCCACTCGACCTCGACCTGCCGGAACGCAAGATCCTGCTCGATGAGAGGGGGCTGGTGCGAGACATTCACGTGCCCGAGCGCCTGGATGCGCACCGGCTTATCGAAGAGATGATGATTGCCGCCAATGTGGCGGCCGCCGAAACACTGGAGCAGAAACGCAGCGAACTCCTCTATCGCGTGCACGACGAGCCTTCCTCCGAAAAACTCCAGGCTCTGCGCGAATTTCTGGGTAGCCTCGATATTGCCGTCAAGAAATCGGACAGCGTGCGCGCATCCGACTTCAACGGTATTCTCCATCAGGCGCGCAAGGCTGGGAATATCGAGCAAGTCAGTGAGATGGTGCTGCGCAGCCAGGCGCAGGCCGAGTACTCAGCCGAGAATTACGGGCATTTTGGTCTCAATCTCGACCGCTACGCCCATTTCACTTCGCCTATCCGCCGCTATGCCGACTTGATCGTTCACCGCGCCCTGGTAAGCGCCTTGGGTCTGGGTGATGACGGCCTGACCGACCAGGAAGCGAGCAAGCTCACTGGCATCGGCCAGCACATTTCGGCCACTGAGCGCCGCGCCATGCTGGCCGAGCGTGAAACCTCCGACCGCCTCCTCGCCCAGTTTCTCGCGGAACGCATCGGCGCCCGTTTCATGGGCCGGGTCTCAGGCATCACGCGCTCGGGCCTCTTTATTCGCCTGCTTGAAACCGGCGCAGACGGCTTCATCCCGGCTTCGACTCTCGGCCAGGACTACTACCGCTTTGTCCAGGAGCGCCAGGCCATGATTGGCGAGCGCACAGGCGAAACCTTTACCCTGGGGGACCGGGTGGAAGTGCGTCTGCTTGAGGCTGCGCCGGTAGCTGGAGCGCTTCGTTTCGAGCTATTGTCCGAAGGCAAGCGCGGCAATCCGCCATCTGGCAAGCGCATGAGAAAAGGCCCACCAAAGAGCTTCGGCCCCAAAGGTCGGAGAAAGAGGTGACTGATGACTGATCAGACCCGTGTTCTCGACGAGCGCAGCGTGCCTAACGCCATGTGGCGCGGCACCCTGTGCCGCTGCCCCCATTGTGGGCAGGGCAAGATGTTCCGCGCCTATCTCAAGACGGCCGCGCAATGCGATGTTTGCGGCGAGGAGCTCAGCCACCATCGCGCCGACGATTTTCCACCCTACATCGCCATCACCATTGTGGGCCACATCATCATCTTCCTGATGCTGCACCTGGACATGACCTATCATGTCCAGCCCATCACCTATGTGGTGACCATGGTGCCGCTGGCCATTGTCTTGCCGCTGGCCATGCTGCCCTCAATCAAGGGGGCCATTATTGGTCTGCAATGGGCCAATCGCATGTACGGATTCGGCACTGGACAGCGCGACTAAGCGAACTGCGAGCCTGGCTTGGCCTTGACCAGATGCTTGGGCCGGAAACGCAATGCCGACCATTCCGCGTCGATTGCGATCTGTCGAACGGGGCGCCATCCTGCTTCAGCGAGTGGTTCCCAACCGACGTCCCGACTCAAACCCGACGCGCGCCCGGCGGTTCCCTTACGATATGCGACCCACACTAGTCCTGTTTCCGCCATGCCCTCCAGAATTCGGTCGCTCAACACTTTCACTTCCTCCGACGAATCGAAGAATGCCAGAACGCCGTCATGCGGTTCGCCTCCCGAAACGAGTTCCACCTCCGCCCCGGCACTCAGTTCCTCGGCTATGTCGCGTGGAACATTCACCAGCCATAGGCGATAACCCGACTGCACCTGCAATTTGCTCAGCAGCGACCTTGGTTCACTCATTCCTACCTCCGCTCTATCCAATCACTTGACAACGGCTAGCAAATCCGTAGTTTGCGCCCAAATTCCGGCGCTGCCCCGCTGCAGCGCCTTTCGCTTTGTGAAGGACTTCAGAAATGGCCAAGGCCGCCACCATCAAGATCAAGCTCGTCTCGACGGCCGATACCGGCTTTTTCTACGTCACCAAGAAGAACGCGCGTACCCAGACCGAGAAGCTCTCGTTCAAGAAGTACGACCCGGTTGTGCGCAAGCATGTCGAGTTCAAGGAAGCCAAGATCAAGTAATCTTGCTTCCTGTTTGAAATGAACAAACCCCCGCAAGCGATTGCGGGGGTTTTGCTTTGTATGCAGCGTCCGCATCCCCATCCCTCGCACAAGCGCCTTTGGGCCAATGCATAACGAATGGCGCGCCACCGCGTCCACTGATGACTTGCACAATGCGTCTCACTCTGGAGGAAGAGTGGCTGGTCCGGAGCGGCATGTCGAAGAGGCCACTCTGTCCGCGTCCGGACCAACCGCCCTACGGAACTCAGGAGTTGCGGCGGACCTGAGATGGACCGTAGGGAGCGAGCGGCATTGGGATATCTCCCAAGACCGTCTGATGAGAACCTAGTCCCAACCCGATAAAAGGCCAAGCGAATCCCGCACCGGAACTGCATCAACCGGTTGTTAATTATAACAAATAACCCTAATAGCGGGCAGTTTAGCTAACTGCCGTCACGCCGCGTCGAATATGACCCGGTTCCGGCCCTCGCGCTTGGCCCGGTACAGCGCCACATCGGCCCGTTTGACGAGGGTCTCCGGCGTATCAGCCTGGCTTTCCTTGAGAGCCACACCGGCAGAAACTGTAACCGAAAGCGGACGGGCAGGCCCAACATCGAATGGTTTTTCCACCATTGACTGGCGCACCCGTTCAGCAACCGCTTCGGCCTGCCCCGTATCCGTGTCGGGCATCAGAACCACGAACTCTTCGCCACCAAACCGGCAGGCCAGGTCCACACCGCGAATATTGCGCTTGAGACGGGCGGCGAATTCGCGCAGCACCGCATCACCCACATCGTGACCGTGGTTGTCGTTCACTGCCTTGAAGTGGTCGATGTCCAGGATCATCAGGGCGATGTCCCGATCCTGCTCCTGTGCCTTGTGGAGCATCACATTGAGGTGGCGGTCGAAATAGCGTCGATTATAAAGACCGGTCAGTTCATCTGTGACGGCCAGGGCCATGGTGTTGTTGACGCTCTCGCGCAGTTCCATCGCGTAGCGGTGTCGGCGAATTTGGGTCCGCACCCGCGCCTGCAGTTCATTTCGCTCCACAGGACGGCTGATATAGTCATTGACACCCAGGTCGAGCGCCCGAACCACGCGCGGCTTGTCGGCTACGTCGGCCATCAGGATAATCGGCAGATTCCGCGCGTGCTCCACGGTACGAATTTGAGAGCTGACCCGCAGCGGATCGAAGCTATCCAGACTCATGCTGACCAGCGCCAGCTCGTATCCACCCCCGGCCACCTGAAACACCGCGTCTGCCGGTTCGGTCAGAATATCCACCTTGTGATCCGGGGTGAGATAGCCCTGGATGCGTTCAGCGTGCCGCCTGTCGGTATCGATAATCAGGACCGAACCTTCGCTGGCCGAAATGCTGTCCATAGCGCGCAGCGCGTCTTCAATAGCGATTTGCTGCCCGGTCAGCGCGCGCGCGCGCAGTTCATCGGTCAGCGATTTCAGTCGCACCAGACTTTTGACCCGCGCCATGAGCTGGGTGTCGTCCACCGGCTTGGTCAGGAAATCGTCGGCGCCCGCTTCGAGCCCCTGAACTCGGTCCGAGGACTGGTCGAGCGCCGTGATCATCAGGACGGGCAAATGATGTGTCTTGGGATTGGCCTTGAGACGACGGCAGACTTCGAACCCGTCCATTTCCGGCATCATCACGTCCAGCAGGACAATGTCGACATCCTGGCTATCGCAGATATCAAGCGCCTGGGCGCCGGAACTGGCGGTCAAAACCTCATAGTATTCCGCACTCAACCGCGCCTCGAGCAGGCGAACATTGGTTGGAATATCGTCGACGATAAGAACACGCGCGGTCACTGCACTACCCCGGATTTAAACGGCCTGCCAGCAGTCCCGGCTGGCCTCAAGCTCGCCGCGACCGGCCATCCATCCCATGGCGCCGATCAGGCGGGACCAATGTAGTGCGCAATGGTTTCCAGAAAGTGAGACACCGAGATCGGTTTGGAAATGTAACCCTCGCAGCCGCCCTGCAAGATGCGTTCCTCATCGCCCTTCATCGCAAAGGCCGTCACGGCCACCACAGGAATATGGGCGAGCGCGTCGTCATCCTTGAGCCATTTGGTGACCACCAACCCCGAGACTTCCGGCAGTTGGATATCCATCAGGATCAGGTCCGGCATATGCGCCCGGGCAAGATCCAGGGCCTCCATGCCATTGCGCGTCTGGATCACCGCATATCCGCGCGATTCCAGCAGATCGTTGAAGAGCTTCATGTTCAGCTCGTTGTCTTCTACGATCATCACAGTCTTGGGCATTCTACCTCGCTTGGGCACCGCAGGGCGCCCGGGCCGGAAAACTCTGGTCGGCCGTCAGGCAGACCTTCGCAATCACCTGCAAACTGGGCTAGCATTCAAACTCTAACAAAACACCAAGTGAGACCGCCTCGTGCCAGCAACCGACCGCTCCGCGCTCAATATTTCTGCCCTGGCGGACATGTGCCTGGGATACCTTGCGGAAAATCCGGAAGAACTGCTTGGTTTCATGCAGCATGCCGGTCTCACTCCCGACGCCTTGCGCGCCGCCATTGGATCGGATCGGCTGCAACACGGCCTTATTGACTATTTTGCCTCAAATGAACCGATTCTACTCGCCCTATGCGCAAACTCCGGCATCACGCCTGAACAGTTCATGCGCGTCTGGTATCGCCTGAATAGAGTTGAATAACATGGCAACCGATTGGTTTTGCCGCGATTGCCTGCAGGCGGGTTCCTCACCGGCCGTCCCGAGCCGCTGCCCGGCGTGCGGCTCGCCGCGCTTGCGCAACCATGAAGAACTCTTTGACCTCTCGATTGCTCATGTTGACTGCGACGCCTTCTACGCCTCCGTGGAAAAACGCGACGCCCCCTCGCTGCGCGACAAGCCACTGATCATCGGCGGCGGCCAACGTGGCGTCGTCTCCACCTGCTGCTATATCGCCCGCCAATCGGGTGTGCGCTCGGCCATGCCCATGTTCAAGGCGCTCGAGCTTTGTCCCGACGCGGTCGTGGTCAAACCCAATATGGCGAAATATGTCGATGTCAGCCGCCAGATCAGGCGGCACATGGATACGTTGACGCCATTGGTCGAGCCGATATCCATCGACGAAGCGTTTCTTGACTTGACCGGAACCGAGCGCGTGCACAAGGCTCCCCCTGCCCTCAGTCTGGCCCGCTTTGTCCGGACCATCGAGCAGGAAATCGGCGTCACAATCTCAGTGGGCCTCAGCCACAACAAGTTCCTCGCGAAAATCGCCTCCGATCTCGACAAACCCCGAGGCTTTGCCGTCATCGGTGCTGCCGAAACGCTGGAGTTCCTTGCCCCGAAGCCCATCAACCTGATCTTCGGCGTTGGTAAGGTGTTTTACGAGACCCTCAAAAAGGACGGCTACCACACCATAGGCCAGCTTCAGGACGAAGACCCCGTACGCCTCATCCGGCTCTATGGAGAATCTGGCGCCCGGCTGGCGCGGCTGGCGCAGGGTCAGGATGTTCGGCGCGTTTCCACCGAAGGGGACATTAAGACGGTGTCCTCAGAGACTACCTTTTTCCGCGATCTGGCTGGGCTTGAAGAGTTGTCCACCCAATTGCTGCAATGTTCGGAGCGCCTGTCCGAGCGCCTCAAGGCAAAGGGTCTCGTCGGCGACACGGTCACAATCAAGCTCAAGACAGCCGGATTTAAGTTGCGCACACGCGCTCGACACCTGATGATGCCAACACAGCTTGCCAATGTTCTCTACGAGACAGGCACGAGCCTACTGACGCGGGAGGTGGACGGCACGCCGTTTCGCCTCATCGGCATCGGGGTTTCGGGCTTGGCCCCAGCAGACGGATCAGACCCCGGCGACTTGCTGGAACCCCAGGTTGCAAGAAAAGCTGCCGCCGAGCGGGCCATGGATAAGGTTCGCACCAGATTTGGGCGTACCGCCGTTGTTCGCGGCA
Source organism: Devosia subaequoris (assembly GCF_014197055.1). Taxonomy (GTDB): domain Bacteria; phylum Pseudomonadota; class Alphaproteobacteria; order Rhizobiales; family Devosiaceae; genus Devosia; species Devosia subaequoris. The sequence continues at coordinate 108,516 of NZ_JACIEW010000001.1, read as the reverse complement.
AGCTATATAGCACTAGGGCCACGACTCCTCTGGGCCCGATATCCGAAGAAGAAGCAGACGACCTCGAAGGCAAGACCAAATGACCGACCCGATCGAAAAGCTCCGCGAATATGGCTATGAGCTGCCCGCACCCAAGGCACCAGTGGCCAGTTATGTGCCCGTCAATCGTAGCGGCAACCTGCTCTATGTTTCCGGCCAGCTCTCCAGCAACGAGAATGGCGTAGTGCAGGGCCTCCTGGGTGACAACATGAACGTCGTTCAGGGTGGCAATGCCGCCGAACTGTGCGCCGTCAACATTCTGGCCCAGATTGAGCACACGGCCGGCGTACCACTGCACGAGATCAAGAAGATCGTGAAGCTGACGGTCCTTGTGGCCTCGACTTCCGACTTTTTCGAACAGCATCTGGTGGCCAATGGCGCCTCCGACCTTCTGGTTAACGTGTTGGGCGACAAGGGCAAGCACGCCCGTGCTGCATTCGGCGTAGCTGCTCTTCCCATGGGCGCAGCCGTCGAGATCGAGGCAGTCGTCGAGGTTTAGCACCATTGCCCCGGTTGCGACCGGGGCACCGTCTCCCCATATCGCTCAGACACGTTCCAAGGCCTGCCAACGAAGTGTCCGAAACCCAATACACTGCCACTATCCATCCCAGCACCGCATCCATTCCAGCTTCGGTGTGGAACGGTATGGCGCCCGCCACCGATGGCGCAGTCGACAATCCGTTTCTTGATCACGCCTTCTTCCTGGCACTTGAGGAGTCCGGCTGCGCCACCGGCCAGACCGGCTGGCAGGCCCAGCACATCCTGCTCACCGACGGAACGAACACACCAGTCGGCCTCCTACCGCTATTCCTGAAATCGCACTCCATGGGCGAATATGTCTTCGACCATGGCTGGGCCAATGCGCTCGAGCGGGCCGGCGGCCATTACTATCCGAAACTGCAGGGCTCGGTGCCATTTACACCGGCGACCGCCCCGAAGCTGCTGGTGCCCTCACATAGTCTGGAAGCACAGGCCGCGCTCCTTTCAACGGCCCAGCAATTGGCCGGACGGCATGACGCATCCTCGGTTCATCTCACCTTCGTGCCAGAACTGGAGGCCGAGCTGGCGGGGTCACTCGATTGGCTGCGCCGCGTTGATACCCAGTTTCATTGGCACAATCGGAACTACGGAAGTTTCGAGGAATTCCTCGAAACCCTTTCGTCCCGCAAGCGCAAGACCATCCGCCGGGAGCGCCGAGATGCGCTGGCCGATGGCCTGGAAGTTCGCTGGCTTTCGGGCAGCGATCTGCAGGAGCATCACTGGGATGCTTTCTATGCCTTCTATGAAGACACCGGCGCCCGCAAATGGGGCCGCCCTTATCTCAATCGCACGTTCTTTTCTCTGCTCGGCCAGTACATGGCCGATCGCGTTGTGCTGATGCTGGCCTACGAAGGCGACACCCCGATTGCCGGTGCCATCAACTTCCGTGGCGAGGACACGCTTTATGGCCGCAACTGGGGCGCCACCCGCGACGTGCCGTTCCTGCATTTCGAAGTCTGCTACTATCAGGCCATCGACTATGCCATTGCCCACAAGCTGGCCGTTGTCGAAGCTGGTGCGCAGGGCGAACACAAGCTGGCGCGCGGCTACGAACCCGTATTGACCCACTCAATTCACTGGATTGCTCATCCGGGTCTCAGGAACGCCGTTGCTCACTATCTCGATGACGAGCGTCCAGCCATTGAACAGCAGCAGGAACTGCTTGAGGGCTTCACGCCGTTCCGTAAGGGCGAGCGCCAGGAGCGATAGTCTTCAGCCATTCTCGGCCTTGACCCGCATGCCAATCCCTTGCCATGCCTACCAGGCAGCAGGAGTACACCGCATGACCTATGACCCCGCAAACATCTTCGCAAAAATCCTCAAGGGCGAGTTGCCCTGCCACAAGGTTCATGAGGACGAAAATGCGCTGGTGATGATGGACATATTTCCCCAATCCAAGGGACATACCCTCCTTATTCCAAAAGCCGCATCGCGCAATCTGCTCGACGCCGATCCGGCCACTTTGTCATCCGTCATGCCGCTGGTTCAGCGCGTTGCCAGAGCCGTCAAGGCTGCCACCAATGCCGATGGGGTGCGTCTCGCCCAGTTCAACGAAGCCCCTGCGGGGCAAACCGTTTTCCACCTGCATTTCCATATCATCCCGGTCTATGACGGCGTGGCGTTGGGCGCCCATGGCGGCGGGAAGGCCGACGACGCAGAACTGGCCACCCTCGCCAAAGACATCGCAGCCCATCTCTGACACGGCCATGACCCCATCCCGTCACCTCGCCCTCGGCATGGTACTGACCGCCACGGCAGGCCTTGTTGACGCGGCAGGATTCATCGAACTGGGCGGCTATTTCACCTCGTTCATGAGTGGCAACACGACCCAGGCCGGCGCCGCGTTGGTTGATGGCTCCTCCGGCAGCGGTTAGCTTCGCTGCCCTGTTTGGTGTCGCCCTGACCCTGGTGCTCGTCCTGATCGGCTTTCCGCCCTGTCGGGCCATGCTTGTTCTCGCTGCGACGGCCGGGGCACAAAACGCTATTCTGCCCATGCGCGGGGTCGTCCGGCTCGGCGCAACCTTCGTCACCGGCACGCTTTACATGGCAGGTCAGGATCTGGCTCTGGCGCTCTGGGGAGCCGCGCCCAAACTGCGCTGGTTGCAGCATTTGGCGATCTGGTTTGACTTGTTGGGCGGCGCAGCATTTGGCGCCCTGCTCTATCGCTTCACCGGCATCCACACACTGTTTGTGCCGGTGGCAATCTATACAGCCTTTGCGATCGCTCATCTTTGGGCCGGCAAATCGGCAACGTGAAAAGGGCCGGAATCGCTTCCGGCCCTTCTAAACTTGATTGCAATACAAGCGTCAGTTCTTGTCCGCAGTCGCCTTCGGCTTCTTGGGTTTCGGCAATGCCTTGGGCTTGGCCGGCCGGGGCGGCACCGCCACCAGCTCTAGCTTGGCTTCGGGGCCTTCACCCACCACCGCCACTGTTACCGAACCACCATTGACCAATTCGCCGAACAGCACCTGATCGGCCAGCGGCTTCTTGACGTGCTCCTGGATCACCCGGCCCAGCGGGCGGGCACCCATGCGCTCGTCATAGCCATGCTCGGCCAGCCAGTCGGCCGCCTCGGGCGTAAGGTTGATGGTCACCCCACGCTCGGCCAACTGACCTTCGAGTTGCAGCACGAACTTCTCCACCACGCGACGCACCACTTCACGCGGCAGCGGCGCGAACGAGATGATCGCATCCAGGCGGTTGCGGAACTCTGGGCTGAAGGTGCGGTTGATCGCCTCTTCGTCGTCGCCCTGTTCGCGCTTACGGCCAAAGCCGATCGGTGCGCGCGCCAGTTCTGCCGCACCGACATTGGACGTCATGATCAGGATGACATTGCGGAAATCCACCGCCTTGCCGTTGTGATCGGTCAGCTTGCCGTGGTCCATCACCTGCAGCAGCACGTTGTAAAGGTCCGGATGGGCCTTCTCGATCTCGTCGAGCAACACCACGCAATGCGGATGCTGGTCAACGCCATCGGTCAGCAGCCCGCCCTGATCGAACCCGACATAGCCCGGAGGCGCCCCGAGCAATCGGCTGATCGTGTGGCGTTCCATATATTCGGACATGTCAAAGCGCAGCAGTTCAACACCGAGCGTGTCGGCCAGTTGCTTGGCAACCTCTGTCTTGCCCACACCAGTGGGACCGGTAAACAGATACGAACCGATCGGCTTCTCCGGTTCCCGCAAGCCGGCACGCGCCAGCTTGATGGCCGATGACAGCGCGGTGATGGCGTCATCCTGCCCGAACACCACGGTCTTGAGGCTCTGTTGCAGTCCCGAAAGCAGCTCGGCATCGGACTTGGACACCGATTTGGGCGGGATGCGCGCAATTGAAGCAATCGTGGTCTCGATATCCTCGACATCGATCGTCTTCTTGCGCTTATCCTCGGGCAGCAGCATCTGGCTTGCCCCGGTCTCGTCGATCACATCGATCGCCTTATCCGGCAATTTGCGGTCCGTGATATAGCGCGCGCTCAGCTCCACCGCGGCCTTGAGAGCATCATCGGTGTATTTGAGCTTGTGGAACTCTTCGAAATACGGCCGCAGGCCTTTGACGATCTCGATAGCATCCGGAACGGTCGGCTCATTCACGTCAATCTTCTGGAAGCGCCGCACAAGAGCGCGATCCTTCTCGAAGAACTGGCGGTATTCCTTGTAGGTGGTCGAGCCGATGCAACGGATCGCCCCGCTTGCCAGGGCAGGTTTGAGCAGGTTCGAGGCATCGAGCGCGCCGCCAGAAGTGGCACCGGCACCGATCATGGTGTGAATTTCGTCGATGAAGAGCACCGCATTGGCCATCTTCTCGAGCTCCTTCATCACCGCCTTGAGCCGCTCCTCAAAGTCGCCGCGATAGCGTGTACCGGCCAAGAGCGCACCCATATCGAGCGCATAGATGACGGCTTCCTTGAGCACTTCGGGCACGTCGCCCTCAATGATCTTGCGCGCCAGGCCTTCGGCAATAGCCGTCTTTCCTACACCAGCATCACCGACATAGAGCGGATTGTTTTTCGAACGACGGCACAACACCTGGATGGTCCGGCGCAACTCGGTGTCGCGGCCGATCAGCGGGTCGATCTTTCCGGCACGGGCCTTCTCATTGAGGTTGACGCAGAAATCGGCCAGCGCCGAACTCTTCTTCGCCTCCGCACCACCTTCTGAGTGTCCATCCCCCTCTTCGGCACCGTGCACCTTGCGCTCTTCGCTCGGTCCGGACTTGGTAATGCCGTGGGAGATGAAGTTGACCGCGTCGAGCCGGCTCATGTCCTGCTGTTCGAGGAAGTAGGCGGCGTGGCTCTCGCGCTCGGCAAAGATGGCAACGAGCACATTTGCACCCGTAACCTCTTCGCGACCCGAGGACTGAACGTGGATCACGGCGCGCTGGATCACGCGCTGGAAAGCAGCGGTCGGCCGGGCATCCTGCCCGTTCTGCACAATCAGGCTGTCCAGTTCTTCATTGATGAAATCTTCGAGGTCGCTCTTGAGCGCGTCGATATCGACGTCGCACCCGGTCAGTACGGCCAGGGTATCGCGATCGTCTGTCAGGGCCAGAAGCAGATGCTCGAGCGTGGCGAACTCATGGTTGCGCTCACGGGCCAGGTTCATCGCCTGGTGCAGGGCCTTTTCGAGTCCGCGCGAAAATGAGGGCATATGATGTTCCTACTGTTTTTCCATCACGCATTGCAGCGGATGCTGGTTCTTGCGTGCCGTATCCATCACGCGGGTCACCTTGGTTTCGGCGACCTCGTATGGATATACGCCGCACTCACCAACCCCCTTCTGGTGGACGTGCAGCATGATGCGCATGGCGTCTTCGCGTGACTTGTTGAAGACGTCCTGCAGCACCAGAACGACGAATTCCATCGGCGTGTAGTCGTCGTTGAGCAGCAGAACCCGATATAGGTTCGGCCTTTTGGTTTTGGGACGCGTCTTGGTCACCGTCCCGGTTTCGAAATCCGCATCGTTCCCACCGGGGCGGCCAGGCTCACCATCCTTGGGTCCGGCGTGAACGCGCGATGGCGACGAAAACCGGCTTGCGGACGGCACATTTTCTTTGAGCAGCATGGGAGTCACAGTCATGGCAGTCGCTCTGTCGCCAGAGGAAACGAAGCAGTTGGTTGGACCCATTATGTAGGCAAAATCGGCCTTATGTTAAGGGCCATCGCTTCCCGAAAATGTGAGCGCCCCTGGCGACTGCCCCCAGCCCGGCAATTCCGTGCTGCCAGACGGTGCTGTGCCACCCTCCCTGTTGCACCAAACAGACGCTCGGCCAAAAAATGATTGCATTTTACGGATTCGTAACGGCACCGCCCTAACCTCTGAAAAGGATGAATTTTACCGGTTTGGGGACACGCGAATTCTTCCTGCGTCAAACGAGTAGCGTACGGGCCAGTTGCCCGATTGAGTAATTGGAGTACCGGGTGATTTTCCTGGCAAAGACCCCCTGGCGCACCGCCTTTTTGCGTGCTGTCGCCACCATTCTTGTGACCTTCGCCCTTGGCCTGTCTGCCGCGGCGCCCACCCATGCCATCGAGAACCTGCGCAAATATGCCGGCGTGGTTGTCGACGCCAAGTCCGGCAAAGTTCTCTACGAACATGAAGCCGACTCGCGGCGCTATCCGGCGTCTGTAGCGAAGGTTATGACGCTGTACGTGCTGTTCCAGGAACTGCAGGCCGGCAACCTGAGCTTGTCGACAAAGATGACCGTGTCTCGCCACGCCGCATCTGCCGTTCCCACAAAGCTGGGCCTCCGGGCCGGCTCGACCATTACGGTCGAGGACGCAATGAAATCGCTGGTAACGCTTTCGGCCAACGACATGGCCCGCGTCATCGCCGAGCATATCTCCGGCACAGAATCCAAGTTCGCAGAACGCATGACCGCCACTGCCCGCGCGATGGGCATGTCGAGCACCACCTATCGCAATGCCTCCGGCCTGCCGGATGGCCGCCAGATCACGACTGTTCGCGACCAGGCCATCCTGGGCATGGCGATCTATCAGCACTACCCTCAATATTACGAGCTCTTCCAGACCACCTCGTTCCGCTATGGCGGCAAGACCTATGGCAACCACAACCGTGTGTTGGGCTATATGGGCGCCGTTGACGGCATCAAGACCGGCTACATCAATGCAGCGGGCTCGAACCTCCTGACCGCGGCCCGCAAGGACAATCGCCACATCATCGTCGTTGCCTTCGGCTTCAACTCAGCAGCTTCACGTGATGAAAAGGTCCGCCAGCTGGTCTCAAGCTATCTCTCCAAGGGCCGCCGTGGCGACTATTTGCAGACCGCCATGGTTCCAGTGCCGGGCCGCCAGGGCAACACCCAGTTCGCCCTCGCCCAGCCGCGCAAGCCGACCTTCGCCATGCCCACGCCAATGCCGGACTTCCGCCTTGCCGCCCTGGTCGCTGCTAATGGTGCACAGCCTCAGCAGGCACCGCAAGTCGCCGCGGCTTCTGCTGCTCCTGTGACGCTACCGACCCCGGTTCCAGCCGACCTGGGGCTTTCTCCTGCGGTTCAGGCCGCCAATGTACTGGCGGCGCCAACTCAGGCGGCGCCCGCTTATCCCAGCCAGGACGTCATCGGTGCATGGCTCAGCGAAACCTATAATCTGGGCGCGCCGCCGGCAGCTCTCGGCCAGACGCCTGCTTCCACGCCCCTGCTGCCGCCCGCCAATGTATCCGGTGGCGCCGGACAGCCGGTTGATCTGATGCATTCGGGTTCTGTTGCCGACGCGGCCCCAATCAGTGGCTGGATTGTGCAGATCGGTGCCGGTCCGTCCGAAGACAGCGCCCGCTCCATGTTGTCCGATGCTGCCGGCAAGGTCGGCTCACTCGGCGACTTCCGTTCCTACGTCGAGCGGTTCGAAAAGAACGGCCAGGTGTTCTACCGCGCCCGTTTCGTGGGCTTCGGTGACAGAGATGCAGCGACCGACATGTGCAATCGCCTCAAGGACCAGGATCTGGCCTGCCTGGCGATGCAGGGCTGACGCAGGCATCGGACCCGAAAGTGCGACGCGACTTTCGGACCGTTCCGATGCGTGACTTAAGACGATCCGGCACGGCGGAACCAACCGCTGGCCGGGCTACCGGATCAGGAACTCCCTGGTCCATGGGGAAGCAATTGGTGCTTGTGTATGGAGTAGCCCAATGAGTGAACGCAGTGCTCTTGTCGAACTGGCCAACTTCATTGGTCGTTCACCTCTCGCCTCACCGGACATGAAAGTGCGCAACAAGGCACTTAGTGGCATGACGGACCGTATGTTGCCGCGCCAGAAACGCTCGGTCGGCGACCTGCTTGGCGTGGTCATGGCCTTGTCCGCACGGACTCGCCGCATGGCCCACAACCCTGCCCGTGTGGAGATCGACGTCTTTTCCCCAGACGGCTTGCGCGCCCTGCGTATGACGCTTGGCGAACACTGAGGATCAAACCGTGGCGCCTCAAACCAGCGCCACGATTTCCTTGCGCTTCCAGACAAACTGGTACCAGAATCCCTGCAGCAACATCATGGTAGTGAAAGAAGCCGCATAGGCCACCCAGATGCCGGTCAGCCCGAGACTGGTCCGGCTCAGCCAGATCGCGCCGGGCAACTCGACCAGCAGAATACACGCCACCGAGAGTATCATGGGCACATAGACCGTGCCGCTGGCTCGCATGATCCCCGAAAAGACCATGCTCCAGCCAAAGCAGACAATGCTCCACAGCACGACGTGCAACAGCGACTCGGTGAGGTCGACGACCGCAGGGTCCATGATGAACAGCGCTACAACGTGCTGGCTGAACAGATAGGCCAGCACGATCAGCCCGCCCGTTACGACGAGGTTGAGAGTCAAGGCGACCCGGGCAATCGCGGCCAATTGGTCGTTCTGCCGCGCGCCGATCGCCTGGGCCGCGAAAATCGAGGCCGCGATGCCGATCGACATGGCCGGGAACTGCACGTAGCTCATGAACTGCCCCAGCGCCCCATAGGCCGCCGTCGCATCTGACCCGAAGCGATTGACCAGCCCAACCACGACGATACCGGCACTGGACGCGATCACCATCTGCAGCCCGGCCGGAATGCCCAGCCGCAGGATCAGCGCCAGCAGCTTGATATCCGGGTGAAGCATGGCCGCCAGCAGGATCTTGTCCGGCGCCAGGGGCATGCTGCGAGCACGCATATAGAAGAACAGGAAAACCAGAACTGAAACGAAGCCCGAGATCATCGCCACGGCGGCCGCATTGACGCCGATCTGCGGCAGGCCGAACCATCCCAGGATCAGCGCGGGCGTGACCACAAGCCCCACCAGCAGCGACATGATCAGCGAAAACAGCGGCGTGATCGTATCGCCCACCCCCCGCAGGACGGACGTTACAACCAGAAAAACGAAGAAGCCGGGCATGCCGATCAGGGCAATGCGTGCATAGCCCACCGAAAGAGACAGGATGTTATCCGGAGCGCCCAACGCGACCAGGATCTGTTCCGCGCAGATCCCACCGCCAATGGCGACCAGCAGCCCCAGGGCGATTGCTGCGGCTAAGGTCGTGCCGGCCACCTGCTTGACCTTGTCGATGTTCTTGGCGCCCCAAGCCTGGCCGATCAGAACCGTCGAGCCAGCCGAGAGCCCGATGATGAAACTCATCAGGAAGAACATCAGCGGAAAGAATGTGGCAATGGCCGCAAGGGCCTCCACGCCGATCAACTGGCCGACATAGATTGAGTTGATGGTGCCTGACAGGGCCTGCAGGATATTCGAGGCCATCAATGGAATCAGGAACAGGCTGAAACGCTGCCAGAGCGGTCCGGCCGACAACGGGTTCATGCAGCGACTCCAGCTTCAATCCGGGCCACGGCCTGGAACCCCGAAGCCGGCTGGACTGAGCGATATTCAGACCGCCGGGGGGACCAATTCACACCGCCTCACGGTGCCGGCTGGACGGGCGCTGGAGACTGGGCAATGGCTGGCGCTTCTGCACGCCGCAGGCCCGGAGGGCGTCAACTGCCGGGCGGGCTCAATCTGATGCGAACAAATGATGCAGAATGTGGTGCCCCCCGCCGGACTCGAACCGGCACGCCTCGCAGCGGAGGATTTTGAGTCCTCTGCGTCTACCATTCCGCCAGAGGGGCACGGGCTGGGTTCCTAGCTCACTAGCAGCGACAGTGCAACAACTCCTCGTCTACCAATTCGCGGTGTGCACAAATACCGCGCTCAGTCCGTCAGGCTCTGAGGGGCACTAAGGCTTGGATCAAGGAATGTGCCGCCGCCACTGGGCTGGGTGGTCCGGAACGAACCACCATATTGTTGCTGCATCATTTGCTCGCGCTGCATGGCGTCAAATGCCTGCACATCCAGACCAATCACCGAAGTCATCAGGTTAGGTCCGGTTCCCGGTTTGAACGCCTCCGCGATTGCGGACTCACCTTCGAACGCCTTTACTCCCGTGCTGGGATTGATCCAGGCCGTGCTCATGCCAGCCGGCACATTGAACGGCGTCGCGGGTTTTCCCTGCAGGGCATTTGCCATGAAGTCTGTAAAGATCGGCACGGCCATGCCACCACCCGTGGAGGAGGACCCCATGGATCGCGGCTGGTCGTAGCCGACATAGACGCCCACCGCCAATTCCGGCGTGAACCCGACGAACCAGGCGTCTTTGTAGTCATTCGTCGTCCCCGTCTTGCCGGCCACCGGCCGGTTAAGTGCGCGGGCCGCCGTGCCGGTGCCGCGCAGGATCACCCCTTCCATCATCGAGGTGATCTGATAGGCCGTCATCGGATCAAGTACCTGTTGCCGGTTATCGAGGATGCGCGGCTCGCCCTGCCCCTGCCAATCTTGCGCTTCGCATCCTTCGCAAAGCCGCTGATCGTGACGGTACACCGTGGCACCATAGCGATCCTGAATGCGATCGATCAGCGTTGGCACAATCTTGCGCCCGCCATTGGCAATAGTCGCATAGGCGGCTGTCATGCGCAGCGCCGTGGTTTCCCCGGCCCCCAGCGCCATCGCCAGCACCGGCTGCATATTGTCATAGATGCCGAAGAGCTGCGCGTAATCGGCAATCAGCGGCATGCCGATATCGCGCGCCAGACGCACCGTCATCACGTTTCGGCTGCGCTCGATGCCACGCCGCAACGTCTGCGGGCCATAGAACTCCTGCGAATAGTTCTCCGGCCGCCATACCGAGCCATCGCCCATGCGCACTTCCACCGGTGCATCCAGCACCACCGAGGCCGGCGTATAGCCGTTGTCGAGCGCCGCCGCATAGACGATCGGCTTGAAGGACGACCCCGGCTGTCTTAGGGCCTGCGTCGCGCGATTGAACTCACTTTCAGCAAAGGAAAAACCGCCGACCATCGCCAGCACTCGGCCGGTCCGCGGGTCCATCGCCACCAGCGCGCCCTCGATCTCAGGCACCTGTTCCAGCGTGTAGATACCGTCCTTGCCCGCCACCTGCGAGACATAGACTACATCACCGACATTGAGGATGTTCTGGACGGCCTGTGACACCCACCGGATTTCCGGCCCGGATAAGACACCCTCGATCCGATCGGCCGCCACCGCGCCATCCACATCGTCATCGGGTCTGAGACCAATTCGCGCTTCGTTGTTACCCACCTCCAGCACGACCGCAAGCTGCCATTCCGGCACATCGCTAAGCGGTTCGATGCCAGCAACGGCCAGTCCCCAGTCCTCGCCGATTTCTACGCTGGCGACGGGTCCGCGAAAGCCACGCCCGTGATCGAATTCGATCAGCCCGTCCATCAGCGCCCGTCGGGCATATTCCTGTAAACGCGGCTCAAGCGTGGTGCGCACGGAAAGACCGCCACCATAAAGCTGATCTTCGCCATAGAGCTTGGCCAGCTCGCGCCTCACTTCCTCGGTAAAATACTCAGCCGAGTAAAGCTGGCTACCCGCAGCGCGCGGAATGACGTTGAGCGGCTCCTGCTTGGCGACAAAGGCCTCTTCATAGGTGACATAGCCATTCTCGACCATGCGATCGATCACCCAGTTGCGTCGCTCGACGGCTGCCTCGGTCCGGCGAAATGGGTGATAGTTGTTCGGTCCCTTGGGCAGGGCAGCGATATAGGCCGCCTCGGGCAGGGTGAGCTGATAGAGCGCCTTGTCAAAATAGTTGAGCGCCGCCGCAGCCACGCCATATGAGTTCAGCCCGAGGAATATCTCATTGAGGTAGAGTTCGAGGATCTTGTCCTTGCCGAAGGTCGACTCGATCCGCAGCGCCAGAATGGCCTCCTGGATCTTGCGGTCCCACGTCTGCTCGGATGTCAGCAGAAAGTTCTTGGCCACCTGCTGGGTAATCGACGAACCGCCACCCTGAATGGAATTATTTCCATCCAGCCGCGCCAGCACATTGTCCCGCACGGCGCGCACCACGCCATCGATCGCAATGCCGTTATGACTGAAAAAGTCCTTGTCCTCCGCCGAGAGAAACGCCTGCACCACGAGCGGCGGAACGGTTTCCACCGGCTGGAACAGGCGCCGTTCACGGGCATACTCGGCCAGCAGCGTGCCATCGGCCGCATGAACGCGTGTCGTGACTGGGGGCTGGTAATCCTGCAGAACAGTATAATCCGGCAATTGCGCACTGACCGCCGCCAGATAGACCGCACCAGCCGCAACCCCGCCAAGGGCGAGGAACATGCCAAATCCAAAAAGCCAGCCAAGCAATCGAAGCATCTAGATCACCTGCCTTGTGCCGGTGGAGTGGTCAGCTTGAAAGCGTAGCAGAGTCGCGACGCGCATCGCATCACAGCTCTTCCTCAAGGCTGTCAAAATAGGTCGAGACACCGCGCGCGATGGCCTCGGCTGTTCGGTCGCGCCAATCCGACTGCATCAGATTGGCAATGTCATTGGCATTGGACAAAAAGCCCAGCTCCAACAACACCGAGGGCACGTCGGGCGCCTGGAGTACAAAGAAATCGGCCCGCCGGACCGGGAACCGTCGAAGCGCAACACTGGGCTCCAACTGATGCACGATGGACTGCGCGGCCATATAGGACTGCACGCGCATCTCTCGTCGCATCAGGTCGAGCAGGATGTCGACGACTTCGGGCGCCATGGTCTGTGGCATGGCAAAGCCGGCGATCACATCGGACGCGTTTTCATTATCTGCCAACACCTTGTCGAGGACGTCCGTAGCGTTCTCGTCCCGTGTGTAGACGCTGGCCCCTCGAATTTCGGGCTGCTGAAAGCTGTCCGCGTGAATCGAAATGAACAGGTCCGCCTTGTTGGCTCGCGCCAGATCTACCCGCTCTTCGAGGCGCAAATAGGAATCATCCTCGCGTGTCAGCGCCACATCAAACCGTCCGGACTCAACCAGAAGTTCCTGCAGACGCAAGGAGAAGGCCAGTACGATGTCCTTTTCCTTGACCCCGTCGGCGGTTTCGGCGCCGCTGTCGATCCCGCCGTGACCTGGATCGATGATCACCAGGGGACGGGTGGCTATGGGCAATTCCGAACCGCCGGCCGGTGTCGATGCGGCAGGCAACGCCGTTTCAGACGCGGCAAGGTCTCGCTCGACGTTGGCTGCAAACTCTTCCTCTGTTGCTGGGATAATATCGACCACCAGCCGGGCCGGCTGGTCCTCGAATGCGTCCAGCACATAGGCCTGCTGCACCTGGGCTGGACCGGCCAGCGTCAGCGTGGTGCGCACTCTGTCGGCCGCCGCCTGTTCGATGGCATAGGCTGAAACCAGGCCGTCTTCGGCGAGGTCTCCCACTGGTTCTGGAACTGAGAACGTCCCTGCCCGGACATCGATGGCCAGGCGGCGCGGTTCATCGAGCGAGACAAAGGAAAACTCGGTCCGGTCTGCCAGATCGACCACCAGCCGTGCGCGCTCAGGCGCGACTGTAACGCGCGCATCGATCACATTGGGCAAGGGCGGCAAAGCCGCAGCGTCCTGCGCAGCAGCGATTGTGGACAGGCCCAGCAGGGCAAACAGGCCAAATGCAAGGCCAATCAGTGATTGTCGGGTCAAGATTGTGGCCGGGCTCCTAGATTCCGAGCATCTCCGTGACGCCAGGATGCGGCGATTCTTCGGCAGACCATGCCTTATGCGATGATTTGCAACTATGGCCAACATTCCAGGCATCAAATCTGGTCATACGGGCCAGATTTGACTTTCTTGTTGCCATTGCGGCGCAACTTTTCTACACGATCAATGTGTAGGTGCGTGTGTTTCGGGGTCGTGTTCAGGGCAGATGGCTGCCCTCTATGACCCGAGACTGAAGTTGCGGTTTCAACGCCCTGCACCAACGAATTTCGGTCCAGACCGGGCCGGACGGCAGCAGGCCACAAGCCTGATGCCCAATAGGAAGAGGTCATATGGCCCGCTGGCGAACTGAGCGCGACGCGATCGACACGAACGATTGCCGCTTTGCTTCGCCCTGTTTGCCGGCCCAGACCGCACAGTCTTCGGCGCTGAACGTGAGAGGTTCGCGCCACTCAATATCAAACCTATTCGCCCCGCAATGCGCCACGAACAGGAAGCCGGCCTCCCGGCGTCCATTTGTCGGCGCGCGGGTGCGCGGAGTTCATTATGGCGACCAAAAGAATGCTGGTGGATGCCATCCACCCGGAAGAAACACGGATTGTCGTTACCACCGGTAACCGGCTCGAGGAGTTCGATTTCGAATCAGCGACCCGCCGACAGTTGCGGGGCAACATCTACCTCGCGAAAGTCACGCGGGTTGAGCCGAGCCTGCAGGCGGCCTTCGTCGAATATGGCGGCAATCGCCATGGCTTCCTTGCCTTCTCCGAAATTCACCCCGACTACTATCAGATTCCTGTTGCCGACCGCGAAGCACTGCTGCGCGACGAAGAGCACGAGGATGATCACGGCGAAGACACCGATGAATCCATCTCGTTGCCCACTGGGGTAACCGAGCCAGACGCAGATGCCGATCCGCAGGAACCCGGCGATGCTGAGCACATCGAACAGGCGCCGGCCGACAGCGAGCCCGTCGAGTCGGTTGGTGGTAGGGATGCCCTTGAAGAGGTGCCGGAGCGCCGTCGCGCGAGCCAGCAGCGCCGTCATCATTACAAGATCCAGGAAGTCATCAAGCGCCGCCAGGTGATGTTGGTGCAGGTGGTCAAGGAAGAGCGCGGCAATAAGGGCGCGGCTCTGACCACCTATCTGTCTCTTGCCGGTCGCTATTCGGTGCTGATGCCCAATACCGCGCGCGGTGGCGGCATCTCGCGCAAAATCACCAATGCTGCCGACCGCAAGCGCCTGAAGGAAATCACGGCCGATTTGGAAGTACCGCAGGGCATGGGCGTGATCCTGCGCACGGCCGGTGCTTCGCGCACCAAGGCCGAAGTCAAGCGCGACTTCGAATATCTGATGCGCCTTTGGGAAAGCGTGCGTACGCTGACGCTGGAAAGCTCGGCGCCGTGCCTGGTCTATGAGGAAGGTTCGCTCATCAAGCGCACCATCCGCGACCTCTACAACAAGGACATCGACGAAGTTCTGGTGGCTGGCGATGAAGCTTATCGCGAGGCCAAGGACTTCATGAAGATGATCATGCCGTCCCACGCCAAGAACGTAAAACCCTACGGCGAAGAGCAGCCGCTGTTCTCCAAGTACAGCGTCGAGGCCCAGCTCGACCAGATGTTCTCGCCGACGGTTACCCTGCCCTCTGGCGGCTACATCGTCATCAACCCGACCGAAGCGCTCGTCTCCATCGACGTGAACTCGGGCCGCTCCACCAAGGAGCACAATATCGAAGACACCGCCCTCCAGACCAATCTGGAAGCAGCTGACGAAGTTGCTCGGCAGTTGCGCTTGCGCGATCTGGCCGGGCTCATCGTCATCGACTTCATCGACATGATGGAAAACCGGTCAAACCGGGCGGTCGAGCGCAAGCTCAAGGACTGCCTGAAGGATGACCGCGCCCGCATCCAGGTGGGCCGCATCTCCCATTTCGGTCTGATGGAAATGAGCCGTCAGCGCATCCGCTTTGGCGTCGTGGAAAGCTCGACCCACAAGTGCCCGATCTGCGACGGCACCGGCCTCGTGCGTTCCACTGAAAGCCTGGCGCTGATGATCATGCGCCACATTGAGGATCACGTGCTGCGCAAGCAGGGCCAGTCGATCAATGTCCGCGTTCCGGTCGAGGTTGCGCTCTATATCCTCAACTTCAAGCGCGATACCCTTTCGCAGCTCGAAGCCCGCAACAAGCTCTCGATCACAATCACTGCAGACAGCAAGATGACGGGCCACCAGTTCGCCATCGAAAAGGGTGAAACGCGCATTTCGGCCTATGCTGACCAGCGCGCTGCCGCCCATGTGCGGGTGGATAGCGCCGTCATCGAGGATACAGAGGAAGACGACGACGTCGCTGAAGTCGAAGTCGAAGCCGAAGAGGCCGAGACGCGACCCGCCGATTCCAGCGAAGGCGAGGGATCCGGACGCCGTCGGCGCCGTCGGCGCCGTCGCGGTGGTCGCAATGGTGACCAGCAGACTCAGCAGTCCTCTGAGGGCAACTCCGATCAGGATAGTGTCGCTGATAGCGCCGCCGAGGATGACGAGACCGGCGGTGAGGATGCAGCAGCCCGCCAGGCCATTGAAGGCGACAGCGATGGCGAAACACGCCGCCGACGCCGCCGTGGCCGTCGGGGTGGTCGACGCAATCGCCGTGATCAGAACGGTGAGGCCGAAACCGAAACTGCAGAGGCCGCCGTTTCAGCCCCTGAAGATGCGGTTGTCGACCACGTCGAGGTAAATGCCGAATCGACCACCGAGGAAGCACCTGTTGCCGAAGAAAAACCAGTAGCGAAGCCCAAGCGGACCCGTCGCAAGAAGGTTACCGAAACCGAGGAATCGGCCCCCGCCGAAACCACTCCGGTTGCGGCCAGTTCCGATGAGGCATCAGCTGAACCGGTGACCGAAGAAAAGCCGGCAGAAAAGCCAAAGCGTAAGCCTCGCACACGCAAGCCCAAGGCAGAAGCAACTGAAGCAGCGCCAGAACCGGCGGTTGCCGAAGCTGCCACTGCCGACACTCCCACGGCCGACGACAATGCCGCAGAGGAGAAAAAGCCCGCGCGCACTCGTCGCGTGAAAAAGGAACTGCCGCCCGAGGGCGTCGTCGTCACCTCGAGCGCCGCGCCGGCCGAGGAGGCTACCGCGCCTGCTGAGAGCGTAGGTGAAGGTGAAGGTGAAGGTGAATCTGAGCCTGCCAAGAAAAAGAAGGTTGGTTGGTGGCAGCGCCGCCTCGGCCTCGGTTAAGCATAAATAGGGGCGGCCTCCGGGCCGCCCTTCTTTCTTGGCCTCTTGATCGTGGCCAAAGATCTCCCCTCACTATTCGGAAAAATACCGGTACACGACGTCACCCTCATCCTGCGGTACAGCATTGTCATCCCGCACGCCGCCGAGGCGCGCGGAAACCGCCATCGATTTGTAGTTCTCCGGATCGAAATAGCTCACCAGCGTGCTGAGGTTGAGCGTTTCAAGCGCCCAGTCCTTCAAGGCACCACCGGCCTCGGTTGCAAAGCCCTGGCCCTCGGAACCCGCGTAGAGCATCCAGCCCAGTTCCTTTTCCGGGAACATTGGACCGTGATTGATCCCCACCTGACCAACGCAATCGCCGTTCGCCCTGCTCTCGATCATCAATGCGCCGTGGCCATAGAGTTCCCACATGGCGACGTCGCTGGTGAACATGCCCCACGCCGCCCAACGGACATGTGGCCCGCCCATCAGACGTGACCGGTCCGATGCCATGAACGCAGCATAGGCGGGATAATCCGCCATCACCGGTGGCCGAAGCACCAACCGTTCAGTGTGCAAGGTCGGAATTGCGCCCATCCTTAGCCGCCTGCCCGCAGAAATTCCCGCATGCGTTCCAGAGCTTTTTCTACAGTCTCAGATGTGCCTGCATAGCTGAAGCGAACAAAACCATTGCCATCGGTCCGGTCAAAATCAATGCCCGGTGTTGCCGCAACCCCGGCCCGGTCCAGCATGGTCAGGCAAAAGTCCATGGCGTCATTGGAAAACTGACCGATCCCGGCATAGCCGTAAAACGCGCCATCGCCATCCGCCGGCAAGTCAAAGCCAAGCTCACGCAAACCCTGCCCCAGAACCTGTCGGTTCCGGGCATAGCGCGCCTTCTGCCCTTCCGCATAGTCACGCTCCCCCAAGGCCACACTGGCCGCGATCTGACTTAGCGTCGGCGCTGAGATAAACAGGTTCTGCTGCAAGATCTCTGCCCGTCGGATCAACGCTTCCGGCAACACCATCCAGCCAATGCGCCATCCGGTCATGCAGTAATATTTCGAGAAGCTGTTGATGATGATGGCATTTCGGGTCAGCTCCAGAGCACTGACGGACGGCCTCGAATAATCGAGGCCATGATAGATTTCGTCGGAGATGAGCGTGACACCCAACCGCGCGCAGGTGGCAACAATGTCGGCAAGCTGCTCGCGGCTCACCGACGCCCCAGTCGGATTGGCCGGGCTGGCAAAAAGCAGTCCATCGAATGGCTGGCGCGCATGCTCCGCTGCGATTTGCGCGCCAGTCAACCGCCATCCACTGTCCGCCGAAACGGGAATTTCGACGACACCGAAGCCAAGCCCGAGCAAAGTGTTCACATAGGCAGGATAGCCCGGACGGGTGATGGCGATGCGGGCACCCGGCTGGAACGCTGTATGGAAGGCGAGAATGAACCCCGCCGACGACCCCATCGTCGCCACGATCAGCTCCGCATCGACATCCACGCCATGCTGCTGTTCATAATACCCCCCCAGGCCCTCGCGCAGCCCGTTAAGGCCCTTTGCATTGGTGTACCCCTGCGGCTCCGGCAAAGCCCGCGCAACCGCCTCAAGCACCCGCGGTGCCGGCGGCGCACCCGGTTCACCGACCTCAAGATGGCACACAGTGCTCCCCTGCGCTTCCAACTGCTTGGCGCGTTTGAGAATATCCATGGCGAAGAACGGCTTGAGGCCGTCGGGGGGATTGGTCATGCGAGCTCCGATTCTGACTCGGGCCTAGCGCGAAGTGCCCGGTTTCTCAACAACAATTGATGGTCTTGCAAGTCGGCGAGCCACTGTCCCGTGCCACTACAGACAAAGGTCTGCTAAACAAGACCGGACTGACTCGCCTGGAGCCCAATAATGAACCGCCTGACTATCCTTCTCGCTGCCGTCGCCGGAATTCTCGCCGGTGCTCTGGGCTATGGCTATTTCAATCAGCCCACCCAGCAAATGGATGAAGTCGCGGTTCGCGCCATCGTCGAGCAAATGCTGGAGGATCAGGCAGCTCAGGTTGAAGCCGAGCCGATTGAACCTGAGGTCGCCAGCATTGATCCTGCTGTGCTCAATCCCATGATCGAGCAGTTCCTGCTTGATGACCCCAAGGTATTGCAGCGCGCCTCCACCGCTCTTGAGCAGACCCTGCGCGCCGAAGAGGCGGCGCGATCCGAAACCGCCTTGGCCGAGTTCCGGGACCAGATTTTCAACGCGCCCGACCAGATCGTTCTGGGCAATCCCGATGGCGATGTCACCCTGGTCGAATTCTTCGACTATAATTGCGGCTATTGTCGCGCTGCCTTGCCCGATATGGCCACCTTGCTTGCTGAGGATCCCAATCTCAGGATCATCCTCAAGGAATTCCCTATCCTCTCCAATGAATCCATCGATGCCGCGCGAATCGGTGTGCTGGTCGGCGAGAGCGACGCGAACTACTGGGATTTCCACTCCGCCTTGTTCACCAGCCGCGGCAAGATCGACAAATCCGTGGCCCTCGCCGCCGCTCAGGACCTCGGCCTGTCGCCTGTTGAACTCGAACTGCAAATGGGCGATCCCCGCGTCGCCCAAACCATCCAGTCTTCCTATGAAATCGCCCAGGCCTTGGGGATCACCGGCACCCCAACCTACATCATCGGCAACGAGATCATTCCAGGCGCCATTGGGGCCGATGAATTGCGGGCGCGCATCGCCGACATGCGAGAATGTGGGAAGACCCAGTGTAGCTGACCCCGCCCCGGACGTCCAAACCTCGTAGTCCCGATCGTGGCGAAGCTTTGGTAGCTCTGGTCTTTTCGGTGCATTTCGTGTAACCGCCCTTGCGCTGGCCGGAAGGGCCGGTGCACAAGGCATGGATCATGACAAAACGCGTTCTCGTCCTCAATGGCCCGAACCTCAACCTGCTCGGCACGCGCGAGCCGGAAACCTATGGGGCCGAAACGCTCAAGGACGTCGAAGCCCTCTGTCACGCAGCAGCGGCAGAACTGGGGCTGAGCCTCGATTTCCGGCAATCCAATCATGAGGGTGAGCTGGTCACCTGGATCCAGGATGCCCGAACCACGGCCGACGGCCTTCTCATAAATCCTGCCGCATATTCGCACACTTCTGTTGCCATACAGGACGCTCTGAGGGCCGTGAGCTTGCCGGTGGCTGAAGTGCATTTGACCAATATCCATCAGCGCGAGGCCTTCAGGCACCATTCCTATGTGTCGTCGGTGGCCTTCGGCGTCATTTGCGGCTTTGGCACGCTTGGATATAGACTGGCCCTCATGGCCTTGGCCGATAAACTCAAATAACGCTTCAAGACGAGAAGCCGGGAGACCGACAGAATGACCAAGTCATCGGTGGATCAGGATCTGATCCGCGCCATCGCCGAACTACTCAACAAGGAAGACCTTGCCGAGATCGAAATCGAGCAGGAAGATCTGAGGGTTCGCGTCACCCGCTCCTACCCCAACGACACGCCGACTTATGCGCAAGCGCCCATGCAGTACATGGCGCCACCGGCACCTGCTGCCGCACCAACCGCTCCCAGCGCGCCCTCCGGCTCGGTTCCGTCCGCTGCCCCTGCCGCTGCCGAGGACTTGGCGTCCAACCCGGGTACTCTGACCTCTCCCATGGTCGGCACAGCCTACCGCTCTCCCGAGCCAGGCAAGCCAACATTCGTTGAGGTCGGCACCAAGGTGTCCGAGGGTCAGACCATCCTGATCATCGAGGCGATGAAAACCATGAACCAGATTCCGGCGCACCGTTCGGGTACAATTACCCGCATTCTCGTGGAAGACGCCCAGCCGGTAGAATATGGCGAACCGCTCGTCGTCATCGAGTAAGGGGACGACCATGTTCCATAAGGTTCTGATCGCCAATCGCGGCGAAATCGCCCTGCGCATCCTGCGCGCCTGCAAGGAAATGGGTATCCAGACCGTTGCGGTACACTCGACCGCTGACGCCAATGCAATGCATGTGCGCCTGGCGGATGAAAGCGTCTGCATCGGCCCCAATGCGGCCAAGGACAGCTACCTCAATATTCCGTCCATCATGGCGGCCTGCGAGATCACCGGCGCAGATGCGGTGCACCCCGGCTATGGTTTCCTGTCCGAAAACGCCCGTTTCGCCAAGATCCTGACAGAGCACAACGTGACCTTTATTGGTCCTTCGGCTCACCATATCGAGATCATGGGCGACAAGATCACGGCCAAAAAGACGGCGGTGGAATTGGGCATTCCCGTGGTCCCTGGCTCTGCCGGCGCCGTCGAAACCGACGCCGACGCCAAGAAGACTGCCAAGGAAATCGGCTATCCCGTGCTGATCAAGGCGACCGCAGGTGGTGGTGGCCGCGGCATGAAGGTGGCCAAGTCCGAAAAGGATCTGCTCGAAGCTTGGTCTACAGCCCGTACTGAGGCCAAGGCCGCTTTTGGCAATGACTCGGTCTATATGGAAAAATACCTCGGCAAGCCGCGCCACATCGAGGTGCAGGTGCTGGGCGACGGTCAGGGCAACGCCGTCCATTTGGGCGTGCGAGACTGTTCTCTGCAGCGGCGTCACCAGAAGGTCTGGGAAGAGGCCGGCGGGCCCACTATCTCTCCCCAGGAACGCGACGAGATCGGCGAGATTTGCGCTGCCGCCATGCGCAAGCTGAAATATTCTGGCGCCGGCACCGTCGAGTTCCTCTACGAGAACGGCGAGTTCTATTTCATCGAAATGAACACGCGCCTGCAGGTGGAGCATCCGGTTACAGAACGCATCACCGGCATCGACATCGTCTATGAGCAGATCAAGGTTGCCTCAGGCGAAAAGCTCTCGATGACGCAGGATCAGGTGCAGTTCTATGGCCATGCCATTGAAGTCCGCATCAATGCCGAGGACCCGCAGACTTTCGCGCCGTCGCCGGGCACCATCACTTTCTACCACCCCGCCGGTGGCGTCGGCGTACGCGTCGATTCGGCGGTCTATCAGGGCTATAAGATCCCGCCTTACTACGACTCGCTGATCGGCAAACTGATTGTCTATGGCCGCACGCGCGAAGAATGCCTCAAGCGACTTAGCCGCGCGGTGGACGAATTTGTGGTGGATGGCGTCAAGACCACCCTGCCCCTGTTCCAGCGCCTGATTAAGGAACCCGACATTATCACGGGCAATTACGACATCCATTGGCTGGAAAAATTCCTGGCCGCAAACAAGGCATGAGCTTGAGGGGCGCGTAGGCGCCCCTTATCTTTAGAACATGGCCCGCCAGACAGATCCTTTCACCGTCGACATTACGCCAGAACTGATCGTTCGCGCCTATAAGGCGGGGATCTTTCCGATGGCGGAGGATGCGACCGACACAGATCTCTTCTGGGTGAGCCCTGATCTGCGCGGCATCATGCCACTCGATGGTTTTCATGCCAGCAAGAGCCTGCGAAAGGCCATGCGCAATTCCGGCTGGGCCATCCGAGTCGATACCGATTGGGACGGCATTGTCGAGGGCTGTGCCACCGTTGGCGATGACCGCCAGACCACTTGGATCAATAGTACAATCCGCTCTGTCTATGGCGAACTATTCAGGCGCGGCATTGCCCATACGGTGGAAGTCTGGGACGGCGATGACCTGGTGGGTGGTCTCTATGGCCTGGCGATCGGCGCGGCATTTTTCGGCGAGTCCATGTTCCACCGCCGCACCAATGCTTCCAAAATGGCCATGGCGCACCTGGTCGACCGTCTGAAGGCCGGTGGCTATGAACTGCTCGACACGCAGTTCCTCACAGATCACCTCGAATCGCTCGGCGGTATCGAAATCCCCCGAACCGAATATGAAGATCGCCTCAGCCTCGCTCTGCAGCGCGAAGGCGATTGGAGCGCTTGGGACAGCAATGACCAAACCTGACGACCTGCCCGAAAGCCTGAGCCCACTAAGCGATCTGACCTGGACCAAAGTTACCATTGGCAGATCAACCTGCGACGTCTGGCGCATCGTCCTTGGCGACGGCAACTCGGTCTTCCTCAAGGCCGAAACCGGTCACCCGCTTGGGGAACTACCGGGGGAGATCGAGCGCCTCAACTGGCTGACTCGCATGGGCTTCAAGGCTCCACGCGTGGTAGACGCCGAACAGGGCAATGATCGCCTTTGGCTCCTGATGAGCGCCGTTCCCGGCGACGACCTTACGCACTACGCCAATCAACCGGAGGTCGTCGTCCGAGCCTACGCCCAGGCTTTGAAACGTCTGCATGCGCTGGATCCGACCACTTGTCCATTTGACCACTGCATTGAAACACGGTTGGCCCTTGCCGAACAGCGCCTCGAAGCCGGTCTCGTCGACGAGACAGATTTCGACGCCGAGCGCCTGGGGTGGACCGGCGAACAGGTGCTTGAATGGCTCCATGCTAACCGCCCCGAGACAGGCGACGCCATCCTCACCCATGGCGACGCATGCACGCCCAATATCCTCGCCGTCGATGGTCGCTTTTCCGGCATGGTCGATTGCGGACGCCTCGGGATCGCAGATGTCTGGCAGGATTTGGCCATCGCTTGTCGCAGCATCAGGGATAATATCGGCCCGGAGCACATCGCGCCCTTTCTCGCCGCCTATGGCGCAACATGGGACGAAACCAAGTTTCGCTTCTATTGCACCCTGGACGAAATGTTCTAGTGCCCCGGATTAAGCGCCAACATCGTCATGCGATCACCGGTATCCGGCGACTCCGCCGGAGGTCCTGTTAGAGCAATCTCCAAGAGCTACTGTGTGTTGCGGCATTGGGAGAACGCGTCCAAAATGAACACGCGGTCGGCGCAAATCAGCGCGCGTCGGGCGGAGGCACGTTGGTCGACGTCTTGCACTCGATGAGCCACACATCATAGACCGCGTGGTCCACCGCGTTGAGCGCCGGACTATCGGCAAACATCCAGCCCGTGAATATCCGCTCCCCGGTGCCGTCCAGGCTCATCTGATTGACCTCAAGAAAAGCAGATGTGCGCTGCAGCGTGTCGCTCTTGGGGCGATCGTAGCAGGCGCGCGGCGTGAGCTCGAGCGCGCCAAACAGAACTGTTTCATCGACATAGACATCGAAGCGCGTAATTCGACCGGTAATCTTGTCGAGGCCGGCAAAGGTCGCAATCGGATTGGCTACCGGCTGCGCCTGCACCGTAGGTACAAAGGGCAAAACGGCCGCTATCAGGAGCGGCCGAAGCAGAATTTTCATGGACTGCCGCAAACCGCGACCCCTTATTCGGGCGACCAGGCCTGGTAATCGCCGGTCACCCGCGGACGCTCGCCCTTGTTGAGCAGGCTGCCATCGGGACGATAGGCGGCGGCCGTCCCGGTCAGGTTGGGCTGATGCGCCTTCTCCCAGGGATGCGGCTCATATTTTGCATTGGCAGGTGCCACATCGGACCGATGATGCATCCAGCCGTGCCAGCCGGGCGGAATGGCCGATGCGTCAGCAAAACCGCCAGCATAGGTTACATAGCGTCGATTGGCCTTGCGGTCCTGATAATAGCGATTGCCAAATTCATCGGACCCGACATAGTCGCCGAAACGGCGGATCCAGAGGCGCGTGCCCCAGGTGTTACCACCCCACCACGAGAAGATTTCGGTCAGGAACTGCTTGATACCGGTCTGGGCCAATTTTCGATTCCGCATATATGGCGTCGATTTGCGGACGGTTTAGCATGGCTCACCGAGCGAGCCTAGACCGAAGACGCCAAATTGCAGTCACGCCTGCTCATCGCGCATCAGACTCATAATCGCAGCAATAATCTGATCCATCTGGCTATCGCTGGTGCCCACCAGTGTCTGGATATGCAATCCTTGGACGAGCGAAACAGGATCGCCACGATGTCCAGCTCGTCCTCAGACCTCCGTCGCTTCCTCGGGCTCTACTACGCCTATGCTTTCCTGTTTGACTTCATCCTCGCCTATGCCTTCTACACGGCGCTGTTTCAGCTTGAGGGCCTGTCGCTAACCGAAATCGGACTGTTACTGGCCTTCTGGTCCGCCACCGCGATCGTGCTGGAGATGCCCTCAAGCGCACTCTCGGACCACTTTGACCGGCGATGGCTCCTGGTCTCTGCGCCACTGTTCAAGGCGCTGACCTTCCTGCTCTGGATCGCCGCTGCGGGCAACTTTTGGCTCTATGCGCTCGGCTTTCTGTTTTGGAGCCTCGCCCAGGCCCTGCAATCGGGCTCTCGAGAGGCGCTGCTGTACGAACGAATGGAACACGAAGGCCGCGTAGTAGACTTCGACAAGGTGCTGGGCCGCGACAATGCCGCTGAGGAGCTCGGCATCGGCTCTGGCGCGTTGCTGGGTGGAATTGTCGCCTATTACAGCTTCGACTGGGGCCTGTGGCTTTCCCTACCGCCACTATTGCTCGCGTCCTTCCTCGCCTTCTGGTTGCGCGACACGCGTCGCGGTGCCGCCGCCCCCGAACCGGTCGAAACCCCGGCCACTTATTTATCGCACTTTGCCGAAGCCGCGATGGAGTTTCGCCGACACGCCGATTTGCGCTTCGTCACCACCTATATCGCGGTCGGTCTCGTGATCTTCGAGCTCATCGAAGAGTTCGACCAGATCTACTATCTTGCGGTCGATCTTCCGGTCTGGGCCTGGGGTATTGCCGGCGCGGCGGTGGAATTTTTCTATGCTGCGGCGAGCATCTATGCCCACCGTCTGGCTGGACGGCCCTGGTTGGCGTGGTTGCTTCCGCTCCTCGGCGGCGGACTGCTGCTCCTGTCTTCAATCGGCACCTCCCCGTGGTTCGTGCTGCTGCTGTGCCTGGCCTATGTGCTCATGGCGCCGCTTAGCGTTCTGGCCGAGGCCCGCTTTCATCGCGTCATGGAAGGCAAAAGCCGCGCCACCACGACTTCCGCCCTGGTCATGGCGGAAAATATCTCGGGCATTCTGGGCACACTGGCCTTCGGTTTTCTGGCAGAGGGCGTCGGCATACTGCCGGCCTATGGTTGGGCCGGGCTGGCAATGGTGCCTTTGGCAACCTGGGTTGCGCATGGTCAGCGCCATGGGCTCAGGGCAACCGACTGAAACGACAGCATTCATGTCGCTGGGGTCATCGTCCGAGCAGGAAGTCTCGCGCCTCATTGA
The DNA here is from genome assembly GCF_014197055.1 of Devosia subaequoris. Lineage (GTDB taxonomy): Bacteria > Pseudomonadota > Alphaproteobacteria > Rhizobiales > Devosiaceae > Devosia > Devosia subaequoris. The sequence goes on along the minus strand of NZ_JACIEW010000001.1, from coordinate 82,636 downwards.
TCTTGGCGGCCAGAAATTCTGAGCCGCCTCTGTCGGGATGCACGCCCTTCATCAATTCACGATGCGCCGCCTTGATCTCCTCGTCGGAGGCGCCGGGTTCCAACCCCAAAACAGCATAGGCCTCGGCCACCGGGTCACCGGCAGCACCGTTTGATCGTCCATTATCGGCTCTCGAGGCGCCGTTTTCGGCAAAATATTCTCGCCACCCGGCACGATTGGTGTCGAGCCAGCTCTCAAGCAGATTGACGCTCTCTGAATCGCGCCCGATCTCCTCGATCAGGGCGCGCGTCTCCGCTTCGTCCAAATCCATCAGGTCCCAGCCGGCAAATTGCCCATCCAGCACCCTGCCCGTCAGCTCACCCGTGTCATGGTCCAGTTCCATGGCCAGATACCGGCTGCGGACCTTGGACACATTCGAAGGCCCCGAACCGACGCTGTCGAATGAGAATTGCCCCAGCCGGCCGTGCAGCAGCACCGATGCAGCGACCGCGCCCAGGATCATGGCGATATCGATACGCCGGAAGAGAAGCGCAGCTGCCGCAATGAGCCCGGCGCCACCGCCGACGATCCAGCGCAGCCCGCGCATTACTAGGCGCCGATCCATATTGCGCAGTGCATAGACCAGCCACGCGATGCCGATCAGGATCAGGACGCCGAGAAATACCCAGCTCATTGTTTCTCGATCTGGCTTAGCAGGGCCCGCGCCGCACCGCTCGATTGCAGCTTGAGTTGCGCCCGTCCGCCACTGGCATAGGCCGCCACGGCCTTGAGCAAATCGGCGAGCTGCTGCGGCGCCGAGCTGTCAAACCGCGCATAGGCTCCCTTGGAGAGCCGTGCAAACTCCCGAAAGGCCGCCTCCACCCGGCTGTCATGCCCCTCCTGGAACACAAACAGCGGCAGCCCCATCACACCGAGCTCCCCCGCCTTGGCGCAAAGCGCATCCACATTCTCTTCAATTGCGTCACCGACATAGACCACTGCACTGATGCGCCGCCTCTTGTGCTCATCCCGGGCGTGCGAGAACACCCGCCCAATCTGCGTATTGCCACCCTGGCAGGAAATCGTACTCATCAGGCGGGCCAGAGCGTTGGCATCGAGAACCCATTTCGAGGCTCGGCATTCGCCCAACCCCCGAAAGTAAATCAATTGCACCTGCAGATGCGCGTCCTTGGGGATGGCCTCGAACATGCCTGCCTGCAGGGAAACTGCCATGTCCCAGGTGGGCTGCCTGCTCATGGTCGCATCCATGCCGAACAAAAGCCGCCCATCCTCCGCTGCATTGGGGCGGGCCATAAGCCCCACCTTCTGCACAAAGGCAGACACCTCGTCCCGAACATTGGTTTTTGGCGTCACCGCATCGGCGCGGCGAGCCGGATTTTTTTCACTCATGACATGAATATGTGGCCCCGCGGACGCCCGGGCAAGGCAGGCAGCAATACGGCGGATAAATTTCGCTTGTTCACGTGGAAATGCGCGCGCTCTGTCCGTCATCGGTCTGGCTGCAGCCATGTGGCTATGGCTTTTCCGCTGACACGGCGGATAGGGCATCAAACGAAGTAGCCCCTGCGGAACCCGCACGTTCCCGATCAGGCGGGGTTGGCCACAGCCGCCCCGCCACCTTCGCCGTCGTCGTCCATGCCCCGGGCATAAGCCGCGGAAAGGTCTCGATAATGGCGCGAATTGAACGCAAAAATGGTGACCAGCAGGCCAACCAGGCCGGCAATGGTGAATACGAGCGCTATGCCGCGTTCCGGCCCAGTTCCGAACCAGCCCCCAATCGCGTCTGCCCCCGCACCATCCGTCATGAACGGAATGACCATGAACTGCGTCAACGGACCAATGAGGAATGCCGTAAGGGGCGACGCGGATTGTTCGACCGATTGGGCAAAGCCAAACACCCGGCCCTGCCGCTCCAATGGCACCACTTTTTGCAGAGTTGTGTGCTCAGCAGCCTCGGCATAAGGCGCCAGGAACATCCATAAGAAGCAGCCAGCCGCCAACAGCCAAAACGAGGACTGGATGGTGAATACGCTGCACCCAACCCACATGATGGCGTTGACCATCAATAGGGTACGCAATGGATTCGTGCCCAATCCTGTTCTGGAAATGATGATCCCGCTCAGGATGAAGGCAATCGAAAGCACGCCAAAAGTCAGCCCCCACACCTCCACCGGCACGAGCGACAGGCCATAGGCGTCAAGCAGGGCCATGAAGACGCCGCCGAGAAAATTGTTGAAGCAAGCAAAAAAGATCAGGGCGAACAGTCCCGGCACTGCAGCCACGACCCTTATGGTCCCGGCAATATCCACTCGCTTGGGCTCGGGCGGCACGTCAGGATTGGGCGACGCTCTGCCCTCGTCAATCTGCACCAGGCTCAAATGCAGAAAAACCAGCCCCGTCGAGCCAAGGGCGAGCACCATCACCCCAAACATGCCGGCATAGGCAACCAGAAAGCCTGATATCACCGAGGTGGTGAGAAATCCGATGCCTGTCACCATGCCGACCAGCCCATTTGCTTTGTCTCGGTCGTTCTCGGCGATCAGGATGGTGACCAGCGTGGGCAAGGCAATTGAGCGGATATTGCCCGCGATAACCCCCAGCATCACCAGAAGAACAAAACCCCATAGATACCAGCCATAGGGATCTCGGAACGCCCCCTCGGGCTCAGCCAGCAACATGCCCAACGCCAACAGGTAGAACAGCGCCGACGTTACGCTGGAGGCGAGCATGGCGTGTTTCTTGGCGTTATGATCGACAATAGAGCCGAACCAGAAACCGAACCCGGCCGTGAAGACCAGATAGAAACCGGCGATCATGCCGGTTGCGAACACCGATTTGGTTTCCAAAAATACCCAGAAGGTTATGGCAAACCACACCGTGAAATTGGTGACGTTGGCGACGAGATTGTTGGCGAGAACTTGATGAAATGGCTTCATTATCGACCCATCCCTGCTGGTAGCCAGCCCGAGATGGGGGCGGCCTTCCGTGCCTGATTTGATGCCTGGCAACGCCTGCTGACGAATATCGGCAGCAGCAAAGTGCAGCATCGCATCATCACTGACGATCCATCGTGGATGTCTTCGACACCACAGCGACAAACTCTATCACGCGCTGCCGACCTAGACGCAATGCGTCCGCATCAGGTGATAATTTACCATTCATAAACCAAGCGCGCGCACGCTCTGCTCGCCCAATCCATCAAGGAGTGCTGAAATGCACGAACAAGTCCAACGCCGCGCCTATGCGATGTGGGAGGCTGATGGCCGTCCCGAAGGTCAGGACCAGGCCTATTGGTTCAAGGCCGTTTCAGAAATCGCTTCCGAGGCCGCCAAGTCAATCAAGCCGCCGCGCAAACGTGCGGCACGAAACAAGAAAGTCAGCAAGGCCGCATGATTGCCCCAAACGGCTGGCCGCGGGTCTACATCTCTTGCGGCCAATCACCTTCTTTTTGCTGACCGCGCGCCAACCATTGGAACAACAGGCTTGGCGCCCCCGACGACCGTGTTAGAAGTTGCGCCATGCCGATCCTTTACCTCATGGCAGCGGAGCCGGAATACGGCCCCCATCTACGCGCGCGCATCACGCCACACATGGTAGGCGTGGGTCCGGTAGAGGCTGCCGTAAACGCCACACGCATCATTGCGTGCATGGCCGCCAACCCGCCGGAACTTGTGGTTTCGCTTGGTTCGGCGGGATCTCGCAGCCTTGAGCAATGCGCCGTTTATCAGGCCATTTCGGTGTCCTACCGCGATATGGACGCCTCGGCTCTCGGCTTCTCCAAGGGCGTAACACCATTCCTAGATCTTCCGGCAACCCTGCCGCTCGAACCACTCGTGCCCGGCCTGGTGCCCGCGACGCTGTCCACCGGTGCCAATGTCGTCTCCGGCGCGGCCTATGATTCGGTGTCGGAAAATATGGTGGACATGGAAACCTTCGCCATACTACGGGCCTGCCAGGCGTTCGACATCCCTCTCCTGGCCCTGCGCGGAATTTCCGACGGCAAGGCCGAGGTCGCAGGCATGGCCGACTGGACGCAATATCTTCACATTGTCGATGAGCGGCTCGCCGCAGCCGTGGACCTCATTGAAGACCACTACGGCCTCGGGGCCTGACGCTATTTCCCGTTGCGCTTCTTGTCGCGTCGCCCCCGCTGCCAATTGGTCCACCATCGGCTCCCACGCAACACAGCCGTATTCACCGGCCCTTGCAGGAAAATCAGATCGACCGCCAACAGCAACAGGCCGAGTGGCAGCATCCAGATGCCCAGAACTGGCAAGAAGCTGAAGATGCCGCCCAGCACCAGGACAACGCCGAGTGGAATGCGAATCCAACGCGCGCCCGGGCGTCGCAAGCGTGCCAGCCAGCCAGCGGCCAGACCGGGAATGCGCCTTTCCAGACGATCAAACAGCCGGTTCAGGCGATCTGTGCTCTTGCTCATGCGGTTCCTTTCCGTCTCAACAAGATGGCGCTGAGTTTCGGCAGTTCAAGGGCGTGGAACCGCCCTAATAGCCCAACCGTTGATCGGCAAATACGGAGCACACCATGTCCCTCAATACTTTGCTGACGCAACTTGGCCTCCAGCGGCACGATCCGCATAGCCTGGAAGCCCAATTGCACGCTATGCGACGCGACGTCCATGGTATCAGACAATCGCTGTCACGGCAGACCGGACAGGCTGCGAACCATTGGGGCAACCAGTTGCACGATATTGGCTCGGCTGTCGCCACCCAAACCAGTGAGCTTGCTCAACTGGCCGGCCAGGAGGCGCGGAAGGGTGCCGGTATGATTCGTCGCGATCCGGTACCGGCCATTGCTCTGGCGGGGACGGCCTTGCTGCTCATGCGATTGCTCAACCGACGCTAAGCGCTGGTTAACTGTCCCGCTCAGTACTTCTTTAAGCCTGCGCACGCACTCTCGGGTCACATGCCACTTTCGCCACGATCCCGGAGCGCCCCAATGCGCCAGTTCAATAATGCTATGCTGCGCGCGATCGTGGCCGCTGTGGCCCTTGCTAGCCTCGCGGGCTGTGGTATTGCCGGGATGAACTTGGGCATGGGGCGACTGAGCGAAAAGGAATGCATGATGCGCGCCATGTATTTCGAATCCAACCGATCCAGCGCCGAAGGCATGCTGGCCGTGGGCACAGTGGTGATGAATCGCCTGAATGATCCTCGCTATCCCAAATCGGTCTGCGGCGTAGTGGGCCAGAAGAACCAGTTCGCCCAAGGAGTTCTCACCAGGCCGATGACCGACAGCGGTGCAGTGCTTGCGTCCCGGGTCGCCGATCAAGTGCTGTCCGGCGCCCGACATCCGGGCGTTCAGGCCGCGCAGCATTTCCACACCGCAGGCCTGCGCTTCCCATACAACAATATGTTCTATGTCCTCGAAGCTGGCGGCAATGAGTTCTATGAAAAGCGCCGCGTGCGCTAGCGCCTAGAAATCGCCGCCAATATCGAACCCGCCCCAATCATCCCCACCCTCAAATCCCTCATCGGCCGGGGGCTCTTCAGGGGCCGCTGCCTGAGCTGGATCGCTGAACATGCCGGCTATCGCCGAGCCCAGCAGCATGCCACCGGTCACGCCCAGCGCGGTCTGCGCGGCGCCAGCCAGAAACCCGCCTGAGGCAGGCCGGTCCCATGGCCCGCCTTGCCGCTGGCCCGTCGCTGGCGGAGACCTTCGCTCTTCAGGATCATCACCGAAAATACTGTCCAGGAATCCTGATGGACGGCGTTTGGCATCCGCTTCAAGGGCTTCGATCCTGGTCTGCTGGTCCCGCAAGGCCGCTTCCTGCACGATTATCGTCTGTGCCATGTAATAGGCCGCCGCCGGATGCTCGGACATTCGCTGCGAGATCAGGGCTTCGGCATCCCGATCGCGCGGACCGCTATTGCGCTCCACTCTGCGCAGGCGCTCAAACAAATCCTCAATGGCGTGTTGGTCTTCGTCTCGCAGCATAGCGTTCTCCCATCATCTCGGTCTCAGACATGGGAACCCCGCCTTGCTCCCGCAAGGTCACCGCCGGGTCTGGCGAAGCACATAGCCGATCACCACGGCCATTGCGTCATAGAGTTCGATCGGAATGCTTTCGTCCAGCTCCACCCCGCTCAGCGCCTCGGCAAGAACCGGATTGGCCTCAATCACCACCCCGTTCTCCCCGGCCAATGCAACGATCTTTTCGGCCACCAGCCCGCGCCCCTTGGCAACGACGCGCGGCGCCTCCTGTGAACCTTCCTCATAATGCAGCGCTACGGCAAGCGCTCGATTTAGGGGTTCGTCAGCGCTCATCGTGTGGCATCCAGATGCTGCCCGGACGCAGACGGCGCGGGCCGGGCGGGGGTTGCTGGCGCACCGGTCCGTATCACCACCGCACCCGGTCTCAGTCCGATCGCGGCAAGATCTTCCTTGAGGGCTTCGACATCCGCCGACAGTGCAGCACTCGTTTCAGGCCGCTCCGCCCAAAGCAGCACCCCCGCACTTCCGCCTCGAAGCGAAATCTGCGCGCCGATTTCACCATCGTCGGACAGGTTGATGGCGAACCGGATCTGCCAGCCGCGATCCTCGGCCCGCTCATCGGCGCCTTCGGGATCCTTGTGTATCTGCATCTGCAGCAAATGCTGCTGGCCCGCCACCACCACCGGAAGGTCCAGGCTCCATTGGGTGTCCTGGCGCGCCGCGTTCTGGTCGGGCAGTGAGGCGTTCTGGTGCAGCCGCACCCGCGATAGAGCCGCTTCGGTCCGCTCCAGCAGCATCCTGCCTGCTTCCAGCACGTCATCAGGCAAGTTCGGCGTTCCGACGTCACCTGCTCTTGCGCGCGGCGGCAGTCCACGCAGTGGCGGCGCCACACCCGCAACCTGCGCTACTGGCGCCTGCTGCCCCAACCAGGCGCCCAAGCTCTGCCGCAAGCCCAGCAGAGCCGATTTGGCATCGCCCGCTGCCTGGGTGCCTTGTCCCGCCGCCAGCAAGGCCTCTTGAAATACCCCCGACTTCAGCACAGCAGCTTTGAGCACGGCACCGCTGGCTTGCCCGCCATCCAGCGAAACTCGCGCTGCCAACACTTGCTGGGCGGCCTTGGCAACTGGCTCAGGCAGCGCAAACTTGCCTTGGGCAGCTGTCAGGGCCGTTGTCAGCCCAACCACGCTATCCTGTCGCGGCAGAGCCTGCTGCACCATCTGCGCCAGCGCAGCCTGCGCACTCGTCGGTACCGGGGATTGTGGCTGCAACGGAACTGGACGCGCCTGGTTCGCCTGAGCGGCAGGCACACCGGCCGTATTGGGCGGCGGCGCATGCTGCCCCACAATGCTCGATGAAACCGCCTGCCCCACCGGCGGCAAGCCAGTGCTCGCGGATCCCACCACACCCACCACTGGCCGCCCCGATGCGCTTACCGGCGCCGCCACTGCGTAGGGAATCTCAGTACGCGGCACTGGCCCCGCCCCAGACGCTGCTGGGGCCGTTGTAGAGGGTGGAAAAGCACCCGGAACGCTCGATGTGGACAATGGCGTAGCGGCAGGCTGCACAGACGCACGAAGACCCGCTGCTGCCGCCTCTAGCCCAATATTACCCGTCAGCAGAGACGTTGGATTGGTACGTGCCATCTGCGTTGGCGGTCCATTTGCGGCATCAACCGGCCCGGAGCTTGATGCTGCGGTCACCGCCTGCGGCGTTGCGGTTGCGCCCGGCGGCGGCGCAGCGGTTGGGGCCGGAGCAGATGCCTCACTAATGACCACTGACGTCACGGGCGCAGTGCTGGCGGGACTGGCTTGCGGAACTGCACCTGTCCCATATGGCGCCAGCGGCGCCATGGCAGGCGCAGGAACCTGTGAAGATAGCGGCGCAGCAGGCGTGCCCCCATTGCTCGCTGCAGCAGGCACCGCCCCCGGCCGGGAAGGCCTCGTCGCGGGATTCAATTCGATCTGCCCCTCAGACCGTGCACTTGCAGAGAGTTGGACCTGTGTTGCCGGTGCATTCTGCCCCGCACCGGATATCGGCGCCGTGCCGCCAGCCGGTAGGCGCACGCCTTCGAGCGTTAGTTGCAAATGGCCGTCAGTCTGCTGCACCGCAAGTGTCAGCGTTGCCCCGACCGGATGACTTTGCGGCAGGTTGAGGCTCAAGACCTGCCGCCCGATCTGCACCTGGGTCGCACCTTTGCCGGTCTGAGACAGCACGCGAACTTCCACGGTCTGCCCGGCGGCCTGAGCCAGGGCGCGCAGACTGGCACCGGCCATGGCCAGCGGGATGGGCGGAAGCTGGGACGATATACTCATCGGCCGGGCGACTCCGGCCACGTCATGTGGCTGTTCGGAGTTTAACGCATTGCGCGTTCAGCGCCAGCCATCGACACTTGGCGTGGTGTTCAACCTATTGCGGCCGAATATCCGTATAGTCCTTGGTCATTGGCTTCCCCTTGAAGGTCACCCAGAAAAAGTTCAGCGTATAGGTGCCCGCTGTACGGAACACGCCTTCCTTCTCCAGCCGCCTGCCGGAAGTCTTCATTTTAAGCGCGTAGGTCCATTTGACCCCGCCAACCTTGGAAAGGCGCACTGCAACATCGGTATCCTCGCCGAAGAAATCGATGCTGCGATCGTAGCCGCCAACGGCCTCCCAGGCCGCGCGCTTGAACACGAAATTGCCGCCCTGCACCACCGATCCGACCCGCAGGATGAAGCGGTTGAGAATGTAGATCAGGTAAGTCAGACCATAGAACATGCTGATCAGGAAACGATTGTGCATGGCCATGTCATAATAGACATAGGGGCCGGAAAGGCAGACCAGCCCGCGATCCTTGGCGAACTCGCGCAGCACCACATCGAGCCACCCCTCGGGCACAATGGTGTCGCTATCGATATTGGCGACCAGCTCATAGCCTTCGCTCGCCGCAAAGCCGGCGTCACGCGCATTCACCAACCCTTTTTTGGGCTCGTCGACGACCCGCACGCCTGTAAAGCTGCGCGCGATTTCGCCAGTCCTGTCGGTCGAAGCATTGTTGACGACGATCACGTCGGCATTGGCGCCGGAGCGCTTTATTTCCGCCAGCACCGATTCAAGACATTTGCCGATCAGCGCCTCTTCATTATAGGCGGGAATGACGAAGGCAAGCTTCATGGGGATCCCTTTTGCCCGGCCTGGTGCCGGTCCTTGTTTGTTCTGCACATAGCGCGCTGCGCTGCCTGCGGCAACCAATCGCGCAAATCCTGCGTGAATCAGCCGGCGTTGATCCTGCCCGTTCCGCCATTTCCTCCCGTCTGCTAAGATGTTCCTGAGGTCTGGACGGTTCATGTCCCGTTCAGCGGCAAAGTTGAATGGATACGACCATGAACAGACTTGCTGCATATATTGCAATTTCTTCGCTCTGCCTGACCGGGACGGCACTTGCTGCCGCCGAGGGCACCGCCGTTGGCGTAAAGCCCGACGCCTTGGCGCGCGCCGCTTCGAACGAGCGCGTTCTCGTCATCGGCGCCGATGTAACAGTGGGCGAGACCATCGTCACCGGTCCCCGAGGCAATGTCCAATTGTTATTCGATGACCAGACCCGGCTGGTGGTCGGGCCCGGCAGCACCCTTGAAATCGAAACCTATCTGCTGGCCGGATCGGGCGCCGACAAATTCGCAGTCAACGCCCTGGCCGGCACATTCCGCTTCATTTCCGGCAATAGCCCAAAGGCGGCCTATTCCATCGACACACCCACAGCCTCCATCGCTGTCCGGGGCACCGAGTTCGATTTGACGGTAGGAGGCGGCCAAAGCTTTATTCTGCTCTATGAGGGCGCTCTGACCGTTTGCCGTGGTTCTGATTGTGTCAACCTCGCCAATCGCTGCGACATAGGCGCCGTGGCTGGTGGCAACGCCAGTCTCCTCACCTGGCGAGATGACGAGCGTGATCGCGTGGTGCCAAATTTCCCGCTGTCCAATATCCAATCGATCTTTTTGCCTCCCTTCCGGGTTTCCGGTGGCCAGGCATGCCTGGCGCCACCACCGCAATCCGCGTCTGACTCGCTGGTGGACGGAGCAAATGGTCACAGGGCCCCGGTCCAAAATCAGCCATGCATTGATCCGAAAAATTGTTGACGCGCAACCTGCACCGGGCAAACGCCAGCCACTTGAACTGTAGGGCAAAACATCCTTTGGTGTCCGCCCGACCGGCCGACAAGAAGTGAGCCAGAGTGGCCTCCTCAGAACGATCCCCCGCAGAAGATGCCAACCAATCAGGGTTTGAAAGGCTCCGCTCCAGATTGCGGCTGCTTTACCACGGGCAGTCGGCAAAGGCCTTGCGATTCCAGACCGTTATCCTCTTGGTCGATCTGGCAATCATTGCCTTTTTCATCGCCACGCCATTGCTTCGCGAAACCGAAACCTTCCTCTGGATCGACTATTCGATAGCCGCGATCCTCGCCATCGACCTGATCGCGCGCGGCCTGGCCGCCACCCATCCCCTACGCTGGGTGCGGCAATTGCCGGTGATCATCGATATCTTCATCCTGATCACGCTTCTCGCACCCACCTGGCTGTTCAATCTGGGCTTCCTGCGCATCCTGCGGCTCTGGACCTTGTCGCGCTCCAGAATGGTCTGGCGGCCGCTCGAAAAACGGGGTTTGGGCGAATATCGCGACACCATGCAGGCGGTGATCAACCTGCTGGTCTTCATCTTCGTCGTCACCGGCTTCGTCTATACCGCCTTTGCCCGGCGCGATTCCGGCATTGCCGGCTATGTCGACGCGCTCTATTTCACGGTCGCCACCATGACCACCACCGGCTTTGGCGACATCGTCCTGCCCGGCACTTTCGGCAAGCTCGTCTCGGTGGTGGTGATGATCGTCGGTATTTCGCTGTTCGTCCGGCTCGCCCAGCTCATTTTTCGCCCCGCCAAGGTGAGTTTCCCTTGTCCCCAATGCGGCTTGCATCGCCATGAGCCCGATGCTGTTCACTGCAAGGCATGCGGTCACTTGCTCAACATCCCGGACGAAGGAATGGGCTGAACCCCTATTTGATCACCGGCAACCGCACTCGGAAACACGCCCCTGGCAAGGGCCCGGGCACCAGTTCCAGCGTGCCATTCATCCTGGCTACGATCTGCCTGCTGATCGCCAGGCCGAGGCCCGCACCGCCCTGATCCCCGCCGCCTTCAACGCCGCGCCAGAATTTCTCGAAGATGAGCTTTCGATCGGTCTTGGAGATTCCCGGACCGTTATCTGCCACATCAACCACGAACTGCCCCGCACGCACAGTTGAACTCACGCGAACCATGGGATGGTCGGCATCATTGTATTTAACTGCATTGGAAATCAGGTTGATGAACACCTGACAGAGACGGTCGCTGTCCCCGTCGACCATGGTGGTATGCGCCCGCTCGCCAAACTCCACGCGCATGCCCTTCTGCCGCAGCAACGCGTCGCAGACCGCGACGGCACGATCCAGAGCCTCTTCCGCATTTACCGGCGCATTCTGCCAGCTTCGTTCTCCCCGTTCGAGCGCGCTAAGGTCCAGAATTTCATCGAGTAGCCTGGTCAGGCGCAGGCTCTCATTGTGGATCGTGGAGATGAAGCGCTGTCGCTGTCCGTCATTGAGTTCCCCGGGCTCCATCAGGATTTCGGAGAACGAACGGATCGAGGTCATCGGCGTCCGCACCTCGTGGCTCACCTGGCTAAGAAACTCGTCCTTCTGGCTGTCCAGCTCGCGGAGTTGCGCATTGGCATCTTCCAGCTTGCGAGCTGTGACCCGCAACTCCGCCGAAGTTCTTTCCAGTTCCTGAGAGTACTCGATGACCTGCTGGGTTTCATCGGCCATCTGCATCATCTCTTCGAGCGACACGTCGCCGCCGGCCACCACTTTTGCCAGCATCACATGCGCCGAGGCCGAGCCGATGGATCCAGCCAGTTCGCGCTCCAATTTGGAAATAAACTCCGGCGTCGGCTCCAGCATCGCCGGTTCGACACCACGCTCCTGCGCCGCAGTCTCGAACAGTGTCGCCGCCCGTTTTTCGCCCAGCACCCGCTCGGCAACAAAATATAGATCATTCGCTGTCGCAGACCCGGGCATGAAACCGCGATGGGCGAAAGGACGGCGGCGGAACACATCCACAAAGGCTGCAGCCTGGATACGCTCGAGCGCCGATTGGCTGGACACTAGCGATCCCAGCACCAGAAAAACGCTGTTGAGCAGCAGGCTCCAGAACACCGAGTGCACCAGCGGATCGAGTCCATCCAGACCGAACAGATTCTCCGGTCGCAGGAACCCAATGCTCCAGGGTCCGCTTTCCATGACATCGGACACCCATGGCAGCACCGTTTCGAAACTGGGCAGGAACATGGTCCAGGCCCACACGACAAACCCGATCAGAATGCCGCTCGCCGCCCCGCGCTGCGCCGCTTCGCGCCAGTAGAGGCCCGCCAGGATGGCCGGCAGAAACTGCGCGACACCGGCAAACGAAATGAGCCCGATCGGCGCCAAAGCATCGTCGCCGGTCAGCGAAAAGTAGAGAAACCCCAAGGTCAGGATCACTCCGATCGACACCCGTCGGCTCAATAGCAGCAAGCGCCGAACACCCTGCCCGTCGCCCTGCCCGACATTGGACGAGCGTAGGATGATCGGCATGATGATGTGGTTCGACACCATGATCGACAAGGCAATCGAGGCCACGATAATCATTGATGTAGCGGATGAAAAACCACCGATAAAGGCAAGCAACGCAATGCCAGATTGCCCTTCGGACAGCGGCAGCGTCAGCACAAACATGTCCGGATTGGCACCTTCCGGCATCACCGTCATGCCGTAAAGCGCAATGGGCAACGTGAAGACGCTCATCAGCAGCAAATAGGCGGGGAAGGCCCAGCCTGCGACGCGCAGATGATCCTCGTTGGCGTTTTCGACCACGGTGATCTGGAACTGGCGCGGCAGGCAGATGATCGCAGCGGCCGACAGCACCGTCATCGCCACCCAGCGTGGGCCGAAGGGGTCGTCTTCATAGATCGCAATGCCTGCCGCCTCCGCGCCGCGATAGATCGATTCGAAGCCCCCACCCAAACCGAAGGTGACGAACACACCGACCGCCAGTAGCGCCGCAAGCTTGACCACCGCCTCGAACGCAATGGCAGCAACCACTCCATGGTGCTGCTCCTTGGCGTCGACATTGCGCGTGCCGAACAGAATAGTGAACAGCGCCATGCCCGCAGCAATACCGAACGCCAGGGCACCGTCATCAACGCCGACAAGACTGCCCCGCGCGCCCTCAGCCGATTCCGCAACCACCTGGATGGAGGCGGTAATCGCCTTGAGCTGCAAGGCGATGTAGGGGGTGATGCCAATAACGGCGATCAGTGTCACCAGCACGGCCAGCCGGCTCGACTTGCCATAGCGCGAAGACAATAAATCCGCGATCGACGTAATAGCCTGCATCCGGCCAATCCGGACCAGCTTGCGCAATATGAACCACCAGCCGACAAAAACGATGGTGGGCCCCAGATAGATGGTCAGGAACTCGAGCCCCCCGCGCGCGGCATTGCCGACGGCGCCATAGAAGGTCCAACTCGTGCAATAGACCGAGATCGAGAGCGTATAGACAGCAGGCGAGCGCAGGAATGACGACTTGTTGGCGCGCGTGTGCCGGTCCCCGAAATAGGCCAGGACGAACAGCAGCCCCACATAGACGATTGCGGTGATTATGACGAAGTCGGCCGAAAGCATCACTCGTCCCCTTCGTGGCCATCCTCATCCGAGGCGTGGGGCAGATAATGCGTCAGGACGCCGGCTCCGATAACCATCAGCGCCCAGACCCCGAACAGATAGACGACGATCTGTGGGATCCCGAAAAACAGGATCGGATGATTGAAGATATAGACCAGGGGCGGAAGAATCAGCAGCGCACCGAACATCGCAAAGACGAAAACCCCGCTCTCCAGCTTACGCCGCGCGGTCATCATCACCCAGCAATTGGCGTACTGCTCCAACCACTTCCGCGTTGGAATAGGGCTTGGTCACGAAACCATCGGCGCCCAATTCCTCGGCAATGCGCCTGTCTTGCTGTTGTCCCTTGGCGGTCAGGATCAAGACCGGCAGGATCTTGGTCGGCTCTTCGGAACGCAATTGCTTGAGGACGTCGAAGCCACTGCGCTTGGGCAGCATGATATCGAGCACCAGGATGCGCGGCAGCTCGCGGCGCACGCGCTCAAGCACGGCTTCGCCATCGGTGACCGATTCCACACTCCATCCTGCTCGGCGCAAAATGAAGTCGAGCGATTCCAGAATGCTAGGCTCATCTTCGGCAATCAAAATGTCGATAGCCAATACTCCCCCCATCATTCGCGGTCTCCCCTCCGCGAATGGCGCTACTAAATCGCAATCACCCGCCCTCGCCAAGGGCAAAACCATTTGGGACCAAGGCCGTACGCAGATTTTCGCGCCCCGGGCCCGGTGCCAGAGGCTCTTCCTGCCTGCTGGCGCAATTCGAACGCGTACAGAGCCGGCAGGTGGGGCCGACCTCGACATCAGCGCCGGTGTCACCCAGGTCCAGGCCTTGCGCGTATACCGTTCTATCCGCGTGCAGCACGTTGCAGGCCAACATGACCGAGGCCATCACAGGTGGCTCGTGAAATGCCGCCGCCCGGCGCTGTACCGTGCGTGCAACAAAAAGATAGCGCGAGCCATCCGAGAACCGCACCACCTGGCGCACCGGCATGTCAGGCGTTCGAAACGCGCCATAGATTGCCCAGAGCGGGCAGGCATGGCCCGAATAGGGCAGCAACAATCCCGGAAGCGGAAAGTGTTTGGTGAGCCGGCCGGCCGGGTCCGAGCGCAGAAAACCGAACGGCACGCCCTCTTCACCGGGGCGGCGAAGCGAGACCAGCCGATGAGCCACCTGCTCATAGCTGGCATAGTAAGTCTGGCGAAGCTGATCGATGTCATATCCCGTCGCCTCCGCCTGCCCCAAAAAACCGGAATACGGGAACACCATAGCGCCGGCCAGATAAGATCCAAGCGCCCGCCGCGCCAGTCGCAGGGCCGCGGGAGACGCCAGGGCAGCCTCACCCAGTTCCGTCTCGATCACCGATCCGGCGGCCAGCTCTCCATAAAGCCGGGCGAGCTGAAACTGCCGCGTGGCCAGTGTCGTGGCGCCCTGCAACCACATGGTCGCGATCTCGGGAAAATAGCGATACTGTCCCGGAAAGTCCGCTGGCCCAGATGGCGGCGCCCCTCCAATGGTGATACGCACGCCAAACTGTCTCTCAAGCGCCGTTACGAGGCCTTCCAGCCCGAACAGCCCGTGTCGCTCCACGTCCGCCCTCAGCCCCTCTGCTGCGACTTCCAGCGCCGGGAAATAATTGGTTCGTTCGATGAGCAAGTCATCGATTTCCCGCACCGCTGAGACGTTGCGCCGGCTGGCGCTGGCATTCTCGAAGTGGCCGATCAGATTGCGTGCCACCGCACCAAGATTGCGGGTTTCGCGTCCGATAGAGGCGAGGAATCGTTCGCGCTCGCCCTCGTCGAGGTCCGTAACCTCTTCTAGAATTTCAGCGCTCGAGCGCACTGCGGTAACCCCGGACAGAATCTGGTGCAGCAATTGGCTCAGCAAAGGATCCGAGCGCAACCGGTCGGCAAAGGCATCAGCACTGGCCACCGCCTCGGTATAGGCGCGGTGCAATCGTGTCATGGCCTGTGCGCTGGCGGGATACTGCGCCACCATCTGCCGCCGCTCGTCAGGCTGAAACGGCAGCGACTCAACCATCGGTTCGGCATAGGCCTCTTCCAGGTCCTGCAGCAGCTTCTGTTCGGCCTGCCCGGTCAGATCGTCGATGTCGATGTTCAGATGCAGCGCCACGCGCTGCAGCAGTGCACCGCCCACGTCGCGTTTGTTGTTCTCGATCAGATTGAGATAGCTCGGCGATATGCCCACCAGACGCGCCAGTGCGGCTTGCGAAATCTTGAGCGATTTCCGCCTGTTGCTGATCCTGAACCCAATTGGCGCACGCATGGCCTTCCCTCCCCAGAACAGCCCTTCTGTCAATGAATTGACAGATGCATGATATTGTCAGGACAATAATTTACAAATTTTCCTTGGAATTACAATAGCCTATTGCTGTCATTTTCAAATGTGTCGAATACTGGGCAGGCGGTGAGTGACTGGCAATGTATCGGTCGCCCCGCGCCATAAGGAGGAGATCGATGACAATATTGAAGAGCGGGATGTCCCGCCGCAGGCTGCTGCAGACTGGTATGGCCGGCATTATCGGTACGGGCGTCGCCCCGATGATGTTCACCAAAGGGGCCTGGGCGCAGGAGTTCTGCAACAATCCCACTGGCGACACGGTCACCCTTGGCCTCAACCTGCCTTTGACCGGTGCCTACGCGGAAGAAGGTGCCGATGAGCAGAAGGCCTATGAACTGGCCATCGCCCACCTCAATGGGGAAGGTGACGGCGGCCTGATTAATGTGCTGACCCCCTCGGCGCTCAAGGGCAATGGCATCCTGGGCAAGAAGGTTGGCTATGTCACCTCTGACAGTCAGACCAAGTCCGACGTCGCTCGTGCCGGTGCCACCCGCATGATCGAGCGCGATGGCGCCATCATGATCACCGGCGGTTCGTCCTCGGGCGAGGCCATTGCCGTGCAGGGTCTCTGCCAGGAAATGGGCGTCATTTTCATGGCGGGCCTTACGCACTCCAACGACACGACCGGCAAGGATAAGCGGCGCTACGGCTTCCGCCACTTCTTCAACGCCTACCAGTCCGGCACGGCACTAGGTCCCGTGCTGAGCGAAGCCTACGGCAATGATCGCCGCGCCTACCACCTGACCGCTGACTACACCTGGGGCTGGACCCAGGAAGAGTCGATCAAGAACACCACTGAAGGCCTCGGTTGGGAAACAGTAGAGGCGGTGCGCACTCCGCTTGGTGCCGGTGACTTCTCGCAGTTCCTCACCCCGGTTCTCAACTCCGGTGCCGACGTTCTGATCCTCAACCACTACGGCAACGACATGGTGAACTCGCTGACTCAGGCGGTCCAGTTCGGCATGCGTGACCGCCAGGCGAACGGCAAGGACTTCCAGATCGTGGTTCCGCTGTTCTCCGAACTGATGGCCAAGGGCGCCGGTGAGAACATCAAGGGCATCTACGGCACCTCGAACTGGCACTGGAACCTGCAGGATCCTGGCTCCGTCGCCTTCACCAAATCGTTTGGCGCTGCTTACGGCTCGCCGCCGTCCCAGGCCGCACATACCTGCTACGTGCAGACCCTGCTTTATGCAGATGCGGTGGAACGCGCTGGCACTTTCTATCCGCCCGAAGTCATCAAGGCGCTGGAAGGCCACGAGTTCGACGGCATGGGCAATGGCCGCACGCTCTATCGTGCCGAAGACCACCAGTGCATGAAGTCTGTGCTCGTTGTGCAGGGCAATGATGCCCCTACCAGCGAATACGATGTTCTCAACGTGGTCCAGGAAGTCCAACGCGATACGGTCGACTACGACGCTTCGATCTTTGGCGGTGAACTTGGTCCGGCAGAGCCGGCACCCGTCTGCGCCTAAACCAATAGAGGGGCAAGGAGCGATCCTTGCCCCTTCAGGTCCGCCAGCGCCCGGTCCGCCGGGTGCTCCCGCCTGCACATCTGCAGACCGGGGTCTTCGGAACATCCGATGACGGCATTGCGCGGGGATCGAGAGAGCCTCGTCACTAGCGGAGCATCAAATGTTCGAAGTCATCTTTCTGCAATTTCTCAACGGGCTCGACAAAGGCGCTGCTTACGCGCTGATCGCCCTTGGCCTTACCCTGGTGTTCGGCACACTCGGGGTCGTGAATTTTGCCCATGGCGCCCTGTTCATGCTTGGTGCCTTCTGTGCCGTCATGTTCCGCCAGTTCCTGACCCTTGAAACTGTTACCATCGACCCAACCCAGACATCGCCCTGGGGCGCGCCGCTGGAAATCCGCACCCCCCTGGTGCAGGCTTGGTTTGGGGATTTCGGGGCGGTTCTGGTCAATTACTCCGTACCCTTCTCGATCCTCATCACCATCCCGATCATGCTGCTAGTCGGCATTGCGCTGGAACGCGGCATCATCAAGCATTTCTACAAGCGCCCCCATGCCGAGCAGATCCTGGTGACCTTCGGTCTGGCCATCGTGGCGCAGGAAGTGATCAAATCTGTCTTCGGGCCAAACCCCATTCCCCAGCCCATGCCGACCGATCTGCGCGGTGCCGCTGACATCGGCTCCTGGATTGGCTTCCAGGCCAACGTCATAACCTATCCGCTCTGGCGCCTGATCTACTTCCTGTTCTCCGCAATCATCATCGGCGGCGTGTTCGCATTCCTCCAGTTCACCACCTTCGGCATGGTCGTACGTGCCGGCATGGCGGATCGCGAGACAGTTGGGCTGTTGGGCATCAATATCGATCGGCGCTTCACGATCATGTTTGGCCTGGCCGCCGTTGTCGCAGGCATGGCAGGCGTCATGTACACGCCCCTGCTCCCGCCCAATTACCATCTCGGCATGGACTTCCTGGTCCTCTCCTTTGTCGTGGTGGTTGTAGGAGGCATGGGCTCTTTGCCCGGCGCCGTCGCCGCCGGCTTCCTCCTGGGTATTTTGCAGTCGTTTGCGTCCATGACCCAGATCAAGGCCATCGTTCCCGGCATCGACCAGATCATCATCTATCTCGTTGCCGTTGTTATTCTACTGGTTCGCCCGCGTGGTCTGATGGGCCGCCGCGGTGTGATGGAGAGCTGACATGACCAATTTCATGTCCCGCAACGATCTGTTGCTGCTACTGGGCTTCACCGCGGTGGTGCTGACCATGCCGATCTGGCTCACGCCCTTTGGCGCCGGCTATCCGGATCTGCTGCAGCGCTTCATGATCTATGGCATCTTTGCCGTCGGATTTAACATCCTGTTCGGCCTCACGGGTTATCTCAGCTTCGGCCACGCCGCTTTCTTCGGTGTCGGCTCCTACGCTGCGGTCTGGTCGTTCAAACTGCTGACGCTCGACGCCATCCCTGCCATGATCTTTGCCGTTCTGATCTCGGGCCTGTTTGCCCTGGTAATCGGCTTCCTCTCGCTACGGCGCTCGGGCATTTATTTCTCGATCCTGACCTTGGCCTTCGCCCAGATGAGCTACAACCTCGCCTATTCGGTGCTTACACCGATCACCAATGGCGAAACCGGCCTGCAGCTCACTTTGAGCGACCCCCGTGTCCTCGACGCGGCAATCGGCCAGACCTATGTCGGCCAGCCCGTCCCGACCCTACTGGGCCAGCAATTGGGCGGCTATGCCGGTTTCTACTTCTGTGCCGGGTTCCTGATCCTCTCGTTCTTCTTTGCCCAGCGCGTTGCAGGGTCGCCATTCGGCATGATGCTCAAATCCATCAAGTCTAACCAGACGCGCATGCAGTTCACCGGCTTCAACACCCGGCCCTATGCCCTGTCTGCCTTTGTGATCTCGGGCATGTACGCGGGTCTGGCTGGCGCTCTGCTCGCTGTCACTGACCCGCTGGCCGGTGCTGAACGCATGCAATGGACCGCCTCGGGCGAAGTCGTCCTGATGACCATTCTGGGTGGCGTCGGAACGCTGGTCGGCCCGGTGATCGGTGCCTGGATCATCAAATATTTCGAGAATATTCTCTCGGCACTCAACGACAACATTCTGACCCAGTTCTGGGGCTTCCTTCCTGAAGGGCTTGCCGATGTCGTGGTCAAGGTGACCAGCAAGTTTGTGGGTGATGGTTGGCACCTCACCCTTGGCCTGGTCTTCGTGGTCATCGTGATCTTCCTGCCCGGCGGGATCATGGAAGGCGTGCGCCGCATCGCGGCGGCGGCCCGCCGCTCCGGCCCTCCCGGCGCCAAATCACGCCAGCAACAGCCCGCAGAATAAGGACAATCGATATGGCAAATTCCAATGTTGTCCTGCACGTTGCGGACGTTCACAAGCGGTTCGGAGGCCTGCATGCCCTCGCCGATATCGATCTGCAGGTCGAGGAGGGCAAAACCCACGCCATCATCGGTCCTAACGGGGCAGGCAAGTCGACCCTGCTCAATGTCATCATCGGCAAGCTGGCGCCGTCCAGCGGCCAGGTGGTGTTCGACGGCGCTATCCTGACCGGCCGCAAACCCTATCAGATCAACCAGCTAGGCATCGCCCGCGTCTTCCAGACGCCGGAAATCTTCTCCGACCTGTCGGTCATGCACAATGTCATGATCCCCGCCTTTGCCAAACGCGATGGCACCTTCACGCTCAACATGCTGCGCGCCCTGGACGGTGAAACGACCATTCGCGAGGAGGCCGAGCACATGCTCGAGGATGTGGGCATGCTCAACCGCCGGGACATGCAGGCAGGCAGCCTCAGCCGCGGCGACAAGCGCCGCATGGAACTGGCCATGTGCCTGATCCAGCACCCGCGCCTGCTACTGCTCGATGAACCGACCGCGGGAATGAGCCGTCACGACACCAACACCACCATTGAGCTTCTCAAGAAGATCAAGAGTCGCGGCATGACCAAGGTCATCATCGAACACGATATGCATGTGGTGTTCTCGCTTGCCGACAAAATTTCCGTGCTCGCCCAGGGCCGGATCATTGCTGATGGTACCCCTGACGAAGTACGCGGCAATCCCAAGGTTCAGGAAGCCTATCTCGGAGGAGCTCACTGATGAGTTCAGTCGCCATGCAAACTGAAACGGCCATCGGCAATAACGCCGCCGAACTGGAAACCTCCCGCCCCTTCTTCTCCGTGCGCGACATGCACGCCTATTACGGTGAAAGCTACATCGTGCAGGGTGTGTCCCTTGATGTCCGAAAAGGCGAGATCCTTGCCCTGCTCGGCCGAAACGGCGCCGGCAAGACGTCGACCTTGAGAACCATCGCCCGCACCGACAATCCTCAGATGCGGCAGGGCGAGATATGGCTCGATGGCATGCCCATCCATGAAATGAGCAGCTTCCAGGCCGCCCGAGCCGGCATCCAGTTGGTGCCCGAAGACCGCCGCATTATTCAGGGCCTCACCGTCGAAGAGAACATAACCCTCGCCAAGGTCGCGCCCGGCAATGGCTGGAACCTTGAACAGATCTATGAGAGCTTCCCGCGCCTCGCCGAACGCCGCACTCAGGAAGGTGTGACTCTATCCGGCGGCGAACAGCAGATGCTGGCCATTGCCCGCGCCCTCGCCCGCGACCTCAAGCTCTTGCTGCTCGACGAGCCCTATGAAGGGCTGGCGCCGGTGATCGTTCAGGAAATCGAGCGCATTCTGCATTCGATCAAGCCCATGGGCATCACGACGGTGATCGTCGAGCAGAACGCGGTGGCAGCGCTCAAGCTGGCCGATCGCGCCGTCATTCTCGATACAGGTGAAGTCGCCTTCGCCGGTTCAGCCAAGGAAGTCCTCGACAACGCCGAGCTCCGCCACGAATACCTGGCAATCTGAACCGGCGCACCAGCTACCCTGGGTCCTGTGAGAACCAAGGCATGATGCCGATCTCACCCTCTCCCCCTCACGGGGCCCAGGGTACTTCAAGCCGGCGACACAGCCGCAACATCACTCCAGCGGAGCGATTTTAGAGCCCATAAGGGCTACTCTTGAGTGGCAGGAGTGCCGCGCACCAATCGCCCCGCCCTCAAATCCGCACCGAGACATCCGTCTCCGGCACGGTTGGCGCAATTTCTATACCCGCATCCTCCAGCGCCAAACGCACGCTGCGCGCCAGCTCAACCGCCCCGGGCGTATCGCCATGCAGGCAGATGGACCGCGCCGAGGATTTCAGCACGGTGCCGTCAATAGCGACGATTTCACCTGCCTCAGCCAGTCGCAGGCACCGCGCAATAACCGCCGCAGCATCGTGCATCACTGCGCCCTCTTCCTTGCGGGAAACCAATAGTCCGTCGGCCGTATAGGCACGGTCGGCATAGGCCTCACGTATCAATGGCAAGCCAACTGCCTTGGCGGCGCGCACCTGCTGGCTGTTGTCCAACGCCATTACCGCCATATCTGCATCCATGGCCTGAATGCTGGCAAAAATCCCCACGGCAAAGGCCAATTCTTCCGCTGTTTGGTTTGCAAGCGCCCCATGCAGTTTGACGTAGGAAAGAGCCACACCGACATCGTCACCGATGTGCCGCGCCAACAGAAGCTGCTCTCTGATCTGGCCAAGCAATTGCTCGAGCGGCATCACGATACGAAACCGCCCAAAGCGCTTGGGGTCGACATAGCCAGGATGCGCGCCCGCGCGTACGCCACTGGCTTTGCAGATCTCGAGAATTCTCCGAATGGAGGCCGCATCCCCAGCATGTCCACCACACGCGATCGAGGCACTCGAGACGATCTGCAACAGTGCATCATCAGTGCCCATGCCTTCGCCCAGATCGGCGTTGAGATCGATAGAAGTCATGGCTTGGCGCTCCGCATCAGTCGGTGCGCATGGTCCACGCTGACTGGCACAAACACAACTTCCTCACCGGGCCGCATCTGCGCAAATCGATCCAGATCCGCACTGATGATCGTGCCGATCCGCGGATAGCCACCGGTCGGCTGATGATCGCGCATCAGAACGATGGGAGTGCCATCTCCCAGGATCTGAACATCGCCCGGCAGGATCGGGTCGGAAATCAGCGACAATATGCTGGAGCCGGCGAAAACACCTTTTTCGTCGGCCAGCCGCACCCCCATCCGGTCCATCGCATTGGTTACGCGAAACGGTGTCCCGACAAAATTACGACGAGTTTCTGCTGCGAACCGATCAGCATGAATCCCCCAGGTGATGCGGATAGCCCCGGCGCAATCGGCCGCCTGATTGGGCGGAACGACCGATTGTACGTGTCCGCCTTCTCCCGCAAATCTCAGAACATCGCCGGCACGCAGGGCGCGTCCCTCCAGGCCTCCCAACCGCGCCCGGGTGCTGGTCGCCCTGCTCCCAAGCACCATGGGGAGGTCCAACACCTTGTTAAAGCGCAGATAGCCGTAATTGCCCGCGGCGCCGGGCATTATGTTCAGCCTGTCGCCCGCCGCAAGCCTGCCGACACCGGGCCAGGGCCGATGCTCCCCGTTCACTCGCACCTCGAACGCTCCGCCCGCCCAGCCCGCGAACAGTCCCCCGGACTCTACCTGCAAATCGAGCCCCGCCCTGGTGAATTCGATCCCGGTTTCATCGCACGCACCCGCCAACGTGCCGGCCAGCCGGTGCGCACCAATGTCCATTGGTCCGGAGGCGCTGATCCCATGGGCGAGAAGATTTGGTCGCCCACCATCCTGCACGGTGCACAGCGGCCCCGCCCGATCCACTTTCAAACTACAGCTCAAGGGGCCACCTCAAAGACGACCCGGTCCCCGGCGCGCAATTGCGTCGGCAGACTGGCCATCGGATCGAAGTTACGAAATTCGGTATGCCCGATAACGTGCCAGCCGGTCGGAATGTCTGTCGCCGCAATGGCCGTCTGCCCGGCCGCAAACAACACGCTCCCGGCCGCCACCTCGGGCCGCACCAGTGTGCGCCGGGGCACGGTCAGCGCCGTCTCGTGAAACCCACAATAGACGAAGCCGGGCGCGAATCCCGTCGTAAGAACACGCAACCCGCCTCGATTATGTAGTTCGACGAAGGCGTCAATCGACAGGCCGAGCAGGTCTGCCACCTCACCGAGATCCGGACCATCAAAGCGTACCGCGATCCGATGCGTTCGGTTCTCGCCGGGCGCATCACTCCCACCCAGGCGCAACGCCAGTTCCCCGGAAAGCCGCGCCAACCCCACAAGTGCCGGGTCATAGCGCACCAATACCGACACAAGGCTCGGCGCGATCTCGACCACCCCGGCAATGCCATCAGCTTCCAGCCGCGCAGCAAAGGCCAGCACAGCCCGGTTGGCGGAATCATCGAGACTCTGGCCAAACCGCACCAGCAAGGCGAAATCGCCCAACGGTACGATTTGGGGCAAGGTCGGCCCGTGGCGCTTACCGCTGGGCAGGGGCTGGTTTGAAGGCTGTTCCATGGGCAGTGCAGTCGTTCAGATTGAACCGCATGCCGTCAAGGGGCCAATCACCAGCAACCCTGCGCCAGCAGAATGCCAAAGCTCCGCGATACGAGGTCGGGGTGGTCCAATCGGTCAGTTTGGGTCGCGCCCCTCCTGCTCGATCACTGCCTCGAACAGGGTGCGGGCCTGCCCTGCCCCGATGGCTTCGATGGCCACGGCGGCAATGGCTGCAAACAGCTCCGCGATTTCCTGGGGATCGGTGATTTCGGCGTCGTCTTCGTCGGCGTCGGCGTTGATCAGGGTAAACATGAGGAACGCGCCTCCACACTGGAGCGGGATGCGGAAGTAGGAATACGGTTTCCGCAGAAGCCCGCGACCACAATAGTCTGGAACCAGACTGGCTCCAGACGAGCCTACAACTATGAGTGTGCGTCGATTCCGTTACCGCTTAAATAACGGAAACCACCCTGATGGGACAGAACCTGTCTTGCCGGCAAGGTCAGCCTCGCTTACGCTTCGCCCGCTTTCACAATTCTGTCGCATGATCGGGAAAGACCATTTTCCGCAATACCTTGGAGCCTGATACGGGCTACGGGGCGCTAGGACGATTCGTCATCCCGCCCCTCAAGCCAGGACTCGATATCGTCCAGTGTCGCCGAAAAGGGCTTGGGCTCGTCCCCAAAAACGATCTTGAAGCTGTCATCGTCCCGCACGGCATGACCGCCCGGCTGTCCGAGCACTTTGGTCTTCTCCGAGGTCAGAATCGTCAACCCGCGGCGTGCCGCTGCCCGCTTCATGCGCCGCATGCGTGAATTATCCAATTCCTTGCGGCTCATCTTTGTGGTCCCGGTCTAATGGCGGGCGGGAAGGGACAAGGATGACATCCCGCCAGCCCAAGAAATGTGGCAGCTCCGCCAACGCGTGATACACAGTCTGGCGACAGAACGGTCATAGCGTGCCCCCCGAAGCTAGCGCAAGCAGGGTGTGGAATTGCCGGCGCGCATACCCGGTCCCATCCGGGCGTTAAGCACGTCGTCAGGTGCAACCTCTGTGATCCGCCATGCATCTGAACCATGACCATCAATCTCGGCCCGAGTCGCGAGGGGGAATAGCCCGAGGCTCAGGAGTGCGAACCACAATCCCGACCGCGCAACGCATAACTGAGTGTCTTCTGATGACCATTGATCCTCCATAGGGCCGCGGCCGGAGATTATGCACCTCTGGTCTCTACCGTCAGGTTCACTGTTATAGACTGCCAGATATCGGGCGCGCACCGTCCGTTTGAAGGGGAGCAAATAGAAGCCGCAAGGGCACCCAGCATTACACGCTGTACATAGTGCGTGGAGCGCTCAAGGGCGGACAGGGGTGGAAAGCGGGACACCGGCTTATTGTCGTAAGCGACTGCGGTTGGCGGGCAGGGAGGGATTCGAACCCCCGGAAGGCTTGCACCCTCGCCGGTTTTCAAGACCGGAGCAATCGACCACTCTGCCACCTGCCCATGGCCTGTGCGTTTAGCGGCGGCGGCGCGGCCTGTCTAGAGGCTTGCGCCGCCCTTTTATCGTCTTATGGCAGCAACACCACCGAACCAGTGGTTTCCCGCCCCTCCAGAGCCCGGTGCGCCTGGGCCACATCGGCCAGTTGATAGGTCCGGCCAATATCCACTTTGATGTGCCCGGCCAGCACCGCATCGAACAGCGTCTGGGCGCCCTCGAGCAGGTTCTCGCGTTGCGGGAAATAGTGCGTACCAGTCGGACGAGTCACGAACAGCGAGCCCTTGCGCGCCAGAATGCCCAGATCAGGCACGCTGACCACGCCTGAAGCATTGCCGAAACTTGCCAACAGGCCACGCGGCCTCAGGCAATCGAGCGATCCTTCGAAGGTCGCCTTTCCAACGCCGTCATAGACGACATCGACGCCCCTGCCCCCGGTGAATTCCTTCACCAAACGCGGAAAGTCCTCGATGCTATAATCGATCACGTGATGACAGCCGTGATCGAGGGCCTTTTGCACCTTGTCCGGTCCACCCGCGGTGCCGATAACGGTTGCCCCCAGGGCCCGCGCCCACTGGGTCGCGATCAGCCCGGTGCCGCCTGCCGCCGCATGCCAGAGGATGGTTTCCCCTGCCTGCACCGGCCAGGTCTTGAACAGCAGGTAGTAGGCCGTCAGTCCCTTGAGCAGAACCGCTGCCGCCGTCTGGTCGTCGACACCATCGGGAATGGGCACAAGCTTTTCCACCGGCATCAGTCGCTCATCAGCATACGCGCCGGGCGAGCCCTGATAGCAGACGCGGTCACCAACTTTGACCTCCGTCACGTCGTCACCGACCGCCACCACCTCGCCAGCCGCTTCATTGCCGGCCACGAACGGCAACGGCAGTGGATACAGACCGGAACGCTGATAGGTGTCGATGAAATTGAGGCCAATAGCCGTCTGGCGCAGACGCACCTGACCCGGTCCCGGTGCTCCTACATCCCAGTCTTCAATGGACAGCATCTCGGGTCCACCGACTGTGTTGACGGCGACTACTCTGGTCATTTCGGCGTCCTTGGCTTGCGCGGTGCCGATTTCGGCCGCGACTTCGATCGATTGCTACTGCTGGATTTGCTCCGCGGTCGGGCTGTCGCGGTTTGCACACTTGGCGTTACCGTCACGGGCGCGGCGCCGTCAATCGCCGCAATGGCGACTTGAGCCGAGACCGATCCGGTATCGCCGGTAAATGGCGTGAATTCCACCTTGCCAACCGCGTCACCGCCCGCCCGAAGCTTGCGCCCCTTGGCAAAGATATTGATAGCCTCGACCAGCACCGAGAACGCCATGGCCGAATAGATGTAGCCCTTGGGAATATGGAATCCGAGCCCGTCAGCCACCAGCGTCACGCCAATCAGCAGCAGGAAGGCCAGGGCCAGCATTTTGGTGGTTGGATGGTCGGCCACGAATTTGGCGATTGGTCCGGAAGCGAAGAACATCACTGCCACGGCCACGAGCACCGCCGCAATCATCACGATCACCTGGTCGGCCGGGACCATGCCCACAGCGGTAATGATGGAGTCGATGGAAAACACCATGTCGATGACGACAATTTGCACCAGGATCGCCTGCAGGCTCGCCTTTGCGGCATCGGCCAGTCCCACCTCATGGGGCTCTTCAATGGCCGCATGCATTTCGTGGGTTGCCTTGTAAATCAGGAAGCCACCACCCGCGATCAGGATGATGTCCTTCCAGGAAAAGCCATGGCCGAACGCTTCGAAAACCGGCTCCTTGAGCTGCACAATCAGGGTGATCAGGAAGAGCAGGATGATCCGGAACACCAGCGCCAGCCCGATGCCGAGCTTGCGGGCGAATTCCGCCTGCTCGCGCGGCAGGCGCGATACCAAAACCGAGATAAACACGATATTGTCGATGCCCAGCACGATCTCCATCACGGTGAGCGTGGCAAAGGCAATCCAGACATTTGGGTCAGCAAGCAGTTCAAGCATCATGGGCTCCGCAATTACGAGTCGTCGCGCTACATCAATCTATGGACCGCGTGGCTTGCAGTGAAGGGCGCAAATGCAGATTGTAGCGGCCTGCGGAATGAAACCGAGTGCCCCTTTCGCCTACCCCTGCTATGGCGATACGCATCCAGCCCTGGACAGATGGCATGCCGCAAGGTTTGGAGACGAGTTTGAAACAGGACGCAGACATCATCGTGGTGGGCGGTGGCCTCACCGGCTCCGCTGCGGCAATTGCACTGGCTCGAAACGGCCTGCAGGTCATCCACCTCGCGCCAACGGCGCCACCGGATCGCCGCACGTCTGCCCTGATGATGCCCAGCGTGGATTTCATGCGCGAGTCCGGCCTCATCGATGACCCGGAAGAAATCGGGCACCCGCTGACAGCGATCCGGATCATCGATGCAACGCCCCGCCTGATCCGCGCTCCCGAAATTCTGTTCAAGGCCAGTGAAGCCGGGTTTTCTGCCTTCGGCTGGAATTTTTCTAATGCCGCCTTGCTCACCCGCTTTCAGGCAGCGGTGCCAGAGAACGGCCCCGACATCCGCAACGCCACCGTTACCAGTTATCGCCGCGACGGCGACCTCGGCGTCGTCACGCTGACGGACGAGACGGAGCTCAAGGCCCCACTTGTCGTGGGGGCCGATGGCAAGAACTCACTGCTCCGCGCCGCCGCAAAAATTGCCACCCGCGAACGCCGCTTTGCCGAGGCCGCCCTGGTTTGCGACCTGGAGTTGGGCCGTCCCATCGGTGGAACCTCCATTGAGTTTCACCGTCCCCACGGCCCCTTCACACTGGTTCCCGCCGGTGGGTCGAAGGCCAATTTGGTCTGGATCGATGAAGAACCCCTCCTGCGACAAGTTCAATCGAAAGGGCCCGATGCGCTGCTGTCTGCAATATCTCAGCGCGCTCAAAATCTGTTCGGCGCGATGAAGCTCTCGTCCCCCAGCTTCGTCTTTCCGCTCTCGACATTGACCGTCGAATTCGCCGGCAGCGACGGCCTCGTCCTCGTCGGGGAATCGGCCCACGCCTTCCCGCCGATTGGCGCCCAGGGGCTCAATCTCGGCTTGCGAGATGTCACCGACCTGCTCGCATCCGTCCACGCCGCCGATCGCACCCGGTCCAGTTGGGGCTTGGAAGCAAGCCAGGACTATGCCTGCAGGCGTGCACCCGATCTGGCCCGCACCGGGGGCCTGGTCGACACGCTCTTCCGCTCGCTGCTGGCCGACATGCTACCCAGCCAGGCCATGCGCGCCAGCGGACTCTGGGCACTGAAACTGCTACCGGCGCTACGGCGGCAAGCCTTCGCGCTGGGCATGGGCGCGCGAAACTGAGCCCAACAAAAAAGGCGCGGTCACCCGCGCCCTCTCGAAACTGATCCCGGCTGGCTTATTGCGCCGGGGTTTCTTCGGCGGCGGCGTCCTCGCCGGCGGGGGTTTCGGCACCCTCGCCCGACAACTGCTGACGAAGCTGCTCGGCACGATCCTGCAGCACCTGCTCTAGCGCGTTCTGACCCGATTCCTGCTGCTGCAGCTGCTCGAAGGTCAGCGCGGCATCGCCATCATAGGTGGCGGTGAAACCGGACAGGTCGATCTCCACGGAAAGGTCCTGGTTCTGTCGGTTCTTCGCGGTCAGCGTCAGAGTGGCCCCGCGCTTGAGCGAATTAACGTACTGTTCATTGATAACGAGCTGGGTTGAGCACGACTGCACGTCGCACAGCATATAGGGCACGCGAACCGGCTTGGCATTGTCGATCTGCCAGGTCAGGCCAAAGGGCAGCAGCACGCCAAGCG
Organism: Devosia subaequoris; assembly: GCF_014197055.1. GTDB lineage: Bacteria > Pseudomonadota > Alphaproteobacteria > Rhizobiales > Devosiaceae > Devosia > Devosia subaequoris. The sequence goes on along the minus strand of NZ_JACIEW010000001.1, from coordinate 53,429 downwards.
GCACTGCAGCCACGGCCAGCAGGCGGCTTTCCTGGCCGGGATCGTCGCGCAGCAGGAACGAGCCGAGGAACTGGCCATTTGCCAGCACCACCTGGCGCATCAGACAGGCCTTCTGCCCGTCGGGCAGCGGATCACAGACCTTGAGCCAGTTCTGCGAGGCCAGGTCATCAACGGCGGCGGCAACATCTTCGGTAGCGGAGCCTTCGGCGGGCGCTGCTTCGGCGGCCGGCGCCTCGGTCGTCGTCTCCTGTGCTGTCGAAGCAATCGGGGAGAGCATCAGTGCAGCTACCGCAACACTGGCGACGAGGGGTTTCCTGAAAGTCATAGAATGTCCTTGCCTTCCTTGGCGGTCCCGGCGGCGCAAAACCGCCCGTAAATTCGAACTGCCCTTCAAGGGCTCAAATCGGGCAATAACATGACCGATCACCCTTGCCAAAACATTATGAGTTATATCGTTGGCACCGTGGCCCTCAAGCCTCGGTTTCCGCCAGTTTTGCGAGCTTTGACAAGATTGCCGCAGCCCCCTTTAGTCGCTGCTCGGCACTGGGCCAATTGCGCGCGAACACGAGTTTCTGATCGGGCTTGATCCGAACCTGATTACCCGGATCGCTGACCAGCTTCACCAGACCGGCGGGATTGGGGAACTCATTATTGCGCAAGCTGATGACCGCGCCTTTCGGCCCTGCATCGACCTTTTCAACATTAGCCTGGCGGCACAGCGACTTCACCAGGATCACTTTGAGCAAGGCCTCGACTTCCTCTGGAAGTGGACCGAAACGGTCGATCAGTTCTGCGCCGGCCGCATCGATATCGCGCATCTCGTTCAGGTCGCCCAGCTTGCGATAAAGCTGCATGCGCAATTGCAGGTCTGGAACGTAGCTCTCCGGAATCATGACCGGCATGCCCAGCGAGATTTGCGGGCTCCATTCGTTGCGGTCCTCGTATTCATCCTCGCCGCTCTTGAGATTGGCGACGGCCTCTTCCAGCATCGCCTGGTAGAGTTCGAAACCGACCTCCCGGATATGACCGGACTGCTCGTCACCAAGCAGGTTCCCTGCCCCGCGAATATCCAGATCGTGGCTGGCAAGCTGGAAACCGGCGCCAAGGCTTTCGAGCGACTGCAACACGCCCAGCCGGCGCTCTGCCGTATCGGTCAGTTTTCGGTCGGGCGGCACGGTGAACAGTGCATAGGCGCGCTGCTTGGCCCGGCCGATGCGGCCCCGAATTTGATAGAGCTGCGCCAACCCGAACTGGTCGGCACGATGTACAATCAGCGTATTGGCATTGGGAATATCGAGCCCCGACTCTACGATCGTCGTCGCCAGCAGCACATCGAATTTGTTGTCGTAGAACGCATTCATGATGTCGTCGAGTTCACCCGGCGGCATCTGACCGTTGGCCACCACGAAGCTAACTTCCGGCACCTGTTGGCGCAGGAACTCGGCAATGTCGGGTTGGTCCTTGATCCGGGGCACGACGTAGAAGCTCTGCCCCCCGCGATACTTTTCGCGCAGCAGTGCTTCCCGGATCGACAGTGGATCGAACGGCGAAATGAAGGTGCGGATCGCGAGCCGATCCACCGGCGGCGTGGCCAACAGGCTCAAATCGCGCACGCCGGTCAATGCAAGCTGTAGAGTACGCGGAATCGGCGTCGCGGTGAGTGTCAGCACATGCACATTGGCCTTGAGCTCTTTCAGGCGCTCCTTGTGGCCCACACCGAAATGCTGCTCCTCATCGATAATGAGAAGCCCCAGATCGTTGAACTTGATCGATTTCGACAAAAGCGCATGCGTACCCACCACGATATCGACCTGGCCGTCCGCCAATCCCTCCCTGGTGGCCTTCAACTCGGCAGAAGGCACCATGCGCGAGGCCTGGCGCACCCGCACCGGCAGGCCGTTGAACCGTTCCGAGAAGGTCTTGAAATGTTGTCGCGCCAACAATGTCGTTGGCACCACCACGGCCACCTGCTTGCCGCTCAGGGCCACTGCAAAGGCTGCCCGAAGCGCCACCTCGGTCTTGCCGAAGCCCACATCGCCGCACACCAGCCGGTCCATGACCTTGCCCGAGGAAATGTCGTCAAACACCGCCTCGATGGCATTGAGCTGGTCTTCGGTTTCCTCATAAGGGAAACGCGCCGCAAACTCGTCATAGGCGCCAGTGTTGAGATCGACCACATCGGCCTTGGTGAGTAGCCGCTGCGCCGCCAGCTTGATCAGTTGCTCCGCCATTTCGCGGATGCGTTTCTTGAGTTTGCCCTTCTTGGCCTGCCAGGCGACGCCGCCCAGCTTGTCAAGAGTTACCGAAGCATCATCGGAGCCATAGCGGGTCAGCAGCTCAATATTCTCGACCGGCAGGTATAGCTTGGTATCACCGGCATATTGTAGTTCGACGCATTCATGCGGCGCCCCACCTGCCTCAATCACCTTGAGCCCCAGGAACCGCCCGATACCATGGTCCACATGCACTACGAGATCGCCTGCGCTCAGGCTCGCCGCCTCGGTCAGGGCATCCGACGCCTTCTTCCGCCGCTGCGGCCGGAGAATGCGTTCGCCCAGGATGTCCTGCTCGGAAAGGACCAGCAGATCCCGGGTCTCGAATCCTGTTTCAAGCGGCAGCACTACCAGCGACGTAGTCGCTGCGCTCGTGGTCTCTGCATCACGCCAGTTTTCGGCCAGCCGTGGATTGGTCAGCCCGTGATCCTTGAGCACCTGGGCCATGCGATCACGGGTGCCCGCACTCCAGCACGCGATGACCGCCCTGCGCCCTTCGCGCCGTTCGGCCAGCAACCGGTCAACAACCGCCTGGAACAGATTGACGTCGGATGCCGCCCGTTCCGCCGCAAAGCTCGGCGCAATATGCCCGCCAGCATCGTCGCCCCGTGCCGTGTCCGGTGAAAGGAACGGCGAGAGCCGCACCACCGAAGCGCCTGCCAACTGGGTCGGCACAGCATCAAGATCATAGAGCAGCTCTGGCTTGATCGGTTTATAGGGTGCGCCACCCCCGGCGACCTTGGGTTCCTGCCGAGCGGTTTCACGCGCATCGTAATAGTCGCGGATCTGCTCGGCGCGTTCGACAAAGGCCTCGGCCACCTGATCGTCGAACACAAATGGCGCATCTCCGACATAGTCTGCGAGGCGATCCATGTGGTCGTAGAAGAATGGCAACCAATGCTCGGTGCCCGAATAGCGCGCGCCGCCACTAACTGACGCATAGAGCGCATCATCCACGGTATTGCCGCCAAAGGCTGCGGTATAGTTCTGCCGGAAACGCCGAATAGTCTCTTCATTGAGCACAACTTCACTCATCGGCGTCAGGTCGATGCGCTTGAGTGTGCCTGTCGTGCGTTGGCTGTCGGGATCGAATGTCCGGATCGATTCAAGCTGGCTGCCGAAGAAATCGAAGCGCAAAGGCGCGTTTGACCCGGCCGGAAAAAGGTCAACCAGTCCACCCCGCACGGCGAACTCACCACTTTCGCGCACGGTAGGCACGCGCAGATATCCATTGTTGGCGGCCCAGGCGATCAGCTTGTCGCTGTCGACCATACGGCCGACTGCGGCCGAAAAGCTCATCGTTTCGACCAGATCGCGCGGCGGCAATTTCTGAATCAACGCATTGACTGCGGTGAGCACAATTGCCCCGCTTGCACCGCTGGTGAGGGCCGCGAGCGCGTTCATGCGCGCCGCAATGGTCACCGTATTGGGCGAGACACGGTCATAGGGTAGACAGTCCCAGGCCGGCAGCGTGAGAATGGTGTGCCCCGGCAATATGGCGCTCAGAATTTCCGCCATGCGCAGCATGCGCCGGCCATCGCGCGCCACAAAGACCAAGCTCGCAGCATCCTGCGGCGCATCCTTCAGGCGCTGTTCGACCAGTTGCGCCAGCACCATTGGCTGCATGCCGTCAGGCACATTGGAGATGGTGCGCACTAGTGGTGCCACCCCGGTCAGTTCATTCATTTTTCGATCCGGGACTGGTGGTCGGCAATCACCAGATTGAGAAAGTCTGTGTCGATATGGGCGGGCGGGTCCTCCTGCCGCATCACCCATTTGAGCAGCGGCGGGTCTTCCTCATTCATCAGCGTTTCGAGCCGGTCCAGGGCCGGGCCGTCGAAGGCCTCGACATTGGCATCGGCAAACGGCCCCAGAATCAGGTCCATTTCCTTGGTGCCACGATGCCACGCCCTGTAACGTAGGCGTTTGCGGCGGATAGCAATGTCCTCACCGGCTGTCATCTGGACACCCATGATTGAAAAATGTTCGCGATTTGGACAGGTTCTTTACGCGCAAAGTACCAGCTTGTCAGCCCAGCAAGCGCAGGAACAGCCAGACCAGCACGATCACGGGCACCCAGGCCAGAGCGCCAATCAACACGATCGCCAGAAGGGGGCGTCGGCGCAGCCCGTCTACCAGGCGGCGTGGCATACCAATGTTAAGCAAGAAGGATAATACGCGATCCATGCGGCCTCCTGACCGGCATTGACCATGCATCACACTAACTGACCCTTGTCTGGATAGGGGCAATCTTATTTTTCCCCCTTTCCTCCACACTATTCTTGATCCCACAACGCCGACGACTGCCCCATTGCCCGGAATCGAGGCAAGATAAGCGCCATGTCCCGCCCACAGAACCTTCTGCCGCTATTCCGGTCGCTGCACACCATCAAAGGTGTCGGCGACAAGCTGGCTGCGCTATTGACCCGCTATTTCGGCGCGCCGGATGGACAGGAGGCCATCGTTCTCGACGTGCTCATGCACATGCCGTCCGGCGTGGTCGACCGCCGGCGGCAGGTTGGAATTGCTGAAGCCTATCTCAACCAGATCGTCACCTTGCGTCTTCATATCGACCGGCACCAGCCACCCCCACGCGGTAAGCCGCATGTCCCGCATCGGGTTTTCGCCCATGACAACACCGGGGACGTGCAGCTGGTCTTTTTCCGCGCCCAGGGCGGGTGGGTTGAGCGCTCATTGCCTGTCGGCGAGGAGCGCTATGTCTCCGGCCAGATTGGGTTCTTCAACGGCGAAAAGCAGATCACGCACCCCGATTACGTGGTCGAGCCGGACAAATTGGAAACCCTCCCGCTCGTCGAGCCCGTCTATCCGCTGACCAATGGTCTCAGTTCGAAAGCCCTGGCCAAGCTGGTGCGGCAGGCCGTTGACACCGTGCCCGACCTGCCCGAATGGATTGCGCCTGAAACCATGGCAAAGCGGAACTGGCCAGGCTTTGTCCAGGCCATCCGCATGGTGCACCTGCCCGAAAACCCCGAACAGGCCGAGCTCTGGTCCCCTGCCCGTCAACGCCTGGCCTATGACGAATATCTGGCCGGCCAGATCACACTGCAATTGGTACGCTCGAGCATGGTCTCGGCCCGCGGCGTCGCTCGCAGCTTCACCGGCGCAATCTCGGAGAAGATCGCCGCCGCCCTGCCCTTCTCCCTCACGGATGGCCAGCAACAAGCCTTGGTGGAAATCCGTACCGACCTCGCCGCGCCTGATCGCATGTCGCGCCTCTTGCAGGGTGATGTCGGCTCCGGCAAGACTGTCGTCGCTCTCATGGCCATGGCCGCGATGGCCGAGAGCGGCGCACAGTCCGCCCTCATGGCCCCTACTGAACTCCTGGCCTCACAGCACTTCCGGACCATCCAGCCACTTTGCGAAGCCGCAGGCCTCACCTGCGCCTTGCTGACCGGCAAGATGCCAGCAGCCGAACGGCGCGCCATCCTGGCCGGGCTCGCGGATGGCACAATATCCATTGCCGTTGGCACCCACGCCCTGTTCCAGTCCGATATTGCCTTTCACGATCTGGGCCTGACAGTCGTCGATGAACAGCATCGCTTCGGCGTGCACCAACGTCTGGCTTTGTCCGACAAGGGCCGCCACACCGATCTGCTGGTGATGACGGCCACGCCCATTCCCCGCACGCTGGTGCTGACCCATTTCGGCGACATGGCTGTCAGCGTGCTGCGCGAAAAACCGCGCGGCCGCCAGCCTATCGACACCGCCGTCCTGTCCATTGGTGACTATGATCGCGTTGTCTCTCGGCTCCAGTCGCGCCTGGCCGAAGGCGCGCAGGCATACTGGGTCTGTCCGCTGGTCGAAGAAAGCGAAACGCTGGAGGTGGTCTCAGCCGAGGATCGTTTCGCCGAGCTTAAAGAGGTCTTCAACGACCAGGTGGCTCTGGTCCATGGTCGCATGTCTGCCGCCGCCAAGCAGGACATCATGCAACGCTTCAAGGACAATGAAATCAAGCTGTTGGTGGCCACCACGGTTATCGAAGTCGGTGTCGATGTCCCAAACGCTACCATTGTGATCATCGAACACGCCGAACGATTTGGCCTGGCCCAATTGCACCAGTTGCGTGGCCGTGTTGGTCGTGGCTCCCAGCGCTCGGCCTGCCTGCTGCTCTACAAGGACCCGCTTTCGGAAACCGCCAAGGCTCGGCTCGAAACCATAAAATCCACCGAGGATGGCTTCCTGATCGCCGAGCGCGACCTTGAACTGCGCGGCCAGGGTGATGTGCTGGGCACCCGCCAGTCCGGCATGCCCGGCTATCGCCTGGCGGTACCGGACGTGCATCGGCACCTGCTCGAATTCGCTCATGACGATGCAAAAGAGCTTATGCAGCGCAACCCTGCGCTCACGGGTCCCGAAGGCGAAGCCGCACGCACTCTGCTCTATCTGTTCCGCAAGGACCTTGCGATCCCGCTGATCCGGGCGGGCTAGCCTGCCCTACTCAACCGTCACCGACTTGGCCAGATTGCGGGGCTGATCCACATCGGTGCCCATGAACACGGCAGTATGATAGGCCAGCAATTGCACCGGAATGGTCGCCAGGATCGGCGCGACAAAGTTATGCACATGCGGGATTTCGATGATATCGGCAACGCCGTGCCCAACTGTCCGCGCCCCCTCGGGATCGGTGATCAGGATGATGTTCCCGCCGCGCGCCGCCACTTCCTGCATGTTTGACAAGGTCTTGTCGACCAACTCGTCCGAGGGCGCCACCACGATCACTGGCATGGCCTCGTCAACCAAGGCGATGGGTCCATGCTTGAGTTCACCCGCCGCATAACCTTCAGCATGGATATAGCTGATTTCCTTGAGCTTTAGCGCCCCCTCCATTGCGACCGGGAACATTGCCCCACGCCCCAGGTACAGCACATCCTTGGCCTTGGAGAGCCGCTTGGAAATGTCCATTATCTGCTCTTCGGCAGCCAGAGCCGCCGATACGGCAGAGGGCAGCGCGGTCATCGCCCGCACCAGATCGGTCTCCTGCTCGGCAGACACCACCCCCCGTGCCCGTCCGGCTGCAATGGCCAAGCTGGCCAGTGCCGTAAGCTGGGCCGTCAACGCCTTGGTCGAGGCCACGCCGATTTCCGGTCCGCACAGGATCGGAAAAACCACGCCGGATTCGCGCGCAATGGTCGATTCCACGGTATTGACCAAACTGGCGACATGCTGCCCCTGTCCGGCGCAATAGCGCAGCGCCGCCAGAGTATCGGCCGTCTCACCCGATTGCGAGATGAATAGCGACAGCCCGCCCTTTTCCAGCGGCGGTTCGCGGTAGCGGAATTCGGAGGCAACATCGATATCCACCGGCAGTCGCGCATAGCGCTCAAACCAGTATTTGGCGATGGCCCCGGCATAATAGGCCGTGCCGCAAGCGCTTATGGTCAGGCGTGACAGATCGGCAAAATCAAACGGCAGTGTTTCGCGAATGGCGATCTTCTCAGCGCCCATGTCCACATAATGGCTCAGCGTATGGCTGATCGTTTCGGGCTGCTCATAGATCTCCTTGGCCATGAAGTGTCGGTGATTGCCCTTGTCGACCAGCAAGGCCGACGCTTGGGAAACCATCTGCTCGCGCTCCACCAGCACGTCCTTGCCGTCGCGAATGGTCACTCCCGCCGGCGTGATCACCGCCCAGTCGCCATCCTCGAGATAGGTCAGGCGCGAGGTGAATGGCGCCAAGGCCATCGCGTCGGAGCCCAGGTACATTTCGGTCGTGCCATAGCCAACGGCCAGCGGCGCACCATGGCGCGCGGCAATCAGCAACCCGTTTTGCCCCTTGAACAGGAAAGCCAGGGCGAAAGCGCCCTTGAGCTTTTTGAGCGTCCGCGCCACGGCCAGCTCCGGCTCCGCGCCATTGTCCAGTTCGCGCGTGATCCAAAGCGCGACTGATTCAGTGTCGGTCTGGGTCTGCGGTCGATAGCCATCCCTGGCGAGGTCTTCCAGCAATTCGCGGAAATTCTCGATAATGCCGTTATGCACAATGGCGACGCGCTCGGTGGCATGCGGATGGGCATTGGTTTCGGTCGGTGCGCCATGGGTCGCCCAGCGCGTATGGCCGATGCCAATATGCCCCTCGAGCGGTTCCATGCCCAGCTTGCTGGCCAGATTCCCCAGCTTGCCCTCGGCCCGGCGGCGAGCAATCGCGCCGTTCTCCAACGTCGCCACGCCAGCGCTGTCATAACCGCGATATTCAAGCCGCTTCAGCGCATCCACGAGGCGACCGGCCACCGGGGCATCGCCGACAATTCCAACGATTCCGCACATGCTATTTTCCTTTCGCCGCCTTCTTGGCCAGAGCCCGTTGCTTGAGTTTTGGCGCATAGCCCGGCTTGTTTTCCTGCCGCGCCCGTCCCAGCGCCAGCGCATCGGCGGGCACATCCTCGGTTATCACGCTTCCCGAAGCGGTGTAGGCGCCATCGCCAATGCTGACCGGGGCGACGAGCGAAGCATTGGAGCCAATGAACACATTGTCCCCAATAATCGTCCTGTCCTTGTTCACGCCATCATAATTGCAGGTGATGGTTCCAGCGCCGATATTGGTCTTGGCCCCGATTTCAGCATCTCCGAGATAGCTCAGATGCCCCGCCTTGGTCCCGGCGCCAATCTTGCTTTTTTTGACTTCGACAAAATTGCCCAGGTGCACGTTCGGCCCCAACTCGGCCCCGCCCCGGATACGGGCAAACGGACCAATGCTTGCCCCCTCGCCAATCACCGCATCCTCGACATCGCAAAAGGCGCGGATTTCGACATTATCGGCAATTTTCACGCCCGGCCCGAAAACCACATTGGGGAAAATCGTCACGTCACGTCCGATTTCGGTATCCCATGAAAACCACACGCTGTTCGGATCGCGCAGGGTGACACCGGCAGCCATGATTTCCTTGCGCTTGAACTGCTGAAACGTCGCTTCGGCCTCGGCCAGTTTTTCGCGGTTATCCACGCCCACCAACTCGGCCGCGTCAGCTTCGATGAAATCGACCCGCTGACCATCCCCCGTCGCTAACTCCACCGCATCGGTCAGATAGTATTCGCCCTTGGCATTTTCATTGCCGATACGGTCAATCACGCCTCGTAGCGCGTCACTGCGGAAACCAATAATCCCCGAATTGCAGAGACCAATTTGCCGTTCAGCGTCCGTTGCGTCCTTGTGCTCCCGAATGGCGCGCACCTGACTTCCTTCTGTCAGCAGCCGGCCATAGCCCGTGGGATTGCCCGGCCGGAATCCAACGACGACCATGTCAGCGCCGTCGTCCAGCTTGGAAACGATATTGCCAATCGTCCGTGCCGTCACCAAAGGCGTATCGGCGTAAAGCACCAGCACGTGGCCCGACGCTGCCTCCAAGGCCGCCCTCGCTTGCTGCACCGCATGAGCGGTTCCCAGACGTTGCTCTTGTCGTGCGATCTGGCAACTGGGATCAAATCGGGTGACCGCAGCCTCGACGGCTTCATGATTGGGACCGACGACAACCGCGACTTTCGAGCCAAAACCCTGAGCCGTCCGCAGCACGTGGCTGACCACGGGCAGCCCCCCGACCGGGTGCAACACTTTGGGCAGGGCGGACTTCATCCGCGTGCCTTCGCCAGCTGCAAGAATGATCGAAAGCAGTTCGGCCATCACGCTCTCCCCGACCCACCGGCTTTCTCCCGGCATTTACACAAATTTATGGCAGCCAACAGTTGGCGAACCGATAACATTGGGACCAATCTCACTACGACACTCCCGGCGATTCGGGCGTCTCAGAGGATCCTCGCTTGGCTAAAGCATCCGAACAGTTCCGGCAATCCGACGTGACGGTCTGGGGCATCGTTGCACTTGTTTGTGTCGCTCTGGCCGTCTTTGGCTCAAATATCTCACTGCTGGTGCCGCAATCCATCATTGGCGGCCTGCATCAGCCACGTGTGGCGGGCGCTTCGATCGAAACCCTGCGCCTGCAGGTATCTGACCTTCGCGACGAAACCAGGCGGCTAAAACGCGAAAACGAACTTCTGGTGACGCGCTTCTCCATGCAGGAGCGCTCAGGCAATGACATTATCCGCCGGGTCGGTGCCCTTGAGACCACCGTGCCGCAAATTCTCGAAAACCTGCCTAACAGCACCTCGGTCGACCGTTCCAACGTAACCGCCTCCATCGGCAGCAATCAGACGTTGACCTTTGAGGCTGAAGGCGGCACGGTCGCCGTCCGGCAGTCCGCCTTGCCCCAGGCCACAGTGCCAGAACCAGTCAATCAGCCCTTGCCGGCACCGGTGGCGACAGAACCGACGACTGCCATGGCGATGCCCAACGAGAACGCCTATGGCATCGCTGTCGGTGCTGCCGTGCCCTTCGAGCAGACACCCGCCCTCTGGAGCGACCTGACCCTCAAGCTTGGCCCGCTGCTGTTCGGCCTGTCCCCTCTGGTGACGGATGAGGCCAATGGTGAGGGCAAGCGGATTGTTGTCGGTCCCATTGAGGAACTAGCCGAAGCGCGCGCCCTCTGCCAGCGCTTCGAACGTGTTTCGATTGCCTGCATTCCCATGCCGTTTTCCGGTACTCCCCTGGACATGTCGCGTTAAGAACCAAATACGGTTGACAGGCCGACAACTCTGGCTATGTTCCGCCGCAACGCCGAGCGGCGTTCACGGAGCGTTTCCGAATTTTGGGTTATCCCGCTTGAACTGAAACGCGACATTCAAAAATGTAGGCGCCGGTAGCTCAGTGGTAGAGCATTCGACTTTTAATCGAATGGTCGTGGGTTCGACCCCCACCCGGCGTACCACTTCTCCAGAATGCATCACGCTATCGTCACGATGCCGCCCGGGTATGCGGGCACAATGATGCGCTCCTCAACCAGTGCGCGACCATGCCCCAGACCTGCATAGACCCGGACCCCTATGCCGAACTCGACAATCGGGCGGATGCCTTCGAGTTGTCTGAGGATTTTCGCAAACCCACACGCATTCAGCGCGCCCGCCTACCCGCCTCCCGCACCACCCAGACGCGGCTGAGCGGTCCCGGACGCCGCATTCCAGTTTGAGAATCAGCACCATGCCGTACTATCGGCTACAGGCAATGCGTTTGGGGGATATCAATGTCACAGGAGACGACGGACCTGCTCAAGGTCCTGGCGGTCACTTTGCTGGTCTTTGCGGCCAGCACGCTTGTCATGCTCTATGGCATTCTACTGTTGGCCCAGTACGGCGCGGACCTGCCCATGGTCGGCTCCCTGCCGCTGAACGCCCCGCCTGAACTGGTCCCTGTCCTGACCGGCAGTGGCGTGTTTGCCACGCTGGCCGCCGTACACGTCACCGGCTCCGGCATCGCGCTAGTGCTCACCAGCACCACCATTGACATGGCTCTGCTGATCACGTCCAAGGCTGTCACCGTGGTCATCATGGCTCTGCTCGGCTTTGCAGGCGGGCACATGGTCTATCTGCAGCTAACCGAGAACGCCGCGCTCAACCTCAATCCGCTGCTGCCCGCATTGGTCGGCCTCATCGGTTTCCTGGTGCTGTCCACGATGCTCAGCGTGCCCGCCCTACGGCGCCTGGGCAATCTGCGTTACGCCGTGGGCATTGGCCTGATCATCCTCGGCCCGCTTCTGCTGGTCTGGCTCTAAGCCACGGCCGCAGCAGCGCCCTCTTGGCCCTCGCGGGATGGACAGGGCGGAGTGCCGCCTATCCCGCCAGCGTCACCACAACCGGCCCGCGCGGGGTTGCAACGATCGTATGTTCATACTGTACAGTTGGCGCCAGCGGCTCGGCTGTCAGCGTCCACTCGTCGTCGTCATACATCTGCTCGGCTATCTGCCCGCCCAACGAAAGGAACGGCTCGATGGTGAACACCAGCCCGTTCCCGATTCTCCGCCGCTCAGACTTATCCGGCCAGGTCGGCACTTCGCCCGGCTCGTCATGCAGGCTGTCGCCGACCCCGTGGCTGGCAAGGTTTCGGATCAACGTGTAGCCGCCCTTCTTGGCAACCTTGCCGATGGCGGTGCCGATTTCGGCCAGCGGCGCCCCGGCCTTGACCGCATTGATACCAGCCCACATCGCCTTCTTGCCGTCGCGGCACAGCTTTTCCAGCCGGGGATCACCCTTGCCCAGAATATAGGACGCGCCACAATCGGCATAAACGCCATCCTTGGCCGCCGACACGTCGATATTGACCAGGTCGCCATCCTTGAGCACCCGATCCCCGGGAATGCCGTGGGCGATCTCTTCATTGACCGAAATGCAGGTGGCCCCCGGAAACTCATAGGTGACGATCGGCGCGGACACTGCGCCATGGTCGGCGAGAAACTTCGCGCCGATTTCATCCAGCTCTAGCGTGGTCATGCCCGGCCGCATTGCCTCTGCCATGAGTTCGCGGGCCATGGCACAGATACGGCCGATTTCCTTGAGCTTACCAAGCTGCTCGTCTGTCGTGATAATCAAGCGTCAGGCCTTGTTGGCGAGGTAGTAGCCGAGAAGACCTTGGGTTGAGGCATCATGCCCCGCGCCGCCTTGTTCACCCTTGACCTTGGGCAACAGCGCCTTGGCCAATTGCTTGCCCAGTTCCACGCCCCACTGGTCGTAGGAATTGACGTTCCAGATCACCCCCTGCACGAACACCTTGTGCTCGTAGAGCGCAACCAGCGAACCCAGTGTCTCTGGGGTAAGCTGCTTGTAGAACAGCGTGTTGGAGGGTCGATTACCCGGGAACACCTTGTGTGGTGCCAGCGCCTTGATCTCAGCCTTTTCGAGACCCTGCGCCTTGAGTTCGGCCACGACCTCTTCCTTGGTCTTGCCCAGCATCAGTGCCTCGGACTGCGCCAGCACATTGGCCACCAGCTTGTCATGATGCGGCGGCAGGCTCTCATGTGGCCGCGCAGCGATCAGGAAATCGCACGGAATGACATCGGTGCCCTGATGGATAAGCTGGTAAAAGGCATGCTGACCGTTGGTCCCCGGCTCGCCCCAGACAATAGGCCCGGTCGGCCAGTCGACCTTTTTGCCATCCAGCGTCACCGACTTACCGTTCGATTCCATGTCCTGCTGCTGCAGATAGGCGGCAAAGCGGCTCATCCGCTGGTCGTAGGGCAGCACGGCATGGGTCGAGAACCCCCACGCGTTGCGATACCAGACCCCGAGCAGCGCCATGATCACCGGCAGGTTGCGCTCGAGCGGCGTCTCCAGGAAGTGCCGATCCATCGCATCGGCACCGGCCAGAAACTTGGCGAAGTTGTCGTAGCCAACTGCCAATGCAATGGGCAGGCCGATGGCCGACCACACTGAATAGCGGCCGCCCACCCAGTCCCAGAACCCGAAAATCCGGTCTTCGCGGATGCCGAAATTTGCGCAAGCCTCGAGATTGGTGGAGACCGCCGCAAAATGGTTCGGCACCGCCTCTTCACCCAGCGCTTCGGCGATCCACGCCCGCGCCGAATTGGCGTTGGTCATGGTTTCGTCGGTGGTGAAAGTCTTCGAAGCAACGATGAACAGCGTTTTTTTAGGATCGAGGCGCTTGAGCACGTCATGGACGTGCGCGCCATCGACATTGGAGACGTAGTGCGCGCGCAAGTCGGCGCGAGTATAAGGCTCCAGTGCCAGTGTGACCATGGCGGGGCCAAGGTCGGAACCGCCAATGCCGATATTGACCACATCCGTGAACTGCTCGCCGCCCTGACCACGGACTTCGCCGGACCGCACGGCGTTCGAATAGGCTTCGATGGCTTTGAGCACGGATCGCACATCCGGCATCACGTCTTTACCGTCGACTTCGACCGGGTGCTCACCCTGATACCGCAATGCCATGTGCATCACGGCGCGGTCTTCGGTGATATTGATGTGCTCGCCCTCGCACATCTGCATGCGGCGCTCTTCCACGCCGGCGGCGCGCGCCAGCTCGAACAGCGCGCCCATCACCTCTTCATCGATCCGGTTCTTGGAATAGTCGAGCAGAATATCCGCACCAGTCGCCGAGAACCGCTGGAAACGATTGGGGTCGATCGCAAACATTTCGCGCATATCGGTTTGTGCAATGCGCTTGCGATGCTTGCTCAGCGCGTTGAAGCCCGCGTCCTTGGCCATTCCTTGTCCCCTTACAAAACCGGCAGGTCGCCAGCGGCCCATGCCGCGCGCGTCTCTGCCGCAAAATCATTCATCCGACCCGCTTCGATGGCAGCGCGGCACCCGGCCGTCAGCTCCTGATAATAGGCCAGGTTAATCTGCGAAAGCACCATGGCGCCCAAAATCTCTTCGGTACGAACCAGATGGTGCAGATAGGCTCGGCTCCAGCGGCGGCAATTGGGATTGGGCGATGCCTCGTCCAAGGGCCGGTGATCGTCCTTATGCCGGGCGTTCTTCAGGTTGATGACGCCAAACCGCGTATAAGCATGACCATGGCGGCCCGCGCGCGTCGGATGCACACAATCGAACATGTCGATGCCACGCTCGATCCCGCCAAGAATGTCGTCCGGCTTGCCCACGCCCATCAGATAGCGCGGTCGATCTGTCGGCAACTCCGGGGTGACCTCGTTGAGCACCCGGAACATCACCTCCTGCGGCTCCCCCACCGCCAGGCCGCCGACGGCATAGCCATCGAACCCGATGGATTTCAGCCCCGCCGCCGAGCGACCCCGTAGCTCCGCATCGTCTCCACCCTGAACGATCCCGAAGAGAGCCCGGTTCTGCTGATTGTCGAACGCCGCTTTGGAACGATCCGCCCAGCGGATGGACAACTCCATCGCCCGCTCCATCTCCTTGCGCTCTGCCGGCAGTGCAATGCACTCATCGAGCTGCATGATGATGTCGCTATCGAGCAGCGTCTGGATCTCGATAGAGCGCTCCGGCGTCAGCTCATGGCTCGAGCCATCGATATGCGACTTGAAGGTCACGCCCTTCTCTGTGAGCTTGCGCAGCTTGGCCAACGACATCACCTGGAAGCCGCCGCTATCGGTCAGGATCGGGCGCTGCCAATCCATGAAGTCATGCAGACCACCGAGCGAAGCGACGCGTTCCGCTCCCGGCCGCAGCATCAGATGATAGGTATTGCCCAGCAGGATATCGGCGCCGGTTTCGCGCACCTGCTCGGGATACATCGCCTTGACCGTACCGGCCGTGCCGACAGGCATGAAGGCAGGCGTATTGATTTCACCACGTGGCGTATCGATGCGGCCGTGGCGAGCCATGCCATCAGTGGCAAGGAGGGAGAAAGTGACTTGTTTCATGCCGCGGGTTCTAGCCGGTTGTGGTCGCTTGCGAAAGTGGCGCGGTCAGGCTGCCATCGAATTGACTGCGGCCATGCCCAGATGGAACGCGCCGATAAAGATCGCGACCGCGATAGCCAACCCGATTGCCGTGGCCACCAGTCCCACGATCACCCCGGCCCCATCCCGGTTCAGCATCGAGAAAGCAATGATGCACAGCCCCACATTGGGAATGGCATTGATGAAAGGGACGGGCAACGCCATAACCACGCTGACGCAAATGACAAGAATGGCATAGGGCGTGTTGGCGCCCATACCGGTCAGCCAGCGCAGTCTCGGCTTGGAGAACCGCGCCAGGACACCAGCGACCTTCACCACCTGATTGCTGGCCCTGACCATCAGATCCAGCGGCAGTTTGCGCTTGCCGATAATGCGCGGCAGGCGGATCGGGCGCCGCATCAGCATGCCTACCGCAACGGCGCAGGTCGTCCAGGCAATGGTACCGCCATAGCCCGGCGGACCGGGGATCATGTTGAACAGCGACACCACGAGCAACAGCAACCGATGTGCCCGCGGCCCCAATATTTCGACCAGCCGCGAGAGCGTCAGATGGGACTGATCCTGTTCAGCCGCTCGCCTTAGCGAAACGGCAATGCGGCGCGTATAGCGGGTGATCGGCGCCTCACGCGCGCTCACGCATCATCCTCAGGATGTGGGGCCCGGTGAAGGAGCGATGAATCTCCGTAAGAATAGAAGCGGTAGCCATTGGCGATGGCATGCGCGTAGGCCGCTTTCATCGTATCGAGCCCCGAGAAAGCGCTGACTAGCATGAACAGCGTCGATTTGGGCAGATGAAAATTGGTCATCAGCACATCGACAGTACGGAACCGGAAACCGGGCGTAATGAAGATGTCGGTATCCCCCATAAAGGGCTTCAACTCGCCGGTCGCCCGCGAGGCCGTTTCCAGCAGCCGCAAGCTGGTCGTGCCGACCGCAATCACCCTGCCACCGGCTTTGCGCCGCGCGTTGATACGTTCGACCGTCGCCTGGTCGATCTCGCCCCACTCCGAGTGCATCACATGGTCGTCGGTATCGTCTGCCTTCATCGGCAGGAACGTACCGGCCCCGACATGCAGCGTCACGCGCTCCATGGCGACATCCATATTGGCCAGTTCCTGCAACAGCTTCTCGGTGAAATGCAGTCCAGCAGTCGGTGCAGCAACGGCCCCGTCCTCGGCTGCATAGACGGTCTGGTAATCGACCTTGTCGCGCTCTTCGACCGGCCGCTTGGCCCCGATATAGGGCGGCAAGGGCATGGCGCCATGCGATTTGATCGCTTCGTCCAGTTGCGCCCCGCCCAGTTCGAACTCCAGCGTCACTTCGCCGGTGTCGCCCTTGCCGGCCACCCGGGCTACCAAAGGTTCGGCTTCGCCATTGCCCAGCTCCAACCGATCGAGCAGGTGAAGCTTTTTTGCTGGCCGCGCAAAGGCCCGCCAGGTCTTGGCATCGACGCGCTTGTGTAGGTTGAATGAGACATTGGCACGCACGTCGCCGCGCAGCCGCACGCCCTTCAGCTCCGCCGGCAGAACCCGCGTATCATTGACTACCAGCACGTCGCCCGGCCGCAAAAGGGTCTTGAGATCGGGGATATGCTGATCGGCAAAGGGCTCGCCGGGACGCACCACCAGCAGGCGCGCGCTGTCGCGCGGCTCTGCGGGGTGCAGGGCAATCAGATCTTCGGGCAGGTCAAAATCAAATTCTGTAACGCGCATGGCCGCTCGTTAGCATGGGTCTGCGCTCGCGGGAACGGGCCAAAATGCAAACCAGTTGCCCCATCTGGCAAGAACGCAGCTCCAGTGTGCCCTAAAGGACGCGGATCATCACCGCACCGGCCACCAGCAGCACGGCGCCGGCAATCCGCCCAACTGAAATCTCCCTCACGGCCATGCCCATGAACCCGATCTTGTCGAGAAACAATCCGCCGATCAATTGCCCTGTCACCGACAGCGCCATCACTGCAGCTGCGCCCATTAGCGGGGTGAGAGTGATATTGGAGAACACATAGAACGCGCCGAGCAATCCGCCGGCGACAAAGGTCCAGGGGGCAGGCGCCCCGTAATTGATCGGCGTGCTGGTGAGGTGGCTGAACAGGAATGCCAGCGCCCACAACACCACGCCACCCGCCAGGAAGGAGACCGCCGCCGCCGCGATCGGCACCTCAAGCGCGCGTCCTAGGCTGGCATTGATCGGCGCTTGCGCAGCAATGCAGGCGCCGGCGATGACGCCCATCAGCGCCCAGAGAAGACTATCCATTTTCAAAGCAACGACCCGAATGAGGACTCGGCTGAGCCCAGGAAAAGGGTTGAAATCATCCCATCCCGGGCCCCGTCGTCAACCGGAGGCCAAAAGAAAACCGGCGGTCGATGCCGCCGGTTTGAAGTCTTATTCGGTGATGTCAGCGGCCACCTTGACCGACACCATCTTGTCCGGATCGGTCACCGGCTCGCCGCGCTTGATCTGGTCGACATTTTCCATGCCTTCGATCACTTCACCCCAAACCGTGTACTGACGGTTAAGGAACGGCGCGTCGGCAAAACAGATGAAGAACTGCGAATTGGCGCTGTTAGGGTCCTGAGCACGGGCCATCGAGGCCGTACCGCGCTTGTGCGGCTCGGCGTTGAACTCGGCCTTGATGTTCGGATACTTCGAACCGCCGGTGCCGGCACGCGACGGGTTGAACTCGGGCAGATTGGAATTGCCGAACTTGACGTCACCAGTCTGGGCCATGAAGCCATCGATCACGCGATGGAACACCACGCCGTCGTAAGCACCTTCGCGGGCCAGCTTCTTGATGTGATCGACATGGCCCGGTGCCACGTCGGGCTTCATGGCGATCACAACCTTGCCCTTGGAGGTTTCGATGACGAGGGTGTTTTCGGGATCTGCATAGGCCATGAGAAATCTCTTTCGGTTCAGAATGTGGCCGGGGTGTAGGGCGAATGCGCGCGAGGCGCAAGCCTCGCAGCAACCCTAGCCCGCCCAGAAAACCCGCTAGCGATATTCGATTGTCGCCGAGACGATCTTGTCTGGATTGGCCACGGCGCCGTTCTTCTCCTGCGGGCCTTTCTCCAGGGCGTCGACCGCCTCCATGCCGGAAACCACCTTGCCGAACACTGTGTACTGCCCATCAAGGAAGCTGGCATCGGCCGTGGTGATGAAGAATTGCGAGTTGAACGAATTGGGATCCTGCGAGCGCGCCGCGCCGACTATGCCACGCTGGAAGCTCTCTGAATTGAATTCTGCTTCCACGTCTGGCAGGTCCGAACCACCGGTACCGGCCATGGCCAGATTGTAACTGTCATCTGTGGAGTCGCCATTGGCCACGTCACCAGTCTGAGCCATGAATCCGTCGATTACGCGATGGAACACCACCCCGTCATATTCCCCAGCCTGGGTCAGAGTCACCACCCGCTCCACGTGCTTGGGCGCGATTTCGGGCAGCAGTTCAATTTCGACCGCGCCACCCTCGAGCGTCAGGATCAGATGCGGCGTGCCCGATTGGGCAAAGGCCGGAGCGGCAACAAGGGTCGCGCTCAGGGCAAGCGCGGCGAAATGGCGGCGGGTCAGCTTGATCATTTGTTGTGAAGAGCCTTGAGAACGATTTGCGGGACGAAGGCGGAAATATCGCCGCCCATTTCAGCGATCTGCCGCACCAATGTGGCCGAGATATGCCGCACCGGTGGGCTGGAGGGGAGAAAAACGGTCTGCAGGTCCGGCGCCATCTGAGCATTCATGCCCACCATCTGCATCTCATAATTGTAATCGGTGGTGTCGCGCAGGCCGCGAATAATCAGCTTGGCGCCATTTATCCGCGCCGCATTGACCATCAGGCCGGAGAAGTCGACGATCCGGAACTCGGTATTGGTCCGCGTGCCGACGGCTGGCAAAACCTGCTTGAGAATTTCGATCCGGTCCTCATGTGTAAATAGGGGATTCTTCTTGGTGGCGCTGATGCCCACCGCCACGACCAGCGTGTCCACAAGCTTGCAGGCCCGCTCGATCACATCGAGATGCCCATTGGTTAACGGGTCGAACGACCCTGGATAAAATCCAACCAGTTGCGTCATGGCATCCCCTTCCCCTTGTAGTTGCAAAGCTTTTGTCACGCGCGCCGCCTTGAAGCAAGGTCAGGCCAAGTGAAAGCCTTGCAGCTTCCCGAGCGAATCCAGTCTCACCGGCTCATCCCGCAAAAAGGTCGCTGCTGTCCGTTCCGGGGGCGATGAAGGAGGTATTGGAGCACGATTTAGCGGCGGCGATTCTTCTGGTGGCCCTCGCCAGCGCATTTCGCTGGTCGTGCCAGGCAATTCTCCCGCTGACCGCAGCGCCGCCCCGACAGTGCCAGACGGTAAGGGGCGCCTAAGCGCCCCTTCCTACTATCATTCGCCGCTCGGCTCGCTCGGGCTTCCGCCCTCATCGCCATCAGGTGGCGTTCCGGGAGCTCCATCCGCCGACGCTTCAGGCGGCAGGTCATCCTCGTCGGCTTCCGGTTCGCTGATGCGCTCCACCGACACCACCTTCTCGTCTGCGGCCGTATCGAACACGATGACGCCCTGGCTGGACCGGCCAACGATACGGATCGGCTTGTCGCCGCCAACTGGTAAGCGAATGGTCTGCCCGCCATCGCTGATCATCATGATCTGGTCATCGTCTTCCACCGGGAAGCTGGCCACCAGATTGCCGTTGCGCTTGTTGACCGCCATGGCGACGATGCCTTTGCCGCCGCGCCCGGTAATCCGGTATTCGTGACTGGAGGTCCGCTTGCCATAGCCGTTCTCGGAAATGGTCAGGATGAACTGCTCGGTGGCGCTCATCTGCGCGTAAAGTTCCGGGCTCAATTCGCCGGCGACCACATCGGCCTCGTCCGAACCAGTGTCCTCGCCCTCGGCCTCCCCGCGCACCGCACGGCTCATCTTGAGATAGGCGGCGCGTTGCTCGGCATTGGCATCGGAGTGGTTGATAATGGCCATGGAGATGACCGTATCGCCGTCGGCAAGCTGGATGCCGCGCACACCCATCGAATCGCGGCCCTTGAACAGGCGCACATCATCGGCCCGGAAGCGGATTGCCTGCCCTAGTGCAGTGGTCATCAGCACGTCCGAGTTCACCGTGCAGGTGTCCACGCCAACGATCGCATCGCCCTCATCGAGCTTCATGGCGATCTTACCGTTCTGGCGCACCTCAACGAAGTCGGCCAGTGAATTGCGGCGCACCGTGCCGCGCGTCGTGGCGAACATGATGTCGAGATTGCCCCAGGAGGTTTCGTCCTCCGGCAGCGGCATGATCGAGGTAATGCGTTCGCCCTGTTCGAGCGGCAGGATATTGATCAGCGCCTTGCCACGGGCATTGGCGGCCGCAAGCGGCAGGCGCCACACCTTGAGCTTGTAGGCGATACCGCGGCTGGTAAAGAACAGCACCGGCGTATGCGTGTTGGCCACGAAGAGCCGCGCCACGAAATCCTCGTCGCGCGTTGCCATGCCCGAGCGGCCCTTGCCGCCGCGGTTCTGTGCCCGATAGGTGGAGAGCGGCACTCGCTTGATGTAGCCGCCATGACTGACGGTCACCACCATGTCCTCGCGGGCAATCAGGTCCTCATCATCAAAATCGGCGGCGTGATCGGAAATCTCGGTCCGGCGCGGCGTGCCGAACTGCTCGCGTATCGCTTCGAGCTCCTCGCGAATGATCGCCCGGACACGCTCACGGCTGCGCAGGATATCGAGATAGTCCTCGATCTCGGCGCCAAGGCCATTGAGCTCGTCGCCGATTTCGTCCCGGCCCAGTGCAGTCAGGCGCGCCAGACGCAATTCGAGAATGGCGCGGGCCTGCTCTTCCGAAAGGTTGAACGTGCCATCGTCATTGATACGGTGGCGCGGATCGTCGATCAACGCGATCAGCGGTGCCACATCGGCCGCCGGCCAGCGACGGGTCATCAATTGTCCGCGCGCCGTCGCCGGATCGGGCGCGGTTCGGATCAGCGCAATGACTTCGTCAATATTGGCCACGGCCACGGCCAGGCCCACCAGTACGTGAGCGCGATCCCGCGCCTTGTTGAGCAGGAATCGCGCGCGACGCGTAACCACCTGCTCACGGAAGTCGATAAAGGCGTCCAGAATCTGCTTGAGATTCATCAGTTCCGGCTTGCCGCCGTTGAGCGCCACGAAATTGCAGCCGAACGAACTCTGCAATTGCGTGAAGCGATAAAGCTGGTTCAGCACCACTTCGGGCAGCGCATCGCGCTTGACCTCGACCACGATGCGCATGCCTTCGCGGCTGGATTCGTCGCGCAGATCGGCCACGCCCTCGATACGCTTGTCGCGCACCAGTTCGGCGATCTTTTCCACCAGCGAGGCCTTGTTCACCTGATAAGGAATCTCGGTGATGATGATGGCTTCGCGTTCCTTGCGCACTTCCTCGACGCTCGAACGCCCGCGCACCATGATCGAGCCGCGGCCCGTCTCATAGGCCTGACGGATGCCGGCGCGCCCCAGGATGATGCCGCCTGTCGGGAAATCCGGTCCCGGCAGATGCTCCAGCAGTTCCTCGGTCGTCGCAAACGGATTGTCCAGCACCGCCAATGCAGCGTTGATGGTTTCGCTCAGGTTGTGGGTCGGGATATTGGTGGCCATGCCCACGGCAATACCGCCACCGCCATTGACCAGCATGTTCGGGAATCGCGCCGGCAACACTGTCGGCTCATGCTCCGAGCCGTCATAGTTGTCGCGGAAATCGACCGTGTCCTTGTCCAGATCATCCAGCAACGAATTGGTGATCCGCTGCATGCGCACTTCGGTGTAACGCATGGCAGCCGGCATATCGCCATCCACCGAGCCGAAATTGCCCTGGCCTTCCACCAGCATCTGTCCCATCGAGAAGGACTGGGCCATGCGCACCAACGCCATATAGACGGCGCTGTCACCATGCGGGTGGTATTTACCGATAACGTCACCGACGACACGCGCCGATTTGCGATAAGGCTTGTTGTATTCGTAGCCATTCTCGCTCATCGAGAACAGGATGCGCCGGTGCACCGGCTTCAACCCGTCCCGCACGTCGGGCAGCGCACGGCTCACGATCACGCTCATGGCGTAATCGAGGTAACTCTTGCGCATTTCCTCGGTAATGAAGATCGGGGCGATGTCGGAGGACGAGGGTCCACCGCTCACATCATCAGGCGTATCTGTCACGGGGTGATTCTACGTTGGTTCTTGATGCCTCATAGATAGGCGATTCCGCGCCCGAATGCCAATTTTCAGAGGCTTTGAGCTGTGGAGAGAGAACTGGCCCCTATTCAGGCTCAGATGCAGCAGCCCGCGGCGTTGCGAATGGTTGGTTTCGCTCGGCCGCAACAGGTTTTCGGTTCATCTGCCGAATCTCCGGATCAATGCTGGCGACAGCGTCGCCACCATATAGAACGCGCCCGTGAGGCCCAGCGCAGGATAAACCCCGCCCACTCGACCAAGACGCCCCCGTAGAGCCCGCCAAACGGCATCAGGACCCAGGCCAGTGCCCCGACCAGAGCGATCACGCGGCCGACCATTGCGGGCGCAATGCGTTCGAACAGGATAGCCCCAATGATGGGATTGAGAAATCCTGCTGCGAAGCCGCTGAGCAGAAATATCGGAATGATGACTTCCAGCGGTGCATTGAGCGCCAGCGTGACATGGGCGACCGGTCCGGCACAGATGAATCCCGCCGGCATGAGTACCCAGATCGGCAACAAGCCCACCCAGAACAGTACGGGTATGACCGCGATCGCCAGCATGGACGGCATATCGCACCAGACGGCAATTCGCCGCGCCCGATGCGGTCGATCAGCGGCCCACCCAGTGCCTTGGCCAGCACATAGGGCATGTTTGCGAAGACTTGTGCAACCCGAGGGCAGCGCCGTCAAACGTCGCCCTGGCCTCTTTGATGCAAGGGGGCCTCCGGGCCCAGTCGAACAGATAACCGAATCGCACGATCAGCGATCGGTGCTCCGCCCGGCCAGCCGATACTCCACCGGTGGAGGCTTGGTGTCGAAGGCACAAGGCCGCGCTGGTCGCTCGAAATAGCGCCGGATCCGGTTCGCGCCGGACCCGGTATTTACCGCCTGAACAGTTTGCGAGGCCCCTAAGCTGGACGCGTTACCCACAAACCCGTAGAAAATTGAGACAATTGCCGCCCAAGGGGGAGTCGGGTTCTGGTGTCTTCGGGTTCTGTCGTGTCGCGTTTCGTCGACTGGTTCATCAACCGGCGATCCATTGGTTTCGGCTTTGAATATCTGGGCGTGGCAACCCTGCGCTATCCGCGCGTCATGTCCGTGATCGTCCTGCTGTTCACGATCCTCTGCTTCTGGCAGATCCCCAAAGCAAATGTCGACGGCGACCTGCTGCGCGTTTACGCCCATTCCGGGCACTATTACGACGCCTATGACAATCTCTCGAAGACCTTTGGCACCTTTGAGAACGACATCTACGTCATGGTCAATTCGCCAAATCTGGTCGATCCGGACGTTCTCGAAGAAATCCGCAATCTGGCGTTCGATCTCGAACTCAATGAATACGCCGTGGGCACCATGTCGCCCTTTACCCTGCGCAAGCCCGACGGCAGCGGCGGGTCCGTGCCGGCCGTGCCCGAGGGGATGCTGAACGCCGACGAAGTTGCCATGGCGCTGATGGATCTGCAGCAGAACGATCCGATGATGCGCAACCTCATCACGCCCGATCTGACCGGCGTGGTGCTTATCATGTTCCCCAACCAGGAACTGGTGAACCAGGACGGCACCAAGGCGATGATCGCCAGCCTGCGCGAAACCCTCGCATTCTACGACGATTCCGGGCTTGAGATCGAGCTGACCGGCCCACCGGTCTGGACCTCCGAAATGCTCAACGCGGCCGTCGACGACCAGATCAAGTTCACCGTCTATGGCTTTGGCCTGGGCGCCTTCATCGCCCTGTTTGCCCTGCGCTCCTTCTGGGGTGCCATCATCGTTGCCGCCACCCCGTTCGTGGCCGTCATGTGGTCCATCGGTACAGTGCTGTTGCTGTTCGGCTCTTTCTCCTTTCTCACCATAATCGTCACCACCTTGGTGCTGGTCATGGCGTTCGCGGAGTCGATGTTCTTCATCTTCAACTGGCTGGCCTATTGGCGAGACGGTATGGAACCCAACAAGGCCGTTGATACCACGCTCAAGCTGGTGGGGCCTGCTACCGCGCTGACGACTCTGACAACGCTCGTCGCCTTTGCCTCGCTCTACTTCTCGCCGGGCCAGGGCGTTCAGGAATTCGCACTGGCCGGGGCCGCCGGCAGCACCATCATGTTCGTTTGCCTGATGACTGTGATGCCACTCCTGCTCAAAACGGCACTTCGGCTCGGCTTCAAGCTGCCCAAAGCGCCGAATTTTGCGCTCAACGCCCCCGTGCCCGCCGCGCTTGGGCTGGCAATGAAGTTCGGCCGCCCGGTCAGTGTGCTGGCGATCCTGCTTACTATCCTGCTGATTATTCCCTTCTTCCTCATCCAGCCGCGCTTCTCTTTTGAAGATTTCATGGCCAAGGATTCCACGGCGCTGTCCACGGCCGAAAGCATCGATGAGGGCGTGGGTGGCGTCGCTCCGCTCTACGTGCGCGTGCCGCTTACCCAGATGGACCCCAATGTTGGCGCTGAGGATTTCGAGACCATCCGCACCATCCACGAGATCGTCGAGTCCGAGCTGGGGGAAAACAAGGTCATTTCAGCCGCCAGCCTGACCAACTACACCGAGACCGGTTTCACCCGCGAAGAGGTGTTCGACGCTGTCGGTCCCTTCATGCGCAAGCGCTTCATCACCGAAGACGGCAGCCAGGCCCTGGTCACCGGCTTCATGCCGACCATCCTGGAGAGCCAGGCCCTCAAGGACATGGTGGCGCGCATTGAGACCCGCATGTCCGAGGCTGGCTTCCCCCAGGCAGAGTTGGGCGGTTTCCGCATCCTGACGACCTTCGCCACCGACGATATCGTCCGCTCGCTGCAGATTTCACTGGCGGCCAGCGTCGTGCTCAACCTGGTCTTGATCGGCATCGCCTTCGGCTCGCTGCGCATGGCGCTGGTCTCCGCCATCCCCAACATGTTTCCCATCTTGGGCACCCAGGCCTGGCTCTGGGCCACCGGGGCGGGCCTGCAATTGACCACCGTCATGGCACTGACAATTGCCTTCGGCATTGCCGTCAACGACACCATCCATATGCTCTCGCACTATATGCATGGGCGGCGGGAGGAGCAGCGCAGCCACATCGAATCCGTGCACCACACGCTGCGGCGTATTGGTGGCGCTATTGTCGCGACAACCGTCATCCTCTGTGCGGGCACCATCATCGTCGCCTTCTCTGAATTGCCGCAGGTGGCCCTGTTCGGCTCGCTTTTTGTGCTGTCCCTGTCGCTGGCGTTGGTAGGCGATCTGTTTATGCTGCCTTCGCTGCTGGTGGCCGCATCGCGCATGCTGGAGAACCTCACCGGAATTCACGTCCAGACTGCCGATCATGTCGCAACCCCGGACGATCCCGCCGGCAATACCGATACCCGCGTCGGCGCCAGCCGCACGTCCTGAGAGAGAGCCGCTTGCCGCAAATGGGTCGCCAAAGCTACGATGAGTGCAGTGATTCCGGCCGGACCGCTTGTGGCGCGATCACTTTCGCGAGAACCGGCCACATCCCTGGCCGACAATCGGTAATCTTGGCCTGCGAAGACTTGCCGGGGGGGCTTGTTTTGCTTGTTGGAGGCATAGCGCCATGACCAGTTTCGGAACCCTGACCCGTGCAGCCGCACTGGCAGGTCTTCTGTTTTCTTCGTTGGCCGGGTTCACGCCAGTTCTGGCCGCACCGGCAGAGGTTGCCCTGCTCAAATCCTATATCGGCGAATGGCGTGGGCGCGGCACGCTCTACGGCGCAAGCGAAGAATCCGTGGTCTGCCGCCTGTCCCTGAGCCAAGGCAATCAGGACAAGGTCAACTATAGCGGCCGGTGCGCCATGGCCGGAACCAATCTGTCCGTAGCCGGTACGCTGGCCTATGTTGACGCCAGCCGGCGCTTCGAAGCGGCCATGACTTCCAATGCCACCTTCACCGGCATCGCCGTCGGCCAGAAGCGTGGCTCCGGCCTCGTTTTCAACCTGCGCGAACGCGACCAGGACGAAGAAGGCAAGGATCTCAACATCTCGGCACAGATTCAGCTAAATGGCGACGCCATTCAGGTGGTCTTCGAAGTCGTCTATATCGAGTCCGGTGACAGCCTGCGCGCCGAAGTGCCGTTTTCGCGCTAGTTCAATCGTTATCGTCGCGCGAAGCCGTAGTCGGACCGGTCGGCGTCGCAACTCCTTGCAAGAGAACATTGTTTTAAGGACGCGCTGCTAGGGTTCGCCCATGTTTGTGCAGCCCCTCACCGAAAGCTGGCCAAGTGCAGAGCAACCTATGGTTCCGCTCGGCACCGGACCGTCGCCGAGCGGGTCTGTCACGATTGCGCCGATTAACCGGCATGGTGGGCGCCGGCCTCGTCACCAGCGGCATGCGTTGGGTCGACATGGATGGCCCCCCCACCCCCCACGGGGATCGACACCGACTTGCTCGGCTCGGACGGCCGCGCCAGCGTCAATGACGATCCCATCGCCCGCTTCGTCTTGACCGTGCCGGTGCCTGACATAGATGCAGCCAGACTGCAGTGGCTCGTGCTCTGGGATCGTGCTCAGAGAAGTGAGGCCGACGCCAATTTTCTGCTCGCCGGGTGTCCGAACTGGTCGGTCACGCCGCGATGGACCGCCGTCGCGCTGCTGAACTGCATCGGCAATATCTGATCGAGCGGGCGTCGGCGACAGCGCGCATCGGCATCTGGTCCTGCTCCTTGCCCGATGAGCAACCATCCTGGTCCGAGGGTGTCTATGATCTGTTTGAACTACCCCACCTTGGCCACGTAGTTCTGGTGCTCTATGGCCACGCGACGAGCGGACTGTTCGGCTATTCGCACATGACCGGCGGCTATCCCGGTGGACAGGCAGAGTATTACGGGTGCCATACTCGGACGTGGGTCCTATTGTCGTGCCGGACCACCTTGATGATGAGCAGGTGCTGTTTCTCTCGGACATCCTGCCCACCGGCTGGATGGCTGCCGAGAACGCGCAGATCGAGCAGGGCGACATTGTTGCCGTTTGGGGCTGCGGGCCTGTAGGCCTGTTCGCGGTTCAGGGCGCCCTGATAATGGGCGCCGCCCGCGTCATTGCCATCGATCATCACCCCCACCGGCTGGACCTGGCAAGAAAGCTTGGCGCGGACGTGATCGATTTCGACCGCAGCTCCGTGGGCGAAGCGCTGATGGAAATGACGGGCGGCCTGGGGCCGGATGCGGTGATTGATGCGGTGGGCATGGAGGCGCGCGGGTTTGCGCCCGACAACATACTCGAGGTCGCAAAGCAGAAGGTCGGCGTGCGCGTGGACCGTGCCCACGCCCTGCGAGAGGCGCTAGTCTGCGTGCGCAAGGGTGGCCGTATGTCCATCCCGGGTGTCTATGGTGGCTTTGCCGATAAATTCCCCCTGGGCGCGATGATGGAGAAAGGTCTGCAGATCAGAACGGGACAAACCCATGTCCAGCGCTATACCAAGGATCTTCTGGAGCGCATCGAGCGGGGCGAGATCGACACCACCTGCCTGATCAGCCACCGCCTGCCGCTTGAACGGGGGCCAGACGGGTACCGAAATTTCCACGACAACCAGAACGAGTGGACCAAGGTGATCCTGAAACCGTGAACCGGCGTCCTGGGCACCGACACAGGTCATGCAGACGAAGGTCGCCCGGCGCGGAAGGCTGCCTGAGGCTCTTTGTCTGTTGGCGTACGCACCCAGGGGCGGGAAGGCTCTGGCCTAGCTGTCGGAACGACTTCTCCGCAATGGACACCCACTATCCGCTGATAGCGGCAGACCATCATAAGCACTGAAAGGAACGCGATCCGTGGCTAGCGCATTGCCCCTGCGACAAAACAGGAGGCAGCAATGCCCGATCGCTTCACCCTTCAGGACCCCAGATACCAGTATCCCGCGCCGCCTTTTCCAAGGCAGCCACAGTCGCCGCCCGGCTTGGCCGGCGACATGCAGCCAGCGCCGGACCACGGCGAGGAAAGCTATGCGGGCTTTGGCCGCCTGAGCGGCCGCAAGGCGCTGATCACCGGAGGGGATTCGGGCATTGGGCGCGCCGTGGCCATCGCCTTTGCACGTGAAGGCGCTGACGTCGCCATCAATTTCCTGCCAAGCGAGCAGGAAGACGCCCAGGACGTCATCAGCCTGATCGAGGCCGCGGGGACACAGGGCTTTGCCCTTCCCGGCGATGTGACCGATGAAGGTTTCTGCCGCGAGCTCATTGCAGCAGCCGTTGATAAGCTCGGCGGTCTGGATATCCTCGTCATCAATGCCGGACGCCAGCAAACGCGCCCATCAATAGCCGAGGTCAGCTCGGAAGACTTCGACAAGACGATGAAGACCAATCTCTACGCGCTGCACTGGCTCGCTCAAGCTGCTGTGCCGCACCTGCCGCCCGGCGCCTCGGTCATCACCACCGCCTCCATCCAGGCGTTCGAGCCTTCAGCGCACCTGCTCGACTATGCCACCACCAAGGCCGGCATCGTGGCCTATACCAAGGCGCTGGCCGAACAGTTGATCGAGAAGGGCATCAGGGCAAATACCGTAGCCCCCGGCCCGTTCTGGACCCCGTTGCAGCCCAGCGGTGGCCAGACACAGGACAAGGTCGAAAGCTTTGGCCAGCAGAGTGCCTTCGGCCGGCCCGGGCAGCCAGTGGAACTGGCGCCGGTCTATGTGCTGCTGGCATCGCAGGAAGGTAGCTACATCACCGGCGAAGTCTTTGGCGTCACCGGCGGCAAGGGCGTCACCTAGGAGGCATCGGATGACCCGGAAAATCAATGGCGAGCAGCTGCGGGCTGACATCGACTCCGGTCGCACGGGCGACAAGGTCGATTTTCCCGACCCTGCGGCCGCGCCCCTGCCCACCGATGCCGAGGCTGGCGGACAGGGGACGGTCTTCTCCTCGGAGAGGCGACCGGAACAGCACAAGCGATCGGCACCCGTGGGTGTGTGGATCTATGCTGGCGTCGTGCTGGCGATTGGTCTGGCGGCGATGGTCCTGACCTGGCTGGCCCTGCAGTCGCGCTGACGTAGAAAACAACTTGTTGCGTAGGGCGACGCGCACCTGCCCACACGGTTCTGCATCCTGGACCAGCTCCTGGCCATGGGCGGTCATGAGTGTCCGCCGACTAGAAAACAGGCGCAACCGTTTCGGGCGTGGACCGTTCGACCCACAGTCGAAAGGGAACCCAAAATGACCGACGGCCCAGAAGAACTCGCTAGAATTCTCGTTGACCAGCATTATGCTGCCGGCCCCGCTCAGTTGAAAGCTGCACTCGCTCAGGCTTTCGCCGAACGCGACCGTCAGGAGCCCCGTGGGGACGACGCAAGGAAGGCGTTGCTGAAGGAAGTTTCCGAGCTGGAAAAGACCTCGACCCGGGGGTCAGAATGACCCGCAGCTCGGGTCAAAAGCCCAGCTCATGATGCGAAACGGGGTTCATATCTGCGTCGACATGCAGAGCATGTTCGCCGAGGGGACGGAATGGCAGGCGCCGTGGATGCTGCGCGTCGTGCCCGCCGTCAGCGCGATTGTCGACCGTTTCGCTGACAGGACGATCTTCACGCGTTTTGTGCCGGCTGAAACCAACCAGTCAGCCCCCGGGGCGTGGCAGCGCGTCTATGACCGCTGGCCGAACATGACGCGAGAACGGCTCAATCCTGACCTCATCGACATTATTCCCCCGTTCCGCCGGTACGTTCCACCCGCCAGACTCTTCGACAAACCTACCTATTCGCCTTGGTACGATGGTCGACTCCACCGATTGTTGCAGGAGCGCGCGGTGGATTGTTTGCTCATCAGCGGCGGCGAGACCGATGTCTGCGTGCTGGCAACAATGCTAGGGGCGATCGACCTGGGTTATCGGGTC
Source organism: Devosia subaequoris (assembly GCF_014197055.1). Taxonomy (GTDB): domain Bacteria; phylum Pseudomonadota; class Alphaproteobacteria; order Rhizobiales; family Devosiaceae; genus Devosia; species Devosia subaequoris. The sequence continues at coordinate 22,922 of NZ_JACIEW010000001.1, read as the reverse complement.
ATCCTGCCGCAGGACGCGCTGTTCGGCTCGGCGGACGAAACACACGACGCCATCCTGACCGTCTATCGGAGCCGCTTTCAGCAGCAATTGACGGTCTGCTCCGCTGACGATGCGGTGAATTACTGGGAGGATTTGGCATGATTCTTCCCGGCCATCGCGCCCGTCACACCCAGTTCGAGAGATCGCGTGTAACGGTCCGGCGGAAGCCGGCAGTTTCGGCGCGGACGCCGAAGACTGGCCTGCCAGCCCATTGGGTGAACCCATGACTGGGTCAGGTGTCACCAACTGGCTGGGAGCGAACACGCCAGAGACAAACCGGAGAGCGTCCACCGAGGCAGCAACCTCCTCACGCGCTGATATCCCGCTACGAGACAGCAATATCTCAAGCTTGATCAAGCCGCAGATCTTTTCGCGGTTCTGGAGCACCGGTCTGCTGGACCGCGAGGATCTGCAGACACTGCAGGCCCAGGAGTGGACCCGCCGTACGGTCGAGGCCAGAACCCGCTTCCAGATGGGCCGTGGCTTCTGTGTTCTGGCCAGCGGCCTTGCTGCACGCTACGGGGTGTCCGATGCGGAAGAGGCGCAATCGACGGCGCTGATTGTGCCGGGCGATATCTGCGATTATTCGGTGGCTACAGGCACCGAGCCGCGCGCCAGATTGGTGGCGCTGACGAAAAGCAGCTATCTGTGGATTTCAGCCGAGCAGGCCATCGCGCTCGCGGAAAACGCGCCCAATGTGCTCGCGGCAATTCTGGCGCAACTGGTGATCGACCGGGCCGTGTCGGAGGAGCTGCTGTTCTCGATTGCCCGACGGACGGCTCTTGAGCGAACCGCTCATTTCCTGTGCGAGCTGGAATATCGCCTGCGGCGCATGGGTCTGGCCCATGGGGGGCGTTTCCGGCTTCCCATGACCCAGGCGGAAATTGGCCGCCATCTCGGGCTGACACCGGTTCACGTGAACCGGACGATGCAGGAGTTGCGCCGACGACACTTCGTCCGCTCCAATGGCTCAGGTGTCGAGCTGTGCGATCAACAGAACCTGCAGCAGCTGGCCGCATTCTCTCCGCACTATCTGAACCTGTCCGCTGGCCCGTCTGATCAGGCTTTCGACGCATAACCGGCTACGGCTTGGTCCAGACGGCCTCCGCATGAGGTCTTGCTGGCGTGCCCCGCGGAGCAGACCTGTCCGCCAGCTCTGCACTCCTGCTCACTCGGCTACGCACCCAAGCCCCTGTTCCGCAATCCCCGTTGCCGACTCCTGAACTGAGCATGCAGATGGACAGCTCTTAGCAAATTGCGATTGTCGCTTGACCAGCGGGAATGGGGCGCGCACCAACGATGGTCCGGATGTTAATGATGGTCAGGACGCGATCACGGAATTGCTGACAGTCCGGTTATCGTTTTCGAACCGGGATCGTGGCCGCCGGCGTCATCTCGTGTGGCCTCACCTGCGGTTCGACCAACCGGGCAAATTGCCTGGTGCTCAGATGATCGTTCGGATCAGCTCGACTGGGAAACGCGAAATCCTCTACCGAGCCCCTCGCTTTTCGAGCCACGCCAGCAAACTAGTTCTGGCGTCTGTTGTGATCTCGACTGCACCGGTCGACCGGTCTTCTGCTGGATCACCATCGCCCGATCGCGAATGTCGTGACCGGTAATCAGTGTCCCGATCTTGAGCTTGACGAGGTCGCAGCCACGCAACTTACTGTCGATGGCCAGATCAAACAGCGCTCGGTCGCGCATGCGGCCTTCCCGATCCAGAAAGAACCGGATTGCCCAGATCTGCCGGTCCTTGAGCGCCCCTTTTGCGCCGACCTGCCGACCGGCGTTCCACACCGGCCGACCTCTGGCGGCGGGGTCATATTGCGAGATACCCATTTTCATTCTCCTTTGGCCAAAATCGGCAATCAGAGAACGATTAAGGCTAGCGGTTTGTCAGCCAGCGCCGTGCCGCCTCGCGAGAATGCTCCCCCTACCCCACGATCCTCCTCGAGAGCACCTCCAGCGGGGCCGACTCCGGTAATGGCGGAGTTTCTGCACAAGCGGACGCCTGCTATCTACCTGCCTGAAGGCCTTCTAGCGGCCCGCTGACCCCGCATACCAGGCCCGAGGAGGAATAAACGAAACTTGGCGGTCTCCCAAACAACGAGCCTAGCGCGGACCGGATATATCGCGTGCCGTAGCCCTGCCTTGAGGGCTCAACCACGGTTGGCCCATCCTTTTCCCGCCATTCCAGCGCCAGGGAGGGCTTCGAACCTGTGGTAACGGTCCATTCCAGGGCGACAGTGCCGCGAGGCTCGGATAAGGCACCGTATTTGAGAGCATTGGTCGCCAACTCATGCAGACAGAGGGCCAGGGTTGTGCCGGCCTCGCGGCCGACCAGCAGGTCAGGGCCCCGGACCTGGATGCGTCGATGGCCCTCCTGTTGGTAGGGCGACACTGTCAGGTCAACGATCTCGATCAGCGAGACGCTTTCGCCGCCAGCTTCGAACACGGCGGCATGAACTCTGCTCAGCGCGTTAAGTCTGTCCGAAAATTCGTCGGCGAACGCCTCCAGGGACGTAGCGCCGCGCCGGGACATCTGGAACATCGAGGACACGCTTGCCAGAACATTTTTCACGCGGTGATTGAGTTCGAGGCGAAGAATGGTTTCCCGCTCGATATGGTCGCGAACATCACGTTGCCGCAGTCGTGCCAACATCGCTGCCTGTACGCCGCTCACCAGTTCAAGCGCCGAAATCGGTCGCTGATAGAAGATAATCCTGGCTCGCGCCCACGCGGATGCCAATTGTCGGCGGATGGTCGCCTGCTGCGATTTTCTGTCCAGAAGCACGACAATTGACATTTCGGACCAAGCGGGCTGATTTTCGCTGTGATAGGCGATGGTCTGGATGGCCGCCGGAGAAAGCGCTTCATGCGTGGCGATGACGACGCCAGGGATTTTTTCAAGCAGGTCGCCCAGATCTGCATCGTCAACACAGCGACGAACCCGCAGTCCATGCCCACCAAGCAAGGCTTCAACATGTGCCGCGTCTTGCCGATAAGGCGCGATCACGAGTACCCAGTCGAATTCGTCGATGGCGTGGAGAGTTGGTTCAGTCATACCTCGGGCAGCGGATTATAGGGAACGACTGTAACACCAGAACTCTCAATGAGAAGTTCGCGGACATCCATATCATGCGGTCCATGGCGTTTCTTGACGACGGTGATATTTCGCCGTAGCCGCCCCTCATGCTCGCTCATGCGCAGCAGTAGCACGGTGTCGCCCAGAAAACTGACGTCCACGTCGATTCCAACATTGTGCCCCAGCAGCCCATGCTGCGCGACGATCAGCATGGTCAGCACGCCGGATCGAGCAAGGAATTTGAGCAGGGTCTGAATATCTCTCACGGCTTTGTCGCGATGCGGCAGGGCGTTGAGATAGCCGGTGAAGCTGTCGATCACGACGACCCGGATATTTTTTCGCTTACCACTTTCTGCACGATCTGCCCGAACTCGCCTGGAGAAATCTCGTTCGGATTGAAATCGTGGATGATGAGTTGGCCGTCTTTGTGGAGCTTGCGCAAGTTCATGCCAAGACCTTCCGACCTCCGGAAAAACGTCTCGAGGCGCTCCTCGAACAGGAATAGCGCGACGCTTTCTCCACGATTGAGTGCTGCGGTCGCATACAGCGAGGACATTGTCGATTTGCCAGTGCCTGACTGCCCGATGACCAGGGTCGTCGTGCCCGATTCCTGTCCACCGCCGAACATCTCGTCGAGCGCCTCGACGCCGGACTTGATCAGTTGCGGCTGCCCGGGCTCGCTGGCATTTCCCGGAACAATGCGGGGAAACAGGACAATCCCGTCACCCTCTCGAATCGCCATGTCGTGATAGCCGTCAGCAACCGGAACACCGCGCATCTTGCTGATCTCAACGCGCCGCCGCACGCTGCCGTACTCCTCGAGTGCCTTGTCGAAACGGATGACGCCATGGGCGATCCCCTCGATTTCCTCACCATTGCGGTCGCCACCCGAGGTTTGGGTGTCAAGCAACAATCCGATGACGTTGTGCTCCGCCAGAAAGGACTTGAAAGCGATCAGTTCCCGCCGGAAGCGGGGCGAGTCGCCGGTAATTAGGCGAACTTCGAGCAGGGAGTCATAGACCAGCCTAGCGGGCTTATGTTCGTTGATAGCCGCCTCGATAGCCTTTCGCGTTTCGTCCAGTCGCAGTTCTGAGGTCTGGAAAATTGTCTGTTCGGCCGCCGCATTGAGGGCGTCGGAGGCGGAAAATTCCTCGACGCGAATGCCATCCAGCGTCCACCCGTGCGATCGGGTGATGGCTTCCAGCTCCCGGGCACTCTGGGAGAGGCTCACATACATGCAGTTCTGGCCAGCCGCGACACCCTCTCGCAGGAATTGCAGGCCCGCAGTTGTCTTGCCCGACCCCGGCGGCCCCTGAAGAATGTAGAGATTGGGCGATGGCAATCCTCCTCGAAGGATTTCGTCAAGTCCGGTAATCCCGGTACTAACGATCACGTCTTTTTTCCTACTGGCGATTTTATCCTCCCTCCGACCCGGTCCCGACAAGGCATGGCTCCCAGCACAATCCGTTCATCCCAGTGTTCCGACATATAGCCGGCTCACCCATCCTGGGCTCCACGAACGGTTTCGGTCAAAGACGCCAGGCATGAGCGCGGCGCGCTGGTGTCATATGGCTTTGCAAGCACTATAGCGCCGTTCTGAATATGTTCATCATGGTTTCGGCAGCGTGCTGTTGCCGGTCGCAAAGATGACGCCCATGTCTGGATATGTGTCGCGCATCTGCGCGGCCAGTTCGATGCCGGACATGCCGGGAAGCTGCACGTCCGTGATCAATACGTCGGGCGTCGGCTGACCCTCAAGCACCACTGATGCCTCCGCGGCACTGCCGGCTTCGAGCACTGAGTGACCCATGTCCGTCAGCATATCGGCGGTGTTCATGCGAATGAGAACATCATCTTCAACGAGCAAGATACTCAGTGGTTTGTCGGCAGGCGTGGAATCCTGCGTTTGAACAGGCACCTCTGTTCGCGGGGCAACTGGCGTGGCGACGGCATTGATCTGCTGCTGATTGGACAAGACATGGCGCACTTTGCGGGCCAGTGCTTCGCGCGTATAGGGCTTAGCCAGCAACTGAACGCCTTCGTCTAGCCTCCCGCCATGGACAATAGCATTCTCGGTATATCCGGATGTGAACAGCACAGCGAGTTGTGGCAATCGCTCCTTAGCCTTGCGGGCAAGCTCTGGACTACGCAAATGCCCTGGCATGACGACGTCGGTGAATAATAGGTCAATCGGTAGCCCGCTTTCGACAACTGCCAGTCCACTGTCGGCGTTGGGCGCCTTGAGGACACGGTAGCCAAGATCCGTCAGCATTTCCACGACCGTGGCCCGAACCTGCTCATCATCCTCCACAACGAGAATGGTTTCACTGCCACCTTCGACTGCCTGCTGATCAAGATCGACCAGCACGTCTTCGCTGCCCTTCGTCCGGGGTAGGTAGAGCTTCACCGTGGTTCCGTGTCCTATTTCAGAATAAATATTGGCGTGCCCGCCCGATTGCTTTGCAAAGCCATAGACCATCGACAGTCCCAATCCGGTGCCTTTGCCTTCAGGCTTGGTGGTATAGAAGGGCTCGAAGACCTTTTCGACGACCTCAGCAGGCATTCCCGAACCGGTATCAGTCACGGAGAGAACGACATACTGGCCGGGATCGACGTCTACATGGTTGCGCGCATAGTCGTCATCCAGGAAAGCATTTCCCACCTCAATGGTCAGTTGTCCTTGGCCATCCATGGCATCGCGTGCATTGATGGCGAGATTGAGCAGCGCGTTCTCCACCTGGCCAGGGTCGGCGAAAGTATTCCAGAGCCCGCCCGTTATCGTTGTTTCAATCTGGATTTCTTCGCCCAGGGCCCGTCGAAGCATGTCGTCAAGCCCACGAACCAGCCGACCGACGTTTATGACCTTTGGCTCAAGCGCCTGGCGCCGCCCAAACGCGAGAAGTTGCTGAGCCAGTTTGGCGCCGCGGGATACGCCCATCAAGGCATTCTGCACGCGTTGCTCGGAACGAGCGTTCCCCGCGATGTCTTTTGCGAGCAGGTGCAGATTACCCGAGACCACTTGAAGCAGATTGTTGAAATCGTGGGCGACGCCGCCCGTCAATTGTCCCAAGGACTCCATCCGTTGGGCTTGCTGCAGCGCAATCTCGGTTTTGCGGCGCACTTCGATCTCCTCGATCACCCGTGTTTCCAACTGCTCGTTGAGTCGCGTCAAGGCGGCTTCGGCCTCTGTTCGTTGCGCAATTTCCCGCTGTGCCGACTGGAAAAGCCGCGCATTGTCCACCGCCACCGACGCCTGTCCGGCAATGCCGCCCATCAGGTCTTCATGCCTTTGGGTAAATTGTCCGGGTTCGGGGTGCCCAAAGAAAAGGCCCCCGATGATCTCTCCGCTGCGAGAAGCAACCGGAACAGCCAGATAGCTGCGCACCGGCAGGTGTCCCTCCGGCATGCCCTTGTAGGGGTCGTTATGGCCATAACGCGGATCGGCCAAAATGTCGTCGGATCGGACGATGCCCAGTCCGTCGAAGGTAGGAGCGAATACCCTGGTCTTTTGGGGCATGGGAAATTGCGCGAAGGCAGACCTGTCGACGCCGGACAGCGTATAGAGCATGTAGCTCTCGCCTTTTTTGTCCTCGACATTATAGAAAAAGGCTCCGAACTTTGCGCCGGTCAGCTCAACGCCGGCATCGGTGACCCCTTGCACCAAACGCTCCAGATCCAGTTCTCCTGCCAGGGCAGCCCCGGTTTTGTTCAGGGTCTGCAGGACCTTGGACTCTTCGTGCAGAGCTGTTTGCGCCTGCTTCCGCTCGATGACGAGAGCGGCGGTATTCGTAACAAGGTTCACCATATCCAGATCGGCTGGAGCTGGCACGCGCGGAACCCGATAATACATGGCGAAAGTGCCCAGTACCGCGCCTTCGGCTGACATGATTGGCGTCGACCAGCATGCCCGCAAACCATGTTCACGGGCGAGGGCACGAAAGTTGTCCCACAGCGGATCCGTTTCGATTTCGCTGACATAGACTGGTTCACCGCGCAGAGCCGCCGTTCCGCAGGAGCCGACATCGGGCCCGATTTCAATGCCATCGATGGCGTTATTGTAGGCCGTTGGCAGGCTGGGGGCAGCCCCGTGCCGCAAATGGCTGCCATCGAGCAGCAGTATGGAGCCAAGCATTTCCGACCCGGCATGTTGTTCCACTGCGAGAATGAGATGCTCGAGAATATCCGGCAGGGGTTGGTCCGCGATGGCCAGTTCGAGGAGCCGGTTCTGCATCTGCCGCAGTGCTTCGGCGCGCTTTCGGGCATCGATATCCAGCACGGATCCGATATAGCCCAGGAATTTTCCGGAAGTGCTGAAGCGCGGGGAGGCCGCATCGATGGCCCAGTGGTAGGTGCCGTCCTTGTGGAGGAGGCGATACTCCAGCTGGAAACTCTCCTGGCGCGCATTTGCCTGCCTGAACGTTTCGCCAGACCAGCCCCGATCGTCGGGATGTACTGCTTCCAGCCACCCGAAGCCGAGCGCCATGTCTTCGGTCTGGCCGGTAAACTCATACCAGCCGCGATTGAGATAGGTGCATCGGGCATCGGCGTCGGTGACCCACATCATCACGGGCGCATGATCGGCCATGTTGCGGAATCGAATTTCGCTTTCTCTCAATGCGATGTTCGCTTCGCGCCGCACCACCGACATGTTGAGGTGAGACTCCACACGGGCAATGAGCTCGCGTGCCGAAAAAGGCTTGGTGAGATAATCGTCCGCACCCGCGTCCAGTCCTTCGACCCGAGCATCTTCGCCCGAGCGCGCGGACAGCATGATCACGGAGATGTCGCGCAGCTGGTTATCGCTCCTGATGGCATCGAGCAGCGCAAAGCCATCCATCTTCGGCATCATAACGTCTGTGATCACCAGGTCGGGCCGCAGGCTGCGAATGGCCGCCAGTGCAGCCTCTCCATCGGCCCCTCCATGGTCTTGATATGGGTGATGTCGGTCACCCAGGCGGTGTCCGGTGCATCGACGTCAAACTGCCTGGCCAGGGTGTTGTCGACCACGACCGATGGCTTGCCACCATAGGAGCCAGGCCGGCGCCGATAGCCGATCTGGGCCTTGATCCCGGCCAAGCGCGCAATACGGTTGGCGCAACTGGTCTCGCCTTGGTCCAGCAGATCATCATGCAGCGTGCGATAGCCATAGACCTTGCCGCTCTGCTTCCAGGCCTCCTCGATGAGCTGGGTCTGGCGAATGTCTTCCTGGAAGACGCTTATCTCGCTGTGTTGGACCGGACGCGAACAAAGCCGCACTTCCTCGCCTTCCCTCAGATCCATTTGCCCGCCCTGAATTTCTCCGATGCGGAGTTTGGGGCCCTGAACATCCACGAGAGCGGCCAAGTGCCGGCCCTGCGCACTGCTTACGTTGCGAACCTTGGTTAAAAGCTCTCGCAACGTACCATGATGTGGATGGGCCCAAGGTCGCCACGATTTTGGTGCGTCTGCGCTGCATGAATTTCCTCATCTCTCGGGGGCGGAACTGGAAAGTGGCGCCAAGCCCCCTGAGGCGGCCAATGGCGGTATGACGGCCAGCCTGAAGGTGACGGCGAGGCCGGTGAGCGCAAAGACCAGGCATGAGGCCACCACACCGGGCCATTGCCAGTAGGACCACCCCAAGCCAGCGGCGGTCCCCAACAGGCTCGATCCGGCATAATAGGCCAGAAGGTAAAGAGCTGAACCTTGAGCCCGTGCCGGTCCGGACCGCCGCGCCACCCATGCGCTCGCAGTCGAATGCGCGCCGAAAAACCCGAACGTGGTAATCGCCAATCCCACGATTACGGCCCAAAGCGGCGGCGCAAGCGTGACCAGCAATCCTGCAATAATCACCAGCATCATGGGCCACAGGACCTTTCGACGGCCGACCAGGCCTGCGACCGACCCGATCGTCGCCGATGCGATGGTGCCAACCAGATAGACAGCAAAAATGGGCGCCACCGCTGCCGGGCTGAGGCTATAGGGTGGCGCAAGCAGGTGAAACGCAACGTAGTTGTAGATCGCGACGAACAAGCCCATCAGCAGGAACGAGCACAGCAACAAAAGCCGCAATGCTTTGTCCGAAACGACATGGTGCAGGTTGGACAGAAATTCCGGAAAGCTCAGAACGCCCGTGGCCGAGTTTCGAGGCTTGGGAAGCAAAAGCGCGAAGCCGATCGCATTCACAAGTATTGCTACGCCCAGCATCAGTAGCGCTTCCCGCCATGTAACGACTTCCAGCAGCAACCCCATCAGCAAGCGCCCGCTCATGCCACCGATGGCCGATCCACCCACGAACATGCCCATGCCGAAGCCTAAAGCAGCAGTGTCCATTTCCTCCCCGAGGTAAACCATCGCGATTGCCGGCACCCCGCAAACGGCGACTCCAATCAACGCGCGAACGAGAATGAAGGCTGCCCAATCGCTTGCCAACGCCATCGCAATGACGAGGGCGCTGGTGGCAAGCAGACTGATGGTCATCAATCGCTTTCGGTCAAAACGATTTCCCAGCCAACTGACCAGCAAAAGTGAAACGGAAAGCGTTCCGGTCGCCGCAGATATCGCGACCGAACTCTCGGTGGCAGTGAGATTGAACTCCGACGCGAAAATGGGAAGGAGCGGCTGCACGCAGTAGATTGCCGCGAACACCGAGAACGCAGCCAGAAAGAGCGCGATTGACGCCCGCCAGTACGTTCGCGAACCACGCAGAATGGTCCCGCTCATAGTCTGCACCGCTTTCTGGGGTTATACCGCGAAAGGCAATGAAGCATCCGGGCTTGGGGACGCCCCTCGGCCCGGATGCCCCGGGAGGATTAGGCGCGCATGGGCACCGGTTCTTTGCTTCCGAACTTCGCCTGATATGCGGTCGTAAGACCTGCCAACACAATCCCGAACATGTCGGTCTGCCAGCCGCCCGATATCAGCGATAGGGCCGCCACGATCAGGGCTATCCGGACCGGCCAAATCGCCTGGCCGAAGAACCACCCTTGAACAGCACCCGACAGCAGGAACACGCCAAGGGTCGCAGTCACACCCACACGCAATATCTCGTACCATTCTCCCTGCATAAGCAGTGCGTCTGAATAAAAGAACATGTAAGGCACGATAAATGCTGCGAGACCGATCTTGAAGCTTTCCACACTGGTCTTGATAGGGTCGGACCCCGCCAATGCGGAACCTGCATAGGCCGCAAGAGCCACCGGAGGCGTGATCGCCGACATCACGGCAAAATAGAAAATGAAGAAGTGGGCGATGAGCGGTTCGACGCCCAGATTGATAATGCCAGGTGCAATCACACTGGCGGCAACGGCATAGGCTGCCGTAGTGGGCATGCCCATGCCAAGCACGATCGAGACGCACATGGCGAAAAACAGGGCAAGCAACTGGCTTTGATCGGCCAGCCCCAAAAGCACGGACGAGAACCGCGATCCAATGCCGGTCAATGCAATGACGCCGACGATGATGCCTGCGGTTGCGCACACAGCGATAAGCTGCAGTACCATCCGGGCACCAAGTTCCAGCGCGAAGAAAAGCTGGCGGGGGCCCATGCGGTGCGGCGTCAGCCAGGAGACAACCGCCGCTGTAGCCATGGCCAGAGTGCCGGACCGAATGACCGAGTATCCCGAGAACAAAGAGAAGATCAGCACGACGATCGGGGTGAAAAGATAAATCTGACGCAGCAATGCGCCGAGCTTGGGCAGTTGGTCCTTCGGAAGGCCCACCATACCATATTTCTTCGCAGCGAAATCGACCATGAAGAAGACCGAGGCGAAGTAGACGATCGCGGGAATGATCGCCGCCCAGACGATCTCCATATAGGAGATGCCGGTGATTTCAGCCATGATGAAGGCGCCGGCGCCCATGATGGGCGGCATGATCTGTCCGCCAGAGGAGGCTGCTGCTTCCACGGCCGCCGAAGTCTGCGGCCGATAGCCGACCTTTTTCATCAGCGGGATCGTAAGGCTACCTGTGGCGACCACGTTGCCTGCCGATGTGCCATTGATCATGCCCATCAGCCCCGACGCGAAGATCGCGACCTTGGCAGGCCCGCCCCGCCGGTGTCCGGCAGCGGCAAAGGCGATATTGACAAAGTACTCACCCACCCGCGTCGCCTGCAGAAAGGCCGCAAAGATCACGAAGAGGATGATGTATGTCGATGATATCGCGATGGGTGCTGAGAGCACCCCGTTGTCGGTGAAGATGTAACTGAAGAAGCGCTTTGGATCATAGCCACGATGTTCGAGAATCCCCGGAAGCCATGGTCCCAGGAATGAATAGGCGACAAAGACACCGGCGATGATGACAAGCGCAAGGCCGGCAACGCGTCGCGTGAGTTCAAGAATGAGGATCACGCCCGTGACCGCCGCCCACATATCGGCTGGCAGTGCCATCGGCATGCCTGCACGCAACTGGAGCTGTGGAGCGAACTTGATGAGGTAGGCAACCGCTGCAATTGTCGCAACGCCAAGAAGGGCATCGCCCAGTGGTATTGCGTTGCGCCGTTGATCGGGGAAGAGCCAGCTATTGACGACAAGCAGGGCTGTACCGGCAGCGAGCGGAATGCCCAGTGTATCCATTGCCCATGCGGGCGGTATGGGCGATCCGGAAGTGGCGTCATGCACCCACACCACAAAGACAAGTGCCGCACCGTACACGACCCCTGCCCCACCGAGGGCGAGGAATAATTTGGAGACTGGCGATGCCGGCGCTTCCGCGCCATCCGCTAGTGATCTTGCGCTGAAGATCAGGTAGCCGAGCAACAAGCCGCCACCCACGTGCGAAAGCCGGAAAGTCCAGGTTTCCAGAGGCCAGACGTTCAGGACGAGCAGGTGGAATGCCGAAAACGCGACGCACATGATCGCAATGGCCCAATGCCGAGCGCCGAAAAACAGCCTTTCGTTGTCGACCTTGGGTTCCTGATCAACCGACGCCTCCGCGGTTTGACGCTCGATCAGCGAAATCTCGTCTTTGGTATCATCATTTTGGGCTGCAACGCCCTGGCTCCGATTGTCGTCAGACATCGAAAATCACTCCACCCTGAAGTAGACATGCGGCGCTGCGTATTGGCAACGCCGCATGCAACGCATCTGCTGAGTTGCTAATAGAACCTACTTGAGGTTCTCTGCGATCTCGTAGCCGTTCTCTTCGAACCAGCGCACTGCGCCAGGATGGAAGGGAACAACGGAGTTCTTGGTCACGTTCTCAGGCAGAGTTTCAGCCGCGGCAGCATGATTCTGAACCATGCGTTCATGGTTCTCCATGGCCAGGGCCGTGATCTCGTAAGCGAGATCCTCGGGCATGGATTCGTTGGCGATGGCGAAATTCCAGAGCGAAGTCGTCTGAAGATCTTCTGGCTGATCCTCATAGGTGTCAGCCGGAATGGTGAAGGGCGACATCGCAGGAACGATCTCGAGCATCGTATTGAGCGTCTCGTCGTCCATGGAAATGAAGCGCACGTCGTTTTCGACAGCCAGCTGTGCGTAGGCGCCCGTGGGCAGGCCGGCTGCGTAAACGAAGGCATCGATCAACCCATCCTTGAGCTGACCGGCCGTGTCCGAGCCGCCAGCATTGGATATGCTGACATCCTCGTAGCCTTCGGCGTTTTCGAAAAAGCGCGTCCAGTAGGTCGCTGACGTTCCGCCGGCAGGGCCGACACCGATACGCTTACCGGCCATGTCCTGGAAGGTCTCAATGTCGGAGCTTGCCAGTACCGCGGCCTGAAGCGGCGTCTGATACATCGGGAACAACGCGCGCACATTCTCGTGCGGCACACCCGGCATCAGGGGGCTTTCACCCTTGATGGCTTCGTGAGCCGGCCCGAGGGTCACAAAGCCCATCAGGTGGTCGCCGGTTTCCACCAGCGTCACATTCTGGACGGGCCCACCTGTGATTTCCACACTCGCATTCACGCCGAGCTCTTCAGAAATCATGGACGCAAAACCACTTCCGTATACGAAGTAGGTGCCGCCCTGGCTGCCTGTCCCCACGTTAAAGCTGCTTGGCCAATCGTCCTGCGCCATAACCGGCTGGGCGACAAAGGCTGCAAGCGAAGCCAGCAGTGCCAGTTTTAGTTTCATGTTCTTTCCTCCCATATAATCTGAAATCTCCCTCGGCAATCAGAGCGATCACCTCGACCTACACGCTAGGACCCTCCCTACCCGGCAACAATGCGCGTGATATTATATAATATTTTTTTATATTAAGCTGATGCGGCGATTTGCTTTTGATGCCGGGACAGCGTGTCTAGAAGTGCTTCACGAAGAGGGTCATTGGTCCCACGTACCCACGTGACAGCAAGAGCAAGCTTGTCGCGCACGGAGCTTCCAGACAAATCTATCGGAACAAACGTCACCCCCTGAACCTGCAAGCGCATCGTCCAGCGCGGCACAATGGCCAATCCCAGACCCGCGCTGACAATGTTCACGATCGTCTGCTTCTCCTCTGCGACCTGCGCGACGCGCGCACTCAGACCCGCTTCGAGAAACAGCTTGATCGTGAGATCGTGACTATGCGGTCTGGACCTGCGATCCGGTACGATAAGCGGTTGATCGACGAGTTCGCCGATTTGCAGCATGTCCCTTTTGGCGAGAGGATGATCCGATGGCATCGCCACGACCGCCGTTTCGGAGAACAGAGGGCGAAAGACGAGTCTGGAGTTACGCGTCTCGGGAGGACGCACAAACGCCACGTCAAGCCGACCTGAAAGCAGACGCGGCAGAAGCCTTATGGTCTTCTGCTCCATCAGGGTAATCTCGATATCGGGGTGCTCCAGACCAAAATAATGAAGCAATTCCGGCATCATGCCGGCTGCAACGCTGTCGATTGCGCCCACTCTGAGGACCTGGGCGTCGGATGATCGGCTCAAACGCGCCTTCTCTTCGAATGCATCGGAACGATCTATGAGATTCTTTGCATCCTCGAGCAGCATCAAGCCCGCCGCAGTAAGAGAAACATGCCGCGTTGTGCGCGCAATCAACGCCGTCCCGAGACTGTCCTCCAGCAGCTTGATGTGTCGGCTTAAGCTGGCCGGCAGCATATCAAGCTGTTGAGCGGCTTTTCCGAAATGCAACGTCTCGGCGACAGCGAGATAGCATCGTAGCTGGAGCAGCTCCACAAGCACCCTCTTTATATCAATTTTTTATATGATAAATGGAGCATTGCCCAATCCGGGTCAAGACGGGAAAAGTCGCGGCTCAGGGAGAGCTGCCTTCGACGGGCAGCCAGATTTTAAGGATTCAATGTCAATGCGCGAATATAAGATTGCCGCCATTCCGGCTGACGGAATTGGCCCTGAAGTCATTGAAGCCGGTCGCGCCGTTCTGTCCGCACTGTCGGAGCGCAGGGGCGATCTGCGGTTCACCTTCACGCAGTTCGACTGGGGCTCTGATTGGTATAAAAAGCACGGCAAGATGATGCCGGACGACGGCCTCGATCAGTTGCGCGATTTCGATGCAATCTATTTCGGCGCCGTTGGCGCGCCCGACGTTCCGGACCACATCACGCTCTGGGGCCTGCGCCTGCCCATCTGTCAGGGGTTCGACCAATATGCCAATGTGCGTCCCACTCGCATCATTCCAGGCATCACGTCGCCATTGCGGGGCGTCGGCGTCGGTGATCTGGACTGGGTCATCGTCCGGGAAAACTCCGAAGGCGAGTATTCCGGACACGGGGGGCGCGCGCACCGCGGACTTCCGGAGGAGGTCGGCACCGAGACGGCCATTTTCACGCGAGTCGGCGTGACCCGTATCATGCGGTATGCGTTCAAGATGGCGCAATCCCGCCCGCGTAAGCTGCTTACCGTTGTGACAAAATCCAATGCCCAGCGGCACGGCATGGTGATGTGGGACGAGATTGCGGCCGAGGTGTCACAGGAGTTCCCGGACGTCACCTGGGACAAGATGCTCGTCGATGCGATGACCGTGCGCATGGTCAAGAATCCCAAGAGCCTCGACACCATCGTCGCGACAAATCTGCACGCCGATATTCTTTCGGATCTTGCAGGTGCATTGTCAGGAAGCCTGGGCGTGGCACCGACCGGGAACATCGACCCTGAACGGCGCTTCCCCTCAATGTTCGAGCCCATCCACGGCTCGGCGTTCGACATTACCGGCAAGGGCATTGCGAACCCGGTCGCGACGTTCTGGACTGCGGCGCAGATGCTCGAGCATCTGGGCGAAGCTTCGGCCGCCGCGAGCTTGATGCGAGCGGTTGATCGGGTCTGCGAAGAAGGCATTCTGACCCCGGATGTCGGTGGTAAAGCGACAACACGGGAAGTGACGGATGCTGTAGTGTCGGCTATCTCAGGCTCGAACAGCCTAGATTAGCCAATGGCCTGGACCGATGCCGATGCGCGCAAGGTGTTGCGCGAGATGTTCGACGCTGCAATCGCCAGCGCCGAGGCCGGACGAGCAGTCCAGGACAACCTCCCCAGCAAGCCAGGGGGCAGATGCATAGTTGTCGGGGCCGGAAAGGCCTCGGCAGCCATGGCAGCGGGTTTGGAAGCAGCCTGGCCCGACGTTGAAATGTCGGGCGTTGTGGTCACGCGCTACGGGCATGGCGCGCCGACCAAGCGCATCAAGGTACTCGAAGCGTCGCATCCGGTTCCCGATGCGAGCAGCCTTGACGCCGCCAGCGCTATTCTTGAAGCGGTGCAAAACCTGACCCCCGATGATCTGGTCATAGCGCTCATTTCGGGTGGCGGGTCCGCCCTCTTGGTTCAGCCCGCGAATGGTTTGACGCTCGAGGACAAGCAATCAATAAACGCAGAACTGCTCAAGTCCGGAGCAGCCATCGGCGAGATCAAGTGCGTTCGGGCTGCGCTATCCAACATCAAGGGTGGCAAACTTGCCCTTGCGGCGGCTCCCGCGCGCATTGAAACGCTGGTCATCAGCGATGTGCCCGGGGACACTCCTTCAGAAGTTGCATCGGGACCGACGATTCCTGTTCCAGATCTCAACACCAGAGCCAGGGCCGTCATAGAACGGTATGACATCCCCCTGCCCCCAGCCGCGAAGTCTCTTCTTGATGGCCCCGATCAACCTCAGCTTACAAACACCGGCAAGGTTCGGCTCATTGCTTCGCCGCGTCAGGCCATTGCCGCCGCACAATCGGTTGCTCACAGCTATGGGCTTGCGACCTTGTCACTTGGCGACGCTCTCGAAGGAGAAAGCCGCGAGTTGGGCAAGATCCTAGCCGGCATTGCCGCCAGCATCCGAAGCTCGGGCGCGCCGGCCGCCGCTCCATGCGTAGTGCTATCGGGTGGAGAAACCACGGTTACAATCGCAGGTGCCGCGCCAGGAAAAGGTGGGCGCAACACTGAATTTCTGCTCAGCCTCGCCATCGCATTAAAGGGCACCGCCAATGTTTGGGCGATCGCAGGCGATACCGATGGTATCGATGGGGTTGAGGACGCTGCAGGCGCCATCGTGGCTCCAGATACGCTCCAACGCGCGCGACTTCAGGACCTTCCCGCCGACGCGTTTCTCAAGCGCCACGGGAACCTTTGGGACCCCGTTCTGGTGACGGGCCAGCTTTCGGCAAACGCACGCCGGACCGAAGTAGCCGAGGTCGGCTACCAGATCGACGATGCCTCAGTTGAGATTTTCCAGCGCAACTGAATGGGTTCTGGTTCTTAGGTCACTGTCTAGAGGGCGTGAGATCGAACACCGGCTATTTGCCGCTTGGCAGCGCCAACCAAATGCGGTTGCCAATACCCAAGACCAACCGCGCACGCACTGAGCGGTATCGCGGGCCGATACATGATGGACGAGCGACCAGCCAAGCCGCCGATCACGATAGTGCCCACCATTTTCGGCAGAGGAACATAGCGCCTCTGGACGCGTGCATTGTGTCGAGTTCATGTGCGTTCCGACATCAAATAGCAGTCAGCGAAGGTCGGGTTCCGGGAGACCACCAGCGTCAGCTGAACGGCAGGAATGGGGCGCATCTGCCCGGCGGGTATGGAAGCCCCCTGCCCTATAATCCTTCGCGCCAGTGCCTTAGGAGGGCGCGGAGGACAAGCAGGTTTCCGAATAACCAAACAGTAAACACTTGGCTGGCAGGCTAATCGAGAGCTCGGTGCCGCCGCACAAAAGTCCACTCTACGAATGTCGGCGCCATGAAAGGGGCCGTACGAGTTTTCGTGCAGCCCAGTTTGATCATTGCGGACAGAATTCAGGAGGCGGCGTCCTTGTTGACCCCGCCCTTCATGGCGATCGCTGTCATGCGGCGGTCGCCGTCATAAGTCTGATCGAGGCATTTTTTCAACACCGCCGCGTCACCGTCCAAACCGAGGCGGTTGGCAAAGGCGGCCAGGGTCCCGTAACCTGCAAGTGCGTAATGTACCATGCGCTGATACTGCGGGATGATGGCTGCGTCACGCACGTCAGCGTCCGTGATCTCCTCGGACAAGCCATGCGCGCGCGCTTCCTTCACGAGGCCTTCCATACCCTTGCAATGCTCCGCGTTCGGCTTGATGCCGTGGTCGTTGCACAGCTTTTCTATTTCGGCGATGCCATCGGCAATACCGTTGCCGCCATCGATCAGCGCCTCGGACAATTCCTCGTCTTGGGCGGCGCGGCCGAGTTCGGTCACGACTGCCAGGGACTGGGTGTTGGCGCTCCAGATATCCTGCAGCTGCTCGAGGTAAACGTCTTTGAGCGAGTTCATCGCCATGCCGGTCTCCTTAAGATTGTTAGCTACCCAACGATTAGCCCCATGGAGAGTTCCTCTGGTCGATACGGCTTGCCTGTATCCTGTGGCCCGCCCTAGGCGCCGCATTGACCGTCAGATTACTACGATTGGTTGCGTTCACAGTCCTTGCGGCTACGTCACCTATGCGCGCTGATCCGAAGGGGCTAAACGCCCGCATTGGGGCGCGTTGCCGAAGAGCCCCATATTGCAACCACCTCTTGGACCGGCAGGGTTACTGTGCGCTCAGCCCGGTGATCATCGAGACGATCTCGTTCTTGTCGGTGTCCGCAGTTTTGCGGATGCCGATCTGCTTGCCCCGCCGTAGCACGCAGATGCGGTCCGACAGGCGGAACACCTGATCCAGGCTATGGCTGATGATCAGCACCCCGATATTGCGCGCCTTGAGCCCGGCCACGATCTTTTCCACCTTGGCCGTTTCCGCGAGGCCCAGCGCTGCCGTGGGTTCATCGAGCAGGATCAGCTTCTTGGCCCAGCGCGTGGCGCGGGCAATGGCGATACCCTGCCTCTGCCCACCCGACAGATCGCGGATAGTAGCGTGCGGTGAGGGAATGCGCACGTCCAGCTAAATGCTTTCGTCGACGTCTGCAGGAGGGCGACACCAGATCTAACCCCGAAGGTGTCTACAGAACGCGGGGCTATTCACACACATAGAGGAAGATCAGAGAGCGAAGTCGGCTTTTTTAGGGTATCCGCCTGGAGGTTTCGCGCCCGCAGCAGGGCTAACGACCAAAAAGTGGGCGCCTCAATGAGAAGGCCAGTTGCAATCAAGAAAGGCAAACGTTCACCAGATGTCAGGCGAACTGAACTCTGTAAGCACTACGGGTCTTAGTTGACAAAAAGTAACGCTCCAGCCTAGCTCAGAATTAACGGTAGCAGACGGAGCGTTGCCCAAACCTCAAACTACAATGCCATCAGCGGCTTGCAGTTTACCAGTTTACAATTTTAACAGACTACCTGCTAAAACCGTAATGCGGAACACTTTTCTGCGAAAGAAACATCATGCTTCCCAGATGTTTGAGGGCCACACGACGCACACGCCATCAACTTATGTAAACTAAAGCGCGAATCTCGCTGGATCTCAAGTTTTTCCGTTTACAATCCGAAGCAAGAAAGAGGGGCTCATTGCCGCCCCTCGTCGGCCGATGGCCGCCTCACCCGCTAGGATATTTACCGTGAACGATGGGAATGGTATCGTGATCTCGCGGTACAGCTAGGGATGGCGATGATCGCGTGAACGATGGTGGGCTGGCCTAGGTCAGTCCACTACCGTCCAATCCGCAGCGAGATTTCCTGCATCAATAGGCTTGTGGCGACTTTATAGCACACACGAATGCGCTTGGTATTCTGAAAGAATTATCCGAACCTGTTCTCGTTTTACAGCAGTTTAGATCATCGCGCGATCGAGGAAGACGACCCTTAGATAGGCCTAATGACATCTTAAACTCGCTGCCTTGGGCCTTGTGCACGCTGGCCCTCTTTCTAACCTGCAGCATTCTAATCGCGATCGCTTTTTCGCATACCGCGACGGGTTTTCCTGGGCATTATCAAGTCATTCCCCGCCCATCCCTCCGGCAGGGTGAAACCAGGCCCTGCCCCGGGTAGCGCGTGCAAAAAGACTATACCAATCTCCTCCAAGGCTCGTCGCACCAGGAGGTAAGTCTCAACAGAGCTGCGGCGGCCGCCCTCTAGATCGGCTAATGTACGCTCGCCTACACCGGCCCGCCCCGCCAACTCACTGCGGGTCAATCCCAGCGCCATCCTCGCTGCCAGCAAAAGTTCGGGGTGCATTTCCATGCGACGGATTTGACATGGCCGCTAAACACTAGCCAGTCAAAGCGATTGAAGCGCACATAACGTAGCTCGAACTGTGTGAAAAAGCATATCATTTGCAGAATCAAGCAGTACCATTTACCTTTGAGGTCCTCCTGGAGTGCACTCATGACGCGAATCGATTCGCTTGTTTCCAGCTACAAAGATGAGATCAGGGGCAAAGCTAAAGACGCTGCCTTGCTGTCGCAAAACCTTCTCGCTCTGCTTCACTTCGAGGCACGGCTTCCTGAGGAGAAGCTGAAGGGTGCTCCCGTGTTCGTCAGGTCACTTTACATCCCGTCGCAAGTCTGCGTGTGCATGGGGACGCTCCGGAATGCCGACGGCACAATCAACGAAATGACGCATACGGGAGAGATCGTTGTCGACGGGCGGGATCAAGGCTGGGTTCTTACCAGAACAGGCCTGTTCAGATTGGAGCACCACATGGGCACTTACAAATAACTAGGTGCGCGAGGAGTGGGGCAACCGTGCTGGGACAATCGCATGTATGACAGCAATGATGTCGCAGCCATCCTCACCGCGGCCCGACGTGATAATGCACTGTCGCAGAGACAGTTGGCATTGCTCGTGTCCGCGCCACTTTCCGTCATAATGGATCTGGAACTTGGGAACCTGCACAACATCACAACAGAGCAATTTCTTAGTGCGCTCCACCAGGTTGGGTTGAATATAAAGATCCTTCCTGTCCCCGGTCCCAGACCAACGTACGATGACCTTGTAGCCAACAGATTTGAGAAGCAGAGGGCTGAACTGTTTGCCTCATGGCTCAATGCCGAGCCAGGGCCGTGAGGACCCGGTCGTGGTCAGCGTCTGGATTCCTTCCAAATTGGGCACTGATGCTGCTATCGAGCCCGGCGAAACGCCCTTCCACGACTTGATGGTGGTAGCTGGTGATGTCTCAGACGGACCAGACAATGTAGTCGCCAAGTTGGTTACCCTTTACGACCAGACAAAAAAACCAATTCTGTTCGTCCCGGGGAACCGAGACTTCTCCGGAGCAAGGCTGCAAGCCGGAGAGTTCCACCATCTTCCTGCTGAAATCATTGTTCTTGAAACTGGAAGCTCTGCCTTCTTCGGAGGAGTCCGGTTCATTGGCTCAACATTGTGGACGGATTTCGAGCTTACAGGCACCGAATACGCCTCTCAGAAGTGGGCAATAGCGGCAATGCCGGAGTACTTCTCCGTCCGTCACAGCTGCGAGGATCGCCTCATTCGGCCAATCGATACCGCCGATGAGCACATGCGCGATAAAGCGAAGGTGGCTCGGGCCTTAAGTCATCCACATCAGGGCGCGACTGTCGTTGTAACCCACCACGCTCCTTCCATCCGGTCGCTGCCGGAGGAAGTTCAGTATGACATCAGCTGCGCGGCCTTCGCGTCGAACTTGGAACCCTTGATTGAGCGATACCAACCAGCCTTGTGGATACACGCGCCCATCTACGCAGATGCAGATTATCGAATAGGTTCGACACGCGTTGTCTCGAGCGGCGGAGGGTGCTTTTCCAAAGCTGACCCGGCAGAGCCCGGTGAAGAGCTCGTTATCGCTTTGTCGTAAGCTCGGCGTGGGCAAAGGGGGCAACATGCCCAGCGAATCGCACCGGCAGAGTTATAACGGCGGAGTTGGGGCCGATAGTTGTCAGTCCGGTGCTGGTCAGCGCTTTGAGAAAGCTGACTATCGTCGCGTGCTTATGGGCGCCCTGGCAGGAAGATTTCGTAGAAGCGCGGCGAGGACTGCGAACCGTCCAGGAACTAACCCAACACGGGCGAATGCGATGAGGCGGCGCATAAGGAGATCTGCAAGCTCTCTAATCGCAACCAGCTATGTCCATGTGCTGGGAGCGCAAAACACCCCTTCATCATTCGGTTTGGCTACGCGCAGCGTGTTCGACTAGGCGGGCCACGGTCTCGGCGGTTTCCTTGACCGCGACGACGTTGTTGCCGCCCGTGACCCGAAGCTGACAGCCGCAAGCCTGGTCCGAAATGATATGGTCGACATTGACGTAGACGGTAGGGCGAGCCGATGCCACAGCGCTCGTCAGTTTGATGATCTGCATGAAGTGTGCTCCACTTTCTCAAGTCTTCTTGTAGAATTTGTCTTAGTTGCCCTGACTGTCTCTCTCCCGCAACCAGGATTGCAGGCTCTCTGCCGACATAGGCCTGGCAAACGCATAACCCTGGAGATAATAGCGACCCAACCGGCGCAGCAGATCGGCATGCGCCTTGGTCTCGACGCCTTCGGCCACGACTTTTAGCCCAAGGGTCTTGCCCGCGCCGATAATCGAGTCCTCGATCTCATCGCGGAGTTCCCAACACTCCTCATCGGTCTTCGGAACCAGCCGAAAAATGAGACGTTTGGGGTCCAAAGATAGGTCGTCCGGTGTCCAAACCTAAGGAGAACAGCGATGCAAGTTCAAGAAATCATGAGCCGTAACCCAACCTGCTGCGGCCGCGCCGATACCATTCGGGATGCTGCGCATATCATGGCAGAGAAATCGGTTGGGTCCGTACCGGTTGTCAATGATATGGGAGAGCCAGTGGGGATCGTCACCGATCGCGATATCTGCTGCGGCGCCGTAGCCCAGGGGAAGGGAGTCGATACCCCAGTCTCTGAGGTCATGTCCACAGACGTCTTGACGACGACGCCGGATGAGGACGTGGCGGCCTGCTGCGACAAGATGGAGGAGCGGCAGGTCAGGAGGGCAATCGTTACAGATGAAAACGGGAAGTGTTGCGGAATAGTCGCCCAGGCGGACGTTGCCCGCGGCGCCAGCGATCGGGAAACTGCGGATCTCGTCCAGGAGATTTCGAAGCCAGAGCGCAAATCGGGCTGCTGCTAGCAGAGCGAAAACCGGTGACAGCGGCATGTTTGACGGAATGATGGGTGGCGGAATGATGTTCGGCATGGGGATCTTTTGGATCCTCATCCTGTTGCTGCTTGTACTGGCCGTCTTTGCCTTGGTGAAGTACTTGCGCAAATAGGTGGGCGAAGTTCTCGCGCCGTCGATCAGTCGTCAGCGGCAACCAGTTGGCTCTACTCGCCTGACGTCCCATTGAGCGTCTCCTGGTAGCCACGCTCGCGCTCCGGCCATGTGCTCTTGATGTAGTCGATGATCGCCATGATCTCGGTGTCCGTGAGCACAGCTCCAAAGGCTGGCATGTCCGTCTCGTATCCGGGCGCCATGGTCTCGAGACCATCGCGTATTACGGCAAGGAGTTGCTTGTCGGAGTGGTGCCACGTGTGCCCGCTGGCATCATGCGGTGGGGCTGGCAACCGGCCGCT